>JBEKCB010000026.1:0-76525 GCA_050015075.1 Candidatus Brocadiia bacterium | reverse complement strand
TGCCGTGGCCGGTCGGCCCGGTGACGAGGATGAGCCCCTGCTGCGCCATGCAGAGCTGCTCGATGACCGGCGGCAGGCCCAGTTCGGACAGCTTGGGCAGATGCTCCGGGATCAGCCGGAACGCCGCCCCGACGAACCCGCGCTGGAGAAAGATGTTCCCGCGAAAATGCTGCGTGCCTTTGACGAAGAGCGAAAAATCCAGCTCGTGCTCCGCCTCGAACCGCGCGATCTGGCTGTCGTCGAGAATCCCGTAGATGAGCTGCTTGGTCTGCTCCGCCGTCAACGGGTCCGCGGCCACGAGCCGCATCTCACCGTCAATGCGCAGGATCGGCGGCGAGTCCGCTGTCAGGATCAGGTCCGACGCGCTCCGAGCTTGCGCGAATCCGAACAGTTCAGCAATGTCCATCGCTTGCTTTTCTCCTTTTCTATTTCGCCGGGGCGGTTCCGTTCCCCGGCTTCTTCGGTTTCAGGAAGTCCAGTGGAACCAGTTGAGCGATCGCCGATTGAATCGAGCGCGTGAGCGACAGCGCCGGATTCAGTCTCCACACCGGGTCGCTGTAGTCGCCGCTGACCTTGACCGGGAACACGTTTCCCTTGATCCAATTGAGCAGATCGAAGAGTTGCGAGACGAGCGGGATCCTCGGCAGTTTGGGGCCCACCTCCACCCTGAATTTGAAGTCCATCTGCTTGCCGTCTTTCTCCATGGTCCCGCTGCCGTACAACGACAGGAGACTGCCGATGAAGTTGAGTTCATTCGCGACCAGCGTGGAGCCTTTGATCTGGTACGAGAGTTCCATGTCGTGGAACGCCGCCGCGCCGAGCCTCTTGAGTTGAAGGAGATTCAGGACGGACAGGATGCCGGGCAGCGCGCCGATTTGCCCGTCGCGGATCGTCATGGCGCCGGTCGCGCGAAAGTTCTGGGGATTCGACAAACTGCCGGAGAACCCGCTCGCGGCGCTCAGCCGCCCGCTGATTCCCTTGATATCCGTCCCCTGAATGATGTCGCGCACGCTGGCATCCGTGAGGAAGAGTTCGCCCCGGAACTCGTCGGCGGTCACATAAGCTTCGTCCGTGTCGCCGCGGATCGCCAGGCTGCCCGCCAGGCGCCCGCCGAAACAGTCCGCCGCGACGTCTTCAAGCCGCAGCACGCCGCCGCGCGAGAAGAAAGTCCCGCGAAGGCCTTCCGTCTGCACGCCCTCCAGGTTCGCCTGGGCCACGTTGAACCGGCCCCGAATGGAAAGCTTCCCGGGTTCGTCTTCCATCGGTTCTTCCACCGCGATATTCGCCACGGTGAGCTGCAGCGGAATCCCGGCTTGCAGGGAAAACTTCGGGAGCGTGGCGTCGAACGTGAAAACGGACTGTTCCGGGCCAAGCTTCGGGTCATCATAGAATTGAATGGCCAGGTTCAGGTTGATCGTTCCCTCGGGCTTGAGCGTATCCCAGAGTTTCAGAAACGAGGGCGGCATCGCCTTGCGGACGTCCTGATTGAGCACGCCGGCCATGGCGCGAACGATCGTGAGCCGGCCAGGCATCCCCTTGTACTTGCCCTTCTCGATCGTCACGCCGATCTGCGTCGGCCCGTTCATGCCGCTGAATTCGGCGCTCTTCAGTTCGTCGTCCCTGATTTCCGCCCGGCCGAACAGGTGTTCGACCGGGTAAGGGAAATCCACGTAAGCCATGTGGCCGTCGCGCAGGTACACCAGCGTCCGGGAATGCGTTTCGGCGGCGGCGCCCTCGGCGCGTTCCGCGTGGAAGTCAACATCCACGATCCCGCCGACGGCGCTTTCATTCAGTTGCTGCGTAATCTCGGCCGGCAGCAGGGCGTACAGCTTCGGCTCCAGTTGCAGATTGGAGACGCGCAGCGAGAAATCCCTCGCCGCGCCTTCGGCGAAGTCGAACGTCGTGGGCGGCATCTCGATGCTCGCGCCGCCCCACCGGGCCGACGCCTGCGAGAACGAGAGCGTGTTGTCCGCGCAGCGGAAGCTTACGTTCAGGATCAGCGGGTAGCCGAATCGGCTGTGCGAGAGCGTCAAGTCCCGCGCGCTCACCTCCACGCTTGATTGAACTTCCTTCTCCCCCTTCGCACGGGACAGTTTGAACGAGCCATCCACCTGCCCGCTGATCTTCGCGTCCAGCAGGTATTCCTTCAGCCACGCCGGAACCTGGTCGAGGCCCTCCTGCGGGACCATCTCCTTAAAGAGGCCCTCGACCTCGCACCCGTAGGCGCTGCCGGCCAGCTCGAAAGGCCCGTCCTTCTCGAGCGAGGCCAGCCCCGAGGTGATGACGAAGGGCGCCTCGCCGTAGCTGCCCGAGACGCCCTGGGCGTTGATTTCCTTCAGGTTGAAAGTCACGCGCCCGCGGATGTTCGTCAGCGCCGTCGGCCCTGAAACGTGCAGCATCGGAAGCTTGACGCTCGCATTGTGGAGTTGCGCGTCGCCTTCGACTTGCAGCGGCGGATCCTGGGCCGGGTCCCAGGCCAGGTTGGCGTCCACGTCCATCGTCCCGTCGGGCGCAAACGAGTCCCAGGTCGGAACCGCCGGCGGCGGAAGCAGGTCCCGGATTTCCGGGCCGAGCTTGACGCCCAGCAGCCGCAGGTTCGCCTGAACCTGGCCGTTCAAGCCGGAACTATGAACCTGGACATGAATCTTTCCCAGGCGGCTCTCGGGCACACTGATATCCGACCACCACGCGTCCGAATTCACGCTCCAGGCGCGAAGGTCGCCCTCGATGCCGGTGAACTTCATGTCGGGAATGCGTTTCTGAGGCCCAACGCTGCTGATCTGGATCTCGCCGCGGACGACGTCCACCCGCGGCATCGGCCAGCCCGTCGGCTTCGGCGGATGGAGCCGGCTCAGGAAAGGCCAGTGGCCCGCTTCGTCCAACTCCAGGTTGATTTGCGGATGCTCGACTTGGATCACTCTCAGCACGAAGGAACCGCCCAGCAACGCGTCCCACCTTGGAAGCAGCATGACCGTTTCAATCACCGCGGCCGGCGGCGCAGTCTCGGCGCTGGAGTCCTCGATCCGGATTCCCTTCACAACGATGCCACGCTCCAGCGCGAATTGCGCGTCGGCGACGGAGACCCGGCCCTCGATCATCTCGGACAGGCTCGATTCGACCATGGCGCGCAGACGCGCCGGAGACAGGAAAATGTGCCAGGCGACGGTGGCGGCGATCGCGAGGACGACCAGTCCCCAGATCACCCAGCGGGCCCACCTGAAACGGCGCTTTCGGACCTCGTCCGCCACTGTCTCATGTCTCCCGAGCGGGGGCGCTTCGCCGCCGCCAGGCCCGGACCGACTCCGCGCCTGATGCAGCTAACAGGATCACAAAAGGCATTACGGGCGTGCGATATCTGACCGAGCCGACAAAGACCATGTGCAGCAGTGTAAAGTACGCGACCGGCGAGAGCAACAGCAACAGCGATGCGATTTGCTGTTTTCGCTGCAGGATGCCCACGCAGGCCAGAAGAATTATCGGCGCCCAGGCGCAAATATTGACCGCAACGCCGAGCGGTCGCCGATACGGACCGTAGTTGGGCAGAGGGTTCCAGAACCGCGCGAATTTCTCGACGGCCAGCGCGCAGAACCGGTCCGGATGCTCGCGGATATACCGAAGCGCGGCGTTCCTGAAGAACTGGTTATTCTCGTATTCGCCCATCGGCCGGCCGCCCCGTTCCTTGACCCAGTCAATGCGGTCCATCGCCGGCCCGCCGTCGGCGTAAGGCGAATTCGCTTCGTAGAGCGACTCGCCGACCTGCAAGGTGGTCGGGATGAATCGCCCGAAGATTCCGTAGTTCCGCACAATCCAAGGCAGCATCACCAGCGCCATCGCGGCGATCATCGTTCCCCACGCCGCCATCGCCCCGAGCCGATGTCCGCGCCGAGCCAGCCAGATCGGCAACAGGAAAAGCGGGAAGAGAAGCAGCGAGCTCCTCAGAAGGACGAGCAGACCGAGCAACGCGCCTGCGACCGCTGAGACGAGCAGCGCCCGCGATGTGGATTTCTCCAGCGCGTCCCTGCATTCGAACAGGAACAGCATCAGCGCCACGAGCCCCAGCGTGAACAACGTCTCGGCCAGCAGCAGTCCGGTGAAATAGACGAAGAACGGATAGATCGCCGCGATGCACCCGGCCACGATTCCTGCCGCGTCGCCGTAGAGCCTGCGCCCGAGCAATGCCAGCAGCACGCACATGGCCGAGTCCGCAATAGCTTGGACCAGGTAAATCCCCTGCGGCCGTTGCAGCCCGATCGAGTGGCAAGCCGCCAGGAAAACCGGATAGCCCGGCGCGCGCGACGCCTGCCGGGTTGAGTCCTCTCGGAAGCCCTTGCCGGCCAGCCAATTGCGAGCGATGGAATCGTAACTCGCCGCGTCAGGAAAAATCAGATCCTCGCCGCGCGGCGCCGCGAAAGCCACAAACGCCGCCCGCACAGCGAGTGCCGCCAGAAAAAGAAGACACAGCGAACGCCGCCCGAATAGCAAGGGGTTGTCCTTACTCGAAGCCATACAATTCTTTGAGCCGTCACATTCTCATGGAGTGTATCCACAAAAGTCAAGATTAGGCGGCGGCGCGGAGCGTAGGATTCGGCCTGCATTGATCTTATGCTGTCTTCGGCCCTTGCGCGACGAATCCCACGTTCCTCGGCGATTTGGCAAACTGCGCGCTTACCGATATAATCCTCCACTTGACCGTTCCCAGGCGAAGCGGAGATGAGAAATGCCATCCACGACTTACGATTTCAGCGAGATTGAGCGGAAATGGCAGCGGCACTGGGAAGAGGAGCAGACTTTCCAAGCCGCCGGGCCGGGCGATCCGGGTTTCGGTCCGGACAAGCCAAAGTACTATGTGCTGATCGAATTCCCGTATCCCTCAGGCGAAGGGCTCCACGTCGGCCACCCGCGCAGCTACACCGCGCTCGACGTCGTCGCCCGTAAGCGACGCATGGAAGGATACAACGTCCTGTACCCGATCGGCTGGGACGCGTTCGGGCTGCCGACGGAGAACTACGCGATTAAGACCGGCCAGCACCCGCGCGACGTGACGATCAAGAACGTGGCCAATTTCCGCCGCCAACTCAAGCGCATCGGCTTCTCCTTCGACTGGTCGCGCGAGGTGGATACGACCGATCCGGCGTACTACAAGTGGACGCAGTGGATCTTCCTCCGGCTCTTCGAAAAGAGCCTCGCGTACAAGGCGGAGATCCCGATCAACTGGTGCAGCTCATGCAAGGTCGGGCTGGCGAACGAGGAGGTCGTCGGCGGCGCGTGCGAGCGCTGCGGCGGCACGGTCGTCCGGCGCATGCGCAAGCAGTGGATGCTGCGGATCACCGCCTACGCCGAGCGGCTGCTCGCCGACCTGGATACGGTGGACTACCTCGAGAAGATCAAGATGCAGCAACGCAACTGGATCGGCCGCTCGACCGGCGCGGAGGTGGAGTTCCCGGTCGTGGGCGAGCCGGGCTGTTCGATGCGGATCTTCACGACGCGCCCGGACACGCTCTTCGGGGTGACGTACATGGTCCTCGCGCCGGAGCACCCGCTCGTCGGCAAGCTGCTGCCCCGCTGCGCGAACGCGGCGGAAGTCCGCGCCTACGTCGAGGCTGCGGCGCGCAAGTCCGACTTCGAGCGTACCGAGGTCGCCAAAGAAGTCACCGGCGTCGAGATCAAGGGCGTCCGCGTCCTCAACCCGGCCACACGGGCTGAAGTGCCCGTCTGGGTGGCCGACTACGTCCTGATCTCCTACGGCACCGGCGCGATCATGGCCGTGCCCGGCCACGACGAGCGCGACTGGCGCTTCGCGCGCAAGTACGGCCTGCCCGTCGTCGAGGTCATCTCCGGCGGCAACGTCGCCGAGGCGGCGTTCGTGGAGATCGAGAAGGGCATGCTCGTGAACTCCGGCCCGCTCAACGGCCTGCGGCCCGACCAGGCCATCGTGAAGATGACCGAGATCGTCGAGCGCGCGGGATACGGCGCCGCCTCCGTGCAGTATAAGCTGCGCGACTGGGTTTTCTCGCGCCAGCGGTATTGGGGCGAGCCGATCCCGGTCGTGGATTGCCCGAAATGCGGCTGGACGCCGCTGCCGGAAAGCGAGCTGCCGCTCATGCTGCCGCAGGTCGAGCAATATCAGACCAGCGAGACGGGCGAGTCGCCGCTGGCCCTCATCACCGACTGGGTCAACACCACCTGCCCGAAGTGCGGCGGCCCGGCAAAGCGCGAGACCGACACCATGCCGCAGTGGGCCGGATCGTCGTGGTACTTCCTCCGCTACACCGATCCGCAGAACGACCGGGCGCTGGCGAGCCGCGAGCGGCTGAATTATTGGACGCCCGTGGACTGGTACAACGGCGGCATGGAGCACACCACGCTCCACCTGCTGTACTCGCGGTTCTGGCACAAGTTCCTCTACGACATCGGCGTCGTGCCGACCTCGGAGCCGTACAAGAGGCGCACCTCGCACGGTCTCGTCCTCGGCGAGAACGGCGAGAAGATGTCCAAGTCGCGCGGGAACGTCGTCAACCCGGACGAGATGGTGGAGAAACACGGCGCGGATGCTTTCCGGCTCTACGAGATGTTCATGGGCGCCTTCGACCAGCCGATTCCCTGGTCCACGAGCGGTCTGAACGGGATGTCGCGCTTTCTGTACCGGGTCTGGGAACTCAAGGACAAGGTCGAAGCCGATGCCCCTGCGGACGAGGCCGCCGAGCGCCTGCTCCATCAGACGATCAAGCAGGTCGGCGAGCGCGTCGAGGCGATGAAGTTCAATACCGCCATTGCCGCGCTGATGACGCTGGCGAACCAGTTCGGGTCACAGGAGCGCATTCGGAAGGCTCATTGGCAGACGTTCCTGACGCTGCTGGCGCCCTTCGCGCCGCACATCTGCGAGGAACTTTGGCAGACGCTTGGGCATGACCGAAGCCTGGCGCATGAGCCCTGGCCCCGGTTCGATCCGGCCATGCTGCTGGAAGACGAGATCGAGATCCCCATCCAGGTCAACGGCAAGCTCCGCTCCAAGGTGCGGGTGCCGGCCGGCGCAGACCGTGAAAAAGTCCAGGAGATCGCCCTGGCCGATGAGCGCACGCAAATCTCGCTGGCCGGCAAGCCGGTCAGGAAGGTGATCTTCGTGCCCGGGCGGATGGTGAACATCGTGACCGGCTGAAGTTGGTCGTGGCTTCACGCAACCAATCGTCCTCGTCCTCGACGTTCTCGTCATCGTCCTCGGTCGTTCAGATGAGCTGTTCGAGGAGGACGACGACGAGGACGATTACGAACATGAGCGGACTCTAGTACAGCACCGGCGTTTCGTCTTCCGGGTTGCCCACGCGCGCGTCCTGGACGATGCGCAGGGCCTGCCTCAGCCGCTCCTCCAATTCCGCGGTGCCGAGCGTGCCGTTCATCAGGTCCGTCTCGATCTCCGACAGGTTCTTTTGCACAGCCTTCATCCGGTTGCGGCGAAAGCGGGAACGCGCCTCGATGTTGTCCAGCATGTCGTTGAACTTCTCGGAGAAATCCTCGATGTAGTCTCCGTCCCGCAGCCGGACTCGCTCGTGCTGGCGCCCTTGCGAAACCTGCACGGCCACCTCGCCCAGGCGGTGCAGCGGGCCCGCCACGCGGTGCGACACGATGCGCGCCGCGACGAGCGCGACGATGCCCAGGATCAGCGCCAGCGCTCCGGTCGTCAGGAAAATGCGCACGCACACGCCCCAGAACATTCCGTCCGGGCTCGCGCCGCGCATGGACCAGACGGCCCGGTCCAGGATCGGCGACCAGAGCAGGAACAGCGCCGCCCATGCCGCGGCCGTCCCCACAAGGGCCGGCGCGGCGACCAGCCATAGCGCCCTGCGCCCGCGAAGGTTCGGCAGAATCCAGTTCTGCCTCCGGCGCGACACCGCCTCGGGCAAGGGCATAGTGGCCCTCTCGATGGGTAAAGTGAACGACATGACTCTTCTTCCTCCTGAGAATATGCCTGGTGGCTGACTTAGAAAAAGCAAAGACTGTGCCGTTGGATTTCGACGTGCAACGATGTAGCAGGCGGGATAGGGATGCACCCAGCGCACCCAGTTGCTGGGCATAGCCACAAGCGACTGAATGGCAACGACTTATAAAGTCAAGATGGCCCTCAGACCTGGGTCAGTATCATCGAGATGCGGCCCCATTTGCAACACCGAAAAACCGGAAAGAGCCGGCGTTTTCGGTTAGTATCGTCCGATTGTGATACAGTGCCATCGCAGTTTGGCGCGCGCGGTTACGATGCTGTGTTGGCTGATCCCTGCCCGACCGATTGCGCCTCGATTCCGTACTCCTGAAACGATTGCGCCCGCAGGACGATAAGATGTTTTCTAAATTGTTCCACGTGGAACAATCAGACTATTCATGATATTCATGCCGCTTTCATGCCGTCGCAATGACACCGTGACGACCCCGTGACGGGCCGGAATGATGTCGAGTGGTCCTTGCATGCCGACCAAATGCCCTCTCTCTTGACGCCCTCGCGTAGCGTCCGCTGAAGGAGCGCCTGGCTCGACAAATCCATCTGAAAAAACGAACCCAATCGCGCGCAAGCCGTCGCGTAAGCAAAGATAGATCGCGTGCCCATGGCGGCGTCCGAGGCCCGATCCCGAGGACTGGCGAGCGGTCCTGCGAAAGCCGGACCGGATGCGCCGCGTTTATGATTGGGCTGACGCCGCGCGACGAGAATCATGCACGGTCCGAGGATGGAATTCGGAGGCGGTGCGAACCTGTCTGCCGTAGCTTCAGCGAAGGCAGATGGGTGCCTGACAGGCACACGAACGGCGCCTTTAGGATGAACGGGTTCGGCTACGGACCCCTCATGACTTGAAGACGGTTATGGGTGTCCCCGTGGGTTCCGGGGACACCATACATAACTATTCCTTTCCCGGCCCCCTCGCTCCGGGTTTCTGCCTGTGCAGGAGAAGGCCAGCGAGCCGTTCCAGCCTTGCGATGAACCGCTCGTCTCCCAGCGGCCGTCCGGTCCGCTCGTGCGCCCGAAGGCTCTCCAATTGCCTTTCATCCTCCGGCAGGCGCAGGAATTCCTTCCAGTCCTCCATCCGTTCCAGCAGCGGCTTCACCTTCGCCACCGCGTCATCGCGCCCCTCGACATGCGCCTTCGCGCTCGACCAGCGGTAGTCCCATGCCCTGCGGACCAGCCGCGCGCGCACCGGATTCCGCTCGATGTACCGCGCCGCCGCCATCAGATGCGTCTCGTCCATCGGGTACGACGCGAATCGTCCTTGCCAGAGGTGCCCGCGCCAGCCTTCGCGGAAGTTGATCATTCGAGTGTGTCGCCGGTGCGCCTCGCCCACAGCCCGACGCAGACCGTCTTCGCTCTCCGGGAGCACAATCAGGTGAACGTGGTTCGGCATCAAGCAGTAGGCCCAGACCTCGACGCTGCGTTCCGCGCACCACTGCCGCAGCAGTTCCAGGTACGCCGCAGGGTCCTCCGCGCTGAAGAACACCTTCTGACGCCGGTTCCCTCTCTGCGTCAGATGGTGCGGTACGCCGGCAATCACTACGCGCGCCAATCGAGCCATGACTGCACCCTATCACAATGCCGCCGCCCCTCTCAATACTTATGTATGGTGTCCCCGGAACTATCCTACTGATCAACGCCCGCGACCGTTTCATAATAGCAGCAGCAACCTGATAATCCCTGGCAAGCCCGAGTCAATAATTACCTATGGCGTCCCGATCCCGTTCCCGATCGCGATCCCTAACCCAGGAAATACGGTTTATCTCCGCCGGAATACCCTATTTTCCTGTCCCTATTTTCGATTCACTTGTCCACAGTATCCAGAGCGGAATTGAGCAACTCTATAAGCGCCCCATTCTCCATTCTCACAATATGTAGCGTTGAAACCCACATGTCCGTTCCGGGGTGATTTGTAATGCGAAGGACAATGTCTTCCTCACCGCGATCCTCGTCGTCTTCTCCGCGATCACCTGCATCGATGAACGCCAACCCAAAGCTTCCTGCACGGGATGAATAGAACCTTCCATCATCACACGTCCAACTACCATCGCGTTTGCCTAGCAAGCAGACGATTGTCCAGTAAAACGTTTGCCCAACACAAAGCACCCTGTCTCCGCTTGGCTTCCATTCGCACACAATGAACTTCTGAAACGTAAGTGCTCCGTTGCCCAACTCCAACACATTGGTGCGAATCTCTTCGTAATGCTCGACAGCCATCTTCCGCACCAGCGCCTCCCACCTTCCGATGGTCTCGCAGTCCAAGTCCGACCTAACTTCCCAGTGCCTTTGGGAAACGTCTGATTCATCGCCTAAGACGCGCCGCTTCAGAGGTCCGTGAGAGTGTTCACCGTGAGGCATATTAGAGGTTGAAACACAACCTGCGCACAACAGTGCCATAATTGTGACCGGAATATACCGTAGTAATAGAAATCCCAACCGATTCATTTGACCCCTCCTTGACACACTTTAGGCCTACCGAACCGGCCCGATACCCGGCGCAACATAGAACTTGCCAAACCTCGGGGGAATCTGAGGTGTATTCACTTGCGGGAATTGCGTAGACCATCTTGGCCGATAATTCTGTCCGTTCACACCGGGAGTTTGTTCGAGTTCCGGGGACACCATACGTAACTCATTCTCCTAATTACGTATGGTGTCCCCGGAACTTCCGGCACGACGGCGTTTGATGCAATGATCGGAACCGAAATCCAGCAGTGCTAAAATACCATCATCGAAAAGAACGAGTATTCCGCCTGTCTCCTCGCAGTTGTAAGCTCGGGCCAATTCGGTATGGGGCAAACACACCTCCTTGACTTGTCCGCCCCATTCTTCACCTTCCAGGTAAATCCAGTCTCCCTTTTTGATCAGTTCCGATGACCCTGCATATTTCTCGTTCAGCACCTCGGCCATGTCCTAATCAAATACAACTCCGCCGCCACCCGCTGGCAGAATCGGTGGGCCAACAACCCCCGGCAACGTTACGCCCGTGGGGTGCCAAAAGCAAACGCAACCAAATGATGGAGGGCTCTGCTGCATTTCATACGCATGTGAATGCGGCGTCGGAATACCGGCATGCGCTCTTCCATCACAATCAACGCGATACGCGATAGTGCCAACAGGAGGTTGACACGGGAGACAGCGGGCCTTTCTTGACCACTTTCTGATTAGCCTCCACAGTAGGTAAGCCGCTATCCCGCCCAAAACGAGAATGGCCAATAAAGCGCCAACGGATATTCCGAGAGCGGCGGCTACCACTTCGAGTACGCTTACCCCGACTTCCTCTCCTCCCACCACCACGTCTCCTGCAGGGTTCCGGGGACACCATACATAACTATTTCCTTACCCGGACTCTTGGGTCCGGATTTTTGCCTGTGCAGGAGAGGGCCGGCGAGTCCTTCCAGCTTTGCGATGAACCGCTCGTCTCCCAGCGGCCGGCCGGTCCGCTTGTGCGCCCGAAGGCTCTCCAATTTCGTTTCGTCCGTCGGCGGGCGTAGGCGCCGCGTGTGGTTGGGGGCGACACGAGATGGAAGCTACGGGGTGAAAGAACGGCGAAGGCGCATCGGTCGCCTGCTCACGGCTTTTCAAGGCCGTATTCCTCTAGCTTGCGGTAGACGGTCGAACGCGAAACCCCTAAGCGGTTCGCGGCTTCGGTGATATTGCCGTCCGTGACGTGCAGCGCCTGCCGGATAAAGATCTGCTCGATGCGTTCGAGCGGGACGATCTGGCCCTTCTGCAGAGCGTCCAGCAACTGCCCGATTTCCTGGTCCACTCCGCCGCCTGCGCCGGGCTCCGCTGCGGCGGCATCCTTCAGGCCGAGGTGCGCCGGTTCGATGGTTCCCTCCGCGGCGAGCAGCGCGGCGCGCTTGAGCGTGTTCTGCAGTTCGCGCACGTTCCCCGGCCACGCATAGGCGCGCATCGCCGCCAGCGCGGCCGCGGAAAGCTTCGGGGCCTCCTTGCCGGTCTCGGCGACCGACTTTTGCAGGAAGTAGAGCGCCAGTTCCTCGATGTCCTTCACGCGCTCGCGCAGCGCGGGCAGTTGGATCGGGAACACGCTCAGCCGGTAAAAAAGGTCCTCGCGGAACCGCCCGGCGGCCACCTCCTTGGTGAGGTCCTTGTTGGTCGCCGAGATGATCCGCACGTCCACCTGGATCAGTTCATTGCCCCCGATGCGGCGGAACGTGTGGTCCTCGATCACGCGCAGGATCTTCGCCTGCGTCGCCGGGGGCATTTCGCCGATCTCATCGAGGAACAGCGTGCCGCCGTCGGCCATCTCGAACTTGCCCTTGCGGCGCTCGACGGCGCCGGTGAACGAGCCGCGCTCGTGGCCGAACAGTTCGCTTTCGAGGAGCGTCTCCGGGATCGCCGCGCAGTTGACCGGGAAGAACGGGTTCTTCCGCCGCGGCCCTCGATAGTGAATGGCCATCGCGACGAGTTCCTTGCCCGTGCCCGTCTCGCCCTGGATCAGCACCGGCACGTCGCTGCCCTTGACGATCTCGATGTTCCCGAAGACATTGCCGATCTTCTCGGAAGAACCGACGATCTTGCGGAAATTCGGCTCCTCGCGCAGCCCGCCTTCCAGCGAGACCGGCCTCACCAGGTTCCCGCGCCGAGCGATGAGCGACGAGATCAATCCCACCAGCTTCGGCGAATCCACCGGTTTCGCGATCCAGTCGAAAGCCCCCTTCTCGATCGCGCGGGCCACGTCCTTCGTCTGGCTCCGGTCCGCCAGGATCACCACCGGCAGCGCAGAATCAATGCCCCGCAGCGCCTGCACAACGGCGAGCGCCTCGGGCGGGCTGGACAGATCCACCAGCGCCAGGGCGTGCCGGTGCTCGCGGAAGAGCGTCTCCGCTTCGGCCGACGACCCGGCCGCCTCCACGCGAAAACCGCCCGCGCTCAGCGCGCCGGTCAAACTCGGGAGATCCTTTCCCTCGCAGGATACGACGAGGATGAGGGATTGCTCGGAAGATGCCATCGCTCCCTCCAGTGGGCTTGAAGGAATCCGCATTGCGCGTCCATCCAGCGGTGCGACTGTACCAGAATCCGACAGATCGTTCAAGCCGCAAGCAAATCGGCCATCGGAAATTCCTTGACTGGGGTTATAGCGAAAAGTATACTCGGCGCCGTTATACGAAATGCCGCCGCGCAAGGGCGGCAGCGGACGGCGGATTGACCCGATGACGGAAGCGGGGCCCCAGTGTGGCGGCCCGCCGTTTGCGGGGTTCGCGCCGCCCCGTTTGGTTGTGAGGAAGCCGGTATGGCCCAGGGCAAGGTGAAGTGGTTCAGCGATCAGAAGGGGTACGGCTTCATTACCCCGGATGACGGCACGCCGGACGTGTTCGTCCATCATTCCGCAATCCAGGGAAGCGGCTTCAAGAGCTTGGCGGAGAACGACATCGTCACCTTCGATGTCGAAAAAGGCGAGAAAGGCCCCCGCGCGGCGAACGTCGTCAAGGCTACGTCATAATCCAGCGAACCCAATTATAGCGCGCCGTTCCCGCATCGCGGGAACGGAATGACCGCTCCGGCGCGATGCAATGCCCGGAGCGGTCATTTCGTTTCCGCGGAACGTTCTACTCCACGTAAATCATCTTCCGCGTCATCCCGCCGTCGGCCACGAAGTTCGCGCCTGTGATGAAGCCCGCCTCGGACGAGACCAGGTACGCCGCGAGCGCGGCGATATCTTCCGGCGTGCCCACCCGGCCAACGGGATGCTGCGCGCGGTCCGCCTCGGAGTGCGCCGGCTGCTTTCTCGCGCGACGCTTGCGCCACGCGCCCACCTCGATCCAGCCCGGAGAAATGCAGTTCACCCGCACCTCCGGCCCCAGGGAAACCGCCAGCGCGTGCGTCAGCGCCACGATGCCCCCTTTCGAGGCCGAGTACGCCTCCGTGTTCGGCTCCGACATGAGCGCGCGAGTGGAAGCGATATTGACGATCGCCCCGCGGCTCTTCCGCAGGTGCGGCGCGGCGTGCCGGGCGAAGAGGAACGCGCCCGTCAGGTTCACCGCGAGCACGCGGTTCCACTCCTTCAGGGTCAGTTCGGTGATCGGCTTGCCGATCCCGATGCCGGCGTTATTGACCAGGACGTCCAGCCGCCCGAACAAGCCGGCGGCCTTCCTCACGGCACGGCGAGCGGGCGCCTCGAGGCCCACGTCGCCGGGCAGGAACACCGCCTCGCCGAGCGCGGCGAACTCTTTTCGAGTCTCCTCGCCCGCCTCAGCGTCCACGTCCACCAGCGCCACACGCGCGCCTTCCGCCAGGAATCGGCGGCCTATCGCCTTGCCGATCCCCTGCGCGCCGCCGGTAATCAGAGCGACACGGCCCTTCATCGCATTCACTTCTTCCACCTCAATGAGATCCTCTAAGCGGAATCGTTCGCTCCGGCGATGGCTTGCCACGAGCGAGCGAAGCAAGTCGAATGGCGCGTCCTGAAGGACTCGAACCCTTATCTCCAGACTGAGAATTCAGCCGGCATATTTTACCGCAGCTCATCGCCAAGCCGCAACTTTCGCCGCGCGTCTTCACTTGACAGGCTGGATTCGGATGGTCAGACTGCGACATGTGAAGGCTGACCGCCCTGTGGAGAGCGGCCATCCGGGAAATTCCGGTTGGGTCAGGCAGGAGTCTCTCATGGCCATGTCGTTCGTCAGGCTGAGCAAGCCGCTGTTTCCGTCGCCGGGTTCTGTGAAGAGCCTGCGATTCAAGGTGTCGCCCAATCATCGGTATCTGATGACCACGGAGGGCAGGCCGTTCTATTACCTGGCCGACACCGCATGGACGCTGTTCAAGCGGCTGAACCACGAAGAGGTGGACGTCTATTTTGAGAACCGCGTCGCGCGCGGTTTCACGGCGATCCAGGCGTATTGCCTGCGCGGGTTGAAGGCGGCGAACCTCTACGGGGATTATCCGCTGCTCGACCGCGACCCGACCAAGCCCAACGAGGCTTTCTTCCGGAATATTGACTACATCGTGAACCGCGCGAACGAACTCGGGCTGGTGATGGGCATCGTCACCTGCGTCGGCGAGCACGTGCGCAAGGTCGGGTATGACGAGCAGGTCTTCACCGAATCCAACGCATTCGCCTTCGGAAAGTTTCTGGGAAGCCGGTATAAGGACAATGCGGTGATCTGGTACCTGGGCGGGGACCGGTCGCCGATGGATGACTTCCCCGTCTGGACCGCGATGGCGCGAGGGCTGAAGGAAGGCAGCGAAGGACGGCAACTGGTCTCCTATCACGGTCACGGTCCTTCCGCGGGTTTTCAGGGATATTCCTCTTCCTTCTGGCTTCACAACATGGACTGGCTCGATTTCAACACGATCCAGTCCTCATGGCAGTGGGGCACGCTGTGCTACGAGTTCGTGACGCATGACTACCTGATGCAGCCGCCGAAGCCGACGATTGACATGGAGTTCCGGTATGAGAACCACATCCCTTCGGCGAACAGCAAGCAGCCGCGCATCAACGCGCACCAGATCCGCGAGGCGGGGTACTGGAACATGCTCGCCGGGGCGGCGGGGCTGGGCTACGGCGCGCAGGACATCTGGCAGTTCTTCGAGGCCGGCAACCCCAGGCTGTCCTACGCCGATTATTCGCTGTTCATGAAGGAGCAGACGGCAACGTACAATTGGCGCGAGGCGATCAACTATGAAGGCTCGTACTGCATGGGCCTGCTGCGACGCCTGCTGGAGATGCGGCCCTGGCACCAACTCGTGCCGGACCAGGGCCTCATCCACTTCGGCCAGGGGATTCTCGAGGACCACATCCAGTCCGCGCGCGCGGCGGACGGCGCCTTCGCGCTGGCGTACACGCCGTTCGGCCATCCCTTCACCGTGCGGATGGACCGGCTCGCCGGCGCGAAGGTCAAAGCGCACTGGTATGACCCGCGGACGGGCCGCTGGAAATTCATCGGCGAGTACCCCAACACCGGCGTCCAGGTCTTCGTCCCGCCATACACCGGCGATCAGATGGACTGGGCGCTGGTGCTCGACGACGCCGCGCGAAACCTGCCGGTCGCGGACCCGGAATAGCCGCGGCGCAGGGGCGCATGCCTTCCGCGCGGAACTAGTGTTTAGTTGCGTAAATTGGCGTACCAATTTACGCAACTAAACACGGCCCAACGGAACGTATAACTCGGTCTAACGACGCGACTTATTGCGGTCATGCTTCTTTGCGGAAATAGGACGCCTATTTCCGCAAGGAAGCACTAGAAGACGGCAATCGGGTTGAACAGCGACCCGGTGCCTCTCGGCAACCGCAGCGGCGCCAGGACCACCATGAACTCCTGCCGTTTCTCTTCCTCCACGACTTTGACCAGTTCCTCGAACTGCAGGCTGTCGGCCACGCACATTCCCATGGCCGCGACCTGAAGCGCGTGAACCGGAAAGGACATCCCCTCGACGTTGCAGGGCACGGTCTCGCCGTCGCCGTCGGGAAGGAACACGGCGACCTTTCTCTCGTGCAGCAGGCCCATGGCTTTTGCGTGCAGTCCGGCCTTGCCTTCGCCCTCGTAGTTGTTGTCCCACGGCCCCAGCTCAAGCCTGCGGCGGTGATGCCCCGTACGAAAGACGAGCATATCGCCCTGGCCCAGACTGACGCCCTGGGCCTTTTCCGCCGCCTCCAGCTCTTCGCCCGTCACGGCCTCGCCCGGTTCGAGCCACTTGACGCCGCGCAGTTTCGGAATATCCAGGAGAACGCCGCGGCCGACGATTCCCTGCGCATACGCCGTAACATCCAGCGTTGTGGGACCCTGCGAAGTCACACTCGCGGCGGGCTTGCCGTTGTACAGTTTCCCCTTGTAGCTGATATGGCAGAGCGCGTCCATGTGCGTGTGGCAATCGCCGTGGAAGATGCTGGCGAAGTAGTCCACGGCGAAGCGCGGTTCGCCTTGCGGCACGGCCAGGTCGTGATTGCGGACCATGTAATGCGCCGGCGGCGCCGGGTTGTCGGGCCCCGCCGTTTTGTTGATCGGTATGGCCAACGACACGCTCCGCCCGGATTTCACCAGCCCGGCGGCGCGGCGAACATGCTCCGGCGTGATGTAGTTGAGCGTGCCCCGCTCGTCATCCGGCCCCCACTTTCCCCAATTGCAGACCTTCCGGAACAGTTGCTCGAATTCTTCCTTCGACATTCGGGCCGGCGGAGTCTTCACGGCGTTCTCCTGTTGAACCTTATGCCGACAGCATGCCGGCATGCCCGGGCCCGCGCGGGATGATGGGCCATACGTCCACCACTACGTCCTTCTCCACCACGTGATAGGCGTCGTACAGGTTGACGGTGGTGGGCGCGTATCCCGGAATGAACTCCGCCGTGTCGCCCAGGTGGAGATCGCACCGGTCGTCCACGTCAAAGAGCGCGTGCTCCTCAGCGAAATAGCGCGCCTGGTACTGCGGGTATTTCGCCAGCGTAGGCTGGACAAAGTCAATCCCGATGGACTTCCGGCCGGAATCGAAAACGATCGTCTTTCCGTGTTGGATGACCACCGTGCCCAGCACCGTGAGGGAGCGGGAGAATCCGGGAACAAGGTTCCCGTGGAAATTGTCCATGAAGACATACGATCCGGCTTGTATCTCCGTAACGATCGGGATCGCGGCCGTGATGTCATACGTGCCGGTGCCGCCGCAGGAAACCACCTCGCACGGGAATCCCGCTTGGGCCAGCCGGTCCACGACCTCCGCCACGTAAGCCATGGCCGCTTTCACCTTTCCGGCGCGCACGGTTCGGTCCGGTTCGTGCATGCAGTGGCCTTCGTAGCCCTGCACGCCGCGCAGCCGCAGCCCCTTGAGGCGGCTGATATGCCGGGCAAGCGTGACCGCGTCCTCCGGCGAGCGCACGCCGCCGCGGCCCATGCCCACGTCTATCTCAATCAGAACGCCCAGCGTGCTCTTCTGCGCGCAGACCGCTTCCGACAGGTCCGTCGCATTGCGAGGGTCATCCACGGCCACGGCAAGGCTTCCCTTTCGAGCCGCAGCCGCCAGCGCGCGGATCTTTTCCGTCCCGCCGACCTGGTTGGCGATCAGGATGTCTTCAATTCCGGCGCGGCCCATGACGATGGCTTCCCAGACCGTGGCGGCGCAGATGCCGATCGCGCCGGCATCGAGCTGCAGCAGCGCCAGTTCCACGCACTTTTGCCCCTTGACGTGCGGGCGAAGTTTGGCCGGCAGCCCTTTGAGCTTGCCCATCATAAAGTCAATATTCCGTCTGGCCACGTCCAGATCCAGGATGAGGGCGGGCGTCACCAGCTCATTCCGCCTCTTGCCGATGGCCGACTTGTACGCGTCGCGTATTCTCCGGCGCCAGCTGGCTGTTATGTCAGGGCTCCTCATTTCAGGTGGACGACCTTGCCGTCGCGGGCCGATTCATAGCAGGCCCACACCAGCCGAATCGTCTTCACGTTGTCTTCGCCCGGCGTCTCCGCCTGGACTTCCCCGCGCATGGCCCGCAGCAGATGATCGTTGCAGGTGACGATGCTGGCATCCACGATTAGATGATTCGGGCTGGACCACTTGAAGATGGCCGGGAGATATCGCCTGGCCTCCGTGCCGGTCCGCGTCGTGACTCGCACCCAGTAGTTGGCGGTGATCTCGGCCGTCCCTTTCTCTCCTTCGACGAAAATGAGCGTCTGTGGGAAAACGTCGTTTTCGTACGGAATCTCCGGGTAGCCCATCTCGACGAAGACGGACGTCCGGTTCTCCCCCATGGTCATGAGGATCGTGGAAACGTCCTCACCCTTGATGTTCTTGTGAATTCTCTGGTTCTGACAGTACACGCTCCGCGGCTCGCCGAAGTAGAAGCGTGCGATGTCGAAAAGGTGCGTCCCCATGTCCGTGAGGATGAAGTTCTCCAAATCGTTCAGCGTGGGTTCGTTGACAAACACCGGGAAGCCGGAGACCATGGATATGCGCGCGCGGAACGGCGTGCCGATGATGCCTGAATCCAGCACCCCCTTCAACTGCCGGATGGGCTCTTGCCAGCGCCAATTCTCGTGAATCAGGTAGCGGATTCCCGCCTGCGCGCACGTCCGGACCAGTTCTTCCGCTATGGCCACCGACGGCGCCATGGGCTTCTGGCTGATGACCGGAACCTTGTGAGCGGCCATCATTCTGACAAAATCGGGCAGGCTGAATGGGTTGGTGCAGACGTCCACGAAGTCCACCGTCTCGCGGCGCAGAAGTTCTTCAGGGTCGTCGTATACTTTTGAAATGCCGAATTCGCGGGCGAACGCCGCTCCCTTCGCGGGCGTGCGGTTGAACAGCGCGACACACTCGGCGTCCTGGAGTTCCTTCCAGGCGGCCATCTGGAGGCGCGCAAAGTATCCCGCGCCGAAGAACGCAAATCGCGACTTGGCCATGGGCTCAGATCTCCATTCCGCAAACCCGGCAAGACTGGAGCGCCCCACCTGCGCTCGCATACTCTAACACGCACTCCCACCATCGTCAACGAGTGTCCGCATCCGCCTTGACAGCGAAAAACCGCCAAGCTACAGTCCGTTGTCGCACCCTGCGGTCACCTCGATTTGCGGAGGGATTCAATTCCGGGAGACACTCCGATGAAGCTGGAACAAGTCTGCCGCTGGCTGACGAACGGAAGGATTGTTGATCTCACCAAGAAGGCATCGCCCGGCAACGCGGAAGGTCCGGTCGGCACGGGGAAACGGAAATACGAGATTCGGGAATTCCGTTACCCGCCCGGAGAGATCATGCACTTCATTGACATGGAGAGCCATATCTCCACGCACGTCGAGGCCCCTTCGCACTTCGTCCCCGTGCTCCACGGCAGGCCCGCGCACGACGTCAGCGAAATCGCGCTCGACCGGTTCTTCGGCATGGCGGTGCTCGTGGACTGCAAGGACCTGGCGCCGAAGACACCGATCGGGGCCGAGGTGCTGCGCCGGGCTCAGGTCCGGCAAGACGACATCGTCCTTATCGGCAAGTGCCCGCACCCGGGAGAGAACCGGTGCTACATGGATAAGGAGGGTGTCGAATATCTCCTTGAGAAGAAGATCAAGCTGGTGGGTGTGGATGACACTGTTTTCCCGGAAGATCCCCAGGTCCTCGGGAAAGAGATTGAGAAGTACTATCTCCATGACCTCCTGCTCTCCAACGAGATCCCCATCATCGAGGCGCTGAGCAGCCTGGACCAGCTTCGGAAAACGCGGTTCCTGTTCTTTGCATTCCCCGCCAGGATGGGCGGGCTGGAATCCTTCCCTGTCCGGGCCGTGGCGATCGAGGGCGATTGATTCGCCGCGCGGTCGCCCTCGAGCAGCGACAGGCGATTGTCCGGTGTTTGCAGACTTGATACGATGCCTCAACTCAACCGGCAGGCCCGCAAGAGCGGTCATTGAATAAGAGGAGGAGAAGTCGTGAAGAAGTTGAATCCGGCCATGACGCTCGCGAGGATGGACGCGGCAAAGCAGAAATCATGGCTCGCCCTCTGGGACAAGGAGATCACCACCGAGGCCAGGGAGCGGCGCACGTGCGACACCATGATGGGTGAGGACATCGCCTGGCGCGTGGCGCCCGCCATGGATGGCTTCTACTACGGCTACATGGCCACCCGCGACGCCAAGTACGTGGACATGCTGGTGGACTGGACCGACTCGGTCATCAAGCGCGCTATCAAGGAGCCGGACGGCTGCCTGGGCTGGCCCGGGAAGGATGGAACCGGCACCTGGGTGGATCACATGGAGGACTACAATACCGACAGCATGCTCAGCGAGGCGATGGCCTTCCGCCCGGTCGTCCTGATGGCCGGCGAGATAGCGAAGAACCCCGCGCTGAAGAAGAAGTACGGCGTGAAGGGCCAGAGCTATATCCAGTTCGTGGAGCAGCTCTACCGGAAATGGGTGGCGCGCGGCGGCTGGCGCGAGACCGGCGACGGCGGGCTGATCTCCGTCGTGCTGCCGTACGGGCTGGACCCGGCCAACCGGCAGTGGATTGACTTCGACACCCGGAACGACCCCGGCCACGGCGCCTCGCACCCGGACAACAAATGCAACGAGATCGCCCGCTGGATGCTCGCGATGTGGGACGTGACGGGCAAGCCGGAATACAAGGACCGCGCGGAGCGGTGGTTCAAGGTGATGAAGAGCCGCATGAAGCCCAAGCCTGACGGCACTTACGAAATCTGGAATTACAATCAGCCGGGCGGCCCCTGGGATTACAAGCCCGACGGCACGCCCAAGCACTGGGTGGGCGTGCATCCCAACGGCGGTTATTACCATCTCGACACACAGGGCATCGTCGCCGCGTACGAGCATGGCCTGGTCTTCACGAAGGCGGAGATTGACCGCCTGATCGCCACCGCCAAGACCAGTTGGACCGGGTCGGAATGGCCGGGGCAGTCGAAGCAGTACTATTTCAATCCTTCCATTCTCAGGGCCGGGATGCGAATCTCGGTGTGTCCGGCCGGCGGCACGGCGACGAACATTTGCGCCTGCGTTCCGAACTCGTTGACCTCGCGGCCGATCTCCGCGGGCGACGGCGCCTTGAACGGCACGATTCTGAGCAGGACGTGGAATGAGGGCACCGGCAATATCGTGATTGAACCCGACAGCGCTCCGGGAACCCAGGTGACGGTCGGCACCGACGCGAATACGACGATTTGGTTGCTGCGAATGTGGAGCGCGCTGGTCCCTTATGATCTCGAGATCCAGAAATCCTACGAGGCCGGCGAAAAGCCGGATGCGCGATCCGGTCTGAGAAGCGTGCCGCACTACCTTATGCTGCAAGCGAAATTGCGCGACCGGTAGAAAGCGAAGGCTGATCGGCGCGGATGAAGTTGACAGTGCGCAGGGTTGGGTCTCGTCAGAGAGGAGGATCGCATGAGCTTTCTGGAACTGGCCGCAAAAAGATACAGCGTGCGCGCATACAAGCCGGACAACGTCGAGGAGGAGAAGCTGCAGGCGGTTCTGGAAGCCGCGCGGCTTGCGCCGACGGCGGCGAACAAGCAGCCGTTTCAAATCATCGTCATGCGCACCCGGGGCCGCGAAGCGGAACTCAAGCGCATCTACCCGCAGGCATGGTTTTCCCAGGCCCCCATCGTCGTTTGCATCTGCGCCGTCCCGGCGCAGGCCTGGAAGCGTTCAGACGGAAAGAACTATGCCGACGTGGACGCGACAATTGCCATGGATCACCTGATCCTGGCCGCCGCCGACCTGGGACTGGGCACCTGCTGGGTCGGCGCCTTCGATGCCGCCGCCGCGCGCGAAGTGCTGCGCACGCCGCAGGGCGTCGAGCCCATCGCCTTCACGCCTGTCGGTTATCCCGCCGACGCGGCGCGCCCCAAGAAGCGCAAGCCGCTTTCGGACCTGGTCCTGCAAGAGCGCTGGTGAAAGCCATGCCGCGCCTTCACTTCAGCGCGGACGAATGCCTCGCCAGCGGGCCGCTTGGCGTTTTCACGCCGCAGTTCCCGTGGTCGGCCGGGGCCAGGTTCAAGGCGCCTTCTTTTCAGCAACTTCTGTGACTTGCTGGGATTCCTCTTTTCTGGGGGCGCTGGACTGCTCCCGTTCGCGCCGAAGCGCCTCCAATTCCAGGCGCATCTGGGATTGGATCTTTTCGGACGCGGTCGCGTCGGCGCGGGCCTTCTCGAGATCGGCCTCCGCCTGCTTGCGCCCCGAGGTTTCATTCTCGAGCTGCCGGCGGGCCTGTTCGATCGCCGCGGCAAACCCGCCGCGCGACACGAACCCGGCCCGCTCCTTTTCCCATGCCCGGCGGGCTTCAGCCGACTTTTTCACTTCCAGTTCCAGTTCCTGCGCTGCCGAAGCCGCCCGTTTCTCCGCCTCTGCGGCTTTGGCCTGCTGCGCATTCGCGAACTTGGCGGACTCGGTCGCTTCGTGGCGCGCCTGGGCGAGCGCGTCGGCCTGGCCGCCGGTTTCGCCCTTCAACGTCTCCGTCATCTTGGCCGATTCAGACTTCACCGTTTGCAATTCGCGAGCGATTGCGGCCGCCTCCGCTTCCGCGCGGGCGGTTCTTTCCTGCTGGGCTTTCGCGAGCGCGACGGCTTGGGTCAGTTCCTCACGCGCGCGAGCTACCGCGTCGGCGTGGCTTGTGCTTTCGCCCTTCAGCGTCTCCATCGTCTTGGCTGATTCAGACTTCACCTGTTGCAGTGCGTGAGCGAGTGAGGCGGCTTTCTCCTGCTCAGCCTTGGCGAGCGCGACAGCTTGGGTCAGTTCCTCACGCGCGCGAGCTACCGCGTCGGCGTGGCTTGTGCTTTCGCCCTTCAGCGTCTCGATCGTCTTGGCTGATTCAGACTTCACCTGTTGCAGTTCGTGAGCGAGTGAGGCGGCTTTCTCCTGCTCAGCTTTGGCGAGCGTGGCGACTTGGGCCAGTTCCTCACGCGCGCGAGCTACCGCGTCGGCGTGCCGCGAGCTTTCGCCCTTCAGCGTCTCGATCGCCTTGGCCGATTCAGACTTCACTGTTTGCAGTTCGTTCGCGACAGAGGCGGCGTTCGCTTCGACTTTGGCGAGCCGGTCTTGCTGAACTTTTGCGAGTTGGGCAGCCGAAGCCAGTTCCTCGCGAGCGCGAGCCAGCGCGTCGGCGTGGCTTTCGCTTCCGGCCTTCAACGTCTCCACCGTCTTGGCCGATTCGGACTTCACGGTTTGCAGTTCGCGAGCGAGCGACGCGGCTTCCGCTTCCGCTTGGGCGGCTTTCTTCTGCTGCGATTTGGCGAGCGTTTCGGCTTGGGCCAGTTCCTCGCGAGCGCGAGCCAGCGCGTCGGCGTGGCTTTCGCTTCCGGCCTTCAACTTCTCCATCGTCTTGGCCGATTCGGACTTCACGGTTTGCAGTTCGCGAGCGAGTGACGCGGCTTCCGCTTCTGCCTTGGCGGCTTTCTTCTGCTGAGCTTTGGCAAGCGTGACCGACTCGGCCAGTTCCTCGCGAGCGCGGGCCAGCGCGTCGGCGTGGCTTTCGCTTCCGGCCTTCAACGTCTCCAACGCCTTGGCCGATTCGGACTTCACCGTTTCCAGTTCGCGAGTGAGTGACGCAGCTTCCGCTTCCGCTTGGGCGGCTTTCTTCTGCTGAGCTTTGGCGAGCGTTTCGGCTTGGGCCAGTTCCTCGCGAGCGCGAGCCAGTGCGTCGGCGTGGCTTTCGCTTCCGGCCTTCAACTTCTCCATCGTCTTGGCCGATTCGGACTTCACGGTTTGCAGTTCGCGAGCGAGTGAGGCGGCTTCCGCTTCCGCCTTGGCGGCTTTCTTCTGCTGTGCTTTGGCGAGCGTGACCGACTCGGCCAGTTCCTCGCGAGCGCGGGCCAGCGCGTCGGCGTGGCTTTCGCTTTCGCCCTTCAGAGTCTCGATCGTCTTGGCCGATTTAGACTTCAGCGTTTGCAATTCGTGCGCGACAGAAGCGGCGTCCGTTTCCGCTTTGGCAACCCGGTCTTGCTGAACTTTCGCGAGTTGCGCAGCCTCGGCCAGTTCCTCGCGCGCGCGCGCCAGTGCGTCGGCCTGGCTTCCGCTTCCGGCCTTCAACGTCTCCATCATCTTGGCCGATTCGGACTTCACCGTTTGCAATTCGCTAGCGAGTGAGGCGGCTTCCGCTTCCCCTTGAGCGAGCCGATCTTGCTGAACTTTCGCCAACTGGGCAGCCTCGGCCAGTTCCTCGCGAGCGCGCGCCAGTGCGTCGGCCTGGCTTCCGCTTCCGGCCTTCAACGTCTCCATCGTCTTGGCCGATTCAGACTTCACGGTTTGCAGTTCACGAGCGAGCGAGGCGGCTTCCGCTTCCGCCTTGGCGACTTTCTTCTGCTCAGCTTTGGCGAGCGTTACGGCTTCGGCCAGTTCCTCGCGAGCGCGGGCCAGCGCGTCGGCGTGACTTTCGCTTCCGGCCTTCAGCGTCTCAATCGTCTTGGCCGATTTGGACTTGAGCGTTTGCAGTTCGTGCGCGACAGAAGCGGCCTCCGCTTCTGCTTGGGCGGCTTTTTCCTGCTGAGCTTTGGCGAGCGTGGCGGCCTCGGCCAGCTCCTCCCGCGCGCGAGCTGCCGCATCGGCGTGGCTTGCGCTTTCGTCCTTCAGAGTCTCGATCACCTTGGCCGATTCAGATTTCAGCGTTTGCAGTTCGTCTGCAAGTGAGGCGGCTTCCGCTTCCGCGCCGGCGGCTTTTTCCTGCTGAGCTTTGGCAAGCGTGGCGGCCTCGGCCAGTTCCTCGCGAGCGCGGGCCAGCGCGTCGGCGTAGCTTTCGCTTCCGGCCTTCAACGTCTCCATGGTCTTGGCCGATTCGGATTTCACCTGTTGCAGTTCGCGAGCGAACGAGGCGGCTTCCGCTTCCGCTTGGGCGGCTTTTTTCTGCTGCGCTTTGGCGAGCGTGACCGCCTCGGCCACTTCCTCGCGAGCGCAGGCCAGTACGTCGGCGTGGCTTCGGGCTTCGGCTTTCAGCGTTTCGAATATCGCGGCCGCTTCGGCCCGGGCCCGCTCTGAGGCGGCCAAGTCATGCCGCAACGCTGCGATTTCTTTCTCCAGCGATTGCCGTTGGGCAACCTCCGCCTGCATCTCGTCGCGTACGGAGGAGTCATCGGCAAGCCGATTGACGATCTCGCGCTGCAGTTCCTCGCGGTCGGTCGCGGTGGCGGAGAGTTCGGATTGGAGCGTCTCGATCTTCGCGGCGAGCTTCTCGTTGACTTGGCCGGACTCCAACTCGCGCGCGTGAGCTTCGCTGACGGCGCGCTCGGTTTCCTGCCGTGCGGCCGCGAGTTCGCGGGCGAGCGCCTCGGCCTTCTCCTGAAGCGCATCGCACACCGCGGCCAATACGCTTTCGCGCGGGGTATGCTCGGCCAGATCCCGCGCCAGGCGTTTATTCTCTTCGAGGAGTGCCACGCCCTCCAGGGATTGCACTTCTCCGAGGGCGCTGAGGTGCTCCAGGTTGCGCCAGAGCAACTCCGATTCCTGGCCCAACTCGGAACGCGTCTTCTCGGATGTGGCCGCGGCGGCGTGGCCCTTCTCGAGATCGGCCTGCGCTTGCCGACGCCGCGAGGCTTCCGCCTCGGTCTGCTGCCGGGCCTGTTCGAGCGCTGCGGCAAGCGCAGCGGCGCTCGACTCGAGTCCGGCGCGCTCGGCCGCGGCGGCGGAGAGTTCGGACTGGAGCGCCTCGACCTGTGCAGCGAGCTTCTCGTTGGCTCGGCCGGCTTCCGACTCATGCGCGCCAGCTTCGCTGACGGCGCGATCGGCAAGGTCGTGCGCCAGGCGCTTATTCTCTTCGAGGAGTTCTGCGACCTCCGCGGATTTCTCCTCTCCGTGGGAGCTGATCTGCGCCCGGTCGCGCCGGAGCGCCTCCAGTTCCTGCCGCAACTTGGATTGGATCTCTTCGGATGCCGAGGCCGCCTCGCGGGCCTTCTCGAAATCCACCTGCGCTTGCCGGCGCTGCGAGGTTTCCTCATCGGTTTGCCGGCGGGCCTGTTCGAGCGACGCGGCAAGCGCGGCGGCTTGCGATGAGAACCCGGCGCGCTCCGTTTCCCATGTCCGGCCGGCTTCAGCCGACTTGCGCGCTTCCAGTTCGAGTTCCGAGCGGGTCTTCTCCAGCTCCGCGGCCAGCGACCTTGCGCGCTCTTCGAGTTCCGCGTGTCCGGCGGTGTCCTGTTCCTGCGGCCGGGGCGCCGCGGCCTGAAGCTCCTCGACCTGTTTTTGCAGCCGCAGACGGGACTCTTTCAATTCCTCGCGCACGCGGATGAGTGCGGTCACGTCCGATCGCAGCCGCGCTTTTTCCTGCGTGGCGAGATCCAGTTCCTCGCGCAGGCCGGCGCTTTCCTGCGTTTTAGTGCGGGCCGCGGACTCGGCCTCGAGTTCCGCTTGAAGCTTCGCCAGCGCCTCGCTGTGCGCGCCGAGTTGCTGCTCAGCCTCAGACCGGCGAGCAGTGAGTTCCTCGAGCGCCTCCTTCTGCGTCTCCAGTTTTTTCAGCAACCCCTGGATCATGCCCTGGTAGGGCGTCACGTCCGAGATCGAGACCTGCGTCGCCTTTTCGCCGCGCCATTCGATCTCCCCCAGTCGAATCTCCAGGAACAGGTCGTGCCCGTTCTGGAGGGTGAAGCGCACCTGCGTGATCGCTCCCATATCCGGATTGTCGTGGATATGAGCCGCCAGCCGCCGGTCGAGCCCTTCGACGAGCAGGCGCCGGGCCGCGTCGTTCATGAAGCAGATGCATGCCTGCCGCTTGATGATCACGATCGGATAGAGCAGTCCTTCAAGGGCGGACTGATCTTGGACAGGCGAGGCGGCAGGCTGCGGCGTCTTTGCGGGCGCCGGCACTGGCTCCGGCCGAACCATCAGCGCAGAATCACTGAGATGCGCCATGCTTTGCTCCAGAAAAAATCGAATATCTCAGGTGGATCGTGATCCGGCTCGAAAAAACACACTGTGATGCATTTCTTGTTCCATGCTGCAACAATCCCCTGGCTGATGCAACGGCCGATCGCAAGTCGTAACTCGTTCATCCATAACCCGTTGAGAAGCCAAGCTTCTGAGAGCCAATGTCCGCCGATCGCGCTGCGTTGGCCTTATTCAGCACAAGCGCAATTGGCGTGCCAGACAAGCAGGCGGAGCAGCGCACTTTTGATAACGCGACGCCGACAAATGACTCAGCTCTTGCACTACCGGTAGTACGCCAGGCGGGGCCCGTGAAATGAGCGGCGGCGATGCGGGCGATATAGCTTTCCGTCCGGGCAAGGCCGCCGAGGCTGCCTGTCTTCTCAAGGATAATGGGAGTGCAGCCGTTTCCCACGAGCTCGTAAGCTGCGGCGAGGCCGGCGGCTCCTCCACCGATTATCACGAATCGCCGATTTCCTGTTCTTATAATACTTTTAATGGTACTTTACCTGCGGAAGTTAAGCACCCCTGCCGCGACAATCGCCGACCGTCTCGATGACGCCTTCATTGCCTTTCTTATTCTTTCAAAAACCGGAGATGATGCCGGTTCTCACCGATATTTACGCAGCGACCGACCAAATCCTGCGCAGATCTTTTTGCTTGCAAATCGCGGGGGCACCGGTGATAATCTGCTGCGCCGCGCAAGTGAGGGGACGCTATGAACGGCCGTGAGGGGACGCCTCAACGGTTCTTCCCGGCTACTCGATGGTCGCTCGTCCTGCGGGCCGGAAAGGGCCAGCCCGAAGACCGAACGGCTGCGCTGGAACAACTGCTCCTGCAGTATATGCCGGCTCTTAAAGCCCACCTGGTTCAAAAAGGCACGGATCCCGAGAGAGCCGAAGACCTCCTTCAGGGGTTTATATCGAGCAAAGTTCTGGAGCGGCAATTGGTGGCTCGCGCCGACGCGCAGCGCGGCAAGTTCCGGACGTTTCTGTTGACTGCGCTCAATAATTACGTCCGTAGCGAGATACGACGCGAAAAGACCGGAAGACGATCCCCCGCCCGGCTGCTGGACATCCAAGAGCATCCGGACGAAGCCTTCCCTGCGGACGGGCCTTCCGAGGCTTTCGACGTGGAATGGGGCCGGCAGATTCTCGCTCGTGCGCTGCGCGACATGCAGGCCGAATGCAAGGCAGGCGGCCGCGACGACCTGTGGATCATCTTCGAGAGTCGCATTGTCCAGCCCATCCTCGACGAAGTCGAGCCTCTTCCATATGAGACGCTGGTCCAGAAACTGGGGCTGGAATCGCCGACGCAGGCGGGAAATCTGCTTATTACTGCGAAGCGCATGTTTGCGCGGATTCTGCGTGGAATCATGAGCGAATATGCGGAGGAGGAGGTCGAGCAGGAATTGCAGGAGCTTCGTCAGATTTTTTCGCGGGCCCACGCATGATGGCGACCGATATTGCGTATCTACGTATGAAAGCGTTCAGCGGAGGAGACCAAGGCGTTGAGTTACCCGGACCGCATCAGCTCAGCCACGCCCGCCTCGCTGGCGAAGTTGTTCGACGTTGCTGACCCTCCACTGAGGGCGTGGCGGCCGGAGGAACTGGCGTCTATCTACCGGCACCAGATGTCCGCGCCGGTTCGGTTTGACCTCGCGACGCTCGACGCTGCCATAACACCGAAACTCAAAGCGTTAGCCGAAGCTGAGGGGCTTGTGCTGCGAAGCTTTCAAGATCTGCTTCAACATCCGAACCCGCCCGTGGAACTGCTCCAGCTCACGAAAGAGTTCGCCAAGAGAAACCGCAGTCACCCGGACAGCGCTCTGCCCCAGCCAGTGGCTACGGTCCTCTATTTCGCCAGCATTGCGGCCGCCCTCGTGCGATGCGGGCGCCGGATCTCCAATCTGGAGGACAGCGCCCTGCTGGAAGGGTTCGAATGGACACAGACTCAGAAGTGGGTGGACGAGCCAACGCGACGCCTGATGCAAGAGGGCACAGAGTCGTTACACTTTGAGGAAAGACGAAGTGGCGGACCAACCCGACCCATCGGTTGAACCAGGCCGGCAGTTGCCGATGTCGGAATCGCTCGACCCTGTTCAAGGGCTATTGCGGCGGCGAGTGATCGGGCCACCGCCCCATCCTGGGATCATGGGAGTGGTCGGGCATTTCGAGTTGATCGATATTCTGGGCATCGGCGGAATGGGGATCGTGTTTCTGGCCAGGGATGCCAAGAACGGCAACCTGTTCGCGATCAAAGTGCTCCGACCTGATCTTCTCGACGCGCCCGAATTGGTCCATCGTTTCCTGGTCGAGGCGCAGCATCAGCGACGAATGAGCCACCCGAATATCCTACCCGTGCTCGAAGTCTCTGAGGCCTCCCGGCAACCCTATTTCGTGATGCCGCTGATTGCGGAAGGCAGTCTCGCCAAACGGCTCGCCCAGAAAACGCCCCTGGGTTACGACGCGACGCTTGAGATCGTGAGCGGCATCGCTGAGGCCCTCGCCTATGCCCACTCGAAAGGGATCATCCATCGCGACTTGAAGCCTGGGAACGTCTTGCTCTGCCAAGACGGTCGCGCATGTCTGGCCGACTTCGGCCTTGCGCGCACGGTATTCAATGACTCTGTCCTGGACGTGCGGCAAAACCAGTCTGTGGGCACGCCTGCATACATGTCCCCGGCCGTGGCTGCAGGCGAAGCGGAAGACACGCGTTGCGACATCTATTCCCTGGGGGCGATACTCTATGAAATGCTGACCGGCCGGCCGCCGTACGTCGGCCGCACGCCTGAGATGATCATCAAGCAGATACTGGCCGGTCCACCCGAACCGATCACCAGGCTGAATCCGAAAGGCCCGCCCGGCCTTGTGACGATAGCCGAAGGATGCATGGCGCGGGAGCATCGCGACCGGTACGCGAGCATGAATGACGTGGTTGCCGACCTTCACCGCATCGCCGCGGGATCGTCTCCCGTCGGGCCGCACGGCGGAATCCGCCGGAAGCGCCGGCGTCCGGTCGCCATCATCGCGGCAACGCTCTGCATCGTTGTTTTGGCCCTCGTCCTCAATCATTTGGTATCCCAGTCAAACAAGAAGCAGATTCCTGCGACGCCGTCGGCCTCAAAGAGCATCAGCCAACCGCCCGCGGACAACTCGGCTCTCGTTCCTGAAATGCCGGCGGTCCCGAGCGGCCCCTCGACTGTCGTCACGACACCCAAGGCCGTATTTGCCCAGTCCCAGACCTGTTATGTCAACGGCGACTCCGTAGATTCGGAGGGCCAGTGCACGGCACCCGGCAACGATTCGAACGATGGTCTGACAGCGGGAACACCGATGCGGCACATTCAGGCGCTGCTGAATAAGTATCCCGACATCGGTACGGGAGTAACATTGTGGGCTGATCCTGGAATCTACCAGGAGAATATCACCATAGGAAACACACATAGCGGCTTGACGCTCCAGGGCGCGGGAGCAGGCAAGAGCATCATTGACGGCAATAAGATCGGGATTTGCATCACGCTCAACAAAGTCACGGGTGTGACCGTCAGTGGTTTTACCGTCCAAAACGGCAATGGCATTAGTACCAATGGCGGCGGAATCCTGTGCCTTTTGTCGTCGTCCGCAACGATCTCCGACAACACGATTACGGGCAATATCACGACCCATTCCGGCGCCGGCATCATGCTGGACGCTTCTGCCGTTATGGTCGTGAGGAACATCATCCAAAGGAACGCCGCCAGAGAAAGAGGTGCAGGCATTACCAGTTCATGCTACGCGGGAAATCCAGGACCCAGGATAATTGATTGCAACGTTATAGCGGAAAACACCGCTTTTTTTGACGGGGGCGGCATCACATGGACGGACTACAGCACCGGAACCATCAGTAATAATGTTGTTTATGGAAACAGCTCAGCCGGGCGAGCGGGCGGCATCTCCGTTGACTTCCGTAGCACAGCGAATCTCGTGAATAACACGATCACTGGGAACAAGGCGCCTATCGGTGGCGGTGTCGCGCTTAAACGAAGCTCCAAAGCCACTCTCACAAACTGCATCCTCTGGAACGACACTGCCACGAATGGGGCTGCGAGTGGGCCTGAGATTGCCCTCTATCTCGGCAGCGACACTTCGATGCCGAGCAGCCTTACGATCAGTTACAACGACGTGCAACACGGGCAGGCTGGTGTAGAACAGGATCCTGGGTGCACGCTCACGTGGGGACAAGGCAACCTCAACGCAGATCCGCTGTTCGTAAGCGAAGCGGGTGAGGACTTCCGTCTTACGGGCGGTTCCCCATGTATTGCTGCCGGGAGCGCTTCCGCCGCGCCTTCTGCCGACGAAGACGGCAACCCACGGCTTGATGTTGCCGGCACGTCTGCGGACATAGGCGCGTATGCCTCCCACTAATCGCTGTTGGTCGGAGAGAGCCAGAAGGGCTGGCCGAGGGGACGAAAGGAGCGTGGCAGAATGGCGCTGATCCAGTGTATCGAGTGCGGCGGCGATCTGTCCGATCGCGCGAAAGCGTGCCCGAAATGCGGCGCTCCCAGGAAAGCCGGGAGGTCCGCAACAGCCCCGCCGCTGAGCGTATCTATCCGCAGGATGATTCATCGCAGGAAGTACGCGCTGCTCGGGCCGTTGGCTCTGGGCGTGCTGCTGATCCTCCCGATGTGGAAGACCGTCCCCGAAAAATACCGCGCTACCGCGCTCGTGAAAAGAAAAGACCTGGCCCTCACCAACGCCGCCGCCGGGAGCATGATGATCCGCAACAACGGTCCTGTCCCTATCGAGACGATGCGGGCGGAGATCCTCACCTGGACCAACCTCGACAGGGTCATCAAACAGCTCAGGCTGGACGTGGACCTCAAGACCGCCGACGACTGGCAAGACGAATACGAGAAACTGAAGACCTCCATCATGATCAGAATGGTCGCGCAAGGGCGCGGCGTGGACCTGATCGAAATCGCCGTGATGGACAAGGACGCCTCCTCCTCGCAGAAGATCGCCAACGCGATCGCCGACAACTACGTCGAGGAAAGCCAGCGAAACTCGCGCGACGACACCCTGCAGGCCATTGATTACTTCAAGACGCAGTGCGACGACAACCTCGCCATCATCCGGAAGATGAACATCGAGCTGGATAAGTACACTCGCGAGCATTGGACCGAACTGCCCGAGGTCAAACGCGGCATTCTGGCCACGCTTCAGACGCTGCGGACCAGCGAGGGCGCGCATCTGCTTCTGCTGAGCGCCGGTCCAAACCGACTCACCGAAATAGACCGGCAGATCAATGAGGTGGAGAAGACCATCAAGAGTGACGTCCAGACCGTGGACAACCCCGCCCGACAGGAACTCCAGGACGTGCTCGTCGCGCGGAACAAGTTTTTGGTGTCCCTGCTGGCGACGCACGCGCGGGAGGACCCGCAGGTGAGGGGCGTCCAAGACGAGATCACCGCGCTCGAGGCCCAACTGAAAAACACGCCCGAACGCGTACCTGACGGCATTCACGAGACCATCAACCCGCTGTATCAGACACTCCTCCAGTCCCGGATGACGGCGGAACAGGAAATCAAGGCCGAGGAGGCCTCGCTCCGCGAGACCCAGGCGCTGATCATGGCGAATGAGGCCTCCATCCGGAAGGTGGTGGACGAGGAGAAGCAGTACGACGACATTCTGCGGCAGCACGATGAAGCCAAGGAGGTCTACGAGGATTATCACAAGAGCCTGCTCGCGCTCCAGAACCTCAGCCGGGTGCAGTTCGAGCCGAACGGCGCGCAGGTGGAGATCATCGCGCGCGCGCTCGAGCCGGCGGAGCCTTACGATAGCAACCGCCTGCCGCTCGCGTTCGCATGTCTGTTGGGAGGGCTGATAATTGGTCTGGCGCTTGTGACGTTCCAGGAGCGCGGATCATTTCGGACCGTTGAAAAGGCGGCTGCATTCCTCAGAGTCCCAGTCTTGGGCGACATCGGCGCGTTTGGCGCCATTCGGCCCCGGGCCATGCTTCGCCCCGAAGGCCGAGGCACGGCGCATCCGGCCCCATGTGCGGATGGTCCGGCAACTGAAGGCGTCCCTCGACTAGCTGTCTCTGACTTCGTGCGGATTCCCGGACACTGGGGGCCTCCGTCGCCCGACCTCGCGATGGTCCACGGCCCTTCCGGCTGCATTGCCAACGAGTTTCGTCATCTTCGCGCAAAGCTGCTGGCTCTGAACGGCGGACGGCCGCCACGCGTGATCACGGTTTCGTCAGCAGTGCCATCGCTTGGGAAGACGAGCTTTGCCCTCAACCTGGCCGCCGCCCTCGGCGAGGTGGAGATCGGACGCATCCTCATCGTGGACGGCGACTTCGTCCAGCCCTCTCTGCATCTGGCGATGAATGTCCGCGTCCAGTCCGGCCTGCGCGAGGTGCTCCTGGACGGACTCAAGCTCGATGGCCGCGTTTATGAGACGGCCATCCACAACGTGGACATTCTGCCTTCGTTGGAAATCGGCCCCGACGCGGGCTTTGAAGCCCCCTTGTACCAGCGCTGCAAGGACTTGCTGGCGCTTCTGCGGAACTACTACTCGTACGTGATCATTGACACGCCGCCCGTCCCGGCCGGTAGCCTGGCTGTGACCTTCGGAAGGCACAGCGACGGCCTGATTCTCGTCGCCGAACTGGGAAAGACCCCCCGCTACGTCGTGGCCGCCGCCCTCAATGACGTCGCGGCGTCTGGCGTCGCGGTCCTCGGCTGCGTGTTCATGGCGCCGAGCTCGAAGAGGAAAGGAAGGTTGTTCCGAACCGCCGCAATCGTCGGTGGTGTGATCCTGCTCTGTGTGCTGATCGCAACGCTGATCGAGGGATTTCAGCCAGGCAAACTGGGGGAATTTTTCGTCTGCCTTAGACAGTTGATGGATTAGAACGGGTCCGCAACATCGTGAAGGGATAGGCCATGTGGAGAGACGAGATTGACGTCCCCGCTCAGCGCCGATATCTGGATCTGCTCCGTCTGCCAAGTTCCTTCACTGAAGAGGAGTTGAAGGAGGCGTACCGAGATATGTCGCGCGTGTGGCATCCGGACAGGTATCCAGCGGATTCCCGGCTCCGGCGAAAGGCGGAGGAGGTCTTCAAGGAGATCAACGCGGCAAACCAGCACTTCAGAAAGAACTTGGAGAACGGGAGCTTCACCCTTCACGAGCCGACGTCTCGGGCACCAGCCGAAATCCAGAAGATCATGGACGAGGTTCGCCGAGAGACAACACGAAAGCACGAGGAAGAGCTTAGCGCAGTTCGTAGTGGTCATGCCGCGCAACTTGATGCATTGGAGCGCAGGTACCGCAGTCAGATTTACGAGGCGCGAGCATATTCTTCGCATTGCCCGCATTGCCAAGCTCAAGTCACGCGCCTAGCATCCAGGCTGAATGCCATCACCGAGGAACTACAGCGCGAGAAGTCGGAGTGCGCCAAGCTTCGGAAGCTCTCGTGACATGCCCTCTCGCCTCGGCCTTCGCCAGATCCGCCTTCGCATCCACAAGCGGGTGGTTTTTACAATACGCTTGGGTAGGCAGACGCCGATGTTGGAGTACCAGACTCTCGATCATCTCAGCGCCCTGCGCCTCAGCTAAAAGAGGGAAAAGAAAGTGCCCCGGAGCAAGCCGAACAGCCTGCCCCGGGGCGGTGATCGCGGTCTTTTTAGAGGGCGATTACGGGCGCAACAACCCTGACTTCAGCCGGCGTACTCACGTTCCACCAGTTCATTAAAGACCGTGACCCCCTGGACTCCATCGCCGAGGTAGCCGGCGTGCTGCACGAGATAGACCCGGATCAGCCCGAGTCGCACGTCAATGATCATGATGGTGCTCATCGCGCCGCCGTGCCGGAACCAGACATCGCCCACGATCCAGCCCAGGCCGTAGCTCTCGGAGAGCCCATCGGCGGTCTGGCGGCGGGTCATTTCCCGGACGGCGCTTTCGGAGAGATACCGCGTCCCCTTGAAAGTCCCTCCGTTGAGCATCATCTGGCAGAAGCGGCAGCAGTCCCGGGCGGTGGAGAACAAGCCGCCGCCGGGGATGGGCTGCCTCGCGCGGTCATCGAGCGGATAGTGGAACTCCGGGATGGGCGTCTCCTCAAGGTCGGTGCCGGCGGCATTCGGCTTATACGCTTTCGTCAGGCGGGCCAACTGGCGCTTGTTCGGCCGGAAGGTCGTGTCCTTCATCCCGAGCGGCTTGAGAAGGCGCCGGTCCAGGAATTCCTCGTAGGGCATGCCGCTGAGAACCTCGATGATGCGGCCGGCGATGTTGATCCCGGCGTTGGAATATTGGTACCGGGTGTCCGGCTCGAATTCCAGCGGCATCATGGCATAGCTCGCAGCCGCCTGGCGCAGCGTGAGCATATCCCGCGTCGGCGTTTCCACGGGCGAAGAAAAAGCCAAGCCGCCGGTGTGGCTGAGGATATTGCGAACCGTGATCGGGTGCCGCGGCTTCCGCAGCAGCGCGTGATCGGCATCCTGCTCGACGCGGAGCCATTGGCCCTTGAATTCCGGCAGGTGCTTTTCCACCGGGTCATCCAGGCTCACCTTGCCTTCATCCACGAGCATCATGAAAGCCACGGCGGTGATCGGCTTGGACTGCGAGGCGACCCAGAAGAGCGTGTCGGGTCGCATCGGCTTGCCGGCCGCCAGATCAGCGTAGCCGACCGTCTCCAGACTCAGCACTTTGTCTTTGTCGGCCACGAGCATCACGGCGCCGGCGATCCAGCGCTTGTCAACGAACAGTTGCAGAGCCTCTGCCAGCCGCCCGCGAGGAATAAATTTGGTCATGTCAGTCACTATCCTCCCAAATGGCGCGAGGTGTTTGCGATTCCCCGGCCGATTCAGCGGCCTGCCCTCTCGTTCGCGCCCCATCGTTCAATCACGCCCTTGAGGCGCCGGTAGGATTCCTTCGGCCTGAGGTCGGGGCGGAGGAACCCGCCGTGCGGCCAGAAGTGCCCGGCGTCGGCAAAGTCCCACCACGTGATCGCCTCGATGGCGGGCTTGCTGTAGCAGAGGGTGTAGAACTGCTCCACCCAGTCAGCCTGAACGGCCTCGCTCCAGGGGCCGTGCCACGAGTAGGGACTGATCTTCTTGACATAGGCCCGCTCGTCCGCACCGGGCGCTGAGGAGACGCCCAACTCCGTAATGTGCAGCGGCTTGCCGAGGTCCGCGTACGAGTCCAGAAGGCGGGCGATTTCGAACAGGTCATAGCCGGGGTAGTAGAGCTGGAGGCCGATCACGTCGAAGTCCAGCCCCGCCGACAGGCAGGCGCGCAGATACTGATGCGGCGTGCGCAGCGGCCGCTGCTCCTGTCGGAAGTAGGTCTTGCTCGTGGCGGCGTACTCGCCGAAGACGCAGCAGTTGTTCACGACGGTCTGGGCTTTTGGGTTCCCTTCCCTGGCGCCCTCGCACGAGGCCCGCGTCAGGTCGAGAAGCTGTTCCTGCGAATAGCCCAGTTCGTTCGCCCAGTCGTGGGCTTCGTTGATGACGTCCCACCGGTCAATCCGCCCGGCGTATTGGCGGGCGAGCGACCGGCAGCGTTCCCGCGCGGACGCGAGGTTCTCGTCGAAGGTCTTGCGCTTCATCCACTCGGTCACCCCGGCCTCGTGGAACCAGGTGAGCGGGTGTCCTTTGGCGGCGATGCCTGCTCCGTTCAGCCACGCGGTGATCGCGTCCGCGCGGGCGGGGTCGGGGCGTCCCTCTTCCGGCTCAAACCCGCGCCGGTAAAACGGGACGGTCGCGAAGTTGAAGACCGCTTCGAACGGCCGGGTATATTTCGGCCCGTGGGACAGGCCGAACGCATTGCAGCCGAAGAGGAAGCCTTTTCGCGGCCCGCGACGGGAAATCGCCTGCCGGGCGGCTTCCAGCACCAGTTCCTCACCGGCCCAGAGCGATTCGCAGAGAGACTCCTCGGCGAGTTGCGCGGCAGCGGCCGATCCTGCGGCGAGGCCGGCCGCTTTTCGCAGGGATTCGGCAGCGCGCTCCAGCCGCCGCGCGGTGCCTGCAGGGGTGACGGCCCCGGCCTTTTCCGCCGCCCTGCGGCGAGTTTGGACCGCGTGCAGACGGCTCCGGGCCAGCTCCGCGTAAAGGTCAATCTCGCCGCCCAGCCGGTAGCCCTGGCCCTCGTTGTCGGCGAAAAAGAAGCCGGCGCCGAACCCGGCCACGGGGACGTCCGCCACGATGACGAACGGCGCCGCCGCCGTCTCGATGACGGCCTGCCCGGACTCGACCGGGCCGTAAGGCTTTCGGAGAGGGTTTCGCTTCAGGTCGGTCAGGTAGAGCGAATCCAACCCCTCGGCGGCCAGCGGCTGACCGTCGCCGCGTCTGGCGCGGATAATGAGCCTTTCCATCCTGCTCTCCTCCTTGGGCCGCCGGAATCGTCCGGCTCTGCGTCAGGCTGCGGTTGCTGTGCCTGCATGGCTTTACCACCCCGGCACGTCAAAGTCAATCGCCCAATTGCCGTTCGGCTCGGCGCCGGAAAGGGCCTTGACAGGAGCCACAGTAAGGATAGAATGCCACCCCAGGGAACGGACTGTTCTATAGGCAACAGCCGATTAAGGGAACCGGAGGCAGCTTGCGGGCTTATGGGAACAGGAGGCGCCAGAGCAATGCGAAGAACATGGCTTTTCCTGGCGGCCATCGTCGTGGCGGCCTCGGCGGGCCCGTCCGCTGCGGCGGACGCGACGACTGGCAGCGAAGAACCACAGAAAAGGGAGGCATCTAAAATGCCCACCGGAAACATCGTGGTCTATCAGGCTCCGGAAGGGGTGGAGCTTTCGGACGACTATCTGATCAAGGTCAACGGCGCTCCGGTGCCCGTCTACCGCGGGAAAGTCTATGAGCAGAATTACTCGCCCCCGTTCGGCGGTCCTTATTCCTTCGCGTACTTCGATTTCTCAGGAAGCGTGGAGGTCGAGGTCGAATCGTCGCGGCAGTGGCTCAGGGACGTGGTCATCCGGCCCGAATCAAAGGGAGTCAGACCCTATCCCGTCCCCGCCAACCCGAACACGCTCAGGGGCGTGATGAGGTTCATGCTTCAGGCTGCTCCGTGCCAGCTCTCCATCGAGCCCGATGGAAAGCACGGTCCGCTGCTCCTCTTTGCCAATCCGATCGAAGCCTCCTCTCCGAGTCCGCGCGACGCGGGGGTGAAGTACTTCGGCCCGGGAGTCCACCAGGCGGGCGCCATAGAACTTGGCGACAACGAGACGCTGTACATCGCCGGCGGAGCCGTGGTGAAAGGCGGTGTTCACGCAAAAGGCAGGAACGTGAAGATCCTGGGCCGCGGTATTCTGGACGGATTGGACTACGAGCGGCACAAGGGGCCGACCCGCGCCCCGGTTGATCTCGACACCTGCGAGAATGTCCTCGTCGAGGGAATCATCATTAAGGACAGTTGGGGCTACAACCTGTGGATGAGGGGCGGCAGGAACGTGACGGTTCGAAACGTCAAAATCGTCGCGGTGCGCTCCCAAAACAACGACGGGATTGACATCTGCAACACGCGCGACGTGCTCGTGGAGGACTGCTTCGTCCGGAGTGAGGACGACTGCATTGCGATCAAGGGCCTCGGCTACGCGGGGAACCAGGCGGTGGATAACGTTCTCGTAAGGCGGACCTTGTTATGGAACGACCGCGCGCACGTGTGGCGAATCGGAGCCGAATGCAGGGCCGAAGCCTTCCGCAATCTCACGTTCAAGGACATCCAGGTTCTCCATTACATGACGAGCTACGGGAGCGGGAGCGGCAGCGGGAACAGCGGCGACGATCTCCCCACTTGCATTTCCCTCCAACCGGACGAGGATATGCCGATCGAGAACGTTCTGTTCGAGGACATCCAGATCAACCATGAAGGCCAGGAGTGGGTCATCGAGGTCGTGCCGAAGGTGACTCCGTGGGCGAAGAAGCCGACACCCGGGATGATCCGGAACTGCGTATTCAGGAATGTCTTTGTGACCGGAGATCTCCTGGGCAGTTGCGGGAGAATCAGGGTCCACGGTCCGGACGCGGAACACCCCGTCGAAAACGTCCTCTTTGAAAATGTCGTGCGCCACGGCAGAATTGCGCGATACGATTCCCCCGAGGTGGAAATCAGCGGGCACACCAAAGACATTTTGTTTCGATAGCTAAAGAGCGCGGCCGCCTGTTGCGATCGAAAAGGCACGGGTTTTCGTAGCAGGGACCCGTGAAACAGCCTTCAGCGCCCGACGAGCGGTGCTGTAGGAAACACCCAGCTTCTGCCCGATCCCGCGCGCCCTCAGCCCCTCAACGTGAAGCCTTAGAGCCTCGGCAATGTTCAGCCCCCTTCCTCGGCCGGCCGCAGTGAACGCCGGCTGCCGAGTTTGCTACGATGAGGAACTGCAGTTTCTCTGGCGGCAGGATGTCCATCTGCCGAAGGAAACGGTTCGTGTTCTCAACCATTTCATCTCCTTGTAAGAACCGGGGGTGGGAGACAGGAAAGTCAGCAAGCTTACTCGGACTTTAAAAGCGAGTGATTCTTACACGCGGCCTCTCCTTGACAAGCTGGATTCTGACAGGCAGAATGCGACACTTGATGGCTGACCGTCATGTCGAAAACGGCATAGGGCACATTGCGGTCAAGAATGGCCGCAGCCGTGTTGTGCCTCGGCCAAGCCGTAAGGATTACCGACGAAATTGGCGACTTCCAGGAAAGGAGAACGACATGCGCTTTCCAAAGAGCTTCGTCTGGGGCGCCGCTTCCGCTTCATATCAGGTCGAAGGCGCTGCGCGAGAGGATGGCAAAGGACCGTCCGTCTGGGACATGTTCTGTCGCAAGCAAGGGACCGTGTGGAAAAACCAGAATGGCGACGTCGCCTGCGACTACTATCACCGCTGGAAAGAAGACGTCTCCTTGATGAGGGAGATCGGCCTGAAGGGATATCGGTTCTCCATCTCATGGACGCGAGTGCTCCCTGAGGGCGTCGGGCCGGTAAACGCGAAGGGCCTCGACTTTTACGACCGACTTGTGGATGGACTTCTCGCCGCGAAGGTTCAGCCCTGGGTCACTCTGTTTCATTGGGACTACCCGTACCGCCTTTACTGCCGTGGCGGCTGGCTCAACTCTGCAAGCTCCGACTGGTTCGCTGAATACACGGCTCTTGTTGTGGACAGGCTCTCGGACCGTGTAAAGCACTGGATGACGCTGAATGAGCCGCAGTGCTTCGTCGGCTTTGGTCACTCTTCGGGGATTCACGCGCCGGGAGACAAGCTCGGTTTCGCCGAAATTCTGAGAATCGCGCATAATGTCCTCCTGGCGCACGGGAAAGCGGTGAAGGCCATCCGCGCACGCTCGAAGGAAGAGCCCCGGGTCGGCTATGCTCCGGTCGGCGTCGTTTCAATGCCCGCCAGTCGAAGCATGCGAGACATTCGCGCGGCCCACGAAGCCATGTTCCATATCGTCGGCAAAGATATCTGGACCAACACCTGGTGGCTTGAGCCGGTTCTGAAAGGAAAGTACCCTGAGGACGGACTGAAACTCTTCGAAGCCGAGATGCCGCCCATCCGTGCCGGCGACATGGAGACGATCCACCAGCCGCTGGACTTCTTCGGCGTCAACATCTACTCGGGCCAGACCGTCCGCGCCGGAAAGGATGGCCGCCCCGAGACGGTCCCGCCTCCCTTGGGGCATGCCCTGACAGCGTACCGATGGGCGGTGACCCCCGATTCTCTTTACTGGGGACCGAAGTTTTACTGGGAGCGCTATAAGCTGCCGCTCGTCGTGACCGAGAACGGCATGTCCGGCGCCGACTGGGTTTCGCTCGACGGCAAGGTCCACGACCCGCAACGAATTGACTTCCTCCAGCGCTACCTGTCGAGTTTGCGCCGGGCTATCGCGGATGGCGTCGACGTGCGCGGCTACTTCCAGTGGTCGCTCACGGACAATTTCGAATGGGCGGAGGGCGTAAAAGAGCGGTTCGGTTTGATCTTCCTCGACTATGCGACCCAGAAGCGCATCCTCAAAGATTCGGCGCTGTGGTACCGAAAGGTCATCGCCGGCAACGGTGCTTGCCTCGAGCGATCATAGTGCGGATATCGGTGACTCACTCGCTCATCACCGAAGCCGGGGGGTGCAATTGACGTGATTGACCCTGAGGGAGGCACCACGTTCTTCGGCCGCTTTGCAGGTGGGCGTGACCGAAGGAGATGAGTCCGCCTCTCGTAGTCCCAGACAGTGATGCTTGAGCAGCCCATTTTCGCCAGCGTGACGACCGTGGCCGACCCGATGGCCCCGGCTCCGATGACAACAATGGGGAACTGTATCTTCTCCGGCGGGAGTATGTCCAACTGCCGGAGGAAACGATTCGTGTTTTCGGCCATATTATTTCCTGTAAGAATTAGGGGCGCGTCACAGGAAAGTCAGCTTTTACTCGGATGCTGAAAGTGAGTAATTCTTACAACGGGGCAAGCCGAACGGCTGGAAGAAGAGCATGGAAATTCCCTTCGCCACGCGACTTCCGTTTGACAAGCGGGTTTCTGGTAGCCAGAATGCGACCCGTGATGGCTGAACGTCATGTGGACGGTGGGCATAAATGAAATTCCGACTTCAACGCCTCCGAAGCGCGCTGGGTGAAACACCAGGACTGACCGGGCGAAGGGGAGAAATGGCGATTCCCCAATCTATCAGTTTCTCCGGATTGGCCTGGCAGCGGTCCAGAACTAGAATCGCTCCGATGAGGAGCGAGTCTCTTGGTCTGCTTTTGGTCCTGGCCCTTATCTCCAATTGCGGATTCTCGGAAGCCTCACCGTCAGCAAACCAGGATCACTGGAGCTGGCAGGACAGCTACGCGGCCGTGGATCCAAAAGGCGACCTGACTTGGGCGCCGCGCCCATTTGTATTTCAGAAGAGCGACCCGGTTCGCTACATTGACTTCGAAGGCGGCAGCGATGCCAACCCCGGCGACGCCCCGGCCAGGCCATGGAAACATCATCCCTGGGACCCGAATGCCACCGCGAACGCCGCTTCTGCTTCCGGCATTCGGACGTTTATTTTTAAACGCGGGGCCACCTATCGCGGTACCCTCCGCGTGAAGGAACCCGGAGTTTCCGGCGCGCCGGTTCGCCTCACGAGCGATCCGTCGTGGGGCAAGGGCGAAGCCGTGCTCTGTGGTTCCGAACGCGTCCTGAGCTGGAAACGGGGCGCCACGCACCCGGACATTCCCGAGCCGCAACTCGTCTGGTGGGCGGACCTGGATTTCGCCCCACGCTGTGTTTGGAGTGTCAGCCAGGACGGCAAAATCCTCCGCCTGCCGCTCGCGCGCGTGCCCAAATGGAAAGTCTCCAACCCCGACGATGTCAAAAGCGAATGGTGGGTCTGGGACAATCCGGGCAAGCCGTTCGGCAATACGATCAAGGATGCCCGCGGCACCGAAATGCACCTGGGCATTGATACGCAGCACATCAAAGACAAGCCGGCGAGCTATTTCAAAGGGGCCATAATCTGGCCCGAATACGGCTGGGTCATGAGCGCCCCTTACCCGACCGAAGTCGAGGTGGTCGACCTGGAGCATCACGGGCTGGGCTTCGGTGGCTGGACGGGCGGCGGTACCGGCGACGTCGTCATGCGCAACATGCGCTACTACCTCGAAGACAAACCGCAGTACCTCGACGATTCGGAAGGCGAGTATTGGTTCGAGAAGAAGGGCGCCGGCGGCCGTCTTTATCTGCGTCCCCCCGGTGATGCAGACCCGAACACGATGCAGATCGAAGCCGGCCGCCGAATGAATTTGATCGACGGCGAAAAGGTTGAACACCTCGAGATCACCGGCCTCACTTTTCGCTTCACGCAGCCCGAATGGGACATCACCTCGGCTCCCTGGAATTTCAACACGGAACCCTGGACCTTCCGCCCCGAAGCCTTTCCCGGCGCTGTCCGCGTCTGGGGCGAAGGCAAAGATATCCGCATAGCCAACTGTCTCTTCGAACACGTCTTCTTCCCCATTCGCATCCGCTCCATCCTCGCCGGCCAGCGCGTCGACGATGTCCGCATCGAGGACAACGATTTCCGCTTCACCGACGATGGCATCCTGTCGGTTTCCGACGGCTCGGCCTGGGGCTACGCCCAGCTTCGCGGCCGGCTGGGCGACGTGCGTATCTATCGAAATCACTCACTCGAAACCGGCCGCCGCCCCGCCCGCTACAACACCGGCACGGGCATGGAAGTCAGCGGCGCGCGCACCCTCGAGATCGCCGGCAATATCATCGAACGCAGTTACGGGCAGGGGATTGACGTTCACGGCTCGAAAGTCAACGGGTGCTGGGGCGATGTGCCGTTCACGCGCCTGCTGATTCATCACAACAAAGTCTGGGAATCGATGCTCAACTGCAACGATTACGGCGGGATCGAGACTTGGCAAGGCGGCCCATTCTACGTGTTCGACAACATTTCCTATAACGCGCTCGGCTATCAAAACTGGGCGCGGTACAGCCATGATAGCGCGGGGTTCGGTCACGCCTATTACCTCGACGGCGCTTTCAAAAATTACCACTTCAACAACATCGCCTGGGGCAAAGCGAAGGACGTCGAGAGTCCCGTCGTGAATTGCTCCGCCTTCCAGGAAATCATCAGTTATCAGAACACTTTTTTTAACAACACCGTCTACAATTACTACACCGGCTCGCGCCGCCAGGAACCCGAGGCCGGCCGCAACAAGTATCTCGCCAATATCTGGTGCGGGATCGGCCAGTTTGTCCTGCGCCACGCCGACCCGGCCAAGACCGCCGCTGAAGGCGAAGCCCAAGCCGCGCGCCCTTCGCGAAAACGCTTCGATCTCGCCTCCGACGCCTATGGCGGCAACGTGTTCTACGACTTCGCCGAAATGGGCGTTCTTGAACCATCCGGTCGCTGGCTCCATTCCTTCGATGACTTTAAGGCGACCCTCGTTGCAAACGACGCGCTCCTGACCGATCTCGGCGTCGTCGCTCGCCAGCCGCCTTTGCGCGATCCCGCCCACGGCGACTTCCGCCCCGCGCCGGACGTCACGCCCGACGAATCGCGCAGCACGAAGCACGTTTTCCGTTTCCCGTTTCATGGCGCCAAGGTGTTCGTCCCGTGGTCCCTCTTCGGCGTCGTCGGCGAATGGAACTTCTGCCGCCCCGGAGACGACCCCACCCACCTTATGGACGAGCACTGGTACATGGCCGATTACTTCGTCTCGCGCGACACCTACCGCGACCGCCCCATGTACGCGCTGAAGGGAGTTCATATCACCGCCGCCGATTACACCAACGGCCCGCTGCAAGATTGGACCGCCGGCGCCCTCAACTTCTCCGCCGCCAGGAAGCAATATGCCGTCCTCGCCAATGCTGAGATTATGAAACCGTTCTCGTTTCGTGACCTGAAAAAAAGCCAGCACGAAAGGGCGCAGCCCGAGGACTGCACGGTCGAGGGCGCAGCCTTAAAGAACCCGCAGATCTACACGGGCAACCTGCTGATTGAAGTCCATTTCAAAGCCGCGCCCGAGTGCACGGGCGGCGTGCTGATCGAGAAGCTTCAGGGCGCCGGCTACAGCCTGACCCTCAGCAGCGCCGGCCGGATTCGTTTCAGCGTTCAAGGCCCCGGAGCTTCCGCTGCAGTTGAAAGCCGCGCAAGAGTCAGCGATGGAAAGTGGCATCACGTCATCGCCGAACTGGATCGCGCGATCCCCCAACTGACTATTTATCTCGACGGTCGAAAAGACGTCGGCGCCCGCGGCATCGCTGCCTCTGTGTCGCTCGCCAACGACGGCGATCTTTACGTCGCGGGCACCCCGACCGGCCGCTGGTTCGACGGCACGCTCGATTTTCTTCGGCTCGCCCAGGGCACCCTCGCCGACGCGCAAACCACGATCGAAGAGTTATACGCCTGGGAATTCGACGGTCCTTTCCTGCGCGACTTCGCCGGGGTTAAGCCCACGTCTGCCCAACGAACGGCCGGTGCGATTCAAGCGCCCCTCGGCAATTAATTAGCCCCCGCTTCGTTCGGTCGGGGCCGGGCAGGCCGCGCGCCGGCGAACCTCTCCCCTGCGCCGTCGCGCCGCCTGCTGCTCCTCCGCTCTCTGCCATTCCGCTCCGCCCCCTACCCGGAAAGTCAGTCGTGGCAGGCCTGCCAGTCGGGTAACGACTTGTGGCGGCGCTCTTTTTGGGAAGAGGAGGCGGATTGGCGTAATTGGACTATACCAGTACAGATGATGACCCCGCCTGGCATTGCACTCGCTGCGGACAGCGGATTCACCGTGCCTCACCAGCAAAGTGAGTTCCACTGCTGCGTGTCTGGTTCTTCCCCAACCGCCTTCACTTCGGCGGTATCTTCCTCATCGAACAGGCCGAATGTCCATGAGAATGTTCTCCTTTCCAATAGGTCGCGCTGCGTTCCTTAGAGCGGACATTGACAAAGCGGCAGTGGCGCTATACCATGAGCACGGCATCTGAACGATGGAAAAGTTGCGGCCTCGTTCCGGGCCTTCTAGCGATTGCTCAAGCCGCTGATCCCTATCGTTGCGCTAAGGGAGATGAGATGGAAATCCTGAACGAGATTCCATTTTCTTTGGATGCCGTCCAATTGATGAAGCAGGCGCATGTTGAACCAGGATCCGACGATGCGAAGGAATTGAGAGCCTTAATGGCCGCGGCAATGGAAGTCGGAAAACCCAGAGCGGCCTACACCGTGTCGTTTGTGGATGGCAGAGCCGGCGACACCGTGGTAATCGGGGGCATCTCTTTCACAAGCCGAACCTTGAGCAGGAACCTGGCGTCCAGCGAACGCATTTTTCCCATGGTTGCGACCTGCGGACGCGAGATGGATGAGAAGTCTCCCGCGCGAGGGGACATGCTGAAGGAGTTCTGGTGGGACTTGATCAAGACCCACTTGCTTGGTGCTGCGAACAGCCAGCTCAGCGATCATCTGCACCGCAGGTTCCGCCTGGGCAAGACAGCAATCATGCGGCCCGGTTCCGGCGATGCATCGGTGTGGCCCATTGAACAGCAGCGAGGGCTGTTTGCTCTCCTGGGTAACGTTGAGCAGGCGATTGGAGTCAGGCTGACGGACTCATTCCTGATGATCCCGAACAAGACAGTCTCGGGCGTACTTTTCCCTACGGAGGTGGACTTTCGAAGTTGCGAGGTTTGCCATAGGGAGAACTGCCCGTCGCGGCATGCAGCTTTCAACAAGGAACTCTGGGAAGCGATCCAACATGACTGACCGGCACAACGGTGGGATCGAGGCGACGCTTCGCCGTTGTTGCTTTTTCTGCCTTGGCTGGCTATTGTGCCCTGTCAGTGCCCGGAGTAAGGGCGAGGGCCGCTGATTATCATCCTTTGGAGGTCGCTCCTATGCCGAGAGCAAAGCTCGCGAAGGTGTCGGTCGAGGAGCTGAAGAGGGAGATCGTTCGGCGTCAGAGAGCACTTCCGAAGCTCATCGCTGCGCGGGACGCGCTCAATTGCCAAATTGCCGAGTTGGAGGCTCTAGGCACTGTGAAGCCGGTGGCCGTTGCTCGCAGGAAGCCGGGCAGGCCGAAGGGAGCACGAAGAGCCGTGAAGCCGGCGAGAAAGGGCAGCCTGAGCAGCGTGTTGGTGGAAGCCATCCAAACCAGAGGGAAGTTGACCATTGCCGAAGCCATTGACGCAGTTCTGGCGGCTGGTTACAAGAGCAAATCCAAGAATTTGCGGAAGATTGTCAGCATGACGCTCTCGAAAGACAAACGATTCAAGCGGGTCGGCAGAGGGGTGTACCTCTGAGGAGGTGACGCCTGACCGTCCTGTGGAGAGCGGCCACATCGCAAATCCCGGTTGAGAAGAAGGTCGAGCCAAATGTGTTCCAGTCACCCGCTGGCACTCCTTGGGCTGCCATTTGTCGTCCTCCAAAGCTGCCAGACGCTATCGGATGGCCGTAAGCCGCCGGCAGAGACGCATTTTACGTTATGGCAATTGCCGGCCCAGACTCGCACTCAGATGATGTGCTATGTTCTAAAGACCAGCCACGACGAGGTCATTGTCATAGACGGAGGAACGCGTGGAGATGCCCCCAACCTCAGAGAATCTCTCGCGGCGCTCGGGAATCGTATCCACGCCTGGTTCATAACGCACCCACATTCGGACCACGTGGATGCCCTGAGCGCGATTCTCGACGATCCCGCAGCCGTGCAGATAGACGGAATCTATGGCGTTCTCCCCGAAGATGTATGGATCGCAAAATATGAACCGGAACGCCTTGAAGACACGCGTTCCTTTCGCGCGGCCCTGGAGCGTTCCGGCCGTTCCTGCGAGCCGCTTCAGGTCGGACAGGTGCTGGAGATTGACGGCGTGCGAATCGAGGTCTTGGGTGTCAACAACCCGGAGGTCACGCGGAACGCAATCAACAACTCCAGCCTGGTCATCCGCGTCTCTGACGCGAGGAAGTCGGTCCTGTTCACAGGCGACCTCGGAGTCGAGGGAGGCGAGAAGCTGCTCGCCGGCCCCTTTAGAGAACGCCTCCATGCCGATTACGTACAGATGGCGCACCATGGCCAGTCAGGCTGCGATGAATTCTTCTATCGCGCCGTCAAACCGGATTACTGCCTCTGGCCCACGCCCCGCTGGCTTTGGGATAACGATTCCGGCGGCGGGAAGGGCTCCGGGCCGTGGAAGACACTTGAAGTGCGCGGCTGGATGGAGAATCTTGGCATCCGCAGGAACTGCGTCTCCGCAGACGGACCCTGCCGCATAGACTGACGAAGACGGTCAGCCCAGATACCGAAACAAGGCTCCCGTTGAGGGACGCAATTGCCGAAATGGGCAAGGCGGCCGGCGGCCCTGTTACAGCTTTGGGCCCCCTTGCGGTTGTCAGCCCCTCGTGGTAGAGTCCTGCGAACGGCGGCGCAAGAGGGAAGATCAGCATGGGGCTGAGGTAATTCGTTTGACAGAAAGGGCAGCACATGGCGAAAGTGAAGCTGGCGAAGGTGTCCGTAGACGACCTCAAGAAGGAAATCGGTCGTAGGCAAGGAAAACTGCCGAAGCTCCTCGCTGCACGGGATGCACTGAATTGCCAGATTGCCGAGCTGGAAGGTCTTGGCGATGTGAAGGCGGCAGTCCGTGGTCGTAGGAAGGCGGCCAGGAGAAAGGCAGCGCGAAGAGCCGTCAAACCGGCGAGAGAAGGAAGCCTGAGCAGCACATTGGCGGAAGCCATCAAAGCCAAGGGCAAGCTGACCATTGCCGAAGCCGCTGAGGCAGTTCTGGCGGCAGGTTATAAGAGCAAATCCAAAGATTTTCAGAACATCGTCAGCATGACGCTCTCGAAGGACAAGCGGTTCAGGCGTGTCCGCAGAGGGGTATACGCTGTGAAGGGGTGATCATCGGTCCTGGACCGCATAGCGTGAGCAAGCCGTGAAGTATCTCAGGGAAGCGTTTGTCCGCGTTAACATGCTGCAAACCAAACACAAGAGCTGGAGGCGAACATGTACCCGTCCAAAAACGTTCTCCCGGTCGTGATAGCCATTCTTTTTTGTGTATTCCCGCAGAGAGTTCAAGCCGAGAAAACCGATACGATCACCCAATACGGGATCACATGGAAATTAAGCGAGCCGGCGGAGGTTGGACAGTTTGTGACCGGCGACTACTATGTTGTGGGCAATTGTGAGGTCGTGGCGATCACTCCGCCGCCGGGAAACGGGCGAAATGGAAGCGAGTTGAATCCGCCGCTCAATGACTATCACAGCGGATATGACAGCCGCGAAGGGGGCGAGCGCTATGACGCCAAGATGTGCGCTCAACTGCCGATTCATATGAAACCCGGGGATGCGCTGATATCCACGATCAGTGTGACCGATAAGGAACTCGGGACAATCCCCAGTTGGTTTCGCAGGAGCGACAAATCAGACTGTCCGGTGAAGAGCGCTTGCGTGCTCACTTGCCTGGCTTCGGCTGCACCGGCAGATGCCTTTCGTCCGTCCTATTGCGACCGCTCGCAGAAAATATATCTGGCCGGGAATCTAAAAAGGAATCTTCTGCCGAGTTTACCCTACGGCAAAGATAGTTTCGCCATCGAACAGGGCGCGCCGACGGTCGAAGAGCTTGCAGAGCACTACAACCGCGTCTGGCTGGACCTGGTTTTCTTTTCGTGGGACACTCCGGTCGAATACCAGCCCCAGTACGGAAGAGAGTTAGGCAGGGCCGCGGCTGTGGCCAGCCTGGCGCTGATGACCGATTTGCCGCCGGCGAAAAAAGAAAAGCTCCTGATCGGTTTTGTGCAGAACGGCATTGATTTGTGGGGCATTGTGAGAGCCGATTTTCACGGCTGGGAAGCCTGGGGAGGGCACGGGACGGGACGGAAATGGCCGATCGTGTTCGCCGGCATCATGCTGGGCGACGACGAGATGGCGTCGCCGAACAAGACCTATCCTAAATGCGAGTTCGGGGAAGATATGCAGACCTTGTTCAAACGCTGCTGGACGGGCGCCGGGGTGGTTTATGCAGGGCACATGGGCGTTGACAAAAACGGAAATGACGTCAATAAGAAGGCGGGCTGGGGCCAATACGAACATCTTCAGCCCAAGGACTGGCCGATTGACCCGGAGGAGCCGGGCATGAACGAAGGATACCGCCGTTCCTGCACGAGCCTCGCCTGGGTGGGCGAAGCCTTGGCGGCGCGGATTATGCATGCGGAAAAATACTGGGACCATGACGCCTTTTTCAGTTATGTGGATCGTTGGATGACGGAAGATGATACCGCATTTCTAAAAACGATCACGGCGCAGACGGGACTTACCTATCCTGACTGGTGCTGGCAGAGACAGACATATGATCCATTCATAATGGAAATGTGGCATAAATACCGCAACAACATTCCCCCGTGGCCGGATGGTGAGAAAACCCCGCCGGCCGAGACGACCTGGAAATAGATTTGGGTCAGGGAAGCGATCGAAAGCTAAAATGGAAGGGAGGGAACAATGTACGTGTGCAAGAGCGTTTGCATGGCGGCTATTCTCGTTCTCTTGTCTGCATGCGCAGAGAGCGGTCCTACTGTGAAAACCGATACCATCACGCAATACGGGATCACTTGGAAGTTAAGTAAACCGGCCGAAGTCGGTCAGTTCGTAAACGGCGACTATTATGTTGTGGGGAATTGCGAAGTCGTCTCCATCACGCCTCCGCCCGGGAACGGCCGGAATGGATGCGAAGTGAATCCGCCGCTGGATGAAAATCACAGCGGCTATGACAGCCGCGAGGAGGGACACCGTTACGACGCCAAGATGTGCACGCCGTTGCCGATCCAGATGAAGCCCGGCGATGCGCTCATGTCCACCATCAGCGTCACCGACGAGGAATACAACAAGGCCTTTCATCGCTGGCTTCGAAAGAGCGTCATTACGCCGTGCCCCGTGAAAAGCGCCTGTGTGCTCACCTGTGTGGCTGCCGCCCAGCCCGCGGATGCCTTCCGTCCCTCGTACTGCGATCGGTCGCAGAAGACCTACCTGGCCAGGAACCTCAAGCGGAATCTCCTGCCGAATCTGCCTTATGGCCGAGATACGTTCGACCTGGACTTAGGCGTCTCGATTTCGGCAGACGAACTGGCGGATCACTACAACCGCGTCTGGTTCAACCTGGTATTCTTTTCCTTCGACGCGCCCGTGGAATATCAACCGCAGTACGGACGGGAAATGGCCGAAGCGCCCGGAGTCGCCAGCCTGGCATTGATGACGGATTTGCCGCCGGAGAAAAAGGAGAGGCTCCTGATCGGTCTTGTGCAGAACGGGATTGACCTTTGGGGCATCGTGAGAGCCGGCTTCCACGGCTGGCAGGCGCATGGCGGGCATGGATCGGGCCGGAAATGGCCGATCGTGTTCGCCGGGATGATGCTGGGCGATGACGAAATGGCCTCGCCCACTAAGACCTATCCCAACGTGCAGTTCGGGGAGGACATGCAGACTCTGTTCAAGCGCTCCTGGACCGGAGCGAAGGTGGTCTACGCCGGGCATCAGGGCGTTGACCGGAACGGCGAGGATATCAATAAGACCGATCCGGGCTGGGGCCAGTACGAGCATCTCCCGCCGAAAGAGTGGGCGAGCCAGATGAACGAGAGTTACCGTCGTTTGAACGGCAATGCCTGGGTGGCCGAGGCTCTTGCGGCCAGGATTATGCACGCTGAGAAAGACTGGGACCATGACGCGTTCTTTGCCTATGAGGATCGCTGGATGACGGAGGACGACACGGCATTCGTCAAGCAGATCAAAGATCAGACGGGATGGGACTTCTCCGCAGATTGGCAGCTGCAACGAGCGACGTGGTATCCGTTCGTCAACGAGATGTGGAAGAAATACCGCGACAATCTTCCGCCCGGGCCGAATGGGGAAAAGACTCCGCCGGCGGAAGAGACCTGGAAGTAGGCGAGCGGTTAGAACGAACGCGGACCAGGGGCGGCTTTGGCCTCTGACGTTGTGCAACGTAGTCGGGAGGGCTGACGGTAAATAGCCATCAGCCTTCCCGGTTGTTTTTTACTAGCGGCCGCCTTCGACCTTCGGGATGATCAGGAATCGGAGATTTGATGGCTAGCCGCTATGTGGGCGGCGGCCATCTGGCAAATCCCGGACTCGCCTTGCCACGGCCAAACTCAGTGCATGTTCCGAACGGGCCTCCCCTTCTGGAGCCTTCTACTGAATCTCCAGGAAAGACATCTGGCCAGGCATGCGTCCCTGCATTACAATACCGGGCGTGGGAACCGATCCCAACCGGAGGAGCCGGCCAGCTTGGGCCGCAGAACGAGAAGGAGTCGCGTTATGCTGAGAACGATCTTGGCGCTTGGTCTCTCCGCAGCGGCAGTCTGCTGCCTGGCGACTCCATGTTGGAGCCAGGAGAAACCGGTTGTGATTTATACCAGGGACAACGCGCCCGCGGCGCCCAAACTCGATGAGCTTCCATTAAAGAGCAGCGTCTCGCACTACGGCATAACATGGACATTTGAGAAACCGGCCCATGTCGGCCGGTTCGTCAACGGCGACTATTACATCGTAGGTCCGATCACCATCACCCAACTGGACCCCAAGACGCTGGTCGGCGACGAGGTGCCCGAGAGCGAGAAGGACAAGACGCAAGAGCAGGGTGTCAAGAAGGAGGACTTCGTCCGCAACGGCTCCATGCTGAACCCGCCGGCGATCAAGGAGGTGGCGTACGACAGCGGCATCATGAACTACTTCCGGCGCAACCGGCTTTCGCTGCCGCCGATCCGGATGAAGCCTGGGGACTCGCTGGTGTCCACCATCAGCCTCAAGCACGGCGAAGACGTGCCCTCTCCGTTCTACGGCCCACACGACAAGTCTCGCCGGGGCGAAGGAGGGTTCGACTTCCCCCTGAAGGTGGCGGCGATTCTGACTTGCGTGGAGAAGCCGCTCCCGCCCGACGCCTTCCGTCCGGCTTACTGCGACCGGAGCGCGAAGATCTACTACTCGCGGGATCTCCGCAGGGATGCGCTGCCGAGGCTGCCCCTTCTCGGCGACCGGAAGGACACGCGCGATCCTCTGGAGGACGCAGTGTACTTCCAGAAGCCGTGGGTCAACACCGGCTTCTTCGGGTTCGACGCACCCTGGCTGAACATGCACTGGTATGGCGCGAACCTCGCCGGTTACGCGGGAGGCGCCGGATTGAAATTGTGCCTGGATTTCCCGGCCGACCACAAGGAGCCGCTCCTCATCAACATGACCCAGATCGGGATTGATTACTGGGGCGCGGTGAAGTCCGGGCATCCCGGCTGGATGGGATTCGGCGGGCACGGCCACGCACGCAAGTTTCTTATTGTCTTTGCCGGGTTCATGCTGGACGACGAGGACATGATGTCGCCCAGCCGGAAGTTTCCCGCGACGGAGTTCAGCGAAGACAACCAGACGCGCTACGGAGCCTGCTGGACCGGAGCGACCGTGGTGTTCGCGGGTCACTATGGGATCTCCTCAGCGACCGGCAAGCCCTACAGCAACAAGGGCGCCGAGGGCGGATACGGGCCGTACGAGCACCTTCCTCCTTCCCAGTGGACCGTGAACGAACAGGACGCCAAGTACTTCGGGCTGCCCGTCGGCGAGAACTATCGCCGCAATTGCACCAGCAACGCCTGGGTCAGCGAGGCGCTCGTCCTGCGGATCCTGAAGCTGGAGAAGCAGTGGGACCACGATCCCTTCTTCGACTACGTGGACCGGTGGATGTATGAGCCAGACACCCTCGAACACCGCAAGGAGATTGTGAGGTGTTTTCCGCAGGCCTCCGCCCTGCTGGATGACGTGAAGGGCGACATCTCCATCCAGGGGAACGTTCACTGGTGCGGCGCCTGGGTGAAACCCTACTGGGACAAGTACCGGACCATGGAAGGAATGCCGCCCACGGACGGCTGGAAGCGAAGAGACAGGCCCAGAGACCGGGCTGAATGGTGGGTGCCGCTCGAGATCGAAAAAGCCTCACGATCTGCCGCCGCGGATGCTGACAGCCCGAAGGGCCTGCGGTGATCTGAGCCCCTCGGCCAGGGCTGATGACGGACGAGCAGCGGCCACGACAGGTTCGCAGGCCGGCGTTTCGCGGGAGATTGGGATATGAGAAACTTCGAGATTACCGACCGGCGGGACGTCATCGCCAAGCGGCTGGATCGGTACCTGAGTTTCCCGGGGCTGGCGCCGGCGGGGCCGGGGCGCATCCTCATGGCCTACCGCGACGGCAAATCGCGCCCGGGCACGTACTCGCACGGCGCCGATGGCGACCTGTGCCTTATCCGCCGTGAGAACGGCCGATGGTCGGCTCCGCGGACGCTCTATACCCACGAGGGCGCCGTCGAGGAGATGGGCTGCGGCGACCTCACGCGGATGACTGACGGCACGATCGTCCTCTTCTCGCGGCAGTGGGACGACGTCAATAGCCGGACGGCCGGTGTGTACGTCGCCTTCAGCGCCGACTGCGGCGAGACGTTCTCGCCGCGCACTCCCGTCAGCGCGGCCGGGTTCCACCAGTGGTGGGTGCCCTACGGCAAAATCATCGAACTGCCCAGCGGCGTATGGCTGCTGGGCGGGTACGGCCGGCGGGCCGAGGGTGAGGGCGCCAGCGCCGCCTGCATGGAATCGTCCGACCGCGGCCGTTCATGGCGGGTACGGGCGTGGATCGGCACGTTCGGCTGTCTCGGCAAGCTGCCGCTGAACGAGCCGCTGATCTTCCATCTGGGCGGCAGCGAACTCTTCGTCCTCATCCGCACGAACGGCACGTTCTATTCGTCGCGCTCGGCCGACAACGGACGCACGTGGGAACCGCCAGCGCCTTCGTTCGAGGGGATGGCCGGCGCGGGCATCATCCTCCGTGGCGGCGAGTTGCTGGTGACGTATCGTGGCATCCACCACGGCGGCCCGCCCCCTGAGCAGCGCGTGCCCACCTGGCCGCGCAAAGGCCGACTGTACTGCTGCCGCCTCACCGCTGACGGCGGGCGCACCTGGACGCCCGAGATGTCACTTGACGACAACGAGGCCATCCAAGCAGGCTCCTACGGCATGGGCGACGCGCTGGAACTTGACGAGGGCCGCATTCTCGTCGTCTTCTACACCTCCGACTACGACCAAGCCCCCTGGATCCAGGAAGTGACGCTTGCACCGAGATAGCGGGCGCGGGCGATCAACCTGTTGAGGCTGACCAGAACAGCGGCGAGTTCAGCATCAACGAATATGGCAACGAATGGTTCAGATGGCAGTTCTTCCCGCTCAAAACACCGAAGTCGCAAGCCCGACGGGCGCCGACGACGAGAAGAAGTGATTCTATGGTGCCGCCATGGCGCCGCGGACTTTCTGTGCGGCCTGATAACAATCAAGGCTCCTGGGCATAACCTGCTCAGGAGCCTTGACCTATGATTGGCACCCCCTAAGGGACTCGAACCCTTGTCTCTAGACTGAGAATCTAGCATCCTGGGCCGCTGGACGAAGGGGGCGCGGTTTTCAGATGGTCTCCTGTTTTTACCGTATCCGGCGCGGGCTGTCAAGAGCATGCGCAAAATGGCCGATGGCCATGTGCCGATCGGCATTTGCCTTATCTCCCGGGGGAAGGCACAATGACCGACGGAACGTGCCGCAAATCCCGAATGCCGCCTCAAGAGGGAAGGGAACCTCGCTTGACATCCGGACAGTATCCGAACCGCTGGTGGATCCTGGCGTCGGTGATGGCGGTCCTGGTTATGGCGCCGGTGGACGGCAGCGCCGTCAACATCATCATCCCGGTCATCCAGCAGGATTTCCACGTCGCGCATCTGGCCAAGGTGGCCTGGGTGCAGTTGGCATACCTGATCGTCATCGGCGGACTTATTCTGCCGATGGGACGGCTGGGCGACTTGTGGGGTTTCCGGCGCATCTATCTTGTCGGGGCGGCGCTGTTCACGGTCTCCTCGGCACTCTGCGGGCTGGCGCCGACTCTCGGCTGGCTGATCGGCGCGCGGGTGCTGCAGGCGGTCGGGGCGTGCATGATGATGGCGCTGAGTTCCGGCATCGTCACGGCGATCTTTCCCGCCGAGGAGCGCGGCCGGGCGCTGGGCGTCGTGGGGATGTGCGTGGCCATCGGGCTGGTCATCGGGCCGACCTTCGGCGGGTTCCTCGCGCACCTTCAGGGAAGCTGGCGCTGGGTGTTTTTCATCAACCTGCCGATCGGTCTCTTCGGCAGCCTGTGGTGCTGGCGGATGCTGCCGCCGCTGCGCCTCGGGCGGCCGGCGCGGGTGGACTGGCCGGGCGGGTTGCTCGCGGTGGCCATGCTGACCGCCCTGCTGCTGGCGATCACCAACGGCAGTTCGTGGGGCTGGGTCTCGCCCGCTGTCCTGGCTCTGCTGGCGCTGTCGCTGGCGAGCGCGATCGTCTTCATCCGGCAGGAGCGCCGCCACCCGGCGCCGATGCTGGACCTTTCCCTTTTCCGCAACCGCGTCTTCGCCGGGGCGAACCTGGCCTCGATGATGAACTTCCTCGGGCAATCCTGCGCGGTTTTCCTGACGCCCGTGTTGCTGGAGAACGGATTCGGCTATAATACGGCGAAGGCCGGCTGGATCATCGCGGCGGTTCCGGCGGGAGTGATGCTCCTGGCGCCGATCAGCGGGTCGCTCTCCGACCGCATCGGCACGCGCGGCCTGGCCGCGGCCGGCGAGACCGTTGTGGCGGTCGGGCTGGCGGGCATGGCCGTTCTCCTGCACGGGGTCCACGCGGGAAGCATCGCGCAGGAGCGCGCGCTGCCGGTCATCCTGTGCATGATGCTGCTCGTCGGGATCGGCACCGGGCTGTTCCAGTCGCCGAACAACAGCGCGATCATGGGCAGCGTGCCGCGCACGCACCTGGGCATCGGCGGAGGCGTCCTGTCCACCATGAGAAACCTGGGCATGGCGTTCGGCATCGCCGTCAGTTCGGCCGTCGCCGGCATCGAGATCCCGAGCGGCGTCGCAGCCGCCGTGCACATGGAGAAACTGCAGATCTTCCACGACGCCAGCGTCGGCTATGCCGTCGGGGCCGTCTTCGTTTTTCTCGGCGCGCTCACCAGCCTGCTCCGGGAGGATCAGTCCGTAGGCGCGCGCGCGGAAACCAGGGCATAAAGGAGGGCGAACGATGGAGCAACGCGCATTGGGGACACAGGGGTTGGTCGTTTCAGCGCTGGGGCTCGGCTGCATGGGAATGTCGGAGTTCTACGGGAAGGCGGACGAGGAGGAGTGCATCTCCACGATTCACCAGGCGCTCGACCTGGGGATCACCCTGATTGACACGTCCGATATTTACGGCCCCTTCACCAATGAGGAACTGGTCGGCAAGGCGATCCGTGGCAACCGGAACCGCGTCGTGCTGGCGACGAAATTCGGCGTCGTCCGCAATCCCTCCGACCCGAACGCGCGCGGCATCAACGGGCGGCCGGAGTACGTCAAGCAGTGCTGCGACGCCTCGCTCAAGCGGCTGCGCGTGGACCACATTGACCTCTATTACCAGCACCGCGTTGATCCGACCGTGCCGATCCAGGACACCGTCGGCGCGATGGCCGACCTGGTCAGCGATGGCAAGGTGCGCTACCTCGGGCTGTCCGAGGCCGCTCCGGAAACAATCAAGCGCGCCCATCGCACGCACCAGATCAGCGCCCTCCAGACGGAGTATTCCCTCTGGAGCCGCGACCCGGAGGACATGATCCTGCCGCTCGTGAAGAAACTGGGCATCGGCTTCGTCGCGTACAGCCCGCTCGGGCGCGGCTTCCTGACCGGGAGATTTCAGAAGTTCGACGACCTGGCGCCCGACGACTACCGCCGGAATTCTCCGCGTTTCCAAGGCGACAACTTCCAGAAGAATCTCCGGCTCGTCAAGCGGGTCCAGGAGATCGCGAAGGGCAAGGGAATCACGGCGGGGCAACTGGCGCTGGCGTGGGTCCTGGCGCAGGAGCGATTCATCGTCCCGATCCCGGGCACCACGCACCGGGCGCACCTCTCGGAGAACGCCGCCGCGCTGCGGGTTCAACTCACGCGCTCCGATCTCGAAGCGCTCGCCGAAGTGATGCCCAAAGGCGCTGCCAGCGGCCCGCGCTACCCGGAGGCGATGATGCAGCACGTCAATCGGTAGCATTAACTCCTTGACACATCCACGCACCCGTGCTAGCTTCGAGCAGATGCGGCACAAGGTGCTGCTTCCGTTCGGAACACAAGGGGCGCAGTGAACCGGGGCGAACCGGGCTAGAAAAGGAGGCAAGATTCGAAACCAGAATTCACGATGCCAACACTCCGCAGTCTTTTGAAAAATCTCTTATCAAGGGGGGAACCACATGAGCCGCAGAATGACGGATCGGACCAGCGTATCGGCTGTGGCGTTCAGTGTGCTCGCGACCTGCGTCACGATGTTCGGCGTGCTTCAGGGCGGTGCGGTCTCGGCGCAGGACATGCAGGAAGGGCGATCGAAATCCATCCATATCATCGGATGGGACGACCTCAGGTATGTGGCATGGCTGACAGAGGCGGACAAGCGTGCCGGCCCGAGATGGATTGTGAAAGACGAGAATGGCAAGATTTACGAGCCGACCGAATATCTGGGATTCAAGGCGCCTGACAAGACTGACTGGAGGGTGAAGGTTCGTTGCGAGGAAACTGCATCGGGTCTCCAATGTTCGTTTGAGCAGGAAAGACGGAACCACAAAGACAACCAGAAACTCGATGAATTAGCGTTTCTGGATTGGGAGCATAAGGAATGGGCTGTCGCCCTCGAGCCCATAAGTCCCCCATTTCCCAAGGCGCCCTTCTTCGCTAATCTAAGGCACCATAAGTAATAAACGGAGATAGCGGGGCTATTGAAAAAGACCGCCAACTTTCAATGTGCCAGTTCCGGGGATGCCATACATAACGATTCGCACCATCGGCAGCATTAGTTATGTATGGCGTCCCAGGAATGCCGGCGGATGCATACCGTCCTGCCTTGATTGGAAACTAATGCACTTGAGAGAAATGGCCCCACGAATCCTCGCGGTGCTAGCCGCGGGTTGTGTTGGCATTTGGTTTATCTGGCTGGTGCACGAACAGACTATTAGTCGTGCTATCGCAAGACGTGCCGAGCAATATGCCGAGTTCCGGGAACAAGCGCAGGTGGTAACGCATGAACTCGGTGAGAGTAGTTCAAGATCTGACGTCGAAACGAAGTTCTCGAAGATTGGCTGGGTAATGCTTTACGAGCCATCAAGCTTTGGCAAACGCGCCCAAGTTCTATTGATTGTGCGCCCGTATGACACGCCTTTAGGGAAGCACGAGTACTATTACTTATACGGCGACGGGAGAACTGAGTTGAAGAGCATTCCTGGGACATAATGGTGTCCCAGGAATTCTGGTGACACCATACACAACTACCACGAGGATCACGTTCGCAGAATAACCCCGCCTCACAGTTCGTCCACGAACCCCCATCCGCCGGCTTTGTAGTAGCGGTCGGTGATGTCGCTTGGGCGCGACCAGACTGCTCGGTCGGACAAATGCTTGCGGATCGTCTTGGGGAAAACGGCCTATCCCTATTTTCCCCCGGCAGAACGATTACCTGTACGCCCAGAGCCGGATGACGAAGGGCGCAACCAACAGGGCAACCCCAATGCCGCTCAAGGCATAGGGATTGGAGATCACAAAGGGAAAGACGGAGAGGGCTACACCTGCCGCCAGGAAGATCCCCTCCTTTTGCCTCCACCCGTAGACGAAATACGCCGCCCCGACGGTGCTTAACACAATAGTGATTATAAGCCATGCTTCCACGCTAATGCAGCCTTAAGTGACCGCTGTCTTGTAATGGCACTTGCCACTATGATTCCCAGCACTGCGCCTGCAATAGCCTCCCAGGGACTGGAGGCACACGGTCAGAAGGCGCACGCTTAGCCGCCGAGGCGGCAAGTGGGCGGAAGCCCGAGGAGTCAAGCCGCTCAGAGAGCCGATCAGGCCTATGAACATGGTTTTCATCTGCGCCCCGAGCGCTCAAGGCTCAAGAACCAGCGGCACCCGCCTTCGCGACGTCTGGGAACGATCTCGCAAGAAGCCCACCGGAGGCTTTCCGGTGGGCTTCTTTATCGCCAGGCACAAAATGAAACATCCCGCGAAACTACTTCGCGTACTCCACGGTGATGTCGTCCACGTACAGAGGCAGGCCGTCGCCGCCGCGAAGGTAAACGCTTGCCGCGCCGGATGGCGTGAGGTTGGCGTACAACTTCGCCGGCTGGCCGCCGACGGTCACTTTGATGTTCTTCTTGTCGCTGAAATCGAATACGCATTCGACCCAGCCGCTCTTGCGGGCCCCCGCGCCAGGGTGCGGTGAGTACCAGGCGTTCTCGCCCGTGTTGACCCAGCCGTATTCCTCATCGCCGGCCAAGTAGGGCCGCCAGACCTGCCACAGGCACAGCTTGTCGCCGTCGGCCGTCCCCACGCCCCACGCCGGGCCGTTCTTGCCCGACGTGCCGAACTTCGCGCCGCTGTCAAAGACCCACATCCGGACCTTCACGGGCAGGTCCTCGCTCGATCCAAAAACAAGCTGGGCCGAGCCTTCCACCTTCAGTGACGCCTTGCCGGAATGCGCCCGCTCCGTGCTCGTGGCGGCCGCGTCAAGCTTCCATCGTGGATCGAGATTCCCCTCGAAATCGGCCTTGATCGTCTCGCCGGGCAGAAGCGCCTTGGGACCTTCGGTCTTGCGGGCAACGCCCTGTTTCACCCAGACCGGCGCGGTGCGGCTCTGACCGTTCAGCGTCCAGCGAACCAGGTATTCGCCTAACTCCTTCTTGCCCGTCTTGGGGTTTGTGCCGTCCCAGTACGGCGCGTCCTGCTGCCCGTCCTGGGTCTCCTCGATCTCGGCCAGGGTGCCTAGAACGTCCTTCCCCGCCGCGTCGAGAAGCTCGATCTTGAGCTTGCCTTTCTCGCGGGCCTGCGTGACGAATTGCACCCGGCCTTTATTGGCCAGTTCCACCGCGTCGAGCACGATCACCGAGGCGGAAATGGCCCGGCCGGGCTGAAGCGGAACCTTCACCACCTGCACTTTCGCCGGATCGCTCACATAGAGGCGCGTCCAGCCGGGCGCCTTGGCCATCTCGTATTTGAGATAGGCCTGGGCGATCTGCGAGCCTGCGTCCGAGGCGTTGCGGGCCAGTTCGGCCTCCAGTTTCTGGCGAATCTTGTCGTCGAATCGGGCCAGGGCGTCCCAAAGCGTGCCGCTCTTGGTCGAGCCGTCTGAGCTCCGCCAGCCGCCCGGTCCTTCGGCCATCCAATGGTTGGCGTGGATTAGTTTCTCCATGTCGGACTGCTCGAAGACCAGGCCGGAGTCATAGACTTCCACGAACATCTCCACCTCGCCGGCTTGGTAGCCCGCGTTGGCAGGATGGACGGCCACCCAGCTTCGGGGCGAGCGTCCGTCCATATCGTACGGGCCGTGCGGCATCCAGAAGTTCCAAGTGATGCGGTCTTCCTCGAGGAAATACCGCCACATCGTCTTCGCCCGGCCGAACACCTTCAGGACCCGCTGGCGATATTCTTCGTTGCCCGTGGCTCGCCATAGCCGCAGCATCACCAGAGACATGCGGTAATGCTTGTTGAGGTTGTCGCTGATGAGCCGGTTGGGGGCGGCGATCCACTTGTTGGCCTTCAGGTCCACGACTTTGGGGTAGGTGTGGTAGCTGCCCCAGCCGGCAGAGTCCTCGTAGTAACAGCCGCGCTTGTTGTACTTCTCCCAGCAGATTCTCGTAGCCAGATCGAGGTACTGCCGGGCCTTCTTGCCGTAGGCTTCCTTGAGCTTGGGATCGTGCATCACGATCTCGGCGAAGCGGGCCAGCGGTGCGCAGAGGAGCGCATCGCCCACGACCTCGTCGGTGGAAAGGCCCTTCGCGACGAGCAGTTCATCGCCGTTATCGCCGATCCAGCCCTCGTAGCCGTCGGGATCCTTGTGCAGCTTCGCGATGAAAGCGTCATAATCCTTGATGGCGGCGTCGAGCCACCTGGTGTCCTGGTAGGTCAGGTAGGCATTGAGGAACGTTTCCGTCTCGGCGGAGGCATGCCAGCAGTACAACTCGCCTGTGCCTTTGTTTGCCAGGTTCGGGTTCCTCATCACGTCCGCCAGGAACGCCGCCGGATCGGGCTCGGCCGGACTGGCTTGGGCCAGCAAAGCACCTGAGCCGAGGACGCCGATGACTGCCGCCGATGCAATTGCCGCTGCAAATCTGCTCTTCATTAGAAGCTCTCCTCCGACATTTCCCATATGACTTCCTGCCGACGACCGCCGTCAGCCGTTTTCAGCATCGTATCTCCCCATAGCGATCCTGCAAGCGAATTCAGGCAAAATGGGGACGGGCCTCGTCTTCAACCGGACCTCCTGCCCTCACAGTTCGTCCACGAACCCCCAGCCGCCGGCCTTGTGATAGCGGTCCGTGATGTCGCTCGGGCGCATCCAGACGACTCGGCCGGACAGGTGCTTGCCGATCCTTTTCACCACGGTCGTGAACGCCTTCCAGCCGACGCCTTTGGCGGGGTTCAGGCCCTGCCAGTGGGCATACCAGATGGCGTACGGCGCGCCGGCCTTGACGTGACGCACGAGGATGCCCGATTTGCCGTCGGCGGTGATGTAGTAGTCCGGGTCCACATGCGCGGGATTGTTTTCCCAGATGCCGAATTTGTCCTTCGCGTTGGGCATGAGGTCGTAGACGCCGCAGCCCCCGCCAGACGCCTTCCGATGGATGGCGCCCTTCTTCTCGTCGGAGCCGAAGAAGCACGGCACCGTCGGCCCGCGGAATTTCCCTTTCTTGGCCAGCGCGAGCAGGGCTTTCCAGAAGGCGGGATTGGGCGTCGTGTAGCCCCTGGCCCGCAGCGCGGCGTACCGGCGCGTGCAGGGATCGCAGCCGCAGCCGGGCCACGTGAAGCCGGTGAACCGGATGCCCGCGCGCTCGCCTTCGGCGATGATGCTGCGGAAGTAGCGCTCGTACGCGGCCTGGGCGACCGCCGGCTCGTGCAGCCACAGGCCTTCGTGGACCGCGCCCTCGCGCGGACGGTTGGCCTTGAAGTCGAAGAGCGCGCCGTGCGTCATCACCTCCATGTGCGTGCCGATGCCGCAGTCCCAGGCCCGCGCGACCTGCTTGAGGAACGCCTTCTCCTCGCGGCCCGGGTCGCGGGTCATGGAATGGCCGCCGCCGCCGAGGATGGCGCTCGACTCGCCGGCGATCTTCTGCTCGGCGCAGTAGTCGAGGAACGTCTGGAACGGCTTCGCCCCGACGCGATAGGGACCAGTGTCATCGCAGTAGAAGGAGAGGATCGTCTTGCGCTTGTGGGCCATCGGGCCTCCTGGGTTTGTCATTGACGTTCGCGAAAGCAACGGAACGCACTCTTCCACCACGACGGCGCGACGATCACGACGGAACTACTGTTACAAGAGTTCGCTGTTTTGACATTCGTTGTGCCCGTCGTCTCGTCGTGGTGAACCTGCGGCGACCGTCCGCATACTTATTTCCGCGCCGTCTTCCGGGCGTAGTTCATCAGGCCGCCGGCGGCGATGATCTCCTGCAACTCGCGCGGGAACGGCGCGGTGGAGTACGTCTTGCCGGTGCCCAGATGCCGGACCGTCCCGGCGGCGAGGTTCACCTCGATCTGATCGCCCTCAGAGATCGCCTCGACGGCATCCGGGCATTCGAGGATCGGCAGGCCGATGTTGATGGCGTTACGGAAGAAGATGCGCGCGAAGGACTTCGCGATCACGCACGCGACGCCGGACTCCTTGATGCACAGCGGGGCATGCTCGCGCGACGAGCCGCAGCCGAAATTCTCGCCGGCCACGATCAGGTCGCCGCGGCGGACCTTCTTCGAGAAGTCCGCGTCGGCGTCCTCCATGCAATGTTTGGCGAGCTCAGCCGCGTCGCTCACGTTGAGATAGCGCGCCGGGATAATCTGGTCCGTGTCCACGTGGTCGCCGAACTTCCAGCATTTTCCTCTCATTTCATCACCTCGTCCGGATGGGTAATGCGTCCGGTGAGCGCGCTGGCAGCCGCCACGGCCGGACCGCAGAGATAAACCTCGCTCTTGGGACTTCCCATGCGCCCGACGAAGTTGCGGTTCGTCGTCGCCAGGGCGCGCTCGCCCGCGGCGAGGATGCCCATGTGGCCGCCGAGGCACGGGCCGCAGGTCGGCGTCGAGACGACCGCTTCCGCCTCGACGAAAATCTTCAGCAGCCCTTCCTCCATCGCCTGGAGATAGATTTCCTGCGTGGCCGGGATCACGATGACGCGGAGACCCGGCGCGATCTTGCGTCCCTTGAGGATCGCGGCGGCGGTGCGCAGGTCGGTCATCCGGCCGTTCGTGCACGAGCCGATGACCACCTGGTCGAGCTGGATATCGCCGCACTCCTCGACCGGCCGCGTGTTCTCCGGCAAGTGCGGCAGCGCCACCTGCGGCGAGAGCTTGGAGATGTCCCACTCATGGACCGCCTCATACTTCGCATCGGGGTCCGAGGCGACGGATTTCGGCGGGCGCTGCGCGCGGTTCTCCTCGTATTCCGCGGTCACGTTGTCCGCGGCGATGATGCCGTTCTTGGCGCCGGCCTCGATGGCCATGTTGCAGAGCGCGAGCCGCTCATCCATGTTCAGTCCCGCGATCACCGGGCCGCAGACCTCCATCGCCTTGTAGCGCGCGCCGTCCACGCCGATTTTCCCGATGGTGAAGAGCACCAGATCCTTGCCGCCGAGCCACTGCGGCAGCGTGCCCTTGAAGACGAACCGCAGGCTGGGCGGCACGCGAAGCCAGACTTTGCCGGTGGCCATGCACGCGGCCAGGTCGGTGCTGCCGACTCCGGTGGCGAACGCGCCGATCGCGCCGTAGGTGCAGGTGTGCGAATCCGCGCCGATCACCAGGTCGCCGGGCACCACGATCCCCTGCTCCGGCAGGAACGCGTGCTCGATGCCGCAGCGCCCGACCTCGTAATAGTGGGTGATCTCCTGCTCGCGCGCGAAGCGGCGGATGAGCTTCGACTGCTCGGCGGACTTGATGTCCTTGTTCGGCGTGAAATGGTCGGGGATGAGCACGATGCGGCCGGGGTCGAAAACTTTTCCCAGGCCGGCGGCCTCGAACTCGTGGATCGCCATAGGCGCGGTGATGTCATTGCCCAGGGCGATGTCCACGTCCGCGTAGACGAACTCGCCGGGCTGCACGCGGGACTTGCCGCTGTGCGCCGCGATGATCTTTTCGGTGATCGTCATTCCCATGTTCGATTCACTCTCCTATGCCGAATTATTCACCACCGAGGCGCCAAGACACAAAGAGACAACACCTTCCACCACGGAATACACGGAGCACACCGAATGACTTTCCTAATACGGTTTCAGTGTCTTCCGTGTGTTCCGTGGTTGCAATATGAGTTGCCGCTCTTGGTGCCTTGGTGTCTTGGTAATGTATACTTCACGCTATGCGTTATTCCCTCGCCTCAGCGGGTCCTTGAGGTATTCCTTCTGGCACGCCGGGCAGATCTCGAAGTGGAAGCTACGGTAGACGCTGTCCTGCGCCTTCTCCGGATCCATGCGCTCCATGCGTACGATAAGCTCCCGGAGCGCCTTGCGCAAGTCCTTCTTCAGGTCCTCCTCGGTCAGCTCCATCGGATCGGCCGCGGCGAAGACCTCGATGCGCACCACGTAGCGCACGTCCTCGTCCGCCATCAACGTCTTGCCGCAGAGGTCGCAGGCGAGCTTCATAACAGCACCTTGGACCGCGAAAACGCGAAAGCACGAAATACCGCGTACGGAACGTCCGTCAGTTTCCTCTTTCGCGTTTTCGCGCTTTCGCGGTCCTGACTTTCTTTACCGCGCCAAATGCTTTTCAAGAATCTGCCGCACCACCTGCGGATTGGCCTTGCCCTTCGTCTCGCGCATGACCGCGCCGAACAGCGCATTGAAGGCGGCCTTCTTCCCGGCCTTGTAATCGGCCACGCTCTTTGCGTTGGCGGCCAGGGCATTGCGCACGATGTTCTCGAGGTAGTCATTATCGTTGAGCTGCGCAAGCCCCTTGGCCTTGACGATCTCCGCTGGAGCGACCCTGGTGGCAATCACCTCGGCGAAAACTTCCTTGGCGGTGCCCAGGTTCAAAGTGCCCTTCTCAACCAGGGCGACCAACTCGGCGAGATAGCCGCAGTCCAGCGCCAATTCCGCCAACGTCACGCCTCGCTCGTTCATCACGCGCTGCACGTCGTTGATGACCCAATTCGCCAGCGCCTTCGCCGAAGCCGCGCCGGCGCCGACGCATTTCTCGAAGTAGTCGGCGATCTCGCGATCCTCCGTGAGCACCGCCGCGTCATAATCGCCGAGGCCGAACTTTTCCTGAAACCGCAGCCGCCGCCGCACCGGCAGTTCCGGGACCGAGCGCCGGACTTCCGCCTTCCAGCCCTCGTCAATCTCGATCTGGACGAGGTCCGGCTCGGGGAAGTAGCGGTAGTCGGCCGAGGTCTCCTTGCGCCGCATGGCAACGGTCCGCTGGAGACTCTCGTCCCACAGCCGCGTCTCCGGGCTGAGTTTCTCGCCGGTTTCCAGCGCGCGCGTCTGCCGCGCGATCTCGAAGTCCACGGCCTTCACGACCGCGCCGATCGAGCCGACGTTCTTGATCTCCACGCGCGCCCCGAGTTCCTTCTGCCCGGCGGGCCGGATCGAAATGCTCGGCTCGAAGCGCAGCTTGCCCTCCTGCATCTTGCAATCGGCGACCGCGGTGTAGAGCAGCACGTTGCGCAGCGCGCGCATGAACGCGTCCACCTCGGCCGACGAGCGCATGTCGGGCGCGGAGACCATCTCCAGCAGCGGCATGCCGGCGCGGTTCAGGTCCACGAGCGTCCAGTTCGCGCCCGCGCCCTCCGGGTGGACGAGCTTGCCGGCGTCCTCCTCGAGGTGGACGTTCCAGATGCCGACCCGCTTCACGGCGCCGCCCACGATGATGTCCAGATGCCCGTCGCGGCCGAGATTGTGGTAGCTCTGCGAGATCTGGTAGTTCTTCGGCAGGTCGGGATAATAGTAGTTCTTCCGGTCGAAGCTCGTCCGCGCATCCACCTGGCATTCGAGGGCGAGGGCGATCTTCAGCGCGTACTCGAACGCGCGGCGGTTCAGCACCGGCAGCACGCCGGGCAACCCAAGGCAGACCGGGCAGGTCTGGGAATTCGGCGGCGCGCCGAACTGCGTCCGGCAGCCGCAGAAGAGCTTGGTCTCGGTCGCGAGTTCCGCGTGGACCTCGATGCCGATGACCGCCTCGTAAGCCATCGCCCTCTCCTTGGACCCGCGACTACGAATTCTTCGAGCGCGCGACCGGCAGCTTGCGGTGCGACGGCCCGCTCGTGCCCAGCAGCTTGCGCGCGCAGCGGAACGCCTCCTCGGCCGTCTCCAGGCATTCCCGGTGCTGGCACTCGCCCATGATCTCCACGCTGAACGGCCCCTGGTAGCCGCGGCGGACGATGGTCGAGATAATGTGCGTCAGCGGCATCACCCCTTCGCCCGGAAACGTCCGGTCAACCATCGTCGCCTTCTCGCGAGGAACATTTTTCACGTCGGACAAATGGACCACGCCGATCAGCTCGACCGGCACGGCGTTGAGGCTGCTCACGGGGCTCTGGCCGAGCCAGAAATCGTACACGTCCAGCAGCAGGCAGCCGTTCGGCGGCCCGGCGCTCACGACGTCCCACGCCAGGTCGAGCGTGTTCAGGTTCCGGGAATCGCCCTTGAAGTGCAGCGCCGCGCGGACGCCTTCGACGTCGCTGAGCAAGTCGAGGAACTTCGTCCAATCCTTCTTCGCCTCATCCAGGGAGGCGCCCGGATTATTGTAGGCCACCGCGACCAGCGGCGCGGCCAGCCCTTCGGCTGCGGCGAATTCGCGGGTCCGGTCTGCCACGGAGCCGTGCCCGTCGCAGACCGTCACCTCGCACAGTTCGACGACCTTCATTCCCTGGTCGGTGACGGCATGGTGCAGGTCGCGGAGCCGCTTGCCCGAGCCGAGCCAGGCATCGGTATCCTCGGCCCAGATTCCCACGCCGCCGAAACCCGCCTTGGCCGCCGTCTTCACTTTGTGCAACAGATGTTTGGCGTCGTGCTCCCCTTTCAACGTCACGAGGTTGAGGGCGACGCGTTCCGCCGTCATCATGTCTCTCTCGATGCGCTGCTCGCTGCGCGCGTTCTGCTCACCGGTCAGCAATCCCTTCGGAAAAGTTCGGCCCCCGGACGCGCATCATAGCGAGCGGCAAGCCGTCTGGCAAGCAATCCCGTTGACCTGCGGCGCTCCGACCCGCTATCATGGCTTGTGTTTCCATATATCGGTCTTTTCGGCGCGAGAATAAATGTTCATTGACCAGGCGAGTCTGCGCGTCCGCGGCGGAAAAGGCGGCAACGGCTGCTGCTCTTTCCGGCGGGAGAAGTACATCGAGCGCGGCGGGCCGGACGGCGGCAACGGCGGCCACGGCGGCTCGGTCTTCCTGCGCGCGAACGCGAACATGGCGACGCTGCTGGATTTTCCTCCGCGCCCGGTCTATGCCGCGGGCAACGGCGGCAAGGGCGGCGGCGGCATCTGCTCCGGCAAGAAAGGCGAAGACCTTATCCTCGACGTTCCGCCCGGGACGACCGTGCGCGATGCGGCGACCGGCATGATCCTGCGCGACCTCGTCGAGCCGGGCGGCATCGTTTGCGTCGCGCACGGCGGCAAGGGCGGATTCGGAAACAAGCACTTCGCCACCTCCGTCAACCGCGCGCCGCGCCAATGGGAGAAGGGCGAAGCCGGCGAGGAGCGGACCGCCGACCTCGAGCTCAAGCTGATCGCGGACGTCGGCCTGGTCGGGCTGCCGAACGCGGGCAAGTCGTCCCTCCTGAGCCGCGTGAGCGCCGCGCATCCGAAAATCGCGGCATATCCGTTCACCACGCTCGAGCCGCAGCTCGGCATCGCCGACATGGGCGACGCGCGGCCGCTCGTCATCGCCGACCTGCCCGGGCTGATCGAGGGCGCGCACGCCGGGCATGGACTCGGCGACGAGTTCCTTCGCCACATCGAGCGCACGCGCGTGATCTGCCACGTGGTGGACATCGCCCCGCTCGCCGGGCCGGACCCGGTCCTCGCCTATCGCACCATCCGCAAAGAGCTTCAACTCTACAGCCGCGAACTGGCCCGCAAGCGCCACATCATCGCGGCGAACAAGATGGACCTCACCGACGCCGAGAAAAACCTGCGCGCGCTCAAGCGCCGCGTCCGCGTGCCGGTCTTCCCCATTTCCGCAGTCACCGGCGCCGGGCTGAGCCAACTGTTGCGCGCCTTGGCCAAGGAGGTGGCCGCATGCTCCTGACTGTCAGCCTCGGAAACACCAACGTGTCCTTCGGACTCTTCGAGGGCGACCGGCTCCTGCGCCACGGCCGGTTGCCGGCGGCGGACCTTTCGCTGCTCGCCGACCGGATCGGACAGCAGCCGATCCGCCGCGTCGCGCTGGCCTCCGTAGCGCCGGCCTTGACCGACCGGGCGATATCGCTCCTGTCCGGGAGTTACCAGACCGTTGTGCTCGTCGCGGGGCGCGATCTGCCCTACGGAATCGAAATTCAGTGCGAGCAGCCGGAGCAGGTCGGCGCCGACCGGCTGCTGAGCGCCATCGGCGCGTATGCGCGGACGCGCACGGCGACTCTCGTCGCGGACATCGGCACCGCGATCACGGTCAACGCCGTCTCCGCGCGGGGCGCGTTCTGCGGCGGCGCCATCGCGCCCGGCCCGGCGCTGATGCTGCGCGCGCTGCACGAGCACACCGCCCTGCTGCCGGCGGTCGCCTATGAGAAGCCCGCGTCGGTCCTCGGCCGCGACACCGTCGCCGCCATGCGTTCCGGCGCGCACTGGGGCGCGGTGGCGCTCGTCGAGTCGCTGCTCGCGCGGATGGCCGAAGAGCTCTCTCCGAGCGCCCGGATCATCCTCACCGGCGGCGATGCCGAGCCCATCGCGCGGGATCTGAAGATAAAATACGAACTCCGCCCCGCCCTCACGCTCGAAGGGCTGGCGATCCTGGCGGGCAAGGCGTAGAATCTGCGCGCGTCAATCGGGAGGTGACAGGAAAGTGGGCAAAGCTCCACAAGCCATCCTCGACCTAGTCGAACATTTCGAGCGCAACATCGCGTCCTATCGCGCGGCGGGCTACAACGAGGCCCAAGTCCGCACGGAGTTCCTTGACCCGATGTTCGAGGCGCTCGGCTGGGACATGGCCAACCGCGCCGGCCATGCCGAGGCGTACAAGGATGTGATCCACGAGGACGCCATCAAGGTCGGCGGCGCCACCAAGGCGCCCGACTATTGCTTCCGCATCGGCGGCGTTCGGAAATTCTTCCTCGAAGCCAAGAGACCCTCGGTTGACATCGTCTACGACGCCGACGCCGCTTACCAGCTTCGCCGCTATGCCTGGAGTTCGAAGCTGCCGCTCTCGATCCTGACGGACTTCGAGGAGTTCGCCGTTTACGACTGCCGAGTCCGGCCGAACAGGGGCGACACAGCAGCGCAGGCGCGCATCTATTACATGAAGTTCAGCGATTACGCGGACCGATGGGCGGAGATAGCCGATGTCTTCTCGAAGGAAGCCGTGCTTCGCGGATCATTCGACAAGTTCGCCGAGAGCGCGCGCGGCAAACGTGGCACTTCGGAGGTGGATGCCGAGTTCCTGAAAGAGATCGAGCAATGGCGGGAAAAACTCGCCCGGAACTTTTCCCTGCGGAACGAATCCATCAGCGTCCCGCAGTTGAACAACGCCGTCCAATCCACGATTGACCGGATTGTCTTTCTGCGCATGTGCGAGGATCGCGGCATCGAACAGTACGGGCAGCTCCAGGCGCTGAGCAGCGGCGAGCGGACTTACCGGCGGCTCATCGAAGTCTTCTACCGCGCCGACGAGAGATACAACTCCGGCCTCTTCCATTTTAACCCGGAGCGGGGCAGAAAAAGCCAGCCGGATGAATTGACGCCTGAGCTGCACCTCGACGACGAAGTTCTCAAGGAGATCATCGCCGCCCTGTATTATCCGCGGTCACCCTACGAATTTGGCGTCCTGCCGCCCGAAATCCTCGGAAACGTGTACGAACAATTCCTCGGCAAGGTGATCCGCCTCACAGCCGGACACAGCGCACGAGTCGAGGAGAAGCCGGAAGTCCGCAAGGCCGGCGGAGTTTACTATACGCCGCAATACATCGTGGACTATATCGTCAAGAACACCGTCGAGGAATTGTGCAAAGGGAAATCCCCGAAGGCCATCGAGAAACTCCGCATCCTCGATCCCGCCTGCGGCTCCGGCTCGTTCCTGCTGGGCGCGTACAAGCGTCTGCTTGAATACCATCGGGATTGGTATATTAAAGACGGGCCCAATTGGTACTCCAACGCCAAGGCCATTTATCAAGGTCGCGGCGGCCAATGGTTTCTGACCACAGCCGAGAAGAAGCGGATACTGCTCAACAACATCTATGGCGTGGATATTGATCCGCAGGCGGTCGAGGTCACGAAGCTCAGCCTGCTGCTGAAAGTGCTGGAGGACGAAAGCTCGGAGACGCTGGCACAGGCATTGCGCACACGGCACCAGCGCGCGCTCCCGGACATTGACGGCAACATCAAGTGTGGCAATTCGTTGATCGGCTCGGACTATTACAACGACAAGGACCCGAAAAACTTCACCGAAGCGGAACGATGGCGGATCAACGCGTTCGATTGGTGCGATGAGTTCCCAGCAGTCTTCAAGGCAGGCGGATTCGACGCGGTTATCGGCAATCCACCATACGTTCGCCCTCATAACCTTGAGGCGCGTGTCAAAAAGTATTTCTGGCAGCACTACAAGAGTTTCGTCAAGAAGGCCGACCTCTATTGCTGCTTCATTGAGCGCAGCATCTCCTTATTAAGAATGAGGGGAGCATTCGGTTTCATCGTCTCCAGCGGTTGGTTAAGGCTTGACAGCTTTGAGAAATTACGAACGATACTCCTTGACGAAACAGCTCTCCGAAGGATAATCGAGTTTGAGGATAATGTGTTCCACGAAGCGACCGTCAAGACACTGATCCTGACGTTTTCCAAGGGGCGAATAAAATCTAACCGGGTTCTTGTCGCCAGAACGAAGGCTGATTCCAATCTTTCTGCCGTCCGTTTGAAAGGAATCCTTCAGGAGGCTTTTCGCGGTACATATAAGAACATCTTCGACTTATCCATGAATGGGAATTCTGTATTGGTGAAGGACAAGGTCCGGTCACGGAGCGTGGCACTCGGCAATGACTTTGAGATATCCTTCGGCTTGAAGACCGGGGACGACAGCCGTTTCCTCTCCCCACGGAAGATGGGGCCCAAATACAAACCCCTGCTCAGAGGCGAACACGTTCACAGGTATTGCGACGATTTCAAGGGAGAATATGTTTGGTATGCCCCCGAGAAAATGCGCGCGCACAGGAAAACTGCACGACCCGGTGAAGCAGAACGCTTCGAGCAGCCCAAGGCGCTCGTGCGTGATACTGGACACGGCCTGCAAAGTACTTTCGACGACCATCAGTACTACGTTAAAGACGTGTTGATTATTTGCCATAAGGATAAAAACGGCGAACGATTAAAATTTCTGGTCGGCTTAATCAACTCTCGGCTGATGCGGTTTTACTATGAGACGTCCTTTCCCACCTTACATGTGCAGCGCGATGAATTGGCTTCGCTCCCCATCGCGAAGATCGACGCTTCCGATCCTGCCGATAGGGCTAGATATGACCGCATGGTGGAGTTCGTTGAGTGCATGCTCATGTTGCACAAGCGGTTCTGGAAGGCAAAGGCGGCGGAGGAGAAAACGCGTCTCGAACGGGAGATCAAGCAGACCGACGACCGAATTGACCGTCTCGTGTACGAGCTTTACGGCTTGACGAAAAAAGAGATCAGGATCGTCGAGGCGGCCGGCGCGTGACGCATCGCGCCCGGGCGTCGGCCTCCGTCGCTTGCAAATCCGGCCGCGGACTGATAAAATACGCTTTTGCAAAATCCACGCGGAGATGGAGTGTGCGCCGATGAAAGCGAAAATTCATCCGAAGTACGAAGACTGCAAGGTGACCTGCGGCTGCGGCGAAATCTTTACGACCCGGGCGACCCAGGCCGAAATCAACGTTGAAATCTGCTCCAAGTGTCATCCTTTCTTCACCGGCAAGCAGAAGCTCGTGGACACCGCCGGCCGCGTGGAGAAGTTCCAGCGCCGCTACGCCAAGTTCCAGGCGCAGGGCGCCGCCGCCGCTGAGGCTTCCGCCGCCGCACAGGCTCCGGCCGATGCGCCCGCGGCCAAGCCCGAAGCGGCCGCCCCGGCCCAGCCGACGGCCGCTCCGGAGAAACCGACTTCCGCCCCGCAGAACTGAGCGCGCCATCTCCGCAGACCTTCTCGGGACGCCTAGCCGATGAGCAAGAGTCTGAGCGACCGACTCGAAGAGATGGAGCGCCAATTCGAGCAGATCGAGCAGAAGATCGTTGACCCCCAGGTCATGTCGCAAGGCCCACTCTATTCCTCGCTGCTGAAGGAACGCGGCCGCCTCGCCAAGATCGTCGAACCCTACCGCACGTGGAAGCAAGCCCGCCTGCGCCTCAAGGAAACCGAAGGGATTCTGGCCGACGAGACCTCCGACGCGGACCTGCTGGAGATCGCGCGCGAGGAAACCCCGAAGCTCCGCGACGACGTCGCGCGCCTCCGCGAGGCCGTCAAGCGCGCCGCCGTGGCCGAAGACGCCGGACCGGAACGCGACGTGATCCTGGAAATCCGCGCCGGCACCGGCGGCGACGAGGCGGCGCTCTTCGCGGGCGACTTGCTCCGCATGTACACCCGCTACGCGGAATCGCGCGGCTGGAAGGCCACGCAGCTCGACGCCCGCGCGACCGACCTGGGCGGATACAAGGAGGCGACGCTCTCGATCGCCGGCGACGGCGCCTATCGCCGGCTGCGCTTCGAGAGCGGCGGCCATCGCGTCCAGCGCGTGCCCACCACCGAGGCCCAGGGCCGCATTCACACCTCGCTCGTGACCGTGGCGGTCCTGCCCGAAGTAGAGGACGTGGAGATTGACCTCAACCCGGCCGATATCGAGATGGAGTTCTCGCGCGCCGGCGGGCCGGGCGGGCAGAATGTCAACAAGACCTCCTCGGCGGTGCGGCTGGTGCACAAGCCGACCGGCGTGGAGGCGCGCAGCCAGGAGACGCCCTCGCAGCACAAGAACCGGGCGCACGCGATGCGCGTGCTGCGGGCCCGGCTTTTCGAGTATTTCGCCTCTCGCCAGCACGCCGAACGCGATGCGGAGCGGCGCAGCATGATCGGCTCCGGCGACCGGAACGAACGCATCCGCACCTACAACTTCCCGCAAAACCGGGTGACGGACCATCGCATCGGCCTGACTATCCACGACCTGCAGCGCATTATGAATGGGGACCTCGATCCGCTGATCGAGGGGTTTCTGGAACATGAATTCGCAGAACGCGAAAAAAGCCTCCAGCTCGACTGAGGACCTGACATCTGGCCGCGTGGAAGAGATCCTGCGGGCCGGCGCAGCCCGCTTGCGCGAGGCCGACGTGGATGCGCCCAGGCTCTGCGCCGAAATGCTGATGGCGCACCTCCTCGGAACCGACCGCGACGCTCTCTGCCGCGCCTCGAAAAACACGCTCTCAACGGATCAGGCGGCGCGGTACGAAGCGCTCCTCATGCGGCGTCTCGCGCGCGAGCCGGTCCAGCACATCCTCGGCCGCACGGAATTCTGGTCGCTGGACATCCTGTGCGATCCGAGCGCTCTGATCCCGCGGCCGGAGACGGAAGTCGTAGTCGAGACGACGCTCGCCATCCTCAAGAACCTCGCGGCGCCGGCCATTGCCGACATCGGCACGGGCACCGGCTGCATCGCGATCGCCCTGGCAAGGGAACTCCCCGCCGCGCGCCTTTACGCTTCCGACTTCTCGCGCAGCGCCCTCGAACTCGCCGCGCGGAACCTGGCGGCGCACGGCTTGACGCAGCGAGTGCAACTCCTCGAGGGCGACCTGGCTGAGCCGTTCCTGAAACATGGACTCGCCGGCAGGCTCGACGCCATCGTCTGCAATCCGCCGTACGTCGCCGAATCGGAAAAGGCGACGCTGCAGCCGGAGGTGCGCGATTACGAGCCCGACGCGGCGTTGTACGGCGGCGGGGACGGCCTTCAGGTCCTCGCGCGGCTGCTCGCCGAGACCGGCCCGCTGCTCAAGCCGGGCGGACATCTCATCGTCGAAATCGCTCAAGGCCAGGCGCCCGCGGTCCGGGACCTGGCCGAAAAACCCGCCCGCCCTGAGCCCAGTCGAAGGGCCGCCTGGCGCGTGATCCGAACAATCGCCGACCCGGCCGGCATCGAACGCGTGCTCCTGATACAGAAAGAGAAACTCCAATGACGTGCCTGGAAATCGAAGGCGGCGTTCCTCTCCATGGCGAGGTGGAACTGAGCGGCGCCAAGAACGCCGCCCTGCCGCTGATGGCCGCCGCCATCCTCACGCGCGGCAAGGTGGTGCTTCACCGCGTGCCGCACCTGGCCGATATCGAGACGATGATCAAGGTGCTCCGCAAGCTGGGCATGGCCGCGGAATGGTCGGGCGCGAACACCCTGGAGATCCAGGTCGAGGACGAGGCGAACGCCATCGCCCCGTATGACCTGGTCCGGCAGATGCGCGCCTCGATCTGCGTGCTGGGGCCGCTGCTCGCGCGGCGCGGCTGGGCGCGCGTCGCGCTTCCGGGCGGGTGCGCCATCGGCCCGCGGCCGGTTGACCTTCACCTGAAGGGCATGATCGCGCTCGGCGCCGAGGTCATCGTCGAGCACGGCGACGTGATCGGCAACGCCGCGAAGCTCATCGGCAACGAGGTCTACCTCGGCGGCCCGAGCGGCTCGACCGTGCTCGGCACCGCCAATGTCATGTGCGCGGCGGCCCTGGCCGAAGGCACGACGGTCATCGAGGACGCCGCCTGCGAGCCGGAAATCGTGGACCTGGGGAACCTGCTCAACCGGATGGGCGCCAAGGTCAGCGGCATCGGCACGAAGCGCATCACGGTGGACGGCGTGGATGAACTCCACGGCGCGGAGTTCGAACTGGTTCCTGACCGCATCGAGGCCGGGACTTTCATGGTGGCCGCGGCGGTGACCGGCGGCAACGTGCTGGTCCGCGGCGCGCGGCGCGAGCACCTCGCGGCGGTGATTGATGCGATGAAGAACATGGGAGTCGAGATCATCTATGAGAAGGACGGCCTGCGCGTCGCCGGGCCGGAACGCTTCCAGCAGGTGGACCTGACGACCGGCCCGTTCCCCGGGCTGCCGACGGACATGCAGGCGCAGTTGATGGTGCCGCTGTGCCTGGCGCGCGGCATCAGCATTTTCACCGAGCGGATATTCCCCGACCGGTTCATGCACATCTCCGAGCTGAACCGCATGCGCGCCAATATCCGCAAAGAGGGCTGCAGCGCGATCATCGTCGGAGTCAAGTATCTCTCCGGCGCGCCGGTCATGGCCAGCGACCTGCGCGCCAGCGCGGGACTCGTCCTTGCCGGGCTTGTGGCGCGCGACAAAACGACGATCAGCCGCGTCTATCATATTGACCGCGGCTATGAACGCATCGAGGAAAAACTGGCCGGTCTCGGCGCGCGCATCCGGCGCGTGAGCGACCTGAAGCCGGCGCTTGCCGCGGAAAGCGGCGCCTGAGTTCAGCCGGTAGTGTCAACTCTTGTGTGTAAATTGGAGTGAAGGGCATATCCTCTTTCCACTCAAGCGGCCGTGAGAGCGGCCTTGAACTCCGAGCAAGGTTTGCCGGCCCGTCTTTCATTGAGGAAGCGGAAG
>JBEKCB010000025.1:0-82819 GCA_050015075.1 Candidatus Brocadiia bacterium | reverse complement strand
GCGGCGCTCCGATGCGAATACGTCGGATACCAGAACGGGTGCCTTAGAGCACGAATAGCAGCCGGAACTCGATTTCACAGGTTCTCCGAACGTCTCACTTGAGGAATGGCCTCATAGCAGCATGACGACGCTACTTGCGGGACGCCATGCCTGTATTCCGCGCACGAAGCCTATCCGAACCGGCCGGTGACGTAGTCCTCCGTCTGCTTCATCACCGGCTTCGTGAAGATCATCTCGGTCGGCCCGAACTCCACGATCCGGCCCTGGTAGAAGAAGGCGGTGAAATCGCTGATGCGCGCGGCCTGCTGCATGTTGTGGGTGACGATGACGATAGTGTACTTCTCCTCCAGCTCCTCGATCAAATCCTCGATCTTGGAGGTCGCGATCGGGTCAATCGCGGCGGTCGGCTCGTCCATCAGGATCACCTCCGGCTCGACGGCGACGGCGCGCGCGATGCAGAGGCGCTGCTGCTGGCCGCCGGAGAGCGCCATGCCCGGCCGGTCGAGAAGGTCCTTGACCTCGTCCCACAGCGCCGCCTGCTTGAGCGCGGCCTCGACGCGGCCGGAGAGCTCGTTCCGATTCATGCGGTAGTGCATCCGCAGCCCGTACGCCACGTTCTCGAAGATGCTCAGCGGGAACGGCGTGGGCTTCTGGAAGATCATGCCGACCTTCCGCCGCAGCTCGATCACGTCCACCTCGGGCGAGAGGACGTTCTCGCCGTCCAGGAGCACGGTCCCTTCCGCGCGCTGGTCGCGGTAGAGTTCGAAGATGCGGTTGTAGATGCGGATGTGCGTGGACTTGCCGCAGCCGGAAGGCCCGATGATGGCGGTCACCTGGTTGGCGGCGATGTCAATCGAGTTGTCCACAAGCGCCTGGTTCTTGCCGTAATAGAAATTGAGATTCCGCACGGAGACTTTCGGCGGCGGCTTCGGCGCGGGCGGCGGGTCCGCGGCGGCGCGGACCTGGCCGGATTCGGGCGTCGAGGCCATCAGGCGTTCCATCCTCAGCAACCTCCGCCGATTAACGGCATGTTGGATCATCCTTCCGTTGTTCACACTGCGTTCCGCGTTCAGCATGTGGCATCCCTCCGCTATTCATGGGCGCTCCTGCGCAGGATGAGCCGGCTGGAGATGTTCAGCGCCAGGACACCGACCGTGATGAGCAGCGAGGCGCCCCAGGCCAGGCGCACCCAGTCTTCGTACGGCGACATGGCGTAATTGAAGATCGTTACCGGGAGGTTCGCAACCGAGTCGTTGAGCGTGGTGGGCCAGTACGGGCTGTTCAGGGCCGTGAACAGAAGCGGGGCGGTCTCGCCGCTGACGCGGGCGATGGCCAGCAGCACGCCGGTGAGCAGGCCGACCCGGGCGGCGCGGAACACGATCTGGAAGGTGACCTTCCAGCGCGGCGCGCCGAGGGCCAGGGCCGATTCGCGCAGCGCGTTCGGCACGAGCTGTAGCATGTCCTCGCTCGTGCGCGCGACGACCGGCAGCATCAGGATCGCCAGCGCAACCGCGCCGGCCCAGCCCGAAAACGAGTGCGTCGGCACGACGATCAGCGTGTAGACGAACAAGCCGACAATGATCGAAGGGATGCCCATCATAACGTTCGCCGAGAAGCGCACCGCCGCCCCGAGCCGCGTGTCCCGCCCGAATTCCGCGAGGTAAACGCCCACCATCAGCCCGATCGGCACCCCGAACGCTATGGCCAGTCCGACCAGCACCGCCGACCCGACGATGGCATTGCCGATGCCGCCGCCCGCTTCGCCGGTCGGCAGCGTCCGGTGGAAAAAGAAATCCCAATTGATCGCCGCCGCGCCTTTCCCGATCACCACCAGGAGAATCCAGGCCAGCGCCAGTATCCCCACAGACGCACCGCAGGCCGAGACGACCTTGACCAGTTGATTGGTCAGCTTTCTGCCGGTCGCAGGGCGGTGGATCATAGGCCGGCTCCCATGCTGCGGGTCAGGGATTTCAGCCACAGGTGCGCAAAGACCTGGAGGAAGAACGAGACCACGAACAGGATCAGGCCGAGCTCGACGAGCGAACTCAGGTAGAGTTTCCCGTTCGCCTCGGTGAACTCGTTGGCCAGCGTCGAGGCGATGCTGTTTCCGGCGGCGAACAACGAGGCGGAGATGTCGTGGTTGTTGCCGATGACGAAGGTCACCGCCATCGTCTCGCCGACCGCGCGGCCCAGTCCCAGGAAGCAGGCGCCGAGCAGCCCGCGGACGCCGTAGCGCATCGTGATCTTGCGCGTGACTTCCCAGGTCGTCGCGCCCATGCCGTACGCGGACTCTTTCACCACCGGCGGCACCATCTGGAAGACGTCCCGCATCACCGAGCTGATGAAAGGCAGAATCATCAGCGCCAGAATGATCCCGGCGGTGAGCATGCCGATCCCCATCGGCGGTCCGTGGAACAGGGGCAGGAAGCCCAGGCCTTTGCCGAGGGCCGGCTCGACGTGCCGGGCCATGAACGGCGCGAAGACGAAGAGCCCCCACATTCCGAAGATGATGCTCGGCACCGCCGCCAGCAGCTCGATGGCCGTGCCGGTGACGCGGCGGAGCATCGGCGGGGCGAGTTCCGTCAGGAACAGGGCAATGACCAGGCTCAGCGGAACGGCGATCAGCATGGCAATCACCGTGGAAACCAGCGTTCCGAAAATGCTGCTGAGCGCGCCGAACTGCCCGGTGACCGGGTCCCAGTCGCTCGTGACGAGGAACCGCCAGCCGAACTGCGCCAGCGAGGGCCGGCAGCTCAGCACCAGGCAGACGAAGAAGCCCGCGACCAGCAGCAACACGACCGCCGCGCAGGACGTCGTGATCCAACGGAACGTCCGGTCGCCCATTCGACCTTGCCCAGGGCGACCCTGAGCGTGGTCGAACGGGTCGCTCTTGCGCTGCTCGCCCGGCTTCATTCGGATTGCCACTGGCACCTCTGACGGCATGCGCCGGTCAAAGAGCGCAGGCCTCAGCCCTTCAACCGGCTGCGTATCTCAAGGAGCGGCAACGATTTACTTCCAGACCTTCTGCCCGCCCGAGGCCAGGTCGTCGTGCCACCGCGATTCGACCAGTCCGTATACAGCCCCAGGAATCGGCACGTAGTACAGCGTCTTGGCCGCCTCGGCGCCGCTCCGGTAGCACCAGTCGAAGAACTTCAGCATCCCTTCGGCCTTGCCTCGGTCCTTCTGTTCCTTGTAGATGAGAATGAACGAAGCGCCGGTGATCGGCCAGCTCTTCTCGCCCGGCTGGTCGGTCAGGACCATGTACATCCCGGCCGCGTTCTTCCAGTCGGCCCCGGCGGCCGCCGACGAAAAGGCTTCAAAGGTCGGCTCCACGAATTTGCCGGCCTGGTTCTGCAGTTGCGCGTAGCACATCTTCGTCTCCAGCGCGTAGGCGAACTCCACGTATCCGATAGCCCCGGGCAACTCCAGCACGTTCCGCGAGACGCCCTCGTTGCCCTTGGCGCCCACTCCGGTCGGCCACTTGACGGAAGTCGCGGACCCGGCCTTCTCCTTCCATTCCGGAGATCTCTTGCAGAGGTAGTTGGTGAAGACCCAGGTCGTCCCGGAGCCGTCGGCGCGGTGCACCACCGTGATCGCCTGGCCGGGCAGCGCCAGGCCCGGGTTGAGTTCCGCGATCGCGGGATCGTTCCACTTCTCCACCTTGCCCAGGTAGATCTCGGCGAGCACCTTGCCCGTCAATTTCAACCGGCCCGGCTGGATGCCCTCGACGTTCAGGACGGGGACCACGCCGCCGATGATCATCGGGAACTGCATCAGGCCGGCCGCGTCGAGGTCTTCCTTCGTCAGCGGCGCGTCGGAGGCGCCGAAGTCCACCGTGTTCTTCTTGATCTGCTGGATGCCGCCGCCGGAGCCGATGGACTGGTAGTTCATCTTCATCCCGGTGAGGCCGTGGTACATGTCCGCCCACTTCATATACAGCGGATACGGAAAGGTCGCGCCCGCGCCGTTGATCGTCAGGTCATCGGCCGTCGCCGGCGAGGCCGCCATCGCGGCGACGAGCGCCACCGCGCCTGTGAGTCCCAGCAAGTTCTTTCGCATGACTTTGCCCTTCCACTATCACTAGACAATAAGACTGTTAGGAACAAATTTGATTTGTGTTATGCCCCCGCTAACTTCGGGAGCGGCCCTCCTTGCGGGAAGGCCGCTCCCATGCGGATCGAGCGGACGTCGCGCGCCTTTAGAAGTCCATGCCTAAGCGCATGCCGAACATATTGCAGACGCCGTTGTGCGGCTTCACCGGCGCGTCATAGAGGTTGGCCAGCACGTAGTTGAACATGAGCCGGATGTTCGGGCCGAGGTACCAGTTGAGGCCGAGGGTCTCGTCCTCCAGCCTGCCGCCGCGGACCGAGTTGCTGTTAAGATCAATCCAGGAGAACCGCGCGGCGAGTTGCCAGGCGCCCCAGCCGCGCTTGCCGTCCTTGTAGCTGCCGATGTTGCGGAAGGGGATCAGGCGGTCATCGTAGCCGGTCGTCCGGTCGTAACCGAGATGTTCGCCGGTGAGCATATAGCTGGCAGTAACGTAGCCGCCGTCGAAGTAGCAGTCCCCGGCGCCCAACCGGTTGACCTGGACCGCCGTGACTTCGCTCAGGACCGCATACGGACCGTAGATGGCTCTGAATTCGCCGTTCTCGAGTTCGACCTGGCTGGCGTTGGAAGAACCGGCCTTGTTGACGAGCGGACCGGTATTCGCGAAATTGCTCGCCAGGTGCATTTCGGGTCTCGCGGCGAAATCAACGGGCGTCTTCGGATCGCGGACGACCGCCGAAGCGCCGAGGTGCAGGACTTCGTTGCCGTTGTCCGCGTAGATGGGACAACCGGTCACGCGGGCGGCAGCGTCGTAGCCGCCGTCGAACTGGCTGAAACCGAAGTTGCTGCCGGCCACGGTGCCGCTGTCCTGGAGGTTTTCAGGGTTGTCGGTGCCGCGGAAGAAGCCGGCCCACCACGTCATGCGTTGATCGAGAATCGGATGGTACGCCATAATGCCGATCTGGTACGAAGGCGCGAAGGCGTCGTTGAGTCCGCGCTCCATAAACGTGTAGTCCTGGTCGTTGTCAATCTCTTCAAGGTTGAACGGCTCCTGAAAATGACCGAGGCGCAGCGTCGTGTACGGGATATCGTGCAAGTCGGCGATATACGCGTCTTTCAAGGCAACCGTCGCCCCCTGGTTCGGGGTGGACGTGAAGCCGGCGGGCACGCTGGTGGTCTTCTGCTCGGTGCTGCTCTGAACGGAGAAGTCCGGCTGTAATTTGAAGAAGATGTCGTCGTAGAACGTGCCATACAGGTGCAGGCGGAAACGCCGCACTTCGGTGCCGTCCGTCTGCTTGCCCTTGAGGGCCTCATTGAGGTTCTGATTCCCGTTGATGGAGGCCGCATCCAGGTTGAACCGGGCGCCGATGCCCAGGACGATGTTCTTGTCGTTCGTCTCCAGATAGAGGTGGTCTTTCCAGTACCCGCGGAAGCCGTGCACGTCCAGTCCCTTCTCTTCCTGGTAGGTCTTCTGGACCGCCTGGAGATCCTCGATCTTCTTCTCCAGATCCTCCATCCGCTGCCGCTCCTTCTGCCGGTCCGCTTCACTCTCCGTGGCGGCTCTCTGGGCCTTCTCGGCCTCGAGCTGATCGAGCTTCTTCTCCATCTCGTCCATCCGCTGCTTGTACTTCTCCATCTCGGCCTTGGTATTATCCTGATCCTGGGCGTGCGCCGCGGCGCCCGAGAGCGCCAGCACCGCCGTCAGCGCCACGACTCCCGCCGCCAATCGTCGTCTCATCAGCCGACCCTCCACTGAAATAAATGGACACGTGCCGCATGGTCGGCATAATCTAAAGAGAGGCCGTTAGGCCGGCGTGAGCCGCCCGCTAAATGAGCGCGAGATGACGATTAGAACTTCGCTAAGAACGCGCCAGGCCCGCGTTCGGACGGAGCGGAATGGCGGCGAGAATTGCGATTTCGGGGGGAAGACGCTTTACAGGTGGAGCAGAGCGTGATAGAATTGTTGAAGCGGGGCGGTTTCCGCCGGCAAGTGGAAAGTTTACGCGCTGCCGGCGCGAGAGGGTGTTATCCGTGCATCGGATGAGTCGGGTTTTATCTTTCGCTCACCTTCCCGAAGCAGCCGTCCTGGCGCTGGCGGCGGCGCTTCTGTGTACGGCTGTTGGGGCGGGGTATGCAGCGGGCAAACCGGCTGCGCCGGACACGGCTTCCGGCGCGCGAGCTTTCAGCTTTTCGGCCTGGGCCGACGCCACAGGCGCCGCGCCCGCGTGCGCAACCTCCACGCCATTTTTCTCTCCCGCCCGGCACGGACACTATCCCAGCCTCATGTTCGTTCCGCCGCCCACCGCCGCGATTCACGTCCAACTGCCGCTCCTCACCGTCGCGCCGGCTTCAATCACTTCACCGGTCGCGGCGCCGGAAGCTCCTCCTCCCAGACTCCTTCGCTAGAAGCCGCCTTTCGGCGGCGCTGCCGGCCGCTGCAAGCCCGGCCGGAATCTATCCACAGACTGACCGTGTGCTGCTCACGTTTCATTAGGCCCCATTAATCGGTACAACCCTATGTGGCTCGCCAAATTCGCACTGCGCCGGCCGTACACCATTGCGGCCATGACGGCCTTGGTGTGCCTGTTCGGCGTCTTCTCCGCGCGGCGGACGCCCACGGATATTTTCCCTGAAATCAACATCCCCGTCGTCAGCGTGGTCTGGTCCTACAACGGCATGGTCGCGCGGGAAATCCAGGCCCGCATCATAGACCAGCACGAGCGCCAATTGGCCTCGCTGGTGGACGACATCGCGCGCATCGAGTCGAACAGTTACAACGGCGTGGGCGTGATCAAGGTCTATCTGCACGAAGGCGCCAGCATCAGCGCCGCCGTCTCGCAGATCACCAGCAGCGCCCTGACCGTGCTCAAGTACATGCCGCGCAACATCACCCCGCCGCTGGTCGTCCGCTACAGCGCCACGGACGTGCCGATCATCCAGTTGAGCCTGGCCAGCGATACGCTCCCGGACGTCAAGCTCAACGATTACGGGCAGAACGTGATTCGCCCGTACCTGGCCACGGTCCAGGGCGCGCAGGTGCCGTTCCCCTACGGCGGCAAGCCGCGCTTGATCATGGCGGACCTGGACAATGACGCGCTTCGCGCCAAAAACCTGACCCCGAACGACGTCACCCAGGCGCTGCTCGACCAGAACCTGATTCTGCCGACCGGCACGGCCAAGATCGGCGACATCGAGTACGCGATCCAGTTGAACAACAGCACCGACGCAATCGAGGCGATGAACGACTTCCCGGTCAAGCGGGTCGGCGGCGCCATGGTGTTCCTCCGCGACGTGGCCCACGTCCACAACGGCTACCAGGTTCAGACCAATTCGGTCAGCGTGAACGGCGTGGCCGGCAGCCTGATGATCATCCGGAAAACCGGCGGAGTCTCGACGCTGAGAATCATTGACGACGTCCTGGCGGCCTTGCCCGACGTCCGCCTGTTGCTGCCTGAGGGGATGACGATCAAGCCCATCTTCAACCAGGCGGTGTTCGTCAAGGCGGCGCTGCGCAGCGTGGAGATGGGCGGCCTGATGGCCGCGGTGCTCACCGGCCTGATGATCCTGCTCTTCCTCGGCAACTGGCGGCTCACCTCGATCATCCTCGTCTCGCTCCCGCTCTCGATGCTCGCGGCCGTCATCGTCATGTATGCCATCGGAGAAACGTTCAACGTGATGACGTTGGGCGGCTTCGCCCTCGCCGTGGGCATTCTGGTGGATAACGCCACCGTCGTGATCGAGAACGTCGAACGCCACCTTAGTCTGAAAAACGATTTGGAGGATTCCATCGTCCGGGGCGCGCATGAAGTCGGCTTCCCCACGATGGTCTCGACGTTGGCGATCTGCATCGTGTTCTTTCCGATCTTCCTCCTGCAGGGCACCTCCAAGTACCTTTTCTCGCCGCTGGCCGTGTCGGTCGTCACCGCGCTCCTGGCCAGCCTGCTGATCTCCTTCACACTCGTGCCCCTGCTCTTCAAGATCCTGATGAAAAAGTACGCGCGCGGGCACGACGTGCAGCATGCGGCCGTCGCTCATGCTCATCCCGGCCGCGGCCCCGGCGCAGAAGCCCTCGGTCTCCAGGCGCCGTCGAACTCCTACGTGCCGTCGGACCATGCGTTCAACCGGCATTTCGTTGCGTTCCGCGGCGGATACCGCCACTACCTGGCCTGGAGCGTGCATCACCCGGTTGCCTGTGCGCTGCTGTTCGTCGGCGCGGCAGGCCTTTCCTGCCTTCTGTTCCCGCGCATCGGGATGGATTTCTTCCCGACGGTGGACGCGGGGCAGATGCGGCTGCACGTGCGCGCGCCCGACGGCACGCGCCTGGAAAAAACCCAGCAGTTGTTCGCGAGAGTCGAGGGCGCCATTCGTGAGATCGTCGGCCGCGACGAGGTGGACGTACTCCTGGACAACATCGGCCTGCCGTACAGCGGCATCAATATCGCCCTGAGCGACACGGCCACCGCAGGGCCGATGGACGGCGAGATCCTCATCTCGCTCAAGGAAAAGCACCGGCCCACCGCCGAACACATGGCCGCGCTGCGGCGCGAGCTGCCGAAGCGTTTCCCGGAAATGCAGTTCTTCTTCCAGCCGGCGGACATCATCAAGCAGGTCCTCAACTTCGGACAACCTTCGCCGATTGACATCCGCGTGCAGGGCGCCAAAGAAGCCGCCGACCTTGAGGTGGCCCGGAAGATCGAGCGCGATTTGCGCCGCATCCCCGGCGTGGTGGACGTGCACCTGTTCCAGGTCCCCGCCGCGCCCGCCCTCGGCATCTCCGTGGATCGCGTCATGGCCCAGCAGACCGATATGACCCAGGGCGACGTGGCGCGCAACGTCCTCCTGTCGCTCAGTTCCAGCGCGGTCGTGTTGCCCAACTTCTGGATCAATCCCCGCAACCAGATCAGCTACCTGCTCGTCGTGCAGACTCCGCAATACAAGGTCACCTCCGTGGCGGACGTGCAGCGGCTGCCGCTGACCGGAGGCGCTCGCGGCGACCAGATGCTCATGAATGTCGCCGACGTGTCGCGGACGCAGGTGCCCATGCTGATTTCCGAGGCCAACATCATCCCCGTCTTCGACGTGAACGCCGACGTCGAGGCGCGCGACCTGTCCGGCGCGGCGGCGGACATTGACCGCGTGCTCAATGCCGATCGGCCGCCCGAAGGGTCCGGCATCAAGGTCTCGCTGGCCGGCCAGGTGGAGACGATGCGCGTCAGTTTTGCCGGGATCGCCGGCGGCATGGCTTTCGCCATTGTGCTGGTCTACCTGCTGATGGTGATCAACTTCCAGAGTTGGCTCGATCCGCTGATCGTGCTGATGGCCGTCCCCTGCGCGCTGGCCGGCGTCGCGTGGATGCTCTACCTCACGCGCACCCACTTGAGCGTTCCGGCCCTCATGGGGACGCTGATGTGCATCGGCCTGACCACCGCCAACAGCATCCTGGTCGTAGTCTTCGCCCGCCAGCGACTGGCCGCCGGCGACGACTCGGTTACGGCGGCGGTCGCCGCAGGCTATACGAGAATCCGCCCGGTCCTCATGACCGCCGGCGCCATGATCCTCGGGATGATCCCGATGTCGTTGGGCATCGGAGAGGGCGGCGAGCAGAACGCCCCGCTCGCGCGCGCCGTCATCGGCGGCTTGCTCTTCGCCACCTTTGCCACCTTGATTTTTGTGCCGTCGGTTTTCCGGCTGCTGCATGGTTCCCCGCAGAACGATCCACCGAGTGAAGGAAGCGGACTATGAACAAACCCGATCCGAAACCAAAATCTCTTTCCGATTCGGCCGGCGCGCCGAATCCCGCGCCCGCCGCGCCCGCCGGTCCGCCCGGCGCAGCGCCGCATCCGGAGGCCTCGCACGTCCCCGTCCCGGTGCACTTCCACCATCGGACCGGCCTGATCGTCGTGCTGGCGGTCCTGGTCGTGGCCGCCGGGCTGATCATCGCCCAGAGGGTCCGCTCTCACCTGAAGAATCAGGCCCGGGCGGCGCTGGCGGAGGGCGTTCAGCAGGAACTCGAACAGCCGCCCGTCGTCCGCCTCGCCCAGGTCGAGGCCGGCAACCCGGAGAGCCCGCTCACGCTGCCGGGCGAATGCCGCGCCTTTTATGAAGCCAAGCTTTTCGCCCGGGTGAACGGCTACGTCCGGATTTGGAATTTCGATATCGGCGACCACGTGAAGGCCGGCGACGTCCTCGCTTCCATTGACACGCCGGACCTCGACGAGGAACTCCGGGTCGCCCAGGCCAGGCTCGTGTCACTGAAGGCCGACGTGAAGCTGGCCGAGGCCGCGGCCGATTTCGCGCGGATCACCCACGGGCGGTTTGCGGCCGCCGCGCCCGAAGGCATCGTGTCGCGACAAGAGGCCGACGAGAAGAAATCGGACCTGGACGTCAGTCTGGCCAAGGTGGAAGCGGCCAAGGCCCAGGTGGCGCTGGGCGAGGCGGAAGTCCGCCGGCTCGAGGACCTGGTCGGCTTCAAACAGGTCGTGGCGCCTTTCGACGGCGTCGTCACCCGGCGGCTCGTGGACATCGGCGACCTGGTCACCGCCGGCAGCACCGCCGGCGACACCACTCTTTTCACCGTCTGCACCACGGCGACGGCGCGCGTCTTCGTGGAGGTGCCCCAGGTGGCGCGGGCGAGCATCCACGCCGGCCTGCAGGCCGAGGTGACCGCGCCGGAGTACCCGGGCCGCGTGTTCCAGGGCCAGGTGGACCGCACCGCCGAGGCGATTGATCCGGCCTCGGGCACGCTGCGGGTCGAAGTGCTGGCGCCCAACCCGGATGGCGCGTTGGTGCCGGGCATGTACGCCCAGGTCACTTTCCACTGCCGGAATGTCCACCCCGCCGTCCGAATCCCGGCCGGTGCGCTCCTGCTCCTGGTGGATGGACCGCACGTCGCCGTCGTGGGCGCGGACAGTTGCGTGCATTTCCGCCCCATTAAGATCGGCCGCGACATGGGAGACATCATCGAGGTTTCGGACGGTCTTTCCAGCGGCGAGAACGTCGCCCTGAACATCAGCAATCAAATCACGGACGGCCAGAAGGTGGCGCCCATGGTCGCCGACCTGCCCGGAAAAACGGCCGCCGGTTCCGCCCCGGTGATGGGCGGAGGAGGAGAATGATGAAACCGCGCCGATTTGCCCTCGCTCTGCTGGCCGGCGTCCTGGCGGGCTTTGCCGGCTGCGCCGTCGGCCCCGATTACCATCCGCCGCAATCCGAGACGCCCGCGAGCTTTAACGCCGGCGCCGTCGCCGGCATCCCGCCGCCGGCGGCGCAACCGGCGGAGGAGCAACGCTGGTGGACCGCCCTTGCGGACCCGGAACTGGGTTCGCTCGTCGAACGCGCCATGCAGGCCAATTATGACCTGGCCATCGCGCTGACACGGCTGAATGAGGCGCGGAGTTTCCGGTACGTCGTGGCGGCGGACCTTTGGCCGACGCTTAGCCTCAGCGGGGCCGCGGCGCGCTCCTCCGGCAACAACGCCACCCGCGGACGCGTGGACTCTCCCTTGAACGCCGCCAGCGACACCACTCACGGGGTGAAAGAGATCACCCAGGCGGCCGGTTTTGACGCCTCGTGGGAACTGGACTTTTTCGGCCACGTGCGGCGCGCGGTCGAAGCCGCCAACGCCGACAGCCAGGCCGCCGCCGAGGCCCGCAACCTGGTTCGGCTCACCGTGGTTGCGGACGTCGTCAGGGCCTACGTTCACCTGCGGGGCACGCAGCGCCGCCTGGAAATCGCCCGGCAGAACGTCACCCTTCAGCAGCGCACGCTGGACCTGGTGCGCCGCCGCTTGGCCCTCTTTCTGACGAACGAACTCGACGTGGCCCTGGCGGAGCGCCAGCTCGAAACGACCCAGGCCGTGGTGCCGCCGCTGACCGCCGAGGTGGCCAACACGCAGCGCCAGATCGCCGTGCTCCTCGGCGGCGATCCGCAGGCGCTTTACGACGAACTGGGCCCCATCGTACCGCTGCCGCAGCCGCCCACGGCGGTCGCTTTGGAAAATCCGTCGGACCTGCTCCGCCACCGGCCGGACGTCCGCCAGGCCGAGCGGCAACTGGCCGCCGAGACCGCCCGCATCGGCGTCGCCGTCGCCACGTTTTTCCCGCGCGTCACCCTCAGCGGCGCTCTGGGCGTGCAAGCGGAAGGGCGGCCCTTCTTCGGCTGGGACCAGCGCTACATTTACTCCGCAGGCCCCGGCGCCAGTTGGCCGATTCTGGATTTCGGGCGGCTGGAGGCGGCCAAGCAGGTCCAGGACTGGCGCACCCGGCGCGCCTTGCTGACGTATCGCGAAACCGTTCAGCTCGCCGTCAAAGACGTGGACGATTCGCTGGGGCAGTTTGCGTCCGAGCAGGATCGCTTCCAGCGGCTGCAGGCCGCCGTCCGCGCGAGCCAGCGCGCCACCGAGCTGGCCACGGCGCGTTACAACGACGGGCTCGCCGATTTCCTCAACGTCCTGGATGCCCAGCGGCAACTCTACGAACTGCAGGACCAGGCGGCGGCATCGCAGGAATCCGCGCTCGTGGACTGGGCGGCGCTCAACAAGGCATTGGGACGCGGGTGGGAAATCTCCATGCCCGGCGGCGAGACGCCTCCGCCGGCGCCCGGCATCAGCCCGCCCATCGAATTGGTCACGTCCCGCGCGGGCGCGGCATTGCCTGCCGCCCAGTAGCGCCGCCGTCGCGCGGCCGGCTACGCGGCGGCCGGGGATCCGTTTTCGGGGGGCCGGGCCGGAAGGGTGATGGTGAACAGGCTGCCCTTGCCCGGCTCGCTCTGCACGGCCACCGAGCCGCCGTGGGCCTGGGCGATGTGCTTGACGATCGAGAGGCCCAGCCCGGTGCCGCCCATGTCGCGGCTGCGCCCCTTGTCCACGCGGTAGAACCGCTCGAAGATGCGCGGCAGATGCTCGCGCTCGATGCCGGGCCCCTCGTCGCGGACCTGGATGACCAGCGAGCCGTTGCGCAGCGCCGCTTCCACCGTCACCGGCTTGCCCGGCTCGCTGTACTTCACCGCGTTGTCCACGAGGTTGACGAGCGCCTGTTCGAGCAGCGGCACGTTGACCTTCGCGCGGAGCGTCTCCTCGCAGCGCACCCGGATGGGGATGTTTTTCCGGTCGGCCTTGAACGCGCAGAGCTCGATCGCCGCGTCGAGCACGGCGCGGATGGAGGCCGTCTCGGTCATGACCGTCCCTCGCTCGCCCTGCTGCTCGAGCTTCGAGAGGAGCAGCAGGTCGTTGATGATGGCGTTGAGCCGGTCCGCCTGGCGGGCGATGATGCCGAGGAATTTCTCGGCGGACTCCGGCTCGCGCATCGCGCCGTCGAGCAGCGTCTCCACGAACCCCTTGATCGCGGTGATCGGCGTGCGCAGCTCGTGGGAAACGTTCGCCACGAAATCGCGCCGGAAATTTTCGAGCCGGCGGATGCGCGTCATGTCGTTCAGGACCACCACCGCGCCCATCTGCCGGCCGGACGCGTCGTGCAGCACCGCGCCGTGCGCCTGCAGCCAGCGCTCGCCCTCTTCGCGGAGGAGGATTTCGCTTTCCGTCGGCGTTTTTCCGCTCGCGAGCGTCTGCGCGACGAACTTCTGAAGCTCCGGGTTCCGGACGACTTCCTGGATCATCTTGCCCTGCGCTTCGGCGGGGCTGGCGCCGAGCAGCGCGCCGGCCGCCTGGTTCATGCGCAGCACGCGCTCGCCCATGTCCACGGCCAGCACGCCCTCGACCATGCTCAGGAAGACGGCCTCCTGCTCGTTGCGCTGCGCGGTGATGAGCCGGATGCGGTCCTCGAGCTGCGCGGCCATCTCGTTGATCACCACCGCCAGGCTGCCGATCTCCGCGGAAGCCGGCACGTACAGGCGGTGGTCGAGTTCGCCGGCGGCCAGGCGCTCCACGCCGCGTTTCATCTCCTCGATCGGCCGCGCGATGCGCCCCGAGACGGCCAGGCAGACGATGGCCGCCGCGATGGCGATCAGCACGCCCACCAGGGCGATCTGGATCTGCAGGTCGCGCACCGCATGGTCAATGTGGCTCAGCGACATGGCCGCGCGCAGGACGAGCAGGTTCCCGCGCGGGTCCTGCGCGGCGATGGCCGCGTACATCGTGGTGACGCCGAGGGTCGGGCTCTCGCGGACCGCGCGCCCGACACTGCCCGGGCTGGCGAGGGCTTGTTGAATCTCGGGCCGGCCCGCGTGGTTTTCCATCCTCTCGGGAGTCGAGTCGGTGTCGCCGAGCACCACACCGTCCGGCCTGATCACGGTGATGCGCGTGTCGGTGATCTGGCCCACCTCTTTGCAGAAGGCGTCTATCTTCGCCGGGGCGGTGGGCAGCAGGCCGTTGGCCATGTCGCGGCCGAGGACGCGCGCGCGGGATTCGAGGATCTGCTCGGTCTGCTCGCGGAAGAACCGGCGCGTGGCCTCGGAGGCGTAGAGCGTGACCACCAGCAGGGACAGAACCATCACGAGCAGGTAGGAGGGATACAGTTGCCAGAGCAGCCGCTTCCGTCGCACCCGCTACTCCTTGAAGCGATAGCCGACACCGCGCACGGTCTCGATGCAGTTCCCGCACGGCGCGATTTTCTTGCGCAGGCCGACGATGTGCACGTCCACCGACCGGTCCGTGACCGCCGTGTGTCCGCGCGCGGCGTCAATCATCTGCTGGCGCGTGAACACCCAGCCGGGCCGGCGCGCGAGCAGGTTCAGCAGCAGGAATTCGGTATGCGTCAGCTCGACTCGCTTGCCGTGGACGAGCACCTCGTGCCGGCCCGGATGGATGACGATGCCGCGCACCGAGACGGTGGAGCTGTCGTCCATCGGCTCCTGCCCCCGGCGCCGCAGCACGGTCTTGACCCGCGCGAGCAGAACGCGCGGGCTGAACGGCTTGGTGATATAGTCGTCCGCGCCCAGCTCCAGGCCGGTGACCACGTCGGCCTCCTCGCCGCGCGCGGTCAGCATGACGATGGGGATGTGCGCCGTCTTGTCCTCGCGCTTGAGGATTTTGCACGCCTCGAGCCCGTCCATGCCCGGCAGCATCAGGTCGAGCACGATCAGGTCGGGCGGCTTCGACCGCGCCAGCTTCAGCGCTTCCTCGGCGCTGGTGACGCCGGTGACCTTGTACCCGCCTTTGGTCAGGTTGTACGTCACCAGTTCCAGGATGTCCTTCTCGTCGTCAACGACCAGTATGGATTCGTTGGTCATGGCCTCTTCCTTCGAGGCGAAACCGGCCTCGTAACATCCCTTTTACCGGGAATACATTAGCCTTCCGTCAGGAAAATGTAAACTCGCGGTGAGCTTGGCGCGAGAAATGCGTGAGCCGGTTCCGGGCGCAGCGTTCCAGAACGTAAACAGGCTGTCATTCTGAGCGAAGCGAAGAATCTCATACGCAGCGTGCGGACAACGGTTTAGGGTATGAGACCCTTCGCTGCGCTCAGGGTGACGCGGTCTGGACTTAAGCGTGTTACTTCCCGAATGCGATGCCAGCCGCCCCGCAAACACTCGGGAACCCCGTGGAAGCATTATTCGTCCATGAAGCAATACGGGTCGCGCTCCTCGAAGGCATTCAGACCGCGCGCGAAGGCGATGGCCATGCAGCCGCCGCAGGTCGGGCGCAGCGGGCACTCCGCGCAGGCGCGGCAGCCGGCGCGGTATCGGCGGGCCGCCTCGGAGTCGTAGATTTCGCCCAGGTCCTGTCGGAGCAGGTTGCCGATCGGCGAAGGGAATTTCCGGCAGGCGTGCGTCTCGCCGTCGGGCAGCACCGCGACGAAGTTGAACGCCGCGCCGCATCCGTAGCCGGTGCAGCCGTCGAACGGCGCCTCGCCCCGGCGCCGCCGGACGATGTTGAACAGGTTATCCTTCAGATGCAGGATCGGGTTGCTCTTCGCCACCGTGAGGTACATTTCGAGGAACGCCGCGTAAGCCGCGCGCGACGGCATCGTCAGCGCGGCGCCTTCGCCGACCTGCGAGAGGCGGTTGAAGTTGAAGTGCCTCGTGTGGCCGCGGAGCCGTTCGGCCAGCGGCAGCACCTGCTCCAGGTTGTCGCGCGCGACCGTGAGCATGACGGTGGACTCGATCTCCAGGTCGCGCAGCACCCCGAAGAACTCGATCGTGCGCGCGAAGTGCCCGGCGCCGCGGATCCGGTCGTTGTACTCCGGCAGCCCTTCCAGGCTGACCTGGTAATACTGCGGGCGCTTGATGGCGAGCAGCTCTTCCAGCGCCGCGCGCGGGACCGGGTTGCCCAGGATCGAAAGCGGGAACCCGCGTTCCGCCGCCGCGCGCCAGAGCCCGACGAAGTACGGATACAGGAACGGGTTTCCGCCCGTGAAGCACACGTGCCCGCGCACGCGGCGATCGGCGCAGAAGCGGCGCAGGTCATCGAGGACCTTCACGCCCTGTTCGAGCGTCAGCGGCGACCGCTTGCTGCGGTCGTAACAATGCTTGCAGCGCAGGTCGCAGGCCTGAGTGATATGCCACTGGAGCAGGAACGCCGGAGACGACGTGAACGCCGCGGGCGTCTCCGCGGGGATCGGAAAGAGCGCCGGGTCGCGCCGGATGCGCGAGCATGGCGGCAGAAGGATGCCCTTCTCCGCCGCGCGCCAGAGCGCGTTTTCCACGACCGGAACGGCCACCTTCGCCGCCCGCGCCGCCTTCGCGATCGGGATCTCTTCGACCACCACCTTCAATGCCAGCAGCTCGGCATCCTCGGCGGCCTGGACGCGCGTCCCGCCCGTGACGGGATCGCGCCAGACCATTGCGTGTTCCGCGCCGGCCCGCGGCGCCGCAGGTGCAGAGGCCACGTTCGGGCTCACCAGCCCGCACAGCCGCCAGGAAAGCGGCAGCAGGTCCAGCGTCGGGTTGACCTCGAACCGGTCCGTCTCGTTCGCGGCCGGCGTCGCCGCCTGAGAGACTTCATGGCGCGCCCATTCCAGCCGCGCCAGCTCGGCGAGAAAATCGGGCGCGCCGGGCGCGTCCTTCATCGCAGCCAGGCGGTCCGGCAGCGATTCCGGCCTGGCCATCCCGCCGCAGGCCTTCAGCAGGCGCGGCCACGCCCTGGGACCGATCAGCGCGCGGCAGACCGGAAACGCATCCGCCCGCGCAGCCTTCCGACGAGGTTTCATATTCTGATCTTCACAGAAACAGAGTTTTTCGCCACGGATTTCACGGATTTACACGGATTACCGGCGACGAACTTAAATCCTTGCTTTTCGTTAATCCGTGGAAATCCGTGGCCAAAAATTTCGTCGTCGCCGTCGCTTCTTTCGTTAATCCGTGGCAACTATCCCGTTGTCGTTTCAGAAGCCCAGGCCGATGAGCCACTTCGCGCAGAGCGCAGGCCACTGGCCGACGACCGGATCATCCGTCGCCAGGCCCAGGCCGTGCCGCCCATGCGGGAAGACGTGCAGCTCGAACGGGACCTTGTTCAGGCTCAGCGCCTTCGCGAAGAGCAGGCTGTCCTGCACGCTGACCGTGTTGTCGTCGGCGGTGTGCCACAGGAACGCCGGCGGCGTGCGCGGCGTGACCTGGAGTTCGTTCGAGAGCGAACGGACCAGCTTTTGCGGCGGCTTCCGGCCGAGCAAGTTCGTCCGCGTGCCCTGGTTCAAGCCGCCGGCGAAGGTGATCACCGGGTAGCAGAGGATCGCCGCGTCGGGCCGGCAGCTCTGCCGCTCGACCGGGTCCTTCGCGGCGGCGCGGCCCGCGGCGAAATGCGTCGCCGCCGACGCCGTCAGGTGCCCGCCCGCGGAGAAGCCGAGGATGGCCACATGGTTCGGCTTGACGTTCCACTCCTTCGCCCGCGCGCGCACCAGGCGGATCGCCCGCTGCGCGTCCATCAACGGGACCGGGTAGCGATGCGGCGAATGGCGATAGCGCAGCACGAACGCGCCGATGCCCGCCTCGTTGAGCCATTCCGCGATGGGGAATCCCTCATGCGCGGCCAGCGCTCCATATCCGCCGCCGGGGCAGACGACCACCGCGCCGCGCGGCTTGCCGCGGACGGTGTGCGGAACGATGAACGGTTCCACGCCGGAACTCACCCCATCCGGCGTCGGCGCCGCGCCCGGCCAAAGATTCACCGCGCGCCGTGTCCTGTTGACGTGCATAATCATAGATCGGCTCCTTCAAACGCGCATTCCATTGCTATCGCGAACTTCAATAGGCAAGGCTGCTAACGTACGCAGTATACCACCCGGCACTTCGCCATTCCAAGGAGCGTCGCCGGCGGGACGGCCGATGAAAACACAACTGACGCTGGATTAGGCGTTTCAGGTTCGAGTCCTGGATGGCCAGCCGTTTTATGCGTTACAGTAAACCAGCCTCACGGTGCCGGGATGTATTTCACGCGGTAGAGGGAATTCTCGCTGATCCCGAGAAATTCCACATTGTCGTCGCGGCCGAAAGCACAATCGGCCACGAGTATCTTGTCATACTCAGCGCCAGGCTGACCATCCAGCACCAGTGAGCACTTCGCGCCTTTATCGTCCAGGTACATAATGTGCCTGCTGTCCTGACTGAAAGCAGGCCCCAAATCGTAGCTGCATTCCGCGCTCACTTTGCCGTCTACCACCTCAAACCACTTCTCCCCACTTTTGACTTCATACGCAATGCGCTTGCTATCGGGGCTAAAGGTGGGAGCAAAGTTTATTTGGTCATATTCGACTGATGGAATGCCATCAACCACGGCAGTCCACTTCTCGCCCTTCTTGGCCACATACGCCACATGCTTACTGTCAGGGCTGAAGGGTGCTAGAACCGCAACTTTGTCATATTCCGTGTCCGCTCGATTGTCCACGACGGCGAAGCTCTTTGTTCCCCTTGTGGCCGCGTAAGCGAAGCGTTCGCCATCAGGGCTGAAGAATGGCCGGTCAACATGGTTGTACTCTGCGCCCGGCTTGCCGTCCATAACAAGCCGGCTCTTTCCGCCTTTGTCGGCCACATATGCCATCCGCTTGCCGTCCGTGCTGAAGACAGGAACAGAAACTTTGTCGTATTCCAAGCCTGGCTGGCCATCCACAACCACAAACCACTTCCCGTCCTTCTTGGCTGCATAGGTTATGTGCTTGCTGTCGGGGCTAAAGGTCAGGTCATCGTAAAGGATTTCGTCGTACTCCACGGCAGGGCGACCGTCAACTACAGCAATAACCTTCTTATCCTTTCGAGCAGTGTACGCCAGGTGTTTGCCGTCGTTGCTGAACGTCACCATGTAGCCAAAACCGATTCCGTCGTACTCTGCGCCCGGTTGGCCGTCCTCCACCACGGTCCACTTTTGCCCCTTGCTGGCCGCATATGCCACGTGATTACTGTCGGGGCTGAATTGTTGGTAACCGACATCGTCATATTCCGGGCCTGCTTGGCCATCCACCACCATCAACGACTTCTCACCCTTCTGCGCCACATACGCAACGCGCTTGCCATCGGGGCTGAATTGAACGGCGAAGAAGTGTATCCCATGCCTCGGTCCAATCTTGTCGTATCCCACACTCGTTTGACCGTCCACGACGGCGAACCACTTAGAGCCCGTCCTGGCCGCATAAGCCAGCCGTCCGCCATCGGGACTGAATGTCAGACTTCCCTCAGCGATCTCATCGTACTCCGTGTCCGGCCGGCCGTCGGCGACGACACGAACCTTTGCGCCATGTCTAAGAAAGTACGCCAGATGAGAGCTATCCCTGGAAAAGGCTGCAATATAGGCCAAGTCCACACTCTTGTCGCAAGGCCCGAGCCGAGTCTCTTGAACCTTGTACCTGGCAGGACGGCAGGATGTTGTCGCCAGCAAGCTCAGTACGACCGCCGCGCAAGCGGCAATCCGGTTCATCATGTTCCTTCTCATCTCCCCTTTGTTCAATTGTGCTTGCGGTCCGCTCTAGGATTTTGACCATCAGAAGCCCGCCTGTCAAGCGGAAGTTGCACGCGGCTCTCCTGAGTGTTGTCTATCAGCAGGCGCGTAAACCCCCGTCCTGTAAGACGATACGCCCGTGCGCGCCCCTCGCGCGCCTGATTGGGACGAGAATCCTGAGTGGTTCGGCGTAGGACCTATTTGGCCAACGTCTCTCTCCGGTCGAACCCAGTTGTTGTAGCGGCTGCAAGACGGACGTACGGATAAGTCGTGCGTCCGCGGAACTCACGAGGGGCGTTACTGATTGCGACCAACAAACGAAAAGTAGGTGAAGAATATAACCAGGCCGCACGAAACCTCGGCAAGCAGGTAGAGCCATGCCTTAATCTCGCTGCAACTGTGCCCCGGTCTTAGGATCAAGTGTTGCAGGACGCGAGACCGCCATATTGCGAGCGAACCCGCGAACACAAAGAGCAGCGCGAGGAGAGCAAAAATCCCTGGCTTCCACGTCGCTTGCCAGGCGAGCCGGCCTAGAACGGTGTACATGTCTAAGAAGCACAAGCCGTTCCACAAAAGGACCATTGCCACGATTGCCTGCCATCTGACGGGTAGCCCCCGTCCAGCCGGAACCGAATCCGGGCATGCCGTGGGGACAAATCCGCTTTCTCGGATTCTTCGGAGAAGCGAAGCGGGACTGCCGAAACACCAGTAGACTATCCTCTTGGGGTAGGTCGAGACGTTGTGTTGAATCCTGATGCCCCAGCCAAGAAAGGGTATGATTGAGTACCTTTCAATCCCCACAACCTGGTCGGGACAAAAAGAGTACTTGCCGATCAGCGTGGCGTTCAACACAAGCCGATCCCGTTGTACAGTCAGTATTGCAAACGGCCAGGTAGCGTTAACCCAACCGATTCGTGCGCCACCGACTCTGATCATTTCCGTCGGGCTCCTGCATTGACCGTCTCTCCACGAGCGCTTCCTCGTAGAGCTGGCATTCTACGCTCGACGCATAGAAGCGTCAACCAGGGCCCTAGCCCTCTTGGCGTCCTGGCGGTTCAATCCGTCGGAGTCATTTGTCAGGTGAATTGCAGCGTGCCCTTGCTATGGAAACCGATGCGTCCGTGTGCCATTTTGACACGGCTGAAGGGCACCAGGAGCCGGAGCGGTTTGCTGTAGGTATGGTATGGCCAGCCAAACGACCAGATCATATGCCCCGCTGGGCAGGAAATAATTGGTATTATTTCCCCAGCGAATCCCCCGGAGATCTTTCGCGTCTTCGCGGGCGGGCTTGGTTGGCTCTGAGTCTTACCTCGCGTGGCCCCGGAAATTCTTCAAGGCTTCGGCGTCCAGTCTGCGCTGTCGCGCGAGGTCAAACGAGAAGTCATTCGGCGATTTCTTCCTGACCTCCTCCGGCGCGCCGCAGCTTACGGCGGGAAGGCCGCCGCTCATGGATAGCGTGTAGTCTTTGCCCGTGAACGGGTCTTTGGGAAAGCCATCGGGGAAGTAGCGGCGAAGCTCCTCGAGGTTCGCCGGATAGCTGCCGGTCTCCTCTTTCAGCAGCATCGCGGCGCACAACACGCGCATCATCCCGATCCGGGCCTCGGCATTGGCGAGAGAGGGCAGGGCGCTGACTGTCAACGCCGGCACGAAGATCTGCAGGAGTGGGTTCCCTAAGTCCCGATCCCCCTGGAGCTCACGGGACGTCATTTCAAGAATCGTGTTATTCAGTCCGCGCTCTTCATCCGTGATGGCCGGCGCTGCCTCATGGTAGGGGCCGGCGACATTTCTGGCCAACCGTCGCATGTGCTGCTGGTAGCCGCGTGCCCATTCAAGGATACGAGCCCTGATTTCCGGCTCCTTCAGGCCTTCCAGCTCATGAGTCGCCATTTTCGAAGGGGGACCCTCGCCGTGCAGGTAATCCCGGATGAAGTCCATTAGTTCCTTCTCAGGCGCTTGGGCCTTGCGAATGACCCATTCTCCCCAGAATTCGGCGTCGACGCGGCAGTAGGAATCCATCCTGAGCGGCTCGGGCAGGCTCTGGAGCGCCCGGAGCAGTTTCTCCACGGACTCGCGGCCCGGACTGCGCGAGAGCAAGCCCTCCGCCTCGGACGCGGCCACATTCTGAATTAGCGCCGCGACGAGGCCGGACATGAGGACCGGCTCCCGGCCGACGTGCGCGCCCATCCGAGCGAGGTCCCCGCAGATTTCGGCGGCGCGAACGGGATCGCCTCGGAACTCCGCGCACTTGGCCGCCGCGACGCAGCGGAACGCGAACAGCCTCAAAAGCCCGAGATGCGGCATTTCCATATCGGGGCCGGCATCCCAGTTCAGGTCGAAGGCGCAGGGTCCCCGTTGGGCGCCGTCGTGAAGCAGGCTCATGGCGCCGTCGGAATCCAGGTCGCGCGAGAGCAGGGCCACGGCGTCGGGTCTGTCGCTCAGCGCGGCGGGCGGCAGCTTGCCGAACTCCTCGTCCATGAACTTGAGCGCTTCCAGTTCCCCCGCCGATTGCGGGACTGCTCGTGTCGCAGCGCCCTCCAGATACAGGATGGCCGCGTTGTCCGAGCGCGGGAGAACGCTCTTCTCTTCGCCGCCGCGAGCGGCCGTTGCGACCAGCGCCGCGAAAACCGCCGCAGCACAGAATTCGATCTTGAGCATCTGAGTTGCCCTCCTGTCCCTGCAGCAGGGGCGAATAATAGGTGGTTCGGGATTTGCCAGATGGCCGCCGCCCACACGATGGTCAGTCATCAAACATCGGATTCTGCCCGCGAGAATCCCGCTTGTCAAGCGAAATTCGCGCGTGGTATTCCGGGGAGTTGTCGGTGAAAAAGCGCGTAAGCCGTTGTTCTATAGTAGGTACGCCCACGCGCGGCCCTCGCGCGGCTGATTGGAAAGAGGCGCCGGATCGGTTTGTCCTAGGACTTATTTGGCCAGCCGTGAACGGATGAACGCCCAACATCCAACGCCAAACGCCCAACGTCCAAGTCCCTCGGCTCCGAGCGCGGAAATACTTGGGCGTTGGAAGTTCGATGTTGAGCGTTCGATGTTTATCCGTATACGGTCGTCGCAGACTTCGGGTTGGGGATCGTCTGCTTGTCGCAACGACCGGCACTTGCGGATGTGAAAACGGACCTGGCGAAGGCGAGGCGACCGTCGCGAGGACAGGTTGTGCTTTGCCGGAACTCGCGGACCGGCCCGCCTGTCTCTCACGGCGCTTCTTTCGGCAGTTTTCGCACGAGAACCAGCGCCGGATTCGACGTCCTTGCGATCCCCTTGGCGTCCGTCGCCAGGACGGTGAACGCATAGACCCCTGTCTTGAGGTCGGACACGGTGAACCGGGCCGGGGGCGCATGCGCTTCGCCCAGCTTCTGCGCGCCCGCGAAGAACTCCATGCTCCGCCAGTGGGGGAAGGCGCTGTCGTCAACGAGCAGAGTCAGGCGCGCGCCGGGATCAAGGACCGGCGGCTCGCCGGTGGTTGGCGGCAGGGATGTGATCTTCAACGGGTTGTCATAGGTGGCGAAGGCCCGGTAGATGAAGGCAATGTCCTTATTCAAAAGCCAACTGGACGTGCCCAGAGGGCCTTTGAAGTCCGCATAAGGAGTGATCGTTGTCAGCCCGCTTTTCCAGGTCGTGTGATCCGCTATCCAGCCGTTCCTGGGATCAACCGGCAAGAGCTGGACCGGGCCCTTGAGCGGGTCCTGGCCGACGGGATACCGCAGGCGAATGGCTTGATCGAGCAAGGGAATCGCAAGCACCTGTTGCCCCGCGAACCGGTGGGCAAAGCCCTGGACGCTCATCCATGAGAAGAGCGCGCCTTTCGGCCGGCTCGCTTCCATCAGGGGCACGATCCATGCGTTCAGGGTTGTCTCCATCTCTCCGGAGATCAGGCAAAGAGGCGTGGCAGCCACGGCATCGTTGGAGTCCATCCTGACGTTCCTTGCCGATACCGCCGCGCAGGCGATCACGCGATCGGGCCTGTCGTCCAGGAGCGTCATGGCAAACCCGGCGCCGGCGGAGAAGCCGAAGATGGCGAAGGGCGCCGACTCGATCTCCCGGTGGCCGCTGTCCCCGGCAAACTGCCGGAGGGCGTTGTGGAAGACGATCAAGGTTTCAGAATGCGAGTTGAACGCCTTGGTGCCGAGAAAGGCGAAGTCGTGCATATAAAGGAACTCCCGGCACCAGCTTTGCTTCCAGGCCTCTCGCGTGTCGCCGCCGGCTGCGTTGGAAAAGACCAGGACTCCGCGCACTACGCCAAGCCCGTCGGGAATGGTGAGGCGCGCCTGCTTGAGCGCCCCTTCGTTCGTTTCCTCATAGTCGTAGCTCCTGGCCGTCCACTGAGCGCGGCGCCTGGCCGTGACCGTGACCGCCGGAGAAACGGCCGATCGGCCCCGGTCGTCGTACGCCTTGGCGTGGATGCTGTAGTTGCCTGGCAACAGACCGCCGCGGCCGTATGAGAGCTGGTAGGGCGCCGTCGCACTGACGCCGATGAGCTGATCGTTGTTGTAGAATTCCACTTTAGCGATCCGCCCCGGCGGGGCGCTTGCTTCGGCGATGAGCGTCATCGTCGCGCCTTCAGCGAAGACCTCATTCATGGCGGGCTCGGCGACCCTGACCGACACTTCCCCGGCCGCCGGCGACAGATCGGCGCCTGCAACTTTGAGAACGACTGTGAGAAGGAGGGCGGCCGCGCAGCAAAGGGTTCGTTGAGCCATGGAAAATCCATCCCGGGGAATTCTGAGACCGGATTGTCTCCGTCGCCGGCGCGCAGAAGCCGCGGCCCCGCGCCGTCGCCCTACGGACCGGCCGGCCCTGGCGGCGGCCGGGAAGAAGTCGCCGGCGTCGGCAGGCCGATCGCCGGCCCGAAGAGCCACTTGCGCACGGCCGGGTACTCCGACTCGGGAAAGGCGTGGCCGATATCCTTCATCTCGTACGTGGTCAGCTCCACGCCGCCGGCCTGGGCCGCTGCGACGATCTCCGCCAGCCGCTGCGGGCGGAGGGCGGCGCCGCCATAGGCAATCAGCAGCGGCTTGTTCTTGATCAGGTCATACCGCCCCATCCGCCCGCCGCCGTTGACGAAAAGAAATGCCGAGAACATGCGGGCCGCCTCGCCGTCCGATTGCTCGATCATCGCCTGCGTAGCGTGGGCGCCGTTGGAGAAGCCGCCGATGATCCGGCGGCCCGGATCAATGTTGGGCACGATCCGTTCCAGTTCCGCCAGCATCCGCTTGTGGAGCGGCCACATGTACTTGCCGTCGGTATCGCGAATGAGGAAATCGTAGCCGGCGGAACCCGGGGCGAGCTTATGGAACAGCGGCAGGCTCAAACAGATGAAGTCCATCTCCCCGGTCAGCCCGCGGGCTACACCGGGATTACCCCCGCGCCCGCCGGCGCCGCCGTTGAGGAAAATCAGCAGCGGGTGCTTGCGGGCGGGGTCGTAGTTCCTGGGCAGAAAGACCGTCATCTGCGGCTGGATGCCCTTGGCATCCACCAGTTCCTCAAAGGTCGGCGGCAGTTCGGGGAACTGGATGGCGAAGGTCCGTCCCGGCCGCAACTCCGGCTGCGGGGTGACGGCAGGTTGTGCGCCGACCGCCGGCGCCGTGTCGGCGGCCGGGGCTGCGGCGGAGCACATCCACACCATCGCCAGGACCGCACAAGCCGATTTGACGGGCACTATCGCCTTTATTGCGCTTCTCCTCAAGATTCCGCGGCGACAACCGCCACCGGGAGTTGCCATGATTTTACCCGGAGTTTTCCATATCGCCGCACTGCCCGAACGGTCGGACATCAGCCGGGGTTTGCCTTGCCCGTCCGCCGGAGGACAGTCCGCATTCGAAAGTGAGATTCTACGCTTAAAGTGCCGGCAGTCAACTGCGTTCTCGGTGTTCTGGAAAACGATGCGCCGGCGCGCGCCAAAAAAAGAAGCGCTCCCCGAAAGGAGCGCTTCTTTAGAAACAGAGCGGCGAGAAGACTGCACGGATCGCCGGACTACCGATTCCTCCGCCTTGCGACTTTTGCGACGAGTCCTGTCAGGCCGAGGCCGAGCAACGTCATCGTCGCCGGCTCGGGGACGAACGCGCCGGCGGTGTCGCCGTCGAGGGTAAAGGCCATATCGGCCGGCGATCCACCAAAGAATTCAGAAGCCGGAATCGAACTGGTACCCGCGCCAAACCCGCCGCCGGGGTTATAGAAGTATTCCTCCGGAGCATTAACCGGAGTTGTCTGATACCAGAACCACTGTCCGCTCGAGATGGGTCGGGTCACGTAGGCGGTGACGAAGTAGCTGCCCGGGCCAAGGAGTTGGTCGGCGAAGCTGATGTCGAGATTATGGCTCGCATCCTCGGTTCCGGTGCCGCTCATCACGAGCGTGCCGCCCTTGTCCGGAAGGTTCGTCCAGATTTCCCCGGTCACGGCCACGTTGCCCGTAGGGTCGCCCAGCTCATCGCCGTAGATCGTCAGGGTTGTTATGTCGTACGGAACGCCGGTCGCGAAATTGTCGAACTGGTACGTTGAAAAGGTTGGGTTGTCGGGAAAAACTTGTGCGACGACAGCCTGCGACGTCCCATCCCACGGCTGGTCCGCGATGACAACGGCAACGGCGTTGCTCGCCAAGAGGCCGAGAAGCGCCGCCACGAACGCGACAGCCAGAACACCTCGGCGCAGACTAGGCATACGCATCCCTCCAAAAAGAATAGCATAAACGATCTTGTAATATGCGCGTGAAGCACAGCAATCGCCGTGCCGCCTATACACCCAGTTTCAGAATCTCCACATTCAGGCCTAATCGCATTACTTCTCGTATCTTACGACCAGAAGAATGCCCAATCTGTTTCGCCAAAGTGGGGATCCTGTGTTGAGAAATCTCCTCAGGACGATATTCGCCGTGTTCAGGATACTCAACAGTTTACTGCACCTCTCGCGTGGAAACGGGCTTGTCCCTCTTAAGCCCGTGGACCGAGTCCACCCGTATGTCAGGGAAATTTTCGGCGGGCTACAGGTCTTGTACAGGGTTCCAGGACTGGGGAGAAGCGGACCGGTCCGCAGCAAACCGGAACTCGAACTCCGGCCGAACTCCGGAAGTCCTGCCGGACTCCGCAGAAGACTTGCTTGATTGCGGTGACCCTGGTTGTCAAAATACGGCTGGGATGCCTGGCTGTCGCGTGGAAGGCGACGCTCTGGCAAATTCCGGATGATACCAGCCAGCAGGTTCACGGTGGGCGTGAACCGCCAGGCGCGTGGAAAATTGTGGATTGGGGATAAGGTTCATGCTGAACATAGGTTTCGCTTCGCGGGACATGACGCCGACCCGGCCGGCGATGCTGGCCGGACAGATGCACCGGCGGGTTGCGACGAAAGCGCTCGATCCGGTCACGGTCAATGCGCTGGCGCTGGAGGACGCGAAGTCCGGCGGAAGCGCCGTCCTCGTCTCCTGCGACCTGGTCTCTTCCTCGGACGGACTCCTCCGCGCCGTGCGCGACCTGCTGGCCGCGCGCGCGCCGGCGGTCCTCGCCGACCGCGTGATCCTGGCCGGCACCCACACGCACACCTCCTTCGTCTTCGAGGATGGCTCTTACGACCACCCCGGCGGCGAGGTGATGACGCCGACGGAATGCCGCGACTGGATCGCCGAGCGCGTCGCGCAGGCCGTCGTCGAGGCATGGGAAACGCGCAAGCCGCGCCTCCTCGCCCGCGCCTTCGGGCATGCCGTCGTCGGCCACAATCGCCTGGCGGTCTACGCCGACGGCAGCGCGCAGATGTACGGCCGGACGCACCGCGACGACTTCGTCTGCATCGCCGGCTACGAGGACCACAGCCTGGACATGCTCTTCGTCTATGAGCCGGATGGCACCCTCGCCGGCGCGGTCCTGGCGATCCCGTGCTCCTCGCAGGTGACTGAGCAGCTTGAGGAATTCTCCGCCGACTACTGGCACGATGTCCGCCTGGAGCTGCGGCGGCGCTTCGGCGAGCGCCTGCACGTCGTCGGCCTGTGCAGTCCCGCCGGCGACCAGTCGCCGCACATGCTGCTTTACCAGGAGCAGGAACTCGAGATGCTCCAGCGGCGCGGCCTGACGGAGCGGCAGGAGATCGCCCAGCGCGTGGCCGACGCGATGGGGCGCGCGCTCGCCTGTACGCGGCCGGAGAAAGACAAGGAGTGGCCGCTGACATTCCGCACGCGGCGGCCGGGCCTGGCCCCGCGCCGGATCACCCGCGCCGAGCGCGACTGGGCCGAGAAGACCCGCGCGGAGTGGATCGCGAAGAAGGCCGAGTCGCAGTCCTGGTGGCCGAGCCGTCAGCAGGCGGTGGTGGACGCCTTCGATCACCCGCGCGAACTCATGCCCGTTCCGGTGGATCTGCACATCCTGCGACTGGGCGACATGGCGATTGCGACGAACCCGTTTGAGCTGTTCCTCGACTACGGCCTGCAGATCAAAGCGCGCAGCCCCGCCGCGCAGACGATGCTGATCCAGCTCGTCGGGCACGGCATGTACCTGCCCACCGCGCGCTCCATGCAGGGAGGCGGATACAGCGTCATTCCTGCGGTTTCCTCCGTCGGCCCCGAGGGCGGCGCGCAACTCGTCGCGGAGACGCTCATGGCGATCAACGAACTCTTCCCGCCCTAGTGTTTAGTTGCGTAAATTGGCGTACCAATTTACGCAACTAAACATGGCCCAACGGAACTCATAACTCGGTATAACGACGCGGTTTATTGCCGTCATGCTTCCTTGCGGAAATAGGACGCCTATTTCCGCAAGGAAGCACTAGGAGCGCGCGCCTGATCCGGAAGTTCTGCAAAGTGGACGGCGCGGCCGAAAGCTGATGGAGGCGCGGCTGCGGGTCGGCGCGGCCTTTGACAGGTTCTCCCTTCTGCGATTACATTAATGCCTTTCATGCTCCGCAATGAAAGGGAAAATCCGTGGAAACCATCCGCGTGGGCCTCGTGGGCGCTGGGGTCGCGGCAAAGTTTCATCTGGAATCGCTGCTTCAAGTGCACGGTGTGCAGGTGCAAATGACGGGTGTGACCTCGTTGCGTCCGGAGAGCCGCAAGGCCTTCGGCAAACGGCACGGCATTCCGGCCTTCGACGACGTCGCCTCAATGCTGCCGCACGTTGACGTGCTGGACATCGTCTCGCCGCCGGCCGCGCACGAGGAAGGGATGCTCCTCGCCGCCGAACGCGGAGTCCACATCATCTGCGAAAAGCCGCTCACCGGCTACTTCGGGCCGAAAGGCTGCGGGCAGGAGTATCGCGGCGACCGGGACCCCAAAGGGCCGATGCTGAAGAAGGTCGGCCGGAGTCTGGCGAGACTCGCCGAGACCATCCGCCGGTCGGGCGTCGTCTTCTGCTACGCGGAGAACTTCGTCTATGCGCCGGCCATCCAGAAAGAGCGCGAGATCATCGAGAAAACCGGCGCCCAGGTGCTGCGCATCCTGGGCGAGGAATCGCACAACGGCTCCGGCTCCGCCTTCTATGGCATCTGGCGCTTTCAGGGCGGCGGGTCGCTCATGGGCAAAATCTGCCACCCGCTTTCCGCCGCGCTGTACCTGAAACGCGTGGAGGGCCTCCATCGCAACGGCAAACCCATCCGCCCGAAGAGCGTGACTTCGCGCTGCGAGCGGATCACGCGCCTGCCCGGCTACCAGGACCGAGGATTTATCCGGACCAAGTACCACGATACCGAAGACCAGGGGTGGATGCATATCACCTTTGAAGATGGAACCGTGGCCGACGTCATCAGCGGCGAGATCGTCCTGGGCGGCATCCACAACTACGTCGAGATTTTCGCCAACAACCACCGGACGCGCTGCAATCTCAGCCCGATCAACATGGTGGATGCGTTCAATCCGAAGGCGGAGCAGTTCAAGGACATCTACACCGTCGAGAAGATCAGCACCAAGGAAGGCTGGACCGCCATCAGCCCCGACGAGAATATCACCCTGGGATACATCGCGGAGATGCAGGATTTCCTGGCGTGCGTGGTGGAGAAGCGCGTGCCGCAGTCCGACCTGGGACTCGCCTGCGACACGATCAGCTCGATCTACGCGGCGTATCTCTCCGACGAGCGAAAGGGGAAAGAGACGGAGATACCGCTCGCGTGACAGGAGCGGCTGCAGACGCCGCGGGGAGTTCTGGAACTCGCCCCGGAACTCACAAGTTCGGAGCGCGTGGGAAAAAGGCCGGCAGGCGTTGGCCCTGGGAGGCTCAGGGCGCGTCGTCCTGGTCGAGAAAGTTCTCCAGGTCCAACATCAAAAACCGTTCCGTGAATTGGCGGATGACCACGTCGGGCTTTTCGGCCTCGATGATTTTGCGCTGAAACCGCCTCGTGGCCACGAAGGCGATGCGGCTGAAGTCCTCGGAAAGGAACGGCATCAGGCCGCGCATGCCGCCGCTGGAGTCGTGCAACATGACGGCCCTCGGCCAGCCGGGCTGCGGGACTTCAGCGACGCTGATGGCGGGGACCAGCTTGCCGTTCACCCGCGCCGTGTCGCGGATTTTGCTCTGGACGGCTCGCCGCGGCGTAAGCGGAATCAACTCGATGCTTTCCTCCTGGCGCTCGTCTTCGGCGTCAATCATTTCCGTGAGGTCGCCGCCCGGGCGCATTCGGGTCACGATGGTGAAGTCTTCGATCCGGGGCGGTTTCAGCGCCGGGAACCAGGCGCAGAGTTTCTGCATGATGGCCTGGTAGCCGATGAACGCGCCGTACTCGGTCCAGTGCGAGTCCGTGCGGCGGGAGACGCGCATCTTCTCCTTGGCTTCCAGCAGAACCGGCCGCAGGTCGAGGAGTTCGACCGTGGAGTTCTTGCGCATGTGAGCGACAAACTGGTCCAGGCGGGATTCAGGGCGCAGTCGCGTCAACCCGTCCGGAAGGAATTCCGGGTAGAGCGTCTGGTTGTTCGGGACGAAGACGAGAAGGTACTTGATGCCGCGCTGGGCAAGCCAGTCGCGTTCCTGCTCGAACTGCCGCTGCATGCCGTCGAGTTCCTCGTTTGTGTAGGGCGTCACGCACCGGTAGTCGTCCACGGCGTGCTCGCCGGCATAGAAAAGCCAACCCTGTTTCCCGAACAGGACCAGCGGCGAGGAGGACGCGCCCAGCAGCCGGCCCTTGAGGAGGTGGTACCAATGGATCAGTTCGGGCCGGAAGCCGAAGTTGTCGCGCAGATAAGGCTTGAGGTCGAACACGAATAACTTCAAAGCAGCCGGGCGCCAGCCGAATTTCGGCAGGGGCGCCATCTCCCGGTTTTCGGAAAGCGGGCGCGCCGTCGTCGGGCGGAAGAGCATGCCGGCCATCGGCAGCCAGGTCGCCGCGACGAATGCGGCGATCAGGACGTAGTTCCGCGCGCCGCGGCCGATTCGGTTCTGTCTCTCGCCCATGCTGGTATCGCGTCCTGCAAATTACTCACGTAAGTTCAACCTGCGTCATGCTGCTCGTAGTGTGCCCGTCAGGGCATACGAAGTAGCGCCTGACGGCGCCATTACAAGCAGCGCATGAGATTCCTCGCTCCGCTCGGAATGACCAGAGATTACGCATCTTTTTTCCGGCCCGCCGTGCTAAAACCTGAAGTAGATGAACGGGTTGTACGTGCCGGCGGCCGTCAGGATCGCGCACAGCACGAAAATGGCGCCAAGGCAGAACATCCCGGTGGACGTGGCGGCGATTCCAGCCCACGGCCGGACGGCCACAGGGATTTTTTCCGAGGTGCGCTGCCACCATCCGATCAGCGCCGGCACCACCGGCGTGCTGAAGAGGATTCCCGCGCAAAGCGCCTGCGCCAGTTCGCGATCGAGATACATGCCCACGGTGTCGTGGACGGGCGACGGCTGCGCGAGGCCGGCCATGACTTTAAGATAGCTCAACGCGTAACCGAGCGTGTCGGAGCGGAAGAGCACCCAGCCGACCAGGACCGCGAGCATGGCGTAGACGTGGCTCAACGGCGACCAGAGCTTCTCCAGCACGCGGCCGAATCCCACGCGCTCGATCACCAGGAACGCGCCGTGGAAAAGCCCCCAGACGAGGAAGGTCCAGCTCGCTCCGTGCCACAGTCCGCAGAGCGCGAAGACGGTGACGAGGTTGAAGTATACCCGCCACGGCGCGCAGCGGTTCCCGCCGAGCGGTATGTAGAGATAATCGCGGAACCAGGTCGAGAGCGAGATGTGCCACCGCCGCCAGAATTCCGTGATCGAGCGCGAGATGTACGGGTAGTTGAAGTTCTCGATGAACTTGAACCCGAACATGTGCCCGAGCCCGACGGCCATGTCGGAATAGCCGGAGAAGTCGAAATAGATCTGCAGCGCGTAGCAGACCGCGCCCAGCCACGCCAGGGCGGCGGTCATCTGGCCGGTCGGCAGCGCGAAGACCTTGTCCGCGACGACGGCCACCGTATTCGCGATGAGCATCTTCTTGCCCAGCCCCAGCACAAAGCGCTGGATGCCGTACGCGAAGCGCTCCGCGGTCACGGTCCTTTCGTCGAGCTGGCCGGCGATGTCCTTGTACCGCACGATCGGCCCGGCGATGAGCTGCGGGAAGAGCGAGAGATACATCGCGATGTTCAGCGGGTTCTTCTGCGCCGGCGCGTTCCGGCGGTAGACGTCAATTACGTAGGACATCGCGTGGAACGTGAAGAACGAAATGCCGAGCGGCAGGGTGATGTGCGCGAGGTGGAACGGGCGGACGCCGGCGGCGATCAGCGCCGCGTCGAGGTTGGCCACGAAGAAGTTCGCGTATTTCCACGTGGCCAGGATCAGGAGGTTGAGCGCGACGGCGAGGGCCAGGACCTTTTTGGCGCGCGGCGTGCCGAGCGTCCGGCCGACCCACAATCCCATGAAGTAATTCAGGATGAACGAGCCGAACAGCACGACCACGAACCGCGGCTCGCCCCAGGCGTAGAAGAGCAGGCTCGACAGCAGCAGCACCGCGTTGCGGTGCCAGCGCATCGGGATGAAATAAATGGCCAGCACGATGGGCAGGAAGAAGAACAGGAATGCAGGTTCGGTGAAGAGCAACGACTTTTCCTCCAGTCCGGCGCGGTCAACAGCCCTGCATTAATGTTCGGCCGATGGGCGCAGGGATTGAGCGGCAACAGCGCTCCACAGGAGCATCCTGCCTAGAATAGCCCATTGGACTGGAGTTTTTCAAATGGCTCCGTTCGCATCATCAGAAGCTATCTGCCGCGCTGCGCAGGGCCTTTGAGTTCCTTGGCGATGGCGTTCCTGTAATAGCTATCGTCGTGCTGCTGCTTCCAGCCGTCGGTCGGCGGCATGCCGGGAGCGGCGCGGTATTGCGCCCACATTTCGTTGACGAACTGTTCCCAGCATGAGCCTTGTCGCGACCAGTCCTGGTCGTAGTCATGGCCGGCGGCTTTGAGGACCTTGATCGGCGAGTCGTCGTTCTCGTACATCCAGCGGTCAACGTAGTCGAAGAACGCGTCGTGGTCCCAGGCTTTTTCGGCGTGCAGCAGGCGGAGGGCCAACGCCTGCGCGACCCAGCCGTGGGTGGTGCTGCTGCGGCGATAGTTTTCGCTGGTCACCTGGCCGCTTCCCCAGGTCGAAGGCTGCGTGTGTTCGTAGGGGCCCCAGGTTCTGGATTCCCGGACGTAGTCGCGGCCGATCCCGGTGGCTTCTTCAATGCCGGAGTGCCCGGTGAACACGACCTTGGCGCCGGTCCAGCAGTCGCCGTAGGCGGTCTGTTCGTCTTCGCTGAAGCTGGCTTTGGGGAAGGATTTATTGATATGGGCAAGCTCCTCGTCGCCGAGAAGGAATCCGGCAAAGACGATGGGAAGCTTGCGGCCGGTGCCGTGTCCGCCCCAGCAGGGCCATCCGGAATGTCCGCCGCGGATGATGCCGCCGAGGTCTATCCCGATCTGGACGAGGTTGTCGAGGAGCGGTTCTTTCTGCTGAGGCGTGAGGTTCGAGCACAGGAGCAGCGCCGAATTGCCGACGACGCGGCCGATCTCGCGGCCGTACGAGGGCATGTTGTTATTAGGTTCCTCGAAGCCGAAGTAGCACGTGTTGACCCACGGCCGCTGCGTGTAGCGGACATATTCCTCGGGCTTGGGCATGTCGGCGGGAGCGGCGAGGGCGGGCAGCAGCTCGCGCTTCAGGTTGCGGGCCAGGTAGATTTTCTGAGTGCGGTCGCAGAACGCCGGGCGGAACGCGTCGAGCGGCTGCGGCTCGGCGACGCAGGTCAGCACGGCAGCGTCTTTGACGGGGCTGTAATCCGACTCGGCGCGGTGTTCGGTCGCGTTCCTCAGCCAGACCGGAAGCGCCAGGCCCATCGGCATGCTGATCGTCGAGACGAGGCAATCGCCCGGCTTCATGGAGACCGGGAGCTTCCGGACCAGCGCCGGGTCGAAAAAGTGCTTGACGCCGCTGTCGTAAGCGACTTTTTCCTCGGCGGGCGGATTGATCATGAAGCCGTTGCGGACGCGGTCCTTTTCCCGCACCTCCTTGTCGGTCGGGTCGAGCTGGTCCGCGGGGATCTCGGCGCCGTAAAGAGGCCGGGGCGCGATCGCGGTGATCGTCACGACGCCGACGACGTAGAAGTCGCCGTTGACGAATTGCCCGACCCGCGCCGGCTTGGCGAACGTCCAGGTCATGCCGTATTGCGAGAGGCTGTCTTTCAACGGCAGCTCATCGAGCTTCGGCGCCGCCGGGGCGTTGTCCCTGGTGTAAATGACGACCGGCTTCTCCTGGCTCCAACCCGGAGTCGCCAGACACGCGACTGCCGCCGCAGAGAGACCGAACGCTAAGATCTTTCTGAACATGATATTCCTCCGTTCCTTTGCACCTCGACGGTCAGCCATCCCGCGTCGCATTCTGACCCTCGGAATCTCGCTTGTCAAGGAGGCCTCTTCTCCGGCCGCCCGGACTAAGGCGACACTGGAAAACGATCGGCCCCTGCGCGCTCGTCACGTCGCGCCGTTGATGAGGCCGGAGCCGGGGCTTTCCGGTGGACCGGCGACGGCAAAAGGCGCAACGCGGTTAAGAAATACGAAAATCTTCGTTGACAATACGAAGCTCGTCGTATATAATTCCGTCAGGTGATGATTCCAGGGGAGGAACGATGATGGCCGAGAGGGGTTTGCGGCGACCCACCGACGCGGAACTCGAGATCCTCAACGTGCTTTGGGAGCGCGGCCCGTGCACGGTCCGGGACGTGCACGAGGCGCTCAGCGCGGACCGCGACACGCGCTATACGACCACGCTCAAGCTCATCCAGATCATGACGGAGAAGGGCCTGGTGCTGCGCGACGAGTCGCAGCGCGCGCACGTCTGCCGCGCGGCCATGCCCAGGGAACGAACCCTTCGCCGGCTGGCTGAGGACATGCTCGAGCGCGCCTTCGGGGGATCGGCGGAGAAGCTCCTGATGCACGCGCTCCATGCCAGGAAGATGTCGCGCGGCGAGATCGCGAGAATCCGCAAGCTTCTGGATGAATTCGAGGAGGGCCGAAAATGAGCGGGCTGCAATCTCTCCTGTCGCATCCGGCGGTCGTGCGGTTCGGCTGGGCGTTGATTCACTTCCTGTGGCAGGGTGCGGCGGTTGCGGTGCTGCTGACGCTGACGCTGCTTCTGCTGCGTCGCGCAACCGCCGGCGCGCGATACGTGGCCGCGTGCGGCGCGCTGCTGCTCATGACCGCCGCGCCGGTCCTCACGTATTGGCATCTCGCGCCGCTGCCGGGAAGCCCGCAGCGAGCGTTGGCCGGACTTCCTGAACTGCCGGATAACGCTCCATCGGGAAACGTCGCCGTTTCCGCGCCGGCCGCTGATCCTTCTGCGGCGCGTGTTTCTCCCAGGCCGCCGCCGCTTCTCCCGCCGGCCGCGCCTCGCCCCTGGCAAGCGCGGGCGATGCATTGGATCGAGGCCAACCTGCGATGGTTCGTCGGCGCGTGGTTCTGTGGCGTGCTGTGCCTTTCGATCCGTCTGCTCTTCGGCTGGAGCGGCGTGAGGCGAATCCGGCGGTCCGGCGTCGGGGCGTCCGAAACGCTCCAGGATCGCCTGAAAGATCTCACCCGCAAACTGAGCGTAGCGCGCCCCGTCCGCCTGCTGACATCCGCCATCGCCGACGCGCCGGTCGTGATCGGCTGGTTCCGGCCCGTGATCCTCTTCCCCGCCAGCGTCCTGACTCAATTGTCGCCGCAGCAGTTGGAGGCGATCCTGGCCCATGAGCTGGCGCACGTCCGCCGCCATGACTACCTCGTCAACCTTTTCCAGACCGTCGCCGAAACGCTCCTCTTCTACCATCCCGCCGTGCACTGGGTCTCGCGCCGCGTGCGCGTCGAGCGCGAGCATTGTTGCGACGACCTGGCCGTCTCCGCCTGCGGCGATCCCGCCCTCTACGCCCGCGCGCTGGCCCGGCTCGCCGAGATGAGCGTCGCCGCTCCGAGACTTGTCCCGGCCGCAGGCGGGCAACTGCTTGGGCGAATACGGCGGCTTCTGTCGGCGGACGCGCGCCGAGACCGCCGCGCATCCGTGTGGGTGGGCGGGACGGTGCTGATCGCCGCCTTGCTGGCGTGCGTCGTCGCCCTGGGCGCGTCGAAGGCCGGCGGCGAGCAGAAGGCGGAAGCGCCGGCGGCGAATGGCAGCGAGATAGTAACGCCGCTCGATGAGTATTCCCGCCTGCATGAGGTGCCGGCGACCGACGACGCGCTGCGCGCGCCGACGCCGGAGGAGATCAGAAAATTCGGCGCTCTTTGGCCGGACGTCCCGGCGGAGCAGAATGCGGCGTATTACTTTGCGAAGGCCGCGAAGGCAGTCGCGCCCTTTGAGGAAAGGCCGGCCGGGTCATTGAGGGGAATCGAGCCATATACCGGCAACGTCGCGGCGTTCGAAAAGTGGGTGGAGTTGAATCAGCCCGCGTTCAAACTCATGCGAGAAGGGCTCAAGCAGAAAGTCTATCGTCCCATCTTCCTTATCTCGAAGAAGGAGGGACAGCCCGTAGCCGACGTCGAGTTCCTCGCCGCGGTGAGGAACCTGGCCCGGACCTGCGCGGACGCCGGCTTTCTGGCGGAACTGCAAGGAAGGCCCGACGACGCGGCGAGGACGTACGCAGAGTGCCTGCAACTGGGAACAGCGCTGCGGCAGCACGGCCCACTGATCCAGGAACTCGTCGCCATGGCCATCATGGCGATCGGCCAGAGAAACATGGACGCGTTGGTCGCGAACGGCGGACTCGACGAGGCGGCTTTGCGAACGGTTATCCGCCAGTGCCGCGAGGCTGAGGTCCGTCCGGACGAACCGGCGACGTGTTGGGCGACGGAGGTCGCTTACGGTGAAGTCTTGATGTCGCTGGAGAAGAATCCGGCGGGCAATGCCATCATCTACGACCAGTGGCGCAAGCAGCGCGCCGCATTGTCCCGGATCATCGAGAAGAAAACTCTTGCGGAACTGCTCCAGCAGAACACGGCAAAGGAGATCGTGGAGATTGGGACGAAAGAGCCTGGCGCGGTTCCCGATCCCATATTTCGGCCCATTGTTCGGGCTTTCGGCGAACTCGGCAGACTGGACGTGCGTCTGCGCGCGACGGAGATTCGGGCCGCGATTGCACTTTATCAAAAGGCCCATGGCGCGCCGCCCGACAGCCTTGACTTGCTCTGTCCCGGCATCCTGCCCTCGAGGCGGATTGACCCCTTCTCCGGCGAGCCGATGCGCTATGCGCGGACGGAGACCGGCTGGAAGGTTTGGAGCGTTGGAGAGGACAACGTGGACCACGGCGGCGTCAGCGATGAAACCCCGGAGGCGTTGCGTAGAGGACCATATTATTGGAAGGGGCCGGACTATGTCTTTCTTTCGGACATAGCCTCCAACCTCGAACTGCGCAGCACAATGGGAAAGCCTCAGAGCGCTTCACCGCTGCCGAGCAGTTCCCCGCCGGCGTCAACGGAAAAGCCGGCGGAAGGCGGCAGTAACCTCACAGGGACGAAGGAAGCGAAAACGATCGGGTTAGACGCAATTCTGAAGCAGGGGCCCGGACAACCCGCGTCGCAGGAACTGATCTCAAAGATGCTGAAAGAGAACAGCCCGTGGCTCAGGCCGCCGTTGAGGAGCCTAGCGTATACGTTTTCAATGGCGCATACGGGCAAGGACAACACATGGGAGGCCGAAGTGGCGTACACCGCGCCGAACGACCTCACCATAGCTTTCCCCAAAGAGAAGATCTACAGCGGCAAGGCGGACGACACTTACGACCCGCGCAACACTCCCTACCCGATCGGGCTGCGCACTATTGTTCAAGGCGTGACCTTCGTCTCGCCCCTGGAGGAATTTCAGGCAGCCCCTCAGCGTTATGGCGTCTCCATGATCGGCGAAGAGGCGGCCTCCGGCAGGGAGGCGTTCGTGCTGCACATCAAGCCCATCGGCCGGCCCAGCGAAAAAGCAATCCAGCAGTGGGACGCAGGTCTGAGGGCGGCGGCCACAGGGGCCAAGTATGAATACGAGTTTTTCCCGGCCGAGCAGGAGATCGGGGGAGTGAAACGAACTGTAATCGGGCTGAAGTGCCTCCGCGAGGAAGGGCCAAGCTGGAAGGCACTCCTGGCCGCTCAGCGTGCGAATCCCGCGCGCATCGAATGGGGTGAGGAGATCATCAGTTTAAGCATGCGCGATTTGCACGGCGAGACTCGCCCCGTCATCGTCCGGGAGTATAATCTAAAGTTTACCGGCAAGAGCTCAATCACAGTCCTAAACTACTGGGCCGGCGGAGAAAACGGCACGCCGGATTTGTTTCTGGGGGAAGGCGAGCGGATGATGAACGAAGCATACTACCGTGAGCTCAAGGCCAGGAATCCCGGGCCGAAATTGACTTTGCCGATGCGCGTAGCCTGCGGAATCTGGGATCGTTGGTATGGATTCAGGGACAGCCATGCGGATCTTGATCAGGTTTGGATTGACAAGGAAACCGGCGACGTGCTTCGAGAGGAAGGATTTCTTGAGGGCCGGTGCGAATTCGTTATCGAATACGGTGATTGGGAGGCGCTCCCCGATGGAGGAAGAGCGCCGACGCACGTTACGGTCTCTCTGCCGCCGAGCTATCCAGACACCCACGGAGTCGCGGAATTCGACATGAGGTTCACCACGTTGGGCGGAAAGGCCTGGATTCTGGACCACCTGGCCGAGTCTTTCGACGCGGCAGGAGTCAGCGTTACAGCGACGGTATCGGATGTGAACGCAGTGCCCGAAAACCCCATGGAGGCTCCGCCGGCGGAAAAGGCGAAGGGGACTCCGGCCAGCCCGCAAGCGCCCCACACCGGGGATCTCCGGTGAGCGCAAAAAGGTTGCGCCGGCGCGGCGGTCATGAATGACTTCACCCGCCGGAGGCGGGATTGCTCATCAGCGTCACCGGCTTCTTCGGCGGGTCCTGGCTCGCGCCACCGAGGGGGATTTTCCACCAGAGGATCGTCAGCGCGCGGCCGGACGGGGTTTTCTCCCAACCGATCCCTAGGACGGAAAAGCGCCGGGTTGTCTCCGTGCGTTCGGAGGTCATCAGCGGCTGAAGCTCGAACAGCCGCCCGTCGGCGTCGCGCTGATAGTGCACCAACCGCCAGAGAAAACGGAAGTCGTAGCTGTCTTTCCCGGCCTGCTCGTAGATGAACGGAAGGATGAGTTTCTTGTCGTTCCATTGCCAGTAGAGCGGGAACACGTGAAAGTAGTTCCGGCCCCACCAGACCGGGCCGATGCCCTTGTTCCCCGAAACGTTCCACGCGAGCGGAAAGAGGGCCTGATCGTTTCCCGACTTCCAGTAAAGGGGGAAGACGTTGACGTAGTCCTTGCCCCACCAGACCGGGCCGATCCCTTTGTTGCCGTTGATGCTCCAGCCGATGGGCAGCAGCAGATGGTTATCCCGCCAGTGCCAGTAAAGCGGGAACACGTCGAAGTAATCCTTGCCCCACCAGACCGGACCGATCCCTTTGCTGTCGCCGATCTTCCATGCGATGGGCAGGAGCAATTGGTTCTGCTTCCATTTCCAGTAAAGCGGGAACACGTCGAAGTAATCCTTGCCCCACCAGACCGGACCGACGCCCTTGTCCTCGCCGATCTTCCATGCGATGGGCAGGAGCAATTGGTTCTGCCTCCATTTCCAGTAAAGCGGGAACACGTCAAAATAATCCTTGCCCCACCAGACCGGACCGATCCCTTTGCTGTCGCCGATCTTCCAGGCGGCGGGCAGGAGCAGTTGGTTGTGGTTCCATTTCCAGTAAAGCGGAAACACGTCGAAGTAATCCTTACCCCACCAGACCGGACCGACGCCCTTGTCGTCGCCGATCTTCCATGCGATGGGCAGGAGCAATTGGTTCTGCTTCCATTTCCAGTAGAGCGGAAACACGTCGAAGTAATTCTTGCCCCACCAGACTGGGCCGACGCCTTTGTCGTCCCCGATCTTCCAGCCGATCGGGAAGAGGATACTGTTGCTCCCCCAGCTCCAGTAAAGCGGGGCGACGTGGAAATAGCCTTCGCCCCAGAACACCGGCAGGATGGCCTTGTCGCCCCCGATGTCCCAGGCGAGCGGGAAAAGCGCCTGGTTCTCACCCCAGCGCCAGTAAATGGGGAAGACGTAAAAATGATCTTCGCTCCACCAGACCGGCCCCACGCCCTTGTTATCGCCGATCTTCCACGCGATCGGGAAGAGCAGACGGTTGCCGTCCCAGTTCCAGTAAACCGGGAAAACGTGGAAGTAGTCTTTGCCCCACCAGACCGGCCCGATTCCTTTGTCGTCGCCGAGCTTCCAGCCGATCGGGAAGAGGACTCTGTCGCCGCCCCAGCTCCAGTAGAGCGGGAGCACGTGGAAATACCCCTCGCCCCAGAACGCCGGCAAGATGGCCTTGCTGCCGCCGATGTCCCAGGCGAGCGGGATAAGCAACTGATTCTCGCCCAAGCGCCAGTAGAGAGGGAACACGTCGAAGTAGCCCTTGCCCCACCAGACCGGCCCGATCCCTTTGCTGTGGCCGATGTCCCAGCCGAGCGGGAGCAGCAACTGGTTATCGCCCCAGCGCCAGTAAAGAGGGAACACGTCAAAGTAACTCTTGCCCCACCAGACCGGCCCGATCCCTTTGCTGTCGCCGATGTCCCAGCCGAGCGGGAGCAGCAACTGGTTGTCGCCCCAGCGCCAGTAGAGGGGGAACACGTCAAAGTAACCGTTTCCCCACCAGACCGGCCCGATCCCTTTGCTGTCGCCGATCTTCCAGGCGAGCGGGAGCAGCAGATGGTTATCGTCCCAGTTCCAGCAAACCGGGAAAACGTGGAAGTAATCCTCGCCCCACCACACCGGGCCGACGCCCTTGCCGCCGCCGATTTTCCACGCGATTGGGAACAGGACCTGGTTGCCGTCCCAACTCCAGTAAATCGGGACCACGTGGAAATAGTTCTCGCCCCAGAGCACCGGCAGGATGGCCTTGTTGCCCCGCTCCGTGTCCCAGGCGAGCGGGAAAAGCAACCTGTTGCCGCCCACGCTCCAATAGAGAGGAAACACGTCGAAATATTCCTTGCCCCACCAGACCGGCCCGATCCCCTTATCGTCGCCGATCTTCCATGCGATGGGGAAGAGCAGTTGATTGCCGTCCCAGCGCCAGTAGAGCGGAACGACGTACAGGTAGCCGTCGCCCCACATCAGTGGCCCGATGACGCGCCCGGAATCCATCACCCAGACCACGGGGAACACGACGGTGTTCCCGCCCCAATGCCACAGGAGCGGGAAGACGTCAAAGTAGTCGCGGCCCCAGAACACCGGGAAGAGATTCCCGCCGGTCTCGCCGGAGGCGGAAGTGTGATAGGCGAAGGCGCCGTAGAGAATCTCCGTCCGCTGCGCGCCGTCGGACTGGCGCGTGTAGTCAAGGAGCGGCGCCAGGGCGACTCTGTCGGTGATCTCAACGTGCTTTTCAGGCGGGGTGGAAGCGTTGTCGGCCGGCGCCGGCCCGTCCTGCGCGCCGCCTTTGCCGGCGGGAGTCGAGCACGCGGCGCAGCCGATCAGGACCAGCGTGCAGAGGAGGACGAGCATTCTTCGAGACATGAGCCGCCCGCTTGAACGGGTAATCCGGCATTTCCCGGATGGCCGCTCGCATGACAATCAGCCATCAAGTATCGAATTCTGACCCTCCGAATCCCGCTTGTCAAGGAAAAGTCGCGCGGCGAAAGATGGGTGCTGTTGAAAAAGCCTCTCTGTCATTCCCGCGAACGCGGGAATGACGCAGCGGAGACGCGCGAGGAGCGGGCTCTTCCCCGCCGGCTTGTCCAACAGCCCCGCTATCCTCCATTCTCAGGCGCGCCGGGAATCATACTGTGCGGTGCTTGGTCGGCTGATGGCTTCTTCAGCCTCCGCTGGAGCAATCGTGCAACGAGCATCCAGGCTGCAGCGCCGGCGAGGAGTGTCAACGAAGCCGGAATTCCGACGATGGTCAGGTAACATGCTTGGTGAAAGCCAACCTTGTCTTGCAACCATGGCCAGAAAAGATAGGCGAAGCGTCCATTCGCAAAGTCCAGTAGCACTCCAGGATAGAGTAAGAAGGGGATGTACAGCGGCTCAAACGGGACGCCGCCCACGCCGAAGAGTGAAGGAATGATTGTGGCGACGACAACCACCACGTGGAGCCCCACGAGCGCGCTCGGCATACTTATCCAGCGAGCGACTCGGCAGATCGAACGGCAGGCAGCAATCATCGCGGCCCCGATCACTATTATTGTGATCAGGTTTACCAGGATGAGTTCCGCCATTATCGTCACAGGCTATCTCTCGTTCTGCGCGGGTCCTTTGAGTTCTTTGGCGATGGCGTTCTTGTAGTAGCTCTCGTCGTGCTGCTGTTTCCATCCGTCGGTCGGCGGCATGCCGGGGCCGACGCGGTATTTGGCCCACATCTCGTTGACGAACTGTTCCGGGCATTGGCCTTGCCAGCACCACTCCATCCTGGGATAGTCAACACCGGCGCCGGCCTTGATCGCCTGCCGGAAGCCGTCGTCCTTTTCGTACATCCAGCGGTCAACGTAATCGAAGAACGCGTCGTGGTCCCAGACTTTTTCGGCGTGCAGCAGGCGGAGGGCCAGCGCCTGCGCCACCCAGCCGACGCTGGTGCTGCCGCGGCGGTAGCTTTCGCTGGTTTTCTGGCCCGGGCCCCACGTGGTTGGCGGCGTGTGTTCGTAGGGACCCCACGCGTTAGGCCCTCGAGCGTAGTCGCGGCCGATCCCGGTGAGGCCATCTATCCCGGAGTGGCCGGTGAAGACGACCTTGGCCCCGGTCCAGGAATCGCCGTAGGCGGTCTGCTCATCTTCGCCGAAACAGGCTTTGGGGAAGGACTTGTTGACGCGGGCAAGTTCCTCGTCGCCCAGGAGCAGTCCTGCGAAGACGATCGGCAGCTTGCGGCCGCTGCCGTGGCCGCCGAAGCAGTACCAGCCGGGATGTCCGGAGCGGACCATGCCGCCCAGGTCTATGCCCACCTGGACGAAATCGTCGAGGAGCGGTTCCTTTTCCTGCGGCGTGAAGTTGGAGCACAGCAGCAGCGCCGCGTTGCCGACGACGCGGCCGACCTCGCGGCCGTACCACGGCATGTTGTCGGCCGGTTCCTCGAAGCCGAAGAAGCCGGTGTTGACCCACGGGCGCCGCGTCCAGCCGATGTATTGCTGGAGTTTGGGCGTGTCGCCGGGCGCCGCGACGGCGGGCAGCAGCTCGCGCTTCAGATTGCGCGCCAGGTAGATTTTGTGAGTGCGGTCGCAGAACGCCGGGCGGAACGCATCGGGCGGTTGCGGCTCGGCTACGCAGGTCAGCACGGCGGCGTCCTTGACCGGACTGGCGTCCTCCACGCCGCGGGATTCCGTCTCGGCGCTATTCATCTGAAGCGGCGCCTGCAGGACCACTCCCAGCGTCATGCTGATCGTCGAGACGAGGGAATCGCCCGGCTTCATGGAGACCGGGAGCTTCTGGATCAGCGACGGGCGAAACCAGTTTTTGACGCCGCTGTCGTACGAGACTTCTCGAGCGGCCGGCGGATTGAGCATGAAGCCGTTGCGGACGCGGTCCTTCTCCGCCTGGCGCTTATCCTGTGCGTCCAGTTGAGCGGCGGGGATTTCCGCGCCGTAAAGCGGCTTGGGCGTGATCGCGGTGATCGTCACCGGCCCGACGACGTAGAAGTCGCCGTTGACGAACTGCCCGACCCGCGCCGGCTTGTCGAACGTCCAGGTCATGCCGTACTGCGACACGCTGTCCTTCAACGGCAGCTCATCGAGCTTCGGCGCCGCCGGCGCATTGTCCCGGGTGTAGATCACGACCGTCTTTTCCTGGCTCCAACAGGGAGTCGCCAGCCCCGCGACCGCCGCGGCAGAGAGACCGAGCGCCAAAATCTTTGCGAGCATGATGTTCCTCCATTTCAAGGGCAGCCAACCGATGCCGCATTCTGACCGTCCGAATCCCGCTTGTCAAGGAGAGGTCGCACGGCGGACGAAGGCCTCAATTCCGGCCGTCCGCACTGCGGCGACAAGGCCGTGGCCGGCTTCAGCGCGTTGTTTTGGAAAACGGCGCGCCCATGCGTCGCCCTCGCGCTCCGGGCCGGCATGGGAATCCTGCAGACGTTGCGGCAATTATTAAGGAAGGAAATAACTGGTATTCTGTCCCCAGCGAATCCCCAGCGAATCTACATTTGCGATTTGCTCTCACACATCGACTTCTGGCTTCCACCCCTGACATATCCGCTCAATCAATAATGTGTCGTTCCATATTTCAGCAATGGACACCTTCTTTTGATCATCAGTGAGCTTCTGAACGAGCGTTTCCTTCGTCCCGCCATCCCATAGCCGCCAATTCAGAACCTTCCCTCCAGGGGCACTTCCGCCCTCAAGCCGCATCAGAGGTTGTTTCTGCGCCCACTTAGGAAGGGCTTCATTTGTTACCCAGCGCACTATACCACGGCGTGCGGCAGCACCCAAGGGAAAAAATACGAAGAACGCTTCCCTCCGAGTGGCCAGGTCCTTTAATGAGGAAGGTTGCGTCTCGTACATGCCCGGAAGGATCCTGATCAGATACGTGTATCGAGGATGCTTAAGACAACATTGGATGTATGCGTACCCTTTCGAGGTTGCGAGTTCAAAGACATCTCCGGGTCTTGGCCTCATTCGCGTCCTGCTCATCATTGGTACCCAATCGTCTTAAGCAACTAGCCCAAGCCACGCCGCCACTTCAAGGGAAAGTGAGGACACAATACCAGTTATTTTCCTCCTTTTCGTGCGCCAGCGCCGTCTTTGCGCGGCCGGCCACCGCTGCTCGGCACGAGCCGCCGTCCCGTCCGCCGCTCCTGCCGTGAGATAAACACCGCGGATCTGCACGGTCTCCCCGTTGCGTTATGTGATACGCGCAGGCCGGCACGACTACTCTGGCGATTCTTCCCGTGCGCGAACCGTACCACGGCTCCGCACCAGCGTCAAGAAAGAACCGGTATTGTGCACGGCCGACCATCTGCGGCGGCATTGTTACGGGACCGGCCTTGCCTGCGACCGCTTCTGCAGGACTGCCTGCAATTCCATGGGAGTTCCGTTGCGGGTGATCCCAACGGTGACGGCGTCTCCAACCCGGTAAAGACGAACCGCTTGTAGCAGTTCCTCAGAGTTGCGGACGGAATACTTGCCAAGCTGCGTTATTACATCGCCTTGGCGGAGACCGGCTTTTTCGGCCGCCGATTCAGGAATGACCTGGGTGACCAGGCAGCGGTCTGAGCTCTCCTGCATGGCGACTCCAAGCAGCGGGCTGTTCGCGTTGACAATCATCATTACAAAAATGCCGACGGCGAAAAGCATGTTCCAGCCCGTATGAACGAATACCGGGGTCAGAAGCGATTTTCGCCACTCGTAGACGGCCGTGAGTATCAAGCCGATGAAGAAAACAGCGACCATATACATCAGGCCGTAACCTATGTGAAGGAGCGCGAAAATCGCCCCCTGAAGCAATGTCGCCGGAACCACGGCCAGGCGCGAACGCAAAGCGTTCTGCAGGAAGCCGCGAAAAAAGATCTCTTCGGTAACCGGCCCAAGCGTGAAGGCAATCAGCAAGATGAGAACCATTTGCCAGGTGATTGGAGCCGAAGCTGCACGCTGCCATACCGTAGTAAGCGACGTGTCCGGCGAAGCAAGCCTGATCAAGTACGTGGCGACGCAGAGCAGGATCAGCATGCCGATGACGATGGGGATCGAGAGGCCGGCCTCAACCAGCACTTTCCTCCAGCCGGGCCAGGCATATATGGCTGTAAATCTGCGGCGTTTCGCAAGGGCGAGCGGATAAGCAAGCAAAAACGCGTGAGTAACGACCGCCGCGATAATCCAGGTCAGGGCGGGCGCCGCCACGACCCATTTCCAGCGGACGGACGCAAAGGCAGCTAAGGCCATCACCAGCCCGACCCCGATGCCGACTTCGAGGAACGTCCATTTCGGGCGCTCCGGCGATGCCCAACCCTTCGCCATGCTTCCGTTCGGCATTCCAGTCCCTGCGGACAGCCCGGAATTTTCCATATGCCGCCTTTCGCGCGACCCGCCACACGACCGGCGGGCAAGCCGTCCATATTGTGGTCAGCCGTCAACTGTCGGATTCTGACCCTCAGAATCCTGCTTGTCAAGAGGACGCTGCGCGGCAAACTAAGGGCGCTGGACCGACGCACCTCTCCGCTGGTGGCGTGACGGACGGCTAAATTCTCCAGCAAATCCCTCGATAATCTTGAGGCAGCGTTCCTCCCCGGAGTCTCGCGCATGACTGAAAGGGCCATCGCACGATGAAGTCGTTCATTGCGCGCCAACCGATCTTCGATCGGAGCCGGGAAGTCTATGGCTACGAGATGCGGCTCCGATCCGGGCCGATGAGCCTTTTTGCGCAATCGGACCAGGCGGGCGCCGGGATGGTGGTCAATGATTCGGTGCTGGCAGACGTCCAGGCCCTGAGTTCCGGCAAGCGGGCATTCATCCCCGCGACGCGCGACGCGCTGCTCAACGACTACGCCGTGCTGCTGCCGCGCGAGTGGCTGGCCATCGAGTTGCGGGACTCCGCCGATGCCGGGACCGAGTTGGCGGAGGCCTGCCGCAGGCTCAAGGACTCAGGCTACACGCTGGTCCTGGGCGACGGCGCGGATGGCCGTCATGAGGGACTGGCGGAGTCGGCCGATATCGTGAGGGTGGACTTCTCCGCTTCTGCGGAGGCGCGGCAGCATGCTCTGCCTCGGCAATCGCTGTCCAGCCCGCGCTTTCTGGCCACAAGAGTGGAGACCCGCGAGGCCTTCCATGAGGCGCTGAACGCGGGATATGACTACTTTGAGGGACGTTTCTTCTGCAAGCCGCTGGCCCTGTCCACCGGCAGCGTGCCGGAAAACAAACTGAACCTTTTGCAGATGATCAACGCCCTGCTGTCGCCGAACGTGGAGTTCGAGGAGGTCGAGAAGATCGTCAAACGGGACGTCGTGCTCTCCTACAAGCTCCTTCAGTATGTCAACTCCGCATTCTTCGGCCTGGGGACCAAGGTCAAGTCGGTCATGCACGCCATGGCGCTGCTGGGGCTGTACGATGTCCGGCGCTGGGCCACGCTGCTGGCGATGGCGGGAATGGCCAACGACAAGCCCAACGAGCTGCTCGTGCAGTCGCTCGTCCGCGGAAAGTTCTGCGAGCTGCTGGCCGGTGGAACGGGGTTGAAGAAGCGCAGTCAAAGCCTGTACTTCGCGGGGATGTTCTCTCTGCTGGATGCCGTGGTGGACCGTCCGATCGAGCAGGCCCTGGAATTTCTGCCGATGGAGGAGGACGTGAAGGCGGCGCTCCTGGGCGAAGACAATCCCGTGCGGGTTTTCCTGGACTACGTCATCGCCTACGAAGCGGGAGACTGGGACGCGCTGGCGGACCGAGGCGCGGCCGTGGCGCCGCCGGAGACCGAACCGCCCGCGCTTTATCTGGAAGCGGTGCAGTACGCTGTGCGGAGCTTCGAGGCGGCCTCGGGAATCGTGTAGCGGCCTGTGGAGACAAGGGAGATGATCGCGACACAGAACGCCGAAGAGCAGGCAACGATCCGCATCGAAGACCTGATGCGCGACGCTGTCGGCAAGAAGGCGTCCGACATTCATCTGGTGGCCGGCCAGGCCCCCATTATGCGCATTCACGGAGACATGGTCGCGGTGGAGGGATTGCCGCCCATGTCGCCCGCGCAGACCTCCGCGGCCGGTCAGGAGTTGACCAGCAAGGCGCAGTGGGAACAGTTCGTGGCGGAGCGCGACCTGGACTTCTCCGTATCGCGCCCGGGCCTGGCGCGATTCCGGGCCAACCTCTACTGGCAGCGCGATTCGGTGGCCATAGCGCTGCGGCTCATTCCCGAGCACATCGCCACCTTTGCGGAGCTGGGACTGCCGAAGCAACTGGAAAAGTTCGCCATGATGGAGCACGGCCTCTTCCTGGTCACCGGTCCCACCGGCAGCGGCAAGTCCACGACGCTCGCGGCCATGTTGGACTGGATCAACGAGCGCAGGTCCTGCAACATCATCACGATTGAGGACCCGATCGAGTTCCTGCACAAACACAAGAGAGCGCTGATCAGCCAGCGCGAGATGAACCAGGACACGCGGTCCTTCGCCCAGGCGCTGCGGCGCGTGCTGCGGCAGGACCCCGATGTCATACTCGTAGGCGAGTTGCGGGACCTCGAGACCATTCAGATGGCCATGACGCTGGCCGAAACAGGGCACCTGGTGCTCTCGACCCTTCACACGACCGACGCCATCCAGACGGCGAACCGCATCATTGATTCGTATCCGCCCCAGCAGCAGCTCCTGGCCCGGTCCCAGTTGTCTTTCGTTCTGGCCGGGATCATGGCGCAGGGGCTCATGCGCCGGCGCGACCAGCCGGGGCGCGTGATGGCGATGGAACTCCTCGTCGCAACGCCGGCGGTGCGAAACCTCATCCGGACCGGCGAGATACAGCAGCTCTATGCGGCCATGGAGGGCGGCAACGCAGAGGGCATGACCACGCTCAACGCCTCTCTGCTTTACCTGTATCGGCAAGGGCAGATCTCGCGTGAGGATGCGATTCAACAGAGCACGCAGCCGAAGGAACTGATCCAACGGCTCTATGCTCGCTGAGCGCGCAGTGCGGCTGCTTTATTAAGGCATCGGGAGAGTATGAGGAGGACGAAAGATGGCGTATAAGGAGTGTCGCATACTGCCGTACGCGGGCGAGTATCAGGCGGGCGAGTCCGACGCCGAAGCATGGGACGATGAGAGCGACCTGCTGGACGCCATGCGCAATGACGTCACGCCTGCGGACTTGTACGAGTTGGGCGTTGACGAGTTGCCGGAAGGCATCGAGGACATCCGGGGCCGCATCCAGAATGAGACGGCGCGGGTGTTCGGCTGGCTCGACGAGCAAGGCTGCGCTCAATACGCCTGCATCGTGCAGGTTTGAGGCGGGCGCGGCGGCGTACCGCATCGCAACCTTCCGCGGCTCAGCGGCGCGGCCGATCCGAACGGACGCTCACGGAGTTGCGCGCGGACCGGGCTCCGCCGACGGCGCGTCGGGCTGCGGTCCGCTTCCCCAAGTCGGCACGTCTCCTGCGAGCGGGATGTCTGCGTCCGCCGGCTCCACATTCAAGGTGTCTTTCGGCATGACGTGCGCTGGAGTCGTCCGACCCGGCTGCGCGGCGAGCGGCGGCTGTTTCCGCGGCGCCAGGGTCGGCGTCAAGGCGGCGACTTGCGCCGACAACCGCCGGCTGAGCAGGGCGGAAGCCTCGGCCGCGCCGGGCGGTTCCGCCTTCGCCGGTGCGACGCCGGGCAGGACGATCTTCGCGGAGCACGCCGGACACTTGACGCGTTTGCCGGCCTGGTCCTCACGATACGCCAGAACGCGTTTGCACTCGCACCGGATTTTTGGCATGTGCGACCCCCTCGCCGGAATTCCCTATGTGACCGTGCTCCAAAGGACAGTCGGCCTTCAAAGGTAGATTCTACTCTCTAACTCGCCGCCGTCAAGTGGATTTTTTATAACAACCGTCAGTGGGGCTGTTGAAAAATGCTCCTGGTCATTCCCGCGAAGGCGGGAATCCGGAACCGCGCGCTGAAACCTTGGATTCCCGCTTGCGCGGGAATGACCGAGTGGAGATGTGCGCCGGACCTGGCGCGTCCGACGCCTTTTTCAACGGCCCCACTGTCCCGAATTATTATCCTTCGTCGTACTTTTATTCTTCAGTCTCGGCGCCAGAATCCAAAGCACCGTCAAGGTCCCTGCGCCCAGCCAGAAACCCAGCGCGAACACGTCGCTGATCGGCCCTGCTTCCCTCTGCCAGCGGACGCCGCTACTAGGATATATCTTGTCCAGCTTCTCCAGTTCCCAACTGTATACATCGTCATCTGTCCCATAGATGCCGTCCTTACCCGGCGAAGATATGTCGAACGGCCTGCCGTTGCGGCCGGGGCAACGATAGTCGTAGGGACGGCCCCAAGGGTCCTTGAGAAGCTTGTTGTCAATGTACGGACCGCTCCAGCGTACTTGACCGCTCGATTTTGGCGGCCCTTCGACGAGTACGCGCAACCCCTCTTCGCGTGTCGGGTAGCGTCCGTAGTCGAGCTGATAGCTATGGAGCGCTTGGACGAGCATGCGTACCTGATCCTGAGGGGTCCTGTAAAGCACATGAATGATTAAGGTTGGCTGAACGGTCCACGCGATGCCGCAGCCTACCACAAGGGTGGCCGCTAAGATTGTGAGCCGCCGGGCGATGCCTTTACGCCGGTGCTCCGCGACGACCTCAATATCGTTGATATATCCTTCGCGGCTGGGCGGCAGCGGCGGCGGGAGTTCCTGCCATTTCACGGAAAGGATGCCGACGGCCGTATCTCTGCAGAACGCTACGATGGAGAAGCCGCCCTCTATGCACATGTACTTCGCCCAGAAGGGTTGTTCCGTTTTCATCCTCTCCCGCAATAGTTCATCGGCGTCCACAAAATAAATGTCCGTGATGCTGGTCCCGGCGTCCACATCGTCATGGATCATAGATTTCAGACCTCCGAGTTCCGGAGAAACACGACTTATCTTTTTTCCCCTTTAGGTCCTGCGCGAGACGCCGATGCGAACAGCGCAATACAAGCCACCCATGAGCCATCCTCTCAATATTCCGCAAGAGGATACGGCCCTTCGTTCGGAATGGCGGTTTTTCAACATCCCTTGTTCCGGCTAAATCGGATAGGAATGGTTTCCTCGGTAAGCGCCTACAAAAAAACGCCGCGCGATGTTCCTGGAGAACAGCGCGCGGCGCAAAAGGCGCAGATCGAAAGAACGAAGCGTCGGTTACCTGCCGCTGCTCCGACGCATCCGGCGGCCGATCAGCCCGGCCAGCCCGAGTCCGAGAAGGCTGAGTGTGGCCGGTTCGGGAACGCCGCCCGCCGGGCCGGTTGCCGGGGCGAGGGTGAGGTCGAGGAAGAACTGATCACCACTTGATTCGGCGAGGGGCGTGGCGGCGCCGGTTGTCTGATTCAGGGTATATTCATTCCCGATGTCGCCGACTCCATAAAGCGTGCCGCCGGATAAAGCTAGTCCGAAGATCCCCGCGACGTCGGTCAGGCCGGTCGAGCCGATCGTCGTGACGGCGCCGGTGCTCAAGTTAACGGAATCAAGCGTCTGCGGCGTGTGCTCATACCCGGCAATGATGTAGGCGTTTGTGCTGTCGATGTCGGTCATGGCCGTGGCGCCCTGGTCAACAATGAGCGGGCTGGTGTTGGCCAGGAAGGTCGGCGCGGCGGTGCTGGTGTTAAGGGAGTAAAGGACGACTCCGGCTCCTGCATTCGTGGCGGTGATGAGCGTCGAGCCATCGAAAGCGAGGGCCTCGAGGTCGCCTAATCCGGTGCCGCCGATGAGGGTGGGCGCCGCGGTGGTTGTGTTAATGGTCCAGAGTTGGCCCGATGTATCGGTGCCGTAGAGGGTCCCGCCGGGCGAAAGGGCGAGGCCTTCAAAAAAGACGCCTGTAGTGCCGATAAGGGTCGTATTCGCGTTGGACAGGTCTATGGTGTAAAGGTTGTCCTCGTTGTCCACGACGTAGCCGATGGGTATCCCAAGCGCGCCGGGCGCGAAGGCTGCGAGGATTACGGTGAGAGCGAGAATCGAACCGACGAAACCATTTTTGCGGCTCATTGCATTGGCCCCCCATTGCATGTTCTGGTTCAGAGCGAAATGGACGAACGCGCCACGCTGATCAGAGGTTCCGCAAAACCCGGTGGCTGCCCTTTTACGAGATCCTGGATCTCCGCGTCAGCTTCCTTTCCCAATAAATGCCCGCAGAGTTCGCAGGCAAAGAATACCACTCGAGCCTTCCCCAGAAGGCCTCCCGGCACCCCAGCCGAGTAGCTGGATTTCCCGCTGCAATTCGCGTGCCGGACTCAGGGCTCGCGCGTTGCGGAGCCGGTTGGCTCAATGAATACGGGAGTGTTGATGCGATAAGGCGAGCTTGCCGCCGATTCATGCGGCAGCCCTGTGTTGCCGGCTCTCAACATTTCCCGGCCGCCGTGTCGCGTCGGCTCCACATAACGACCCGGCGATCACCCGGCATCGCGAATTCGACCTGCGCCCGGCGCCACGGCGGCGGTTTGACCTGCCGCTTTAGTTGGGTCTCTTGAGTTCTTTTGCGATGGCGTTTTTGTAATAGGAGTCGTCGTGCTGCTTCGTCCAGCCGTTGGTCGGCGGCATGCCCGGCCCCGCGCGATATTCATGCCACATCTCGTTGACGAAGTTGTCGTCGGGCCAGGCGAACCCTTGCTTGGACCAGTCATGGTCGAAGTTCCCGCCGGTGGCGGCCTTGATCTTCTGAATGAAGTCGTCGTCTTTTTCGTACATCCAGCGATCCACGTAATCGAGGAACGGATCGTGGTTCCAGGCCTTTTCGGCGTGCAGCAAGCGGAGCACCAGGGCCTCCGAGACCCAGCCGTTCGTGGTGCTCGTGCGGCGGTACCCTTCGCTGGTGTTCTGGCCCGGTCCCCAAGTGGTGGGCGGCGTGTGCTCGTAGGGGCCCCAGGCGCCGGGACCACGCGCGTAGTCGCGGCCGATCCCGGTGACTACGTCAATGCCGGAGTGCCCGGTGAAGACGACCTTGGCGCCGGTCCAGGAGTCGCCGTAGGCGGTCTGCTCATCTTCGCTGAAGGCGGCTTTGGGGAATGATTTATTAATGTTCGCGAGTTCCTCGTCGCCGAGGAGCAATCCGGCGAAGACGATGGGGAACTTTCGGCCGGTGCCGTGGCCGCCGAAGCCGGCAAACCCGGGATGCCCGGCGCGGATCATGCCGCCGTAGTCAATGCCGACCTGGACGAGATTGTCGAGGAGCGGTTCTTTCTGCTGCGCCGCGAAGTTCGAGCACAGCAGCAGCCCCGCGTTGCCGACGACGCGGCCGACCTCGCGGCCGTACCACGGCATGTTCTCCACGGGCTCTTCGAAGCCGAAGAAGCAGGTATTCACCCAAGGGCGCTGGGTGTAGCGGATGTAGTCCGTGATTTTGGACGTGTCGCCGGGGCGGACCAGGTCGGGCAGCAGCTCGCGCTTCAGGTTGCGCGCCAGGTAGATTTTCTGAGTGCGGTCGCAGAACGCCGGGCGGAAGGCGTCGGGCGGTTGCGGATCGGCGACGCACGTCAGCACGGCGGCGTCCTTGATGGGGCTGGCATCCTCGTCGCCGCGGACTTCCGGCCCGTTGGCGATCGCGGCCCGCAGCGACAGCCCGAGCGGCATGCTGATGGTCGAGACGAGCGAATCGCCCGGCTTCATGGAGACCGGCAGCTTCTGGATCAGGGACGGGGCGAACCAGTTCCGGACGCCGCTGTCATAGGAGATCTTCTGCGCGGCGGGCGGGTTGAGCATGAAGCCGTTGCGGACGCGGTCGTTCACCGGGTGTTCTTTGTCCCTGGCGTCAAGCTGGTTGGCGGGAATCTCGGCGCCGTAAAGAGGCTTGGGCGCAATCGCGGCGATCGTCACCGGCCCGACGACGTAAAAGTCCCCGTTGACGAATTGCCCGACGCGCGCCGGCTTCTCGAACGTCCAGGTCATGCCGTACTGCGACACGCTGTCCTTCATCGGCAGGTCGTCGAGCTTCGGCGCCGCCGGCGCGTTGGCCTGCGTGTAAATGACGACCGGCTTTTCCTGGCTCCAGGCCGGAGCCGCCAGGCCCGCCACCGCCGCCGCAGAAAGACCGACCGCTAAAATCTTTCCGAACATAATACTCCTCCTTTTTGTTCCGCCTCGGATGAGCCCGACACAGCCGCATTCTGCCCGCCGGAATCCCGCTTGTCAAGGCAAGAACGGACGAACGCCCAACATCCAAGTCAGCGGAACGGGTCGCGCGAGCACTTGGGCGTTGGACGTCCGATGTTGGGTGTTCGAAGTTCATCCGCAACTGCGCATGGTGTCCTTCGAATTAGATCAGGCGGCCTTCCCGCATGGCGCGGCCAAATGGGAAACCCCGGTTGACACGCGTGAGTTCAGTCGTCACAATACGACACTTCATGCCCGACCGTCGGGGAACGGGCTGGCCTGGGGCGAGTCCCGGTTAAGCTGAAAAAAAGGAGAAGCTATCATGAAGTCCAGGGTCGTCGTCGTGGCCTGCGCCGCTAGTGGTTTTATTTCACTTCTTTGCGGCGGCTGCGTGATTCAGGGGCCGCGGGTGGGCTTCGTCGCGCCCGCGCCGGCAGTAGTCGTCACGGGCGACGTGGAAGTCGTCGAGCCGCCGCCGGACGATAGAGTGTACATCTACGACACGGGGTATCCGCCGGGTTGTTATTTGTACGGGGGCTTCTACTTTTATGGGGGGCGTCGCTACACGCACGACGTCTTCGTCCGCGATATCGTCACCGTCAATATCCGGGAACACCGCTACGTCAACGTCGAAGAAAACCGGAGGGCCGGCGAGCGGATTAAGGTGCAGCACGCAACCGAATACAAAAAGACCGGAGGCCATCCACAAGCCGGCAAGCCTGCCCATCCCGTGGAAAAGGCGCCCGCAAAGGGTTCCAAGGACAGCAAGGAGTCTAAAGACAAAGACAAGGAATCCAGGCAGTAATTATTCTTCCCGGCCCTGGCCGATCATGCCGGTTTTATTCGGGACAGGCCCCGTTTTCTGCGCGCACTGAAAACGGGCCTGTCCCTTTTTTCTCCCCAGCGTTTCCTCCTCGTCCAACACCTTGCGCGTCTTATGCACGAACCTGCGGTCAAGTCTCAGAAGGGGCGAGAAGATAATCCCCATGTCATCCTCTCGGACTGCTTCTTTGCCGTAGATGTCCAGATAGTGATGATAGTACATGCAGGGCGGTCGCCATTCAATCATGTCGCTAGCCGAAAGAGCATAATTCCATCGCAGCCGGCCAGACTGTTCAAAACAATACTGGCCGCGAAGGGACAAAAAGCAGTAAGACGCTATATATGTGATGAGGCCGACAAGGAGGATGGCGGTGCACTTCTTTAGCTTCGCCCGCCAGCCTTTTCCCATTTGCGCTCCCTCAAGACGCCAGCCCCAAGCACTACATCATACGCTCGAAATGGCCGGCCTCAAGTTTGTACCGGCTATTCCGGAAAATGATGCGCCCAAGCGCACCCCACGCGCGGCTGAATGGAATGAGGAGCCTTAATAATAGGGGGCGAATAATAAGGGGCGGTGACCTATTATTGTGTTACGCTGTCCTCTTCTGACGCCGGTTACATCGCCGTCTGCACTTCGCGCCTGTAATGCGCGAATGCTCCTGTGATTATTCAGCCGCGGGCGGCAACGACGCTCCATTTCTCGTATGCCCTTCGAATTCCCCTTGTCTAAGCGCGTTTTCAAGACCAGCCAATGGGCTCCATAGTTCTCGTTCCCATTCATGGTCGAAAAGGCGAAACGTTATTCTCTCCCCTTCGTCGTTGCCGATGTAGATTCGAGAAACAGCAAAATAGGATATCACATAGGTAATGGAAATCGCGAGTATAAATGCACCGGCATACTTTCTTGGACATGTCGCCACGGCAGGCACCACCTTTCCCCTCGCGCCGACAGTATTGTACTCTTACAGCGTCTGTTTTCAAAGTTTTGCGGCTGTTCTGGGGTATTCCGCGGACATAAACCTGATTATTTTCAAGTGGTTTCTCAGCCGTTCGTAAAGAGATATGCCCACGCGCGGCCCTCGCGCGCCTGATGTGGACAAGTAACCTAATTGGTTTACTGTAGGACCTATGTGGCCAGCTATTGATGGCGTTACGACAAACCGGAGCCTTACCGATACGCGTCTTTGCGGTCATCAAGCGTGAGCAGGTAGATGATCCGTTCATCTCCGTCAACCAGATAGAAAAGCCGATAGCGCCCTAGTCGGTAGCGCCAAGTCTCCGGCGAATAGCCCCGCAGTTTCTTGATGTTCGGCCCGAAGTATGGTTGCTGGCGAAACTGGGGATAGACATGCGCGTTGAGTTTGTTCTCGAGGAATGCCGACTGCGCGGCGGGCAATCTTGCGAGCGCCTTCTGAAATTCGGACGTCTTGAAGATGCGGAACTTAGACAAAGCGGCCCCGCTTCCTCACGGCATCAGCCAGCCCTCGCTTCAGGCTGCGGTTCAATTCCACGTTGCCGAGGATTTCGGCCATCTCGAATTCGTCCACGAGGCCGTGCTCCTCGACGAAACGCATCGCAGCCGTCTCGATGAAGTTCGACAGCGGCCGGTTCTCCCGCTCCGCCATCGCCCGGAACATCCGGTAAGCGGGATCGTCCAGCCGCAGCGTCACCATCCTGGACATCGCTTGTCCTCCTGTATTCGTATAGCTACGTTTAGAATACACTAGTAAGCACGGCAAGTCAAGCCGCGGGAATGGCGAACTCATGGGTCAAAGCGTCATTCACCGCATCTGATCCTATTGACCATTGACCGGCTGAGCCCAGTTTCACGCCCCAAATGCCGGGGACATAAGCCTGATTACTTTCAAGTGGTTTCTCCGCCATTCGTAAAAAGATACGCCCACGCGCGGCCCTCGCGCGCCTGATGGGAAAGAGTAGCCGGTGCGGTTTACCGGAGGACCCGGATGGCCAGGCGTGTTTTGGACCTCAGCCGCCCGCGGAAAGAGCGCCCTGGCGCTGCAGCAGGGGGAAATAACTGGTCATGTGTCCCCAGATTGCCGAACGTGATATTCCTCCGTTCCGTTTCGCCTGGGATGACACCGCTTGCCCTCCTGCCGATACGCCTGCAGCAGGGCCTCGACGTTCGCAGGGGGACAGTCCGCCTGGATGTTGTGCGCGGTGCAAAGGATATACCCGCCGCCCGGGGCCAGTGTTTCAACGCGCCGGCGGACCTCTTCGCGCACCTGCTCGGGGGTGCCGCGAGGCAGCGTCTGTTGAATGGATACGCCGCCCTGAAAGGCCAGGCGCCGGCCATAGGTTGATTTCAGGAAGGCATAATCGGCGGCCATCGCTTCCGGCTGGAGTGATTGAAGGATCTGCAAGCCTCGGGCGGCCATCTCCCCGACCAGCGGAGTGACCCTTCCGCAGGTGTGGTGCATGGAGCGCGCGCCGCCGGTTCGGATGATCGTCATGTACTCCTCGAACCCATCGCCCAGGAATTGCCGCCACATCGCGGGGGACAAGAGCGGAGCATTCTGCGAGCCGAAGTCGTCGCCGGTGACCACGATGTCAACTCCGCCGTCGGCGGCTTCCAGCACGCGGGAAAGGTATTCGACATAGAACCGCCGAAGGTGGCGAAGAATGGCCTGGGCTATCTCCGGCGCTTCGGCCAGGTCCATGAAGATCCGCTCCACGCCGCGCAAGTACATGGCCGGCTTGAGCTGCGCGACGCGGTTGAGCCGGTCTCCCATGAACACGGCCACGCGCCCCTTGCTGCGGATCGCCTCGCATTGCGCTTTGACCGGTCCATAGTCGAACCAGTCAGGGGAAGGCCAGTGGGCGTAAGCGTCAATCTCCTCGGCCGTCTGCGCGGCGGCCAGCGGAGAGCGTGCGACCTCCTGGTAGATTTCTTCGCCGAACTGGGTTGGCACGCGCACCGTTTGCCTCGGCACGCCCCAGATATCCGTCCGGATTCCATCAGCGGAAACCGCCGGCGGCGGCCCGACGTAGCGCGGTCCCTCGATGTACCGGAAATCCACATCGTGCCGGTCGAGAAACGCCGCCTTATCCAGTCCCTGCTGAAGCGACCGGTAAAACCCCTCCGAGCCCCAAAAATCCACCGGCACACGGTCCGGCTCCTCGAAATTCAGGGCCAGGAAAACGCGTTCTCTGGAATCCATTCGCGCCCCGAAACTCGTGACATCCCAGTGCGGCGTCCCGGAAATAACTTGCGCCGCTTCCTCCAATTGCGTTCTGATCTGAGTGTTTCAGCGACTGTGCCTTTCCCGGGAACTCCCGCTGGATCAAGCCGGTCATCCGGGAAGACCCGCGAGCGGGCGCGCGCGTCGAGCTGCTTATTCCTTCCCGTCATTGGGCACGGAGGTAACGTTTGGATAGAACTTTACCCAGTCGTATACCGTCACCGCATCTTCTGTCGGGGGCAGGCCGCCCCAGTTTTTGTTGCCGGTCCAACTGTTCATCATGATCCAGCCGGGCTCGCTGGCGACTCCCGGATCCTCGAAGCTGTAGACAATTTTTCCGTCAACGGTCCAGTCCAGGCGGGTCGGCTGCCAGAGAAACCCGTACCGGTGAAATCCCTTGGAGGGATTGAATGGAAGCTCCTGGTAGTGAACTTTGCTCCGGTTATCATCCAGGTGATAGTTCATGGTGACCTGGCCGCTGTCGGGAGAGGTGATCCATTTATCGTTGGTCAGGAACTCGAAATCCCATTCGGCCGCGGCATAGTCTTTTTTCTTCCAGAAAAAAGAAGCGCAAACGCCCCGGTTGGTTGCAGGGTCGCCGACGCTGGTTACTTTCATCCTCACCTCGTAATAGCCGTAGCCATAACACGGGCCCGAAGAGATCGTCTGTATTTCAGATCCATTAGTCGTATTGGCTTTGGACTTGAAATGCATGAAGCCTTTGCTCTTCTCGCCAGGATAGGTTTCCGTAAAGGTGACGTTGGCAGGGTCGAACGTGTTTTGCCCGGTGCCTACCCAAATCCCATTGATTTTCCAGAGGCCATCCTGCGACGTATTGTTGGTCCAGCCCGGATTAAAATCCTGGAAGAGGGCCGGTTTCACAGCTCCTCCCTGCTGAGGAAGCGCACCCGTTGTATCTCCCGGATCGCGATTGGCGCACGATACGCATATCATTGACAGGAATAACGCGGCGATAACAGGCATTGCAGTACGACGCATCTTCGCGGTGATTGGATTCATGGCTTTCTCCCTGGCTCAAACTGACCGGTACGGGACTATCTGATCCGGGATTTCCCGGATGGCTCTGCCCACGACCGCCGTGGGCCTCTGATTCGGCATTTGCCATTTGACCGTCCCTCCGAGAACGGCCACCTCCCGCAGTTGAGATTGTACGCCCGAGCCGGCCATTGTCAACACCATTTCCGTCGCCGTCTGTCCTTCGCTCCTGGAATAGGCGGCTGTCCACTATTTTTCAGGCGGGGCGCGCACCGGGCCGGAAGTCGGGCACGGTGAGCATGACGCCGTCGCGTCGAGCCGATTCGGCGGCGAGGATCGCCGGCGCGGCGGTTTCGACGGCCAGATACACGTCCATCGCCGGAAGCGTATCGTTCAGAACGCATGTGACGAAAAGGTCCACCGGCTTGAAGTCCCGCCCTCCGTGTCCGGATTTCAGTTGCTCCGCAGTCGCATCCTGCGGGGAGGAATGCAGGTCCATCGGCTCGTGCGCGGAGGTGGATTCCTGCCAGCGCCAGAACTTGTCGTCCGGGCGCCGCGGCGATTCCACGCTGGCCCTGGTCCCGCGCAATTCGTACCAGTGGTGCTCCGTTTCGGCGTGCCGGTGAGGATAAGGAAAACTGAATCCCGCGCCTGTGGCCAACACCGTGTCCTTGGCCGTGTGCATGAGCGCGTACTCGATGTCCCTGACGGGCAGGTTGATGTCGGGCCAGGTGTAACTGATCTGCTGCGTGCCCATGCAGGAGACGCGATCGACGCGATCGCCCAGGATGTAAAGGAGGGGACTCAGCGTGTGCGGCAGGTAGTAGATCGGATCGGCAAACAGCTTGAGACGCCAGCTCGGGATCACGGTCCGATCCGTGGGGCGCGCCGGTTCGCAGATGTTCTCACCCGTCGCCGGGTCAATCCAGTAGTTGCAGTTTTCGATGAAGTGGATGTACTCGCCCTGCGCGAAGCAGACGTGGCCGAACTCGCCCCGTTCGCGCATCCGTTTCCAGGTTTCGGCGAAGCCGCTGTAGCGCACCTGCTCCATGAGCATGTACTTGCGCCCGGTTTTTTCCACCGTTCGGACCAGCTCCCAGCACTCGTCAATGGAGAATGCGGCGGGGACGTCGGTGCAGACATGTTTTCCCGCCGCCATGGCGCGGCAGGCCATGTCCACCTGAACCATCGGGTCGCACGCGAGATAGATGGCGTCCATGGGCGCGTCGCGGAGCATCCGGTCGAAGTCGGTGAAGACGCGCGCCTCGGGCAGGTGTAGCTTTTCCGCGGCCTTCTGCGCCGGCGCCGGGTATTTGTCCATGACGGCCGTCAGTTCACATCCGGAATGGTCCTTGAAAAGCCCGCCGATGTACGTGCCCCGAGGGCCGCAGCCCGCAACGCCCAGCCTCATTTTCCCGGCCATACGGCGTTCCTCCTTGAAGTTGCGGACGCCATACGCAATTAGCCGAATGAGTCCGGCATGGTCTCCCCGCAATTCTCGCATTTTCCGCGGGCCTGTCAAATCCAGCTCGCGAAAATAAGCGCACTGAAACCGCTCCGAAGCGCACTCAAGCGCACTCAAACCGCTGCGAAGCGCACTGAAACCGCTCGCAAGCGCACTCACTTTCACTGCGGCCATCGCGGCGAAAATACGGCCTTATAATCCAGAGAGCTTCATGAGTGCAGAGCTTGCCCGCCGTAGCTTTAGCGAAGGCGGGTGCAGAGGGTGCTCCAAAGCCTGGAAGGAGTTATTGATGCCACATGACGCTCCGCTCGACGCTGACAACCACCGCGCGGCGGATTACGCCGGGCCGGAGCGCCGTCGGTGCCCGCCGGAGGCGTATTGCATCAATCTCTCGCGGATCAAGATCGAGTTCGAGGGGTTCAAGCAGAAAGCCTCGGCGGAGTACGCGGCGCTCGAACGGCTCGTGGGCGAGCTGCGCGAGCTGGTGGTCGCACTGCCGAAGGAGGTGGCCGCGCAGATCGCCAAGGAGCGCAGCGAGCTGGACCGCACTCTCGATAAGGGCGGCGAGGATTTCAAGGAAATCTTCCGACGCCTCGCGAAGCTGGAGAAGGCGGTGCTGGCGGTCTACATCATCGTCGCGCTCGTGATCGTCGGCAAAGGCCTGGCGTGGTTCCTGGGCCTGCTGCACATCCTGTAGGAACGGTCCGAGTTTTTTTCGGGAGCGCGCGATGAATCTGCAGGAGGTCCGCCGGACGGCTGAGCATCTTTTCGTGCGCGAGGTGAAAACCCTTGACGAGATTGCTCTTCAGACGGGCTTTAGCCGGCGTACGCTGGCCCGGTGGTCGAGCAAGGCCGACTGGATGAGGAAACGGCTGGAGTGGCAGTACGAGTCGCCGCGGGCCGCCCTCGATATCCTCAAGAAGCAGCGCCAGTTCCATATGGACGCCGTCGGCAAGAAGGCCGCGGCCACCCCAGAGGCGCTTGAGGCGCTGAACAAGATCACGCTGCTCGTCGAGAGGCTGGAGTCGCACGTCGAGGCGATCGGGCCGATGCTCGACACGCTCGAGCGTTTCGCGCAGTTCGTCGGCGCGCGCGCCGAGTCGGAGGAGTGTGCGGTGCTCTACAAGTGGACCGAGCAGTTCCTCGATGAACAGCGGCGCAAGCACTCATAAGGTTTACTTTTCGTCGTGTCCCGTCGTGCCCGTCGTGGTGAGGAAAAATTGTGGCAGACATTGCGATGCAACTTGAAATCCGGCGGCAAATTTCGGCGTGCGATACGGACATGAAGCGCGCGACGGAGCGCGCCGCCGACGCGGTCCGGCACGTCAGCCGGGCGACAGTGCTGTTCAATTCGCCGATGGACATTGACCTCGACGTGGTCGAGGCCGCCGTGGCCGACGTCCGAGACGCGCGCCAGGCGTACATCAGCGCGCTGAAGAAGAAGCAGGAGCTTCGTGCGACGCTGGGCGAGGAGTGAAACGTGAATAGTGCAAAATGCAAAATGCAAAATGAAAAGTGAAGCGTTGCCGTCCTTGGTGTCTTGGTGACTTGGTGGTGAGGTGAACGTGGCTGACCGCTGGACAAAGGCTTATGAGGCGCAGCGCGGAAGGATTCTCGCCGCCGTGCTGCGCGAGGCGCGGCCGTTCGAGGACTCGTCCCACAAGGCAATCGCTGCGCGCCGGGCGCTGCCGTTCGACGCGTGGATCCACGCCTACTTCCCGCATTACATCTTCTGCGAGTCCTCGCCCCTGCACCTGGCGGCCGACGAGATCGTCGAGGAGAAGGGCATCCCGATCGCCGAGTACTGGTTCCGCGGCGCCGGCAAGACGACGCGCGCGCTGCTGCGGCGCGTCCGGCGGATCGTCGAACGCCGGGCGCATTTCATCATCGTCGGCGGCCAGACCGAGGAGAACGCGGCGGAGAAGCTCGACCTGATCAAGCTGGAACTGGTCAACAACCAGCGACTGCGCCGGGACTACGGCGACCGGATCGGCCCGCGCGGCGGCAGCGACACCGACACGGATTTTGTCGCCGTCGAGACGCGCGTGCTCGCGCGCGGCACGGGGCAATCCTGCCGCGGCCTGCTCCACGGCCCACACCGGCCGGACGATTTTCTCGGCGACGACCTGGAGGACGACTTCCTCGCGCGGAACCCGCAGCGCGAAAAGCATCTCTGGGAATGGCTCTTCGGCAACGTCTTCCCCGCGCTCTCCGTTGAGCACGCGGTTTCACCGCAGAGACGCAGAGAACGCGGAGAACTGCACGGAGACGGAAAACCTATTCCTGGTGAAACACTCCGCGACCTCCGCGCCTCTGCGGTGAATACCGGCGGCGCGTGGTGCGAGATCCTGCTGAACAACTATGGCACGCGCCACGGCCTGAAGGCGCGCTTCCAGGAAGCCGCCGCGCAGCGCGATGCGGCCGGCCGGCCGATCTGCCGCTACGTCGAGTACCTGGCCGAGGACGAGCGCGGCGAATCCGCCTGGCCGGAGCGTTTTCCGACCGCCGTCCTCCGGCGCATGTCCGCGATCATGGGGCGCGGGCTCTACGGCCGCGAGATGCTCGGCAAGTCGTTTTCCGACGACGAGGTATTCCGCCCGGACTGGGTGCGCGATTTTCGCGCGGCGGAGTTCGACCGCTCGACCGCCGAGGTCCGCGCGGCCGTGGACCCGAGCGCTACGGCGAAGGAGACCAGCGACTACAAGGCGCTCGTCGTCCTGGCGCGGCCGCGGGGCACGCGCGAGCTGCGCTGCCTCCACGCCTGGCTGCGCCGCGCCTCGCCCAACGAACTGATCGCGGAGATCCTCCGCGTGTACGACGCCTTCTCGCCCGGCCGCATCGGCTGCGAGGCGAACGGCTTCCAGGCGTTCCTCTGGCCCCTGCTCGAGGCGAATGAGGAGATCCGCGGGCGCGTGAACCGGGTCGGGCTGTTCCCGGTCACGAACGCCGCCTCGAAGGAGGACCGGATCCTTTCCTTGCAGCCCGACTTCGAGCGGGGCCTTTGTTATTTCGACGAGGGCGAGGGCGATCAGCGGCTGCTGCTCGACCAGTTCCTCGATTTCGGCAAGCCGGGCGTCCACGACGACGGCCCGGACGCTTTTGAGATGGCGCGCCGGCTTTTCACGGATTCCCGCCCCGGCGGAAAACCGCGCGAGCCGCTGATGCGCCTTCAGCCGCGCAACAATTTCGCCGTCGCGTTCGCGGGAGGCGGAGGCTTGGAAGTCAGAGGGCAGAATGATGAATGATGAAGTCCGAGCGCGCATCCCTGATTATGCTAATCCGCGCTCGTTTGCCGAGGGGTGTCAAATCCAGCTCGCGAAAATAAGCGCACTGAAACCGCTGCGAAGCGCACTGAAGCGCACTCAAACCACTCCGAAGCGCACTGAAACCACTCGCAAGCGCACTCACTTTGTCGCGCGGCTCCGGAGCGGAATTTCACCCTTATAATCGGGAGAGCGAGCGAGGAGCCGGAAGTTAATTGCTGAGGGATTCTTCGATGAGCGATGTCACGCTGATGACGATGCTGCCGACCGGCCTCGACAAGTATGGCCTGCCTGCCGTGAGCAGCGCCGAACGGCAGCAGCCGCAGCCGGCCGCAATGCGCGATCCGCACGCGATCCTCGATCAGTACGGCAAGCCGTACACGAAGCCGGAGACGCGCGAGATCGCCCCGGCCACGCTCGGCGGCTGGCGGTATTACATGGCGAATACCGTCGCCGATCTGCTGACCCCGGCGCGCCTGGTGAACCTGCTCCGCGAGGCCGAGCAGGGCAACATCCTCCACCAGATGGAGCTGTTCGAGGCGATGGAGGAGCGCGACGCGCGCCTCTCCGGCCTCTTCACGCAGCGCAAGGCGGGCGTGACGAGCTGCGAGTTCGCGCTGGAGCCGGGCGACGATTCGAGCGCATCGCTCCGGGCGCGCGATTTCTGCGCCGCGCTGCTGCCCGCGCCCGACGGCAAGCGCCTCGGACGCATCCAGTCCTGGAGCGACCGCCTCCGCGACCTGCTCGACGCGGTCGCCAAGGGATTCGCCTGCCTCGAAATCCTCTGGGAGACCAGCCAGCGGCAGTGGCTGCCGAGCGACCTGAAGTTCCGCCCGCAGCGCTGGTGGACGCTCGACCTGGTGGACCGGCAGAAGCTGCTCCTGCGCGACGTATCGGCGCCGCTCGGGCTGCCGGTGAACCCGTTCAATTTCATTCTCCACCGGCACAACGCGCTCAGCGGATCGCTCCAGCGCGGCGGCATTTCGCTCGCCTGCGCGCGACCGTTCCTGGTTCGCAACTACGCGCTACGCGACTGGCTGCAACTGGCGGAACTCTGCGGGATTCCCGTCCGCCTCGGCGAGTTGCCGCCGGGCGCGACGCAGGAGGACGCCGACCTGATGTGGCGCGCGCTGACGTCCCTCGGCAGCGCGGCGGCGGGGATGGTGCCCGCCGGCGGAAAGATCACGTTCGCCGACGCGGCGCGCGCGTCGAGCGACGGCGCGATGTACGACCAGTTGCGCCAGCGCGCGGGCGAGGAGATGGCGCTTGCGGTGCTCGGCCAGACGTTCACCGGCGGCAACGGCGAAGGGCACACGCTCGGGTACAGCGGCCGGGCGCACGAGGCGGTGCGCTTCGACCTGGTGGATTCGGACGCGCGGGCGCTCGACGAGACGCTGAACCGGCAGTTCTTCGGGCCGATCACGCTGCTGAACTTCGGGCCGGAGGTCGCCGCGCCGGTCTATCGCACGCTGGTCGAGGAGCCGGTGGACTTGCAGCGGCTGGCGACGAGCGTCTTGACGCTCGTCAGTGTCGGGCTGCGCGTGCCGGCGAAATGGGCGCGGAGGAAGTTCGGGATTCCCGCGCCTGCCGACGGCGAGGAAGTGCTGGCGCCGATTGCGGCGGATCGGACGAACGCGTCTTCCGCGACGACAACCGATGGAAAGGCGGGTGACTGACCATGGAAAACCGGGAACAGCTCAGCAACTCCGCCGGTGCGCTTCCCGCCGACCCTTCGGACGTGAGCTCAGGGCCGAACGGCGTCCCGGCCGAAGGCTGGTACCAGGTGGATTTGCAAGGCGAGTGGGAAGGCCACCCGGCCGGCGCGTACCGGTTGACGCCGGCGGACATCCGCTGCATCGTCGAGTACTTCAACCAGGCCTGCCGCGCGAACGGCGTGGACCTGCCGGTGGACTACGAGCATCAGGGCGTGGTCGCCAAGCTGCTCGGCAAGAGCGCCGAGTCCGGCGGCTGGATCAATTCCCTCGAAGGGCGGAACAACGATACCGAACTGTGGGCGCACATCAAGTGGGTGGCCGACGCGCGCGCGCTGATCCGCGAGAGGAAATTCCGCTACCTCAGCTCGCACCTGCTGAAGGATTACAAGGACCCGGTCACCGGCCGGATCATCCGGTGGGTGCTCGATTCCGTGGCGCTGACGAACCGTCCGTTCAAGAAGGCGCTTCCGGCCGTGGCGAACAGCGACGCCGCCGCCGCCGGATTGGCAGAGGAGCGCACCGGCGCTCCCGATTCAGCCGTCGCAGAAGAGGAGGGCGGAGCCATGCAGAATTTGCTCGCCTTGCTGGCGGCGGCCATGAACGAGGGGCGCGCAGGCGCTCCCGCGCTTGACGCGAAGACCGTCGCCAACAGCCTGGGCGTCGCGGAAGACGCCAAGGCGGACGTAATCGGCAGAGCGCTCATGACCCTGATGGACGCCGGCACGCGCGCGTCCATCCAGGTGAAGGTCTTCGCCAGCTCGCTCGGCGTGGCGGAGACGGCCGACGAGGCCGCGATCAAGGCGGCACTCGACAAGCTCAAAGTAGCGCCTGACGGCGCCTCTACGAGCGATGCGGATGTGAAGCTGCTCTCGATCTGCAACGCGCTCGGCGCGACGCCGGACAGGCCGCTGGCCGAGCTGCTGGCGCTGATCGGCGCGAGCCGGGCGATGCCGGCGCAGTCGGCGGCCGAGAAGCTCATCGAGAACGCGATCTCCGTCGAGCGGAAGATCACCCCGGCGAACCGGGAGGCGTTCATCCGGCTGGCGATGCAGGACTTCGAGGGCGCACGGGAAATCCTCAACAGCATGCCGCCGGTGCTCGGAGGCGCGACGAGCGCCGCCGGCGCCCAGGCCGCCGCCGAGACGCCGGTCCTCTCCGACGCCGACCGCTGGGCCTGCGAGCAGGCGGGGCTGAAGGAGGCGGAGTTCCTGGCGACGAAGCGGCGGATGGTTGGGTAAGGACATCGTCTGTCGTCTATGGTCAATGGTCTCTTTTTTAGGAGCAGTCGCATGAGCAACTTGACGTCGGATCGGGACACGGAGTTCGTGGACGAGCTGCACCGCGACGAGGCGCCCGTGGCCGCCGCGACGCAGATCTTCAACGGCGCCGCGGTGGGGCTGAACTCGGGCGGCTTTGCGGTTCCGGCCGGCCCGGGCGTGAGGCATTTCCGCGGCATCGCCGACGAGACGGTGGACAATTCCGCCGGCGCGGCCGGCGCTGAGACCGTGGAGATCATCACGCCGGAGGCCGCGTACTGGGATTCGGCCGCGACGCTGACGCAGGCGAGCGTCGGCCAGCCGGCGTACTTCGCCGACGATCACACCGTGACGCTGACCGCCGGCACGAACACGTATGCGGGCCGCATCAAGTCGGTGGACCGATACGGAGTGCTGGTGGACATGCGCGGCGCGTACGTCGAGCCGGCGCTGCCGGTGACCAGTGCGCCGACGACGGCGGCCTAACGGAATTGCAGATTGCCCGTGTCGCGCTTGCGCGACAGGAATGCCGATTGCCGATTGTGTAGCACAGGAATTTTTTTAGGAGATGACGCAATGGCAGTAGTCAATGCCGCAACGCTGGAGGCGTTGTGGGTGTCGTTCAACACCATTTTTCAGCAGACGCTCGAGCGCACGAAGACCCGGATTGACGACATCGCCTCGGCGGTGCCGTCGTCCACGCGCATCGAGCACTACCCGGTCGCCGCGCTGACCGGACGCATGCGCGAGTGGGTGAAGGACCGCGTGATCCAGGACCTGGCCGCGTTCGAGGCGAGCGTCCGCAACCTGACCTTCGAGCACACGATCGGCGTGCCGCGCGAGGACATCGAGGACGACGTGACGGGGGCATACGCGCTGGCGATCCAGCAGCAGGCCGCGCTCGGCGTGCTCGAGCCGTGGCTGCAGGTGCAGGACGAACTCGGCGTCGGCGCCTTCGCCGAGTCGGTCGGTTTCGACGGCGTGCCGTTCTTCTCCAGCTCGCACGTCTGGCAGGGGATGAAAGGCGCCGCCGGCGCTCCGCAGTCGAACCTGACGACGGCATACCTCTCGGCCGCGGCGGTCTACGCGGGCATCAAGCAGATGAGCACCTTCGTCGGACCGGACGGCATCGTGCTCCTGGTCCAGCCGACGCACTTCCTGTTCTCGCCGGCGCTGGAGCAGGCCGTGGACCAGCTCTTCAACGTGCCGCTGGCCAACTCCAGCCAGATCAGCCAGACGCTCTACGGGAAGTTCCCGAAAGAGAACCAGATCAAGATGCCGATGTGGACCGGCAACCAGTGGATGATGCTGGACTGCTCGAAGCCGATCAAGCCGGTGGTCAACCAGGTGCGCCGGCCGCTGGCGCTGACGCCGATGGTGAAGCTCGACGACCCGAACGTTTTCTACCAGAAGCGCTTCGACTTCGGCATGGATTACCGCGGCGCAGTGAAGGCCATCGCGTGGTGGCTCGCCTACGGCTCGCAGGGCACTTCCGGCGCCCCGACGACCGCGGCGTAACGAGTGCAGAGTGCAGAGTGCGGAGTGCGGATTGCGGATTGAATTCCGCAGTCCGCATTCCGAAATCCGCAATGGAGTAACCGATGAGCTATTGCGCTCCGACTGACTTGGCGAACGTCAAGACCACCGCCGAACTGACGCAACTCAGCGACCTGGGCGGGACCGGCTCGCCGAACAACACGGTCCTGCAGGCCGCGTGCGACCAGGCGTCGTCGCTGATTGACGGCTTGATCTCGCCGCAGTATCCGCTGCCGCTGGCGACCGTGCCGCCGATGCTGCTGAGCATCGCCGTCCGCCTGGCGCTGTACTACCTGTACCTCGGCCGGCAGTCGCTGCCCGACGAGGTGAAGAACGGTTATGACCGCGACGTGGCGTTCCTGGAGCAAGTCGGCCAGGGCCAGGCGTCGCTCGGCGAGCCGAAGGCCGACGACCGCGGCGACCGCTTCCACGGCGCAAAGGCCTCCGGCCGCCGGCGGCAGTTCACGCGCCGCCAGACTCGTGGTTTTTGAATGCCGCACCGGATTCGCACTCGGCTTTGGGAGAGATTCTGATGGGCCTTTCGACCGATGTCTTGAACGCCGTCTGGAGCCGCCTGCAGGCCGACTCCGCGATGTCCGCGCTGCTGAAGGGCGGAACGATGTTCCGGTTCAACGGCCAGGGCGTGTTGACGCGCATGGAGATCATGCCAGCGGTCTGCCCGGTCTTCGCGATGGGGCCGGCGGAGGACTTGCATCACTGGCCGCCGGCGAAGTGCAAGCGCGGCCCGGCGGCCGTACTCGAGCGCCGGACCGCGTTCCTGATCGAGATGGCGACCGCCGGCGAGGACTCGCGCCGTATCGTGGACCTCGCCGAAGGCTTCGAGGACTTCATGAGCCGGCAGTTCCAGGCGGACAATTTCGGCCTCGGGGCGACGTTCGCCGAGGCGGAGTACGCGAACCCGTCCTACGCGCCGAAGATCGCCCTGCAGAAGCACATCGAACTCTGGCAGTTCACGACGACGATGGTCTGCAAGTTCAGGATTTCTTGAAAGGAGGCGGCGATGCACCGCAGAGACGCGGAGAACGCGGAGACGGAAAGTTCTGGCAATCAGGCCTTGAGGCGTTTCGCCGCTCTCGGCGTCCTCTGCGCCTCTGCGGTGATCTTGGCCGTCGGCTGTTCGTCCGCGCCGGCGCAGAAGGCGGCGCAGACGGTCGCTCCGGACTCGACCACCGCCTCGACGCTCAAGGACGTCCAGGCGCAGGTCCTCTCGCTCGCGCAGCAGAACACGGCGATCATCAATGCGATCCAGAAGTCCTCGCAGGACACCGACCAGTTCCGCGACCAGGTGAAAGGAAGCATTGCGTCTCTGACGCAGGTGCAGTTTCGGTTTGAGTCCTGGCTGGCTGAAGTTTCTGACAGTTGGCGGCTGCGAATGCTTGGGTGTGCTCCTTATCGTCCTGCTGGGGAAGCTGGACCTGAACTGGTGGTCGGACCTGATCGTGTGCGTGATTCTTCTGGGCCTGATGCTCGGAGCGCCGCTGCTGGTGCTGACGCAAAAGGCGCAGTTTTAGCCACTGACGATCGTCCATCGTCCATGGTCAATCGTCCTGTGAAATGGAGGCCGACGATGCTGCAACTGATCGTGGCGTTCCTGCTCGGCTGCGTGCTGAGCAGCGTCGTGCTCGGGATCCTCGCCGCGCTGCACCAGGTGCTCGCGGACCACGTCCTGGCGAAGATCGGCGCCATCATCTCGTGGATCTGGGCGAAGCTGGTCGGGCTGATCGCGCTGTTCAAGCCGAAGGCGGCTGTGCCGCCCGCTTCGCCGCCGGCGGCGCCGAAGTGAGCGGCGACGATGGACGAGAAACGATGGAGGCAGACGATGGACGATAGACGATGGACGATTGCCGCGCGTGGTCTATCGTCCATAGTCCATCGTCGCGGAGCGTACCGTGTTCAAGCGCAGTGACCGAAGGAAGGTGGAACGGATCCTCTTTTTGATGGAAGGAGTTGGTGCTATGGCAACGGTCAGCATTGATCTTACCCCGATCATTCAGGCTGTGGCGGCCGAGACGACGGTGGATGCGAGCGCCGAAGCGCTCCTCGACCAGCTCACCGCGCAGCTCCAGACGGTCGCCTCTCAGCCGGCCCAGTCGGTCGCGGCGCTGCAGGCCCAGATCCAGTCGCTGGCGAACCAGATGGCGACGAACAAGGCCGCGCTGGTCGCCTCCGTCTCGGCCAACACGCCGGCCGCCGCGACGACGCCGGAACTCACCACTACGGACACGACGAACGGCTCCACGACTGACGAACCCACGACGCAAGACTAGGTTGGTAAATCCGTACGTCGCGCGCGTCGGGTCGTAGTGGTGAAAACGTTTTTTGGAGGTGAGAGTTGTGGCGAAGCAGACGGTGGTAAAGAACATGGCCGATGGGATCATCACCATCGAGGACGGGTCGAGCCCGGCCAACGCCGTCCAGCTCGTCGTGGACGAAGGCGACATGTGCTTCGACGTGGCCCAGCGCGAGTCCGTCGCCATCATGGACCGGACGGATCTCAGCTCGCTCCGGGCCGGCAAGGCCAGGCCGTGCAGCGGCAAGTTCCAGGTGAAGTTCAAGGAATTCCTCAGCGCGACGGGCTATCCGGTCACGCCGCACGAGGCGCTGTTCGGCGTCGGCGCGGCGAGTTCCTGGCTTTCGACCAGCAACGACGGCGGCGTGCGGACCGTCCGCATCCGGTTCACGTGCGTCTCGCCGATCACCGGCGAGCAGGCCGAGGATATCGTCTTCGAGAAGTGCTACGAACTGAACGAAACGTTCTCCGAAAAAGCCGACGCCGACATCCTGGCGGTCGCCTTCAAGGACTTCGAGGAGCGCCCGACCGTCGCCAAGCGGACTTCGGCGAACCCGACGAACGAGCCGAGTTCGGAACAGACCACGGCAGCTTAATATTTTTTAACCGCCGAGGGACCCAGAGCGCGCAGTGTACTGCGCGCGTGATGAACGCAGATACGGATTATTACTCGGTCGTTTGCCTTATCTGCATTCATCGGCGTCCATCGGAGGTTACAGGAATAATTAAATGAGCGTTTCCTTTTCTCTCGGCGGCGTGACGGCGACGGTCCAGAACCCGGACCTGAACGACCAGCTCGATCTCGATCCGCACCAGGTCGTGCAGCCGAAGGCGAGCGGCGGGTTCTACCGCTTCGCGCTGGCGGACGCGACGGACACGCGGCGCGAGTTGAAGTGGTCGAACCTGCGCCTGAGCGAATTGAACGACGTTCAGAGTTTCTTCAAGAACCAGGCGCAGGGCACGCTGAACGAGTTCACGTTCACCGACGAGCGAAACGTCGCATGGGCGGCGTATTTCCTCAGCGCGACGCTCGCTCCGGTCACCGTCGCCGACGAGGCGGCTTCCACCGGCAGCTTCGTCACCGGCGGCGACACGGTGGCGACCACCGTGCGCTCCGGCGGATTCTACGAACTGACGATCAAGCTGCACCTTTCCAGCGGATCGGCCTCCACTTCGTCGGCGACGGGCAGGGCGACGAGTTCGCCGACCGAGGCGGGCACTTCAGGCCCGACCTCGCCGCCGACCTCGCCGCCGGAGTACGCGCTTGAAGACGATCTGCTCGCGCACGCGGACCTGACGACGACGGCGCACGGCGGGATCGTGGCTGCGACGGATTCGAGGCTCACCAACGCCCGGACGCCGACCGCGCACGCCTCGACGCACGCATCCACCGGTTCCGATCCGATCAGTCCGGCGAGCATCGGCGCGGATGTCGCCGGCGCGGCGGCTGCGGCCCAGGCCGCGGCGGAGGCGGCGAGCATCCCGCTGACATCTGCCGGCGCGGACAGCGGCGTTGCCACGCTGGATGCGAGCGGCAAGGTGCCGACGAGCCAGCTCCCGGCGGCCATTGTCGGCGCGCTGGATTATCAGGGAACTTTCGACTGCTCCGGCGGCTCGTATCCGGCATCGCCGGCGAAAGGCCAGTATTGGGTCTGCTCGGCCGCGGGCACGATCAGCGGCACGACGTACGGCGCGGGCGACTGGTTGACTTATAACGGCGCGTCCTGGAACCGGATAGACAACCAGCAGGTCGTCTCGAGCGTCTGCGGCAAAGTCGGCGCGGTGACGCTGGGTCCGAGCGATGTCGGGGCGGACGCCTCCGGTGCGGCGGCTGCGGCGCAGTCTGCGGCCGAGGCGGCGAGCATTCCGATTGCCGACTTGGTTACTACTGTCGGCTCGCCGGGAAGCGACAGCAACGTGCCGAGCGAGAAGGCGGTGCGGACGGCGATCGCGGACTCCGTTTCCGGCTTGGGATCGGGCGATGTCACCGGACCGGACTCGTCAATGGCCGGGCACGTCGTACTGTTCGCCGACGCGACCGGCAAGGCCCTCGAGGACGGCGGCGCGCTCGGGACCGCGGCGTTCCAGGCCAGCAGCGCCTTCGACGCGGCGGGCGCGGCGGCATCGGCGCAGTCTGCGGCCGAGGCGGCGAGCATTGCGGCGAGCGCGCTCGTCATTACTGTCGGCTCGCCGGGAAGCGACAGCAACGTGCCGAGCGAGAAGGCGGTCCGGACGGCGCTTGGCTCGGCGATCTCGACTGCGGAAAGCGCGGCTGAAGCCGCGAGCGATGCGGCCGGCGCGGCGGCGACGGTGCAGGGCAACCTGAACACGCATGCCGGCTTGACGACGACGGCACACGGCGGAATCGTGGCATCGTCCGATTCGAGGCTGACCAACGCGAGGACGCCGACCGCGCACGAGAGCACGCACCTGACCGGCGGCGACGACGTGCTGGCCCTTCCGGATGCGATCGAGTTCGTGATTGACGGCGGCGGCTCGGCGATCACGACGGGCGTGAAGGGATTCCTGGAAATCCCGTTCAATTGCACGATTCAGCGCGTGACGCTGCTGGCGGACCAGTCGGGGAGCATCGTCGTGGACGTCCAGACGTCCACGTATTCGGGATTCCCGACCACGTCCTCCATCGCGGCCTCCGACCTGCCGACGCTCTCGAGCGCGCAGAAGAGCCAGGACTCGACGCTGACCGGTTGGAGCACGAGCCTCACCGCCGGCAACATCATCGCCTTCAAGGTGAACAGCGCGACCACGGTGACGAGGGTTACGGTTTCCCTGGAGGTGGTCAGAGCATGATCGTGGGATACAACAGAACCTTCTTCGCCTACACCGCTTCAGGCGCCGGATCAGCTAATGCCAACGTAGATGGCAACTATGCTCGGCAGTCCGGGACTCACGATGGCCAGAACTACTGGATGAACAGCAACGGCATCTACCTTCACTACAATTCCACGTCAGGAAGGTGGGTGATTGACAACACATTGACGGATCAGAAGCCGCTCTATGAGGCCTCTACGACCGGAACCGCTCTGAGCAACATCGTGGGATCGTGGACGTTCATTGGCTGCAATGGTCAGAGTCCTGCTCCAACCGTTGTGGCGGGGTGAGGATAAATGCGCACACTAACATCTTCGACAATCGCCGCGGCGGACTCCGAGAGCAGCAAGCCGTATTGCCTGCTGCAGATTTCCTGGCCTGCGGCCGGCGGCAGCACGGCGCCGATTCTCATTGCGCCGGGCGAGCCGACGGTCTCCGAGACCGGAGCGACGACGAGCGGCGGACCGACGCTGCCTCCGGCCGCGCCGGTCGGGGTGAAGTGGTACGCGCAAGAGGATTTCGGCTCCGGCGATGGGGCGTCCTGGGACAACGCTCAGGGGCGCGTGCTCGAGTGGGGCGTCGTGCGGCTCGGGATCAAGGCGGACAAGGCGGTCAACGTCGTCGGCGACTGCACGGTGAAGCTGCGCGACGAGGACAAGGTCCTCTTCAATTATTTCCAGAGCATCGAGCCGCAGCGCGCGTGGGTGGCAATCTATCAGCAGTTCCGGGGCAACGCCGAGAGCGACCTGGTCAAGCTCCACGTCGGCATCATCAACGCGCCGTGCACGTGGAGCGAGCGGGACCACGCGGTGCTGCTGGACATCACGGACATCTCGACCTATTTCAACCGCACGGTCGGAAATTTCGCCGACCGGCTGGACTGCCCGAACGTGGTCCAGACTGACGAGAACAAGCTGATCCCGCTGGTCTTCGGCCACGTCATGCGTGCGCGCGCGGTGGCGGTGGATTTCGGGCCGGTGACCGAGCTGGCGCGGGTCTGCAACTACTTCGACATGGGCCTGTACGTGAACGACGCGGAGTATTTCCCGCAGCTCACGCCGATGGAGATCTGGATCGGCGGCGAGCGGATCAACGGGCAGTTCAACGGCAACTTCTTCAGCATCACCGAGCGCGGCGCGCCGCTCTACACCGGCACGGTCACCGCGCTCGGCGTGGATTGCCAGCACCTGGTGGACAGCGCGCTCACCGGTCCGGACGGCACCTACGTCGGCTACTACATTCTCTTCACGTCGCCGGACGGCACGGTGCAGCGGAAGATCATCCAGAGCTACGACTCGGCCACGCACACCATCGTCTTCGGCATGCTGAGCGGATTCGCCTACGTCAACCCGCTCGATCCGACGCAGACGACGTGGATCGGCGACGCGTTCACGAACGCCGGCCATACGTACACGCTGCCGATCGGCGCGACGTACCAGATCGGCAGCAACGTGGCCGGACATCCGTGCGGATCGAAGGTCTACGTCGCGCGTTCGAACTACACTTACGTGGTCAATGACGCGCCTTCAAAGAAGGTTTACAGCGTCGAGGGCTATGGCCATCCGCTGAGCCTGTGGATCAACGGACAGATCTGGACGACGCCGACGGAATGGTACTTCGCGCTCGATCCTTCGCTCTACACGATCAACTACAACGACACGGCCACGTGCCCGGGCCGCGCGGTGACGAGCATCACGTTCAGCCTGCCGCCGTCGCAGCTCGATATCCGGATGAAGAACGACGACCTGTGGATCACGCTCGACGGCGTGGAGAGCGTCGGCGACGGGACCGGGACGCTCTTGCAGAATCCCTCCGACATCATCCAGGCGATCCACACGCGCTGGATGGGCATGACGAGCGACAACATTGACGCCGATTCTTTCGCCGCGGCGAAGACGGCGACGGCGGCGCTGCTGATGGGCTTCGCGCTGACCGAGCAGAAGAAGGGACTCGAACTCTGCGCCGATCTCGCGTTCCAGGCGCGTTGCGCCGAGGTCTTCTTCGCCGGCCAGGCGCAGTTGATCTACCTGACCAACGTCATGGTCCCAACCGGCACGCCGCCGACGTCCGGAGCCGATCGTTATCTCGGCTCGCTGGACATCGCGCGCCGGGAATGGAACCAGATCGTCACGGAGATCACCGGCTCGTACATTGACAACGCGGTGCGGCGGACGATAATTCTTCGGTCGCCGGCGGCGGAGGAGTTCGTCGGCGGCCGCATCGCCAAGACGATTGACTTCTGGGCGTACGCGAGCCTGGCGCCGGTGCAGGGCGTGGCGAACTTCTGGCTGAACCGCTGGCAGTACATCTGGCAGCAGATCGCGCTGGTGGACTCGCTGCGGCGGCTCGACGCGGAACCGTACGACCTGTTCGACCTCGACCTGGCCGGCTGGTTCGGAGCGGGCCAGGTCGCGCGCGTGGTGGGCATCGAGCACACGCTCGGCGGCGGATCGAACCGCGCGGTGCCGGGAATCAAGCTCAGCGCCGAGATCCCGTATTTCCCGTCCGGCGTCTGCGACACGCTCGCCGAGGCGATGCCGCCGGGCGGCTGCTGGGCCTGCGAGACAAGCTGCCAGATCGGCTGCGAGCTTTTCTGCACGACGCAATTCGAGCTGAACGGGATCGTGCTTCGCGGCTCGACGGAGCCGGGCAGCGAGCCGGGGACGACGCCGGGCGAGACGACACCGAACGACACGACGCCTCTGGAGACGACGGCGGAGGGTACGCCGCCGGCGACGACTCCATCGGGCACTCCAGCGCCGACATCGCCCTACACCGGCGCGCCGACTTCGCCGCCGACGAGCGCGCCGACCGAAGAACACACGTCGGGGCCGACCGAAGCGCACACGTCCGAGCCGACCGAAGCGCACACGTCGGGGGCGACCTCCGAGCCGACCGCCGGGCACACGTCCGCGCCTACGGCAGCTCATACCGCGGCGCACACGTCGGCTCCGACCTCGCCGCCGACCTCGCCGGTCGGCTGTGACGCCTGCTCGGGCGCGACTCCGGCAAGTATTCGTCTGACGGGATCGGATGGATCGAGCGGAACACTGATTTTGACCGAAGGCCACTGCACCTTTGCCGCGCAACTCAGCAATGGCCTCACCGCAGGTGTCATCTTCGATCTTTGGGAAGTCCGGCTCGGCATAACTCCGATTGGCGGCGCCGGCTGGGAAGGCAACTACGCTCCGGCAACCACCGACGGCAAGTACGATTGCATGTCAACGTTCGTGATCGAAGTCCACGGAATCACCTACACGCTAACCCCGAGTTGAACATGAACCCAAGCCGAGCACAAATCTGCGTCCGATGCGAGTTCGAGCACCAGCAGAGCATGAACCCGGCGACGGGAATCCACCGCAAGCTCTGCGCCGCGCCGGGGACGGACTCCGCGAAGTGGCTGGTGATGGACCACGCGTTCATGGGCGGCCCGGACTCGAACTGCCCGAAAAAGAAATGGGCCGGCGCGGACATTTTCGAAGGCCGGAAGGATCTGACGAACTGCGCGCCGTGCAAGGAGAAGATGCTGGTCGAGATGAAGGCGGCGCAGATGCCATCGGCTGCCGTGCAATCGTCCATCGTCTCTCGTCCATCGTCTATTTCCGTTGTGATCTCCAGCCTCAACGAGCGCGAGAACCTCGTCGCGACCGTCGCCAGCGTCAAGCACGATTGTCCGGACGCCGAGATCATTGTGGTGGACGACGGCTCGACCGTCCCGGAGCCGGTCTCGGCCATCCGCAATCCGACGCGGATCGGCGGTCCGCGATCGCGGCGGCTCGGCGCGCTGCGCGCGAGCGGCGACGTGGTGATCTTCCTCGACGCGCACAACGCGCTCGACTGGGAGACGGCGTGCTGGTTCGCGACGCGGTATCCCGAAATCGGGCCGGTCAGGCCGGAGTTCAAGGAGATGCTGGACCGGCCGCACAAGCTGCGCACGCTGGCCGCGGCGGCGCTGGAGCGCCAGGCGATTGTGTACGGCGGCTGCATGTTCACGTGCGGGCGCGCCGGCGCGTGCCTGGTGCCGGAGAAGGGAATGCTCGGCGGACGCTGGATGAAGCGGCGGCCGGACCTGCCGAAGCTCGAGCTCTGGCCGACCTCGCTGATGATGGGCGCGTTCTACGCGATCCCGAGGACGGTCCTCGACCGGTTCGGCGGCTGGCCGGCGCTGCCGAATTTCCACGGCGCGCAGGAACTCGCCGTCGCGCTCCTGGCCGCGGCGCACCAGGTGCCGATCCTGTTCCATGACGGCGTCGCGCTCTGGCATCTCTTCCGCGGTTCGAAGACCGGCGTGAGCGTGCCGTTCGGCACGACGATGGAGAACGGGACGTGGCTCGGCTACGCGGCCGCGTGGCGGCTGGTGCTGGACGACGCGCACTGGGAGGATTACCGCGCGCGGCTGGCGGCAGGACAGGGGCCGCACGGCGCGATCCCCGAGCACGTCCTCGCGCAGGTTGAGACCGACGAATTTAACCGCTACCGCGCCGACGCTCAAAGCCGGTTCAAGCTGAACTCCGACGAACTGCTCGCCGAGCTGGATCGCCGGATCGCTGCCGACCGCGAGACGCGCGTCCAGGGCGCGGAGGACAAGACGCTGAACCAGGGAAAGAAGATTCTTCTGGCGATTACGATTTCGGCCGATGACGGCACGAGCTCCAACGCGGCGACGCTGGAGGAGAAGCGGCAGATTCTCGACCGCTGCCTGGAATCGGCGCGCGCCTCCGGAGCGGACGAGATCGCGCTCTGCGTCGTCGGCGATGCGAGCCCGATTCGCGGCTGGCCTGAAGTCTCCGGCATCAACGTCATCGAAACCGGCGCCAATCCCGGACTGCCGGTCGGCGAGAGGCGCGCCGTCCGCGCCGCCACTGCGCAGGCCCGCGGCGGTGGATTTGAATGGGTCGTGAAGATCGGCGCGGACGTGTTCCATCCGCGTCCGGGTTGGGCGCAGGAGATGGTGCGGCGCGCGATGTCCTCCGCTCAAGGAGCGGCGCTGGTCACGGGAATCTGCGACAACAAATGCACGGTCACGAAGGTCTTCGCCGCGCGGACGGATTTCCTCGCGCGCACCTGGCCGGAGGATTCCGAGGTCGCGCCGCTCGGCGCCGGCGCGGTCCTCGAGCGCATCTGGACGGCGAAGATCGAGCGCCTCGGCCTCACGAAGCTCTGGCTGCCGCTGCCGTGCCGACAGAGCTTCGAGGGCAAAGCCAATTGGTGGACGCCGACCGATCCGGCGCTGACCTACGAGCACACGCACGATCCCGCCGTCGCGGCGAAATGGAGGATGGAGAAGCCATGACCGATCCCGCAGTCCGCAGTCCGCAGTCTGCACTTCCTCTGGTCGCGTGCCTGACCTGCACGTACGGCCGCTTCCAGCGGATGCGGGAATGCCTGGCGTTTTTCCTGGCGCAGGATTATCCGGCGAAGCGGCTGTTCATCCTCAACAATCATCCCGTGCCGCTTCGCTGCGAGCTGCCTGATGTGACGGTCTTCAACGAGCCGAGCGACGAGCCGGGCATCCCGCGAAACCGGCTTCTCGGGAAGGTCGGCGACGAGTTCGAGTTCGTGCACACGTGGGATGATGACGACGCCTGGTTGCCGTGGCATCTTTCGCAGGCAGTGCAGCAGTTAGCCGCAGCAAGGAGGGGCGAGGATCTCGCTAAGGGCTACGATCGGATTGACGTGCATTCCACCATTCCTTTCGGCTGGAAGCCGGCGCGATCGTGGATTCACTTCACGGCAACCGGCGAGTACAAACTGAACGTGAACAATTACGAAGCCTCAATGATTCTCGCGCGCGGCTTCGTGAAGCACCATGGTTATGGAACTGCCAGCGGCAACGAACACCGGAAGCTGCTCGACGCGCTCGGTGAGTTCGGGCTGGCGACGACGGAGGTCGGTGCGCGCGCGAGTTACATTTATAGCTGGCGCGGCGACTTCACGCATGCGAGCGCGCCGCTGGGCTCCTCGCCGCGCGAGACCTGGGATGCGACGCTGGCGCAGCGCGACGCGGCGTGGCGAAAGCTACAGACCGATCCGGGCGACGGCAAGACGCCGCTGACGCCGGCCGACATCCGCCCGCGCTACCGTGATCTGCTCGCGCACTGCCGGTCCGGATTAAGCGAGTACGAGGCGCTGGAACTGCATCAACTGCTCGCGCGCTACTGTGACGGAAACGACTGATGTCAACCACGGAATACACGGAAAACACGGAAATGAAGGGACGGAGAAAAACAGCTTCCGTGTGTTCCGTGTATTCCGTGGTTAAGCCTGGATTGAGGGAGAAGCGATGAGACTCGCCGGCGCGATGACGATTCACCAGGGCGTGCAGGCGCAGTTTGCGGAGCAGATCATCTCCGACCTGGCGCGGCACGTGGATGCGCTGTTCATTCTCGTCAACGGCGAACCGCCGCGGGAAGTGATGTGCAACGTCCAGCTCTGTCCGAAACTCGCAGAGGTCGCCCGCGTGGATATTCCCTACAACGCCGCCAACGCGATCGCGGTCGGGCACGAGCTGCACGCGCGGCTGTTCGCGCTGATGGACAAGGCGCGGCCGGAGATGGTGCTCTTTCCCGACGCCGACGAGCTGCTGCCGCCGAACATCGAGGAGATCATTGCTTTGATGGACCGCGGAGGCGCGGAGAACGCAGAGGACGGCGTTCCTGATAATGCAAAAGCCGCCGTTCTCAGCGACCTCCGCGCCTCTGCGGTGAAAAAGCCCGCGCTCTGTGTGGAGTTCCCGGTGCTCGTCTGCGTCGGCGACGGCGATCACGTCATCCGCGACGCCTCGATCCATGCGAAGTATCACAGGCCGCAGGTCACGCTCGCGGTCTGGCGGCCGGGAATGAAGTTCGACGCGAAGCGCGGGTTCAACTATCCCGGCGAGGACTACGTCGGGCGCGGCATCGTCTCGCCCTGGCCGAAGCGGCATCTGTACGTCGCCACGCCGGCCGCCTGGCGCGCGCGCTACACTTTCAAGCCGCAGCCGTGGATGGTCCAGCCGTGGAACGTGGTCGAGTACGATCCGAAACGGACGTGGGAGGAATGGGAGTGTATGGGAAGGATGAGGACGGCATGACGCCGCACATTCTCAATCTGCAGGTGCGGCCACGCGGCGCGACGGAGCTTTGCGCGCCGGACGTGCATTACGTCACGGTGGGCGAGGACAGCGTCATCGCGTTCGACGCGAACACGCTGGTCGCGGTCGAGATCTCGAAGGCGCAGCACCAGGCGCTGGCCCTTCAGCGTGCGGTCCCAGAGGGCTTTGCTGCGGGGCTGCTGTTCTCGAAGCGGCGGCCGAAGTTCGATCTCAGCCCGGATGTGTCCTGCCGGCAGCTCACGCTCCATCTCTCCGATCAGTGCAACCTGCGGTGCAAATACTGCTGGATTGCCAAGGATGACGCCGAGCCGCCGGTGATGACCCGCGACATCGCCTCCGCCGCGCTGAGAATGTTCCCTGGCGACGGCCGCGACCTGCGGATCGGGTTTTTCGGCGGCGAGCCGCTGATGCACTTCGGGATGCTCTCGACGATTACTGAAATGGCGCAGCGACTCGCCGAGATGGATAAACGCCGCGCCGTGTTCCACGTCACCACGAACGCGACGCTGGTGACGCCGATCGTGGCGCGGTTCCTGGCCAAGCATGGGTTCTCGATCATCGTCAGTTGCGACGGGACGCCCAGACTGCACGACGAGGCGCGCGGCACTGGCAGTTACGCGGCGATGCGGCGCGGGCTGAGCCGGCTCCATCGCGCCGGATGCTCCGGACGGATCGTCCTGCGCGGGACCTGGAGTGGAATGCCGGCGGACGTCCTCGCGCGGCTCGGCGCGCTCAACGAACTGTGCGATCAGGGACTCGCCGCCGGCGTCGCGCTCGAACCAGTCGCCGGCGCCGCATACGGACATACGCTCGACGCCGAAATCCGCAGCGCGTGCAACTGGTTCGGCGCGCGCGCGCGGTCGGGCGCCCCGCCGCGCTGGCAGTACCTCGAGAAGACGCTCCGGCGCATCCTGTGGCAGGAGTTCCGGCCGAGCGAATGCGGCGCGGGGCGCGGGTATTACAGCGTCGGGCCGACCGGGCTGATCTACGCTTGCCACAAGCAGCAGAACTCGCACATCGGCATCGCCTGGCCGCAGGTGGTGATTGACGAGGTGCTGCGCGGGCAGTGGCTCGATAACCGGTTCTGCTCGAGGAAGGAATGCAGCCTGTGCTGGGCGCGGCACGTCTGCGGTGGCGCGTGCCGGAGCGAAAGCCTGGAGTTCTGCGGCGCCGTGGCCCAGCCGCACGCCGGCCGCTGCATGCTGATGCGCCGGCTCGTGTGCGAGGTGCTGGTCCTGGCGGCGACGCTGCCGCGAGAAGTGCTGCTCAGAATCTGTCCCGCGCCGGACATAAGTACGCCTCCAGCCGCTAGTTAAAGCCAGTCTTGACCGCCGCCCGCCCGCCGCTCCTCCTGTCGGAAAAACCTCGAAAAAGCGGGTAAAGGCTCCGAAGTTCATGCCGATAATAACTGTGGACACACCCTCGGAAATGCGAGAGGGTCGCGGGGTCATGCTGTACTTTGGCGCAACACAATTTGGGGAGGGAGGACCGTGGTAGAGGCCATATCGGCGACGCAGGGGACTTCGGGGACGTATCAAGCCAACTTCGCAGCGATGCAGCAAATGCTGATACAGCAGATGTTCCAATCCGCGGACACGAACGGCAGCGGCACGATTTCCAAGACCGAGTTCGAGAACTTCTATAACCAGTTCATGGGGGCGAACTCGAATTCAGCGCCTTCGTCCTCGACGACGGCCGCCGCGGACCAGCTCTATCAGCAGTTGAACACCACAGGCAACGGGCTCACGCTGAACCAATTTGGGACCGCCGTCAAGCTGATGATGTCTCAGAAGGCCCAAGGACAATATCATCTTCATCACGGTGCGGGCGCCGGCGGGACGGTCAACAGCAGCACAGCGCCAACGGGCGCCACCGTGACGGCCGCGAGCAATCCCACGACGTGGCTTCAGCAAATCCTTGCCGCCGGCAACCAGAACGCGACGGCGCAATCAGCGCCGGCGCAGAGCGGCGGCATTGAGTTCATAGCCTGAGAACCCCGCCGGACGTGCGGCGGGAAGCGGGCGATCGCGCACGCGGGGATCGCCCTAGTGTTTAGTTGCGTAAATTGGCGTACCAATTTACGCAACTAAACACGGCCCAACGGAACTCATAACTCGGTATAACGACGCGGTTCATTGCGGTCATGCTTCCTTGCGGAAATAGGACGTCTATTTCCGCAAGGAAGCACTAGTCTATAGTTTCGCACTTTTCGAGTAGAAAGAAGGCCCGACATTCAGTATCGTGCCAGTGGGTAAACTGACCAAGGTACTGGAGGGCCGGGCCTT
>JBEKCB010000024.1:0-85659 GCA_050015075.1 Candidatus Brocadiia bacterium | reverse complement strand
GGACGAACTGGTCGTAGGGCATGCCGTCGCGGACCGCGTCGTGGACCCAGCGATGGTAAGCCTGCACGGCGTTGGGCCACAGGTTGATCGGGAATTCCGCCTTGACGCGCAGCAGGTCGCACCATTTCAGCGCCCAATAGTCGGCGAACTCCTCGCGCTGGAGGAGCGCGTCAATCAGCCGCGCGCGCTTGTCGGCGGCGGCGTCGGCGACGAACGCCTGCACGTCGTCCGGCTCCGGCAGCGTGCCGATGACATCCAGGTACACTCGCCGGATGAAGACCGTGTCGGAGCAGAGATTCGCCGGCTCGATGCCGCGCCGGCGCCAGGCGGCCAGCATGTACGTGTCAATCGGGTTCTGGGCGTTGAAGTCGGTGCTGCATTCGAATGTGGGGTCGCAGGGACGGTCGAAATGAACTTGCTCAAGCGGCGCGCTGAGGTTCCCACGCGGCAGGCTCGCGGAAGCGTGCGGCCCGTTGCAGGCCGCCAGGAGAAGGAGAAACGCGAAGGATGAAAAATGAAGGATGAAGGATGAAGACGGAGTATGGCGTCTTTTCATTGTTGCGTCTTCATCCTTCATCCTTCTGCCTTCATCCTTCATTTTTCTCCTCCCTGCGCTTTCATAGCACTGGATGACCTTCGCTGCAAATGAATACGACAGCAATCGCCGTTCCGTAGCCCGCGCGGCCATCGGGTTTTAAGTCATAACAAGCCGCCGAACCTAAACTTACAACTATTCGATGTTGCGGAAAGAGCGGTTGTCATGTTGCGTTCCCCGGCACTTGCCGAAGTATATCATATGGTGTTTCCCCACACGAGTAAATTGCGGATTGTGCCGGTCAGAATACACATGCCGGTGCGGACCACATTTTTCCCGCCGTCGGGCCGCCTGCACTAGCCGAACAACGGCCGAGTGCGTATAGTATAATGCGGTGTCGGCGGAATTGGGTTTTGCACTCTTTGGGCTCGGCACGAGAAATCGTGAAACTGGACAACGCGCGCGTCCTGGTGGACGCTTACAGCATTGAATTGGCCCACGGCACGGGCTTGAAGACGTATTCGCTCAGCGTTGTGGAGGCGTTGAGGCGGCTCGGCGCGCGGCCGAGCCTGCTGGCCAGTTGCGGCGTGAGCGATGAGCCGGCACTGCAGGAGGCGCTGCTGCTGGATGCGCCCCCCGGGAAGCTGCGGCTCCTGGGGCGCATCGGCGATCTCGTGCGCTCCCTCCGGCCGTTCCAGACGGCGCGGCCGGTCGGCAAACCCGGCTGGGCGCTGCTTCAGCCGGCGCAGACGGTGTACCGCGAGGTGGAGGCGATCTATGGGCTCCGGCGCTGCTTCCGGACTGCGTACGCGCGCTTCAAGCTCACCGGGCGGCCGCTGCAGATCCGGGTGCCCCACTTCACGAGAATGAAGCCGCGCGACTCGGCCCTCTGGCATGCAACCTGTCCTCTGCCGATCGTCGTGCGCGGGGCGCTGAGCATCACCACCATGCACGATTTGATCCCGCTTCGGCTGCCCTGGGCGACGCTCGACGATAAACGCCTCACCTACCATCTCCTGCGCACGACGCTGGAGCGCTCCAGCGTGACGGTGGCTGACTCGGAGTGCACGAAGAAGGACATCGTGGATGTCTTCCGCGTGAGACCCGAAAGCGTCGAGGTGGTTTACCCGGCGCTGCCGCCGCCGGAGCCGGAGTCGCCCGAGGAGTTCCAGCGAGCGCGGCTGGCCGGGCTGGGATTGACGCCGGGCGGCTACATGCTCTGCGTCGGGAATATCGAACCGCGCAAGAACATCGCGCGGCTGCTCGAAGCGGTGTCGCGCTTGGACGCGGACATTCCGCTGGTGCTGGCCGGGCCCAAGGCCTGGCTGTGGAAGGACAGCCTCCGTCTGATGCCGGAGTTGGAACGGCGGCGGAAAGCTCTGCACATCGGCTACCTGCCGCGCGGGGACCTGCACCTCCTGTACCGGCAGGCGCGCTTCCTTGTCTTTCCATCGTTGTACGAAGGGTTCGGGCTTCCGGCGCTCGAGGCGATGACGCTGGGGTGCCCGGTCATCGCCGCGAACGCTTCCTCGCTGCCGGAAGTCTGCGGCCCCGCGGCGCTCTATGTGAACCCGCAGTCGGTCGAGGACATCGCCGAGAAAATGCGCGGGCTGCTGAAGGACGACGGATTGCGTCTGCGGATGAAGCAAGCCGGATTGGAGCGCGCCGACTTCTTCAGTCCTGAGCGGTTCCGCGAGCGGCTGGCCCGCGCCTACGGAAAGGTGCTGTGATGATGGAGAAGCGCGCGGTCGTCACGATCAACGTCGGCGGCGTTCTCTGCCCGAACGCACGGCGCAGCTTCGAGGCCGCCGCCGAGCGCTGGAAGGCGGACTACGTGGAGCTGAACGGCCCCTGCACGCCGGAGGTGCCCGGGCCGAGTTTTCTCAAGCTGGAGCTGTTCCGCCTTTGCGCGGCGGACCGGGCGTTCTACATTGACGGCGGCGACGCCCTGATCCGGAGCGATGCGCCGACGCCTTTCGACCTTTGCCCGCCGACGCATTTGGGCGCCGTCCGGAATGGTCCGGACAGGGTGCCCTTCGTCGAGGATATCCGCGACCAGCAGGAAATCGAATGGGCGCTGTTCAACCATTGCCTGGGCACGCGGTACGCCTGCGCCTCATATTTCAACGCCGGAATGCTGGTGCTGACGCGGGCGACACACGCCGGGATGCTCGATCGCGCGCGGCGGCTGGTCGGGCAGCTCAGCGAACCGCGCCGGCTGGTCCGGTGGCAGGACCAGACGTTCCTGAACTACGCGGCCGTGGATCTCGGCGTTCCGATCCTGCTGATGGACGAAACCTGGAACTACACGCAGCCGGAGGACATCGGGCACTGGAACGGCATGGAGCGGTTCGTTTACCACCTGGCCGGCTCACCCGACCGGCTGACTATCCTGCCGACGCTCGATTGGCAGGCGCAGCGGCGCGCTGCGTGGCGGGCGCGGGCGCGTCGGCTCGCCCGCAATGTTTACCGCCGGATACGCCGGGCCGGTGCAAATCCACTGCCCGCGGTTGCGCCGGCCGAACGTCAGCCGCTGCATCGCCTCGCGCTGAAACTCGCCCAGGAGGCGATCTGCCGACAGGCCGATCAGCCCGTCACTCGCCTCGATCAGTTGCGCGTTCTGCCCGTCCGGTCCGGACCGATCACGCAGGCGCAATTCATGACGCCCGAGTTCCTGTTCTGGTGCAACCGGCTGAAGGAGGCGCCGCGGTGGCACCGCAAAGTCTGGGAATATGTGATGATCTGCCAGGCGCTGTGGGAGCGCGACATGCTGCGCGCCGGCCGGCGCGGATGCGGCTTCGGCGCCGGGCAGGAGTACCTGCCGGCCGTGTTCGCCTCGCTCGGCTGCGAAGTGCTGGCCACCGACGCGCCTGCGGCCTCGCCGGAGGCGCCGGGCGCCCCGCACATTCTTCCGCCAGCGGAGTTCCGCGCGCGCGTCGGCTTTCGAGCCGTGGACATGACGAAGCTGCCGGAGGATCTCGGCACGTTTGATTTCCTCTGGTCGAGCTGCGCCCTGGCGCACTTCGGCGATCTGCGTCAAGGCATTGAATTCGTTGAAAAGGCCTGCCGGCATCTCCGGCCCGGCGGCGTGGCCGTGTACACCACGGAGTTCAACGTCTCGTCGAATGAGAAAACCGTTGATCGCGGTCCGGTGGTGCTTTTCCGCCGCCGCGACGTGGAGGAGATACAGCGGCGTGTGCGCGACGCGGGCTGCCGCGTGGCGGAGCCGGACTTCGACACCGGCAGCGGCCCGCTGGACCTCTATGCCGATCGTCCGCCGTACGGCACGCCGCACCTGAAGCTGGCGTTCAGGGAATACGTCACCACGTCGTTTCTGATGATCGTCGAGAAGCCGGCGGCGGGTTCAGGACGACCGCCCTGTGCCAGTTGATGGTTACGCTCAATGAGGGCGCGCCGGCGGAATCACGGACTGGGCAGACGGGGTTCATGATGGCTGATGCAGCGAAGAGAACTGCGCTTGGTGGAACATCTCCAGACAGGAAGTTCATCTGCTTGATCTTGGCGGCCCTTCTTATCGGGGCTGGCCTTCGGTTTGCGCGTTTCGGTCACAATCCTTCCCTGGAAATTGACGAGTTGTGGGTCGCGGCCGCCGTGACCGCAAAGCAGCCCAAAGCGGTCCCCACGCCGGCCGGATTCCTCTGGCTGACGCGATTGACTGTTAAGGCGTTTGGGTTGGGCGACCACGTGTTACGCCTCGTCCCGTTGATCTCCGGCTTGGCGGCGCTTGCCTTGTTCCTGCCGTTATCCCGACGGTGCTGTACGCCCTTGGGCGCCTTTCTGGCGATGTTGCTCCTGGCCATCTCGCATTGGCCTGTCTACTACTCGGTTTATCTGAAGCAGTATTCATCCGATGTAGCCGTAAGTTGCCTGCTCTGGATGATCATGCTCGGAACCGGAGGATATACGTGGCCCAAGTTGAGGTACTTCCTGGCTGCTTCGGCAGGAATGATTGCGGTATGGTTTTCGCACCCGGCAGTGTTCGTCCTTGCGGGAGCGGGAGCGCTTCTCATTGGACGTTCGATCTTCCGCGGAGAACGGAAACAGGCAATGGCCTGGGCTGTTATCGGTTGCCTTTGGCTGGCGAGCTGGGGCCTTTGCTACCACATCACAGCCCGCTCTGTGAGCGGCGAAAGCTACTTGCTCTCGTTCTGGAGCAGCGCCTTCCCGCCGCTCTCCGGTGTTACGCGTGAAAACTTCCATTGGTATCTGCACAAGCCGATCGAGTTGATGCAACACCCCGCCGGCTTCGTCTTTCTGCCCGGATTGGCTCTGTTTGCCTTTCTCGCGGGCATGGTCAGCATGCGGCGCTCGGGGCGGACATGGGAGGCTGCGGTTCTTCTTGCGCCCCTCGCCTGCGCATTTCTGGCGGCGGCGATTCATAAGTATCCCTTCGAAGGGCGACTGCTTCTGTTTGCATGCCCGGCGGTCTTTATCATGATCGCCGAAGGCAGCGTTCTGATCTGGCAAACTATGAGGAGCCAGGCAACCGCTGTGGTTGGGGCCGCTTTCGTTCTGCTGCTGCTGGGCTACCCCGCTCTGGATGCTTTGAGAGAGGCGGATATTCCCGTACAGGAGGATATGAGGAGCCTGGTTCAGCGCGTGCATACAGCCAGGAAGACAACCGATGCCATTTACGTCTATTACGGCGCCTTGCCGGCTTGGGAATATTACAACGGCGGCATTCTGAATGAATGGCTGTCGCCGCCGGAGCAAAATGCAGCTCAGGACTATGTGAGAGGCGGACGCCACAGAGAATCGTTTGTCAAGTATCTGCAGGAAATAGAGCAATTCCGCGGGAAGGATCGCGTCTGGTTCATATTCTCGCATGTATGGCCATTGACCGGCAATGATGAGAAACAGCTTATCACGGAATACCTGGACTCGGTGGGGAGAAAGATACAGTCTCTCGAAGAGAAAGGCGCCTCGGCCTATCTCTACGACCTCTCCTCCGGCACTCCCGGGAATCCTGTTAAAGAGTAGCGCGGAAATGGGACTGAAGAGGTGCTCGTGGTCGCTCGGCTAAGATCGTATCTGCCGCTGGTCCTCTGCTTGGCGCTTTGCGGGATCGTATTCGCAACGCTGGATGACTACGGGATCACGTGGGACGAGCCGGAAGACAGTCAGGCGGCTCGGCAGCACGTCTCGTGGTTCAGCAAGCCCACCTGGTCACGCATTGACCCCTGCTGGCGCACGAACGAAGGCCACCCGCCGCTGGGGACGCTGGCGGGCGGGTTCATCCAGAGATTTTTGAGCGACCGCCTCGGGATTATGCAGCCCTACAAGGCGTTTCGCCTTCAGGTCCTTCTCTACGGGTTCGCGCTGAACTTCGTGCTGTTCGCCTGGGTGAGCAAGTACTGGGGCTGGGCGACCGGGCTGGTCGCGGTCCTGGCGTTCTTCCTTCTCCCAAGGGCGTTCTTTCACGCCCATCTTGGCGTGCTGGACTTCCCCATTACAGCGATGTGGGTCGTGACGGCTTACGCGTTCTGGAGGGGGCTGGAGAATTCTCGATGGATGCTCGCCGCATCGGCTTTGGTGGGGCTCTCGCTGCTCACCAAGGTCAATGCGATATTCCTTTGGGCGTTTTTGCTCGCATGGTTCGTGGTCTGGTTCCGATCCGACCTATGGCGGCTGCTACGGCAGCGTTTCCGCGGGTGCCTCAGGGACCGCCCGCACGCCGTGCGCGACCTCGTTTTTCTGCTGGTAATTCCGCCGGCGGTGTTTGTGGCCGGGTGGCCGTGGCTCTGGCCGCATCCCGCCGGCCGGACCGGGGATTATTTCGTGTGGATCTTGACGCATCACCAGATTCCGGTCTATTACCTGGGCCAAACCTGGCTTCGCGCGCCCTGGCATTACGCGTTCGTCCTGACGGCCGTCACGGTGCCGCTGATCGTGTTGTTGCCCTTCTTCGCAGGACTCTTGCGGCTGCATCGCACGACTCATCGCGCTGCAGCGGTTTTCCTGCTCCTGAACGCGCTGGTTCCGATCCTGGCCGTCGCTTTCGCCTCCGCTTGGGCCTATGACGGCGTGAGGCTTTTCCTGCCTGCGTTCCCATTCCTTTGCGCAGTCGCAGCCCTCGGCGTGCGCGAACTGTATCTGCTCGCCGCCCGGATCAAATGGGGGACAGCTTTCATCCTCCTGTATGGGGTCCTTTTCGCCGTGTCGGTCTATTGTTCCATCGTGAGATATCATCCGTACGAGTCGTCGTATTTCAACGAACTCGTCGGTGGAGTGAACGGCGCCGCCGCCAGGGGATTTGAGACCGAATACTGGGGCAGTCCGTATCAGGCGATTCTCCCCTGGCTGAACTCTCATCCCCACAGCGCGCTGTGGGTTCCCATACAGAAGCACACGCTCCCGGAATACCAATCCATCGGCAGGCTGGCGCCGACCATCCGGTTTGTGGATGGCTCAGAGGCGGATTACCTGGTGCTCCTGATCCGCCAGGGCGAGTTGAGCCGTTACCCGCACTGTTGGGAATTCTACACTCAAAGGAAGCCGGTGTACTCCGTCAAGGTGTTCGACACACTGCTCGTGGGCATCTACGACTGGAAAACGGCTCGCGAGCCGACGCCGTGACGGTGACGCCCGCTGCGAACACGAGGCAGCGCGTTGAACGGATGATTCTGTCTTGGCGTCCTGCTTGGCGTCCAAGGGTCAAAATGGGCAACGTCGAGCAAGGCGCGAACGAGAGGGGCGGGTGTCACGAAACTCTAATCTCGGCCTTGGCAAAGGCAGAACAGTCCAGTAGAATGGCGGGCGTTCGCGCGGGTGCTTGAGGAGGGGTCAAATGGGAGCGCCGGCGGGAGTCTCGATCCGTATGAACTACGACGTGGAAGCTGACTTCAGTCCGGCCACCACGTGCAATTTCCGTTGCGCGTATTGCGGCATTCCTGACAGCCTCCGCGGCGCCGGCACGCGCGTCTACGGCACGGCGGAGCAATGGGGCGATGCGTTCGACTCGACGGGCAAGGTGTGGCTGCTTCACATCACGGGCGGCGAGCCGTTCACCTATCCGGGCCTTGTGCCGCTGTGCGAACGGCTGGCGCGCTGCCATTACCTCTCCATCAATACGAATCTCTCCTGCCGCTCGGCGGAGGATTTCGCCGAGCGGATTGATCCCGGGCGCGTTCACTTCATCAACGCCTCCGTCCATTATGAGGAGCGACAGGCGGTCGGCGCCCTCGGCGCGTTCATCGCGCGTGCGCAAATGCTGGAGGCGGCGCGGTTCAACACGCTCCTGTCGCTCGTGATGACCCCGCGTATGGTGGACAACTTTTCCGACATCTCGGCGCGCTTTGAACGCGACGGCCTGTTTCTGGTTCCAAAGATGATGCGCGGCGCCTTCGAAGGCCAACGTTATCCGGGCGCCTACACTCCGGAACACAGGGCGCTCCTGCGGGACTATCTCGCGGCGGCGCGGTCGAATTACGCGCAGACCCTCGCGGCGATGGGCGAGCCGCCGAGCCAGGACATGTTCTCGGACGGCCGGTTCCTCGAGGGGCTTGACTGCTACCACGGCAGGCTCTGCGGGTCGGGCTACAATTTCGTGGCGGTCACGCCGGAGGGGAACGTTTTCCGTTGCGGCACCGGACAGCCGCTGGGCAACCTGCTCCGCAAGGACGTCAAACTGAGGGACCGCCCCAGTCCGTGCGATTCGTCGTACTGCCACTACTTCTGCGAGAAGTACACCTCGGCACGGTTCGCGAAAGAGTCGAGCGCCCGCGTCCGGCCGGCGCCGCGCGCGCGAGCGATCCGGCGCTTGATTTCACGGTGGGTCGCGCGGTGCGGCGGATCGTCCGCTCAGTGACAGGCTCCGGGCGAGCATGGGATAGCACATGCCGGCAAATCCAGGGGTAAATCGAGCGGAGAGTCCAGGGCCGGTCTTCTCGGAGCCGCGAATGGCTTTTCCCAAGGACAAATGCCGCTATGAAGGATGGCTGACGCCCGTCGGCCATGCGGTGTATGGCGTCAAGCGGCTCTGCCGCCATTTGCGCATCACGCGGGCCGCGACCGCATTGCTCGGGCCGCAGTACCGGGCATGCCGGGATATTATCGAAATTGACATCACGTATGAATGCAATCTGAAGTGCCTCAACTGCAACCGCAGTTGCCGGCAGGCGCCGAGTTCCGAGCGCATGGAGCTCAGCCAGATTGAACGCTTCGTGGAGGAGTCGCGCCGGCGCGGGAAAGTCTGGCGCACGATCAAAGTGATGGGAGGCGAACCGACTCTGCATCCGGAGTTGGCGGCCATTCTCCGAATTCTCCTGGAGGGTTGTGCGCGCCCGCATGGAACGTCGGTCGTGCTCGTAAGCAATGGTTTCGGAACGCAGGCCCGGGAAGTCATCCGGTCACTGCCCCGGGAAATCATCGTGGACCCAGACTCACTGAAGGAATCGCCGGTTCAGCCGCAGTTCGGCGCTTTCAATATGGCGCCGGCCGATTCACCCTGGTTCCGGTTCACCTCTTATCGCAACGCTTGCAAGCGTCCGAGCGTCGTCGGCATCGGACTGACGCCGTTCGGGTATTACGGCTGCCCGATGGCCGGCGGCATTGACCGCGTGGCAGGGTGCGACATCGGACGGAAACATCTGCCGGAAGACGCGGACGAGATGGAAGATCACTTCGAGCGGTTCTGCCCGCTGTGCGGTCGCTTCATGGAAGGACATTTCGTCCCCTGGAACCTCAAGCGTCCGCTTTGCGAAGAGCGGATCAGTCCGGCGTGGCGGAAGCTCTATGCGGCTTATCGAGAGCGTCCTCCGCGCCTCACGCAGTACGTTTGAAGATGCTATGCCGATGGAAAGACGCGCGGTCGCCATGGTCAACGTCGGCGGGCGTCCTCTGCGCGAGCGCGCCGCGCAGCTTGAAGGCCGCCGCAGCGCGCTCACGTCGGGCCTTCGCCGAGCAGGCGAAGGATCACGCGTTTTATGCTACACTGGGGCCTGCGGTGCGGCCGGCCGCGCGATGCGTGACAGGCTGCGCGCGCGGATGGCATGCTAGCCGGCGTTCGCGGAGTTCGTCATCACTTGATTTCTGATGATCGTCGAGAAACCGCCGGCGGGAAGCGCGGCGCCGGCAAAGGGCGGATCATGAACGGCGCGAATTCGCTGATTGCCATTGACGCGCGATACGTCAACGGACGTATGAGCGGCATGGCGCGCCACACGCTGAACCTGCTGCACGGGCTGCAGAGCGCGCAAACGGCGTCGCCGCTGATTTTGTTGACGTCCGATCCTGCGGTTTTGCCGGCCGAAGTGCGGTCGAACTCCGCTTTCCGGCTGCTCCGCGTCTCGGGCCGCCCGGGACCCCGGGATCAGTGGGGCCTGGCGCGGCGGTTGGAGTCCGAAGGCGTGGGGCTCTTCTGCTCGCTCGACGCCTGGACGCCGATGACCGGCGCATTCCGGCGGGTGATTACCATTTACGACCTCATTCCGCTGCTCTGCAGGCACCACCTGCGCCGGAGCTGGAAAGCCCGCCTGGCGGTCCTGTGGAAAGCCTGGCTGCGCATGCAGTGCCGGCGCGCCGACGCGGTTATCACGGTCAGCCGCAGCTCCGCCGAGGACATTATCGAGCACCTCGGCGTGCCGGCGGAGAAAGTCCACGTGATCTATGGCGGCGTCCACGTGGGAAACGACCGCACCGACCGCTCGCCGGTCGAAGCCGCGGGCGGCCCGTACGTCCTCTACGTCGGGCGATGCGATCCGTACAAGAACCTCTGCCGGCTCGTGGAGGCGTTCGCCCGCGTGCGGCAAACGCGTCCGGCCCTGCGGCTGATCGTCGCCGGGCCGCGCGATCCGCGCTATCCGGAGGCCGAAGACGCGGCCCGGCGTTTCGGCCTGGACGGCGCCGCGCGGTTCACCGGGCAGATCGGCGATGACGAACTGCGCGCGCTGTATCGCGGCGCGTCGCTCCTGGTGATGCCCAGCCTGTTCGAGGGGTTCGGCTACCCGCCGCTGGAGGCGATGGGCTTGGGCGTGCCGGTCGTCGCGTCGAATGTCGCCGCGCTGCCGGAGGTCTGCGGCGACGCCGCGCTGCTGGTGGACCCGCTGGATTCGCCGGCGCTCGCGGCGGCGATGGAGCGGGTCCTGTCGGACGCGCCGCTGGCGGAGACGCTGCGCCGCCGCGGCCTGAGCCAGGCCGCCCGGTTCACCACCAGCGCCCAGGCCGCTCAGACGCTGGCGCTCTGCGAACGGCTGCTGAAGTAGCCGCCCACAGCCCGCCTTCATTCCTCCTCCTTCATCCTTTTCCATTCTCGCGGTTGCTTGACAGCGCTCCGGTTGCTGCTAGAATGACGGCCATGTCGGTTCGGCCGATTCCGCGATTTCAACCACGAAAGGCGATCCAGCGATGCCGGCGCGAAAAGAAAAAGGCGGCGTAAACGGGTTTCATCACGTCGCGATCCGGGTGAAGGATTTTGACGAAACAGTGCGCTTCTACAAGGAGGGCCTGGGCCTGAAGGAACGGCTCGCCTGGGGCGAGGGCGACGGGCGCGCCATTCTGCTCGACGCGGGCAACGACAATTGCGTCGAAATCTTCGCCGGCGGAAAATCCGCGCCGGTGGAGGGGAACATCATGCACTTCGCGCTGCGCACCGGCGATTGCGACGCCGCGCTCAAGCGCGCGCAGGCGGCCGGCGCGATGGTGACCCGCGAGCCGAGGACCGTGGAACTCGCCACCCGAACCGGCCCGGCCTCCATACGCGTCGCCTTCGTCCGCAGCCCCGGCGGCGAGTCCGTCGAGTTCTTTCAGGACATGAGCCGATAGGAGGGATGAATACTCGTTATCCGCCGCCGCTTGACATGGAGCGCGCGGATGGGTTATAAGGAAATCGTTCAGTATCTCGGAACACGGTGAAAATCCGTGGCGGTCCCGCCGCTGTGATCGGGGACGCGCCTGACAGGCCGATGGCCAGCCACTGTCCCGCTTAAGCGGGACGGGAAGGCGTCAGGGGCGGATGATCCGAAAGTCAGAAGACCTGCTGAACGAGCCGGACATTCTGGAACCTGATGGTAAAGGGTTTCAACGAGCGGTGGAAAGACCGTTCGTTGGAACTCTTTTTTGTTTCCCAAGGCTCCTTTATAGAAAGGGTGAAGCATGAAGGGAGCGAAGAAGGCCGTCATCGCCGTGCGGAAGAGCTGCAAGGCTCGCGGAACGGGCCTGTCGCATTACATCCTGATGTCCAAGAGGAGCAAGTGATGCGACGTCCCGCCGCCAAGGACGTCGGCGGTCGAAGCCGGAAAGATGAAACGGCCCCTTCGCGGGGCCGTTTCATCAACACCGGCAACGGGCCGACGCTCCAGCCGATTGATATCGGCCACTCGGACTACATGGCCCTGATTGATCCGGATACCGCCTTCTGGTCGCTGGTGCAGAAGGACAACGTCGGCCAGGTCCTTTCGGGCGGAAAGCTGCTCGGCGCCTACCGTCGCAAGGCGGATGCGTTCGCCGCCGAGATGCAGAAGCTCCGGTTCGGCCTCAAGCCTTCCGCCGTGTACTTCAACCCCACCGAGCGGTGCAACCTGGACTGCCGCTACTGCTATATCCCGAGCGAGATGCGCCGGCATGGCGAGCACATGAGCCGCGAGCGCCTGATGGAGGCCATGGCGCGGCTGGACAGCTACTTCGAGGCCACGCTGCCGAAGGCGATGCGGCCGCAGATCGTCTTCCACGGCGCGGAACCGCTGCTCAACCGCGAGGCCGTGTTCGCCGCGATCGAAGCCTATCGCGAGCGCTTCCTCTTCGGCATTCAGACGAACGCCACCACGCTCGACGAGGAGGCCGTGTCGTTCCTGACGGACCGCGGCGTCAGCCTGGGACTTTCGCTCGACGCCGCGAACCCGGCCGTCGCCCAGCGCACGCGCCACACCTGGGACGGGAAAGGGGTCTTCGATACCGTCGTGAAGGCCATGCGGCGGCTGCGCGGCTACGAGAACTGGAGCGTGATCTGCACGGTCACCAAAGAGAACCTGCGGCACCTGGACGACCTGGTGGATTTCTTCCATGCCGAGGAGGTCCCCACCTGCCTGCTGAATATCGTCCGCTGCACGCTGCCGCCCTCGCGAGCGATCAAACCCGGCGACGCCGAAGCGGCCCGGTATTTCCTCGGGGCGCTGGAGCGCAGCCACGACCTCTATCGCAAGACCGGCCGGAAACTGGTCGTGGCCAATTTCGCGAACATTCTGCTGGCCATCGTGGCGCCGGCGGCGCGCCGGTTGATGTGCGACATCTCGCCGTGCGGCGGCGGGCGATGCTTCTTTGCGCTGGCGCCGAACGGCGACCTTTTCCCGTGCAGCGAGTTCATCGGCATCCCGCGATTCAAAGGGGGCAACCTGTTCCAGGACGACCTGGGCGACGTCCTCAAGAGCGAAGCCTTCCGCCAGGTCACGGAACGCAAGATCGAGGCGATTGATCCGTGCGGACGCTGCGCCATCCGCCACTTCTGTGGATCGCCCTGCCCGGCCGAAGCCCACGAGATGAACGGCGGCATGGACCGGACCGGCGCTTTCTGCGAGTTCTACGAGGAACAGGTCCGCTACGCCTTCCGCCTCATCGCCGACGACCGCTACGGCGATTTCCTGTGGGACGGCTGGGACCAAGGGATGAAGGACACGTTCATCGCGGCGTCGTGACCTTAGCGAAGGCGCTGTCCAGCAACCCGGCCGCGAGTTCGATGCACTGCTCGCAACTGAACGCATTGGCCTTGCGAATCTCGCGGCAGCGCTCCGACGAGGCTCTTGCGGCAAACTCGTTGCGCAGGCGATCGCGCGTCGCGTCGTCTCCGGCCAGTTCGCAGGCGGCGTGAAGCGCTCCGCAACGGCCTTCCAGTGCACGGCCCCCTCCGAACCGCCGGGCCGCCTGGACCGTTTCCTCCGGAATGTCGCGCTCCTGCTGAAACGCGCGCAAAACGCTCTGGGCGCAGTTCAGCCCTTCCGTCCTGTAAGCGGCTATCGCTCGTTGCACCGGCATCGGCTGAGCCTCCTGTCTCTTGAACTTCGCCGCGATGATCACGGCTTCGCGAATTCCTCGACCGCCTTGGCCACGAACGTCGAGTAGGTCAGCGCCAGGCCGCCGCCCATCAGGATAGCGACGCCGCAAACCTCGGCGATTTCCTCCTTCGTCGCGCCGGCCTCGAGGCACTTCTTGACGTGGATGACGATACAGTAGTCGCACCGGGCCTGGATCGCGATGCCCAAGGCGATCATCTCCTTGTGCTTGAGGCTCAGCGCGCCGTCTTTGAGCACGTCCGGCATAAGCTTCCTCGTAAAGTCCTCGACGACTTGCGGGAGCGCCTTGGCCAGCTTGGGCATGTTGGACTGAAATTCGTCGAGCACGTCTTTGGGTGACTTTGCCATGAGCGTATCTCCTGTCTGAAGAAGGAACCTCGGACCCGCATCCCATAGTGATAGAGCCGGGCGGCGTCGAAAGGTTACAAAAAAGCAGGTGCGCGGAGAGGCGGGGAATCAGCGCCTGGGTTTTCCGGGCCGCTTCGAGCGGCCCTTTTCCCGAAGCGCCGCGTGAAGCCGCGCCTGGAATGGGGCGGGAAGCTCGAACACGCTCTTCTCGCGGTACAGGGTGATCGTCTTTCGGACGTTGTCCACCACGATCGTGCAGGGATTGCATGTTGCAAGGTGATTCTCAAACTCCTTGCAGATGCCCGGATCAATGTCGCCATCCACGTAATCGTTCAACATGCGCAACAGGTCGGCGCATTTCATGACTTTAGCCTTCCGCGTCATGACTTTACCCTCCTACGGCGCCGGTAACTTCGCAACAAGGCCTGGGCTGAGGTTGAGCGGCGCCCCTCGTGCGGATGTGCAGGAAGAATGCCGCCGCCCTCGCGGCCGAAGACGCGCGTCAGTTTCTCGCGCAGCGCCAGCCGGGCGCGCAACAGGCGCACCTTCACGTTCCCTTCGCTGATCGCCAGGAGCCGCGCCGCTTCACGCACCGACAGGCCCTCCATGTCTCGGAGCACGAATACCAGCCGCTGCTTTTCAGGCAGCGCGCGCATGGCCTGAGCCAGGGTTTCCTGAAGGCGCTTTCGATCCATGACTTCGCTCGGGTCGCGCCATTCGGCGATGAAGGCCGGGTGCGGCACGCTGCCTTCCTCGGCCTCCGCCGCATGCTTCAGGGACACGGCGCGCGCCTTCTTGCGCGTCCGGATGACTTTCAGCGCGGCATGGAGGGCGATCTTCCGCACCCAGGTGCCGAAAGCCGCCTCCTCGCGGAAGCGCCCCAGGTTCTCGAAGGCGCTGAGGAAGCTCGTCTGGACCACGTCTTCCGCGTCCTGGCGCTGCCTCAGCATGTTCATCGCCAGCGAATACACGCCGCGCTCGTGCCGGCTGACCAGTTCCTCGAAGGCCGCAAAGTCGCCGGTTTTCGCGCGGCGGACCAGGGCGCTGTCGGCATCGCTCAAGGCGCGCGGAATGATGGAAACACTGGTGTCCATAGCGCTTCATTATTTCGCGGTTGTGACGATGTAGAAACTGTCGTCGCTGCCGACGAATTCCGTTGCCTTGGTGCCGGAAGTCGTCCTGCCGAGGGTCCCCTGCCGGCCGGTGAATTTACCGTCCGGGGAATAGCGCGCCCACTTGACCGTGGCCGTGCCGGCGGTGGACATCGGGCCGACCTGCCAGACGAACAGCACCTCGCCTTTGCGGTTCGCGATCGCCGAGGGATAAAGCTCCCCCGCTTCATTGTCCGGCGTTGCGACGTGCAGCTCGAACTCCGTCACTCCGGCATTCGAGACGGCCCAATACACCTTCTCTCGGGTCATGAAGGCGCAAATCTGCCGGCCATCCGGGGCGACCGTCAACTCGGGGCCGCACATGGGACAAGTCTTGAGTTCCCAGTTATCCTGATTGACGCGGACGGCCGTGAACTTGTTGCTGGTCACGGGGCCTTTGAGGACATAGAAGTCGCGGATGTTATGCTCCGCCGACCGGAAGGTCAAGTAAGCGTTGCCGTCGGCGCCGACGCGCGCGCGCATCTGGCACATCGCGCAGGCCAGCGTGCCGAGGTTGGAGACCTTGATGCGTTCGGCGGTCTTGAACGTGTCGCCGTTGTCGTCGGAGCGGGCCATGTAAAGCCAGGTCGCGGCCGGGACCTCGTTCTGCAGCGGGTTCATGACGTGCCAGAAGACCAGCACGCGGCTGGCGCCGTCGGCGGCCATCGTCAGGCCGTCAGGGGCGTCCATCGAGGAGACGAGCTTGCGCTTCTCGAACGTTTTCCCGCCGTCCAGGCTGCGGGCGTAGTAGGCAAACGTTTGAACACCCGGGGACCAGATGTTCGACCAGACGACGTGGATGACACCGTCGCCGCCGACGGACAGCTTCGGTCCGCGTTCGCCCATCGTGAACCCCACCGTCCCCTCGGAGTTCACCTGGACCGGCTGCGAGAACGTCGCGCCGTTGTCCGTGGAACGAATATACCAGGCGTTGCGGTTCAGGGCGTACACCATGTGCAGCACGCCCTTGGGATCCACAGCCACGTCGGGCACGAAACAGCCCGCCGGCGCCTGCACGGTCCTGACGACCGGCTGCGTCAGCGCCGCCGCCTCGCCGAATGCGACTGGAGACGGCCAACACGCCGGCAGGATAAGCGCAGCGCCAAGCGCAAGACGAAGGATGCGGGTACTTGAAAGCATGGCGATTTTTCCAACTTGGAGGCTTGCTTCACGGTCCCAGCAACCTATTATAGCTCCTCATCCGGTCCATTGGCGAATGCTCAATAGCTGCTAGTCTTCCGGTAGAGCCACTCTCCCAGCGGTATCAGCAGCGCCGCCGTGAGCATACCCGCAAATACGTCCACCAGGTAGTGGTATCTGCAGTAAACGGTCGCCGCGCACAGGAGAATCACCACGACCAGGTGGACCCATCGGATCTTCGGGACGAAGCGCCATGAGAAGTAAAGCGTGCAGAGGGCGAGCGCCACGTGGCTGCTGGGGAACGCTCCGCCGGGCGCTTCGGCGCGGTAGATCAACGTCTCCAACTTGAACATCGGGCCGGCCTGGACGGCGGCCGGAAACGCGAGCGGGAAGAATGAAAACTGCGCATGGTCGAAACCCGGCACCGCCGTGTAGAAGACCCGTGACCCGACTACGGGCAGGAAAATGAAGGCCAGGTAACAGCCGTAGAAGACGAACGACACCACCGCAACGTAGCGCCAGAACCGCCGCTTTTCCTGGAAATACAGGATGAGGCCTATTCCTGCGACCATGACGTAGAAGGAGAAATAGGCCGCGTAGAAGATTTCGCTGATCGGCAGCCAGGGCAGTTTCTCCATGAAGAGGATGCTGGGCTGGCAGCCGAACAGCTTCTCCTCCCAGCGGATGAAGGAAGCGTCCAGGTAGCCACCGGTGAACATCCGGTTCAGCTCGCCGGTCTCCCGATACAGGCCGGGATAAAGCAGGATGGGATAGAAGTGCCGCAGGAAGCCGATGACGCGGTTTCCCGGCCGCCGCGCGCTTGCCCGGATCAGCGCCTGGATGGCGAGAAAGTAAACGACGTGCCCGGCCAGGAGACAGTTCCGCAACTCCGCCGGGCCGCGATAGAAGAAGAGGATCAGCAGGCCGACGATCATCAGGTACGCTTGCGTCGCGTAATCAACGAACGTGTGATCCTTCAGACAAAAGAACCCGGTCGTCCTTGAGCCGGACGCCCCCTGCGCGGCGAGGTCAGAGCCATCCGTTCTGTTCATACCAGGTGATCGTCCTTGCGATGCCTTCGCTGAGGCGGGTGCCGGCCGTGAATTGGAGGTCGCGCCGGATCAGCTCCGTGGAGCAGACCCAGCCGGGCGCCTTCATCTCCCTGAGCTTCTGGCGGCTGAGGATGTTCGGCTTGCCCGTGGCGCGCGCCAGGAGTTCGCGGCTGACAGCGACCGGATAGAGCAGCGCGAACGGGATGAAAAGCGGCACGGTGCGGACGTTCATTACGGCGGCGATTTCCCGCAGGAAATCGCGCGTGGAGCAGGGCTCCGGCGACGCGACGTGGTACGTCTTCCGATACGCCTGCGGATTCCCCAGGCAGCGGAGCGCGGCCGCGGCGACGTCGCCGACGTAGACCAGGCTCAGTTGCATCCGCCCGCCGCCGATGAGCGGCATAAGGTGTCTGCGCACGGCCTTGAAGACGGGCAGGAAGTCGGCGTCGCGCGGGCCGTACACCGCCGACGGCCGCAGGATGGTGAAAGGCGCCTCGCAGGTTTCCCTGACCAGTTCCTCAGCGCGCAGCTTGCTGCGGCCGTATTCCGAGACCGGCCGGGGCGTATCCGTTTCCAGCGCAGGCGCGTCGGCGCCGGCGGGATGGTTGGCCGCGAGGCTGGAAATATGGACCAGGTGCTTGACCGTCGCTTTCTCCGCATTGACGGCGCGGACCACGTTGCGCGTGCCTTCCAGGTTCACCGCGTCGTACTCGGCGGCGCGGACGGCTTTCGTCTTCCCGGCACAGTGGATGACGCAGTCGGCGCCGCGGACCGCCTCCTGCACCGGCCCGGGATCGGTCACCGATCCGTACCGGACTTCGACGCCGGGCAGACGGTCCTCGATGAAGCGCGTGCGGCTCGTCTTTCTCAACAGCACGCGCACCGGGTGCCCGGCGGCGCAGAGCTGGTCGAGGATGTGGCTGCCGACGAAACCGTTCGCTCCGGTCAGCAGAACTTTCATGGCGGCGTCTCATTCATTTTTTTGCCACGGATTTCACGGATTTTCACGGATTAACGAAAGCGAGGAAAAGAGCTGTCCCAGCCTTGCCTTAATTCGCCGGTAATCCGTGTCAATCCGTGAAATCCGTGGCGAAACCGCTTTTGTCGTTTTTACAGGCCGCGGTCATAGAGCCGGTATCGCTTGTAAATCCTGAACCCGAGATTCCGCAGCGCGTTGTTCATCGCGGCGTTGTTCTCCAGGATCCAGGACATCTCGCCCCGGTAAATGTCTTTGGCGTTGCCGCGTTTCCAGGTCTCGTAATAGAAGCAACTGTCAATGCCCATGTGGCGGAACTTCTTGATGACGCCGGTGGTCAGGATGCGGATCATGTCAATCTTCCGGCGATACCAAAGCAGTTTCGGGATGCCGAAAGGCAGCAGCCGCCCGTTGAGGTGGATCAGCACCTGGTTGAAATCCGGGAGCGCCAGCGAGAACCCCGCCACTTCGCCGCCGACCTCCGCGATCAGGCAGAGGTCGGGATCCACGACGGGCTTGAGCTGGGCGGCGAGGTGATCGAATTCTTTCAGCGTCATGGCCACCGCGCCCCAGTTCTGCTCCCAGGCCTGCGTATAGACCCTGTGAATGTTGTGGAGTTCCTCGTCGAACCGCCGCATGTCAATCGAGCGCACCTTGAACCCGAATCGCCGCCGGCACAGTTCGATGCCGCGCGTGATTTTCGCGGGTATTTCCAGCTCGCGGGCGTCGCCGTACCAGGCATAGAGGTCCATCGCCTTCTGAAAGCCGCGCGCCTCCACCAGCGGAATGTAGTAGCGGGGATTATAGGGCATCATGATCGCCGGCGGCGATTCGAAGCCCTCGACGAGCAGGCCGACGTCGTCATTCACGGACATGTTCTCGGGCCCGCGCATGACGGTCATGCCGCGCGACTTCAGGAAAACGGCGGCCGCGTCGAACAGGGCCGCCGCGGCCTCGGGATCGTCCCGGCACTCGAACAGCCCGAAGAAGCCGGCCGGCTCGCCGTGCTGTTCATTGTGGCTGCGGTTGACGATGGCGGCGATCCTTCCGCGCAGGGCGCCGGCGTCGTCGCCGGCCAGGAAGAGCTTCACCTCGGCGTGTTCGAAGAAGGGATTTTTGCGCGGGTCGAGAAATTCGCGCCGTTCGAAAATCAGCGGCGGAACCCAGTGGGGGTCCTGCCGGTAGATTTCCCAGGGGAATCGAATGAACCGCTCTCGGTCTTTGGGGGTGACGACTTCGCGGACACGCATGGCGGCTATCCGAGAAGATTCAGCATTTTACCGACTTTCTGGAACTTCTCGAGCGCCTGGTCAATCTGGGCGAACGTGTGGGTGGCCATCAGGCTGACGCGCAGCAGCGCTTCGCCGGGTTCGACCGCCGGCGCGATGATGGGGTTCACGAACACGCCCTCTTCCTGGAGCAGCCGGCAGGCCTTGAAGCAGACGAGGTTATCGCCGATATGGACCGGCAGGATCGGCGTGACCGAGTTCCCCAGCGAGTAGCCGATGCGGCGGAGCCCGTCGGCCATGCGGCGCGTGTTATCGTGGACGGCGCGGATCCGCTCGGGTTCCGACTGGATGATCTCCAGCGCGGCCATCACCGCCGCAACGTTCGAAGGCGGCATGCTCGCGCTGAAGATCAGCGCGCGGGACTGGTGCTTCAGGTACTTGATGAAGGAGGCGTCGCCGGCGACGAAGCCGCCGAGCGAGGCGAGCGACTTGCTGAAGGTGCCCATGATCAGGTCCACCTGGTCGGTCAGCCCGAAGTGCGACGCCGTCCCGCTTCCCTGATCTCCCAGCACGCCGATGCCGTGCGCGTCGTCCACCATGATGAGGGCGTCGTGCCGGGTGGCGAGGTTCACGATCTCGGGCAGGTCGGCGATGTCGCCGTCCATGCTGAATACGCCGTCCACGACGATCAGCTTGCCGGCCTCGGGAGGACAAGTCTCCAGGACGCGCGCCAGGCTGGTCATGTCGTTGTGCTTGAACCGCACCATCTCGCCGAAGCTGAGCCGCGCCCCGTCCACGATGCTGGCGTGGTCGAGCTTGTCGAGAATGACGTAGTCGCCGCGGCCGGTCAGGCAGGAGATGACGCCCTGGTTGACCTGGAAGCCGGTGGAAAACAGGAGCGCCGCTTCCTTCTTCACGAACTGGGCCAGCTTCTCCTCGCAGGCCAGGTGGATGTCCAGCGTCCCGTTCAGAAATCGCGAGCCGGCGCATCCGGTTCCATATTTGCGGATCGCCGCGATGGCGGCCTCTTTGACCTTCGGGTGATCGGTGAGCCCCATGTAGCTGTTCGAGCCGAACATCAGAACGGTCTTGCCGTCGAGAATGACCTCCGTCCCCTGCGCGGACGAGATCGGCCTGAAGTACGGAAAAATTCCCAGGGCCATGGCGTCGTCGCCGCCCTTGTAGGCCAGGACCCTCTGACGGATCTTGTTGCCCGTGCTGCTGGTCTTCGTGTATAATTTCGGCATTGGCCCTACCTCGTGAGTGAGTTGGACAGGCCGAGATGATACCAAATGTCATGCGACTTTCCAATATTTTATTAATGTTTTCCTTGCGGAAGGCTCCGATGCGAAGAGCGACATGGCGTTTCGCCGTCCTCGGCCTGCTCGCCGCGGCGGTCTGCGCCGGCGGCGTAAGCTATGCCGGCGCTGCGCTTTTACCGGCGGCGGCCCGGGCGGAGACGCTGCCGCTGTTCACCATCGAGCGGAGCAAGAACGCCAACGTCGTGCATTACGACGCCCGGCTCGACGCCGGCGGCAAACTGTATCCCAAGGAGCCGGTGATCGCCTACTGGATCATGCTCGCCGAGGACGGCCGCCGCGAGGATCTCAACTGGATCGAGAAGAACAAAGCGTACGGCTTCGACATCAAGCCGGACGCGGCGGGCAATAGCTATTGTCTGACCGTGGTGTCCGCTCCCGACCGGCCGATCACCGTGAAGAAGGCGGGCGAGGCCGTCCGCGCCGAACTGGTCATTGACGGCCGGCCGGCGGTCCTCGAAAAAATGTACATCAATTCCACCGACGGGCTGACGGGGCCCAAGGTGAACTACATCGAGTTGCATGGAAAAGACATCAAGACCGGAGAGAAGCGCCTGGAAAAGATCGTGCCGAAGTAGCCGTCGCGCGCAGCCGACTGGCGCAGCCGCCCCGGAGGTTCCTGCCCTGCCGTCCCCGGAATCTCGCGGTGTTTTGAGGAGGTCTCCAGACCGATGATCGAAGCGAAGGCGCTGAGCAAGTCCTTCGGCCCCATTCTCGCCGTTGACCGCGTGTCGTTCAAGGTCAACAAGGGCGAGGTGCTCGGGTTCCTGGGGCCGAACGGCGCAGGGAAGTCCACGACCATGCGCATGCTGAGCTGTTTCCTGCCGCCCGACGGCGGGACGGCGACGGTGCTCGGGCACGACATCGTCAAAGAGTCCGTGGAAGTCCGGCGGCGCACCGGCTACCTGGCCGAGAACGTGCCGGCGTATGACGAGATGACCGCGGAAAGCTTCCTGAGGTTCATCTGCGACGCTCGGGACATCCGCGGCAGGGAGCGCGCCGCGGCCATTGACCGCGTCGCCGAGACCTGCGCGCTGACCGGGGTGATGCACCAGCCGATCGGCACGCTGTCGAAGGGCTACCGCCGGCGCGTGGGGCTGGCGCAGGCGCTGGTGCACGATCCGGCCATCCTGATCCTGGACGAGCCGACCGACGGACTCGACCCGAACCAGAAGCACGAGGTGCGCCAGCTCATCCGGCGCATGGCGCGGGAGAAGTGCATGATCATCAGCACGCACGTCCTGGAGGAAGTGGACGCGATCTGCACGCGGATCATCATTATCGCGCGGGGCCGCATCCTGGAGGATACGACGCCGGATGCGCTCCGGCAGCGCGAGGGCGGCACGCTGGACGAGATTTTCCGCAAGCTGACCACGCGGGACGTAAACCGCGCGGCGGGCTCGCTCAACCTCCGCGCGGCGGGAGGCAGGCCATGAAAGGGTTCGTCAGTATTTTCAAGCGCGAGCTGCGCGGCTATTTCTCCACGCCGCTGGCGTACGTGTTCCTGGTCATCTTCCTCCTCTTCGCGAGCTTCATGACGTTCCAGCACGGTTTCTACGAGATGCGCATCGCGTCGCTGCGGCTCTTCTTCATGAACATGCCGCTGCTGTTCATCTTCCTGGCGCCGGCGATGGCCATGCGGCTGTGGGCCGAGGAGCGGCGCACGAACTCGATCGAGCTGCTCATGACCCTGCCGCTGACGGTCACGCAGGCCGTGCTGGGGAAATTTTTCGCCGCCTGGACCGTGATCGCGCTGGCGCTGGTCCTGACCTGCCCGATGGTGATCACCGTCTGCTACCTGGGACAGCCGGATCCCGGGCCGATCATCGGCGGGTACTTCGGGACGATGCTGCTGGCCGGCGCGTACCTGGCGATCGGCAGCTTTTTCTCGTCGCTGACGCGCAACCAGGTGATCGCCTTCGTGCTGTCGGTCGTCGCGTGCGCGCTGTTCCTGTACGCGAGCAGCCCGGCGGCGATGGACTTCCTGAGCGGCTTCATCCCGCTCAAGGGCGTCGAGGTGATCGAAAGCCTGAGCATCCAACTGCGGTTTGAGTCGCTCATGCGCGGCGTGCTGGACCTGCGCGACGTGGCGTTCTTCGTGATCCTCGGCGCGGCCTGGCTCTGCGCGAATGTTCTGACCCTCAAAGAAAGGATGGCTGCCGGATGAGCAAGACGATTCGAACCGCCCTGGCCGTCATCTGCGTCCTGGTCATCGCGCTTTGCCTGATCCTGGTCCTCCAGAAGACCGTCCGCGGCGTGCGGGTGGATTTGACGCAGGAGAAGATTTACACCTTGTCGCCCGGGACGCGCCATATCCTCGGCCAGCTCAACCAGCCGCTGACGCTGAAGCTGTATTACAGCCGCACGGCGGCGATGAAAGGCCCCGACGCGATCCGGTTCTTCAACAGCTACTACCTGTACGTGCGCGACCTGCTGGAGGAATACGTTAAGCTCTCCGGCGGCAAACTCAAGCTGGAGGTCCTGGACCCGCGCCAGTATTCCGACGCGGAGGAAGAGGCTCTGCAGGCGGGCGTCAAGCGCTTCGCGCTTTCGGAGGACGACGTCTTCTTCTTCGGGCTGGTGGCGCAGACGGCGTTCGGGAAGGTCAAGGTGATCCCCTTCTTCGAGCCGGAGCGGCAGGACTTCGTGGAGTACGACATCTCGAAGCTCATCTCCACCGCCGTCCTGCGCGACAAGAAAAAGGTGGGCGTGCTTTCCTCGCTGGAGCTGGCCGGGCCGGAGATGTCGCCGTACCTGATGCAGATGATGCGCATGCAGGGGCGCGAGATGCCGAAACCGTGGACGATCATCACGGAACTGCGCGAGACGTACGACATCGAGACCGTCCCGGCGGACGCGGACGCCATTCCGGCGGGCCTGGACTTCCTGATGGTCGTTCACCCGAAGGACCTGCCGAAGAAAACTCTCTTCGCCATTGACCAGTTCGTCATGAAGGGCGGGCGGCTGATGGTGTTCGTTGACCCCTTCTGCGTGGCGGACCAGCCGCGGACGCAGGAACCCTCCGAGATGTCGGAGCCGAAGAGGTCGTCGGACCTGAACGCGCTGCTGCGCGGCTGGGGCGTGGAGATGGCGCCCGGCGAGATCGCGGTGGACCGCCTGCTCGCGATCAAGGCTTCGCTCGGGCCGAACGAGCCGCCCTCGCCGCTGCTGCCGTACATGCTGCTCCAGGACGACTGCTTCAACCGGAAGGAAGTCATCACGGCGCCGCTGCACGACGTGCGGGTGCTGTTCGCCGGCGTGCTCAAGGAGGTGGAGACGGCCGGCGTCAAGGTGACGCCGCTCCTGACCACCACCTCCACCGGCAACGCGTGGAAACCCGCCGGGCCATGGGAATTGACCTCGCCGAACCCGGAGGCCATCCGCCGCGCGGTTACGGACGGCACGAAGCCCCTCATGCTGGCGTGCCGCATCACCGGAAAGTTCCGGACCAACTTCCCGAACGGGCTCCCGGTCGAAGAGAAGAAGGAGCCTGCGCCGCCGAACGGCAAGCCCACCGAGGAGCCCAAGCCGAAGACGGTCGAGGCGGTCAAGGAAGCGCCCGGCGAGGGCGTGATCCTGGTCTTCGCGGACGTGGACATGATCTCGGACATGGTGGCGTACCGCGAGGCGTTCTTCGGCGCCGAGCAACAGGGCGACAATGCGCCGCTGGTCTCCAACGCGCTGGATTTCCTCGCCGGGTCGTCCGACTTGATCGCCATCCGCTCGCGCGGCGGCTTCAACCGGCCGTTCACGGTGGTGGACCGGATTGACCGCGAAGCCGAAGCCGCCACCGGCGACCAGGTCAATGCGCTCAACGAGCGGATCAAAGCGTATCAGGACCAGCTCGCCAAGCTGGGCGCGTCGGCCACGGAGGGCAACGAGAAACTGATCGCCGGCGAAGCGGTCGCTCAACGCAAGAAGGTGGAGGAGGACATCCGCCAGGCCCAAAAGGAGCTGCGCCGCCTGAACGCGGGGAAACGCTCGCGGATCGAAGCGCTCGGCGTGAAGATCGAGACTCACAACCTCGTCTGGGCGCCGGCCGCCGTCCTTCTCATCGCCATCGTCCTGGCCGTCGTCCGCTTCGTTCGCGCGCGACGCTACATCGCTCGGAGGGCATCCTGATGACCGGCAACAAGAGCCTCGCCGTCCTGTTGGCCGTGACGGCCGCAATGGTCGTCGCCGTGCTCGCCCTGTATTCCGGCAACCGCCCCGCGAAGCAGGAATTCCAGCCCGGCTCGCTGCTGATCCAGGGCGTTGCGCCGGAGAAGATCCAGACGATCTCCATCGTTCATGGCAAGGAAACCGTCACGCTGGAGCGCCGCCCGGACAAAGGCTTCGTCCTGGCCGAGCGGAACGACTATCCCGCGTCGGTGAAGCGGATCAACGAGCTGCTGCTCGCCTGCCTGGAAATCCGGTGCCGGTCGAAGGTGACCGACGCGAAGGAGAACTACCGGGAACTGGGCGTCGAGGAAGGCGCCGACGACGCGGTCGCGGTGACGTTCAAGGACAGCTCCGGCGGCACGCTGTTCGGCTTCGTGCGCGGCAAGAACGCCGAGGGCGGCGGCGCGTACGTGCGGCTGCTCGACCAGAGCGCCGTCTACGCCTCCGAGACCAACCCGGCGATTGACCCGACGCCGATGGCTTATCTCGACAAGAAGATCATTGACGTCAAGGCGGACGACATCCGGCGCGTCGAGGTCCAGACCGGAAAGGACCAGTACGCCCTCTCGCGCGACGAGAAGGGCGTCGTGACGCTGGAAAAAATCCCCGAGGGGAAGCGCGCGAAGTCCTCCGTCTGCGACACCGTAGCCACGGCGCTGACCGACCTGGAGTTCAGCGACGTCTCCCCCGCCGACAAGATGCCGCTGGAATGGGACACGACCTACACCTGCCGGCTCGCCAGCAACCTGGTCTACACCGTCCAGCTCGCGAAAAAGGGAGACCAGTATTACGCGAAGTTCTCCGCCTCCGCGCCGAACATTGAGAGCGTCCAGATCACCCCGACCGAGGCCGAGCAGGAACTGAAGAAGAAAGACGCCCTGCTGCAGGCCGTGGAGAAAGCGCGCGACTTCACTCCGCGAAACGCGCCGTGGGTCTATGAACTGCCCGGTTGGACCGCGGAGAAGATGCGCCATCCGCTCAGCGACCTCGTCGAGGACATCCCCACCGACGAGATCGCCGCCAGTCACATCCTGATCAGCTACCAGGGCGCGGAGCGTTCCTCGGCGACGCGGACCAAAGAGGAGGCGCGGAAACTGGCCGATGAGGTCCTGGCCAAAGCCCAGGCCCCCGGCGCGGACTTCGCGGCGCTGGCCAGGGAATACTCCGACGAGCCCGGCGCCAAGGAGCGCGGCGGCGACCTGGGCGCGTTCAAGAAAGGCGCCATGGCCAAGCCCTTCGAGGACGCCGCCTTCCAACTCAAGGTCGGCGAGATCTCCGGCGTGGTCGAGACCCCGTTCGGGTTCCACATCATCAAGCGGACGAAGTGAAAAGTATTCTGCGCATGTCGTACTCGTCCTCGTCGTCGCCCTCGGCCTCGGCCGCTGAGGTGGGCAGCCCGACGACGAGTACGCCGCGACGCTTTCAAATCCGTCCTTCAATATGATAGAATCACCTCCAATTCCATGAACATTGATTTTTCAGAAACGTTTCCGCATCTGCCGCGCGCTCCGATTGTCGAGGCGGTTATTGACCTGCGCGCCAAGCCGTCAGTGCCCTGGGATCAGGAGGCCTTTCAGAAACGCCTGAAGGAGAAGTTGCCGGATTATCCAACCGCGCAGCAGTTGCGACAGTTTCAGGGGCAGCTGACGGCGGAAGCGGGAAAGCTCCCTGAACACCGCGTCGTTGATATCGGTTGGACCGGGCTGCAGTTTTGGTCGAAGGATCAACACAACGTAGCGAAGTTTGAGAAGGATGGTTTCGCGTTCAGCAGACTGGAGCCGTACCAAAATTGGAAAGCGTTTGAGGAAGAGGCGCTTCGGTTGTGGAAGGCCTACGTCGAACTTACCCTTCCCGATGTGATCCAACGAATAGGCGTTCGGTTCATTAACCGGATGTTGTTCCCCAATGACGGTTTCCGGCTGGAAGATTACCTGATTGGCTCGCCGCAGCCTTTGGCATCGTTGGGGTTGGCTCGCGGGTGGTTCTTGCATCAAGACGCGTTGCGGCTGCCGGAGACCAGTTACATGGTAAACCTCATTCGAACCATGCAACCGGCCGAAGGAACGCCAGCGAAGGTCCCCCTCATCCTGGACATCGATGTTTTTATCTACGAGCCGATGGATTTGGACGAAGCGCCGCTCAAGAAACGACTGGTCGAGATGCAGTGGTTGAAAAACAGGGTCTTTTTTGACAGTATTACACCGAAAACGAAAGGGATTTTCACATGATCCCAGAAGTGGTTCTGTCCGCTTCGCTCATGTGTAAACCGAATCCGTCACGTGCTACCAGTCCGGCGGCGGGGTTCGTCGCAAGGCAGTGCGATCAAAGCCGCGAGCATCTGCAGCGGTCCGTTTATTTCGGCGGTGTCTTCGACGAACTGTGCGTCATCTACGAGCAATGCCGAGAGGGGAATTGGGACGGTTACGGTGCCGCAGCCATCAAGGATGAAACCTATCGCATTGCAAGCCGGTTTCTGGAGTCGCTTTCGTTGAGAACGCCCACTCCGTCGGTTGGTGCAGAGGCAGATGGTGAGCTGGCGCTCGAATGGTACGTCGCCCCTCGGCGCACTCTGTCGGTCAGCGTTGGCCCCGATGGCTATCTGCATTACGCCGCATTGTTCAACGATAGCAAAGCCTTCGGCACAGAACCATTCGTCGCTGATGTCCCGCCGGCTATTCTGAACCTGATTCAGCAAGTTTATGCTGCATGAGCGAAACAGCCCTCCAGCCAGTTGCCGCCGACGAGTTGCTGGCCCGCTTCATCAAGTTTGAACGATGGTTCAGGCGAACGGACCGGACCGTAAAGCCAGACGCCTTCATCCCGCCCCCTGATCTTCAACTTTCCGTCATTCGCCACATCAGCCTGTCGGAAGATGAACTGTGGAAAGTCGGTCAAAGAATTGCTGACGAAGCGGCCAAGACGAACCCGCGAGTGATCCTGCATGGCCGAGCAGACCTACATGTTTACGACGTCTCGAAGCAGGCCTTGCATACCGAAGCCGCGCCGGATGCTGATTGCCCAAACCATGCTCACATTACCGGTTGGCCCGCTGAGAAATCGGAGAGGAAAAGTATCGCACAATTGCTTGCAGCCAAAGCGGTTCTCCATCTCCGCTGAGCGGAACTTTTAGTGGGGCAAGCAGATCACTTGCGGATACTCGCCTCATCCGCCCGGCGGCTCGAACAGCGGCAGGCGGCCGGAGCGGCGGGCGAGGGCGGCGAGCGTCAGACGCTTCAGCTCTGCAGGGGCGATGAACCCGAGGTGCGCCATCTTGTGATGGTTCGGACAGAGGATGCTCAGGTTCTCGATCCGGTTGGTGCCGCCGTCGCGCCGCGCGACGATGTGATGGGTCTCGACGAAGACATCGAAGCCGCAGAGCAGGCACTTCTCGCCCAGGTGCCTGCGAGCGCTGTCGCGCGCGGTGTGGAGGTTATTCGAGCCGGCCCGCTCCGGCGCGCCCCCGCCGCCCTTCGGCGCGAAGCGATGGATGAACATGCAGGCTTTCGAGCAGTACCGGGCGGTGGCGGCCCGGTATCGGGCGACGTGGAACGTTTTCCCGCAGCCCTGGCACACGGCGGCGGTCCGGCCGGCGCGGTACGCCTGCGGGTTCTCCCTGACCGCGCGCGAGTGGGCGCGGTTGGCGCAGGCGCGCGAGCAGAAATGGTGCGCGCTGACGCGGCACTGGCTCTGTTTCTTTTCGAATTCGCAGCCGCAGCTTTCGCATTGGACGCGCAGGCGCAGACGGGTCCAGTACTGCCGCGGATTCGCGCGGCGGTGGGCTTCGAAACAGGCCGGCGAGCAGAACTTCGGCTGCCGGGCGCCGTGGCGCGGGCGGTACTCGCGGCCGCAATTGCGGCAAACGGCGCACTTGCCCTCAGCGCGCCGGTGCGCGTAGAAACAGGCGATGGAGCAGTAACGCTTGCCTCTGCCGGTGATGGGTTTTCCGCAATGGTCGCAAGGCTGTAAACCCATGGAAGTACCCGTGCGGCGTTGGCGGCGACGGGAATCATTTTATAGCACGATACGGCAAGAACGGCAATGCCGAGGCCGGCCGGAAACGCCAACTCCAACAGGCCATGCCGCGCAGGCAAATCGCCGATGACAGGACCCGACATTGCCGCCAAAATCTGCCATTAAAAGGTTGACTATTCCTTCACGCAAAGATAACATGTAACAGGTCGGAAACGAAAAGGCTGCGGCGTTGCGCATCATGGGCAGCGGACAAGGGAACGCAATCCGTGGTTTTTCGACCGCGCTCAAGACACCGACTATTCTCAGGCGGGCTGAAGGGGAAAGTTTGAGCGTCACATTCCGGTAATGGGCCGTGTGTATAGTGGGTGCAGTTGGATTCCGCGGGAACTTATGGGAGGAAATGAGGTATGGACAGTAAGAAGCTCGTGATCATGGTCGTGCTGGTCGTCGTCATCGTTATCGCAGTGGTGCTCGCCGTGAAGCGGACCTCGAATGAAGAGCCGGCGGTGCTGGCGACGGGGCAGAACGAGAAGGTCCAAATGATTGACATGAAGTCTCTTGAAGTTTTCACAGAGACATCCTCCGATTGGGCTGGCAAATATAAAGCCGACTCGTCCGGCCACTTCAAGAACCCCAAGACCGGCGACTATACGATCGTGAGAGCGATGAAGTGCTCGTCGTGCGGCCAACTCATTCCTGTGCCGGAGGTTCCGGCGAGCCTCCTGCCGCCACTCCCGGCGAAGGCGACCGTCAGGGGACAACCAACCCCGGAACAACGGGAATACAGCCAAGCGCAGGGGCAGGCAATGTTGAAAGTGCTGCACGACTACAAGTGCCCGAGGTGCGGGAAGGAAGCGTGGAACCCGACGACGCCCCCGCCCGAGTCCAAGTGACCGCAACGCGGCTGATAGAGCGAACGGCGCGCCTGCCGGGGTGCCCGAGAGTCTGCACCCCGCCGGCGCGCCGCTTCATTCGTGCCGGCTGACCAGCCGGCGATGGTCCGGCGTAAAGAGTCGCCCTGCCGCCGCCGCTGCTTGTTTCCGATACGCCGCAACCGCTTCGTCAGCCAAGTCCCCGCTGTGTTCCGATTCATCCGAAGCGAAGCCGCCTCGCCGGATGTCCGGCGCGTGGCGCTCCGACGCGAATTCCGCTTGACTGTCCGGCTGTGCGCCCCTATGATTATAGTAAGCAGGGGTCGGATGTTCCCCGAAAGTGTTGAAAGGAGAAGTTCATGAGCCGGCGCCACACGCCTTCTTACCGGAAGCTCCGCCGCATGATCCGCAGGCATTCCGGGGCATTTACGCTGATCGAGATGCTGGTCGTGATCGCGATCATCGGCATTCTGGCGGGCATGCTGCTGCCGGCGCTCACCAAGGCCCGCGAACAAGCCCGCCGGGCGCATTGCACGAGCAACCTCGACCAGATCGGCAAGACGCTGGCCATCTACTGCGTAGCGATGGACGACTATCTGCCGAGCTGGGCCAGCTACGGCTCCACCCAAGCCACCGTACGGCCGGGGCGCGACGCTGCAGGCAATATTGACAATTCTAATTCGTTCCTGAATTACGCGGGCCACCAGGGCCCCAGCCGGAACATGATGATCGCCTACAGTTTTGAGTTTCCCTCCACCGTGACTCTCAACAACGGGACGCTAGTCACCGCCGACAATCTGGCGCCGTCGGTGGTGGCGAATACCACTCCGCCGGTGCACCAGCCGAACTTCATGCCGGTGGGACTCGGAATCCTCCTCGCGCGCAACTATCTGGGCGACGCGCGCGTGCTCGATTGCCCGTCCATGAAAGGCGGCGCCAATACCTGGTATGGCAGCAACAGCAACGGCGGCGCAAACCAATACTATTACGACGCCGCCGAATGGCAGAAGATCGTCGGCAACCCCCCGCTCGGTCCGGCCGAGGACGTGTTCCTGACCGGCGACGGCACTCAGTTGTTGCAGACGCCGCTGACGCCCATTCTGACGCCGCCGCCGCCCTTGCAGAAAGGCCAGCAGCCTCCGCCGCCCGTCCCCAGCGTGGTCGGCATGCTTTCCAGCTACGCCTACCGCGATACGCCTTTTTATTATCCTGGAACCGTCAACGATCCGCAGCCGGGCTATCCGAGCATGGATGATCCGAAGCATCCCGGCCAGTGCATCGTGCCGCTGGACTCGGTGGGACACCCGAATTCCCCCTACCAGATATTTCCCCAGTTCATGACGCCGGCGTTCAAGACCCACCGCGTGCTGGGGGACCGGGCCATCTGCTCGGACAGCTTCGACTATGCCAACCCGAAAGCGAACGGCGCCATCCCCGGCATACCCGAGTTCGTGGCGGATGGCGGCGGCCGCTCGTCAAAGTGCCACCAGGACGGCTACAACGTTCTCTATGGCGACAACCACGTCAAGTGGTACGATGACTCGGACCACCAGATCCGCAACTTCACCCGATGGTACTACACCTACAACGACGTTGTAACTGGAGTCAGCACCACCTACAGTTCCAACAACGGCGTGGACGACCTGACGATCAGCTCGCCGACCAGCCAACTGGTCTGGAACCTCTTCGACCGCGCCTCCGGCCTCGACATGGGGAATTGACCGGCGCCTGTCGCCGGTTGCGCAGCATAGGAACGGCCTGCGGTTGCGCCTTCGACCGGCGACCGCAGGCCGTTTTTCCATCCCGGCCGCCGCCGATCTCCTGCAAAAGAAAATTCCGCGCCGCCCCTTGACTGCGAAGCCCGGCGTGCTATACTCGTACCGCAGCCGATGAGTTTGCAGAGGGCGTGGATGTTCGGTATTCCGCTTATATCGGTCGCGCGTGGAAAGGCAAGCCGCAGGGGCGTGGCCCTCGCGGCTTTCTAACTTTAAGGCGGCCTCGCTCGCGGGCCGGTGGGTTTTTACAGGTTTCGAGAGGAGGTGAGGAAAGGTGCCTCAAGGCAAAGTCAAATGGTTCAGCGACCAGAAAGGCTACGGCTTCATCTCGCAGGAGAACGGCGAAGACGTGTTCGTGCATCATACTGCGATTGTCGGTGAAGGCTTCAAGACGCTGGCCGAGGGCCAGGCGGTCGAGTTCGAGCTCGCCCCCGGACCCAAAGGCCCGCGCGCTGACAAAGTCGTGAAGCTCTGACGTTCGACATTATATTCCGGCATAATCATCTCTTCGGATAACAAAGCTCCCCGCCGACATCCGGCGGGGAGCTTTGGTTTTAACCCCGGCGCGCTCAGTCGAGCTTGAGCGCCTCGTCGAGCCGCTCGTGGACCGGCACCAGCAGGTCAATCTGCGTCGTGCGGAGCGTCTCGCGGACGAGCGGCTCAGCGTGGACGATCCGCACCGCGCGGCTGAGCTTCTGGCAGCGAAGGTAGGCGGTGACGAACGCCTCCAGCACGGTGCTCGTCAGAAACGTCAGCCCCTCGCAATCGAGCACCAGCAGGCGGAACTCGTACGAACTCACCACGCGCCGCAGCTCGGGACCCAGGTAGCTCGCCTGGCTGTACTCCACCACCTGCGGTCCCTTGAAGCGCACGTGCGCCACGTCATCGTGAATCTCGCAGATGAACCGGTCGCTCTCGAACTTCATCTCCTGTGTCCTCGCACTCAAAGAACCCGCCGCGCCTACGCCGCGCCCCCGAGCGCCGCCCGCGCGGCGCCGAGCCTGGCCAGCGTCCGCTCGCGCCCCAGCAGCTCGAGGCTCTGGAAAAGCGGCGGAGAGACCGCTGTCCCGGTCACCGCCACACGCATGCACATGAATATATCTTTTTCCTTCATGGGAATCACGGCGGCCAGCGCGCGGCAACGCGCCTCCAGGGCGTCGGCGGCCCACGCCGGCGCCGCTTGCAGCGCGGCGACGACCGCGTCCAGGCACTTTTGCGCCTCCTCGGCCGTGCACTTTTTCGGCACCAGGTCCGCCGGCGCAGGCTTCACTTCGTCGGAGAAAAGGAACCGCGTCAGCGGAATCCAGTCGCTGAGTTTCTTCATGCGCTCCTGCACGAGCGGGATCGTCCTGAGCACCGCCGCGTCGTCTGGCGCGCCCTCCTTGAGCACATTCTCGCGGATGCGCCGGACCAATTCCGCCGGCGGCAGCTTGCGGATGTAAACGCCGTTGAGCCAGTCGAGCTTCTGCAGGTCGAACACCGGCCCGCTGGTCGAGACGCGCTCCCAGGCGAACTCGCGGATCATCTCGTCGAGCGAGAACACCTCGCGGTCCTCCGCGATGGACCAGCCCATCAGCCCCAGGAAATTCAGCAGCGCCTCCGGCAGGTATCCCTGTTCGCGGTACCACAGCAGCGAAGTGGGGTTCTTGCGTTTGCTGATCTTGCTCTTGTCCTTGTTGCGCAGCAGCGGCATGTGGACGAAAACCGGCGGCTCCCAGCCGAACGCGCGGTAGAGGAGGACGTGCTTCGGCGTCGAGGAAATCCACTCTTCCGCGCGGATCACGTGCGTGATCTTCATCAGGTGGTCGTCCACCACGTTGGCCAGGTGGTAGGTGGGGAAGCCGTCGGACTTCAGCAGCACCTGGTCGTCCACACCAGCGTTCTGGAACACCACCTCGCCGCGGATCAGGTCGTGCACGCGCGTCTCGCCTTCTTTGGGCACGGCCAGCCGGATGACGTGCGGTGCGCCGGCGGAGAGCTTCTCGCGGACGACGCTCTCGGGCAGACTGCGGCAGGCGCCGTCATAGCCGAAGTCCATCTTCTTCGCGCGCTGCTCCTGGCGGAGCGCGTCGAGCCGCTCGGCCGAGCAGAAGCAGGGATAGGCCGCCTTCTTCGCCACCAGCTCGGAGGTCCACTTGCGGTAGATCTCGCCGCGCTCGGACTGGCGGTACGGCGCGAACGGCCCGCCGACGTCGGGGCCCTCGTCCCAGGCCAGGCCGATCCAGCGCAGCGAATCCAGGATCGCCTGCTCGGACTTCAGCGTGGAGCGCTCGCGGTCGGTGTCCTCGATGCGCAGCAGGAACCTGCCCCCGTTCCGTCGCGCGAAGGCGTAATTGAAAAGCGCCACGTACGCGGTCCCGACGTGCGGGTCGCCGGTAGGGCTCGGCGCGATGCGCACGCGCACCGGCCGGTTCGCCGTCTCTGCCATAACTCATCGCCTTGAATGGAATTGGGTGGACACAGGGTAAACGGGCGAGGCGGAAGTGTCAAGTGCGGGAAAGCGGCGGAACTCAGGAAGTGAGAGGTCCGAGTGATGAATGATGATGGACGATGGAAACCACTTCATTGCTCATCCATCATCACTCCTGCTTCTTCTTCCCGCCCTTCTCGATCCGCGCCCATTCGTCTCGGAGCGTCACGGTGCGGTTGAAGACCGGGCCGCCTTTCGCGGAATCCGGGTCCACGCAGAAGTAGCCGAGACGCTCGAACCGACATCGGCCGCCAGTGGATGCCGATTGCTAGTCGGCATTTTCTTGGTACTCGCGGATGTGTTGCGTTTCCACGATCCAAAGTCTTCCCGCAATTTCGGTGCGATGGAGGCCTTCAGCCAGTACGCGAATCGCAGAAAACAGGTGCTCGGCTGAAGCTTGCGGCGGCAGACGAAGCACTGCGATGCCGCAGTAATCCGATGGCTTGAAAAGTAATGGATTGGAGAAATCCAGATCGAGCGTTACGAGACATCGAGACTCCGCCGAGCATGCTGCGATCAACGAGCGGTCCGTTGCTTTGCACAGCCGCTGATCCGGCACCGTGGCCACGTCATGCCCCGCCTGACGCAAGATCTCCGCGCCGCGCGCTCCCAGATTCTCGTCGAGCTTCAGTTTCACTTCTGGCCCGCCGGAATCTCAACGTACCGTTCGCGCGACATCTCGGCGCCGTAGGCGATGCAGGCGAGAACGTCCTCTTCGGTGATACCCGGATATTGCTTCAGGACGTCCGGGATCGTCGCGCCGCTAGCCAGCAGGTCCAGAATGAGAGAGACCCAGATGCGATGGCCGGCGATGCAAGGCTTCCCGAAGCATACGTCCGGAGAGATTCGGATGCGGGAAAGCAATTCTTGCTTCGTCATTCCCGATGACCCTCCTTCGCGTCAACAACTTGAGAGATCACCCTGATCATTCTACGCCGCCTGCGGGTCCGAGTCGAGGGACGATCTCCAGCGAGCACGTGTCAACGCTATTGTACCTTCTTCCCGCCCTTCTCGATCCGCGCCCATTCGTCTTTTAACGTCACGGTGCGATTGAAGACCAGGCCGCCCTTCGCGGAATCGGGATCCACGCAGAAGTAGCCGAGGCGCTCGAACTGGAACCGTCCGCCCGGCGCAGCGCCCTTCAGAACAGGCTCGACGCGGCAGCCGGTCAGGACCTCCAGCGAGTTCGGATTGATGCCCGCCTTCCAATCCGCGCCCTCCGGCACGTCGTCGGGGTTCTCCTGGGTGAAAAGCGGGTTGTACAGGCGCACCTCGGCCTCGAGCGCGTGCGCGGCCGAGACCCAATGCAGCGTGGACTTCACCTTGCGCCCGTCGGGCGAGTCGCCGCCGCGCGTCGCCGGGTCGTACGTACAGCGCAGTTCCGTCACCGCGCCGGTCGCCGGGTCCTTGACCACCCCGACGCACTTGACGAAATAGGCGTATCTCAGCCGCACCTCGACGCCCGGTGACAGCCGGAAATACTTCGGCGGCGGCACCTCGCGGAAGTCCTCCTGCTCGATGTAGAGCACGCGCGAGAACGGCACCTTGCGCGTCCCGGCGCTCGCGTCCTCAGGGTTGTTGACCGCGTCGAGTTCCTCGACCTGGCCTTCGGGATAGTTCTCGATCACGAGTTTCAGCGGGCGCAGCACGCCCATCACGCGCGGCGCGCGCCGGTTCAGGTCCTCGCGGAGGCAGTGATCGAGCAACTGCACGTCCACGCGGTTTTCCTTCTTGTCAATGCCGATGCGCCTGCAGAAATCGCGGATCGCCTCGGGCGTGACGCCGCGCCGCCGCATCGCCGCCAGCGTCGGCAGCCGCGGGTCGTCGAAGCCCTTCACGATCCCGGCCCCGACCAGCTCGATGAACTTGCGCTTGCTCATCACCGTGTTCGTCAGGTTGAACCGCGCGAACTCGATCTGGCGCGGGTGGTAGATGCCGAGCTGGTCGAGGAACCAGTCGTACAGCGGCCGGTGGTTCTCGTACTCGAGCGAGCAGAGCGAGTGCGTGATGCCCTCGATGGAATCCTCCAGCCCGTGCGCCCAGTCGTACATCGGGTAGATGCACCACGCGTCGCCGGTGCGGTGGTGCGTGGCGTGCAGGATGCGGTACATGATCGGGTCGCGCAGGTTGAGGTTCGGCGAGGCCATGTCAATCTTCGCGCGCAGCGTCCGCGAGCCGTCCGGGAATTCCCCGGCGCGCATCCGTGCGAAGAGGTCCAGGTTCTCGGCGACGGAGCGGTCCCGGAACGGGCTGTCCTTGCCCGGCCGCGTCAGCGTGCCGCGATGGGCGCTGACCTCGTCGGCGGTCAGGTCGCAGACATACGCCCTGCCCTTGCGGATCAGCTCCACGGCCCACGCGTACATCCGCTCGAAATAGTCCGAGGCGAAGAACAGCCGGTCGCCCCAGTCGGCGCCGACCCAGCGCACGTCCTCGATGATGGCGTCCACGAACTCCTGCTCTTCCTTGGCCGGGTTCGTGTCGTCGAACCGCAGGTTGAACAGTCCGCCGAAATCCTGCGCGATGCCGAAATCAATCCAGAGCGCCTTCGCGTGGCCGATGTGGAGATAGGCGTTCGGCTCCGGCGGGAAGCGCGTGTGGACGCGGTCGAAGCGCCCGGTGCGCAGGTCTTCCTTCACCGCCTCGCGGATAAAATCCGTGGGCGCAACAGTCGGTGCGCTGCCTTCGTCACCCTTCTGTGTCTTCATGGTTTTGTGCTAACCTGTTTCCATAATGATAGTTACGATAAATGTGCGCCAACATATCTCAGCAGAGCCGGTTATGACAAATTGGATTCGTTTTTTCAAATCGCTTTATGTGCATCAACCCTTGTTCCCACAGCATGTTGCGACCCATCAGCCGCGACAGGCAGTCTATCATAATCTTTCTGATATGTCAAGCCACATTCCGCTTTTTTCATGCGACAAATCTTCGAGCGCCGATGGTTCATTGTGCGCGAATAGCCCAGCGGCTGGCACCGACGTCTCCAAATACAATCTGTATGGCATCTCACGCTCCTCGGTTACTCAGTATGCCCCGCGCAAGCACCTCTGTCAACCATGAAGCGCACACCCCATCTCGGCGGGGATCAGTATCGGAACGAGTGACCGACTTGCTCATTAAACGTATGATCAACTGCCTGGACTGCGGCTTCTGCATGGTAGAATGCTTTCCGTGCAAACGGTTTGACCGCCAGACCAAGACTCTGGCGGTTGAAAGCAGCATCCAATGCGGCAAGTGCCTGCAACTGAAGTTCTGCATGGGATGGCGGCATCGCTTCTGGCGAAGAATCATCGTGGAGGGTTAAGCATGGGCATAGAACATCAATCCAGGCTCTTCGAGCAGGAGACGCGACCGTTCAAGAAACCGGTCCTGATCAGCGCGTGCTTTCTAGGCATTCCCTGTCGCTGGCACGGACGCCGTGCCAAGAGGCGTGACGATCTGATCGAGCACCTGAAGAAAAAGTTTGTTCTGGTTCCGGTATGTCCAGAGCAGGTTGGAGGCTTTCCCACACCGCGCAGCGGAGCCTATCTCAAGGGGACGGGCGCCCAGGTGCTCGACGGCGGACTGCGTTTCATTGATGAGCGGACCGGCGAAGACCTCACGGAGGGATGCGTCAACGGCTCGAAGTATGTCCTCGAGATGGCGCAAATCATCGGAGCGCGCTGGGCTTACTTGAAGCGTGGCAGTCCTTGCTGTGACCACGAAAGGATCACAGGCGAGTTGCTGAGTCGCAGTGGGATTCAAGTCGTGTCCGTGCCATGAACTCGATGTGCGCTGATGTGCTGACGGGCCGAAAGGCTGAACTTGCAGGAGCGAAGGCGAGGCTGCGGATTCAAAAAGTGGGCCGATATGATCATCTCCGCTAGCTACAGGACGGATATCCCGGCCTTTTACGGCGACTGGTTCATGAACCGGTTGCGGGCGGGCTACTGCATGGTGCGCAACCCCTACGGCGGACAAGCGGCGCGGGTTTCTCTTAGTCGAGAGGATGTAGACGGATTCGTCTTTTGGACGAAGGACCTCAGGTCCTTTGGCGGCCAGCTTCCGGAGATTCGCGACCGAGCGTATCCTTTCGTGATTCAATATGGGATCAACGGCTTGCCGAAAGAACTGGAGCCCTGCGTTCCAGATGCGCAGGAGTCGGCGAAATTGCTGCGGGAGATCAGCGGGGCTTTTGGCAAGCGCGTCTGCGTATGGCGTTACGACACCGTGGTGATCTCGTCGCTGACGCCACCGGATTTTCATCTGCGTAACTTCGAACGGCCGGCGCGCGCGCTTTCGGGCTCGACGGACGAGGTGGTCATCTCTTTCCTTCATCCCTACAAGAAGACGGTCCGACAGATGGACAATGCCGCTCGGCGATTCGGCTTCGAATGGCGTGATCCGCCGGCGGAGGAGAAGAAGATGTTGGCGGCGGCCCTGGCTCAGATCGCCAGGTCGCAGAACATTCAGCTTTCGATCTGCGCGCAACGGGAATTCTTGGTTCCGGGCGCAGCGGATGCGCATTGCGTGGACGCGAAACGGTTGAGCGAGCTGGCCGGACGCAAGATCAGCGCCGGCTCCAAGGGCCATCGGAAAACGTGCGGTTGTTATGAGTCGCGCGACATCGGCGAATATGACACTTGTCTGCACGGCTGCGCGTACTGCTATGCGGTGAATGACGCCGCGTTAGCCGCGCAACGGTTCCGGGAACACGATCCCACGTCGGAGTTCCTCTTCGAGAGCGCGGCCGATCAGCCAAGAGGGCCGGGACGGCGACAAGACACTTCTTTGCCACTGTTCCCTGAGGAAGCGCCTTGAGATGAAACAACGGAAGCCCAGCCGGTTATTCGAACGGCTTGCCGATGCGCCTAAACTGCCTGATGGCTATCAGCCTGTTCGTCCCATGCACTTCGAGGTCGAGCGTGTCGTTCTGACCAAGGGGAGCGTTTCCACCGCCGAACGGAGGCGCTTTGTGGAGCGCATTGGCGCGCTCTACCCGCAAGCGAAGGTCGCGGATTGCAGAGGAATTAGTCACAACCGGCTTGACCTCGGCTTATCTCAACCGCTGGCGCGGCACAGGGCGGGCAAACGCACATTGGTGTTCGGTGAACTGGCCTCATCGGTGCGGTTCAGCGAAGAAAAAGGAAATAGTTGCCCGAATTACTGGCATTTCTCACCCTACGGTTTCTGCCCTTACGGCTGCGCGTACTGTTACCTGGCCGGCACGCGCGGAGTCTGGTACTCGCCTACGGTCAAGATCTATGTGAACGCGCCGGAAATTCTCCTGCAAATGGGCCGGCTCGCGGGAAAGATGGAGCGGCCGACAGCCTTCTATCTCGGCAAACTACAGGATGGCCTGGCGCTCGACCCGCTGACGGCTTATTCAGCGCTCCTGATTCCGTGGTTCGCGCGCCATCCGACCGCGCGGCAGGTGATCCTGACGAAGAGCGATAACGTGGAAAAGGAGTGACTGAACCGCCGGCTCAGGACGCCAGTCGCACTTCTTTCCAGATATCGAAATTCGAAGAATCAGTATCTAATCCCACTGCCGCTACGGCAAAAACTTCTCCGGATGCTTCAGCTTGTCCGGCAGGTACTTCGTGACGACGTACTCCAGCCCGTGCTTGGCGAAAGCCTGCTGCTCGACGCGCTTGCCCATCTTCAGCATCAGGTGGATCGCCGCCTGCCATTCCTTGTAATGCTGGACGAACGGGTCGTTCTTCAGCGCGTCCTGCGCGCGCTTGATGTCCACCTGCTGGAGCGGATGCGTGCAGTCGTTCAGCTTATAAGTCTCTATGTCGTAAGGCGTTACGCCGAGGTAGTGCGCCTGCGGAACGCAGAAGAACTCGTTCAGGTGCGCCGCGTTGCCGGAGCCGACCTTGAGCGTGCGATAGATGTTGAAGTAGCCATACGGATCGCCGTCGGTGAAGACGTAAACCGGCAGGCTGTACGCGTCGGCCAGCCGCCGGACGAAGCGCCGGCACGCCCGGCTCGGCACGCCGCCCATCGCGACGAGGACGCAGTGCGATTTCGTCGCATAGCCCTCCTCGACCAGCCGCTCGAACGTGCCGTTGGTCTCGATGGCCAGGATGAACTTCGCCTTGGTCCGGAACTCCAGCTGCTCGACCACGCTCGGCACGGTATAGCTGCCCGATCCGAAACGCGAGCAATCAATCTCCAGCTTTTTTCCGCTCTTGCGATCACGGTCCACCACGACCAGCTCGCCGGCGACCGAGCCGCCGTGCTCGTCCGCGCGGAAGTTGAGCTGCTCGCGGTTGACGTGGAGCATCGCCTCCACGTCGTCCATGATCGCGTCCGACTCGTCCTGCTCCAGGAACCGCGCCTCGCCCCAGTTCTTGCTGATGTAGTACGCCTCCCGTTTCGAGGAATGCTTGGCCTGCTCGACGTGCATCTTCGAGAGCGACATCATGCGCAGCGTCTGCGCGAACGTCTTGACCGTGTTGACCGTGAGCGTGCGTTCGATCTCCGCTCCCTTCAACTGGAAGAACCCCTGCTTCGGGCGGTAGCTCACGTTGCCCAGCGAGCGCACCGGCACGTTCATCGAAGGCTTCCGGCCGTGAAGGATTCGCGTATTCACCTCCTGCGCGACGTCGCGAATCTCTTTGACCACTTTTTCCATGCGAGAACTCCATCAACAAAGCTTTTTTCGCCACGACGACACTACGGGCACGACGTGCGAATTCATTCAACAGCGAAGCCGGTTTCTACCACGGCGATACGACTGGCACAACGCGTAAGAAGAGCTTCCTTTGTTGGTAACGATCTCCCGTCGTGCTCGTAGTGTCGTCGCAGTGAGAGCCGTCCTCATTTCGCTCGAACGAAAAATGTCAGCGCCATGACCTGGAAAATCAGGGCGACGAGCAGCAGGTGCATCGGGTTATCGGCCCAGTTGATCGCGCCGAGAATCAGCATGCCGAAGGCCAGGCACTGCGCGATGGTCGCCAGGACGTTCCATGGCGAACTCTTCTCGAACACGAGCGTCCGATGGATTGCCTCCACGTGCTCGCGGATGTCGTCGAGAAGTTCCGCCGGCGGTTCGGGACCGCCGGATTGAGGATCGGCCGCCGGTGTGCCGGCCGTCGGCGCCGGCGGATCGAGCGCAACGGGCGCTGGGGGCTCGGCCGGCGGAACGGGCGCGGGTTTCTCCTCGATCGGCGCCACAACAGCCGGCTCGGCCGCAACGGGCGGATCGGCCGGAACGGGCGCCTGGGCCGCGGCGAGCTGCTTCGCCGCCTCGGTCTCCTCGTCGAGCTGTTGCGCGCACGTGGCGCACAGCATGCCGTTCGGCGTCTGGACGAACAGCCCGCGCTCGACTTCATTCTCCGCGATCGTCCGGCGGCAGCGCAGGCAGAATTTAAACTTCCTCGGCATGAATCTCCGCCGCCAATATCACCAGCGACTGTCTAATAAGCCGCGCATCGTCCTCGTCCTCGGCCGTCTGGAACGTCAATTCGAGGCCGAGGACGACGAGGACGAGCGCGATTTCTGCTATCTCTGCCCGATGATCTTATGCGTCTGCGGGATCACGCGGACATCCGGCAGGACTTTCCCGGCCGCCGCCTGGAGCTTGAGCAGCCGCGCCGCGTCCGGCGGCGCCGGAGAACGCCCGCCGCGCAGGCGGGCAAGCCGGCCGCGCCGGGTCACCGGCTGCAACACCAGCGGGACCGAGCGCTTGATCGCCGCGATCAGCCCCGCCGCGCGCGCGATCTCCGCGCCGGTCGTGCGCGACGACACCACCGCCTTAACGTAAACTTCCCTTCCGCCGCGCGCGGCCAGGCGGAGGAATTCCCGGTGCGCATTCGTCGGCATCGCGCGGCCGGTGGACGACCGCAGCTTGAAGTCCATGCTAACGATATCCACCAGATGCCGCAAGGCGCGGAACTCCTCGGGCCGCGTCCCGTTCGTCTCCAGCAGCACCCGCAGCCCCGCGCGCCGGAGGATCGGCAGCAGCGCGGCGAGGAACCCGGCCTGCATCAGCGGTTCGCCGCCGGTCACGCTGACGGCGTGATGCAGCCCGCGCGGCTGATCGAGTTTCAGGATGGCGCGCGCGGTCCGCTCGACGCCGAGCGGATTGCGCACGGCGATAAAATTCCTCCGTCCCGCCGCCCGCTCGATCAGGGCCAGGGCAGGAACGATCCGCGCCTCCGGCTGATCGCAGTAATCGCACGCCAGGTTGCATCCGGCCAGCCGCAGAAAAATCTGCCGCCGCCCGACGTGGATTCCCTCGCCCTGGATCCCGCTGAAGATTTCGACGATGTTGCCGCGGGCGCGCTCGGACTTCGCGTTTCGAACCTCACGCTTCATGACGATCTCCGTTTAACGACGATAAATATTGCCAGTCCCGAACGGCAAACGCAAGCCCGGACTTCAGGATTTGACTTCGCTGACTCGGCCCTACTATACTGAGATTGCATACAGGAAGGAACTCACGCGGAGAATACCTGAGAGATGAAAACGACGGCTCAAAGAGTCGTGTCAGAAGCGATGGAGCTTCCGCCGCCGCTAAGAGCTTTCGTCGCCGAGAAATTGATCGAGAGCCTTGATGCCGCAGCGGCGCCTCGCCTGTCCGCCAAGTGGAAGCGGGAAATCCGCCGTCGCTGCGCCGAAGTGGAGCACGGTGCAAAGCTTTCAGACGCCGGGAATGTTTTCGCCAGGGCCCTGAAATCCCTCGGATGAAGCCGGTCAAATTCCATGCGGACGCCGAAGCTGAGATGATCGCGGCTGCCGTGTACTATGAGCGGCAGCAGGAGAATCTTGGCCGGCGGTTCCTGGCTTCGGTTCAGGACGCAATCAGCCGTATTCTGCTCAATCCCCGTCTGTATCCGGCAGTGGAACCCGGCGTGCGCCGGTGCCTCGTCAAGACTTTCCCTTTCGGCGTTCTTTTCCGGGATCAACCGCGCAGAATCGTCATCATCGCGGTCATGCATTTGCACCGCGATCCGCAATACTGGAGGAACAGATAGCGGCTCGAACTGGTCTTGGGGTTCCACCGTCCTGAGGTGCAGAGGCACGCATAAAAGCGTCCCTTTTCGAGACCCTGCGGCGTGTGGAGAAGACGCATCGAAAGCGGTTGGAAAAGGGCGGCGGTAAGAGGTAGAATACCCTTATGAACGCAGTACGATATGTCTATTGGCAGGACGGAGAAATGTGGCTCGGGTATCTCGACGAGTTCCCGGACTACATGACGCAGGGCGAGACCCTGGAGGAACTGCAAAAGAACCTCAGGGATATCTATGACGACCTGACGGGCGGCAAGATCCCTGGCGTCCGCCATGTGGCAGAACTGCCAATCGCATGAAACGCGTTGACCTCATCCGGCAGATCGAAACGAAGGGGTGTGTCTTTATCCGTTCAGGGGGCAGGCACGACTGGTATCAGAATCCGCGAACCGGCGTCTGTCAGCCTGTCCCGCGCCATCGCGAAATCAAAGAGCATCTCGCGCGCCACATCCTGGCGAAGTTGAAAGACTGATCGCCAACGGCAGTTGACTCTCGTGCTTAATCGCACCCTCTGACTTTGCACCTCGCCCGCAGCAGTCCGTCGCACTCCGAAGAATATGCCGCGAGAATTTCCTTAGCGAACGCGCTCGGCTCGATGCCGTAGTCGGCCAGCCCGCGCGTCGGGACCGGGGTGTTGCGGCTGGAGACGTTGATGCCGGCGTGGATCAGCGCGCTCACCGGCGAAACGCTCGCGATGGACACCGTCAGCTTGAGCCGCCCGTCGTAAAGGTCTGAGCCGCTGCGTGTTGCGGGCCCATCGCTGACGCGCCTGCGGTTGAGGTTCTCAGCCATGATCGCGATGAGCAGCCGCTGCCGCAGCAGAGCCATGTCCAATGCGCAACTGAAATGCTCGACGATGAAGTGCAGCATCTCCTCGGAATAAATGCGCGAGGCGGCCTTCAGGTCTTCCACGTCCTTCATGAATTCCGGCCGCACGTCGCACGGGCCGACGAAGGCGACGGCGCTGTCGCCGAGGATGTCGTACGAGTTATAAGCCCAGTGCGAGCGGAGTTGCTCGCCGGTATAGGCGATCTTCAGCGGAACGAACAAGACCTGAATCGCGCTCATCGGCGTCCGCTCCCTTATCGAAACTCTTTCACCACGGCGGCACAAAGTTCTCACCACGACGACACGACGAGCACTACGGTACTGCCGCTACGGCAATGAATTGCCTTGCCGTACGTCGTGCTCGTCGTGCCGTCGTGGTTTAAGCTTCCGCGGCATGCGGTGGTGGTGAACGCGGAACCAGTCCTCGCGTCGCGCTTCCCGGACCGCGCGGAAAAAACGCAGGCACGACTCGCACCGGCCGCAGAGGCGCGGGCCGCCCTCGTAACAGGGCCAGACGAGGTCCATCGGCGCGCCGATCTTCAGCCCCAGCGCGACGATCGCCGGCTTGCGCAGGCGGAACGTGTAGCTCTTCACGCGGACGGCGTTCCGCGTCGAGAAGCGCAGGCTCCGCGTGGCCGCGCGCGCGAACTCCTCGGAGTTGTCCGGAAAAGTCACCGCTTCCTCGGCGTTGAACCCGGCCACGACGCGCCCGGCGCCTAGTGCTTCCGCGTACGCGGCGGCGACGGCCAGGAACACGCCGTTGCGGTTGGGCACCCACACGCGCAATGCGGAGCGCCCGGCGGCGACCGGATCGTCCAGCTCGGCCGGCTTCAGGCGCGGCAGCGGCTTCTTCCGCCCGACGAGCGCCGTCCCGGTGATCCGAGCGAGCCATGGGAGCCGGATTGTCTCGTGCCGGATGCGCAGTCGCGCGCACATCGCGGCCGAATTCTCGGCTTCCCGCCGCGCCGCGCGCTGCCCGTAGTCGAACGTCAAGGCCGCGGCGACGCCGCCGTCGTCCTGCGCGCACTTGAGGTTCACGGTGGAATCGAGGCCCGCCGAGATCAGCACGATGGAAGTCGGCACCGAAATCTCCCTGGCCGGATTGAGGATCGCGCGCCGCGCAGCGGCATCGAGCGCATTCTATATCCGCCCCGGAGCGCGGTCAACCGGTCGTTGGCGCGCATGAAGGCGCCTGGCGCTGTCATTCCCGCGAAAGCGGGAATCCAGGGTACGGCGCAATGGTATGGATTCCCGCTTTCGCGGGAATGACGGGGTGAAAGTTCGGCGGCACGCGTCGCGGCGGGTTGTCGGCAGCGTGGCGCGGCGGTCAGCGTTCGGTGGTCAACGCGTGTCTCTGGAGCATGCGGGAGGCGGTTTCACGAACTACGTCGGGGCGGTCGTAGAAGCCGGCGACGATTCTGCGGTGGATTTCCGCAGTCTCGCGCGGGCGCGGCGCCGGAGTCGGCGGATCGGCTCGGTCGGCCATGAGCTGCGCTCCCCGGTTGTTCAGACGCGCTTCGGCGGCGGCATCCATCCGAAATCCAACGCGGCGCGTTGCGCTGCCCGCTCAGGCGATTATCGGCGCGTCGTCGCGGGAGTTAACCCGGAAAATGCGGACGCCCGGCGCGGGTTCTTGCGGCTCTTTCTTGACAGGATGACGGAGGCGCGAGTAGATTTGTCGGCGAGCCCGCGCCGCGCGAAAACAACGGGGCTGACTTTGCAGGAACGCCGGAGATGAATGGGACGATCAACGAGTCAGTTGAGCAGCCGACGCGCCCGCGCACGCTGTGGCGCTTCGTCTGGACGACGCTCTGCTGCGCGGCGCTGGTTGCCGCGGGACTGCTCGCGTACCGGGACAGCTTCGGCGGACCGTTCATCTTCGACGACGGCGACTTCGTCAGCCTGGTCTGCGTGAGGAAGGATTTGATCCCGCGCATTCTGGCCGGCACGCGGCCGATCGTCGACCTGACCTTCGTGTTCAACTACTGGCGCGGCGGGCTGGACGTCGACGGATACCATAAGATGAACCTGGCGATTCACCTGCTGGCCGCGTTGGCGCTCTTCGGCGTGGCGCGCCGGACGCTGGAACTCCCCGCCGTCGCGCGGCGGTTCGGCGACCGGGACTCCACGCCGGTCGCGTTCTGCATCGCGCTGCTCTGGACGGTCCACCCGCTGTTGACGCAGTCGGTGACGTACCTCACCCAGCGGGCGGAGTCGCTCATGGGGCTCTTTTTCCTGCTGACGCTGTACTGTTTCATCCGCGCCGCCTGCGCGCGGCGGCCGGGCGCATGGAGCGTCGGCGCGGTCGCGGCGTGCGCGCTGGGAATGGGCTGCAAGCAGGTCATGGCCGCCGCGCCGCTGGTGGCGCTGCTGTACGACCGGTGCTTTATCGCGGGTTCGTTCCGCGAGGCGCTTCGGCGGCGATGGGGATTGTATCTGGCGCTGGCGGCCACGTGGTTCCTCCTGGCCCGCTCGCTGCTCATGGCGTTCGAGCGGTATCCGATCACGGCCGGGTTCGCGCTGCCGGACATCTCGCCGGTGCGTTACGCGCGGAATGAGACGGGCGTCATCCTGCACTATCTCCGGCTGGCCTTCTGGCCGAGCGGACTGTGCCTGGACTACGGCTGGCCGATCACCGTAAGCCTGTGGCCGACCGTGCCCAGTTGCATCGTCATGGCCCTCCTGCTCGCGGCGACGCTCTGGGCGCTGATCCGCAAGCCGATGTGGGGCTTCCTCGGCGCGTGGTTTTTTCTGATCCTCGCGCCGACCTCCAGTTTCATGCCGATCCGTGACCTGGCGTTCGAGCAGCGCATGTACCTGCCGCTGGCGGCGGTGGTCGCGCTGGCGGTCGTCGCGGCGCACCTGCTGTCGGAGCGGCTGGCGGCCCGGCTGTTCGCTTCTCAAGCGTGGCGCCGGCCCGTCCGGATTGCGGCGGCGATCGCCCTGATGCTGCCGCTGACGTGCGCGCTGGGTTGGCGGACGTACGCCCGGAACCTGGATTACCAGGACGCCATCTCGATATGGACCGCCGCGACGAAGGTGAGCCCGCTGAACCCGCGGGCCTGGAGCAACCTCGGCCAGATGTGCTTTTACGCGGGGCGTTACGAGGAGACGAAGAAAGATTGCGCCGAGGCGATCCGGCTGAACCCGGACTTCGCCGACGCCTATAACAATCTCGGGCTCGCTTACGCGGCGATGAACCAGCTCGACGAGGCGCTGCACTATTACGACGAGGCGCTCCGGCTCAACGCGAACGACGCCGACGCCTACATCAACCGCGGCAACGCGTACGACGCCCTCGGCCGCAGCCGGGACGCGCTGCGCGACTACGGCCGGGCCGTCGCGGTGAATCCGAACGACGTCCTGATCTACCTCAACCGCGCGATAACCTATTACCGGCTGAAGGAATACGCCAAGGCGCTTGCGGACATCGAGAAGCTCAGGGACCTCGGCGGGATTGTGCCCGAGCAGCTTCTCGCGGACATCAACCGGGCCGCCGGGCGCTCGCCGCAGCGCGGGACCGAGGGGAAATGAGCCGTGGCCGGCTGCCCTTGCGCCGGTCCTCAAGCGGGTGCTAAACTCTCGCGCGGCGCCGCGCCCGTCTGCGAGGCGGGCGGCGCCGGAACCGCATGGATTTCTGCATCAGGAGAAGGGCGAAGCGATGGACCGGAGCATCGCCGTGGTCGGATTGGGCTACGTGGGATTGCCGCTGGCGGTGGCTTTCGGGAAGAAAGCGCCGGTCATCGGCCTTGACATCAATCGCAGGCGGATCGAGGAATTGCGCCGGCGCGAGGACCACACCCGCGAGGTCTCGCCCGCGGACCTGGCCGAGTCGCAAGTGGAGTACACCACCGATCCGGCGGCGCTGAAGCGCGCGGACTTCATCATCGTCACCGTCCCCACGCCCGTGGACGACGCCAAGCAGCCGGACCTCTCCTGCCTGGTGAGCGCCAGCGAACTCGTCGGCCCGCAGTTGCGCCCCGGCGCGATCGTCGTCTTCGAATCCACCGTCTATCCGGGCGTGACGGAGGAGGTCTGCGTGCCGGTGCTCGAACGCGCTTCCGGCCGGGTCTGCGGACGCGACTTCAAGGTCGGCTACTCGCCCGAGCGCATCAATCCCGGCGACAAGGAACACAGCCTGGCGCGCGTGGTCAAGGTCGTTTCCGGCATGGATGCCGAGACCCTCGAGACGGTCGCCGAGGTCTACGGCCTCGTCGCCGGCCGCGGCGTCTTCAAGGCGGCGAGCATCAAGACCGCCGAGGCGGCCAAGGTGATCGAGAACACCCAGCGCGACTTGAACATCGCGCTGATGAACGAACTGGCGATGATCTTCCACCGGATGGGCCTCGACACCTCGCAGGTGCTCGAAGCGGCCGCGACCAAGTGGAATTTCCTCCCCTTCAAGCCCGGCCTGGTCGGCGGGCATTGCATCAGCGTGGACCCGTACTATCTGACGCAGAAGGCGGAGCGGCTGGGCTACCATCCGCAGGTGATCCTGGCCGGCCGGCGGATCAACGACAGCATGGGCAAGTACGTCGCCGAGCAGACCATCAAGCTCCTGGTGAACCAGGAAATCAGCGTGCGCCAGGCGCGCGTGGCCGTGCTGGGGATCACGTTCAAGGAGAACGTGCCGGACATCCGCAACTCGAAGGTCGTGGACATCGTCCGCGAACTCTCCGAGTACGGCATCGCCTGCCTGATCCACGATCCGCTGGCCTCCTCCGAGGAGACGCAGCACGAATACGGGCTGGCGCTGAGCCCGGAATCGGCCATCAGCGGGAGCGACGCCGTCATCCTGGCGGTGCCGCACAAGGTGTTCCTGGAAAAGGGCGCCGCCTGGATCCGCTCGCTGCTGCGCCGCCCGTCGCGGTCGGTGGTGATGGACGTCAAGTCCGTGCTGAGGAAAGAGGACCTGCCCGACTCGGCGTACTGGCGGCTCTGACGAATGCGGAGTACGTAGTCCCGAAAATAAGCTTCGCCCGGGCCAGTCATTCCGAGCAGAGCGAGGAATCTCATACGCCTCGCGCCGGCGACGGTCTAAGGTGTGAGATCCTTCGCTGCGCTTGGCAAGAAGAGGGCTGAATTCATCTTGGTTGTTTGCGAAACGCCACACTAGGTACGTATCGTATCTAGCCGCCCGTCAGGGCCTGCGGGTCGCTCTTCGGGAAGCGGGCGGGCTGCGCGGGATGAGGGAAAACTGCCCGATGATCTGCCGGCTGATGTTCATTCCGGCATGCTGATATCCGATACGACCATGCGGCGGCAAGTCCTCGGAACGGAGGAGCGCCTGTGCAGACATGGGCAACGCAAGTGCGAAAAGGGTTGATCGAGCTGTGGATCTTGGGGCATCTCTCCCAAGGTCAGAGCTACGGTTATCAGTTGCGAGAACTCCTTTTCGAGGGCGGCGGTCAGAAAGTACCCGGGGCGACCGTCTGCAGGGTCCTGGCGAGATTTCAGCGTGAGGGTTGGATCACCGTCCATGACGGGTATTCACCCCTTGGACCGCGCCGGCGATACTGCAGGCTTTCAAGCAAAGGCGCACAGCGCCTCTCGCAGATGAAGCGCCACTGGCAAGCCATGGCGCGCGCAACCGAGAAGTCCCTCCGAACGAAGGGCTAAGGCCGCCCGCTGCGCCGCCGGCCCGTGCAGGGAACGTTCCGCGCTAAACACCAGCCGCCGCCTCATAACATTTGCCAGGAGTATCCGACTAGGTACGTATCGTACCTAGCGGACGACCAAGGCGATGCGAGACAGAGCCTGGGGATTCAGGGCACAACCGGGAAGTCCCTCCAAATGAAGGGTGTGGCCGCCCGCTGCGCCTCAGGGCCGCGGCAGGAACGTTCCGCGTTGAACGCCATTCGCCGCCTCATAACACTTGCCAACAGCATCCGACTAGGTACGTATCGTACCTAGCCGACGACCAAGGCGATTCGAGGCAGAGCCTGGGGATTCCAGGCACATCTATCCCACTTGCGCAGGCACAAGGCCTGTCGCCGCCTCATAATATTTGCCGGGAGCAGCCGACTAGGCACGTATCGTACCTAGCCGACGACCAAGGCGATTCGAGGCAGAGCCTGGGGATTCCAGGCACATCTATCCCACTTGCGCAGGCACAGGGCCTGTCGCCGCCTCATAATATTTGCCGGGAGCAGCCGACTAGGTACGTATCGTATCTAGCCGACGATCAAGGCGATTTGAAGTCGTGCCTCGAGAATTGCGGGTGGACAAGCCATGGCGCGCGCAACCGAGAAGTCCCTCGAAGCGAAGGGCGGAGGCCACCCGCTGCTCCGTTGGCCCGTGCCAGGAACGTTCCGCGCTGAACACCCATCGCCGCCTCATAACATTTGTCAGGAGTATCCGACTAGGTACGTATCGTACCTAGCCGACGATCAAGGCGATTCGAGGCAGAGCCTGGGGATTCCAGGCACATCTATCCCACTTGCGCAGGCACAGGGCCTGTCGTCGCCCCATGGCATTTGCCAGGAGTATCCGACTAGGTACGTAACGTATCTAGTCGAAAATCAGAGCGATTCGAGGTCGAGCCTCGGGATGCCAGGCGGTTGACGATCTGCGACTGAAGATACTTGCACAAGGCTCATGGCGCTCTGCCCATCATTTCCAGCGTAGCAGAGTACCAACGCGAGCGATGAACGCCGCCGTTTCAATTCACTCCTCACTCTACTCTCCCGCCTTCGCTAATTCTTCTTCGCCCGCCGACTCTTCTTCGCCCGCCGAAGCAGCGGAGCTGCGAAGAGCGGGAGCTACGGCGGGCAAGCCGCACTCATTTAAGCCCGTATTTCTCGAGCTTCCGGTAAAGCGTGCGCTCGCCGATCTTGAGGACTCGGGACGCCTCCTCGCGGTTGCCGTGGGTCAGCTCGAGGGTGCGCTGGATGTAAATCTTCTCCACCTCGTCCATGGACATGCCCGGCGGGATGTCCATGCCGCTGCGCGCGGGCGCCGGCGCGGAGGAGATGTGCGCGGGGATATCCGCCAGGTCGAGCACGTCGCCTTTCGCCGTCACCACCATCGCCTCGATGCAGTTCATCAGCTCGCGCACGTTGCCGGGCCAGCGGTAGCCGCAGAGGACTTCCATCGCGGCGGGGCGGATCGAGGCGAGGTTCTTCTGGTGCTGGCGCGCGAAGTCGCGCAGGAAAGTCTCGATCATGAGCGGGATGTCCTCGCGGCGGTCGCGGAGCGGCGGCAGGTTGAGGCGGATGACGTTGAGGCGGAAATAGAGATCCTCGCGGAAGCGCTTCTCGCGGACGAGCGCTTCGAGGTTCTGGTTCGTGGCGGCGACGAGGCGGACATCCACCTTGATCGGGACGTTGGAGCCGACGCGCATGATCTCGCGCTGTTCGATCACGCGGAGGAGCTTGATCTGCGTGGTCATCGGCATGTCGCCGACCTCGTCGAGGAAGAGCGTGCCGCGCTGGGCGTACTCGAAGCGGCCGTGGCGCATCTGGTCGGCGCCGGTGAAGGCGCCCTTTTCGTGGCCGAAGAGTTCGCTCTCGAGGATGCCCTCGGAGAGCGCGGCGCAGTTGAGGGCGACGAACGGGCGCGCGCGGCGGGGCGAGTGGTTGTGCAGCGCGCGGGCGATCAGCTCCTTGCCGGTGCCGCTCTCGCCCTGGATGAGGACGGTGGCGTTGGTCGCGCTGATCTGGCCGAGCACGTCGAAGACGCGCTGCATCGGCGGGCTGCGGCCGATGATGCTCTCGAAGCCGTAGCGCTTGTCAATCTGGCGTTTCAGGTCGCGGCTTTCGCGGACGAGGCTCTGTTTCTCCGCCGCCTTCTGGACCTGCGTGCGGAGCACGTCCACGTCGAGCGGCTTTTCCAGGTACGCCAGCGCGCCCTTCTGCATCGCCTCGACGGCGGTGCTCACGGAGCTGTGCCCGGTGAAGACGAGCACCTCGACCTCCGGCCAGAAGCGCTTGGTCTCCTCGACGATCTGGATGCCGTCGTTGTCGCCCATCACCAGGTCGGTGAGGACCAGGTCCACGTCGCCCTCGCGGATGCGCTCGAGCCCCTCGTGTCCGCTCGTGGCGATGCGACAATGGCAGCCGATGCGCTCCAGCGTGTCGGCGACCGCCTCGGCGACCGTCGGCTCATCGTCAATGACGAGCACCTTCAAGTCCAGGCGCGGCCCGGCGGTTTCAGCGGCTTTGGCCATGCGCACTCCTCATCTTCAACTGCAACGCACACTCACCACGACGAGCACGATGAACAAGACGGAACTCGCAATACAGCAGCAAGTTACGTTGCCGTACGTCGTGCTCGTCGTGTCGTTGTGGTGAAAAACACGGCTACGATTCCCGCGCGGGTTGGGGCGCGGCTTCGGCGGAGCGGATGGGCAGCAGCACGCTGAACCGGCTGCCGCGGCCCGGCTCGCTCTCGACGGTCAGGCGGCCGCCGTGCTCCTCGACGATCCGGCGCGCCAGCGGCAGGCCGAGCCCCAGGCCGCCTTTCGACTTCGTGTGAAAGACCCGGAAGATTTTCTCCAGGTCGCCCTTGGGAATCCCGCGGCCGGTGTCGGTCACGTCCATGCGGATCTTCTGGTCCTCGGCGCTGGTCCTCACGATAATCTCCCGCGGGCGGCCGTCCTGCATCGCCTGCGCGGCGTTGAGCAGCAGGTTGAGGAGGACCTGCTTGATGCGGTTCTCGTCCACGCGCGTCATCGGGAGCAGGCCGAGGCTGGTGCGGAGCTGGATGCCGCGCGCCTCCATCTCCGGCGTGACGAAGGTCGCCACGCTCTCGACGAGGCGGTTCACGTCGCAGACGGCCAGGCGCAACGCCTGGTCGCGGATGAAGTCGAGGAACTCGTCCAGGATGCCGTTGAGGCGGTTGGTCTCCTCGAGCAGCGTCTGGATGCGCTTGAGCGCGCGGCGCTCCTCGGGCGTCTTCGGGTGGCGCCAGTCCTCCTGGAGCAATTGCAGGTTCATGCTCAGGCTGGTGAGCGGGTTCTTGATCTCGTGGATCAGGCCGCCGGCGAGCGTGCCGGCGTAGGCGAGCTGCTCGGCGCGGCGCGCCTGTTCCTGCGCCTCGGCTTCCTGATTCGGGTTGGAATCCATGGGACTACTGCAAGAGTGCAGAATGCAGAGTGCCGATTGAAGATTGCAGAGTTGAGCCAGGACCCGGCTTCGCCGGAACTATTGCGCGCGGAGCGCGCCGACTCCGGCGCAGCCCGACCCATTCCTCATTCGGTCCTCTGCATTCCGCACTCTGCCTTCCGCCTCTTACTTGCCCTCGATCTTCTGCTCTTTTTCCTTCAACGCCGCTTTGCGGCTGAGGCGGATCTTTCCCTGGTCGTCAATCGAGAGGACCTTGACGAGCATCTCGTCGCGGAGCTTGCAGACGTCCTCGACCTTGGCGACGTAGGAGTCGGAGAGTTCGCTGATGTGGCAGAGCCCGTCGCGGCCGGGCAGGATTTCGACGAAGGCGCCGAAGTCCTTGACGCCGGTCACGCGCCCGAGATAGGTCCGGCCGACCACCGCCTCGGCGGTGAGCCCCAGGATCATGTCGCGCGCCTTCTCGGCGCCCTCGGCGGTCTTCGAGGCGACGTTGATCGTGCCGTCGTCGGCGATGTCAATCGTCGCGCCGCTGTCTTCCTGCATCTTCTTGATGATGCGTCCGCCGGGGCCGATGATGCTGCCGATCTTGTCCACGGGGATCTTCAGGATCAGCAGGCGCGGCGCGTAGCGGCTGACCTCGGCGCGCGGCTTGTCAATCGCCGTCAGCATCCGCGCCAGGATCCGCGCCCGCGCGTCGCGCGCGAGCAGGAACGCCTCCATGAGCGTGTCTTCCTTGATGCCGCAGACCTTCAGGTCCATCTGGATGCCCGTGATGCCCTGGAGCGTGCCGCCGATCTTCAGGTCCATGTCGCCGTAGTGGTCCTCGGCGCCGCTGATGTCGGTCAGGATCTTCACCTGGCCGCCTTCCTGGACGAGGCCCATGGCCACGCCCGCGACCGGGCGGAGGAGCGGCACGCCCGCGTCCATCAGGGCGAGCGTCCCGCCGCAGACGGAGGCCTGCGAGGAGGAGCCGTTGGATTCGAGGATGTCGGAGACGACGCGGATCGTGTAGGCGAACTTTTCGAGCGGCGGCAGGACGGCCTGGATCGAGACCTCGGCCAGGTTGCCGTGGCCGACTTCGCGGCGGCTCGGCGAGCGCGGCGGCTTGGCCTCGCCGACGCAGAACGGCGGGAAGTTGTAGTCGAGCATGAACTTCTTGCGGTACTCGTCCTTGAGCCCCTCGACGCGCTGCTCGTCAATCGAGGTGCCCAGCGTGCAGGTGACCAGCGCCTGGGTTTCGCCGCGCGTGAAGAGCGCCGAGCCGTGCGCGCAGGGCAGCACGCCGACCTCGCAGTCAATCTCGCGCAGGTCCCGCAGCCCGCGGCCGTCCTCGCGCTTGCCGGTCATGATGAGCATGCGGCAGGCCTTGCGTTCGAGGCGGTAACAGAGGTTCTTGACCGCCGCGGCGGACGGGCCTTCGGGTTTGGCCTGCTCGAGGATGATCTGCTCGAAGAGCGCGTTCAGCGCGCGCTGCCGGACGAACTTGCCGCGGACCTGGTGGGCGACCATGACGCGGTCGAAGTACTTCGCCTCGAGCTGGGAGAAGAGCGGCGACTCGGCCTGCGGCGCCGGCGGCGCTTTGCGGATGCCCAGCGCCTCGGCGAGTTCCTTCTGGATGCGCACGATCTCGCCGATCGCCCGCTGGCTGGCCAGGATCGCCTGGAGGATGTCCTCCTCGGAGACCTCGCGGCCCTTGCCTTCCAGCATCGTGATGGCGCTCTCGGTGCCGGAGACGATCAGCTCGAGCGAGCACTTCTGCACCTCTTCGTGCGTGGGGTTGATGACGAATTCGTCCTGGACCTTGGCGACGCGGACCGAGCCGGTGGGGCCGAGGAACGGGATGGACGGGGAAATCGTCAGCGCCGCGGAGGCGCCGATCATGCTGAGGATGTCCGGGTCATTCTGCTGGTCGGCGGAGAGGACGATGCCGGTGAGCATGACTTCGTCGAAGTAATTCTCGGGGAAGAGCGGCCGGATCGGCCGGTCCATCAGCCGCCCGGTGAGGACTTCCTTCATGGTCGGGCGGCCTTCGCGCTTGAAGAAGCCGCCGGGGATCTTGCCCGCCGCGTAGGTCATCTCGCGGTAATCCACCCGCAGCGGGAAGAAATCCAGCGCCATCTGCGGCCGGGCGCTCACCGCGGCCACGAGCACCACCGTATCCCCATACCGCACGAGCACGGCGCCGTCCGCCTGCTTGGCGATCTTGCCCGACTCCAGCGACAACGTCTGCCGGCCGATTCGCGCTTCGACTTTCTTGCTGGCCATTCCTTCCTCTCCTGCCTTTCTTCTTGCCTTGCCTGCCGGACTCCGGCGATCCGCCTGCCTCGGAAGGCCGGCGGCGCGGAATCGAAATCTGCAACCTGAGCCACGGAAATGGAGCGGGAGCGTCGGGAAATCCTGCGGGGAAACGGTAAAGACCCGAATGTGCGCGGGCGGGCGCGGACGTTAGCGCCGCAGCCCCAGCCGCTCGATGACGGCCTGATACCGGTCGGGCGACGCCGCCGAAAGGTGCTTGAGCAAATGCGCCCTGTGCCCCACCATCTTGAGCAGCCCCCGACGCGAGGCATGGTCCTTCTTGTGCGACTTGAGATGCTCCATGAGGTGCTCAATGCGCGCCGTGATCAGCGCCACCTGGACCTCGGCCGAGCCGGTGTCCAAGTCGTGCCGCCGGTACTCCTCGATCGTCGTCTGCTTCTTTGCCACTTCTTCCACCTTCATCCCGCGGACCCCGAACCTTTCCCTGCGCTCTATGGCTTAACCTTGCAGTCGCCGGCCTCCTCTTTCCATTAGTTCACATTAGGAAAAATCGTAACATTTCCGGCTGAAGATTGCAAATCGAAAAGTTTCCCCTGCCTTCGCGCTTTCATCCGGCTTGCATGGCGCGCGGTTTCTTGTAGAATAACCGGCGAAACCGCGCTCGACCCGGGACCCGAGGCCATGCCCGCAAATCTCACGCCGCAATACATCAAGGCCGAGAAGGAGTTCAAGGCCGCCAGGACGATCGAGGAAAAGATCGCCTGCATGGAGAACATGCTCGCCCTGATCCCGAAGCACAAGGGCACCGACCACATGCAGGCGGACCTGAAGCACCGGCTGGCGCAACTGCGCCGGGAGCAGGTGGAAGGCCACGCCGCCGGCAAGCGCGCCGCGCCGGTCTACAAGATCGAGAAAGGCGGCGCCGGCCAGGTGATCCTGCTCGGCCCGCCGAACGCCGGCAAGTCGCAGTTGCTCAAGTCGCTCACGAACGCCACCGTCGTGGTGGCCGAATACCCTTTCACCACGCAGGTCCCGCAGCCGGGCATGGCGCGCTTCGAGGACGTCCAGATCCAACTGGTGGACACGCCCGCCGTGACGGAGGATTATTTCGAGGTCTGGCTGCCCGACCTCGTCCGCCGGGCCGATGCCGCGCTGCTCGTCGCGGACCTCGGCGACGAGGGGCTGCTCGACGCGCTGGAGGTCGTCATCCGCCGGCTGGAGGCGGTGAAAGTCTGCATCGTCGGCGAGGCGCCCGCTGGTGCTGACGAAGACCTCCGCACGTTCCGGCGCACCGCCATCGTCGCCAACAAGATGGACCTGCCCGGCGCGACGGACCGGCTCGAGGTGCTGCGCGAGTTCTACTCGGGCCGGTTCGAGATCTGGCCGGTCTCCGGCGCGATGGGCGAAGGGCTCCAGGCGCTGCCGGCGCGGCTCTTCGATTTCCTGCGGCTGATCCGCGTCTACACCAAGGAGCCGGGCAAGAAGGCCGACCTCGCCGCGCCCTACACGCTGCCGGCCGGGAGCACCGTCCTCCAGCTCGCGATCAGCGTGCACCGGGAGTTCGAGCAGACCCTCAAGTCGGCGCGCATCTGGGGCAGCGGGAAGTACGAGGGCATCTACGTGAAGCGCGACCACCTCCTGCAGGACAAGGACGTGGTCGAATTGCACGAGTAATCTGCGGACTCGGAACGACGGCCGGCGACGGCGCTCATTCCGAAATCGGGTTCGCTTTGGGCTTTCCCGCCGGCGCCCGATCCGAAGAGCGGGCCGCCGCCCGCATCTCCTCCTCGGTCAGTCCGTGCGGCTTGTTGACCCACCAGATCAACAGGCCGATCACGACCAGCGCAATGGCGCCGTAGATGAGCTTTTTCCGGGTCTCGTCGTCCATCTCAAATTTCTTTTTCGTCTTTGATGCCGGCGCCGCGCTCTTGACTTTCGTGCCGGTCGCGAGGGCCGTGCCGCACTCGACGCAGAACTGCGCGCCGTGCGGCATGTCCGCCTTGCAGCTTGGGCACTTGGGATTGCCGAGGCCGTATTCCGCCCTCTCCGCATGGCCGCTCGGCGCATCCGCGACCACCGGCTCCTGCATGACCGGGTCCGGAGGCGGCGCCTCGATAGCGAAGGACAGGTCTTCCTTCGGAGCCGCGGCGGGTTTCTGCGGCGCGGCCGGCGCCGACGCGTACGACGCCGGGGGCGGCATGGGCTTGATCACCGGCGACGACGGCTTCCTCGCCGGGGCGGGCACGGTGATTTCCTGGTTGCACTTCGGACAGAGCACCTTCTTGCCGGCCGCGGTGGCCGGCGCGGCCAGTTTTTTCCCGCACGAGCACGTCACCGTTATCCTCGAAGGCAACGGGCCCGCCGGCGCTGCGCCGGGCATCTGGAAAATCTTCTTGCAGGCGGGACAGCGGGCGCTCTTGCCGGCGAGCTTATCGGGCACGTTAAGTACTTTGCCGCAACTGCACGTGACTTGCATGGGGGACCCTCAGAACGTCCAAGAAATGCAGTACATTTATTCTATGCCGCCGCGCCGCCGGTGTCAATGCTGCTCATACGGCTTTCTCGATCGACACGATTTCGTACTCCGCCTCGCCCTCGTCGAACGAGGCGCGGACGTGTTCGCCTTTCTTCTTGCCCATGAACCGGCCGCTCAGCGGGGCGAGATAGGAATAGATGTGCCGCGGCAGGTCGGCGTCCCACGGGCCGAGGAACGTCGCGCTGCGCTCCCGCCCGGTGGTCACGTTGCGCAGGTGCACGGTGGTGCCGACGTTGACCTCCAGGCCGGAGACCGCGGCCGGGTCCAGCGTGCGCGCGTGCCGGAGTTCGTCGCGCATGCTGTTGGCGCGCTCGGTCAGCCGGTCGCGCTCTTCGAGGGCTGCGGTGAACTCCGAGTTCTCGCTCAGGTCGCCGCGCGAGGCGGCCTTGCCGATTTCCTGCGAGTTCCGCAGCAGCTCCACGTTGACCAGCTTCTCCATCTCCGCCTCGCGTCGCGCGAGCCCCGCGGCGCTGGAATAAACCCAGCCGTCTTCCCAGAGATTCCTCTTCTCCGCGAACTCCTCCGGATGCCGCTCGCGCAGCGCGTTGAGCAGGTCCAGCCGCGTCTCGCCCGGGAGGCCTTCATTCGAGACGATCACCTCGTGCAGCCGGCGCGCGGCCGCAGTATCGGTCCCGCCGATCACCGCCCGCGCCAGCCGGCAATCGCCGCCCTGGATCAGGCTGCGCAGCTTGCCGAGGATCTCGCGCGACTCGGCCCGCTTGCCTTCCTGCCGCGGCACGCGCGGCAGGCGGTTCATCAGCTCCAGCAGCGACACGGTGGCGGAAACGCGGTCCAGCCGCCCCGGCGCGGATTCCTCCGACGACAGGAGCCATCGCCAGACCCAGCCGAACGCCTCCGGATACTGATCCGGCGTCGCCGCCGTCTTCTCGCAGGCCGCCGCGAGCAACTCAAGTCGCCCGGCGCGCGTCAGCTCGCGGTTGATCCAGTCGCACAGGCGCAGCGAGGCGGCCGGAAACGCGGCCGCGATGAGATCGGGAAAGCGGTCCGGGCAGGCGTCCTTGAGCGATTCCAGCACAGCGCGCGCGATCTCCTCCGAAGGCGCGTTCTGGATCAGCGCCACCGGCTCCACGCCGGCGGCAATGCGCGCCAGGTCGGGCCGGGGGTCGGGCGCCTGGCCGTAGCGCGCGCGAACCTCCTCCGCCGCCGCGAGCGCCGCCAGCGCCGAGGTGGCGTCCGCCGCCTCGCGCCCCGCGCGCAGCAGCTCGCCGCCCCATTCCGCCGCCAGCGCCGGATCGCCCTCGTGGCCAGCCTCGACCTCGGCCAGGTAAGCCAGGACCATCTTCACCCGCGCGAACAGGTCCGCCTGCGCGAACGCGGCCCGCAGCCGGTCCGCGTAGCCGACCTCCGCCGCCCGCAGCGCGAACTGCGGCTGAGTCCCCTCGGAGACCTCGATCAGCGGGTTGCGCTTGAGGCCCACCCGCACCGAGTTCCACCACGCGCTCCAGCCTTCGGCCGGGATCACGCCCGGGATCAGCATCGCCTTGAGCTGCTTGAAGTCCGCCCGCCCGCCGCACACCCGCAGCGCCCGCTCCACCAGCCGCGCCGGGTCCTCGGCCGCCAACCGGCGCAGCCCCTCCGGATCGAACGCCGCCATCGCGCGGAAATCCGCCGCGTCCACCTGCTCCCACTGCGAAAGCACCTGCGCCGGCGGCAGGACCTGGACGGTCTTTTCCGACTCGACCGCGAACCCGTCGCGCTGAAACTCGATCACGCGGCCGATGCGCCGCGACCGGACGTGGATCACGAACGTCCCCGGCCGGAGTTTCAGGCATTCCTCGACGCAGTGGACCGCCTCGGCGACATTCCCGGTCCGCAGGCCCGCGGCCTCGATGATCGCGTCGAACTCCGGCACGTCGGGCGCGGACCGCTTGTAGAGCGAGATCAATTCCTCGCGGAGCGCCGGCGCATCGGGCGCGATCGCCGCCGCGCGGCCCGCCACGTGAAGCGCCTCGCGCAGGTCGCCCTTCTCGGCGACCGCGGCCACCAGCGACCAGAGCAGCAGCGCCGCCTGGTCGGAGTGTTTCTTGCGGACCAGGTACTCGGCCACGGCGAAAAGCTCCGGCGCATCGCCGGCGCCGAGCCGCTCCAGGCGCTGCATCCAGGCCGCTTCCAGCTTATCGAACTCGCGCTCGCGGGCCAGCGCCAGGAACTCTTCCGCGAACCCGGCGGACGAAGGTTGCTCGCTCATCAAGGCTCCTTAAGAATTGCGCCCCGAGTATTATGGCCTGTCGGGCGGCTGAAGGCAACCGACGTAATTGCCGAATGCCGATTGGCGAATGCGGAAAGCGGAAGATGAACCGATGAGCGCGGCTTGCCCGCCGTAGCTTTAGCGAAGGCGGGAGTGTGGGATGAGAAGCTGAAGGCAGCGGCCACCCGCACCGGGCGTGCCGATGCCCCCATCAGCGCGCCCGGTGAACAAGCTGTTGACCGGTCAAACCATGTTCCCGTCCTTGCGCGTGGTTTCGTCGGGCGCGAGGACGTTTACGCGTTGTCCTTCCTTGCCAACGCCGGGCTACGGTTCTCTCTGATGTATGCCTATATCTATTTGCGTATTGGGCAGCGCTTGGCTCAGGTCCAGCAAGCCGGCGGCGGTTACCTGGGTGTTAGCCAAACCGATATACTCCAGGCCTTTCATATCCTTCAGATAAGCTAACGCGCCGTCCGTCACCTTCGTGCCCGACAGCATGAGCCACTTCAGGCCTTTGATATCCTTCAAGCTCGCCAACCCGACATCCGTCACCTGGGTGCCGACGAGATTGAGCGATTGCAAACTCTTCATCTCCTTCAGGTCCGCCAACCCAGCGCCCGTCACCTGGGTGTCCGCCAATTCGAGCTGCCACAGGCTGTCCATTTCCTTCAAGTTCACCAAGCCGGCGTCCGTCACCTTTGTGCCACTGAGCGAGAGCGATTGCAGCTTCTTCATATGCTTCAGGTGCTCCAACCCGGCGTCTGCCACATGAGTGTTATCAAGTTGGAGGGACTGCAGGAGTGTCATCTCCTCCAGGTTCGCCAGCCCGGCGCCCGTCACCTGGGTAAGACCATCCAGGTCGAGATCACGCATCTCTTTCATCTCCTTCAGGTTCACCAACCCGGCGTCCGTCACCTGGGTCGAACCCAGCTTAAGGTCCCGCATGTCTTTCATATCCTTGAGGTTCGCCAAGCCGATGTCCGTGACCTTCAACCCGGTGAGATCGAGCTGTTGCAGGCTCGTCAACTCCTTGAGATACGCCAACCCAGCGTCAGTCACCTTTGTTTGAGTAAGCGACAGCGTCTGCAGACCTTTCATCTGCATCAGATACTGCAAGCCGGCGTCCGTCACCTTCGTGCCCATGAGATTAAGTGACCGCAAGTCTTTCATCTCCTTCAGTTGCTCCAACCCCGAATCCGTCACCTGAGTGGCAAACAGATCGAGGTTCCGCAGGGACCTGATCTGCCTCAAGGTCGCCATGCCCGCGTCACCAATTGTCCTGACCGTGAGTTTGAGCGTTTTCAGGTTTTTCAACTGCACAAGTTCCGCCAACCCCGCATCCGTAACTTTCGTGCCACCGAGATCGAGCGCTTCCAAGCTTTGCATCTCTTTCAGATGTTCCAGCCCGGCGTCCGTGATCGGCGTGCCGGTCAGATCGAGCTTCTGCAAGGCTGGCATCTGCTTGAGGTACACCAACCCGGCGTCCGTCACATTGGCGAACTTAAGACCGAGGACGTGCAGGCCCTTCATCTCTTTCAGGACGGCCAAAACGGCGTCCGTCACGCTCTTGTCATCTAGATCGAGTTCCCGCAAGCCTTGCATTTTGCTCACGTACTCCAACCCGGTGTCCGTCAACCATCTGCACCCCAATCCGAGTTCCCGTAAGCCTTGCATTTTGCTCAACTGCTTCAACTCGGCTTCCCTCAAATCGTTGCCTACAAAGTGGAGCTTCTGCAGACCTTTCATTTTCGTCAGATATGTTATCCCGGGGACCGACAAACGGTTCCAATAAAAATCGAGTTCCTGCACGTCTTGCCTGTCCTTCAAAGCGGCCACGTCATCATCCGTCGCGAAGTACAGAATCAAGGACGTTCCGGCCCCGGGTCCTACGGCCGGCGCGGCCGCGTCAGTCGCGGGCCCGGCAAAACTGAGTGCTGCGGTCAGGACAGTGGCGAGCGCGGTCAATGTGCAGATCATGGCAATCGCTTTCCAGGAAAGAGACGAAACCCAATGTCTCGACGTGTCCAGGACGTGCGTCACGCGGCGGCCCAGGGACGAGCGGAATCGGATGACGCCGAGCCCGGCGGCGGATTCCGGCCGCCGGAGCAAAAGCCTCTCTGCCGCTGCGGCCAGGTCGCTCGCATAAGCCTTCGCGTCGGCGCCCAGCGCCAGCACCCGGTCGTCGGCCGCGTCTTCGCCGGCATCCTCCAGCCGCCGGGCCAGCACCCACAGCAGCGGCTGGAAGAAACCCGCCGCGCGGACGGCCCGCGCGAGGAAGTTCCACAGACAATCCCGCCGCGCCTGGTGCGCCAGTTCGTGCATGAGCACTCGATCCAGCGCGCCGTGGAGCAAATCGTCTTCCTGGGCTTGAGGAATGATGACGACCGGCCGCAGTGCGCCGGTGAGGATCGGCCCGCCGATGTCGGGGCTGGTCCGCAGCCCCGGCGCGCGCACTCGCAGCCGTTCGCAGAAACTCCTCAGCCTGGCGAGAGTGGAGGAATCTTTGACCGGCACGCTCCGGCGGCGCGTTCTCCAGAGCGCGACGTGCGAAATCAGCAACCACGCCGCGAGCAGCCCGGCGCCCGCCGCCCAGAGCGCGGCGATGATCGTCGCCGGTTTCGGCATCGCGCTCGCTGCCTTCATCGGCGGCGCGACGGGCAGGCGCGCCGGCGCGCCAGGGACCGCTCCGACGCGAGCCGCGTCAGACGAGGCATCCATCGGCGCGGGCTCCGACGGCGGCGGCATAACGGCCGCCAGCGGCGCCGCCGGCAACCGGACGGCGCAGGACAGCCCGGCCCGCTCTATGGATAACGATACGACCGGCGCGAGGATCACCGCGAGCAGCGCGGCGCGATAGATGGCGCTCCGCGCCAGGCCGCTCCTGCCGAACAGCCTTGCCAGCAGCAGCGCCGCCGCGATAAGGATGCTGGAGTGAAGAAGAAATCGCGCCCCTTGCGCGCAGAGGAATCCGCTTGCCCCTGTCGGATCCAGGTTCATGGCTTGGCCTCCTCGATCACCTTCTTAATCTCATCGAGTTCCTTGCGCGTGAGCTTCTCGTGCTTCACCAGGTAAGCGACCATGCCGGAAGGCGAGCCGTTGAACACGCGCCCGATCACGTCGCGCAGCGCGAAGCGCGCTGCATCCGTCTCCGTCACCAGCGGGAAGAAGATGAACGTGCGGTCATTGACCTGGTGGCCGACCGCGCCCTTCGCCTCGAGTTTCCGCAGCAGGGTCTGGACGGTGGAGTGGACCGGCGCGCCCTGCCCCGCGAGCGCCTCGGTGATCTCCCGCGCGGTGGCCCGCTTTCGCTTCCAGAGCACCTTCATGATTTGATGCTGCACACGTCCGAGTCGAACGCTTGCCATGAGCGGCCTCCCATCAAAGACCCGTTACACACACCGTGGTAAATCTACCACAGTAAACGCTGCGTGTCAAGAGAATTTTTCAAAAATTCCGAATCCGTAATTACCGACCCGTTCGCCGCAGCTTCAATGAAGGCAGGAGCGCCGAATGCGGGAAGCGGAGGAGGAACCCGACGAGTGCGGAGTGCAAAATGACGCCGGGTGCGTTCCAGGGGAACTCGGCGAGATGTTGCATTCGACCCCGTTGTTCCGTAGAATTCACCGTGGAATATACGCAGAGAGGAGTTTTTATGGCACGATTGAAGCCGCTGGGAATCGAGGTCAAGGATGTTGACGCGCTTCTACTGGATGACGGAAACCCGAGACTTGTCGCCATGGGCGAGACCAAGACGCAAGACGAACTTGTTCAGGTCCTTTGGGATGAAATGGCTGTCAGTGAGGTGGCGCTCTCAATCGCGGCCAACGGGTACTTCGAAGAGGAGCCCCTCTTCATCGTACCCGGTGACACGGGCAGACCGGATCAGAAGGGAAAATTCGTCGTTGTTGAAGGCAACCGCCGGCTGGCTGCCGTCAGGTTGCTGCGGGATGCGGCGCTCCGCCGCCTTGTCAAAGCGACAGACCTGCCGACGCTGACCGAGGCGCAACGCAGGGCACTGGCTCAACTGCCCGTATCGGTCTACCCGAACAAGAAGGCTCTATGGGAATATTTCGGCTTTCGGCATGTCAACGGTCCTAAGGAATGGGACTCCTTCAGCAAAGCTGCTTACATAGCCAGTGTCCGCCGCAACTATGGCATAAGCCTAGATGAGATAGCGCGAAGGATCGGCGACCAGCATAGCACAGTTGCACGTATCTACCGTGGATTCGTGTTGCTGGAGCAGGCCGAGGAAATGACCAACTTCAAGCGGGAAGACCGAATTGCAAATCGTTTCTTTTTCTCTCACCTCTATACGGCGGCTGATCAAAAGGAGTACCAAGAATTCCTGGGCATTGACCCAGAAAAGCCCCTGAGGGATAACCCAGTCCCGAAGTCTCACCTGCCCCAGCTTCGGGAACTCATGGTCTGGCTATTCGGCAGTAAGTCCGATGGAAAGTCGCCCGTGGTGGAACGACAGAACCCACATCTGAATTGGCTCCGCCACGTTCTCGGAAACAAACAAGCCGTCTATGCTCTTCGTTCTGGTATAAGTTTGCAGCGAGCGTATGAGATTAGTCTTGGTGACGACCGGCGTTTTCAGGAGGCCCTAGTCAGAGCGAAGGATGCCCTGCAGGAGGCAAAGGCCACCGTCACAACCGGCTACAAAGGTGAGGGTGACATGCTTCGTGTAATGGACGGGCTCCTTGACCTAGCTCGTAGCATTGCCGACGAAATGCGCCGGAAGGCAAAAGAGTGAATCATGGCATCGAACATCCCTCTACCCTCTGACGTCACCGACCCCATCATCCTTGCGGACTGGCTTGAGGTCTTAGCTCTGACAACGGACGACGGAAACGCCAGCCACGGAGACCTTCAACGTGAACTGAACAGACTCGGCGTTGACGGTTTCGACGGCATCTGTACGGAATGCATGACGGAACTGCACAGACGCGTCGCCGCCACACCAGGGAACTATCCTTTCACCTTCTCTGGAACGCTGCTGAGAACACGAGACGACTGGGGGGACTACACGCCCTATATCTTCTGCCTGCTTCTTTCCTATTGTGGCGAAAAAACAAAGAACATCAAAGGTCTCGATCACGAGAGGATGTTCGAAGAGTTGTCCTGCCTCGCCGCGCGGAACTACATAGGCGGTGAAGTGGTCCGATTCGGTTCCCCCCGGAAGGAATTACCCAGTGGGTTCCGTGAAGCCCTGACCATTGTTTGCGGCAAGGTCAAGGAATGGACGCCGGTTACTGGCAAGACGCTTCACAGGCAGGATGGCGGCCTTGATCTTATTGCCTGGAAGCACTTCCCGGATGAGCAGATTGGCAAGATTATCCTTTTCGGACACTGCGCATCGGGGGCCGGTTGGAACAGCAAAATTAATGAACTCCAACCGAATGACTTCTGCACACTGTGGCTTGGCGGCGACAGAAGCCCGGTCGTCAAGTCTTTCTTCATACCTTATCGCCTTTCGCCAGAGATGTTCGCAGATCGAGCCGTGTCCGCCAAACTGTTTTTCGACCGCTGTCGGATCGCCCACTGTGTGCCAAGTGGCGAATTCGTTGCGCGTACCAAGAAACTGTGTCTGCAATGGTGTCGGCAGGTTCTGAAGAGGGTTCGAGCATGACTGCTCGAAGACTACCCCTCCACGCCATCTGCCCCTACTTCGCCATGTTCCCGGAGAGTTTCGTCCGGGAACAGGTCGAGTCGTATTCCGAGCGGGACGACTGGGTTTTCGACCCTTTCTGCGGGCGCGGGACAACGGTCCTTGAGTCTCTACTCGCCGGAAGGAACGCGGCGGGCTCTGATGTGAACCCCGTCGCCTACTGTGTGTCACGTGCGAAAGCTGAACGCCCAACACTTGATGCGGTGCAGCTGAGGATAGATGGGCTCCAAGAAGTATATGTACAGGTTCCGCATGAGCGCTTGGAGCAGACCCGATCGAATCTTCCTCCTTTTTTCCGCCGAGCGTTCTACCCGACCACGCTTCGTGAACTGCTGTTTTTGCGATCGGCTTTAGCCTGGCGGCGCACCTGCGCTGACCGGTTTATCGCAGCTCTTATCCTTGGGTCTTTGCATGGCGAGATGGATCGTTCCAGCGCATACTTCAGTAACCAGATGCCGCGCACCATCTGCCTTAAACCGGATTACTCTACGCGCTACTGGCGCGCCAATGGCCTTTTCCCGAAGAAACGCAAGGTCTTCGACATGCTCAGGGAAAAGGCCGAACATCGGCTGCAGGACCTCCCGGAATGCCCCCGAGGAAAGGTCGCACTGGTGGACGCTCGCCAAGTTTCAAGACGCTTCAAAGAATTGCGCCACAAGGTTGCCCTCGTCGTCACCTCCCCGCCATATCTTAATGTAACCCGGTACGAAGAGGATCAATGGCTCCGACTTTGGTTCCTCGGTGGCGAACCCCGGCCTACTTACGGACAGGTATCGAAGGATGATCGTCACGAAGGCGTTTACAATTACTGGCAGTTCCTCAAAGAATCGTGGATCGGAATAGCGCCCTTGCTCGCGAATCACGCAAAAATCGTTGTCCGCCTGGGCGCTATTGGCCTAGAGGATGTCGAGATAACGCGAGGATTGACGGCGTCCATAAGAGCGACATTCTCGAGGGTTCGCGTAATTCGCCAGCCGACCCGTTCCAAGATTGTCAGACGCCAATCACGGAACTTCTTGCCGAGGAGCAAAGGCTGCTTGTTTGAAATGGACTACGTTTTCTCAGTCTGATACCGTGATGGGGCGAACCAGGGAAAGACGGCCTATTCCCTTCGTCCGCGAAACCCCCTCGGGCGATATGCAAATTGCCTAAGCGGCATCTATCCACTGGGAATAGCGCGGTCAAGGCCCGGGGAGTAATGTCTTTCTGACGGGGTCAGTCGTTCCGTTTGCCATTCTATGCCCTTCCTTCTTCGCCGTCTGTAGTAGCCTTGTTGGCTACGAAGGATGGGACGGGCACACTACGAGCCCGCCGTTTGACGCCGGCGGAGCATTGCGCGACAATGGATGAATTGGCGGACACGAAACGCTGTCTTATGTTTGGGCGGGTAGTTATGCCGGAGTTGCCTCGGGCGGACGTGCCGATCGCGATCACCGCGCACGGGAAGGGCGTGGCGATTTTCCGCGCGGCCAGGGATGGGCTGGCGTGGGAAACCTCGGCCGACGGGGTGCGATGGGAGACGGCCAGCGCGCCGGCCGGCGACGCGGGGCCGCTCCGCCCGATCTGCTCGGCCGAGCGGTCCGGCGAGGGGCAGTTGCTCTGCGCCGACCCGGAAGGCCGCATGCTGGGCGTGGCCGCCGGCGACCGGCGGCTGTCGCTGAACGAGCGGTTCCGGCCGCAGTTCTCCGACGAGCCGTGGTACGAACGGCTGCCCGCGCCGGAGGAGATGACGATTCTCCACGATGAGGCGCAGGCGGTGTACCGCGCGTTCTTTTCCGCGCACCGCAAGAGCGGCCGCGATCCCGAGCGGCGCGGCTGCGTCGGGTCGGCGACTTCGCCCGACCTTCGGACCTGGAGCACCGAGCCGCCGATCTTCGCGCCGAACCTGTTCAGCGATATGGTCGCGCCGAGCATTTTCAGCGACGGCGGACGCCACGTGCTTTTCTACGCGACGCCGGAGCTGGGCGGGCTGCTGGGGCTGCGGTTCGCGATCGCGCCGCACCTGGAAGGGCCGTACGAGCGCCTGGAGCCGGACCTGGTGGCGCGGGATGCGCGGACGGCGGTGCACGCGGTGCGGGTGGGCGAGCGGCGCCTGGTGTTCTTCGGCCGCGCGGAGCCGGCGCGGCCCGGCGGCGCGGCGGTGTCGAGGCCGGGTCTGCTGGAATTCCACGCCGACGGGCGGCCGTTCGTGCGGTTCTACGACGGGCTGCTGGGGCTGCTGGGGCGCACGCTGTTCCAGACGGAGATGGCGCTCAGCAGCGGTGAGATTCTCGCGCGGGTGCTGCCGCGCTACGGGACGGATTTCCGGCTGACGCTGAAGGTCCGCAGCCTGGGCGCGAAGGCGCTGGGGGTGCTGTTCCGGACGACGATGACCGGGTCGGACAACGTGACGCTGTGGCTCGATTTCGCGGCGCGGGCGGTGCTGCTGCGCCGCGGGGTGAGCGGGCGGCTGCTGGCGCGCGCGCCCTGCCGGCTGGCGACCGGCGAGGAGCACCGCGTGTCGCTCTGGGTGGAGGGCGGATTCGCCGATGTCTACCTGGACGATGAGTGGGTGCTGAGCTGCGCGACCGAGGGGCGGAAGTCCGGCGGGTTCGGGCTGGCGACGCTCGGCGGCGAGGGGCGGTTCGATGCGGTGACGGCGCAGGCGATTCAGACGCTCTGAGGCGAGTTCCGTAGCAGTTTCGCCATACCTCGATGTATTTTTACTATACAGCCAAGTCCGATAATGCGTCGTTTCCACGCATCCCGCCTGCCAGAATCGCATAAACCTGCGATTTTGCGCTAATCAGAAATCCTTGTCCCACGATAGTTAATGCGGCGGCGCTCCGCAATGCCGCGGAGATGCGCCGTTGGGCATGCGCTTTGCTGAACTGGAGGTCGCAGGACAACGAGGCGTCAAGGAGACCGGGATGAAGAAGCCTGATGAAGTGGCGCAGAACGAAGTGATTCTCGGCGTCGTCGCCGAGGAACCGACCGAGTACGACCGACACGGGTATCTTCGTCCGTGGCGCTATTTCCGCTTTTATATGCTCTATGAGCCCAATTCCCGAAGAACCTGCTGGCTGCCCGAGGGATACGAAGTCTAGCCGATGGGCGATTGACGAACCGCGAAGTGCTCTAGGGGGAAGAAGATGCGTTCCGATCGCTTTGGGAAGGAGTGCTTGAAAGCGTTCCTCCACTACGCACGGCCGTCACCCGAAGGACCCGGAACTATTCACCTGGGTATCTCGGATCCGCTGGGCGGACTGCCTCAGCACGACGCGCAAGCCCCGAAGAGGAAGCCCAAAGAGCACCCGCCCGCGGAACCGGAGTAGACGGCTGGGGCCGTCGGGACCGGCGCAAGGACGGGTCAGCCCTTCTTCTCGACCGGGTCATAGCCGCCGGGACTGAACGGGTTGCAGCGCAGGAGCCGCCAAATTCCCTTCAACACGCCTCGAATCGCGCCCCGCGTCCGAATCGCCTCAATCATGTACTGCGAGCACGAGGGATAGAACCGGCAGCGGGGTCCCAGCAGCGGCGAGAGACCCTTCTGATAGCCCCGCACCAGGGCGATCAACATGCTACCGAGGGGCGAAGACCTTTCCAATTCTGCTCAAGGCCTCTCTGAATACCGGCTCGATCTCGGCCAGCGTCAGGTTCCGCCAAGTCGTCCGCGGCACGATGACCAGGTCGCACGGGACGGTCAGCCCATGGCGGTTGAGGCGGTAAGCCTCGCGAAGGAGCCGCTTGATGCGGTTCCGCCGGACCGCGTTCCCATGCCGTTTGCCGACGCATAATCCCAACCGCGCGTGGCCGAGTCCATTCGGCAGGGCGCGGACGCTTATCTCGCGAAGCTCAAAAGCGCGCCCTTCCTGAAAAACGCGGTCGAACTCCCGCTTCAAGCGCACATGCTCAAAGGCTCGAAACCGGCAGTCCGTTTTCACTGGAACGTCCTCCATTGTGCGGCGGAACTTCTCGGCCGGCCCGAACACTATAGCATATTCTTCATTGCGTTCCACGGGCAAGCGGCGCCATCGCGGCCGGGCGGCACGCGCAGCCATATTCCGCGAAGCTCGATCAGTAACTGTTTCTTTCTGCTACGATGTCGCTCCAAGAAGCATTGCGGGTTGCGGGGCTCAAATTGAAACCGCCGTCGCAAGTTTCCATCAATATTGCGGTTATGCTCGTATTTATTAATTAGGTTCGCGCTCATGCAGCGGCACTGGCTTTGCAGCTTGCTGAAATGAAGATTCCGCCCCAGCGAGAGATGATTTCGAAATGGGCGAGGGTAGACGACAGTGACTGAGACCGGAGATTTCGCGGGAACGACTGGGCGCAATCGTTGTCGAGCGGAGCCCGGCCGCGTCGGGCGACCGTCGCAGGCAAAAGGCGGCGATCTCCGTGGCGGCCTCAACTCGGATGCTCACCTGGTTCATGCAGGGGCCGGACGGGACGCCCGATATGACCCTCGCACTGCCGAGAGGGCATAAAGATGGAACAAGCGATTCTGCTGGTTGAGGGGAGCGCGACGGACGCGCTGATCGTTAAGCACGCGCTCAGGAAAAATTTCGGCGTGCATCACGCGCGGACGGCGCAGGAAGCCCGGGAACGGCTGAAGCGGCAGGCCTTTGCCGGCGTGGTGCTCGACTGCTCGCTGCCCGAGGCCAACGGGCTGGCTCTTCAACAGTGGATCATTCAGCAGGGGCTCGACGTGCCGGTCATCGTCATCTCCGACGAGGGCGATGAGCGCCTTGCGACCGAAGCCTTCAAACAGGGCGCCTATGACTACGTCGTCAAGTCCGAAGAGAGCCTCGCCGCGCTCGGCGCGGTGGTCCACCAGGTGCTGCAGCGGCACGAGCTGGAGCAGCGCGCGCAGATCCTGCAGCAGATCGTCGAGAACGCGTCCGAGGCGATCATCACCATGCGGGAGGACGGCCAGATCCTCACGGCGAACCGGGCGGTCGAGACGACCTTCCTGTACCGGCCGGAGGAGGTGATCGGCCAGCCGTTCACACTCCTGTTCCCGGAGGACAGGCCGGACCAGCAGGCGCGCGGGATGCTCGCGGCGGGCGCAGCGGGGAAATCCTGGCAGGGCGAGCTGCCGGCGCGGCGCAAGGATGGCTCCGTCTTTCCCTCGCACATGTCCTGTTCGGTCCTGCGCGACCGCTCCGGCCGCACTCGTTGCCTGATCGGGATCGTGCGCGACGTCACCGAGCGCCGCCAGTTCCTCGACCAGCTCAAGCATCTCTCGATCACGGACAACCTGACGGGCCTCTACAACCACCGGTTCTTCCACGAGCGGCTGCGGTATGAGTTCGCGCGCGCGCGGCGATATCGCGAGCAGCTCGGCTGCATCATGATTGACGTGGATTTCTTCAAGACCGTCAACGACACCTACGGGCACCTGCTCGGCGACGAGGTGCTCAAGTCGCTCGCCGGCATCGTCAGCGGGGCCACTCGCGCGGTGGACATGGTGGCGCGATATGGCGGCGAGGAGTTCGCCCTCCTGCTGCCCAGCACGGACCTGGAAGGAACGGCGCGGTGCGCGGAGCACATCTGGGAAAGCGTAGGGACCACGGAGATCCGCACGCGCCAGGGCGCGCTGCGCCTGACGGTCTGCGCCGGCGTCGCCGCGCTCGCCGACGATATGAAGGATGAAGAGGAACTCTGCCGCCGGGCCGACGGCGCGCTCCTCATTGCCAAACGGCGCGGACGCAACAACGTCTGCGTCTGGGACTCCGCGCTCCTGGGTGCGGACGTGCAGCCCCAGGTGCTGCAAGGGCAGAACTTCGCCGAACTGCGCTCCAACCTGCTCCGGCTGAGCGGCCCGGCCAAGGGACGCTACGTCGAGGCGCTGCGGCCGCTGCTGGAATCCTGGTGCCGGCGCAACCCATCGCTGCAGCGGCGCATGGCCAACGTGGCGATCTTCGCGATGGAGCTGGGCCGCGCGGCGCGGATGCGGCCGGAAGAACTCGAGGCCCTGCACAACGCCGCCCTGCTCCACGTCATCGCCGGCGCGGCCGCCGGGCCGGAGCCGCCCCGAGAGCGCCAGGACGGCTCCAGGCGGACGGACGCCGCGCAAGAGCCCGCGAACGCGGCGGAGGAACTCGCCTGCGGGTTGCGCGTCCTGGACCTGGAAACGGAATGCCTGCGCCACTGCCGCGAGCGATACGACGGCGCCGGACTCCCGGACGGACTGACGGGCAAGGACATTCCGCTGGGGGCCCGAGTGCTTGCCGTGGCGGATGCCTGCGACACGCTGATCTCGGACCGGGCCGAAGGTCCCGGCTCGATGGACGGCGAAACCATGGAGGGCTTGCGCCGCCGATCCGGGAAGGAACTCGATCCGGACCTGATCGCCCTGTTCGTAAAGGCGCACTGCGTGAACGCGAGCGGATGATCGAAATGGAAAGCGCGGAATGAGCAGGGTCAGCCGATGGCGAAGGGCGCCAGGGCAATTTCGCGCGAATCCTCGCCGGCGGCGATGGCGCATTCCATTTGCGCGCGTTTAATTCAACGCCCGACCGGCTCGAAGATTGGGGCATCAACCCGGCCGACCACACCGCCTGGGCCGTCATTAATCACGCCGCCGACGCCTTCGCCGTCGGCGGAATTCGGACGCGGCCCTGGTAGGGCATTGCCGCCGTGATAGGGCGCGCGCCAGGCCCTGCCGCCCGCGAAAAAGCGGCCCCGCTCTATTTTCTAATAACCCGCCTGACTGCAGCCAGTTTGAGCGTAGAATCCAACGTTCGAATATGGATTAAACTTTCGAGGAAGGTCAAATGGGTGATCGCGACGGACAGAAAAGGCCTCGCAGTCGCGGCTGCGGGCTCAACAAACTCCGCCGGATCACCAAAGGGGATAGAATGAATGGTATTGTGTGGGGCTGTTGAAAAAGGCGTCCGACGCGCTAACTCCGGCGCGCATCTCCATTCGGTCATTCCCGCGCAAGCGGGAATCTAGGCTTTCCGCGCGCGGCTCTGGATTCCCGCCTTCGCGGGAATGACAATGAGCATTTTTCAACAGCCCCTTGTGTCCCCAGTTTCCGCCCAGTTTCCGGCAGGGGTGGGCAAGGAGACGACAATGGAAGAATTCAGAAATCCGTCGAATTGTGATGGTTGTGGTAAGCCAATGGAGGCTCGTGTGACAAGATTACCCTTCGATCGCAATTTGTGTTCGGAATGCCGTATAAAGGAGTGGGACCTCTTGCACAAAAGCGAGCCGCGCTCTGAGCAGCCAAAGAGGTGCGGGCGCTGTCATGGAACGGGGAAAATCAAGGGGTATAAGTGTATGGCGTGCAATGGTACTGGGCGACCATAGGGGCAAACAGAACGACTGGAGCAGAGCCTATCTATCATCGCGCAATAGCCCACGGTGCGACGACACGGAGTTGTCAAGGACTTCGGGGGAATTCCGGAGCATAAACCCTATTTTCCCCCACCTTCGCATGCGGGCAAGCTACCCCGCTGCCTTGCGCATGTCAATCAGGAACAGGATTTATGTAGCCGGAATACTGCGGGAATATTGACCAGAAACGCTGGGGCAAGAAACACTTTCTCGCCGCTGGATCAATTCCCGCCGCCGGCCTGCGTCAGGACGTAATAATACGGTTTCATGGCGACAAAGACGTCGTCGTAGGTCTTCCATTCGTAGAAGAGGTATTTCTTTCCGTCGAGCGTCTTGATGGTGTAAGCGGAGGCAATATGCTCATTCTTTGACAGGACGAGACCTTTGGTCCACGTGGGCGCGGGAGCGGGCGGCCTGCTCTTATCGAACGCGACCACCATCTTGCCGTCGTCCAGGAAGCTCATCTCCGTGAGAAACAAGCTATTCCGCCATTGTTTTTCACCAGGACGAAATTCCTCGATCGTCTTTACATAGTCCACGGACAACCATTTGCCATGAACCGCCGGATCATCCACGAAAGGATAGTCGGTGCGCTCAACGGTCCTGATCTTTAGTTGGTCGGCCGGCCGCGGATTTATTTGCGACTTGCGAGTGACGTAGAGGAGGTATACTTCGTCGTTACGGAAGTATATTTTCACGCCGCGTTCCTGCCGAGCGTAGTAGCCCACACCTTGTGAACCATTCTTGAATAACACGCCATCGGGAGTGCCGGGCAAGTCGCGGCCTTTGAGATCAACGGTCAGGTCGGGCGCGTCCATCACTTTCAGCGCCTTTTCCAGGCTCGAACCGACCCGCAAGCCGTCGCCGAAAACATAGTCACTTTTTTGGCTGAAGTGCAGTTCCCAGACCTGGAGGTTGAGTATTACCACAGAAAAGCCGTTGTTGTAATACATAATGTACGAATTAGGCAGATTGTCTTTCGTGATGGGCTTGGGGCCCGAGTTCCTGTAGAAGATCGGTTCGCCGAATAGGCGAATGATGTCAGCGGGCGTGGCCTTTTCCAGGTTCAACTGGGCGACTTTCGCATTCATGTCCGTAATGCTTGTTGCCGTTGGGTTCGCATCGGTTGCCGGCTCGGCTTTCAGGGCGGCCATCGGCATGACGAACAGCGTTACCAGCGCGGCTGCGGCCGCCGCCGCAATCCAGCGCAACCGGCGATGCTTCCACGCCGGATGGGCGAGATACTCGATCCGGCGGCGGAGGAACGCGGGATTCTCGAAAAGGCCCAAAAGGCCCAGTTCCGGCTCGAGCCTGGCCTGCCGGTGACGCGCGGCAGCGGTCAAGAGAGTCAGGCCGTACTCGCGCGTCCGCTCGCGCAGCCGGACCGACACGGCCGCGTCGCAGCAGATTTCGCGCAAGTCGCGCAGCCGCCGGCCCGCCAGCCATAGGGCGGGGTTGAACCAGTAAACGATGTAAAGGAGCGATTGGATGGCACTGACGATGAGGTCGCCGCGTTTCAGGTGCGCGAACTCGTGCGCGAATACGTGTCCCAGTTGTTCATCTGACAGCTCGCAATAGGATTCGGGCAATAACACAACCGATTGAAAGACGCCGCAAACGCCTGCGCTCTGAACGCTCGTCGTCAAGACCATTCGCGGCGGCCGGCGCATGTGGAATTGAACGGCATGATGCGCGAACGCTTCAGCGACGCGCTCGGGAATCGGCGTCTCACCCGCGCGGCGCACCAGCCGGCGCAGCCGCAGGAGCCGAGCGAGCAGCCAACCCATGAAAAAAAGGCTGGCGGCGGTTGCGCAAAGCATGGCCCACGATTGGGTGGACAACGTCGCATGCGGCAGCGCCGGCAAAGTCAAGGTGGCTTGAATCGGCGCCATGACCGCAACTGAGTCGCTCGGGGTGAGCGCCGCCGATTGAATCGCCGCCACGGCTCTGCCGTGCGAGTGGAGAAGTCGCGCTGAGAGACTCGTCGGCAGTGCAAACGACGGCGGAATCACGAGCCGGGCCACGACCAGCAGCCACAAAGCATAGCGCACTTGCGGCCAGCCTCGGCGTTTCAGGATAAGGTCCGCCGCCCAGACCAGCCCGGCCAGGAGCGCCGTCTGCCAGAGCATCGGCAGCATCCACGTCCACCAGCCAGCGGCAAGGGCATTAATGTGGTCCGTCATCGCTTGCCCTCCTTTTTCTTGACGTTGTCCTGAAGCAGGCTCATGAGTTTCTGAAGCTCGCCCGGCGGCAACTCTTCCTCTTTCACCAGGAAATGAATGAGATCGGCGAACGCCCCGTCGAAGGCGTCCGTCGCCAGCGCCCCGAGCGCGCTCAGGCGCGCTTTGCGAGGCGTCAGGCGCGGCTCGTAGAGGCTCGTCTTGCCCTCTTTGCGTTCTGCCAGGGCTCCTTTGGCCACCAGCCTAGAGAGCATCGTCCTGATCGTCGTGTAGGCCCACCGGTCACCGCCGGGCAAACGCCCCTCGATGCCCCGCGCGGTGACCGGATGTCCCTGCCAGACGGCGTTCATCAACTTCCATTCTGCCGGCGTGAGTCGCATCGTCAGCTCATCCTACTAAGACCATAATCAGTGTACTACATATGTCGCAGATGTCAAGAGGCAAATCGTTATTTATTTGGGAGTTGGCGCCGGCGGTTAGGTTCGTTTTTTCAAATGGCACTGCCGGGCGATCTGCTTTTTCAGCGGTCTCTCGCGGGCGCGTCAATGGAGGGCATCATTGCAGGCTTAGCGCGGGCTATCCGGCCTCGTTGCGGACCGTTTTCGGCATCATTGTGACGGCATGAAACGGGCACGATGTCAGGAATACTCTGATTGTTCCACGTGAAACAATTTATAAAACATCTTATACGATTCGGGGATGCGGCTGACGAAGTGCGGCATGTCGAAAGTCCAGTCGGACTTGCGAGATGTCGCACTTAACGCAGGATCTCGATCTCACCGAATGCACCCATGCGTCCGCCGATGGTGATCAGCAGTCCCTTGAGCAGGCCGCGCTCCTGCTCCTCGCGCAGCGTTCTCTCTACGTCGTCCGGCGACAGGATGCGGTTGCCGATGGCGGTGGCGGCGGCGTCGGCCAGGGCGGCGCCGGCGGCGACGCAGACGATGGCGTCCGAGCGGCCGAACGACAGGCTGTGCCCGACCGTGCCCGATGAGGTGCAGACGCCGAGCGCGCCGCCGGCGGGGTTCACCTTCAGTTTGATCCCGCCGGTGTAAGGCGAGTGCTCGCCGGCGTACAGGCCCATCTCGACGGGGCGGCCCATTTTCAGGTAGATGTCGCCGCCGTTCTCCACGATCACTTCCGGCGTCCAGCGGAGCAGGCCCTCGCCGACGAACTGCGCGACGGCGCCGGCGACGGCGGCCATGGGGCCGACATCGCAGACGCGGCCCGACTCGATCATGGCGCGGACGACCGGCCCGGCGCGGACCGGCATCGGCAGCGGCGCCAGGCTCGTGCGGAAGACGGGGCGGCGGCGGATTTCCGCCTCGATCTCGTCGCGCGCCTGCTGCGTAAGGTCCGAGGCCTGGTGGCGCAGGTCCCGGTGAGCGCGGATCATCAGGTCGCTCTCGCGGATGGCGACCCGGAAACTCACCAGGCCGGACTTCGCGACCCAGTCGCGGTAAAACCGAGCTTGATGCGGGTCAGGGATCAGAGGACTGCATCCGATGAAACAAGGTTACGGCAAACTCTCCGAAAGCGGATCGCGTATAACCATGAAGAAAACGAAGAGAGCGCTGGGCCAGAGCTGGATCAAGAGACGCCCGCCGGCGGTGGTCAGTTGCCAGTCCAGCGGATTCGGGGTGATGAGGTAAATGGAAAGGTAGCCGGCCCAAGTCAGTCCAAGCGTCCATGCGGCCGCCAGGGCGCCCTGAAACTCTTTTCCATCCCGCCTGATCCCGAAAAGGAACAGCGCGCCCAGCAGCAGCGGCACAGGGGTGATCGGGAGATATCGCAGTTCATCCCATCGCCCGAAGGTGAAGGCGTGCTTGAGGAACCATTTCCCAATGGCCGCGTATCTCGACGGCGTCAGGATCCACTGCAGGGCGCCTTCGCGGCCGGCGGGGCCGACGATCTCGTTGGGCGGAGCGTAGCGGCCCTTGAAGAACAGCACGATCAGCAGCACCGGCAACAACCCGGCGAGGAACGGCCACGCCCAGCTCCAGCAGGTGCGCGGGCCGGACTTCCTGATCAGAGTCCAAACTCTCGGCAGCAGGACGCAGATCATGAAAAGCAGCCCTTCGTTCTTCGTCCAGGCCGCCATGCCGCAGGCCAGCCCGGCCAGCGCCAGGAGTCCGCGGCCGCCTTCCCTTTCCCGGTCCGCGAGGCAAAGCAGGACCAGCGTCGCCAGATAGAAGAAGGCCAGCGGCACGTCGGCATATTGCGCGGCCGCGTGCCCGATGAAAAATGGGGTGCCGGCCAGTACGATCACAGCCAGGGAGCCGCGCAGTTTTCCGCGCAGAAGCGCAAGGCCTGAGAAAAGGAGCAGGCATGCGCCCGCCACAAAAACGAAGGCGACCAGAATGGGGCCCAGGACAGTTTCCCCGCCGGCAAAGACCCAACTGCGCATGACGGAGCCCGGGAGCAGCAGCGGGTAGTCCAGAGACGACCAACTCAGCGGCTTCGAGAAGAGGTTCACCCATTGCTCGCCGCCTCGATAGAGGAAGCGGGCATGGAGGTTCTGCACGCTCCACGCGTCCCAGTCGCCATGAGGCCAGCACGCGGAGTCCAGGGCAAACGTCGCCGCGCCCATCAGGAAGACCGCCAAGGCCGCCGCCGGCGCGGCGAGCGTCAAGGGTCCGCTTTCCTTCAAACCGGCGAGGGCCGGTTTCCCGGGCGAGTGCCGGAGGACCGCGCAAGTCACGAGAACTGCGAGGACAACGAGTTCTGCAACGGGCAGGTTGTCGAGATGGCCGCGCGCCGCCACCAGATAGAGAAATGACAGGCAGGAAGTCGCTCCCAGTCCCAGGCCGGTCGCCAGCGACACTTTCATCAGCAGGTCGGCCTGCAGCCGCCGGCGCGGCCAGAGGAGCGTCGCAACCGCCATCCCCATCAGCAGCGCCAGCACGAACGACAAAATCAAGCCGGGCATCATGAGCCTGCCTTGCGGAGGATGAAGACGCCGTTGCGGAAGTCGTAAAGCACGATCAAGTGATGCTCTAAGATCGCCTTTTCCATGGCGTGGGGGAAGAAAAAGTTCCCGAGTATGAGATCAGGCTCGATGGAGTCAGCAATGACCAGGGGCGCCAGGATATATTCCGCCGAATGGTAGCGGCGTTCATACAGGCCCTGCGTCACGCCGCCGCTGCCCGGCGGGTCGCCCAGATAGCCGATCACCCCGGAGCGCGGGAGGAGTTTCCTCGCTTCGACGTAGCGCTTTTCATAACGAGCCATGCCCTCGGCGGCCATGGCCGAAGGCAGCGTCTGTTTCAGTCTGATAATCACGGCCAGTTGCGACAGCAGAAGCAAGGCGAGAACCAGCGTGAGCCCGATTCTTAAGCGCACCGGATACCTGGGTCGCAAGGCGGCCTGCTCCACGTTCGCCTTTCCCCGTGTTCTGTCCTGCGGTCACGTCTGCGCGATGACCCGTTCGACAAGAGCGGTCATTTTGCGCTCGGCGGCGTTGGCGACCTTGACGATCTCGGCGATATCGGCGGGCTTGAGCGCATCGGGCAGGCACATATCGGTGACGACGGCCAGGCCGAGCACGCGCATGCCGGAGTGGACCGCGACGAGCACCTCCGGGACGACGGACATGCCGACGACATCCGCGCCGATGGTGCGGAGGAAGCGGTACTCCGCGCGGGTCTCCAGGTTCGGGCCGGCGACGGCGACGTACACGCCGGTGTGGCAGCGGATGCCCATCTTGAGCGCCGCGTCGAGCGAGCGCTCGATCAGCGCCGGGTCGTACGGCCGGCAGAGGTCCGGATAGCGCGGGCCGAGCGAGTCGTCGTTCGGCCCGATGAGCGGGTTGTCGCCCATCAGGTTGATGTGGTCGTCAATGACCATCAGGTCGCCCTTGCGATACTGCGGGTTCATGCCGCCGGAGGCGCCCGAGGTCACCAGCGTGCTCGCGCCGATCGCCTTGAGGACGCGCACCGGAAGGGTGATCTCCTGCATCGAGTACCCTTCGTAATAGTGGAACCGGCCGGAGAGCGTGGCGACGGTCTTTCCGGCCAGCTCGCCGATCACCAGTTCGCCGGCGTGCGTGGCCACGGTCGTGCGCGGGAAATGCGGTATGTCGCGGTAAGGAATGACGACGCTCCTCTTGACGTCGGCCGCCAGCCGCCCGAGGCCGGTCCCGAGGATGATGCCGACGGAGGGCTTGCGCTTGCAGAAGGTGCGGATGACGTTCGCGGCCGCCTGGATCTGCTGCTGAAGCTCGCTCGCCATGCGTTGCTTGCCCATCGGCGCGACCCTTTCATCCCTAGTGTTTCGTTGCGTAAATTGGCGCACCAATTTACGCAACTAAACACGGTCCAACGGAACGCATAACTCAATAAAATGACGGGGCTTAGCGCGGCCATGCTTCCTTGCGGAAATAGGACGCCTATTTCCGCAAGGAAGCACTAGGTTTTCCAGCGTGCCACCCAGGCCCGGACGCGGTCCGGGCTGACGCCCTGGAGGCTCACACGCTTCCGGCGCGAAACACCGCCGGCGATGACCGTGACCGCGCCCGCGGCAAGGCCGAACTCCTCCGCCAGCAACTTCTCCAGCGCCCGGTTCGCCGCGCCCTTCTCCGGCGGCGCCGCGACGGCGACCTTGACGGCGTCGCCGTGCAGGCCGACGATCCGCTGCCGCGAGGCGCCCGGCTGCACCCAGATATCCACCGTGGCCGATGCCGGAGGCGGGCGGAGGTTCCGGGTCACTTGGCCGGGCCTCCGGGAGCGGCGGCGCGCGGAACGCCGTACGCGGTCGGGGCGCAACTGGTCAGCAGCCGCGCGAGGTCCTTCTTCAGCTCGCCGCGCGGGACGATGCGGTCAATGAAACCGCGCTCGAGCAGGAACTCGGAGGTCTGGAAGCCGGCCGGGAGTTCGGCGCGGATGGTCTCCTTGATGACGCGCGGCCCGGCGAACCCGATGAGCGCCTTCGGCTCGGCGAGGATGATGTCGCCCAGCGAGGCGAACGAGGCCATCACGCCGCCGGTGGTCGGGTTGGTCAGGACGGTGATGTACAGCCCGCGCGCCTGGTTGAGCCGGCCGACCACCGCGCCGGTCTTGGCCATCTGCATGAGCGCCACGACGCCTTCCTGCATGCGCGCGCCGCCGGAGGCGCAGATGAGGATCAGCGGCAGGCGCCCCGCGATGGCGTCCTCCGCGCAGCGCGTGACCTTCTCGCCGACGACCGATCCCATGCTCGCCATGAGGAAGCCGGAATCCATCACGCAAAGCACCACCGGATGCCCCTCGATGCGCGCGGTGCCGCAGACGGCGGCGTCCTTCAGCCCCGTGGCGCGCTGGTACTTTTTCAGCCGGTCCGTGTAGCTTTGCAGGTCCTTGAACTTCAGCGGGTCGGCGGAAGAGAGGTTGGCGTAGCGCTCCTCGAAACTGCCCGCGTCGGCGAGTTGCTCGATGCGCTGGCGCGCCGTGAGGGTGTAATGATGCTGGCACTCCGGGCAGACCATCAGGCGCTCCTCGACGAGCTTGCGGAACACCGTCTCGCCGCAGCCGGGGCAGCGCATCCAGAGCTGTTCGGGGATGTCTTTCTTCTTGGAAATGGCGGCAGCCATGGGAGCGGATCACCTACCCTTCGCACGGGACGCAGAGATAGTTCTTTTTGAGCGTCGCCCGGATGCGCCGAATCGCGCCCCGGAGCGAACCGGCGCGGTACACGGCCGCGCCGGCGACGATCACGTTGGCCCCCGCCTGCGCGCACGGGACGAGCGTTTCCTCATTCACGCCGCCGTCCACCTCGATATCCAGCGCCGGGCCGGCCTTCGCGCGCAGCTCGCGGATTTTGCGGAGCGCCTTCGGCATGAACTTCTGGCCGGTCCAGCCCGGCTCAACGGACATGACGAGTACGAGGTCCACCTCGTCGAGAAACGGGAAGACGGCCGAGACCGGCGTGCCGGGCTTGACCACCAGCCCGGGCCGGGCGCCGAGGCGGCGGATTTTCCGCAGCAGCGGCCGCGGGTTCGGCGCGACTTCGATGTGGAACGTAATGATGTTCGCGCCGGCGCGGATGAAGATCTCCGCGAACCGGGCCGGGTCGGTGATCATCAGGTGCGCGTCCACCGGCAGCGTGGAGGCGCTCCGCACGGCCTTGACGATATCCGGCCCGAAGGTGAGGTTCGGGACGAAGTGGCCGTCCATGACGTCCACGTGATGCCAGTCCGCGCCGGCGAACTCGACCGCGCGGACGGAATCGCCGAGGACGCGCAGATCGCACGCCAGAATCGAAGGGGCAATGATACAGCGCATACCGACCCCCGGCATGGACGTCCGTCATTTACCACAACGGCACGACGAACGGCCGGGAAGGTCAATCCGTTTCAACGCCGTGCGTCGGGCCCGTCGTGTCGTCGTGGTGAGGCATTACGGCTTCGCGTCGGTCAGGACGGCGAGGCCGGGGAGTTCCTTGCCTTCAAGGAATTCCAGCGAGGCGCCGCCTCCGGTGGAGACGTGGCGCATCTTCTCGGCGAGGCCGAACTTCTCCACCGCGGCGGCCGTGTCGCCGCCGCCGACGATGGTGATCGCCTTGCTCTTCGCGAGGGCCTCGGCGACGGCGCGCGTGCCGTCGGCGAAGGAGTCCATCTCGAACACGCCCATCGGCCCGTTCCAGACGACCATCTTCGCGCCGGCGATCTTCTTGCAGTAGAGCTTCACCGTCTCCGGGCCGATGTCCACGCCCATCAGTCCGTCGGGGATTTCGTCCTTGACGATCATGACGGTGGCGTCTTCCTTGAACTCGCGCACGGCGACGTGGTCCACCGGCAGCAGGATCGGGATGTTCTTCCTGGCGGCGTCGTCGAGCACCTGCCGCGCCACGGCGACCGGGTCCACGCCTTCGGTCTTCTCGAGCTTGGACTTGCCGACGTTCTTGCCGCTCGCCTTGAGGAACGCGTAGGCCATCGCGCCGCCGATGAGGAGGCCGTCCACGTTGTCGAGGAATTTCTTGATGACGGTGATTTTGTCGGAGACCTTGGCGCCGCCGAGGATGGCCCAGTACGGATGCTCGGGCGATTCCAGCGCGCGGGAGAGGAACTCGATTTCCTTCTCGACCAGGAAGCCCGCGGCGGCCTGGCCCATCGCCTGCGGGACGGCGACCATGGAGGCGTCAGGCCGGTGGCAGGTGCCGAAGGCGTCGTTGACGTACAGGTCGCCGAGATGGGCGATCTGCGCGGCGAAGGCGGCGTCGCCCTCCTGCTCTTCGGCGTGGAAGCGCAGGTTTTCGAGCAGCACCACCTCGCCGGGCTTGAGCGCGGCGCAGGCCTTGGCGACCGCCGGGCCGATGCAATCGGGCAGGAGGCGGACCGGTTTCTTCAGCAGCTCGGAGAGCCGCGCCGCGCACGGCGCCAGGCTGAATTTCGGGTCGGGCTTGCCTTTGGGCCGGCCGAGGTGGGACATGAGGACCAGCGATCCGCCCTTCTGGAGCACCGCCTGGATGCTCGGCAGCGCGGCGCGGATGCGCTTGTCGTCGGTGATGTGGCCCGCGTCATCCTGGGGCACGTTGAAGTCCACGCGCATCAGCACGCGCCGGCCCTTCACGTCGAGATCGTTCAGGCCCAGCTTGCGATTCATGGGGGCGCCTCTCCGATTCCGAAAGTGCGAAGCCTAGACCTTCCAGGCGAACTCCATCAGGTCCACCACGCGGTTCGAGTAACCCCACTCGTTGTCGTACCATCCGAGGATCTTCACGAGCGTGTCGTTCTCGAGGGACATGGTCGAATCGGCGTCGAAGACGCAGGAGTGCGGGTTGCCGATGATGTCGCTGGAGACGATCGGGTCTTCGGTGTATTCGAGGATGCCTTTGAGTTCGCCCTCGGCGGCCTTCTTGAACGCGGCGTTGATCTCCTGGACGGTGGCCTTGCGCTTGAGTTCGGCGGTGAGGTCGGTGATCGAGCCGTCCGGGACCGGGACGCGGAGCGAGATGCCGTCGAACTTGCCTTTGAGTTCGGGGATGATCTTGCCGATGGCGCTGGCGGCGCCGGTGGTCGTCGGGATGATGTTCAACGCGGCCGACCGGGCGCGGCGCGGGTCCTCGTGCATCAGGTCCAGGATGCGCTGGTCGTTCGTGTAAGCGTGGCAGGTCGTCATAAGCCCGCGGACGACGCCGAAGGTCTTGTGCAGCACGTGGACCATCGGGGCGAGGCAATTCGTCGTGCACGAGGCGTTGCTGATGACGATGTGTTCCTTCTTGAGCGCCTTCGGGTTCACGCCCAGGACGATCATCGCGTCCACGTCGTCCTTGGGCGGCACGGTCAGCAGGACTTTTTTGGCGCCGGCCTGGACGTGGAGCATGCACTGCTCGCGCTTGCGGAAGACGCCGGTGGATTCGACGACGAAGTCCACGCCGAGCGCCTTCCACGGCAGCTTGGCGGGATCCTTTTCCTTGGAAACCTTGATTTCCCGGCCGTCCACGATCAAGGCGTTCTCCCGGGCTTCCACCTTGCCGGCGAACCGCCCGTGGGTGGAATCGTACTTGAGCAGGTAGGCCATCGTCTCGGCGCTGCAGAGGTCGTTGATGGCGACGACCTCGAAATCGCGCCGCGAGTGCCCGACCCTGAAAACAAGCCGGCCGATTCTCCCGAATCCGTTAATAGCTACGCGCATGAACCTGTCCTCCTGGTTGAAACGGGACACACCGAGGGCTCCCTGCGGCCCATCCTGTGTAGAGAGCGCATTCTATCGGCCTTGCGGGGCACTGTCAACCGTCGGGCGGCGGATTTCAGGACGCCGAACGCGCTCCGATTGGCCGCGCGGCGCGCCGCCGCGAACCCGGCGTCATCCCGGCGCGAAATTTCCTTGACATCCCTCCAGGCTGGCGCTAACTTCGATGAGAACAGCGCCGCGGCTGATTCTTCCGGCGCGCAGGGGCAGGGGCGAAAAGTGGGGCCCAGGAATCGCACCGGTCAGTCTCGGCGAACGCCAGAGAAGGAGCGGGACCATGGTCAAGATCGGCGTCTTTGTGCGGCATAAGGTTAAAGACTACGCGAAGTGGCGCAAGGTGTTCCGGGCCCACGCCGAGATGCGGCGCGCCGGCGGCGAGAAGGAATACTGGATCTCGCACATCGCAGGCCAGCCGAAGAATCTTTGCGTGTTCCTCGAGTGGGCCAGCGCGGCGAAAGCGAAGAAGTTCCTGGCCTCGAAGGAACTCAAGGAAGCGATGAAGGCCGCCGGCGTCGTCGAAAAGCCGCAGATCTTTATCTTCGAGGAGGTGGACAAGGGGCGGACGTAATTGCCGATTGCCGAATGCCGATTGCCGAATGATTATTAATGGACGGCGAATACGCGAAGGTTTCGCTGTCGGCATTTAGTGTGTCTCCTCGCGAAAGAAACTCCTTCGCGAGTAAATGGACAACGACCGGCCGGAAATACGCGCGAACGATCCATCGTCCATCGTCCGTCGTCTATCGTCTGTCTTGCGCCTCTTTGCGGCAAAACTCGTCTTTCCGGCTCTTTATCTTTGCATTCCCTTGACAGCGCCCCGAAACTGGGCCAGACTTACTAGTGGATAGAGGAGTTAAACACTCAGGTAAGCGTAAGTAGCGGGCAATGGGCGACTTAAAAAGGAGGACCAGCCATGTATTCCCGATATACTCTACGTAGCAGGTCAATGCTTAGTTCGCGGCGCACGCACGGTTCAAGGCGTTACTCCGGTCGGATAATCGGGCGCAGGGGATTCGCCAGGAGGTAACAGCCATGCTCTCCAGAAACAAAACGACGAAGTACATCGGGATTCCTGTCGGGCTGGCGCTGCTGGCCGGCGGTTTCTGGTTGAGTACGCCGGTTTCGCGGGCTGGCGACGCGACGGAGGCTTATGACGCCGATTCACATACCGGCATCTGGGTTCCGCCCGGCGGTTCAAGTATTGATATCACCAGACCGCCCTGGGGTGATTCGTGGAACCGGCCCGGCAATGACTGGCAGGCGGGCTCATTGAAGCCGACGACGATGCAGCAAGAGCGAGCCCTGATGGATTCCGATCGAGCCCAAACGGCGACAATCGAGAAGTTGCGGAAAGACGGCATCGGGTTCCTGACGGCCGCCGCGCTCCAGGAGAAAATGAAGTCCTCATGGCATGGCATCGTGGTAGACGTGGGCGCCAAGAGCGCCTACATGCATGAGCACATCCTGGGCGCAATCAACATCCCCGAAAACCAGGTCAGCACCTTGGCGCCGATCGTGCTGCCGGACTTGAAGGTTCCGATTGTGACGTACTGCGGCAGCACGGAATGCTCAGCCTCGATGAGCGCAGCAAAGCAATTCAAGGCTCTCGGCTATGCCGAGGTGTACGACTTCTGGGGCGGGCTGAAAGCATGGGTTGCCATGGGCCTGCCCACGCGAGAAAGAGAGGTGGCCGGCAAGTGACAATTCATATCACCGTTACGAGTGAGCCGGTCGAGCAAGGCCGGCTCACTTCGTTGGGTGAGACTACCATATTTGGTAGTGTCAACTCTTGTGTGTAAATTGGAGTGAAGGGCATATCCTCTTTCCACTCAAGCGGCCGTGAGAGCGGCCTTGAACTCCGAGCAAGGTTTGCCGGCCCGTCTTTCATTGAGGAAGCG
>JBEKCB010000023.1:0-87017 GCA_050015075.1 Candidatus Brocadiia bacterium | reverse complement strand
GCGGACGTACTCCGGCGCGAAATAGCCGCGGCGGAGCGTGGCTGGATCGAGCAGCGTCTCGCGCAGGTATCCCTGCAACTCGCCCCGGAACCAGTCTGAGATCGGCACGCCGAACCCCATCTTCGGGCGTCGCAGAATTTCCGGCGGCAGCATCTCGCCGAACGCGCGGCGCAGCAGGTACTTCGTCGTGAACCCGCGCAGCTTCAGGTCCGTCGGGATCCGCCCGATGAACTCCACCAGCTTGTGGTCCAGGAACGGCGCGCGGCATTCCAGCCCATGCGCCATGCTCGCGATATCCACCTTAAAGAGCAGGTCATCGGGCAGGTAACGCATGAAATCCACGAACATCGTCGCGGCCAGGAAGTCCGCGTCGGGCGCCTTCGCGTATTCCTCCTCGAAGATCTTCGCGGAGGAGACCGGCGCGAGCGCCGCGCGCAGCTCGGGCGAGTACAGCGCCGCTTTGCGCCCGTCGTCGAAGATTGCGCACCAGCGCACGTAGCGCTCTTTCGGCGGCAGGTCCAGCGCCTCGAACAGGCGGCGCAGCCGGCGCCGTTTTGTCTTCTGCTCGACGGACACCGGCAGCCGCTGCCAGTATTTTCCCGCCAGCGCGCGCCGCAGGAATCCCGGCAGGCGGTCGAACCACAGCCCCAGTTTCACTGCGCGGTATCGCGGATACCCGGCGAAGCCCTCGTCGCCCGCGTCGCCGGTGAGCGCCACCTTCACGTGCTGCCGCGTGATCTGGCTGACGTAGTACGTCGGGATCGCGCTGGAATCCGCGAACGGCTCGTCGTAATGCCAGACGAGCTTCGGGATGATCTCGACGGCGTTCGGCCGCACGATGAATTCCTGGTGCTCGGTCTTGAAATGCCGCGCCACCGCGCGCGCGTACTCCAGCTCGTCATACCGTTTTTCGGCGAAGCCGATCGAGAACGTCTTCACCGGCGCGTTGGAGAGCTTCGCCATCAGCCCGACGACGATGCTCGAGTCCAGCCCGCCGCTCAGGAACGCGCCGAGCGGCACGTCGCTGATCAGGCGCAGCCGGACGGATTCCGTGAGCAGTTCGCGGACGCGCTCGACGCACTCCGCCTCCTTCAGCGGCTCCGGGCGGCACGTCGGGCGCCAGTACTCGCGCACCTCCGCGCGGCCGTCTTTCCACGTCAGGTAATGCCCCGGCGGCAGCTTGGCGATGCCCTGGAACATCGTCAGCGGGTGCGGCACGTATTGGTAGGTCAGGTAATGATGCAGCGCCTCGAGCGAGAGTTCGCGCGGCACGCCGCCGGCCTGGAGGATGGACTTGATTTCCGACGCGAAGAGGATGCGGTCCTTCTCGACGCGGTAGCACAGCGGCTTTTTCCCGATCCGGTCTCGAGCGAGAAACAGGCTGCGCGCGGAGGAATCCCAGATCGCGAAGGCGAACATCCCGCGAAGTTCCTGAAGGCAGTCCGCGCCCTTCTGCTCGTAGAGGTGAACGATGACTTCCGTGTCGGAGTCAGTGCGGAACCGATGCCCCTGCGCGATGAGCGCCGGGCGGAGCTCCTGGAAATTGTAGATCTCACCGTTGAAGACGATCCAGACCGTGCCGTCTTCGTTCGAGAGCGGCTGATGCCCCTTGGCGAGGTCAATGATACTCAGCCGGCGGTGCCCTAGTCCGACGCGGCCCGGTCCGCTCTCGCTCTTGAAATCATTGAGCTGGAACCCCGAGTCATCGGGACCGCGATGCGCAAGCGCATCGCACATGCGGGCGATGTCCGGCTGCCCGAAGCCGGCTGCGCCGTTCAGCCCGACGATTCCGCAGATGCCGCACATTCAGCGTCCGCCCTTCGACATGCGCTCGGCGATCATAATTTCTGGATTTGCATAGTGCATGTCCTGCGGGCCGTACCGCAGGGCAATTCTCTGGCCGACCGGCCACGCCTCGAACCGCTGGATGACGACGCAGCCTGACAGGAACTCCTTCTCGCGCTGCAATCTATCATCCGGAGCGAATTGCAGGTCGCTCATGACGAGGAACTCCTCCGGTCCGCGCGTTGCGGAGTCGCCGCGGTTTCGAATGACGAGCTTTCGCGAGTCGAGCGGCGGAAGCTCGAACTGCCACGGCTCGGAAAGCACGCCAATCGTCGTTCCGGCCGGAATACTCTTAGCGATCCACTCGCCCGCGCGCGTGCGTGTGTCGCACTTCGGATCGGCGTAGAGCTGTGCGAAAGCGAACGACTGCAGGCCCGTCGCGGCAAGGACGATCACCAGCAGGATCGGCGGAACGACATTCGCGCCCGGCTTGCGCCGTTCCACTCCATGCCGATGGACCGTGGCGAACGCCCAGGCGACCATCAGCACCGGCAGCGGCAGGACCGGCATCCAGTACCGCGCCATCGCCGGCCGGCCGATGAAGAGGATCACCGCCGGCAGGCCGAAGCCGAGAAGGACAAACGACATCGCCCGATCGCGCCGAACCATCGCGAGAAGCAAGGCCGCAAAAATTGCGAAGAAGAAAATCACCCCAAGCCCGGTGGCGATGGACAAGCTCCCAACCAGCGCAAACTGCGCCCAGTCGCCGTGGCTTCCTCTTAGTTCGCCCGAGAACTCCTGCACGAATTGCCCCGGCCGCGCGAGGATGTACGAGTTGCACGCCAGGAACACCGCGAGCGAGATCGCTGCCGCGGTCCAGAGGTCTCTGGAAGCGAAGAACCTACGCGTCCTTTCGCGCCAATTGTCGTTAGCGTCGGCAGGCCGCATCCAGTGAGCAGCGGCGATCAGGAACGCAGCCGCCGCTCCCTGGTAGCGCGTGGCCGCGGCCAAGCCAAGGGCGATTCCGGCGAGCACATACCAGCGCCGTCCGCCGCCCGCGAGGATGTGGGTCGAGAAGAGCAGCGTCAGCGAAATCCAGAACAGCATCGGCGCGTCGGCGGTCCAGTAGCGCGCGTTGATCGTGAAGAGCGGCGTCGCGGCGAGCAGCAGCGCCGCCGCGGTCCCGCCCGCCGCGCCGAACAGCCTTCCCGCAGCGCGCCAAATGAGGAGGATGCATCCGGCGGCAAAGAGCAAGGTGACGATCCGCCCGACCTCGTACAGCCGCGCCGCCTGCTCCGGATGCTGGAAGTAGAAGTCCATGTCGCGGACGAGCGTGACCGCGCCGAACCACGATGAGACTTTCAGCGCTACGCCGCTGACGTAGAACTGCAGCGCCGGCCAGCCGAAGAATCCGGGGAAGAGTTTCAGTGCCGATGGTTTCATCGCGCTGAGGCTCTTGAGGAAAACGTACTCGTCGGGATGGTAGCTGCGCAGCGGATTGAACGCGCTCCGCGGCGAGGCGCCGGTGCGCTTCGGCCCGCCGCTCAGGTAGTTCGGGTAGTACACCCACGGCGAATCTTTTTCGCGCTCGGAGATCGGCGGCGCGCGCCACGCGCTGCGGTCCGCGCCGAACGTCAGAACGTTCCGCTCCTCGGACGGAAGGCCCCAGCGCAAGCCGGGCAGGACGAGATATCCGAGAATCGCGACGGCGATCAGCACGGCAAAAAAATGCCGATTGCCGATTGCCGGCTGCCGAAGGTCATTATTTGACATTACCGGCGCGGCCTCCGGGTCGGCTTCGGCGGGACCAGGGATCGCGCCAACTCGGGACGGCCGCAGATGTCCAGCGCTTCGAGGATGAGCTTGCGGCTCTCCGGCAGATGATAGAGCACGAGGGCTTTCTGCATCTCGCGGCGGCGCGGGTCGCGCTCGACGAAGACGCGCTCGCCGGTAAACGGGCTGATGCCCGTCGCATACATCACCGCGCTGGCGGTGCCCGGCAGCGGGATGAAGACCTGGCACTGCTCCACGCGCAGGCGCTCGCGCTGCAAGTAGAGCGCGACTTCGAGCATGTCCTGCAGCCTGGAACCGGGGTGCGCGGCGATGAGGTACGGCAGGACGTACTGCTCCTTGCCGGCTTTCGCGGAGGCGCGGCGGAATTTTTCCAGGAACCGCACAAACAGTTCGCCCTCCGGCTTCATCATCAGTTGCAGGACGGCCGGAACGACGTGCTCGGGCGCGACCTTCGCGTGGCCGCTGGTGTAGTGCTCGGCGAACGCCTCGACGAACGGGTCGCACGCCAGCGCCAGGTCCATCCGCACGCCGGTCGTCACGAACAGGTGCTTGACGCCCTTGATCTTTCGCGCCGCCGCGAGCAACTCCAGATATGGCAGGCCGTCCGCGTTCAGGTTTCGGCACATGCGCGGGGCCAGGCAGCTCGGCTTGGCGCACGGCGCGCCGTGTTTGCAGCCGAGCATCCACATGTTCGCCGACGGCCCGCCGATGTCGCGGATGGTGCCTTTGAACTCAGGGTGGCGGACGATCTGCTTCACCTCGAGCAGGATCGAGTTGCGCGAGCGGCTCTGCACGGCCTTGCCCTGGTGCGTGTAGATGCCGCAGAACGCGCAGCCGCCGAAGCAGCCGCGGTGGCTGGTGATGGAGAACTGCACCTGCTCGAGCGCGGGGACGCGCTCGCGGTACGACGGGTGCGCCTGCCGCCGGAAACGCATCGAGTAGAGCGAGTCCATCTCCGCGGTGGTCAGCGCCCGCGCAGGCGGGTTCGCCACGACGCGATATCCGGCGCATTCCTGGCAGAGGCCGGTCTCGCGCGACTCGATTTCCTGCTGGAAGGCGCGGACCTGCGCGTGCGGCTTGGAGCGGACCTCTTCGAAGGAAGGCAGCGCGTGATAGCCGGCCGGCGCGGGCGTGGACGCCGCGGTCCGGTAGACGACGCCGCGCACGCCCCGGGCGACGGCGCCAAGCGCCTCGGAAGGCGTCGCGTCCGCGCTGTCGCGGGACATCCGGGAGCGCATCGCCTGAGCGATCTCCTCGAGCGGCAGCTCTCCCATGCCGTACACGATCGCGTCGGCGGGCGCGTCGAGGATGATCGGGCGCCGGACGGCGTCGTCCCAGAAATCGTAATGCGCGAACCGGCGCAGCGACGCTTCGATGCCGCCGGCGAGGATTCCCACCGACCCGCCGAAGACGCGCCTGATCATGTTGCAGTACGCGATCACCGAGCGGTTCGGCCGGCCGCCGCCGATGCCGCCGGGCGCGTAGTCGTCCTCGCGCCGCGGCCGCTTCAGCGCCGTGTAATTGTTGACCATCGAGTCCACCGAGCCGGCCGCGACCGCGAAGAACAACCGCGGCTTGCCGAGCCGCGCGATGTCCTCGACATGGTCGGCCCGCGGCCGCGAGAGAATGCCGACGCGGAACCGTTTCGCCTCGAGCATCCGTCCCAGCCATGCCGGCGCGAAGGAGGAATGGTCCACGTAGGCGTCGCCGGTAACGATGATCACATCCAGCTCGTCCCAGCCGCGCTCCTTCGCCTCGTCCGGCGTCATGGGCAGAAAGGCGGGCAAAGCCGCTTCAGGAGGCACAGGGAATCCCTCGGAGGTCCATCCGTCCGAACATCCACGGCTCCATGCTATTCGGTCGGGGCGGAACAGTCAACCATATTGCCGACTTGTCCGCCGTAGCCTCCGCGAAGGCGGATTGCCGAAAGCCGAATACTTTATGGTATCATTGGGACTGCCGAACGCTTAGCGAGGAAACGACTATGAGCGTTACGACCAAGCGCGGAGATGGCGGGTGGACGGACCTGCTCTTCGGCGGACGCGTGCGGAAGGACGACCTGCGCATTCACGCGGTCGGCACGCTCGATGAGCTGAACTCGCTCCTCGGCCTGGCGAAGGCGTCCATCCGCGACAAGAAGACCCGGCAGGCGATCCATGCGATGCAGCGAGACATTTTCATCGTGAGCTCGGAGCTGATCACCCTGCCGCGGAACCTGCGGCGGCTGGAGCTTCGCGTGGATGACGCTTACGTGAAGCGGCTGGAAGCCTTGACCGCGGCGCTCGAGCGGAAAGTCAAGCTCACGGAGTGCTGCTTCCTCATCCCCGGCGAGAGCGCAACCTCCGCGCTGCTGGATGTCTGCCGGACCGTCGCGCGCCGTGCGGAACGGCTCGTCGTCGCGCTGCGCCGCGCCAAAGCCGTGCCGAACCGCAGCGTGCCGGTTTACCTCAACCGCCTCTCCGACCTGCTCTACATGATGGCGCGGACGGAGGAACGGAGTCACAAGCCGTTTATCGCGCGAAAACGGAATCGCCGCCGTCCCGCAAGATGAGAGTGAGGCAGGAAGATGCGCAAGCGCACGTGGATCTGCATTCTGGCGCTGTGGCTGGCCGGTTTCGGAATGGGAGCAGCCGCTGCGGAACCCGCGCCGGAAACGTCGCTGATACTCCGGAACGCTACGGATGCCGACCTGGCCGCTTTGAAGGACAACCAGGAACTTCGTTCGCTGAAGGTGAGCGGGTCGTACGTGACGGAGGCGGGCTGGGCGTACCTGAAGGAACTGAAAGACTTGCAGTACCTCGACGTGTCCTCCACCCGGATGACGGACGCCGGGCTGGCGCAACTGAAGGAGATGAGCAGCCTCCAGACGCTCAACCTGGGCGGCACTAAGGTGACGGACGCCGGGTTGGCGAACCTGAAGAAGATGAAAGGTTTGCAGGACGTCGTTCTGTGGGGTACCCAGGTCACCGACGCCGGGATGGCGCAACTGAAGAAGATGGACGGCCTGCAGTGGCTCAATTTGTCGTTCACCCGGGTGACGAATGCCGGGTTGGAGCAACTCAAGGGCATGAAAGGCCTGCAGACGCTTGTTCTGTGGCATACCCAGGTCACGGATGCCGGACTGGTATACCTGAAGGAGATGAAAGGCCTGCGGACGCTCGAGCTGGTGGCTACCCAAGTGACGGACGCCGGGCTGGTGCAACTGAAGCAGATGAAGGGCCTGCAGACGCTCCTTCTGGACGGCACCAAGGTGACGGCCGCCGGGTTGGCGGAATTGAAAAAAGCCCTGCCCAACACACACTTTGACGAATAGCCGCTGTTGTCATTTCGTTCGACGAAGGTATAATCTTGGGAAATAACTCGTGATGGGCGTGAACCGCCCGTCGTACGGCAAATCCCGGCTGGGAGAGGTAAAAAGATGGTTAAGCGCGCATGGGGTTGCATTCTGGCATTGGTATTGGCCGGTTTCAGCGTGACGGCGACTGCCACGGATTTGGCTCTCTTCAGCGCTACGGATGCCGACTTGGCCGGTTTGAAAGACAAGCAGGACCTGCAGTCGCTCCTTGTGAGGGGCCCGCGGGTGACGGACGCCGGGTTGGCGAATCTCAAGGACCTGAAAGGCCTGCGGGACCTCGACCTGGCTTACACCAGCGTGACGGACGCCGGGTTGGCGAACCTGAAGGACATGACGGCCTTGCAGAAGCTCAATCTCAGCGGTACCGGGGTGACGGATGCCGGCCTGGCGCAACTGAAGGAGATAAAGGGCCTCCAGACCCTCGATCTGGGCGGTACCAAGGTGACGGACGTCGGATTGGCGGACCTGAAGGAATTGAAAGGTCTGCGGGAACTCGATCTGAACTACACCGTTGTGACGAACGCCGGCTGGGCGCAGATAAAGGAACTGAAAAGCTTGCAGAAGCTCGACTTGTCGTCCACCAAGGTGACGAACGCCGGAATGGCATACCTGAAAGAGATGCCCAGTCTCCAGAAGCTTGCCTTGGGCGCCACTCAGGTTTCGGACTTCGGGTTGGCGCAACTGAGGGGAATGAAAGGCCTGCAGGAGCTCGATCTGACCCACACCGAAGTGGAGGATGACGGTCTGGCGCATCTGACGACGCTGAAAGGCCTGCGAACGCTTAACCTGACGGAGACCAGAATCTCAAGCGCCGGTTTGGAGTACCTGGGGGAGTTGACAGGCTTGCGGGTGCTCTATCTAAAGAGAACCAAGGTGACGGATGCCGGCTTAGTGTTCCTGAAGGATTTGCCGGAGCTGGAGGAACTGTATCTGGAGGGAACCCGGGTGACGCGCGCCGGGTTGTCGTACCTGAAATCAGCCCTGCCCAATACGCAGATTTTCAGATAGCCGCGGACGCGCACCTTGTGTAGGGAAAGCCGACCAATCGCCCTGAACTGGGTGCCGGAGAACGCGGCAGGTCCACTGAGCATCCGAACCGCGCCATGGTTGGAAGTACCGTTCGGACAGCGTCTTAGAACATAAATTACGGCGCAGACTCGCCAAAGGAACGATAATTGCTTAGTATTATTATGGGCTATTCCCGATAGCTCGGCTCTGACGGTTTGAGAGTGATTTGGCGGAGAGAGAATCTCAATCGGCGCGAGTTTTCTTGCGCAATTGCAGCGTAAATCGCAACCTGCAGTACTTTCAGGAGCGCGAAGCGGGAGGGCAATAAACCCCGCATGGCCCTTGCCGCTTTTCACTCCAAGTGGTATAACGCTAACGTGTCGCGTCGCCTTTCCCTTCCTCGGAATTTTCCCCGTGCGATGCGAGCGAGGAGTACGCGATGATTGTCGGTATTGAGCTGTCCGACGGAACGCTCCGAGCCGTCCGCATGGACCGCTTCCGGCCGGGCCGCGCCCCGGAAAGCATCGCCGAAATCGCCTATACCCCTGCCGTTCCGGGCGGGGTTCCGCCGGCGGACGCGATTTCGACTTTGATGCGCCAAGTCGGCGCCGAGAATGCTGCCGTCGCTGTGGCCGTTCCTTCCTGCTGGTGTTTCTATCGAGAAGTCTCGTTCCCCTACCGCGCCGCGCGGCGCGTCGAGTCCACCTTGACCTATGCGCTGGAGGGCCGGCTGCCGGGCAAGGTCGAAGGGTACGTGATCGAGCCGCTGAGCGACATCCATCCCGCCGGCGCCGCGGGCGCGCAATTGCTCGTCGCCGCCTGCCCGAGCGAACGGCTGAAGGACCTGCTCGCCGAGTTCCGGTCTGCCGGAGTTGATCCCTGCATCGTTCAGCCCGCCATCGTATCGCTGGCGCGCGTCCTGCCCGGCGGCGAGGAGACGCTCCTGGTGCATCTCGCCGGGAACGAACTGGAGGTGGCCTTTCTCCGGGACGGCGAGGTGCTCGCCTGCGAGGTCATCCAGTGGGCCGCTGCGCACAGCCGCGCGGTGCCTGACGCGCGCGTCCTTGCCGGCAAGGTGCGCTCGGCCGTCCGCGCCTATGAAGTCAGCCATGGAGCCTGTTCCTTCCGGCGCATCGCCCTGCTCGCGCCCGAGAGCATCCGCGCGGCGCTGTCGGCGGAACTGCAGTCCGCGCTGGAACTTCCCGCCGCGCCGGCCGGCGACCTGGCGGATGACGCACGGTATCCGGCGGCGCTGGGAGCGGCGGCGGAGGCCGAGGAGCGCAAGCATCTGGCGGTGAACCTGCGCGGCGGAGAGTTCGCCTATTCCCCGTATGCACGGCGCATCGAGCGGCGCCTCGTGGCGGTCCTGGCCCTGGCCACCGCCGTCGTCGCTCTTCTGGGCGTGTCCTTGCTGCGCCGGACGCTGGACGTGCAGAAGACGATTACAGCCGACCGCGCGCGCGAGGCCGCCCTCTTCACCGAAGTCACGGGCATTCACGGCGTGCCGAACATCCAGGTGACCGAAGCGGCCGTGGCTGCGGCCCGCAAGGAGATCACCCGCAGCGACCGCCTGCGCATCGTCTCCTGTCTGACTCGCTGGGCCGACCTGATGAAACTCGTCCCGGCGGACATGACCGTGGCGCTCGACACGCTGGACATCGGGCAGGACCGCATCGCCGTCACCGGCCGCGCCAGGGACACCGCCGCCGCCTCTGCGTTCCGGGCGAGCGTGCAAGCTTCGGGTGTTTTTCAATCCGATCCGCACTTCGTCACGCGAAACACCGGCAGCGCGGGGTCCACTTTCAGCATGGAGCTGCGCTACCGATGAACGCCTCGGCCACGATCAAACAGCATCCCTGGGCTTTCAGCCTGGCGCTGGCCATTGTGGCCTGTTCGCTGGCCGATGTCAGCCTGGCGCTTCGCCTGCGCAGTGCGGGCGTCGAGCGCGGCCAGCACCGCGACCGGGTGCGCGCGATGGAAACCCTCGCGGACGAATTCCGGGCGCTCAAGGCCCAATCGGGTGTGGCGGGCCAGACGCTGCCTCCGGGCGTCCACCTGACTCCGAACGCCGTGACCGCCATTGCCAAGGACCGCGGTATCGCCGACCGCATCACCACCATGAGCGCCAGCCCGGCGCGCTATGACGAGCGCATCCAGGAGCAGATCATTGACCTGGCGCTGATCAGTGTCACCCGCGAGGACCTGGCGCTCTTCCTGCATGCCGTCGAGCAGATTGCGCCGGCCGTGCGAACGAAGGAACTTCGGATTACACCGAGCGCCGCCGGCGGCCGGGCCGGACAGACGGCGCTGATTGACGCTCACGTTCAGATTTCCGCCTATGAGACTACTGCGCGACTCTCGAAGTGACAGGGCTTTCGTGCTCGTTATGACCGTGCTCGTGCTGAGCATCCTGGTCGTGCTGGGCTATGCCTTCAGTTACTCGGCCGGGGTGTACGGCAGCACGGCGCGTAACGCGCGCGACGCCTTGCGGCGGGAATGTGCGGCGGAATCCGCGCTGAACATGGCGATGGCCATGCTCCGCGCCAACGGCGGGACGGGCCGGTTCGATTCGCTCGACCAGCCCTGGGCCGCGGCTGATCTCTCCTTTCAGATCGGAACGGAAAACGTGCTGGTCAACATCCTGGACGAGAACCGCAAGCTGAACGTGAATCGCGCCGCGTGTCCGCCGGCCGATCCGACCAAGAGCCCGGACCTGCGCGACGCGCTTGAGCGCCTCGTCGAGATCGCCGGCGGAAGCCGAAGCGATTTCGACGAGATCTGCGCGTGGATAGATCCGGCCACTCCGGGCCCGCACGACGACCTCGCCCCGAAGAGCCCTTTGCCGATGATCGCCGGTCTTCGGCGGATCCCCGAACTGAAGCCGAGCCTGTTCACCCAGAGCGCGCTCAAGCCCCAGCTCGATTCGCTGCTGAGCACGCACCCGGCGCGCATCAACCTCAACACCGCTTCGCGCGAGGTGCTCGACGCTCTATGGGGCGATCCGACGATCTCGCAGCAGGTCATTGCGCAGCGGGAGCAGCAGCCGTTCCAGAGCGATGCGGCCGTCGCCGCGTTTGTGCAGGGATTGGACCCTGCTTCATCCGGTCCGGCCATCCTGGCGCAAGCTCTGTCCGCTCAGAGCGATTACTTCACCGTGACGGTCACTCCCGCCGATGGGCCGAATGAGGCCCTCGAGGCGCTGGTGCGAAGGACTGACGCCACAACGCAAGTCGTTTTCGTCAAACGAGTTTCAAAGGAGGTCGAGCCATGAAGCCGACTCGCGTATTCGTCATCGCGGGCGTGTTGAGTCTGGCGCTGGTCGCCGGCGTCTTTGCGGCGCCGCCGCCGACACCGGTCCCCGCCGTTGCCAAGCCGGAGGAGATGGTCACCATCAACTTCGCCGGCGTCACGCTGCACGCCGTCGTGCAGTACCTGAGCGAGTTCACCCACAAGCCGGTCCTGCTGCCCGACAAGTTCCCCGGGGACCGCAAGATTGACATCGTCTCCTCCGGTCAGGCCGCCGCCGTGCCGGTCAAGAAGGCGGCGGAGATCCTCTCGACCGCGCTGCGCGCCGCCGGCTACGTCATGATCGAGACGCCTTACCAGATTCAGATCGTCGCCGAGGGCAACATGGAAGGCGTCCCGATCGTCCAGGACCAGAACGAGGGCGCCATCGCCGGACAGACGCTCGTGACGATTACGAAGGAAGTGAAGAAGGCCGATGCCGCCAAATTGCAGGGCATCCTCATGGCCCTGAAGTCGAAGGCCGGCAGCGTGCAACTTTATCCCGACTCGAACACGCTGATCATCACCGAGTACGGCCCGCAACTCAAGACGATGCTGACGCTGATTGACAAGCTCGATACCCGATGGGAGGGCAACCGGCCCGATATCGTCACGCTGGAGAAGTATTCGGTGGACAGCCTGCGGAGCGTCGTGGAAGCTTTCGTGAAGAACATGGCGCTGAATGCCGATCCGGTCATCAAGAGGCGACTGGAGTCGTTCTCCATCATCGTTCAGCCGTCCATCAACTCCTTCGTCCTCTTCGGCTATCCGGAGGATGTGGCGCGTGTGACGGAGTTCATCCGGATGGTTGACGTTCTGCCCGCCGAGACGTCGCGCACGTTCCACACCTACCGGGTTCTGAACCGCGACGTAGCGGAAATGGTGCAGGTGCTGAACAGCGTGTTCACCGCCGTGAAAGCGCGAAGCGCGGGCGCCGCGGAGCAGTGCCCCACCGTCATCGCCGACTCGATCAACTGCTCGCTCATTGTCATCGCCTCGCCGGACCGCTACGCCGAGTATCTCCCGCTTTTCAAACAGATAGATAAGCCCAGGGATCAGGTGCAGATCCAGTCGGCCATCGTCGAGCTGAGCACCGACCGGATGGCGCAGTTGGGCGTCCAGTTGGCCACGGCGGACGTGCCCACTTCAACTTCCGGCGTCATCGGTGCCGCCGCCACCACCTTCGGTCTGACGACGCTCAACGCGAGCGGCACCGGCGAAACCCCCGTTCCTCCAGCGAACGGCGGCCTCACCGCCGCTGTCTTCAAGAATCTCAACATCCCCGCCATCGTCCAGCTGTCGCTGCAGGACCAGAGCGTGGTGTTCATAGCCGGGCCTCTCGTGACGACCAACGACAACAGCAAAGCAACCGTGGATATCTCTGAAGAAAAACAGACCCAACAGTCCATCATCTCGCCCGAGGGCACGACCAGCGGCGTCACCTCCGGCCCGCCCGTCACGGCCAGCATTTCGCTGGAGATCACCCCGCACATCAATGACGAGGGCACCGTCCGCATGGAGATCGTGTCGCTGACTGAGGAGTTCGAGCCCACCACGATCACGACAGCCGGAGTGCCGCTGTATAACAAGAACTCGCGAAAGGCCACGACCCAGGTGACAGTGCCCGACGGCGCCACGATCGTCATTGGCGGCTTGACGAATACCAACGACACCAAGACCGTCCAGAAAGTACCTTTCCTCGGCGATATCCCGATCCTGGGCTATCTCTTCCGCAACACTACGACCGAGCTTCAGCACGTGAACCTGTGTATTTTCATCACGCCGCACGTCATCCGCACCAAGGGGAACATGGCCCAGTTGGTCGGAGAGCAGAAAGCCCAACTGAAAGCGATGAACGAATCCGTCCCCGAATTGCAGGACGATAGCGTGACCAAGTACGTGGCGCCCGAGCCGGCGCCGATGCCGTCGCCGGGCATGCCCCCAAGCCCTGAGAGCAAATGAGCGAGAATCGAAATACCCTTGAGGCGTTGCAGAAGGCCGGCGTGATCTCCGACACGCAGGCCATTGCGCTGGCCGCCGCCTGCGAGACCGACTGGCGCCCGCCGGCCGAGGTCATTCGTCGGCAGCCCAGCGTGGATGAGGATCGGCTCTCGGTATGGGCTGCGGAATACATGGGCGTTCCCTATCTCGCCTCCTTGTCAGGATTTGTAGCGCCGGAGGAGTTCTTCCAAAAAGTCCCGCCGGAGTACGCGCGGCAGGTCGGCGCCGTTGCCTGCCGGATCACGGAGGATGCGGTGGAGGCGGCGGTTGCGCTCGGGCCGGACATGCACGCGGTGGTCGCGGAGTTCTCGGTCCTGTTCGGGCGGCCCGTCACTTTTGTGCTGGCGCCGCGGAAGGAGATCGAGGCGGCCGTGGACCGCTCGGTGCGCCAGCGGCCGGAGTACCTCGAATACGCCGCCGGCGAGTTGCCGGAAGATGAGTTCGCCGAGAGCGCCGCCCGGATCGAACGCGTGACGGATTTCGCGGAACTCATGCGCAAGACGCCCGTGGTCAAGCTCGTCTCGCTGCTCGTCGCGCAGGCCGTGCGCAGCGGCTCGAGCGATATCCACTTTCAGCCCACCGGCGACCGATTGCGCGTGCGCTTCCGCACCGACGGCATCCTGCACGATGTGCTGGACCTGCCGCGCTCGTCGCAGGATGCGATCCTCTCGCGCGTGAAAGTGCTGGGGAAGATGGACATCGCCGAGCGCCGCTCTGCCCAGGATGGCCGCGCCTCGTTCCGCTACGCGGACCGCGAGATTGACGTGCGCATGTCCGTTATCCCCACCGACGAGGGCGAGCGGGCCGTGCTGCGCCTCCTCGACAAGGAACAGAAGCTCCTCAAGCTCGAGGAAGTCGGCCTCTCCGACCGCAACCTGACCGAGTTCGAGCGGCTGATCAACATGTCGCACGGCATGATCCTCGTCACCGGGCCGACCGGCAGCGGCAAGACCACCACGCTCTACGCGGCGCTGATGAAGATCAACTCGCCCGAGCAGAATATCATCACGATCGAGGACCCGGTCGAGTACAAGGTCCCGGGCATCAGCCAGATTCAGGTGCTGCCGCGGAAGAACGTCACGTTCGGCTCGATGCTCCGGTCCGTGGTCCGGCAGGACCCGGATATCATCATGATCGGCGAGATCCGCGACGAGGAGACGGCCTCGATCGCCGTGCAATCCTCGCTCACCGGCCACCTGGTCTTCAGCACGCTGCACACGAACGACTCCGCCGGCGCCATTGCCCGGTTGCTGGACCTGGGGGTCGAGCCGTTCCTGATCTCCTCGGCCCTGCTCGCCGTGCTCGCACAGCGGCTGGTGAGACGGGTCTGCCCGGCGTGCGGCCGCCCGGACGAGGTCTCCGCCGCCGACCTGGCGCTGCTGAACCTCGGCGTCGAGCAAGGCCGCCGGGCCAGCCTGCGGCGCGGCGCCGGCTGCGATCAATGCCTGGCGACCGGCTACCGCGGCCGCCTGGGCATCTACGAGCTTCTGCTGGTGGACGACGCGATACGGCCGCTGATCAATCGGCGCGCCTCCGCTTCCGAGATCCGCGAGGCGGGGACGCGCAACGGGCTGACGCTCCTGCGCGCCGACGGCGCAGGGAAGGCGCTCGCCGGGCTGACCACCGTCGAGGAGGTGCTTCGCGTGACTCAGCGAGACGATGAAACGCAGGCGCCCAAGCCCTGATTGAACGCCGCATGACAGGCGTCCCAGCCGCCCTCGGCTGCGACACAGCGATGAGTGTTTCCGCACAGGCGAGGGCGCCTGGGCCAGCGGTTGAGGCCGAGTTCGACGATGGGCAGTTTTCGGTACAAGGCGGTTGACGAGGCGGGCGCGACGGTGGCCGGGACGCTGGTGGCCGACAGCGTCGAGGACGCGCGGGCGCGGCTGCGCGAGATGCGCCTCTTCCCCGAACGGGTCGAGCGCGCCGAGCGCATGGCGGCCCGCCTGGTGGATCGCCTGCCCGGCCCGCGGGCGCGGGTCATGCAGCACGTGACGGTCTTCACGCGCCAACTCGCCATCCTGCTCGCCTCCGGCGTGCCCGCGGTCAGCGCGCTGGGCGTACTGGCTTCCCAGAGCGAGCATCGCGGCCTTTCGCAAGCCCTCCACGAGGTGGCCGAAGCGGTCAACGCGGGGCGTTCCCTCGCTGAGTCCATGGCCGGCTACCCGCAATTCTTCGACCGCTCGTACGTGGGCATGGTGGCCTCGGGCGAGAAGAGCGGCTCGATGGACACAGTCTTCATGCGGCTGGCGGATTTTCTCGAACGTCGCCGGCAGATGCAGGCCCGCGTGACGACCGCCCTAATCTATCCGGCCATTCTCCTGGTGATGGTGTTTGGACTGCTGGTGTTCCTTTCGGGCTACGTGGTGCCCGTGATCAAGCCGCTGCTGCAACAGCACCACCGGCCGCTCCCGCTGACGACGCAGATCCTGTTCCGCCTGGGAGACCTGGTGCGCGGCTTCGCGTGGACGGTCCTGCCGGCGGCGGCCGCGGCGGCCGGCGCGGTGATCTGGTGGCGCCGGTCCGAGCGCCGGCGCGGGGCCATGGACGCCTGGATGCTCCGGATGCCGATCCTCGGCAAGCTGTGGCTGAAAAGCCTGGTGGCGCGGTTCGCCATGACGTTCTCCACCCTGCTGCGCACGGGCGTGCCCGCGCTGGAAGCGCTCGAGGTTCTCGAGGGCGTCGTGCCGAATGCCGCTTTCGCCGAGGAGATCGGCCGGATCCGCCGGGACGTGATCGAGGGAAAGGAGATCTCCGCCCGGATGCAGGCGAGCGCTCTCTTCCCGCCGATGGTCGGGTACATGGTGGCCGTGGGCGAGCGCAGCGGCAGCCTGGCGGACGTGCTCGAGCACGTGTCGGAGGCCTATGAGCAGGAGGTGGACGTCACGTCCAAGCGCCTGCTGGCTGCGCTGGAGCCGGTCCTGGTGCTGCTGATGGCCGGAGTGGTCGGGTTCATTGCCACGTCGCTGATGGTGACGATCCTCGAGTTGAGCCACATTTAGACGGGAGACGAAGATGAAATTTCATGCGGGCTTTGGGCGGCGCGTCGCGGACGGCATGACGCTGCTGGAGGTCATGGTCGTCGTGATTATCCTCGGGATGCTTGCGACGGTCGTGGGGAAGGTGGTGCTGGACAGGCTGGAGGACGCGCGCGTGAACACGGCGCGTGCGCAGATTGCGCAGTTCATGGGCGCGCTGGACCTGTTCTACCTGGACAACGGCTTCTATCCGACCACTCAACAGGGGCTGAAGGCGCTGATCGAGAAGCCAACGACCGGGCCCACCGCCGAAAAGTGGGGACAGCGCAAGTACCTGGACAGCGATTCCATCCCGCTCGATCCGTGGGGACACGAGTACTTTTATGAGTGTCCCGGGACGCACGGGCGGTTCGACGTCATCTGCTACGGCCGCGACGGCGTGGAGGGCGGCGAAGGGTACGACGCGGATATCAACAGTTGGGAACTCGGCGGGGCCAGGAAGGACCAGTAGCGGATGGCGCCCATCAAACACAGTATGGCCGTCCGCGGCGGATTCGCCGCGGCAGTCCAGCCGGGGACGTCCCGGCGCGCGGGTGCGCCCGCGCTCACGCTGATTGAAATGATGGCAGCGCTGGTCATCCTGGCGCTGGTGATCACCGTAAGCCGCCTGGCCATTGACGGCATCAGCGTCCGCTGGCGCCTGCGCGGAGCGGCGCACGAGGTGGAGAGCGTGGCGCAGTGGGCCCTCAATGCGGCCGCGTCGCGGAGCCAGCCGACCCGGGTGCTCTACGACGTTGCCGAGAACTCCTGGTGCGTGCAGATGGGGACGGAGAGTTTCGCCTATCACCATCTGCCGGAAGGAGTGCAATTCGTCTCGGTGCGGTTCGCGGATGGGACGGAGGTCGTGCACGACGTGGCGGAGGTCACGGCCTGGCCCGATGGCACGCTCGATCCTCACATGGTGACGCTGACCGGGCACACCGGCGAAGAGGTCGTGCTGTCGTTCGACCGGCTGACGGGCGAGATGGATTACGTGGAGAAGACAGGCGATGCGGAGTAGAGCCCACTTGACGCCCAGGCGCTCCCGGTGCGGATCGCGCGGTTTCACGCTGGTGGAAGTGGCGGCCTCGGTGGCCATCCTGGGCGGTGTGATCCTCGGGATTCTGGTCGCGCGCAATAACGCGCTGGAGGCGCACACTCAGGCCGATCAGATCCTGGCCTGCACGCGCCTGTGCGCGGCCGAGGTCGCCGGACTCCGCGCCGGTTTCGCGGGCGAAGGCGCCGGCGTGATCGCGACGCCTGCCGGGACGTACGAGTGGCGGATCACGGCCTCCGCGGTATCGGAGGACGCCGCGGTGACGGACCTGACAGCGTACGAGGTCACTGTCCGGCCCGCAGCCGTGCCGCTCGACAACGCGACGGAAGATTCCATGCCCTCGCAGGCTGTCGAGCAGCCCGACGAACAATGCGTCGCCTCCGCGACACTCTGGCTGCCCGCCAAGCGCACCACGGCGAGAGAAATGAGAACGCCATGAGAGCCGCCGCCTTGTCCCGCGCATCGGGCTTGACCCTGATTGAGGTGATCTGCGCGTTGGCGATCGGGGCCATGCTGATGGCCACGCTGATGGGGACGCTGACGCTGACGGCGCGCGCCATGACGGAGGCCGGCCAATCCGCGCGGCAGCGCCGCATCGAGGCGGGCATCGAACGCATCCTCCGGCACGACCTGACTGCAGCCGTCCTGCCCGACGCGCAGAACGTCGTCGCGTTCACCGGCGGGCCGACTGCGCCGTCGGATGTATCCGAGGAGCCCTGCATGGAGTTCCTGACGACCGCGCACCTCTCGCGGGACACTTCGGCCGGCGGCGCGGAGATCACGGACGTCAGCTACGTGCTGAGGACGGACAGCGACGCGGCGGGCAAGCTGGTGTTGCTGAGGCGAGAGGCGGAGTACGCGCCGGGAAAGCCGCCGCCGGAGCGCCCGCTCGAACGGCTGGCAACGGGAATTATATTCTGGCAGTTGAGTTTCTACGATGGCGCGCGATGGCTCCCCAGTTGGAGGCGCAACATGCCGCCGGTGGCGGTCAAGCTGGAGCTATCGTTCGAAGGGGACGAACGGCAGGCCGTGATCGGGATGGCTTTCGCGCCGGTGGCAACAGCGGACGTCAATCCGACAGACTACGCGAATCCGCCAAAGCCGTGAAGCCTACTTGATGGTGTAAACGACGTTCAACCGCTGTCCGCCGCGTTCCATGGTGACGGTAACGGCAGAAACGCCGCTGGCGCTCAACTGCTGGTAGATGTTCATCGCGCTGCCGATGGAGTTGATGGGAGTGCCGTTCACGGCCAGGATGCGGTCGCCCGAGGAAACGTACGGCGCCGCGAGCGAGTCCGGCGATACGTTGGCTATGGTGTAGCCCTGCATCTGCCCGTTGGGCGCGTATTGCTCGATATTGACGCCTTGCATCGCGGCCAAGGGATTAGCTCGAGCCTGGTCTACAAGGCTGCGAGGAACGACGACTTCGATCGTCTTGGCCGAGGCCGAACCGACGGAGGTTGAAGCCGCTGCGGTGCTGGGGCCACTCGCCTGTTCCAGTCGCGGCACCTGCGGGCTCGGCGGCAACTGCGTCGGGACAGGCGGCGAGAACCGCGGCGCCGGCGACGGTCCCGAACCGGCGGTCATCGGCGCGCTTCCGCCTCCTGCGTCATACTCTCGTTTGGCCAGACTCAGCGTGACCGCCCGATCTTCCCTGGCGAAGGTCGCGGCATTCCCTGTGACGCCCATCAGCTTCCAGCCGTCCACGACTTCGCCCTGGCGAATCATCGAGACGCCGCTCGCCGCCTGGATAAAGACCACCGAGGAGGAACCGGACAAGGAACCGATCATTCCCCTGATCGCGAAGGGAGGCGCGTCACTGGCCAAAGGGGGCAATCCGGCCGCCGGAGACGACGGCCGGCCGGATGCCGCGGAAACGTCATTCGCGCCCAGCCAGAGGATTGAAAGGTTGTCGGCGGCCGGCGCAACCGGAGCAGGCGCGCTGACGGCCTGAGATGCCGCCGGCGCCCGGGAAAGCTCCGCGGGGGCCGGCGGCTTCAGGGCAAGCCACACTGCGCCGCACAGACCGACGACCATGCAGAAGAGAGCCACGCTGCTAAGCCGGTCCGCACGTTTGCGACGTGAGACGATCATCGGCATCACCTCTGTCGGCCCTCCGGGCCGGCTTATCACTTCGTCTCCGCCTGCGCGCACTCACGCGAGAGTTCGGCGAGCGGGTTGAGCAATATGCCGCGAACGGCGGCCTTGGCCGGTTCGTTGTCGCGGATCGCCTCGGCGCCATAGGGGCCGACGGCGTAATACCAGGCCGAGAAGGCGCGTCCGGCCGAGAAGTGCAGGAGCAGATTGTCGCGCAAGGCCCGGATGTCATTCAACTGCCGCAGACGCTCCGGGGCGAGGACATACGAGCCGGTGCAGTTTGTTTCAACGATGCCGTCGAGACGGCCATCCGGGGACTCGTACCCGGCCGTGGCGATGAAGCAACCGCCGCCACCGCCGCCGCCGCCACCGCCGCCACCGGTGTTAGTGCCTGTTCCGGTACCTGTACCGGTGCCTGTACCCGTGCCGGTGCGTGTACCGCTGCCGGTGCCGGTGCTGCCACCGCCTCCGGCTGCGGTCTTCGCGATGAACGTCTGGACGGGGCCCGGGGTCTTGCCGTTGGCGTTGACGCTGATCACTGTCCACGTGTACGTCGTGCCTGCCACGAGGGCCGTCGGTATAGTATACGAAGTCCCGTTGAGCGGGACAGTGATCGGCGAAAGCGGCAGGGTCGCGCCGACGCCGTATTCGAGAATATACGAGGTTGCGTCAACGCCGGCGGTCCACGAGAGCACAGGCAGCAGGGTCGTCGTTGATGCGCCGTTGGCCGGGAGCATGTTGGACACCGGGCCCGGCAACGGCTCGGGCACGGCGGCCAGCCAGTCAATCGCCGCCTTCAGGATGTAGGCCCGGCCGGTGGTGTCGTCGGTGATGTCGCCGAGATGGTTAACGGACTCGAGCGGCCAGGTGAAGAAGATGGTCTCGCCGCTGAACGAGTTAGCGCCCGTGACGAGGATGTTCTGCATCGCGGAGGACCTGCTGCTGGTCGTAACGCCGGTGCCGGAAGAGGTATCCCAGAAGAAGACGGTGTGGTTGAGGAGGCCGGCGAAGGGGTCCACCTCAGATCCCCAAACGAGGCTGTTTCTCCCGTCGCCGCCGGCGTCACTGACATCGTTGATCGGTTGATGGTCCTTGGCGAACGCCCCGCTCGGGCCGCCGCTCATGGTGCCGGGCTGGTCGCCGTCCACGTTGGTGTACTCGGTGTCGAGCGTCTCGGGGGTCGAACCGAGATACTTCGAAAGGAAAGTCAGAGCGAAGGGCGAGGGCGTGGAGGCCCTTGTCGCGGGCTCCGCGCTGAAAGTCCCGATGGCTTGCAAAGAGATGGCGCTCTCCGTAGTCAAATCCTGGTTGTCCATCCACAGGAGCCCGCCATTGTTGAGGTAGCTCGTCAAATAGCCTGTCTCGGGGGGCTCGAGCGCCTCGTACTGGAAGAGATAGCCGGGGCCCGGGAAATCCTGGTTCCAGTCACCCGTGAACCAGAGCACGATGCCTGTGCTCTGGAACGACTGCAGCACGTCGGGCGTGATCTCGCCGTAATACCGCTGGCTGCTGAGGATGCTGGCGCCGTTCGTGGCGAGGGTATGGTACACGTTGCCGCACCAGAACTGGTATTCATACCCGTTGTTGGCGACGGAGTTCAGGAAGGGCAGCGCCGGAGAGTCGCTCACGTCCTCGGGCGGGGTGCCTGGGTTGATGCCTGTCCCGTCGGGCTGGGTCGGGTCCACGTAGAACGTGTCGGCCATGTTGTCCCAGGGAGCGGCCGGGGCGGAGTTAATGATATTCGGCGGAGCGGGAGGAAGGACGTGTTGCGGCTCGAAGTTGAGCTGGTGCTGGGTGAAGATAGCGCCGTTCAGGTAGTAGCGGTCGTGCTGATCCATGTCAACGACGAGCAGATTGATTTTGCTGCCGGTGACTGAGTCAACGGTTTGACGGACGAACTGGTTGACCGCCTGGAAGTAGAACCATCGCTCCTGCAGCCAGCGGTACGGGTCGGTCTGGATTGCGCCGGTCCAGGCGGGACTCTGGGCCTGGACGATGACGAAATAGATGGACGGCGTCAGGGCGTTGAAGGTCACCGTAGCCGCGCCCGCGGCGGTCTGGCAGATCAACTCGTTGGTGGCGATGGACGTTCCCGCCGCTCCCGGGACGGCGGCGATGGCGGTCATGTCGCCGAGCCCACCGGCCCACTCGCCGGACACATAGGAGGTGTTCTGGTTGAACGGGGTAAACACGCGCACGCGGATGAACGGCGCGCTCGTCTGGATTTGCAGAGTGACGACCGAGCCGCCGTTGGCCCCAGGCGTGTAATGAGGGATGACGTTGACGGGCATGTTCTGGCTGTTGTACTGACTCACAGGGCTGTAGCCGGTGACCGTTGTCGCCGGGCGGATGGTGGCGGCTGACTCGGCGACTTGCGGCCTGGTGTAGTCACCCGTCGTCACCGGTTCCCGGCCCGGCATCGAAACGGCGCAATCGCCCAGGAGCGTGGCGCCGAAAATGGTGGTAGCCTCGCGCTGACCGTTGACCGTGAAGTCGGCCAGGTGCGTGGTGACGTACTGGGCGAGCGCATTGTTGAACAGGTCGCCGACGACCGGTGCGGTGACAAGGCCGTACTGCTGGGCCATGTACGAGGTCAGCTCGATCTTGCCGATCACAGCGTCCGTATCCGCGCTGAAAGGCGTCAGGTCGGCCGTGCCGTTGGTAATCGTGGTGAACTCGTATCCCTCGTTCTCATCTGTCGGGCCGGTGTACGCGGTGATCGCCTGGCCCGCGGGGGAATACTGTACGGAGGACTGATACCTGCCCGAAGTGAAACCGGCGATGGCGATGGGGCCGCCCTGCGCGAGAATGGCCGCTTCGCCCAAACTTGTGTTCGGGTTGGTCCCCCAGAGTGCGTTATCGAAACGGGTGATGACGTTGGCCGGCGACACCACTATCGGCCGAGCCTTGGTCGTCGGCGTCGGGAAGTTCACCGGGTTCGGCGCGGGTATAGTGGACGGGATATACGTGGGGAATAAGTCCGTGGTGAGGCTCAGCGGCGCGGGGCTGCCGTTCAAGGTCGGGTCTTGCTGGGACATGACCCAGGTCGTGTTGAGATAGGACGGCGTCAGGTCAAGCACTCCGCCCGCGAGCGTCTCCCCGTCGAGTCCGCTCTGGCTGTCGGCGTCCTTGCCGCCGTAATTCGTGGCGCCGCGAGCCAGCAGGTACACGAAGCCGGGCACGTCTGCGTCGGCTGTGTTCGTGTTCCAGGAATTGAGGTCATAGCCGTTGTCAATGGACAGGCGGCCCAGGATATTGGAGAGGGTCAGCGCCTCGCCTCCGGTGGTGGTATAGGATTCCACGTCGGTGTCCAGCCCGTTGAGGTCAAATTCGCGCACGACCATGCCGCTGAAGGCGTCGCGCTTCGGGCTGAGGCTGTTGTCCTGGACTTGCATGCTCAGCAGGTACTGCGCAAGGCCGGGGAAGAACTGGTACCACTTGTAGTACTCGGTGGCGCCGTCAATCATCGCGACCTGGTGGAACCAATTGTCGAAGGCCGCATTCTTGGCCGCGTCGGTCGGCGCCGAGTTGAGGATGTCGCAGTAGTCGCGGATCTTGCTGAGGAACGGCAACGGGTCATAGTACGGCGGCCCGAAGGGAGACGGAATGGGAGTCGGCGGGAAGGTGTTGCCCGACTGGTCAATCGTAATGTAAGGCGCCATGCGGACGGGAATGCGGCTGACCTGGAAGCCGCCCGAGTTGCTGGTGCCGGTCTTAGTGCCGACCGAGGTGGAGACGACCGCGGTAGGGGTTGTGAGACTGGCAGCACCAACGCCGTTCTGTGTCGCATAGAAGAAGTCCGTCGGCAACCATCGGTTATTTTCGTTGGGGTAGAAGGGGGCATAGTAGTAGTAGAAGCTCGGGGCCACGCGGTTAGCGTCGCCGAGCAGCACAACGTACTGCAAGTTGGGCAGCCACGCGTGCTCGTTCAGGGCGTTGAAGGCGAGTTGATTCGCGGCGTCCTCGAGCCATGTCCGAATGCCCTTGGCGACCCACTCGGAATAACGGTCCTGCGTCGCCCAGGGGTGCGGCTGCGCGTCAGCGCTTGAGTAAAAGAGCGGAAACACCGGTAAAGTCTGCGGATAGCCGGTGCCGACGCGCTTGTTATATTGTCCCGTATCATAGGCGCCTTTAACGGCCGTCGCCCCGCCAAACGTGTACCATCCCGGCCACTGCGTAATGTCGGGGACATAGACCTGCTGTATATTATTGAGCGCGACGGTGTCCAGCCCTCCGTACGAGGCGGCCATTTGCTCTGTGCCGAAAATCAGCGTCTTGACGGTTGGCTCGAGGTCGTTCTGATGAATGGCCTGAAGTTGGCTTGCCAGTGGCTCGAAGGTCGTGACATTTTCTTCCGGGTCGCGAGCGAGGCGGCCCTGCGGATGCTGCCAATAAACAATCAGGCTTTGCACGGCCGGGTCATAGCCCGAACTGGCATCCCCGTCCACATTGTTCACGTAGGCTTCGCTCACCGTGGTGAAACTGTAGATGGGTCCGTAGAAGCCCTTCGAGGTCACGCCGTTTGCAAAGTTCGCCGCTGTCGCCGGCGGAACCGGCGCCGGAGTCGTAGCCAGATATGGCGCACTGGCAGTGGGGATGGTTACCGTCACGCTGTTGCCGGCGGTGCCGGCCACGGGCCAGGTGAGCGTGAGGATCGGCGAGTTGGTGCCCGCGACGGTACTATCGGTGACTGTGATGAGCGAGATGTTTGAGCCTGGCGGGGCCTGGCCGGCAATCGCCGCGCTCACTACGGTGTAAAAAGAGCCGGCGATGGTAGGGTCAATCTCACCGGTTAGCGTAACCGGTACAGTCAGGCCCTTGCCGCCATTGCCCGCGGGGTCATAAATAGTGAATGTCGCGGTCTGTCCGGCCGGCAGATCCTCGAGCAAATCAAGTTGGATCGAGGCGTTCGCTAACGGTATTCCCGTCGTCGAGGTGTACCAGATCCGCCACTGATACGTCGTGCTCGGCTGCAGCCGCGGGTAGCCTTGGAACAGGTAGGTGGCGTCATGAATCCAGAATTCCCGGTAGTCCGGGTAAGCGCTGCCGTAAAACGCCGGTGGCTTGGGAAAGAGATCGACTACCTTGTGGGTCAGCGCCGTGTTCGGGGCCGTTGTGGTCGTGCCGGAGTACCATTTTCCAACCTGGCTGGGGACAGCGTTGGGGTCAATAATGTAGATCCCTTCCGTTGTAACCCCCGTAGTATAGTCGGCGCTCGCTTCCCACTCGAACTTGCAGTAGACGCTCACGTCCGTCGAGTTGTTTGTGGGCGCTTCGAGCGGGACGCGGAACTGCCATACGTCGCCGGTGGTCGTCCCCGAGCCGTTGCTTACGTCCACGCGCCAGTTCCAGAAACGGTGCACATTGTATGGCGCCGTGTTACCGGCGATATTGGGACCGTCGTTGACGGCGAGCGTTGCCGTGTACGTAAAGGGCTGCGCCTGGCCGGGCCCTTTCGTGAAGTTCGCCACGGGAGCGCCCGGCACGGGATCGCCATCCTGCCAGAGGTAGAGGGCGTAGTTCGTGCCGTTCGCGTTGATCAGATCGTCGAACGACAGGACGCGCGTGCCGGTGACGTTGAGCGGGGCGCCGGGTACCGGTTCGCTCCGCTTGACGTTGCCGATCAGGTTGCCGTTGCCGTCGCCGTTGACGTTCCACGCGGGGTTGGGATACCCCGCTTTAACCGGCTGTGCCCAGCCGTTGCGTGCGCCCAGGAAAGCTGCTGCACTGAAGACCACAGCGGCGAGAATGAAGCGCGGGCGTGCGAAGGCGTGCTGCTGCATAAATAATCCTCACGACTCTAAAGAAAGGAGGATGAGCCGCTGACCATGGAGCCGGCCCAAACGTGGCAGCGAGTGTACCACGGGATGCTCTTTTTCTCAACAGGTTTTTTTCAAAAATCTTTTATAAGACAGCGCCTGCAAGGCGCAACGCACAAAGCGCCTCATGGAATATATAGCAAGCCGCGTGCCACGCCGCGTATTGGGGAAACCCTGATGCGCGTGGAAGATACGAAATCGCGAAATCCCTTGACCGGCCGGGAAAGTGTGGGCAGATCCGACACGGCCAGGGACTGCGCCGGGAATTGCCACACCGAAAGACGCGCCGCCGCGCGCCGAATCACTGCGCGCCGAGGATGCCGGCGGTGGGGAACTTGAGGACGAAGCGGACGCCATCGCCGCCAATCGTCAGGCCGGCGGCCAGCCCCATCGCGTCGGCGGGGATCGGCTCGGAGGAGGCGCGGCCGCCGAGAGCGAGCCACCGTCGAAGCGCATCGGGAGAAATGTAGACCAGCAAGTTCGGTTTCTCCGGCAACGAGGCGATGCTCCTCCGGAAGCGGGAGGAAGCCGCCAGCGAGTCTTTCTTCGCTTCCACGAGAGCCTCGGCCTGGCGCACCCGCTCCACCGGAGAGCCGCCGATGGCGGTGATGCAGGTATCGCCGCGGCACTCTTGCGCGGCCTGCACGCGGCTGCCCAGGAATCGTCGGAACGCCGCCAGGCCTTTCGGCTGCAGCGTCGCCTCGTCCGGCACGATCTCGGCCAGGCGCACGCCTGCCGGCTCCGGTTCCCCGGCGCTGACCGGATGCAGAGTGAACGGCTCGCCTCCGGCGTGATCGGGGATCGCCGGTTCAGACGCTGGGCGCGCGAGACGGTCCCATTGCTGCCGTGCTTCCATCGCCTGGTCCCCATCGCGCAGATCCAGAATCTCCACGCGCGTCGGCGCGTTCGCTTCGCCCGGCTGCTGCGACAGAAAGAGCGCCAGCGCCCTGTGTCCGGAGCCGGCGCCCTGCTCGGACTTTTCCGGGGAAGTCCATCCCGCCATGTTCAGCAGCATTTGCCCGGCGGCCTTCACGAACGACAGGTTGTTCACGACGACCAGGCCCGCCTCCGGAGGGCAGAGACCGAGCAGGCCCACGTCGCCGGGCGCGTGCGAGCGGAACAGCACCCTCAGCGGCGCGGAATCCGCCAGGCGGACGTCCAGCCCGACGCGGACGAACGCGGGGTCGAGTTCGAGCGCGAAGTCCACGTCCCGCATCTGCCGGAGGGCCGCGACGGCGGTGTCCAACTGCGCCTGGACGGCGGCAATCTCCTGCTCGACCGCGGGGCCGGTCCGGCCGCCGCGCTCGAGCGCCTGGCGGATACGGTCTTTCATCAGCGGGATTGCGTCTGCGAATTCGGCATCTGACGCGCGCAGAAACCCCTGGACGTCGAGGCGCGCCTGGAACTGGCCCGCCGCGCGGAACTCGGGCAGCTTGCCGCCGCCCTTCTGCCATTGAATCACGCTCTCCGCGGCTTTCGCATCCAGCGACCAGGTGGCCTGTCGGCCTTCCAGCCGCAGCGCTGCTTCGCCCTCCTGCGCCTCCGGCCTGTTCGCCGACATGGCCTTTTTCAAGGCGGCAGGATCGGTCACGCCGAACTGATAAACCCACGGGCGCGGAAAGAGTTTCGGGTTCATGTAAAAGAAGCGGAGCGGCGCCGAAAGGTCCACGCCGGCGAAGTCCGGGTTTCGGATCAGCTCGCCCAGCCCTGTTCGCAACGAGCCGTCAGCCGGCTTGCCTTCCAGTGCCGAGAGGATATTGTCCGCGCGCTGGAGCGCCGCGCCGGCATCGGCGATCACGGTGATGGCCAGGCAGTCCGGCGGAAGAGATTCCGCCCTCTCGCGGCCGGCCGCAGCGTGGCCGATCGCGGACGCGCCCATGAGCACAAGGCCCAGCAGAATCGTCGCCGGGAACCGCGCTGACATTACCGTTCTCCCAGCAGCACCGTCGTCCACAATATTTTGGCGCCCGACGGCGAAGTGTCCTGGACGATTCCCACGCCGACTTCCTGATAACGCGCCTTCAGGGCTTCGGCCATCTGCGCGGGCGCGGCGGGGTCGGCCGATTCGAACATCAATGCCTGGACGTACCGCACTCGCAACCTCTTCTGCGAGATGAGCGCCTTGACCTTACTCTGGTCCAGCTTGCCGTTGGCCATCATCGCACGCGAGTTCTCGAGCGCGACGTCCGACAACGTGGAGGATTCCGTCAGCCAGGCGAGCCCGTTGTTGCCGCGGGCCGTGTTCAGGCCCTGGATCAACTGCGCCGCCAGCACGGAGGTGTCGTACGTCTGGAAGTCCTCCATGAAATCCTCCGTCACGAGCAGTTGCCCGTTCTCGGCTCGAACAATGCCGACGCCGACGCGGGTCAGGTCCGGGTCCAGAATATCCTTCCGGTGGCCGGGACTGTCCATCAGTTCCTGGTGCGCGGCGAGCAGGTCCTGGTTGTCCGCGATGTTCTCGCAGAACTTTTTCGCCCTGATGCCGGCCTTCGCCATCCGCTCGGCGAGGTTGCCGACCGTCGGCGAATCATGCGCGAAATACTTGTTCTGGAACATGTCCTCGCTGTGGGCGCGAGCGGTCTCCGACAGGCCGTCGTCGTAGGTCAGCGGCGGCACATGGGCCTCGGCGCGGGCCTTGTTGATCAGCTCGAACATCAGTTGCGCGCCCTCGCGAAGGTCGGCGGAAATTGGGACTTTCTTCGGCGGGATCACCGGCGGCGGATACTCCACGCCGGCGTAGCAGTGCATCAGGTCCACCACCGTCGGGCCGAGGCTGGCGCTGGCGGTGATTTCCACGCTGTACTCGCCGCTTCCCTTGTCGAAGCGGACGGTGCTCTCGAACCGGCGGGCGGCGGACAACTTGAGCGGGTGTTCCGTCACGCGTCCATCCGGCGTCGTCACCACCAGGAAGGGCTTCTCGAGGCCGCTCTCCAGCCGGCCGGAGAGGCGATATTCCGCCCCCAGGATCGGCAGCGTCGGAAACGGGTCCAACTGGGAATGCTTCTCATAGAGGATGAGCGTCACCAAAAATTCCTGCGGGCCCCGCTCGGCGACTCCGATACCGATGTCGGTCACCGAGTCTTTGAGGTTCAACTGCGTTTTCTGAAGACTCTCCATCACCGCGGCGATCGAAGGCATGCGATAGACCGCGAACTGGGCGTTCCCGGCGGAGACTCCGGCGCGGTGGAGCCGGTATTCCAGCGTCCCGAGCCGCGGAGAAACGTAGTCGTCGTAGTCGTTATTCGCCATGTCTTCCGACTGCTCGCGCGCTACGGCGGAAGTCATGGCGTCCCAGGTCAGCCGCGGCAAGTTGTGCGCATCCCGGGCCTGCTGGATCATTTCGAGCAACCGCGCTTCGGGCGCGCTCGGCGCCGAGAGAGCGTTATTCAGTCCGGGATACGCAACCGCCACCGGCAGCGCCGCGGCCCACGAACCCATCACCAGACTGCACGTCATGGCCGAGACGGCGAGGGACAGCAATCGGCGCAGTTTCACCGGCGGGCATCTCCGAAAGGTGAGCGACCAGACTTTCCATCAAGATTATCGGCAACCGCGCCGAGTGTCAAGCCAGTGTTTAGTTGCGTAAATTGGCGTACCAATTTACGCAACTAAACACGGCCCGACGGAACGTATGACTCGGCATAATGACGCGGCTTATTGCGGTCATGCTTCCTTGCGGAAATAGGACGCCTATTTCCACAAGGAAGCACCAGGCTTTGACGCCCGCGCCCTGCCCCGCTATCATACTCTGTCCCTGGCGTCCCTGCCTCACGAAGTCAGGAGGCCTTGCAATGGACTACGTCATCCGCCGCGTCCGGATTGTGGGCAGGCACGAAGTCTCCGAAGGCGACCTGCTGATCGAGAATGGCCGCATCGCCGCCACGGGCAAGGTCGGGCGCGCGCCCGGCGCGAAGGTTATTTCCGGCGCAGGACTCTGCGCGCTGCCCGGATTCGTGGATATCCACGTCCACGGCGGGACCGGGCTCGATCTGACCTGCGGGCGGTTCGACGCGAAGGAAAAGCGGTTCGACGCTTCGCCTTCGGCCTATACCGAAGGCTTCCCGAGACTGATGAAGCACTTCGCCCGGAACGGCGCCACGCGCGTGATGCTTGCGACGGTCGCCGCGCCGATGAAGGACCTCGAACGGGCGCTTTCGCACATGGCCGACTACGTCGCGGACCCGCTGAACGGCCGGCACGGCGCGCGGCTGGAAGGCGCGCTGATCGAGGGCACGTTCATCCAGAAGCCCGGACAGGCCGGCGCGCAGAACCCGGAGAACTTCCGCGCGCCCGACCGGCGGCTCTTCGAACGGCTCAACCGCGCCGCGCGCGGCCACATCTCGTACGTCAACATCGTCCCCGAGTTCGGGAAGCCGGCGGAGGATCTGGCGCGCCGCCTGGTCGAGCTGGGCGTGCTCGTCGGCGCCGGGCACAGCGCGTGCGATGCCGACGAGGTGCTCCGCGCCGCCGGGAACGGCCTTCGCGTGGCGATCCATTTCCTCAACGGCCCCACCGGCAGTTCCTTCAAGCCGTTCCACGGCGGCAACGTCGTCGAAGCCGTCCTCGGCAGCCGCGAGATTTACGCCGAGCTGATCTGCGACGGCTTTCACGTCGCCCCCGCGTACGTCCGCGACGTCATCGAGCGCAAGGGCATCGGCCGGATCATCGTCGTGACCGACGCCATGTTCGTCACCGGCGCGCAAGGCATCCGCTCCTTCACAGTCATGGGGAACGAGGGCGAGTTCGCTCCTGCTGGCGACTACCTCCGGCTCAAAGGCAGCCAGCAGACGCTGTTCGGCAGCGTGCTGACCATGTCGCGCGCCTTCAGCAATCTCCTGAGCTGGCTGACGCAGGACATGGACGGCGTATGGCACGCGCGGCACCGGGCGTGGAAGCTCGACGAGGCGCTCATGGCGGCGGCCCGCGCCTGCGCCACGAATGCGGCGCACGTCACCGGCATGGATCGGCCGGCCGGCGCCGCGCCGCTTGCCCGGGACTCCGGCACGATCGAGCCGGGCCGGTGCGCGGATCTGGTCCTGGCGGGCCTGAAGGGAAAGCCCGGCGATTGGCAGATTCAGGTCAAGCATACCTTTGTCGAAGGACACAAGGTGCTGTGAAATGTTGCTCCGCGACGTGCGTCCGGGAAAACTAAGGATTGATTCGCGCGCGGACGGTGATACAATGTCGGCGCCAACATCTGGAGGATGAATGGACAAGTACACGCTGCCGTTCGAAGAACCGATCCGCGAGATCGAGCGCCAGATCGAGTTGAGGCGTTCCGATCCCGCCGCCAAGGGACCCGAATTCGAAAAAGAGATCCGCGACCTCGAGGCGCAGAGGCTGGCGGTCATCCAGAAAATCTTCTCGCAGCTCTCCGCCTGGGACCGGGTGCGCATCGCGCGCCATCCTTCGCGGCCCACGTCGGCCGAGTACATCGGCCTCGTCTTCGAGGACTTTCTGGACATCCACGGCGACCGGCGGTTCGGCGACGACAAGGCGGTGATCGCCGGCTTCGCGCGCGTTGGATCCGAGCGCGTCGTCTTCGTCGGCCAGCAGAAGGGGCACACGACCAAGGAGAAGCTCGCATGCAACTTCGGCATGCCGCATCCGGAAGGCTACCGCAAGGCGCTGCGCGCGATGAAACTGGCCGAGAAATTCCAGCTTCCCGTCGTCACGTTCATTGACACCATGGGCGCGTATCCGGGCATCGGGTCCGAGGAGCGCGGCGTCGCGGAGGCGATCGCGGTCAACCTGATGGAGATGTCGCGCCTGCGCACCCCCCTGCTCAGCGTGGTCATCGGCGAAGGCGGCAGCGGCGGCGCGCTCGGCCTGGGCACCGGCGACCGGCTCATCATCTCCGAATACGCTTACTACTCGGTCATCTCGCCCGAGGGCTGCGCCGCGATCCTCTGGCGTTCCGGTGACGACGCCCCCAAGGCCGCCGAAGCGCTCAAGCTCACCGCGAACGACCTCGTCGGGCTGGGCATCATGGACGAGATCGTCCCCGAGCCCCCCGGCGGCGCGCACAACGATCCCGCCCTGATGGCGGAGAACCTGAAAAAGGTCATCTCGCGCGGGCTGGCCGAACTGCTCGCCCTTCCGGTGGACCGTCTGCTGGAATTGCGTTACCAGAAATACCGCCGGATCGGATACTTCCTGGAAGGTCGCAAAGAGGTCAGCCCGGGCCAGCCGGCCGCGCCAACGGCCGCAGCCGCCCGCAAGCCGAGGCGCAAGCCCAACCCCGCCGAAGCCCCTGCTTCCGCCGCAGCCGCGAAGAACGACAAGCCTGCGGCGAACGCCTGACAGCAAGCGGTCAGCGCACCGTCCTTGCCATAATCGTCCTCGTCCTAGCGTTCTCATCCTCGTCTTCGAACGCGCTTAACGAACGTCCGAGGACGAGGATGACGACGAGGACGAGTACGATTGGCGGCTATCCGCGGATTCCCTCAAGGAACCCTTCCAGCCTTCTCGCGCGCACAGGGTGCTGGAGCTTGCGGATGGCCTTCGCCTCGATCTGGCGCACGCGCTCGCGCGTGACGTTGAAGACCCGGCCGACTTCCTCGAGCGTGTACGTGTATCCGTCGCCGATGCCGTAACGCAGCTTGATGATCTCGCGCTCCCGGCGCGTCAGCGTGTTCAGGACCGCCTCGATCTTGTCCTTGAGCATTCCCTGCGAAGCGGCGCTGATGGGCGACTCCGCCGTCTCGTCCTCGATGAAATCGCCGAAGTAGCTGTCCTCGCTTTCGCCGACCGGACGGTCCAGCGAGATCGGGTGGCGCGAAATCTTGAGCACGCGGCGCGTCTCGCCGACGGAGAGCGCCGCGCGGCCGGCGATCTCCTCGATCGAGGGCTCGCGGCCGAGTTCCTGCACCAGGGTCTTCGAGACATTGCGCAGCTTGCTCATCGTCTCGATCATGTGGACGGGGATGCGAATCGTGCGGGCTTGGTCGGCGATGGAGCGCGTGATCGCCTGGCGGATCCACCAGGTGGCATACGTGCTGAATTTGTAGCCGCGCTTATACTCGTACTTGTCCACCGCGCGCATGAGGCCGGTGTTGCCTTCCTGGATCAGGTCGAGGAAGGACATCCCGCGGTTGCGATATTTCTTGGCGATGCTGACGACCAGGCGCAGGTTTCCGGCGGAGAGCCGGCGCTTGGCGTCCTCGTACTCGTCGAAGCGGCGGTCCACGGCCTCGACGCGGCGCAGGAGCGAGCCGGGCTCCTCGACGACCTGCCATTGGAGTTGGTCGAGTTCCTGCTCGGCGCGCTGGAGGCGGTCGGCGTCCTTGCCGGACTTCTGCGCGCGCTCGATCTCCTTCTGGAGGGCGTCCATCCGGTCGGAGATTTCGCGCAGGCGCATCATCAGGTGCTGCACCTTGCGCGTGCGGATGCTGACTTCCTCAAGCAGGCGCACGCCGCGCCGGCGGCGCGTGCGCATCTGCAGCAGGATTGCCACGCGGCGGCGCGCGGCCACGCGCGGGCGCTCCAGCTCGCGGAAGTCCACTTTGTTCCGCTCGAGCATGCGGTTGAGCGTCTTGACGTTCTCGATGAGCCGCTTGGAGATTTCCTCGCGGTCATGTTCCTCGGTCGAGTCGAAGTGCAGCGTGCGGTCGAACGGCTGCTCGCCCTCGCTGACGCCGTCGAGGATCGTCAGGCAATGGCTCAGCACGAAGTCCGATTCGAGCAGCTTGGTGCGGAACCGCTTGCGGGTGATCTCGATCTTCTTCGCGAGGCGGATTTCCTCCTCGCGCGAGAGCAGCGGGATTTCGCCCATCTGCGTCAGGTAGATGCGCACCGGGTCGTCAATCCGCGCGCCCGGCGGCGGTTCGACTTCCTCTTCCCAGGCGCCGGGCGGTTCGACCGGCTCGGCCGGCGCCGCGCGGCCTTCGACATCCGTCTCGTCCACCAGGTCAATGCCCATTTCGTCGAGCTGCATCAGGATCTCGTCAATCTTCTCCGGCGAAACGGTATCGTCGGGCAGGCAGTCGTTGAGCTCCTCGTAGGTCAGGAACCCGCGCTCTTTCCCGCGTTTGAGCAACAACTCCATCGGTGTGGGCTGCTTCTCCATCTAGCCTGTTCCTCCGTTAGAATCGCGATTGATGTCGAACGTCCCACGCGCGCGATGCGCTTCCTGTACGGCGTGCAGCCGCGCGTTCAAGTCCTTCGCGCTCGGCGCGGATGCGGTGGTCACTTTGCGGTGCAGCTCGCCGGCGAGCCGCAGATGGCCGCGCGCCTCGATCTGGCGCAGCAGCCAGGAGCACGTACCGGCGGGATCCGTCGTTGCCGCCGCCGACGGCTCGCGGGCGATCATCTCTTCAACCACGGCTCGAAGTTCCTCCTCCTGCGTCCGGGCCAGCAGTTCCGCAGGCCCGGTTTCCGCCGACGATTCCGCGAGCGTGAACACCCGCTGGACGAGCGCCCGCACCGCGGCATCGTCTAAAGTTTCGATATCGAGATGCTCCCGCAGCAGTGGCACCGTCTGCGGGTACGCCAGCATGAGCGAGAGAAGCTGCCGGTCGTAATCCATCCGCGGCCGGCTCTCCTGCGCCGGCCCCTCGTCCGACCAGGATTGCGGCGCGGCCGCCATCGACTGCAGGCGCTGCTGGAGCAGGTGCTCGTGGACGCCCGTGCGCGTGGCGATCTTGCGGACCTCCTGAAACTGCGCGGTGGAATTCGGCATCAACGCCACCGTCGCCAGCACGTCATCGAGCGCCTTCGTGCCGGCTCCCGGCAGTTCTGCACCCGCCAGCGCGCGCTCGAGCTTGTACGTCACGCCGTCCGGGCTTCCATCCAACTGCGCCAGGAACGCCTCCAGGCCGTGCTGGAGCAGGTACTCGTCCGGGTCCAGCCCGCCCGGCAACGTCGCGACGCGCACCGGCATTTCCTCGGCGGCGAAAGCGTCCACGCTGCGGCTCGCCGAACTCTGCCCGGCGTTGTCCGAATCGAAGAGCAGCACCGCCTCGTCCGCATGGCGCCGCAGCACGCGCACGTGCTCCTGCGAGAGCGCCGTCCCCAGCACCGCCACGGTCCATGTGACGCCGAACTGGTGCGCCATAACCGCGTCCATGTAACCTTCGACGACGACGGCGCAGCGCTTCTCGCGCAGGACAGCGCGCGCCTTGTCGAGCGCGTAAAGCACGCGCCCTTTGGAAAAGAGCGGCGTCTCCGGGCTATTGAGGTATTTCGGCTCCTCGTCGCCGAGGCTGCGCCCGCCGAACCCGATCACGCGGTCCTGGGCGTCGCGGATCGGGAAGATCACGCGGTTGCGGAACCGGTCGTACGCCCGGTCGCTCCGCTCGCTGGTCGCCGTCAGCCCGGCCTTGCGGAGCAGCTCGGCATCGTACTTTTTTCGGCTCGCCGCGTTCACCAGCGAGTCCCACGAATCCGGGCTGAATCCCAGCTTGAACTCCTTGATCGTCTTTTCGCTCAGGCCGCGCTTCTTCAGATACTCGAGCGCCGCCTTGCCGGCCGGGTCGCGGAGCAGCCAGTAATGGAACGCCTCGGCCGCCCACGCGTTCACTTCGTAGAGGCGCTCCTTCTCGCCCGGCGGCGGTGCGTGACCGTCGCGCTCGGGCAGTTCGATGTGCGCGCGCTCCGCCAGCAGGCGAACCGCTTCCATGAAACCGACGCCGTCCGTTTTCATCACGAAGCTGAACACATCGCCGCCCACGCCGCAGCCGAAGCACTTGAAAATCTGCTTCTCCGAATTGACCGAAAACGAGGGCGTCTTTTCCTTGTGGAAGGGGCAAAGCCCGATCTGTCGTCCGGAGCCGGATTTCTTCAGGGGGACTATATTCCGCACGAGCGCAGCAATATCGGTTGCCTGCCGAATGCGGTCAAGCACCTGGTCCGAAACGTAGTTGCTCACCGAGTTCTATGTAAACTCCACTCCGGAGATAGGTTAAGTCGCGCGGCATGCTGGGCACAACCATGTAAGTCTATCCTACAATTTACCTCCTGTCAAATTTCCATAAAATTTATGTGCGACGCGGAGAACCCGCCGACGGGCCGATATCCTGAAGTCGTTATCCGGTAAATCAGGACGTTGTAATGCGTCGTTACGTATTCGTCCTGTCCATCCTGTTATCCCGTCAAAACTAACTTGACGCCCGCAGCGCCGAAGGCCAGAATCTCAAAATGGCCACTTCCGAAAAACGTCGCGCAGCGTTCGCGTACCTCCTCGTCCTGGTCAGCGGCGTTGTCGCCGGCGCGCTGGTCAGCGCGTTTCTCGGCTTCGCCGAACTCCACCCGGCCGCGCCGGTGCACTTTCGAGACCTGGCTTGGCGGTATATCTCACTCGACCGATTTGCCCGGTACGGGATCGGCCTGACAGTCGCCTTTACGCTGATCTGGGGCCTGACGAACTATTATATTCATCGCCGAACCGGCGCGCCGCTGTCCGGGTTGCTCCTTTGGGATGGAATCCGCTTCCTCGCGGGCGCGCCGCTCATCGCGGCGCTGGTCGCATTCGGGCCGATCAGCGGCCGGCCGCGCTTCCTGAACGACGTCGGACTCCTTTACCTCGTGCTCCTCGCGTGGAAACTGTATCCGTTCCTCAAGGCTGCCCTTTTTTCGAGGGCGTCGGTTCGGCGGCGCGACGTGTGGATCGCGGTGCTGGCGATCGGCCTCGGCTTCTTCCTTCTCGACCACCCGAGGCCGCTCGACGGCGACGAGCCGCACTATCTCGTTTACGCGGACAGCCTGATGCGCGACCGCGACGCCGATCTGCGCAACAGCTACGATTCGCGCATCACCGGCCGATTCGCCAACGGCCTGACTCCCGACGGCCAGACCGTCGTCGTCACGAATCCGGAGACAGGAAAAAGTTTTCTTCGCCCGTACCACTATCCCGGCCTGCCGGTTCTGATCCTGCCGGGCTACGCCGCGGCCGGCGCCTGCGGCGCGAAGATAGTGGTGCTGCTGCTGACGGCGGCCGGCTTGACGGGTCTGTTCGTCCTGCTCCGGAACATCGGGGTGAACGCCGCCGTGGCGGCGCGCGGCGTGGCCTTTCTTGCCTGCACCTCGCCGTTCATCACGTACGGACTGCAGATCTATCCGGAGATGGCCGCCGCGGCCGGCTTGGTCTGGGGCATGGTTCTGCTGACGGACGAACGGTTCGAAGGCGGCGCCGCGCTGGCCGTCGGTGCGCTCGCCGCCGCGCTGCCCTGGCTGCACATCCGTTACGCGCCGCTGAGCGCCGCACTTTTGCTCATCGCGCTGGTCCGTTGCCGGTTTAGCGCGGGGAAACTGCCCTCCCTGATCCTGCCCGTGCTCGCCTCCGCCGCCGCGCTCCTGGGCTTCTATCACGCTGTCTACGGCGCGTTCAGTCCGGCGCCGATCAGCGCGCTGCCGGACCGATTCTCTTTCTGGGCGTCGCTTTCGTGGCGTCGCTCAGTCACGTATCTCTGCGCCCTCTTCCTCGATTCGCAGGGCGGCGTGATCGCGTATGCGCCGGCGCTGCTCCTCGCGCCGATGGGCGCCGCCCTGCTTTACCGGCGCGACCGGCGGCTCATGGCGGTGCTGATGCTGCCCGTCGCGCTGGAGACGGTGCTGATCGCCGCCGGCTGGCGGAGCTGGCACGGCGATTGGTCCCCGCCCTCGCGGTTCATGGCCTGTGTCTGCCCGCTGCTGGGCGCCCTTGCGATCGTGGCTTATGAGCGCTGCCTCGGGAACGCCTGGCTGCGGCGGTTATGCCACGCGCTGCTGGCCGTCGGCGCGCTGCTCGGGGCGTTGATGATCGCGGACCCGGAGGCGATGTACAACATGCACCAGGCCTGGAGCATCCCGGCCATCAGCCAGAGCTACCCGCTGATCCCGATCGGCTGGTTCTTCCCCAACTATGCCGACCTCGGCGCGCGGACCGTTGCGCTGACCGCGGTCTGGATCGCCGCCATCGCCGCGCTGACGTGTTACTGCATGTTCACCACGATGACACGCAATTCCACCACGACGACACGACGGGCGCGACGAACGCTCCACGACGAACATTAAAGCAACGGATTGCCGTAACAGCAGTTCCGTCGTGATCGTAATGTCGTCGTCGCGAGCTTGCAGTAACTCGTTATGTGGAAGTTCGTAGTGTCCGTAGTGTCGTCGTGGTGAGCTTAAGGCGTTCGTTGCGAGCCGGCCTGATTTTTCAACGGCGCCCCGACCTGATATAATCCGGCACCTGATATTGCATGGAGAGTCTCTGCGCACATGGGAAAGATCGAAAAAATCTCCGCGCCGCGCGGCATGCCGGATGCGCTTCCGAGCGACATGCCGCTGCTCCGCCTCATCGAGGAGACCGCGCACCGCGTCTTCCGAATCTACGGCTATGAGGAAATCCGCACGCCGATGTTCGAGGAGACGCGCCTCTTCGTCCGAGGCATCGGCGAGGCGACCGACATCGTCGAGAAGGAGATGTACACCTTCGCGGATACCGGCCGCGATCCGGCGGCGTCCGGCGACTCGATCACGCTCCGGCCCGAAGGGACCGCGCCGGTCGTGCGCGCGGTGGTCGAGCATGAGTGCCTCAAGCAGCAAGGTTTCTGGAAGCTCTACTACGTCGGCCCGATGTTCCGCAAGGAGCGCCCGCAGGCCGGCCGGCTGCGGCAATTTGAGCAGATCGGCTGCGAGGCGGTCGGCTCCGGCGAGCCGGCCGTGGATGCGGAGAGCATCCTGCTGGCCGCGCGGTTCTTCAATGAAGTCGGATTGCCCGGCGTGCAGGTCAAGATCAACACGATCGGTTGCCCGAACTGCCGGGCGGCCTATCGCGACGTGCTCCGCCGGCTCCTGGCGCCGCGCCGCGCCGACCTCTGCGAGGATTGCCGGTCGCGCTTCGACCGGAACGTGTTCCGCGTGCTCGACTGCAAGAACCCGGTCTGCCGCGAGATCGCGCGCGCCGCGCCGCCGATGCGCGATCACCTCGACGCGGACTGCCGGGCGCACTTCGATGCGGTGACGGCGCTCCTGGCGCAAGCCGGCCTCGCGTTCAAGGTGGACGATCACCTCGTGCGAGGGTTCGATTATTACACGCGGACGGTCTTCGAGCTTTCGCATTCCGCCCTGGGCGCGCGCGACGCGGTCTGCGGCGGCGGTCGGTACGACAATCTCGTCGCCGAGCTCGGCGGGCCGCCGGCCGGGTGCGTCGGGTTCGCGGTGGGCGTCGTGCCGACGCTTCTGGCGCTCCAGAAGCAGAACATCGCCCAGGCGCTTCCGACGGCCGCGGGCGCGGATGCTTATCTCATCGCCGTCAACGACGAGGTTCGCACGGACATCTTCCGCATGGCGGAGAAACTCCGCGCGACGGGAATCCGCGCCGAAATGGACTACGAGCGCCGCAGCCTCAAGGCGCAGATGCGCTCCGCGAACAAATGCCGCGCGCGCTACGCGATCTTCGTCGGCCCGGATGAACTCGCCGCCGGAAAGCTCAAACTCAAGGCAATGGCCACCGGCGAGGAAAAGCTTGTAACCCTGGAAGAACTTGTCGCGATGATCAAAGCCGAAAAAAGCCAATAGGAGACAGCATGGTCGGCACGCGTCGCACACACACCTGCGGGGAACTGAACGCTTCGCACGCCGGCACGGAGGTCGTGCTTTGCGGCTGGGTCTTGACGGTCCGCGACCACGGCGGGCTGCTCTTCGCGGACCTCCGCGACCGCTACGGCGTCACGCAGGTCGTCTTCAGCCCGGAGAACGCCGCCCTGCACGAGCGCGCGGCGGCGCTGCGGAACGAGTTCGTCATCTCCGTCCGCGGCCGGGTCGCCGCGCGCCCGCAGGGCATGGAGAACCCGAAACTCGCCACCGGCGGCATCGAGGTCCACGCAGCCGACATGGACATCCTCAACAAGGCCGAGACGCCGCCGTTCGAGATTGACGCCGCCGACGTGGCGACGGAGACGCGGCTGAAGTACCGCTACATGGACCTGCGCCGCGCCGAGATGCAGCGCAACTTGATCTTCCGCCATCGGCTGATCCAGTGCATCCGCCGCTACTTCGACGAGCACGGCTTCATTGACATCGAGACGCCGATCATGATCCGCAGCACGCCCGGCGGCGCGCGCAATTTCCTCGTGCCCAGCCGCCTCAACGTCGGCTCGTTCTACGCGCTGGCCGAATCGCCGCAACTGTTCAAGCAGATCCTCATGGTCGCGGGCATGGACCGCTATGTCCAGATCGTGAAGTGCTTCCGCGACGAAGACCTGCGCTCCGACCGCCAGCCGGAGTTCACGCAACTGGACGTGGAGATGTCCTTCGTGGACCAGGACCAGATCGTTGCGCTGATTGAAGGGATGATGGCGCGCATTTTCCGCGAGCTGCTCGGGCGCGAGGTCCGGACGCCCTTCCGGCGGTTCAGCTACGCCGAGGCGATGGCCCGTTACGGCACCGACAAGCCTGACCTGCGCTACGGCATGGAGTTCCACGATGTGACCGAAATCGCAGCGCAGAGCGAGTTCAAGGTGTTCCGCTCCGCCGCGGGCGCGGGCGGCAAGGTGCTGGGAATCTGCGCGCCGGGCGGCAATTCACTCCCGCGTCGCGGGCTGGATGAATTGACCGAGTACGTCGGCCGTTTCGGCGCGAAAGGCCTGGCCTGGGTGCGCGTCGAGGAAGCCGGCTTCAATTCGCCGATCGCCAAGTTCATCTCTGCGGAACTCCAGGCGAAGATTCGCGCCGCCATGGGCGCGCGGCCGGGCGATCTGCTCTTCTTCATCGCCGACCAGGCGTCCGCGGCCCAGACCGCGATGAACGAACTCCGGCAGGAAGTCGCGCGCCGCCTGAACCTGGTCCCGAAGGACGCCTTCGAGTTCTGCTGGGTGCTGGATTTCCCGCTGCTGGAGTGGAACGAGCAGGAGAAACGCTGGGACGCGCGGCACCATCCGTTCACCTCGCCGCAGGAGGCGGACCTGACGACGCTGGAGTCGCAGCCCGGCCTCGCCCGCGCCAAGGCCCACGACGTGGTGCTCAACGGCGTCGAAGTCGGCGGCGGCAGCATTCGAATCCACGACCCGGAAGTGCAGCAGCGCGTCTTCCGGCTGCTCAACATCAGCGATGAAGAGGCTCGGGCGAAGTTCAGCTTCCTGCTCGACGCCCTGAAGTTCGGCGCCCCGCCGCACGGCGGCATCGCCCTCGGCATAGACCGGCTGGCAATGCTGCTGCTCGGGCTGGACACGATCCGCGACGTGATCGCGTTCCCGAAGACGCAGCGCGGCGTGGACCTGATGACGCAGGCGCCCAGCCCGGTGGATGCGCGCCAACTTCGCGAACTGGGGATCAAGCTGGAATGAGCGTATTACATCTGAACGAGAGGACTGGCGCATGAGCCGACCCGGCCGACGCGCGCGGCTTGCTCTGCGGCTTTCGTGCGGCTTCTTCTGTCTCCTTCTCGTCACCGGCTGCGCCTCGACGGGCGTGGCCCGTTCCGACGGGACCGCTCAGTGGTCGGGCCTCGGCCTGACGCTGAAGCTGCCTCCGGGCGGCTGGCAGATCGAGCCCCAGGGCGAAAACGCGGTGCTCTTCAAGCCGCAAGGCCGCGCCGGGAATCTCCTTATCGAGCGCGTGAAGACGCGGCCGAAGGAGCCGGAATGGCTCGCGTTGAAAAAACTCCTGTCCTCCTTCGACGCGAAGAAAGAAATCTCGCAGCGCGCGGAGCGTTTGCCCAACGGCGAATCGGCGCTCCGTGCGGAGTTCGACGTCCAGGTCACCGGCGGCGGAACGCGCCTGGTGGCGTACCTGATCCCGCGCGCCGGCTTCACCTACGAAATCATCGAATGGAACGTCGGTCGCGACGAGCTGGCCGAACGCTTCCTGGCCGGCCTAGCGCCCGCGGCGAAGTCCGGCCCGGTCCCGAGGACGCCATGAGAAGCCTGCTGGCCTGGCTCGGAGAAGCGCTGCTGGAGCCGCTCAACCACCTCGGCGGCGTGGCGATGCTCACCCTCGCCTTCCTGCGCCGGGTCTTTCATCGTCCGTTCGAACGCGCAGCGTTCGTCGCCGAGCTCCAGCGCATCGGCTACGAGTCCATCAACGTCGTCGGGTTGCTCGGCCTGTTCACCGGCATGGTGATGGTCGTGCAGACCGGCGAGACCATGAAGCGCTGGGGCACCGAGGCGTACGTCAGCGAGGGCGTGGCGCTGGTCATCCTGCGCGAACTCGGGCCGGTGCTGGCCGCGTTCCTCGTCGCGGGCCGGATCGGGTCGGGCATCGCCGCGGAAATCGGCGCCATGGCCGTCAGCGAACAGATAGACGCCATGAAGTCGCTGGGCGCCGACCCGGTCAAGAAACTCGTCGTGCCCAAGGTGCTCGCGGGCATGGTCTGCCTGCCGCTGCTGGCGGCGCTGGCGGACGTGATCGGCATCCTCGGCGGCATGGTCATGGCGATGTCGATGCTGAACGTGCCGCCGGCGTTTTACTTCAGCCGGATACAGGAAGAGGTGACGATCGGCGATTTCATGAGCGGTTTCATCAAGACGATTGCCTTCGGCGGGATCATCACCATGGTCGCGTGCCTTTACGGCCTGCGCACGACCGGCGGCACCGTCGGCGTCGGCCGGAGCGCGACGCAGAGCGTCGTCATGAGCTGCATCCTCATTCTGGCGGCGGACCTGATCATGACCAGCGCCCTCGTCGCCATCTTTGGCAGCGGGCGAATATGACCGAAGAGAGCCACAGCAACGTCGCTGCGCCGGCCGCGCCGGCAACGACCGCCGCCGTCGAGCTGCGAGACGTGCGGATGACCTTCGGCGGCAAAGTCGTCCATAACGGCGTGAACCTCTCCGTGCGCGACGGCGAGATCATGACCCTCGTCGGCGGCAGCGGCCAGGGCAAGACCGTCCTGCTCAAGGAGATCATCGGCCTGCTGCTGCCCGACTCGGGCGAGGTCTTCGTCCACGGCCGCGAGGTGACCCGGATGAACTCGTTCGAACTGCAGGAGGTCCGCCGCGAGGTGGCCATGGTGTTCCAGGGCAGCGCCCTGTTCGATTCGATGACCGTCGCGGACAACGTCGCCTACGGCGTCCTCGAGCGCAACCCCGACATGCCGGCGGACCGGTGGATGAAAATCGTCTCCGAGAAACTCGGCCTCGTGGACATGCCCGGGACGGAAGCGCTGATGCCGGCGGAGCTCAGCGGCGGCATGAAGAAGCGCGTCGCGCTCGCCCGGGCGCTGGCGCTCGAGCCGAAGATCATCCTCTACGACGAGCCGACCACCGGCCTCGATCCGGCGAACGTGCGCCGCATCAGCGCGCTCATCGTCAAAACGCGGCAGATGCTCGGCGTCACCAGCATCATGGTCACGCACGACCTCCAGGCCGTTGAGGCCGTCACCGACCGCCTGGCCATGCTCGACCAGGGCCGCATCATCGCCGTCGGGACGTGGAAGGAGATGGAGGCGTGCCGGATCCCGCGTGTATGCCAATTCCTCGCGGGCGAAGTCGAAGATTGAGCTTTTCAATAGGGAGCGGCTGCGATGCCTAGGGAACATTACAATTCGGTCCGAGCCGGCCTCTTCGTCGTCATCAGCGGCATCATTATCATCCTGATCATCCTGGCGCTCGGCCAGCGCTCGCACCTCTTCACCCGCCAGTACTCGCTCACGGCCACCTTCCAGAACGCCGGCGGCCTGATCTCCGGCGCGTCCGTGCGCGTGGCCGGCGTCAACGCCGGAACCGTCCGCCACATCCAGATCATGCGCGAGCCCTCCGGCGAGGCGAGGGTCCAATTGGACTTGAGCCTCGGCAGGGTCTACCAGGCCGACATCCGCGACGATTCGGTCGCCACGATCCGGAGCCTGGGACTCCTCGGCGATAAGTACGTCGAAATCAGCCTCGGCTCCGAAAACGCGCCCTCGCTTCCGGACGGCGCGACGATCAAGAGCCAGGACACCGTGGACTACTACCAGATCGCCGACGAGGCCCGTGAAACGTTCCGGCGGGCCAACGAAATTGCCAAGGAAATCATTGACGTGCTCAGCCAGTTGGACAAGGCCACCCTGGTCAAGAACCTGGACGCGGCCGCGGCATCGCTGAGCCAGATCCTCACCAACGCGGAAAAAGGCCCGAGCCTGCTTCATTCTCTGGCGTACGACCCGGAGCTGCCGAAATCGCTCGATGACCTCCGCGCCGCCGCGAAATCGTTGCGCTCCACGGCTGAGGAAGTGGAGTCCGGCAAAGGCGGCCTGGGCGAGTTGATCCACGGCGAGAAGCTCTCCAACGCGCTCACGGAATTCGCCGACGCGGTGGACTCCGCCAAGGCAATCCTGAAGGAAGTGGAAAAAGGCGACGGCGCCGCGCACGCGGTCATCTACGACAAGGCCGAGCGCCAGTCGCTCGACCAGCTCGCCGCCGCCATAGACAAGCTGAACGCCGCCATGAGCGACATCCGCGACGGCAAGGGTTCGCTCGGACTGCTCATCGCCGACCCGAGCCTGTGGGAAAGCCTGCAGCGCCTGCTGTCCAGCGCCAACGAGAGCAGCCTTCTGAAATTCCTCGTCGAGCGCAGCCTCAAGGACAATCCGAAGCCATGAATATCCAAGGAGAACCAGCGATGCGGACGTGGGCTGCCGTGCTGACGGCTGTCGCGCTTTTCTGGGCTGCAGGCTGCACCACCGTCGGGATAGATTCCATACCTCAGGGCGCCAAAGTTCTCGTGGATGGCAAATGGAATGGAGCTGTCACGCCCGTCAATGTGCCCGTCAGGGACCTCCCGCGCGGCACTCACACAATAACGGTGGAAAAAGAAGGATATAAAATGGTCTCTCCGCCGCCGCAGGTCACCATTTCCACCGACGGCAACTGGATTCTGATGACCTGCATCCCGCCGGCGGGACCCTTGGCTATATTACCGGCCGAACTGTGCGGCAATCTCTGGAAGAAAGCGGAGGACAGTCACGGCCAAATCAGCTTCGGCCAAATGTGCCTCGCCCTGGACACGTCCGTCCTCCTCAAGGAAAGCCCGGATCCCGCGCAGCCTGCGGCCGGCACGGCCCCGGAGCGTCTGATCCGCTGCCTCGGCGCAAGGAATGACCCTTTCGATGTGCCCTTCATCATCAACGTCCATGACGCAGTACTCGGCGAGGCCGTCGCCGACCTCGTTGCGCAGGTCAACGGAGCGCGGCTCAATACGGGTGTCATAAAAAGCGGAGTGCTTTATTTCTCGGCCGTCGAAGTGACCATAGACAAGGATGCCGTCGGTCGGGTCACCTGCAATCTTCCCTGCACGACCTTCAAGGCCGCGCTGGACGCCTTTCTGCTCCCTAATCGCTGTACCTGGACCTGCACCAAAGAACAGAAAAACGAAAAAGCCCCCATGGCCTATGTTTACAAAATCCGCGTCTCCCGCGACGTCGAGAGAGCCGAGGCCGCTGAGATTTCCCGCATGAAACCGGACCTTCGCAAGCTGCTCGTGTCGGAAGAGTCGTCCCTCACCGTCGCCCGCTGGAGAAACGAGATGCTCGTGGACGCGAAGAAGCAGCAACTGCCCGCGCTGCTCCGCGATTCGAAGAACGCCGAGTTGATAGACCTCGCCGGCAAGATCGAGCACACGATCCTGGACTGCGCCCGCGCCCGCGAGGCGCTCAAGGACCAATCACAACGCGCCGCTGAACCCGCCGCCCAGCCCGGCGCCCCGCCCCAGGTGAATGAACAGCGGGAACTTTCCCTGGTATTGAAGGAGCGCATCGAACTCCTGGCGCCGATCCTCGACGCGATCAATGCCGAGATCGCTACTCGAAGCAAGTAATGCGAACTTGCCTATAAAACTGTTGACGACATCCCCGTCTGTCGCTATCATCAGTCCGGTATTGGACGTCTTGAACCGCGCATCCGCCGCTTCTTGAGGGGCCGTCATGGAAGCGTCGCGTACGAAAGAGACTCTCGAAAAACTCCTCTCTCCGATTGTAATCCTCGACTCGCAGCGGAATATCTGCTTCATGAACGGCGCAGCCCGGCGCCTGCTCCCCGAAGGGCTCGATCTGCGGCTGGCGGCCTTCGTCCGCAGCAACCTGGAAACGGGGCCGATCACCCAGGTGCATTTCAAGCTCCAGAACGGGCATGACCTGGTCCTCAAGCTCCGGCTCGGCGAGATCGAATGGCTCGGCGAAAAAGCGATGCAGGTCTCGGTCTCGAACGTGACGCCCTACCTGGCCATGATCCAGGATTTGCAGAAAGAGCTGCTGACGCAGAAGCAGGCGCCGGAGGAACTCGCGGCGCATAGACAGGCGCTGGCCAAGCTCCAGGCGGAACTTGCAGACGCGTCCGCCGCCCGCGCCAAGGCGCAGGAAAACCTGGACCTCGTCACGCAGGAAAACGCCCGGCTTCAATCGGACCTTGCCCGGGCCGCGCGCGAGCGCGAGGGATCGAAAGAATCTCTGGCCGAGGAACTGGAGCAGGCCCGCTCGGAGAATACGCTGGAAGCGGACAAGTCGGCCGAAGCTCGCCGGGCATGGGAAACCGAGCGCGCCGGGTTCGTGTCGGGCGCCGCCGCGCTGGCCGCCTCGCTCGAACTGGCGCACCAACAGACCGAGGCGGAAATCTCGCAGCGCAGGCAGGCGCAAGCCGATCTCGAAAAGGCCCGCGCCGCCGCGTCCGCGTCCGAACAGGTCCATTCCACGCTGCGCGAGGAATTGGCGGCGCTTCGGCGCGACCTGGAGCGGCTCAGCGCCCGCGCAGAGGAGAAATCCTCGCAGGTCGCGCAACTCCTCGAAGAGAACAAGCGCCTGGCGCAGGACCTCGCCGGCCGCGCCTCGCGCGAAAGTGAATTGGCCGCGACGCGCGACGCTCTCGAAGCAAAAGCCGAGGCGCTCGCCCGTCAACTCGCGTCCGCCTGGCAGGAAACCGCGCGCGCCGTCAGCGAAGCTCACGCGCATGAATCGGAGTCCGCCCAAGCCAACGCCGCGCTTGCCGCGTCGCTCGAACAGGCCCGGCGGCAGACCGAGGCGGATGCCTCGCAGCGCACGCAGGCGCAGGCCGATCTCGACAAGGCCCGCGCCGCCGCGGCCGCATTCGAGCAGGCCCATTCCAAGTTGCGCCAAGAATTCGAGGCGCTCCGGCGCGACTCGGTACAGTTGAGCGCCCGCGCAGAGGAGAAGTTCTCTCAGGTCGCGGCGCTCCGCGAAGAGAATAAACGGTTGGCGCGGGACTTGGCCGACCGCGCCCCGCGCGAAAGCGAATTGGCCGCGTCGCGCGACGCCCTCAAAGCGAAAGCCGAGGCGCTCGCCGGTGAACTCGCGACGGCCCGCCGGGAAACCGAGCGCGCAGTCAACGAAGGCCGCGCGCATGAATTGGAGTCCGGCCGAGCCACCGAAGCGCTCGCCGTGCAGGTCGAGACGCTCCAATCCGAACTCTCCGCCGCCACGGCCGAATGCGAGAAATTGCGGCGCGAAACCGCCGATCGGCTTGCCGCCGACTCGTCCGTCCGCGCCGAGATGAACGCGGAGATCGCCAAACGACAATCGCTGGAGAATGAGACCGCCGCACTGCGGCAGGATCTGGACGCCGCAGAGCAGGCCCGGTCGGAATTGGCCCAGAGGCTCGAGACGCTAAGAGGCAAAGCGCGCGGCCATGCTGAGGCGCTCGCCCGCGCGCGCGAGGAAACGGCCGATGCCCTCAGGCTCGCGGAGGTCCGGCAGGCCAAAGCCGCAGAGGCGCAGGCTTCGGCGGCGCGCGAACTGGAACTGACGACGGGCAAATCGGCCGAAGCCCGCCGTGCATGGGAAACCGAACGCGCCGGGTTTGTGTCACGCGCCGCCGCGCTGGCCGCCTCGCTCGAACAGGCTCGGCAGCAGAACGAGGCCGAAGCCGCGCAGCGCCGGCAAGCGCAGGCCGACCTCGAGAAGGCCCGCGCCGCCGCCGCCGCATCCGAGCAGACCCATTCCAGGTTACGCCAGGAATTGGAGGTGCTGCAGCACGACCTGGAGCATCTGGGCGCCCGCGAAGAGGAGAAATCCTCGCACGTCGAGGCGCTCCTCGAGGAGAATAAGCGCCTGGCGCGGGAGCTGACCGAGCGCGCCGCGCGCGAAAGCGAATTGGCCGCGGCGCGCGAGACGCTCCAATCTGAACTCTCCGCCATTACGGCCGAGCGCGAGGAATTGCGGCGCGAAAACGCCGACCGGCTTGCCGCCGACTCTTCCGTCCGCGCCGAGATGAATGCGGAGATCGCCAAACGGGAATCGCTGGAGAAGGAGATCGCCGCGCTGCGGCAGAATCTGGCTGCCGCAGAACAGGCCCGATCGGATTTGGCCGAGAAATTTGAGACGCTGAAAAAAGAAGCCCAAGGCCATGCCGAGGCGCTGGCCCGCGCGCGCGAGGAAGCGGCCGAGGCCGCCAGGTCCGCGGAAGCCCTGCAGACCGAAGCCGCAGAGGCGAAAGCTTCGACCGCGCGGGAACTGGAACAGGTCCGCGGCGAATTGAGCCGCCGCATGGACGAAGCGCTCGTCTCGGAGAAAGCCTGGGCGCAGGAGCGAGCCGAGCTTCAACGCGGCGCGAAAGAAAGTCTGGAAGAGGCGGTCGCGCGGACGGCTGAGGAGCTGCGGCGCCTGCGCCTGAAACTCGACGCGGAAGTCCAGGCGCGCCGCGTCGCGCACAAAAAGATGGCGCAATTTCAACGGGAGATGGCCGGCTACCGGCAGAACCACCACAATCCGGCCACGCTGCGCGAGACGGAAGAACAGCTCGCCAAGCGGCTCCAGGAGTTGGTCGCGGCGGAGGAGCAAGTCCGCAACCTCACCCAGGAGTTACGCGCCGCCCGCGCGGCGAATGCCCAGCAGGACGAGCGCGCGCAGAAGCTCCGCTGGTTCGCGGACGAACTGAAGAAGAAATGAGGCGCCCTGCTTCTTCATCGAGCGCAGCCTCAGGGATAAGCCGAAGCAACGAGTGAGGTTGCCTTTGCACCTCGCCGCCCATGGCCGCGCAACCGCAATCTATAAACCGGCGGATGCGCTAGTTCTTCCATTCTGTGTGAGGGTAAATGTGCACGGTGCCTTGTTCGCCGATTGAAATGAAAACCGAGCCGTCGTTTCTGGTCGTCAGCACTTTCCTTTTCCCCGCGTAACCGACGACATCGCATCCCAGAGAGCGCTCCTCGTACCATTTCGTCGCGGCGGTGTTCTTGTTGTCCTGTTCCAGCGGCTTGTCGGAAATGATGCAGAGCTTCGGCACCATCCAGGAGAGCAGAGATTCGCAGCAGCCGTCCGCGCGACCGTGATGCGGGACTTTGAAGATCGTTGTGCCGGCCGTGGCGGCGACGAAGTCCTTCCTCGTCGTCAGAAGTGACTCCCACCCTTTTGCGGGCAAATCCCCTCCGCAGAGTATCGTCACGCCCTGGTAACTGAGGATCGTAACCAGGCTCGCCGTGTTGGGGTCGTCGGGGTCAACGTGGGCAGGAGGCCACACTTTGTAAAGGAACCCGTTGGGCTCACGCAGAAGAAACGGAAGGGAAGGCTTCGATTGCTGGAGTTGCCGGAGGATGTCTATCTTGCACTGGTCGCCTTTTTTCCACCCGATCGCTTTGTCCGAAAATCCGGCCACGTCGGGGCACGTGAAGGAAAGAAATGGCTTCTTTGAAATGGCGACGATGTCATCAAAATGGTCCGTATGCGGATGTGAAATCTGCAGTTCCGAAATCTTCGGGACGTTGCGGAGAAAAGTCGAAGGGACGACCTGATCGCCGGTCCCGACGTCAATGACCAGGGTGGCGCCGTTCGGCGTTACGGCATAGACGAAATCGCCATGGCCGACGTTGAGAAAAGCGACTTTCAGTTCATGCATTGGCGTCTCCTCCGATCGAGCCCTGCATCGTGTCGGAAACAGCCAATCGAAGATACGCACGAACCGGTTGATAAAGCTATTATATACGCAAATACGTGGAATGCAAGGGTTTTTTGCCCGCGGAACAGGGCTAGAGCCTGTTTTCAGCCCTTCCTGATCTCTTCGCCCATGGCCGAGACCAGTTCCGCCAGGTCGGAGTCCTTCTTCAGCGTCTCCTCGATGCGGGCGGCGGCGCTGATGACGCTGCTGTGGTTGGCCGCGCCGAAGTGGGAGGCGATTTCGCGGCAGGACATCGGGGTGAATTTGCGCGCGAGGTACATGCAGAGCTGGCGCGGGAGCCGCACGGCGCGCTTCCGCCGGCGCTTGCGCAGGTCCGCCGCGTCCAGGCTGTAATGGCGCGAGACGACGCGCTCGACCACGTCGAGCCCGGAATGCGCCTCCGTTTCGTGGTGCGCTTCCGTGAGCGCCGTGCGCGCCAGGTTCACGTCAATCTTCTCGCCGGTCAGCCCCGCGTACGCCAGGATCAGCGTCGTGGCGCCGGTCAGGTCGCGCACGCTGCCCTCGAACCCGCGCGCGACGTAGCGCACGACGTCCTCCGGCAGCCGGCGCGCCTGCTGCTGGAGCTTGATCTTCATGATCGCCACGCGCGTCGAGAAATCCGGCGGCGCCATCCGCACCACCATGCCGCTGGCGAACCGGTTCACCAGGTTCTGCTTGATCTTCGAGAGCATCTTCGGGTGCACGTCGCTCGCCAGGACGAACTGCCGGTTCCCGGTGTGCAGCGCGTCGAACGTATGCAGCAGTTCCTCCTGCAGGCGGCTCTTGTTGCCGAGGAAATGCACGTCGTCAATCAGCAGGATGTCCACGTTGCGATAGCGGTGGCGGAAGGCGTCGAGGCGGTTGTTGCGCATGGCGTAGATGAACTGGTTCGTGAAGGTCTCGGCCGAAAGGTATTCGGCGGTGCGGCCGTCGTCGCGCCGCCGCACTTCGTTCAGCATCGCCTGGAGCAGGTGCGTCTTGCCGAGGCCGGACAGGCTGTGGATGAAGAGCGGGTTGAGGCGGTTCGAGGAGGAGTCCAGGATTTCCATCGCGCAGGCGTAGGCGAGTTTGTTGCCGGATCCGACGACGAAGTTGGCAAGCGTGAAGTCCGGCCGGATCTGCGCCTGGAGGCGTTCCGGTTCCTTGGCGGCGGCGGAGGCTTCCTCGACGATCGCCGCCCCCGCGCGAAGTTCCGCCTCGCGCGCCTGCTTGAAGAGCGCCGCATCAATGATGAACTTCACCGTCGCCGGGCGTCCGAGCCGCTCGGCCAGGCAGCGGCGGAGGATGTCGAGGAAGTGCGTCTCGAGCCATTCCTGCACGAAGAGGTTCGGCACGCCGAGGACCGCGGTGTCGCCTTCGAGGCGAACGGGACGGACGTTCCGGAACCAGAGCGAGAAGCGCTGCTCGCCGACGTCTTTCTGGATTGCTTCGAGGACGGCAGGCCACACGTCTGACTTCAATAACGGCATGCTGCGCTCCGCGATGCGCGCTCGAGGTATTTTCTGACCCGCGACCGAAAGCCCTGCCGATCAACCGGTGTCCGAACCGCATGCCGGGATGAACGTCGCTCTCTCCGACGAGGGGCAAATGGTAGCATGCGAATCGTCGGCAGTCAAATGGAATCTCCGGCGGATTTTTGATTGCGCGAACACGAAAATCTGCGGCGCGAAAACCGCCTTCGTTCCGCACTCACAACGTCGTAATCGGGCGCCGGTTTGCTCTCACGTTAGTCCGAATTTTTATTGACTCCATCGAATCGCGTTGGAGCGGCCGCTGCGTCGAGCGGAATCACTCGCGCAATTGTGGATAATATGTGGACAACTTGCAAAACTGCATAAAATACCCGTCAATTCAGCGCTTTCGCTAACACAACGCAAACGCAATCATGACCACGCGAATACCGCGCGCGCGCATGATCTACTGAATCATTAACCATGTCATATCAAGTTGTTGCGACTATAAGGCGCCGCGCCGCGAATGCCGGGCTTGTTGCCGATCATCAGCAGAATTTCCCAGGATTCCGCCAACCGCTGGACCGGCCGCACTTTACAAAGGCCTATTGTGCAAAAACTTACGCCTTCCATGCAATTGCGATGCCGCCTCGGGCAAGGCGCAGTGACCGGGATTGCCCGTGATTCTGCGGGGTGAAAACGCTTTAGCGCGTCAGGAAATATTGCAGCAATTCGTGCCCGTGCTCGACGCCGAGTTCGCCGTCCTGCGCAGCGGTTTCGCTGAATGCGCCGCGGCGGAACGGTTCGAGGCCCGGACCGAACATCGCCACCGGCACGGGATCGCGCAGACGGCGACGCCGGGCAACGCTCGCCATGTGCGTGCACAGGAACATCATCCGCGTGTCGTCGCGGCCTCGGGCATATTGCAGCAGCGGCGCGGTGATCATCGCGTCAATGTCCTGGATCGCCGAAATTTTTCGCTGGACGTTTCCTTCAAGGCTCGCCTCCGCCGGCGATGCGACGTGGACGACGACCAGGTCCATCGAGCCGATCGCCTCCAGCGCGCACTGCGCCTTGGCGGTGTAGTCGGTCCGGTAGCCACCGGTCGCGCCGGAGACGTGCGGCACGCGCATCCCACAGAGCCGGCCGAGCCCGCGCGCGGATTCCGTCGCGGCGACCATCGCGCTGCTGAGCCTGTGCCGGGACTCGAACGACGGCAACGTCGGCGGCTTGCCCGGCCCCCAGAGCCAGAGCAGGTTCGCCGGGTTCTCGCCGAGGTCGGTGCGCACGCGGTTGATTTCATGTTCGAGGAACGCCTCGCGCGAGAGTTCCATCAGGCGCACGAGCAGTTCGCTTCCCGCGCCGTGCGGCATGCGCCGAGCGACAGGCAGGCCGAGCGCCGCCTCGGGCGGATCGCAGATCGGCGCTGCGTCTTCCCCTACCGTCAGCACCGTCACGCCCGTAAAACCGTGGCCCGCGCAGAACTGCGCGTCGGGCCGGCCGAACGCCGCCGTGAGCGACGTCAGAAGCACCTCGGCCTCTTTCAGGGAAATCTGGCCGGCGGCGTGGTCCACCAGAACACCGTTGGCTTCGGTGGTGAGATTGTGCATGAACGCCAACTGGCCCGGCTCCATTTTCAGGCCCGAATCCGCGACTGCCAGGCCCGCCTCGCCGGTGAAGAACTCCTGCGGGCTGAAGCCCAGCGCCGAGAGCAGCGCCACCTCTTCCGAGGCCGGCAGCGGCTCGGGCAGCGTGCGGACGCAGCCGATCTTTCCGTCGCGCGCCAGTTCGTCGAGCGCCGGCTTATGCGCGGCGGCCAGCGGCGTGCGGCCGCCCAATTCCGCCAGCGGCTCATCGGCCATACCGCTCGCCAGCACGATCAGGTATTTCACGGATCACTGCCTACCGATCTTTGTGCAACAGAAGGAAAGATCTCTCGCAAAGACGCAGAGAGCGCCAGGAAAAACATCATCAGGTTGTTTTTCGTTCTTTGCGCCCTTTGCGCCTTGGCGAGACCATTGATTCCTTTGTGCGAACGTCCACATTGCCGACGGATTCGTCCAGGAAATTCCTCAGCAGCTTCGGCCCTTCGGTTGTGAGAAACGACTCCGGATGAAACTGCACGCCCTCGACCGGCATCGTGCGGTGGCGGATGCCCATCACCTCGTCCTTCTCGGCGTGCGCGGTGACGACGAACTCGGGCGGCACGGTTGCCTCGACGACGCAGAGCGAATGGTAGCGCGTGGCGACGAACGGGTTCGGCAGCCCGCGGTAGATCGCCTCTCCGTCGTGCTGGATGAGCGAAGTCTTGCCATGCATGAGCCGTCGCGCGCGCGTCACGGTCGCGCCGAAGGCGTAGCCGATGCACTGGTGGCCCAGGCAAACGCCGAGCACCGGCACCTTGCCGGCGAAGTGGCGGATCACGTCGTTCGAGATCCCTGCCTCCTTCGGCGTGCACGGACCGGGGCTGACGATGATATGGCTGGGCCGGCGCGCCTCGATCTCGGCGACCGTGATCTTATCGTTCCGAAAGACCTCGACCACCGCCCCCAACTCGCCCAGCCGCTGGACGAGGTTGTAGGTGAACGAGTCGTAATTGTCAATAATCAGGACCAAGCGATGCCATTTCTGCCACAAAACTCTCCGTAATCATATTGGAAGGGAACTGAAAATGCAAAGTGCTGATGGTAGATTAACGCCGGCAGGATGATGTAGAATCCGATCCGGGCGGAGAGGGTAGCGTGCCCGAACCGCCGGAACTCGCGCGGCTTTCCGCCTTATCGTTTGGCGAGTACACCAGACCGAGGTTACAAAGAAAGTGACGCCTTCGGGAACCCGCAAGAACGAGGTCTCCTTCTGTGCCGACGTAAAAACGTGGGCAGAAATGCTCTTTGCGAAGCACCCCGAGTGGCCCTTCTGTGAGGCATACATCGAGGAGTACGGCACCCGGAGCAACAAGCGCCAGGATCTGCGCATCCTGAAGCGTGGAGACCGAACTCCTCTCCTTTCGGGCGAAGTCAAAATGCCGGGCACGCTTGAAGGCCGCTCGCCGTATAATCCCGATCTCATGCGCGACGCTTCGGAGAAGGCGGAAAACTGCCGCGCCCAATACTTCTTCACCTGGAACGTGAATACGTTCGTCCTCTTCGATCGAAGCCTCTGGAACCGAGATATCCACGAGCGTCGGTTGAAGGAATGGGACTTGCATCTGGAACTGACGAATCCGGGGCAGTGTGCCCTTCCTGAAGTTCAGGCCCATATCCGTGATTACTTCCTGCCGCAGTTCTTTGCGGAATTCGCCGACATCGTCCTTGGCAAGAAGCCCGATTGGGCCATGGCGCCGGACGAAGTGTTTATCCGCTCCCTGGAAAGCCATCTTCGCTGGCCGGTTGAGGGAACGCGCAATTATCTAGCGGAACAATGCGCCCGGGACAAGGCGTTCAGGGGCCGCTTCTCCCAGTGGCTGACCGAAGAGCTCCAGTGGAATATCGACCCAAAGGAGTCCGACCACTGGCGCAAGATTCTTGACCGCTCCGCGCGCACCCTCTGCTACGTCTTCTCCAACCGCGCGATCTTCTACGACACGATCCGCGCCCGTTACGAGGATCGGCTTCCGAAGCTTGTGATGCCTTCCGACAAGGTGGAGTTTGAGAACAAGTACCGATACTTCCGAGATCGGTTCGCCGATGCCGTCGAAGCCACCGGCGACTACGAGCCGGTCTTCTATCCACACGTGGACGACTGGGTTGGCGCGCTCGTATTCGCCTCACCCCACGCTTGCCAGGGATGGAAAGGTGTGTTGGCGAACCTCGATCAGTACAACTTCCGCGATATCCCTCACGATATTATCGGCGGCATTTTTCAGAAGCTCATTGCGCCGGAGGAGCGCCAGAAGTTCGGCCAGTACTTCACCCACGAGAACATCGTGGACCTCATCAATGCCTTCTGCATCCGTCGGGCGGGCGACACGTTTCTAGATCCCGCTTGTGGCTCCGGCAGTTTCCTTGTTCGTGGCTATCACCGGAAGGCGTGGCTCGGCGAACACAGGGGAGGCGGTCGCCGACACCAAGACACGCACAAGACGCATCAGGAACTTCTTTTGGAAACGTTCGGATGCGATATCGCCCTTTTCCCGGCCCATCTTGCGACATTGAACCTGGCCTCGCGCCACATCGAAGACGAGGAGAACTATCCGTTGATTCGGCGCGGCAACTTCTTCGAGGTGATAGAGAAGCCGGAGGAGTTCTGCCGAATTCCGATGAGGAGGCCTGACGGCGGCAAGAAGCTCTGGCCTGTTGCTTTGCCCATGCTCGATGCCGTCGTCGGCAACCCGCCCTATGTCCGGCAAGAATTGATCCCGAGGCTATCAACGATCAAGCGCGGTCGTGGCGAGAAGGACCCCTCGTTTGAGAGCCGCAGAAAGAACAGCAAGGAGCACCTTCAACATCTGGCGGAGAGCCTTTGGCCCGACTTGGACTTGTCCGGGCGCAGCGACCTTCATTGCTACTTCTGGCCGGTGGCTGCTAAACGGCTGAAGGAGGGCGGCTACTTCGGTTTCCTCACCAGTTCCAGTTGGCTCGATGTGGAATATGGCTTCCCGCTGCAGGGCTGGATACTCAACAACTTCCGGCTGATCGCCGTGATCGAGAGCGTTGACGAGCCGTGGTTCGAGGACGCTCGCGTGAAAACATGCGTCACCATCCTCCAGCGGTGCAGCGATGACAAAGCGCGCAGCAAGAGTATAGTTAAATTCGTGCGCCTTCAAAAACCGCTTGCGGTGATCCTGGGCGATCATGATCCCAGCGACGAAACAGCGCGTCAGGAGGCGGCGACGAAGCTCCGAAAGTTCATCGAGTCGGCGGAGGAACCTTATTCCGACGAGCACCTTCGCATTATCCCCGTGAGCCAGCAGGATCTATGGAACGAAGGCGTCGAGGCCGGCAAGGTACTCGCCAGCGGCGATATGGAGACCGCCAACGGCAACGGTGAATCCGGATCGAACGGTGAAAGCGGCCTGATCCGAGAGGCCGAGTCATCCTATGGTGCCGGCCGTTACGTTGCGGGCAAATGGGGCCGTTTCCTTCGCGCGCCGGACATCTACTTCAAGATCATGAAGGATTATGGCGAGCGCTTTGTGAAACTGGGCGAAATCGCGGAGATTCGGCGTGGAATAACCAGTGGCTGTGATGACTTTTTCATGCCGGTCGACGTGACGAAACAGACGCTCGCAGCGGTCAGAAGAGGACTGCCGTGGATCGATGTGGGCTTGATGGCCTCCTGTCCGATCAAGGAGATCGAAAGCGGCAACGTACGCATCGTATTGGCCGGAGACAAGACGCTACATCCAATTGAGGCCATCTACCTCCGGCCGGAAGTTCACAGCCTTATGGCCGTGGATCGGCCGGTGATCCGCGCTCGTGACGTTCGCCGTGTTGTGCTGTGGGTAGACCGCCCGTTGAAGGAACTGACGGGAACTTATGTCGCCAGCTACATTCGCTGGGGAGCAAAGCAAACGTTCGAGTCAACTAAGTCAAAGGCCGTCCCTGTTCCCGAGCGCAGCAGTTGCGTTGGAAGGTCGCTATGGTATGACCTGACGACTTCCACCGTGGGTCTGTCTTTCTGGCCCAAAGCACAGAAGTATCGCCATATCGTACCTGCAAATCCCGAAGGATTGATATGTAACTGCAACCTATACACGGTTGTGCCCGACTTGCCGTCAAGGCAGGAAAGACAAGCGTTGGCCGCGATCCTCAACAGCACGCTTGTGGGACTCTTTAAGCACTTCTACGGAAGGTACGCAGGCGCCGAAGGCACGCTAAAGACGGAAGTGGTGGACTGCCTTCTCTTGCCGCTACCCGATCCTCGCGGCGTCTCAAAAGAGTTGGCAGCACGACTCTCCGCAGCCCTCGCGAGCATGGCAAAACGGACCGTAACACACCTCGTCGAAGGAGCGCTGCTTGATTGCCATTATACAGAACAATTGCGCGCGATTCTCGCCAAGCCGCCGGCGCTGCCCCGTGAACTGCAAAAGGAGGACCGATGGGAGTTGGACGATGCGGTTCTCGAATTGATGGGTGTCTCCGACATACGGGCCCGGGAAAAGCTCCTGGAAGAACTCTATTCGGAGACGACTCTTTACTATCGATACCTCCGTACGCAAGACATCCAGTCCATGGAGAACCGCGCCGGTGGTACGCAACGCAAACTGACAGCGTTTGAGATAGCCGCCAGCGTTTGGGACTCGCTTGACGCGGCAGAGCAGGGACCAAAACTTGTTGACTGGCTGCGGGAGCGCAAAGTATCCCTAACGGCCGTACACATCCACGATGGCAAAGCGAAGGCCCTTGGTCGCGGTCACATGTTTTCCTCAAGCGGCGTCGAGTTCGTCCAGGGCAAGGATAGTCACCACGAGGAATACGCGGGGCCAGCGCAGGCCGCCCTCGTCGCCGCGCTCGCCAACCTCGACATTCGCGGCACGCTTGAGATTCCATCTGACGAGGCGACGTGCAAACAGTGGCGCAAAGATATCGAGGGGCGCGTTACCGCCGCCGCCAAGCGCTTCGAGGAAGTAGTCGCCACACGCACGAGCGATCAGAGCCTGCGTGAGGGCATCTCGGCGCTGTTGAGGCAGTGGTACGTGAATGGAAAAGATTTGCGCTAAGACCGCGCCTTCAGCGCGGTCCGCTCTCAAGGCAACATCGCAACTGGTTGACGTCCGCCCTGCTTCTTTTGTATATCGGGCGGGGAAGTCGTCTGTCGGCCGAAGGGTCTCCCTGGAGAGTGATTCGATGACGAAGAAACGCTTTGCGATTGTCGGGGCTTCCAGCCGGGCGGTGGGGATGTTCGCGGTACCGATCGCTACTGCTTTCAGCGAGTCGTGCGAACTCGCGGCGCTTTGCGATCCTTCGCGGGTGCACATGGATTATACCAACGCGCAGTTGCCCCGGCCGGTGCCGACTTTTCAGGACTTCGATGCGATGCTGCGCGAGGTGGCGTTCGATACGCTGATCGTCGTTACGCAGGATACTTTCCACCACGAGTACATTATCAAGGGACTCGCAGCCGGGAAGGACGTGATCTGCGAGAAGCCTATGACGTTTGACGACGAGAAGTGCCGGGCGATCCTGCGCGCGGAGAAGCGGAGCGGGCGCAAGGTGACGATCACGTTCAATTACCGCTACGCGCCGCCGGCGACGGCTATCCGCCGGATCATCGCCGACGGCGCCATCGGCGAGGTGGTGACTGTGGACATGCACTGGCCCCTCGACATGATCCACGGCGCGGACTATTTCCGCCGCTGGCACCGGCGGCGCGCGAATACCGGCGGCTTGCAGGTCCACAAGTCCACGCACCACTTCGACCTGGTCAACTGGATCATCCAGGACGAGCCGGTCTCCGTCGCCGCGCAGGGCAGCCTGGCTTTCTACGGCAGGAACGGGCCCTTCCGCTCAAAGCGCTGCCGCGGCTGCCCGCATCGCGGGCGATGCCGGTTCTACTGGGACGTGACGTCGAACCCGGAGTACGTGAAGTTCTACGTGGCCGCCGAGAAGGAGACCGGCTACTTCCGCGACGGGTGCGTGTTCGACGAGGAGATTGATATCGAGGACAATTATTCGCTGCTGGTGAACTACCGGCGCGGCGCGCGGCTGGCGTACTCGCTCCAGGCGTGGTCTCCGTGGGAAGGCTACCGGCTGGAGGTCCAGGGAAAGAAGGGGCGGCTGGAATACCTGGAGGTGCACGGGCCGTCCGACGAATGGGTGGAGCCGCGCGAACGGCGGATCACGGTGCTGCTCAACGACGGGATCCGCACGTACATGGTGCCGCCGAAGGCGATCGGCGGGCACGGCGGCGGCGACGATCTGCTGCGGAAGATGATTTTCGAGAAGGGCCATGCCGACCCGCTCGGGCATCAGGCCGGGTCGCTGGACGCTGCGCGCAGCATCCTCGTCGGCGTGGCGGCCACGCGCTCGATGCAGAGCAACGGCGCGTGGGTGAAGATCGGGGATTTGTTGAAGGGTAAGTGATCCATATCTTATCGTCCTCGTCCTCGACGTTCTCGTCCTCGTCGTCGTCCTCGGACGGCAAGAACGGCTAATCGAGGACGAGGACGACGACGAGGACGAGGACGATTCACTGCCGTGCAGAATACCCGCCGGGCGCGGAAGGACCGATCATTTCTGCGGCTTCTCGCCGCCGCGCTTCCGGCTGAACGTGTACCGGAAGAACCCCACGACGTGGCGCCAGTAGATTTTCAGCGTGTAAGCCGCGGCGAACAGGAGCCCCAGCAGTATCTGGAGCACATAGCTGCCCGTCCCGGGATCAATGTAGCCGTACGCCGGCCGGACCAGGAGGAAAATCCCGACCGCGACGACCGGCGGACAACACATGCGCAGAACGCGCTCCTCTCATGTCACCCGGAATTTCCCAGGCGGCCGCATTCCAAAGGTCAGTCAGACGTCAGATGCCGGATTCTGATCGTCGGAATCCCGCTTGTCAAGTCAATTATTTTCATGCCGCGACGATGGTTTACATTCCGCTGGCAGCGCCTGACGGCGCGGCTGCAAGCAACCCTTCACTGCGTGTAGCCGAGGCTCTTGAGGCGTTTGATCAGCTCCGCATCCGGTTCATTCGCTTTCGTCGCATTGGCCGCGGGGATTGAAAGCGGCCCCTTCAAGAAGGCTCGGATTGCAACCTCCGGACAGACTTTCGCCAGCGCCATCCACCCGGCGATGACCTTCTCGCGGTTGCCTGCCAGTTCTTCCAGTTCGGCGCCGGCAACTGTTCCCGTTGGGCCCAGGAGCTTGCGATTACCCCAGCGAACCGCTCTCAAGTTGAGCCCGTTAAACGCCAGCTCGCTGTAGATCAGGCGCTCGGGAACCGGTTGATCGCTTAGAATCGCCGGCGACAGGTCAATCCCTTGAATCTGCGCCGGGCCTGGCAGATGGAGAAGCCCCAGCGCGGTGGGCATCAAGTCAACGTGGCTGACGTTTCCGGCCACGCGCTTGCCGGCCGGGATCACGCCCGGCAGCCGCATGATCAGCGGCACATGAAGCACCTCTTCGTACAGGCTGTTGGCGTGGCGAATCCTGCCATGCTCGAGAAATGCCTCGCCATGATCGGACACTACGATCACCAGCGTCTTCTCAGAAAGGCCCAGATTCTGAAGAAGTTCAAGGACCTTGCCGACATGCCCGTCGGTGTGGGCGATTTCCCCGTCGTAGAGAGCCACCATGTGCGCCAGGTCCCTGGCCGACATAGATCTTACGATCTCGGGCTCGCGCTTGAGGATGTCGCGGCCGTTCTCCGGGCCCTGGTAGTCGGGATCGAATTTCTTGTCGAAGGGCGCGGGCGGAATATAGTCGTAATGGCAGTCCCAATAGTGCAGGAAGAGGAAGAAATTGTCGCGGGAGTGCACCTTGAGCCATTGCGTCGCCAGGTTCGTGATTATGGGATTCGTGATGACCCGGTCGAGCACACTGGTACCCTTCGTCATGCGAGTCAGCGACTGCGTATTGTCGAACGTCAGGTCGGCCGTGAAGTCGTCATAGTACTGAAAGCCGCGGTTGAATCCGAAATAGTGATTCAACACGGGCCCGGTGACAAAAGCCGCTGTCACATATCCACTTTGAGCCAGGCACTGCGCCAGCGTCGGAACACCTTCGCCCAGTTGACTGGTGAAGGTCTGCACACCGTGGACGCTGGGATAAAGCGAGGTGAACATGCTCATGTGCGAAGGCACCGTCCACGACGCCGCCGCGGTCAGATTCTCAAAAAGAACCCCTTCCCTGGCCAGTTGATCGAGATGCGGCGAGGTGTCCCGGTTATAGCCGTAGCAGGCCAGGTGGTCGGCGCGGCAGGTATCTATCGAGATGACAAGAAGATTGTACTTGGTCGCCGGCGGTGACGCAGCCGCGCCGGCAGTCGAGACGGAAAGCAAGGAAAGCAACATCAGGCCGCGCAGAAGGCTGCTGACGTGACGCGAGCCGAACCAGGAAAACACCGATTTCGCTTGCAGCATCGAAAAGCCCTCCGGCCATCACAACGACGCGGCGAACCCGATCAACTCATCCAGCGCCGCCTCGAGCGGGACGCCCTTGCGATAGAGGCAACTGGTGCCCGCCACGATGACGTCCGCGCCGGCGGCGGCCATTTTTCGGATGTTCTCGAACGTCGTGTTGCCGTCCACTTCGATCAGCGGCGAGACGCCGAAACGGGCGGTCATTTCTTTGAGTTCGGCGATGCGCTCGATCGCGCCCGGGAGCATTTCCTGGCCGGCGTGGCCGGGCCGCACCGCCATGACGAGCGCCAGCTCGACGGTCGGCAGCAGCGGCGCCAGGGCCTGGATCGGCGTCTGCGGGCTGATCGCCACGGCGGGCCGGCCGCCCTGCGCGCGGATCGCGCGGATGAGCCCCTCGACTTTCCGCCCGAGTTCCACGTGCACGCTGATCAGCGGGCGCTTCCCCGCCAGCTCCAGGGCCGGCAGAAAGTGCTCAGGGTTTTCCACCATCATGTGAATGTCCGGCGTCAGGCTCGTCATCGCGGAGACCGCCTTGACCAGGCCCGGCCCCAGCATCAGGTTCGGCACGAAGTGGCCGTCCATCATGTCGAAGTGCAGCAGTTCGAGACCGTTCCGCTCGAAGAGCTTGACTTCGGCCTCGATGCTGCGGAAGTCCGAGCACATCAGCGACGGCGCGATGCGGATTTTCACGGTTTCACCATGACCTTGAGGCCTTCATGTTTCTCCGCCGCCTCGAGCGCCGCGCCGATCTGGTCGAGCGGGAACGTGTGGCTGATGCAGCGCGCCACGTGCACGGTGTGTTTGCGGATCAGTTGCATGGCCAGGGCGTGCTGCCGCGGCACGCTGCCGTGCGAGCCGAGGACGTAGCATTCCTTGTAATGGATCAGGTTCGACGGCACGCTCAGGTTCCGCGCGCCGGCCGCCAGCCCGCCGAAGAGGTTCACGCTGCCGCGCTTGGCCACCATGGCGATCGCCTGCTCATGCGCCTCGACGGAGCCGCACGCCGTCACCACCACGTCCGGGCCGCGGCCGGCGGTCAGGTCGCGCACGGCCTGCATCACGTCGCCGTCTTCCGGCGAGAGGTAGTTGTCCGCGCCGAACCGCTTCGCCAGCTCCAGCCGATTGCGCGAGCGCTGGATCATGATGATCCGCTCCGCGCCCATGTCGCGGCCCAGCTCGATCATCATGCAGCCGATGGGCCCGGCCCCGATGATGCACAGCGTGTCGCCGCGTTCCAGGCGGCACATCTCCAGACCGTTGATCGCGCAGCCGAGCGGCTCGGCGAGCGCGGCCTCCTCGTCGGTGACCGAATCGGGGATCGGCGTGACCGGACCGTAGTCCACGATCATCGTGTTCAGCACCATCTCCTCGGCGAACGCGCCGGGGAACTGGTAGCCGATCGCGTAATTGTCCGGGCAATTGTTGCCAAGCCCGTTGCGGCACCACTCGCACTGGCCGCACGGCACGTCCGCCCCGAGCGCGACGCGCTGGCCGACCGCGAACTTCTTCACGCCCTGCCCGACGGCGATGATCTCGCCGGCCGCCTCGTGGCCGATGATGGCCGGCGGCTTCACGCGCGGGTTGCCGTGGTGGAAAATGCGGATGTCGCTGCCGCACACCGCGCACGCGCGCACGCGCAGCTTGATCTCGCCCGGCCCGGGGTCCGCCGACGGCATCTCGCGGACGACAATGCGCTCAAGCGCCTCCAGCACTGCGGCCTTCATTCAGGTTCCCTGTCCTTTCTTTCGATAACGCTCATCACAAAATGACCATGACTTTCCGGAACACTTCGCGCCGCTCCTGCATCCGGCGGATCGCGCCGGGGACTTCTTCGAGCCGCAGCCGGTGCGAGATCAGCTTTTCCGGCAGCAGCGCGCGCTGCGCGACCATCGCGTGGACCGCCGCCCACTCGTTCTCCGGGTTCACAAGGCTCGAGTTCCAGGAGCCGAGAACCTGGAGCTGTCTGCGGAGAATCGAACTGACCAGTTTCTGCGGCAGCAGCAGATCGCCGCCGATGTTGCCCATGAAGACCACGCGCGCGGCCGGCGCGGCCAGTTCCAGCGCCAGGCGATACGCCGGCGCCGCTCCGGCCGCTTCGAGGACCACCTCCGGGCCGCCGTCGCCGGCAAGCTCCTTCACGCGCCGGCCGATGTCCGCCGCGTCGCTGCGGGCGATCTTGTCGAAGCCCAGGCTTCGCGCGAACTCCAGCGGCTCCTCTGCCACGTCGAGCAGAATCACGTCGCGCGCGCCGCGGGCGCGGGCGATCTGCGCGGCCAGGAGCCCCATCGGCCCCGCGCCGAGAATGACCAGGCATTCGCCCTTTCGGAGCCCGGCGCGGTTGAGCGCGTGGAGCGTCACCGCCGCAGGCTCGCTCATGGCCGCCTCCGCGTCCGAGACTCCTTCCGGCAGCGGGACCAGGTTCGCGGTGCGCACCGCCGCGAACTCCGCCAGGCCGCCGTCCCGGCGCGAACCGTAGTAGGAATAATCGCTGCAGCACTCGAAGAGCCGGCGGCGGCAACTCGGGCACTCGCCGCACGGCAGCAGCGGATACACCGCCACGCGCGCGCCGATTTCAGCCCGCGCCCCTTCGCCGAGGGCGACGACCTTGCCGGCGAACTCATGCCCGATGACGAGCGGCAGCCGTGGCACCTCCGCCGCGCGCACGCGGTTCAGGTCCGAATTGCAGACGCCCGACGCCGTCACTCGGACGAGCGCCTCGCCCGGCCCCGGCTTCGGCTCCGGCCGTTCCTCGACCCGCAGGTCCCCTGCTCCATGCAATACCGCCGCTTTCACAGCCGCCTTTCTCCCTTGCGGAGTCCGCAAATAAAGAGGCCGTCGCGAGCGCCGATATTCTAGTCCATAGCGGAAACGCAATCAACGCACCGGCGCGCGGCTGACGGCCGGATCAAGAAGCTATTGACGAGCGGCCGGGCAGAAGTTAGGATACTGCTGTTGACTGGAGGGCGGACGATGAAGAGGATTCCGGCGTACCTCGCGGCGGCGGCCGTGGCGCTGTTCTGGGCGGCGGACGTGCGGGCGGCGAATGACCCTGATGATTACCTGGCCGCGCAGCGTCCCTATCTGCGCGTGCCGCTCGCCTCGCGCCTGCCGAATTCCTTTGAAAAGCTGAGCGGCAGCCTGGTCCTGAACGACTACGACTTGAGCTGCGACCTGCCGAAGAACTTTCTGCGCATCGGCGAGGAAATGAAATACCCGGATTCGCGGACGCTCGCCGGGCGCCTGTCCAATAGTTTCGAGAAGATCAGCGTCTCCCTGCCCGAGCGGACGAATACCGACGACGTCGCGCGGTTCAACATCTACAACCGAGTGCCGTTATCCGGCCAGCTCCCGCACTCGTTCCTGAAGATCGCCTCGCAGTATCCCACACCTGCGGGGAACTGATTGATGGAAGGGCCGCGGCCGCTCCGCGCCAATGAGCTTCCCTCGCTCGTCCGATTGCTGGATCGCACGTTCCGCGCAAACTCTCCGGGCAACTTCCTCAACGAATACCCGAGCCTCCTGGACGAAGCGAACCTCGGCCGGCTGATCGTCATTTCCGAAGGCGGCGAGATCGTCTCGCACGTCGGGATGGTGGCGGCGCAGATCCTGTTTGAAGGGGTGCCGCTGGCGGTGACTCTCGTCGGCGGGGTCGCGACGGCGGAGGAACGCCGCGGCAGCGGCTGCGCGACGCGATGCCTGGATTTTGCGCTCGAGCAGTCGGCGCGCGAAGGGGACGATCTCGCGTGGATCTCCGGCGGCCGCACTCTTTACACCGCCCGCGGCGCGGCCAAAGCGGGCCGCGAATGGGTTTACCAGATCGCCGCCGGAGGCCATCCGCCGGCCGGTCTGGCGGTCCGGGAAATCTCCTTCGCCGACTGCCCCGCCGCCGCGGCGCTGTACGAACGCGAGCCGGTGCACTTCGTCCGCAGCCGCGACGATTGGTTGCGCGCGGCGAAGAACCGCTTCGTCATGAATTCGAAGGCGCGCTTCTGGGGCGTGTTCAGGGCGGACCGCCTCTGCGCGTACCTGGTCCTCCACGAGCCGCGTGTGGACGGGCCGGCCGCGCTGCTGGCGGAATTCGCCGGCGACCGGATGGATGCGGCGCGCGCGCTGACCCAGGCGGCCTCAGAAATGGGAGCCTCCCTCGTCCAGGCGCACGTCGGCGACTGGGACCGCGCCGGCCGCGAGGCGTTCGCCTCGATCGCGCAGTCCGGTGGAAAACTGGAATCCGGTCTCGGGACGTTCCTTCCGCTCCGCATGGCTTCCTGCATGGAGAAACTCCGGCCGCGCATCGCGCGGTTTTGCGGTGAAGCGGTCGCCGGGCGGGAACTCCGGTTCTCCGAATCGGGCGATGGGCCGGGATCGCGTTCCGGCGCCGGCGCGCGGCTGCATATCCTGCTCGGCCCGGACGAAGCCCGCATCGTCGGCCGCGCGGAACTGGCGCGGTTCCTCTTCGGCGCGCCGGATTCGAAACCGCTGGTTTTCGAAGGTGCGGCGTCCGTCATCGAAAGGCTGCAACCGGCCTTCCCGCTGCCGACGCCGTGGTATGGGCTGAATTTCGCCTGAGGTGCGCGCGATGAAAGCCCCGGCGACTGCGCTGACCTGCCTCCTGGCCGCTTTCCTCGCCGGCCACGCCTGCGGAACGCAGCCGGAAGGCTTCGCCGTCATGGGCAGAACGGCCGCGCCGAACTCATATTTTGAGGAAGCGCCGGCCGTCACGGCCCTGCCGCTGACTGAACTTCTGCCTCAACCTTCCGTAACGATTGCGTTCACGGCATCCGCAACGAACCCCAAGACCCTGTCCGCCGCCGACTGCGCCGGGCAGTATGGACCGATCACCTTCCTGGTCTGCTCGGCCGGGGGCGGCAAACTCTCAGTGACCGTCAGCGACCTGAAATCTTCCGCCGGCGGGATGATCGGATATGAGAACTTCGACATCCGGTTCCTGCGTTTCGTTAGACTCATCCATGACAAAAAGGCTCCGGCCATACCTCTGCTGCTGGAGTCGTTGGAAGGGATGATTCTGGCCGAGTCAGGCCAGGCTGAGATTTGGGTGACCTACTTCATTCCGCCCGATACGCCGTCCGGCGTCTACCGCGGCATAGTGACCGTCGTCCTGGGCGAGGCGATGAGAGAGATCCCGATCGAGCTGAAGGTTTACCCGTTCAAGCTCGTGGAGCCGGACGTGAACCTTTACATCTATTACACCGCGCCGGAGGACCCCGGACAACTCGACCTCCTCCGCAAGCAGTGGGTTGATCAGCGCTGCCACGGCATGAACTGCTCGCAGGTGTCCGCGCCGGTCACTCGCGACGGCGACCTGATCGAGGCGCGCCTGGCCGGGTTGTTCGACGCGTACAAGTCCGCCGGCTTCGCCCGGCCGCTGGTCTTCGTGGACCTGTACAACCGCATCACGGCCGAGTGGCTGAACGCGCCGGATAAGTCCATCGGCATGTGGGGCGCATGGTTCCGGTACTACCCATTCAGCGAAAAGTTGGACCGGCGCTACGTCGCCGCGGTCCGCGTTCTCCGCGATCAGGCCGCGCGGCGCGGACTGAAGATCGTTCTGACCGTCGCCGATGAGCCCGGCAGCCATGCGTGGACCACCGCTGCGGCGCAACACTATAACGACCTGATCAAGACGGAACTGCCGGAAGTGCTGCGGGAACTGACGGTCGGCGGCGGCTGGGCGATGAAGCGCGACGAGGAGCAGCTCTGGAAGGACCGGATTGACATCTGGACGACCAATCGCTGGCTCACGGACAGGCTCCAACTCGTCCGCAAGAACGACCCGCATGCGGTGATCCAGGTTTATAACATGGCCGGCGGCGGCTCCGGCGAGGGCGGGACGCAGGCCGCGCGTCTGTTCTACGGTTTCTTCAACTGGAAGGCGGAAGCCGCCGGCGCGGCGCAGTGGTGCTACTATCATTCCAGCACGCCGAGAGAGAACTATACCTGGCCGGCCGCGGACCCGGCGCAAGGCAACGTGCCGACGCTCCGATGGGAGGCCGCGCGCGAAGGCGCCAAGGACCGGCGCTATGTGGCCACGCTGGAGAAACTGCTGGCGACACGCAAGCCGACCGGCGACCTGCGGGACAAAGCCGCGGAGGACGGGGCGACGCTGCTGCGGGAGATCTCGGACCGGATTAAGCTTGCCAGCCTTGAGGCATACGATCCGATCAGCGGCGGCCGCATCCCCGCTCACGCGCCCGGGACCTATGAACAGTGGCGCGCGGAAATTGCGGATTGCATCGAGAAGCTCCAGTGAGGGTATTACTTATCGCCCCGCATCCGCGCGGATGGGCACCAGCGGGTCGGAGAATTGGGCTCCGATCAGGCCGGGCTGATCTACTCGCTGCACTTTGAATCCGTACTTCTCCTGCAGAATGAGACCGGCCAGTTCGGCGTACGGCGTCGGCCAGACCCAGACCCGCCGCGCGGGGCCGGCCGCTTTCAGCACCCCCTGAATGGCGCGGTCCACACGAGCCTCCACCGCTCGGCCAAACGCGACCCGCTCCTGGATTCCATCTCTCTTCTTCTGCGCTACCCACACGCCGGATCCCAGCATCCACGCCTCGATGATCAACAGCGCAGCGAGGACCGCGACCAGCGCGTAGCGCGCGTCGTCCTCGCGGCCGGCCGGCGCTTTCCCGAGCAGCCGCGCCAGCGCCGGAAGGAACACCTCGTGCGCGAACGCCGCAAGCGCCCGCGCTGTGAAGAACGCCAGCGCAGTGAAGGCCAGCAGGTGATATGCGCCGGACCAGTCCTTCAGGACAAGGATCGGCAGGAAGCTCGCCACGAACCACGCGCCCAGCAGCCGGTCCGTGCGGTCGCCGGAAAACGCGGCCGCGCAGAAGAGCAGCATCAGGATCCCCGACATCACCGGTTGAATCCAGTCCCGAGCGAAATCGTTCGCCTTCGGGCCGAACCTGCCGGCGCCCCACGGCAGCGCGAAGACGACCGCGCCCAGCGCGATTGCGCCGAGGAGCACGCGGCAGTACTTGTTCGCGAACGCCGGACGTTCGCGCCGGAGGCGCAAATATCCGTAGACCGTCGCAAACCACAGCAGGTAACGCGAGATTCCCCAGTTTTCGAAAATGCCCTGTGTGTGATGGACGAAATCCTTCCAGGCGTACTCGCCGGAAATCTCTTTCGCGCCGCCCGCCCTGACGGCCGTCGCCGGTCCTTGCGCCTTCTCCAGAAATGCGACCGCGACGTTCCGGTACGCCGGCAAGGCCAGCAGAACCGCACCCGTGACGACCGCCCAGACGACCAGCCACATCGCCGCACGGCGGCGGCTTTTTTCCTCCGCCGCCTTGAAGTTCGGCAGCACGAAGCCCGCGAGCACGATCGCCGAAATCACCAGCGGCGCCAGTTCGCGCGACAGCACCGCCACGGCCGCCAGCGCGGCGGATGCGATGGCGTACCGCGCCCGCCGCGACTCGTGCCACCTCAGCGTGGCCCAGACCCAGGCCAGCACCGCGACAAACTCGGTCAGCGTCGTGTACCAGGACTTCCAACTCGCAATGAGCAGATAGAAGTAGTTCAGCCCGACGAGTGCCGCGGCGGCGAATCCGGCGATGCGCCCGCCGAGCCGGCATCCGACGGCGTAAACCGCGCAGACGCCGGCCAGCCACATGAGGATGTACATGAGCTGGTGGCCGTCGAAGTCGAAGCCCCACAGGCGGTAATTCAGCGTCCAGACGAGTTCGGGGATCGGCCGGTAGTAATCGCCGAACAGCGGTTGCACGAACGCGTTCCACGGCTTGTGCGAGTCCGCCACCGCGCGCTGCACCCAGGCGAGGTCATCGCTGAGGACGTACACGCCCATCGTGGAGAACGCGTGCAACGCCAGGAGGGCCAGCAGCAGCAGGAATGCCACGTGCCATCGAGCGGCCCATTGAATCAGGCCATGGGGAGATTGGGAGATCGGAAGATCAGGTGAATGAGCGCCGCGCTTTTCCCAATCACCCAATTTCCCAATCTCCCAATCACCCAATTCCCTAATTACGGAATTCAGCGATACAGCCGGTGGACGTACGCGAGGACCCGCCGCTGATCGAGTTCGCGATCGAGCGGGAGCAGCACGTAGCGGCCTTCCATGTCTTTGGAATCGAGAATGATGTGCCGGTTGTTCGGCACGCGCATGCCGTCGGTGCAGGCCGTGTGGCCGACGAGCAGCACCTCCGCCTGCATGCGCCGGGCGAAGGCTTCGGCGGCCTCCGGGCGATAGTCCCGGTCCCAGAGCAGCGAAAAAACCGGCCCCTCGCGGCGGAAAGCGTCCGCGACGGTCGCCGTCCGCAGGTACTCGAGCGTCAGGCCGTCCATGCGGTCCAGGTGCGGCGTCGAATGGCTCACGAACAGCCCGTTCGACGTGTGAACCGCCAGCGGGCTGGAAGTCCAGAATTCGTGATAGGCTGCCTTGACCTCTTCCCAGCTTTCGCCGTACGCGGCGCGAAGGCCGTCGGCGAAGGCCGCGTTGAGTTCGCGCCCTCGCTTGCCGATCTCGAGCCCCAGGCATTCCGCGAACTCGTGGTTGCCGAGGAGAATGTGCACCTGTTTCGGGTAGGCGCATTTCAGTTGCGCGGCGATCTCAACGAGGCGATACGAGCGGCAGACGTCATCCACGGCCTGCAGTTCGTGGACGAGTTCCTGAAGGACCAGGTGCCGCCCGGGGCAGCGACCGAGGTCGGCGACCTGGACGATGCGCTGCAGGTTGCCGCCGTTTCCGTGGATGTCGCCGGTGACGAGCAGCTCCCCTTCGGAAGGCAGCTCGATCAGAAACCCCGACTGGAACGGATCAGTCCGGGTGGCCTGAGTCGCCGCCCTGATGAGCGGGATTGTGTGATCGGCCGCGTTCTTCGTCGGAGTCACCCATCCCACATGAGAAAGGATCGGCGTCGGCGCGAGCGTCGCGTCAAGGCGTCTGACCCGTATCGGAGTCGGACCATGACGCTGTCAGCGGCAGGTAGGGCTGGTCCGGCACAGGATCCTTGTAGTCGCCGGCGCAGCCGGCGAGCGAGACGACGAGCGCCAGAAGCGCGCATACGGCGATCCAACCGGCCCATCGCTTAGACATGGCTATTTCGCCTGTTCAGGTCCGGGAAGCGGCGGTTCGGTCATCGGATTGAGTTCCAGCGGAGCCGCAGTCTCGGCCACGTCGGCCGGGTTGACCGGTTTGCCGTCCAGTTGCGCAAATCCGGACGACGTGATGGTTTGATTTTTCGTGCGCTCGCGGCCGGTGGACAGCACCACGGACGGCATGCGCTGTTTCGGGTCGGCGGGGTTCTGATTGGCCTGTTCCAGCGCCGTCCAAAGCGCGGCGGGGTCCAGCGCGAACCGCACTTCGACAATTCCCTTGGGCCAGTACAGCTTCCGGTCGGCCGGCAACTTGGCGAGGAACTTCTCGACCGACTCCTTCGCGAGCGGGTTCGCGGCCATCAGCGCGCCGAGCGTGAGGTCGTCGCCGATCTTCAGCTTCTCGACGTCGGCCTTCACGGCGGCCAGGCCTTCCAGGTACGCCGCATGCTCGGTCTCGATCCGCTTCCGCGCCGGAATGGGCTGGCCCGACGCGTCTCTGTTCCAGCCGGGCACGCCGTCGGCCACGGTGGCGTCGCTCCGCGCCGGCAGCACCACCGTGCTGAACGCGGCAGCTTCGAGTTCCTTGCCGCCGACGCCGTCGAACGTCTGCTTCGCGAATTCGCCGTCCGGCTTCTTGTAGTCCTGCTCGAGAATCCGCTTGAGATTCGCCCGCAGCGCGTCGCCGCTCAGCGCCAGGCGGACTTCGCACTCTCCGTCGCCGTAGAAGCGCGGCGGCCGCAACTCCACGACGCCCAGCAAAAGGCCGCGGACCAGGTCCGTCTTCGGCAGGTCGGTGCTCTCGATGAAGTCCCTGACCGTCTTCGTCTCGCCGACCTTGAGGGTGAACACTTCGTTCTGGAGGTTCTGGAGCGCCTTGGTGCGCGCGTCGTTCTGCGCCTCGACGCAGCCCTGCTCAACCGTCAGCGGGGCGCAGAGCGCGCTGCAGGCCGCCAGCAGGGCCGCCGCGAAGCCGGCCATCGCGCATCGCGTTCGATTCATGCCTTCACCTTGTCGTGGAGCCGTGGAACCCGGGGGAAAACAGAACACGAGTTTATCCGCCGCGCCACCGCGTGTCAAGAATGACCGGCCGCCACCCGTTGACAAAGCCGCGCACGGTTGAAAAGATAGCTAGTGCTTACTTGCGGAAATGGGCGTACCATTTCCGCAAGCAAGCAGGACCGAGACAACCCTTGTCGTTATACTGGTTTGCGTGTGCCGTTGAACCGTGTTTAGTTGCGTAAATTGGTACGCCAATTTACGCAACCGAACACTAGGGTCCGCAACCGGGGTGATCGGGACAGGGCATCGGGTGATGGCCATGGATTCAGATTCCCGCCCGAGCGGCCGGGACGCGAAAGCCGCCGACGCTTCGACGCTCGCCGCCGCGTCGCGCGAGCTGAGCGGCGCCGGCGGGAAGCATTGGCTCGGCCGGCTTCTCCCTTTCCTGGGGCCGGCTTTCATCGCCAGCGTCGCTTACGTGGACCCGGGCAACTACGCCACCAACATTCAGGCCGGCTCGAAGTACGGATACCTGCTGCTCTGGGTCGTGGTCGCCAGCAACCTGATGGCCATGCTCCTGCAGAGCCTGTCGGCCAAGCTGGGAATCGCCACGGGCAAGAACCTCGCCGAGCACTGCCGCGACCAGTTCCGTCCCTCCACGGTCTGGGCGATGTGGGTGTTGATGGAGGTCGTCGCCATGGCCACGGACCTGGCGGAGTTCGTGGGCGCGGCGGTCGGCTTCAACCTGCTGCTGGGGATTCCGCTCTGGCTGGCGGGCATCCTGACGGGCATCGCGACGTTCGCCATTCTCGGCCTCGAACGTTACGGCTTCCGGCCGCTCGAAGCGGTCATCACGTCCTTCGTCGGCGTCATCGCCGTCAGCTACCTCGTCGAGACGGTGCTGGCCCGGCCGGACTGGGGCTCGATCGCCGCCGGCGCGGTGCTGCCGCGGTTCGGCGGGACTGACGGCGTCGTGCTGGCCACCGGCATTCTCGGCGCGACCGTAATGCCGCACGTGATCTTCCTGCATTCGGCGCTTACGCAGCGGCGGATCGTCGTGCGGGACGCGGTGCGGATGCGCGCGCTGTTCCGGTTTGAGCTTTGGGACGTCGCCGTGGCGATGGGCATCGCCGGGCTGGTCAACGCCGCGATGCTCATCATGGCCGCCGCGACCTTTCACATCCACGGGCACAGCGACTTGGCGACGATCGAAGAGGCGCACCGCACGCTGACGCCGCTGCTCGGATCCGCCGCGAGCGTGGTCTTCGCCATTTCGCTGGTCGCCTCGGGCCTTTCCTCCGCCTCCGTCGGCACCATGGCCGGACAGGTCATCATGCAAGGGTTCCTGCGCCGCGGCATCCCCGTCTGGCTGCGCCGCCTGGTGACCATGCTGCCGTCGCTGATCGTCATCATGCTCGGTCTCGACCCGACGCGCACGCTGGTCATCAGCCAGGTCGTCCTCAGCTTCGGGCTGCCCTTCGCCGTCGTGCCGCTGGTCCTTTTCACACGGCGCGGCGACCTGATGGGAGTGCTGGTCAATCGCCGCGCGACAACGTACGTCGCCGCGCTGGTGGCCGTCCTGATCGTGGCGCTGAACCTGTACCTGATTTACGGCGCACTGTTTACGGGGTGAGGCCATGTTTCAAAATCTGCTCGTTCCGCTGGACGGTTCGCGGATGGCGGAATCCGCGCTCGCGGCGGCCGCGTACCTGGCGCCGAGGCTTCGTGCGCGCGTCACGCTGATGCACTGTATCGAGCGAGCCGCGCCGGCGACGGTCCACGGCGAGCATCACCTGCGCGAACCGGAGGAAGCACGCGCGTACCTGGAAGACGCCGCCGCTCGCGCATTCCCGCCGGGCGCGGAGATCGCCTGCCATACCCACGCGCCCGAAATCGCCGACGTGGCGCCGAGCATCCTCGAACACGCGAAGGAAATGCCCGCGACATTGATTGTGATGTGCACGCACGGGCGCAGCGGGCTGGGGAATCTATTGTTCGGCAGCATCGCTCAGCGAATCGTCGGCAGCGGCGCCACGCCGGTGCTGCTCGTCCCGCCCTTCTTCGCCGACTTGTCCGCCGTAGCTTCGTCGGAGGCGGAAGCTGCGGCGGGCAAGCCCGATGAACGAGGGCACGAATTCACCTGCCGGCGCCTGCTGGTGCCGCTCGACGGCGACCCGGCGCATGAGCAGGCGCTTCCGGTGGCGGGCGAACTCGCCGCGGCCTGCCGGAGCGAGATCCATCTCGTCTTCGTCGTCGCCACGCGCGGCAGCCTGCCCGGCAACGACGCCGCCGTCGGCCTGCTCCTTCCGCGCGCCACGCGCGCGGTGCTGGAGATCGCGCGCCAGGAAGCCGAGGCGTATCTCGCGGGCCATATCCAGTGCCAGCAAGCCGGCGGGCACACCGTCACCAGCGAAGTCTGTCGCGGCGACGTCCGCAAAGCCATCGGCCGGGCCGCGCAGCGCAGCGGCGCCGACCTCATCGTCATGGCCACGCATCGGAAGGAAGCGATGGACGCCTTCTGGTCCGGCAGCGTCGCCCCGCGAGTCGCCAGCTACGCCAACCGCCCCCTGCTGCTGGTGCCGATCACGGAGTGAACGTTACTCGGCTGCGAAGATGCGGCGCGGCGACGGCGAAAAAGGCTTGACAAGCGGAAATCGGAAGCGCAAACTGCTCCCGCCGGTGGAACGAAAATGGACCACTCCGAAGAGTCTCTTGCCGGCCTGATGCGTTTGCCCGATTCACGCTGAACCAGGACAAGAATCGCTTTGTATGGCATCCGGCATAAGGGTGGCCCGAGAGTCCAGACTGTTGGGCAAGGGACGAAGTCATCCGCGCTCCCGAAGCTTCTGAGAAGAGTCTGGTCGCAGCGCGCCCGCATGCCCGCTTTTTCCGCACTCTTCTTCCTCTCGTTTTTCCTCTATCTCTGGTTGCGCATTGATCCCGCGCTGCTTTGGGCTTTCACGCGGTTGCGAGAGTTCCCTTGCTTTCGGAGCGGCGCGGCGTTCTTGGGGAGCTTACTGCCGTATCCGGGAGGACCGATCGGGTACCTGGCGGCGTTCCTCTCTCAGTTGTACTACTGGTCCTGGCTCGGCTCGTTGATCATCACCCTGCTGGGCGGGCTGCTTTGCCTGGCCACTTACGGAGTATTCCAGGCGCTGGGCGGCACGCGGGTGCGCGCTCTTTACTTTGTTCCGGCAGTCCTTCTCCTGGTGATTTACAGCCTGTACGGCCATTGGATTGCCGCTGTCCTGGCATTGCTGACCGCATTGCTTTTCGTGAATATCTACGCGCGGTGGGCGCCTCGATCTGCCTGGCTGCGGTTGCCGGCATTCCTGCTTCTGTCCGCTGCGGTGTACTATCTCGCGGCCGGCGGGTATCTGGTCTTTGCGGTATTATGCGGAATTCTGGAATTGTTGACCCGGCGGCGGCCTTTTCTGGGCGCGTGCTACATCGGGTGTGTCGCGGGCGTTCCGTATCTCGCCGAGAGGTGCCTCTTCCCGATCAGCACGATCCAGGCATCTCTGCGCTTGCTCCCCTTCTATGTGATGCAAAGACCGCCGATTCCAAGTCTCGCGCTTGGCCTGTGCCTTTTCTGTCCGGTTGTCGGATTGCTGATCGCCCTGCGGGCGCGATTCGGCGGAGGCCGGTTGCCGGCGGCCGAAGGCGCGACCTCGAGAACGCGGTTCAAACGGGCGCTCGAATCGCCGCTCCTGGTCATCCTGGCCGCCGTTCCGGTCTATTTCTCGCTGGACACGGGCTTGCGGAGCTACTTTAGAATGGAAAGCTGGGCGAGCCAGGCCCGGTGGCGGCAGATCCTTCAAGAAGCCGACCGCCTCTCGCTCGCGCAATACGATCGGGCGATCAATTATGAGGTCAACCGGGCGCTCTATCACACCGGCCAGATGCCCGACAGCCTGTTTCAGTATGTTCAACACACCGACAGCCTTATCAGCATTACGCCAACCGGGGGCGGCGAAGCCGGCGACATCTGGCTTGAACTCGGAGACGTGTCCGAGGCGGAGCTGCTGGCGTGCGAGGCGTTGGAAATGGATGGCGAGCGGCCGCGGAACCTGCAGCGGCTCGCGCTGATCAACATGGTCAAGGGTGAGACGGGGGCCGCGCGCGTCTTCCTCGCCGCCCTCGCGCTGGACCCGGTGAGCGGGCAGTGGGGAAAGAGCGGCCTGGAGCGTCTGCAGGCCGACCCGCAGCTCTCCACCGATCCGGAAGTCCAGCGCTTGCGGTCCTTAAGGCCCGCACGGGACAGCGGCGATTACGGTACCGTTGAAGACAAGCTGCTGGCGCTCCTGGAGGCCAACAGGCGGAATCGAATGGCGTTCGAATACCTGATGAGTCACTACCTGCTGTCCTGTCAGCTCGATAAGTTTGCCCTGAACATCCATCGTCTCGATGACTTTGACTACGCCGCCATCCCGTGCTCATACGAGGAGGCGATACTGGTCTATACAGCCGCCACCGGCAAGCAGATTGACCTGAACGGCCGGCGCATCCGGCCGGAGACTCTGGAACGGTTTCAGCGCGTCTGCAACATCATCGCTTCTCACGGGAACGATCATGAAGGCGCCCTCAGAGAGATTGCAAGAGCCGATGGCGGCAGTTTCTTCTGGTGGTCCCTGGCGATGAAGGGACGGCAACCGGAATGAGGAAGCGGAAACTCCGGGCGCAGCTCAGCCGCGCCGACCTCATCGCACAGCTCCGGCGAAAAAGGCTTGACAGGAGGAAAGCGGAAGCGCAAACTAGATCCCGCCGGTGAAACGGAAGCGGACCACTCTGAGAGTCTCTTGCCGGCGTGAGGTGTTGTCCCTTTCACGCTGAACCAGGACAATAATCGCTTTGTATGGCATCCGGCACAAGGGTGGCCCGAAGGTTGAGACCGTTGGGCAAAGGTCGAAGTCAACTGCAGTCCCGAAGCTTCTGAGAAGCGTCCACTCGCCGCATGCCTGCATGTCCGCTTTCTCTGCACTCTTCTTCATCGCGGTTTTCCTTTATCTCTGGCTGTACCTCGACCCCGCGCTTCTGTACTGCTATTTCATGCCGTCCCGGCAGTTCCCTTGCTTCTCGACGGGGATGGAATTCTTCAAGAGTTTCCTGCCCTATCAGGGAGGCCCAGCCGACTATGCGTCGGCTTTCCTCTCGCAACTCTATCATTGGTCGTGGCTTGGGGCGCTGGTCATCACTTCGGTTGCGGGCCTCCTTTGCCTGGCCACGGCCGGGGTGTTCAAGTATCTCGGCGGCACGCGCCTGCGCGTTCTCCACTATGTCCCCGCCGTGCTGATGCTCATGTTGTGCGGCCAGTTCAGGCACGCTTTGGCCGCCGATGTTGCTCTTCTGACGGCATTGCTCCTCGCGAACCTCTACATGCGGCTCGCCCCTCGAAACTGGTGGCTGGCAAGCCTGACATTCGTGGCGCTATTCGCGGCGGCCTACTATTTGACGGCCGGGGCATGCCTCATATTTGCGGCATTGTGCGCGATCTTCGAGCTGCTGCCCAGAAGACGTGTCCATCTGGGGACGGCCTTCGTGGCGCTGGCGCCGATCCTGGCGTTTTTCGCCGAACGATACGTCTTCCGGATTAATACGATCCAGGCGTCCATGCGGCTGCTTCCCCTTCCGCTGCCGGGTGCGCTCGCTGGGCTGTATCTTTACTGTCCCGCCGCGGGCGTTTTGATTGCGCTCCGAAACCGATTCTTTTCCGGTCGCGTGCCTTCCGCGGAAAAGCCGGCCGGCCGCTCCTCCGTTCAGGCGACAACGCCCGGTCTGTGGCCGCGGATACAACGGTCGTTGGAGTCGCCTTTCCTTGCGCTTCTAGCCGTCATCCCGTTGTATTACTCGTTGGACGCGCACGCCAGGACGGTCGGCAAGTTCGATTACTATTCCCAGCATGGCATGTGGCAACAGATTCTGCGCGAAGCTGAGCGTGTTCCTGTCGAGCAGTATGGCCTGCCGGGTTTCAAGCCGCTGATTTGCGACATCAACAGGAGCCTGTATCAGACCGATCAATTGTCCGAGAACATGTTCCGCTATGTGCAAGACCCCGATGGCCTCGTGCCCATCGTCAGCCGCAGCGGAATCTGCCTGGCTCTCACCACAGCAGGCGACCTCTGGCTCGATCTGGGATACCTGGAAGAGTCGGAGCATGCGGCGCATGAACTGCTGCAGTTGAGCACCGGGCGGCCGGCGACATTGCAACGGCTGGCGTTGATCAATATCGTCAAAGGGGAAACGGGCGCCGCGCGCGTGTTCCTGGGTGCCCTGAGCAAAGACCTTGTGTATGGAGACGCCGGGCGAAGAGATTTGGAACGGCTTCAGTCCGATCCCGGCTTCGCGGCCGACCCCGAGGTCCAGAGGCTGCGCTCGTTGCGAATCAAGGAAGACGGCGTCGAACGGCATTCCATCGAAGACATGCTTCAGGAGCTTCTCAAAGCGAACAGAAGAAACCGAATGGCCTTTGAGTACCTGATGGCCTACTACCTGCTCGCCTGCCGTCCGGACAAAGTGGCGCAAAACATTTCCCGGCTTGATGATTTCGAGTATCGTGGGATTCCCCGGCATTACGAAGAGGCGATACTGATTTATACCGCCGCCACGGGGAAGCCGGTTGACCTGCACGGGCGGACCATCAGGCCCGAAACAATGCAGCGGTTCGCGGATTTCCGCAGAATTGTCACGCGCCATGGCGACGACGTCGCGTCCGCGATGATCGAAACTGCGGAGGATCATCGCGACACGTACTTCTGGTACTGCCTCCTCCGTATGTCGCGCGTGAAAGGAGCGCCGAAGGAATGAGGAAACGGCTCCTTTACGCGTTGGCGTTTTGCGTCGCAGTGGCGTTGGCGGCCGGGGCTGTCCTCTCCGGCCGTGCGCCCGGCGCGCGGAACGTTGCCGACGCAACGCCCGTGAATCGGCTGCCGCACATACGACCCGACTACGCCGGCTGTGTGATCCCGCCCAACATCGCGCCACTGAACTTCCTGGTGGAAGAGCCGGGCGCCGGATACCATGTCCGGATATCATCGAAGCGCGGAGAAGACATAGAAATCTCGGGCTCTACGCCGAGTATTGTGATCCCCTTGAGGCCGTGGAGAAAACTCCTGGCGGCGAATCGCGGGGAGGAACTTCATTTTGACGTGTGTGCGATGCCTCAGGGCGGGCGGTGGCAGAGGTTCGAGAGCATTTCCAACACCATCGCCAAAGAGGAGATTGACGGATACCTGGTTTATCGGCTTATTCCCCCACTTTACAATAACTACTCTGAAATGAGCATCTGCCAGCGGAATCTGCAAGACTACGACGAGTCAGTCCTCCTCGACAACAATGATTTCGGCGTATCCCACTGCATGAACTGCCACACTTTTCTGAACAATAAGAGCGACAGCATGCTCCTCCAGGTGAGAGGCCCCAACCAGGGCATGCTGCTGGAGCGCAAAGGGGTGTTGACGAAAGTGGACATGCGGACGAAGAGTAACTCGGCGCCCGGCGGGTTCGCCTCCTGGCATCCCAGCGGGCGGGTGGTCGCCTTCTCCGTCAACAAGGTGCGGCAGTTTTTCCATCACGCGCGCACAGAGGTCCGCGACGGCATAGACATGGGTTCGTATTTGGAACTGTTCTGGGTTGATACCAACACGGTGACGAGTAACCCGAAGATCGCCCAGCCGGGCCAACTGGAAACGTGGCCCGCCTGGTCGTCGGACGGCCGCTACCTGTACTTCTGCCAAGCGCCGAGGCCGTGGACCGACTTCGATCAGGTGCCGCCCCCGAATTACGACAAGGTGAAGTACGACTTGATGCGGATCGGATTTGACGTCGAGACCGGCGCGTGGGGCGAGGTCGAGACAGTCCTTTCTTCCAAGGACACAGGCTTAAGCATCAGCTTGCCCAGGTTCTCGCCGGACGGCCGCTTCCTGGTGTTCTGCATGTCAGACTACAGCACGTTCCCCACTTTTCAGCCCAGTAGCGACCTGTACCTCATGGACCTCAAGACCGGTCGCTATGGACGCATGGAGTGTAACAGCGACCAGGCGGAGTCGTGGCACTGCTGGTCAAGCAACAGTCGCTGGCTCGTTTTCACCAGCAAGCGGGGAAACGGCCTGTTCGGCAGGCCGTACTTCAGCTATATTGATGAAAACGGAAAGGCGCAGAAGCCGTTCATTCTGCCGCAGAGGAACCCGGCGTTCTATGATTCCTTCGCGAAGCTTTATCAGTTGCCGGAGCTTATCATCGAGCCGGTTCCGGTGAGCGAGCAAGAGTTCGCCCGCGCCATTCTCGCCCCCGGTGCACTCACCAGCCAATTGGCCGTTACGTCCGCAACCCCGAAGGCCGAAACCGGCCCAACTGTTCCCATGTACGGCCCTTCGGGGCAGACGGACGCCGGTGGCGAATCAGGTCACTGACCTTCAATCGCTCATGTCGGGCTCCGACCCTTTACTCGCTCGGCTCCTTGGGGTAGCCCTTGACGTTCTCATTCGAAACGTACTCGCCCTTCGGGCTGAACGTGAACACCTGGTTCATGACGGTCTTCTCGCCGTGTCGGAGAGTGGCCTTGTACATGTAACGGATGGACACGTCGCCGTTCTCTTTGGTTTCTCGCGGCCCCCACTCCATCGTTTCGCGCGAGGCGATGTCGACGTAGTTCTGGCTGAAGAACTTCTCCACCAGCGCCTTCAGCCCCTCCTGCGTACCGATATCAACGGGAGCGGGGACAACTTTTTGCGGATACCCGTCCGCATGTTTTACGCCGATCAGATTGTTATTGGAGTCAAAGGTGTAAATGTCTTTGGTGATGTACTTATCCTTGTCCCAGACCGTGATGTAAGCCTCATATTGGATGGATCGGTTTCCTTTTGCGTCCCTGGTCACGTCGCTCCAGGCGATGGTCTTGCGAGCCGTGACATCCCGTTGGCCCAGTGCGAAGGAGAGTTCAATCCGGCCGACAAGTTCCGCCTTGACGGGGTCCATGGCCTCGGCTGGGAGAATTATCTTTACGGGTTCCGTAACCGGGCCAACCTGTGCAGCCAGTGCCAGCGTCCTCAATCGGCTGTGCAGGTCCAGCCAGTGGTAATCCCTGAATGCCTCTATGGGCGCGACCGCCGCTTCAAGCGTTTTGTCTTTACCGTCGCCATATTCTTCCCACTGACCGTCGCTCGCCAGGATAAAGTTCGTGCGCTCGTAGGAATCGGAATCGCCGTTCCGTGGGGCGCTCGCTATGACGACGGCAACCTGGCCCCTGTCGGTAAATACCTCCACAATCTTCGTCGCAAGACAGCGCTGGCGAGCCTTGGCCAAATCTTCCGGGCTGACTTTTTTCCAGTCTCTCTCAAACTCAGCCTGCGTTATCAGGGCGAGGGTCCCGGCGACGAGGCTCTTAGCATCCTGCGTCGCCCAGCCCCGCAGGTAGGTCGCCATGGCGGATTCCGGCGTTGAGAAGTCCGGCTTGTCCGGAAAATCGGCGACCTGCTTGTTGATCTCGCGCCGCTCCAATGGCGGCTTTGCTTCCAGCGGCGCTCGCGCCTCTTCGAGCGAAGCGGCCGGAGCGGCCTCGCCGTCGTACCACCAATAATTGTTGTGCGGGCCGCAGCAGACGATCGTTATCAACGGCGACTGCGCCGAACCTTTCGGAAGAGGAAGCCGAGCGTAGACTAAAGCCAACCCCAACGAGAACGACGGCGGCGGGGCTTCCGTATCAACCTCAACGATCTCCGCACCGAGGAGCGCCTCATTGTAAGCCGCAAATCCCGCCGGGTCTCGCTGTTTCCACCTCGCCCAATAAGCATTGAGCAGGCCGACCGTCAGCCTCGGGTCCGATTTCTCGTTGTGGGTGACAATGGTCTCGGCATCCTGGCGCGCCGTTGCGCGAATGATCGCAACGGCGACGGCTTCCGGCGTGAAGAATTTGAGTTTGGCCGGGAAGTCCGCGACCTTCTTGTTCACCGTTCGCCTCTCCAGCACGGCCGGAGCGAGTTTTTGCGTCGCCACTTCGTTCTGAGCGGAGGGGGCCGATCCGCCGGGCGCGGCGCCCTTCGGCTTGGGCGTCTCCTGCGCATCAACGAGGCGGACGCTGGCGACACCCGCCAGCAGAGCGATTCCGAACGCGGCGCAAAGGAAGAGCCGCCCGCGCCGGATCGGATTCGGCCGCACGCCATGTTCGAGCAACTGTACGCGACTGATGATCTGAGATGACCGTGCCATGGGGATGCCTCCCACCGAAGGAACGGGTCGAACGATCGCCAGCGCCACACGCGCCAGGCTGGATGAGTACAACGCGGCATTCCCGACGTAATCCGCCGCAACCGCGTCGCAGACTTCCTCGCACGCCGTGCTGTGGGCGGCGCGCATCCGCCACGCCAGCGGGTGAAACCAAAGGAGGGTGGAAAGCGATCGCGCCAGCAGCATCCAATACAGATCGTGTGCGCGCACATGCGCAACTTCGTGCGCCAGAATGCCGGGCAGGTCATTCTCATATCCCGGCCGGCCCATTCTCTCTGGAAGAATAATAACGGGCCTTCGCATCCCGGTGAGGAATGGGGAAGCGATATTCGGGGACAATCGAAGCAAAACGCGCTCCGTGCATTTCAACTCACGAGCCACTCGATCCAGAAGAGACTGGGACTGCGGCCCCGCCGGCAATGAACTCGTTCGTATGCGTCGAATTCGAGCCAGGAGAAAGCCGGATCGCAGCAGCAGAATAATTGTCCCCAGACACCAGCCCGCCAGAATCAGTTCCTGCGTCCGTTCTCCGGCCCATACGGACAGCAAGCGCAGCTTCACAGCGGAACGGCCAACCCTGCTTTCTGCGGCTGGTATTGGAGCAATCCGGGCGTCAGTGGCCGCAACTGGCTGTGCCTGCGCCGGACCGCTCGCCGGTTTGGGCTCCTCCGCGAGCGCAGGAGCGGCGCGCGGCGGAACAGGACGATTGACGCGGATTTGCCATTGCCCCAGTGAGTACGCCGCCGGCACAATGAGCAGTCCCACCATCACTCCGCGCCAGAGCAAGAGCCGCCAGCGTGGATTGCTCCGGCAAGCCGTCAAGAAGGCATGGCCCAACCAAGCTGCCGCGAGCAAAACGGTGATTCTCAACAGGAGAGAGGCCACTGGCGAAAGGTTGACTAGCGCGTCCAGCACCTGGGTCATTGCCGTGTGCCCTCCATCAACCCGGAATCCGCCGGCATAGCCATTCGGCGCGCGATTCTTTACATTTCAGGCCACCAAATCGGGGCGCATTTATTTCCGTCCCGGCCGTCCAAGCGCAGGTCGCTTTCGGGCATATCGCTGCAATTCGCGGATTTGCGCGGCATCCAGCTTCTCGGCCTTGATGAGTTGAGCGATCAGATCAGCGGTTGAGCCGCCGCAGAAAACCTCCGCCGTGCGTGAGACCATCCTCTTCAGGGTGCCCTTGCGGGATGCGGAGGCCCTGTAGTAATACGCCTTGCCGACCTTTCGCCGAGCCACGTGCCCCTTGGCCAACAGAATGCGCAACTGGAAACGCAGCGCGGCGTTCTTGATGGGCCGGCCGTATCGCTCCTGAATCTCCGAAGGTTTCTGTTCCCCGTGCTGCCATAGAACCCTCATCACTTCCAGCTCGGTCGAGGTCATCAGCGGCATCGCGATAAGCTCCCAAAGTGCCCGTTGAACGAGTCCATGCGCAGGTTCATACGTGTAGAGACTACTACATGTAACAGGCCTTGTCAAGAGCCATCTGTAGGATATTCTACATCAGGCCGGACGGCGGAGGTCACGCCTTGACATATCTCCGCGGCCTTCATAGACTTCACCGAAACATCACCTTCAGAGGACGATATGCTCGTTTCGGCTGACCGGACCAATTCCGTCAAGCGCCCCGCCCTCGCGCCCGAGATGTACTGGCTGCCGGTGATTCTTATCCTCGCCGCCACGCTGCGGCTCTGGGGGCTCGGCGCGAAGTCGCTCTGGCTCGACGAGATCATGACGGTCCAGAAGGCTTCGACGTCGTTCTCGGACATGATGGGCCAGATTCGGCAGCACGACGCGCATCCGCCGCTCTTCCAGATCGTGGAATGGCTGTGGCTGCGCCTCGACAAGGGCGACGCGTACGCGCGGGCGCCGGCGGTCCTGGCGGGCGTCGCCTGCGTGTGGCTCTGCTTCCTCATCGCGCGGCGGCTGTTCGGCCGAAAGGCGGCGCTGGCGGCGGCGGTGATGGCGACGATTTCGTACTTCGGCATCTTCTACTCGCAGGATGCGCGCCTGCATTCGTTCATGACCGCCCTGTTCCTCGGCCAGGTCTGCCTGCTGCTGGCCATCCTGGAACGGCGCGGCAAGGCCGGCTGGGGACTCTGGCTCGCGTACGGACTCGTCGGGCTGGCGAGCCTCTACACTTACGCGCTCTGCGCGCTGACGGTCGGCGCGCTGGGGTTGTTGTACCTGTGGCTGACGTGGCGGCGCCGCCGGCAACTCGGGCGATGGCTGGCGGTGCATGCGGCGATCGCGTTGCTCTTTCTGCCCTGGGTGCCGAACTTGCAGGCGCGCACGGCGGACCTCAAAGGAAGCGTGGAGATCGGGAGGCCGACCGGTTCGGAGATCGCCGGCGGAGTCGCCGCTTGGGGCATTGGTCCGAGGTCCTGGCAGGCAACCGGCTGTATCGGCCCGGGAATCGGCCTCGCCTGCGTCCTCGCGGCGGCCGCGGCCTGCCGGCGAAGGAGTTGGCGGCCGGCGAAGGTCCTCGGCGTCCTCTTCGGCCTGCCGCTGCTCCTGTACCTGGTCCTGCCCATGCCTCGCGTGCACCAGTACGAGGCGAAGCACCTGATGTTCCTGCAGCCGATCCTGATCATCGCGCTCTCCGGCGCGCGGCTGTCGTTCCGGGTTCCAGGCATGCGAAGGCGGAACTACATCCTTCTCATCGTCGTGCTCGCGTTCGTGGCGCTGAACGCCATCGGGCTGCGCGATTACTACCGGCCGGGCTTCGAGAAAGAGAACTGGCGCCGGCTAGCGACCGACGTCAGCCGGCTCGCGGGCCCGAACGACTTGATCCTGTTCAACCCCGGGTATATCGGCTACGCGTTCGACTACTACGCTCAGTTGCCGGCTGACCAGCCCCGGGCGGGCGCGGAACCGCTGCTGCAACCGGGCGCCCGCTTCGAGGAAAACCACCCGCGCATCTGGCTGATCGAGGACTGGAGCGCCGTCTCGCGGCCATCGCCGCAGGTGCTCGAGAACCTCGAAGCGCAGGGCTGGTACCCGAGAGTAACAAAACTCACGAAAGGCTCGCTGGGAGAACTCCGCTGGTCGCTGCTCCTCCCGAAAGGGTCGCAGTGAAAGAAAACCTCCGCCCAGTGAGCAAACCGGGCAGCGCTGCTCAACGAGAGCGCGCAGCGCACTGCGCGCGACCCGAGACCGGCGCGTTGATCGCGCAGGTCAACCAGTTCCTCGACTACCTCGCCTCCGAGTGCGGCCTGTCGCAGAACACCATCCAGTCCTATCGGCACGACCTGACCGCGTTCGTGCTCTATCTCGACGAGAGTCGGTGTTCGGGCTTTCAGTCCGTCACCGCCGACACCGTCCTCGCGCATATGGTCCGGCTGAAGGAAAAAGGGCTGCACGCCAACTCCGTCGCGCGCGCGCTGGTGACGATCCGCATGCTCTTCCGGTTCCTCTGGGCGGAAGGGAAAATCCCGGAGAACGCGACCTCGCTGCTCGAATCGCCGAAGCTGGCCAAGCATCTGCCCGAGGTGATGACCGAGCGCGAGGTCACCGCCCTGCTCGCCACGCCGGACGCCAGCCGGACCCGCGGCCTGCGCGACCGCGCGATCCTGGAACTCCTCTACGCCACCGGCGCGCGGGTCAGCGAGGTCAGCCGCATGACGCTGGACTCGCTCCACCTGGAGCTCGGCTACGTGCGCTGCCTGGGCAAAGGATCGAAGGAGCGGATCGTCCCGGTCGGCGAGCAGGCCGCTGCCGCGATCAGGGAATATCTCGCAAGCGCGAGGCCGGTCCTGCTGCGCGGGCGAAACGTCGAGTGGCTGTTCCCCGGCGCGCGGTCCGCCCCGCTGACGCGCAAGGCCATCTGGCAGATCCTCAAGAAGACCGCGCTGAAGGCCGGCATCGGCCGCCGCATCTCGCCGCACACGCTGCGGCACTCCTTCGCCACGCACCTGCTCGAGCACGGCGCCGACCTGCGCGCCATCCAGGAGATGCTCGGCCACGCCGACATCGCCACGACGCAGTTGTACACGCACATGGACCGCTCGCGCCTCAAGGCCATCCACCGCAGATTTCATCCCCGCGCGTGAGCCGAAGCGGCCGTAATCCGGCAGAGAGCGATTTGAACCGTCTGACGCTGAATGTTATAATGAGCCGACTTAATCTTAGAGAAATAATCGGGGCGTGGCTCAGCTTGGATAGAGCGCCTGGTTCGGGACCAGGAGGTCGGCAGTTCAAATCTGCCCGCCCCGATCAGTCGACGAAAGAAGCCCCGTGCCGATGAGGCACGGGGCTTTCTTCCTTTCCGGCAACGAGTTACAATATGCCCCTCGGTGGGAAGCGTTCAAACTTGCGGGGAAGGCAGGCGGCAAGGCGACCGAGGAAGCAGAGGTAATAAGTCATGAGTGTTGAAAAGCTTCAGATTGCCGCGTTGCCTCTTCACGATGCCGTGCTGTACTGCTTGCGAGTTGACTGGTCGTCCCGCACGTGCACCGCCGATATGTCAGCGTTCGTTGACGGACTTAACCACTGGGCACAGCCACGGCGTCTCACCTGGAAAAAGATTCAAGAGGTTGTAATTCCGCTCCGAGAACCGTGGGGCCCTTCGGAGCAGATTAATTCTGCGCGACAAGAAGAAGGGGCTTACCTTGTCGAAATGCAGTCGGGAGATGTGATTCGCATCGTTGCCGAAAGCATCGAGTTCACATGAAGAAGCCGCCCAACAGAATCTCTACAGCCAACGTTGGATAGTGCCTCGGGTTCAGCTTCGTTGTTCACACCGACCGCCGCGCGAAGCGGTCGGCCGCAAGTAAGTGCGGTCCCGGCGCGGCGAGGAACACGGCCACAAACGGCGCGATGATGGTGGCGGACAGTTCAAACGAGCGACAATCACCCTTGCCTGATTGGACACAAGGTGGGTTGGATGATGACGATATTCCAGCAATTGAACGATGGATGGAATGCAGAGCCAAATTCTCCCGAACCTTCGGTTCGCATCAAGGGACATGACCTCCTGCTGACGTTCCGCATGAATCCGTTCCAGTTCCCCTCATTCCATCAGGACGACGCTGGCGTCTTGCGGTTCTCGCGATGCCGACGATATCGACTGGGCCCGACAAATGACGAGGGCTGGTATCGTGGACAGTGCCGGTTCAGTGGAGTGGCCCCGGCATGGGGGGAGTTCTACGAAATAAAGGGTGATCTGCGATTAAGTCTTTGCCCAGACGACTGGGTCATGATCCGTGCAAACGAACCCGGACACCGCCATTTCCTGTTCTACCTGCGCGATGAGACATTCGAGTGCGATTCGGCTGATTGGCACCTCAACATCATCAAGTCTGCCTCGTCGGAGAGACGGCCGTGATCGCGGTCGTCAGCAATCGCCTGACTTCGTCCGAAAACCGTGCCTCCGGCTGCAAAGGAAGCGCGGCCGAGGACGGCTCGAACGAGCTCCAGTTGCCCCGTCCATTCTTGGCGTTGGACGAACCTCAAGCGGCGAACTCGGCCACGGCGGCCCCAGTAAAATCAATCGTCAGTAAGGTACAACACGGCCCGCCCCGACCACTGACTCCTAATGTTGCTTCTCCCCAATCAGCAGGGGCAACATTGGGAGTTTTCTTTTCGGCCCTTGCCGCTTCCCCGCGTTTCGCCCCCGCGAACGGACTTCCGGCCCGCCCAACGTCGCCGTCGCTCTTGACCGCGTAAATGGATAGCAGTTGAGGCAGAACCGCTTCGCGTTCAGTGGCCGGAGCCAAGTGCAGGTAGTATCCGCCTCTACAAGGTATAGCCGATTCTCGCCCAGGTATTAAGACATGCGGTGACTGCGTGAGGACTGGCTCCCGAAAGAGCCGTGGATTTGTCGATTCCATCTTGGTATTAGCGCATAGCCGACCCTCTAGCAGGTGAAGGCTTCAGCGCGGCGACGATCTTGTTGCCTCACCGCCTGCCCCTTCGGTCGAGATCGAGCTGAGCGTACGTGACCGTAGCAGCATCACACCAACACCAAATTGGCCGGCGGGATTTGGCTAGTTCACGGTGCGTCCTTGACATATGCCGCCACTGCCGTCGTGGCCGCGGTTATCGTGAACGCGACGGATTTCTGCCCGGCAGGCTGGGCCACGCCGTCCACCGTCCATTGCGAGAAGGTGTATCCGGCCGGGTCCGTCGCCGGCGCCTGCACGTTCACGCTCGTCCCGTACGCGACCCCGGCCTTCGTGTAGTTCGTCGTGCCGCCGTGCCCCGTGCTCGAGCCGATGACCTGCTTGCCCGGCGTCGTGGCCTGCACGG
>JBEKCB010000022.1:0-87477 GCA_050015075.1 Candidatus Brocadiia bacterium | reverse complement strand
CCTTGCGGTTCCGCTGCTGATCCGGCTGCGGCGCGCGTCGGCCAACACGTGGCTCTGGGCCGCCATCGTCGGGACCGTCCTGACGCTGCCGTTCCTCCTCTGGGATTTCGGCGCGCTGGTGGGCAAGACGGTGCGCTTCTTCGTCGAATCGCCGGGACGGGCGGACTCGCTTTCCATCTACGGCGCGATGGCCCGCCAAGGCGTGGAACTGCCGGCGAAGGTCAGCGTGGGGATCTGGCTGCTGGCGATGGTATGGCTCACATGGAAGATGCCGCGCACTCTGGGCGGGTGGCTGTTCTCGATGGCGACCTCATGGCTGGTTTTCTTCCTGCTGGGCAAACAGGCGTTCATCAACTATTATTACTTCATCAGTTTCACGCTGCTGCTGGCCGTGGCGGCCTCGCCGTCAGCGGCGGACCGGGCGAATGAGGCGTGACAAAAGAAGGAGCGGCACGCCTCTGTCGGGGCGCACCGCTCCTGTCGTCTTCGAAACTCAGGCCGAATGTCGCCGGTTTACAGAACCGCTTCCTTGGCGGCTTTGGCAACGCGGAACTTGACCACTTTCTTGGCCGGGATCTGGATCGGCTCACCAGTCTTCGGATTGCGGCCGACGCGGGCGCTGCGGTTCACGAGCACGAGCTTGCCGATGCCCGGCAGCGTGAAGCCGTTCTTCGCTTCGCGGTAAGCCATCTTCGTAATGGCTTCCAGCGCGCACACGGCCTGCTTCTTGCTGATCTCGACCGACTCCGCCAGCTCTTTGACGATCTGCGTCTTCGTCATTGCCATCGAATTCCACCTTTCTCCAAGGACCCAGTCTAACCGGCGCGGCCCATTGCCGCGCGCGCTCCTCTTGCCTGCGTCAGTCCCTTGCGCTTACCCCTGAATGCGCGGTAGCATATCACACGGTTTCTACGCTTGCAACACCAAATAACCATATTTCTTTAGATTTATCAAGGGTTATTCGAGGTTTTCCTCGAAGGCTGCCCCGCGCGCGATCAGGAGTCGCCGAGAAATGGCTGAAGACCAGACGTTGAGGCGTTCGCTGAAGACCTCGCGCGAGGACGAGGCGCGGCCTTTGAAGGACTTCATTGCCCGGCACTGTCCCGAGGCGCCTGTCGGCTTTCTGAACAAACTCCTGCGCAAGGGGTTCGTGCTGGTGGATGGCGCGCCGGGCGGCGAGAAGACGCGGCTGCGGGCAGGACAGCAGGTCGAGATTCACCTGCCCGCCGGCGCGTTCCTTGTGGCGCCGAATCCGGAAGTGCCGGTCCGCGTCGTCTATGAAGACGACTCCATCGCGGTGCTCGAGAAACCGGCGGGGCTCGTCTCCGAGCCGGGCATCGGCCACAAACTCGACACGCTGCTCAACGGGCTCATCGCGCGCTACGGCAAGGCGCAGGACCGCATCGGGCCGGAGCACGACTACGGCATGGTCCACCGGCTCGACCGCGACACCTCCGGCCTGATGGTCATCGCGAAAAACGTCGAGGCGCACGAGCGGCTCTCGGGCCAGTTCCGGAGGCACGAGGCCGAGAAGCGGTACACGGCGTTGCTGGTGGGCCGGCTTCCGCAGGAGTCGGGCCAAGTCAGCTTGCCGCTGGGTCGGGTTCGGCGCGGCGGGCGCGCCGTGGGCGTCGCGGGCGCGGGCGAGCCGCAGCGCGCGCTCACGCGATACCGCGTCCTGGAGCGCTTCGACGGCGCGACGCTCGTGGAAGCGCAGCCGCAGACCGGCCGCTGGCGGCAGATTCGACTTCATTTCAGGGCGCTGGGCCATCCGGTTGCGGGCGACCCGGACGAGGGCGATGCCGCCGCCAATGCGCAGCTCTCGCGCGCGGCGGGCCTGGGCCGAATGTTCCTGCATGCCGGCGCCCTGAAGTTCCGGCACCCCGAAACGGGCCGCCCGCTGGCGTTTTCCCTTGCGCTGCCGGACGAACTGGAAAAGGTCCTCAACCGGCTGCGCCGCGCCCGGTCACTTGAAAGCCACGAAAGACGTGGGCTATAATCCGGCTCTGTCGCAGTCCTGTTGCGAACTCGGAGATTTGACGCATGCCGCAGGAGATGGATTACGAATTCGGCAAGCGCGCCGTCAGCGCCGGGCGTCTTACGCAGGATCAACTCGAGGAATGCGTCGAGATCCTCGTGGCGCTTGAGCGCGTCGGCTCGAAACAGCGGCTCTGGCAGACCGTCCAGCGCAAGGCCTATATGAGCGAAGCGGCCATCGCCGAAATCCGGGCGAGCTTGGACGGCGCGGCGCCGGTTGTCCCGGTTGCTCCGCGGGTCCCGGCTGCTCCCCAGGCTGCAACGGCTCCGCCGGCAGCGACCTCCGAGGAGGAAACGGCGGATGACCTTCACCTGCCGCTGCACCGTGCGCGCGGCTTTGTGCTGGCACACGTCCACAAGGGCGCGCAGACGAAGGTCTACCCGCTGCCGCCGCGCATGGCGACGCTCGGCAAAGGCGCAAGTTGCGATATCGTCCTGTCGGATGCCGGCGTCCTGGAACTGCATGCGAGGCTGAGCTTTCGCGAGGAGACTCACGAGATCGAAGAAGCCGTGCCCGGCGGCGGCATTCTCGTCAACGATCAGCGCGTCCGAACTCATAAGCTGGTTCCATACGACCTGGTCAAGCTGGGCAGCGCGTTGCTGCTCTTCCTGCCCGACTACGGCGATCAGCCCGCGGCGGAGCCGGTGGACCCGGCTGCGGCCGGCGGCGCGCCTTGCGCGCGAGTGCGGATTGCGGAAGGCTCGCGCAAGGCCGCGGAGTTCTACCTGGGTTCGTCGCCGCTGGTCATCGGCCGGCACATGCTGGCCAACGTGCATCTGAGGGAGGCGGCCGTCGCCGCTTTCCATGCGCAGATCGCTCAAACGCAGCAGGGGGTCCGGCTGGCGGACCTGCTGAGCGCTGCGGGGACGAAGGTCAACGGCGTCCACGCGGACTGGAAGTTGCTCAACGATGGAGACAATATCTCCATCGGGCCGGTCACACTTGCTTTCGACCTCGTGCCGCCGCCGATCGGCGGAAAAGCCGATCGGCCGACGGGGCCCGCCGTGGAGCAGAAGCCCGCTGCGGCTCCGGAGTCGAAGGCGGAAGGCTCCAAGGATTGGAATATCGCCGCGGAGGTCGAAGTCGAGCCGGTCTCCGATCCATTCCTGCGCAGGGGAACGAAGGTGCCGCGCGCGGATGCCGTCGCGCACGTGCCGTTCAAGGCCTTCAAGCCGGGCGACCTTCGGTTGCTGTGCATCAAAGGGCCGCTGGAGGGACAGCGGTTCGTCATCGCGCGGCGTTCGATGATCATCGGGCGCGACGACGGCCTCGACCTGACCATTCCGGACGGGTCCGTCTCGCGGCGGCACGCCGAGATCGTTCTCGGGCCGGAGAAGGCGGAAGTGAAGGATCTGGGCAGTCGCAACGGAGTTTTCGTCAACGGCGCGCGCGTCGCCTCCGCGTCCATACGGCCGGGCGACACGCTGCGCGTCTACAAGTCACTGTTTGTCGTGGAAGAGATCCCGCCGCGCCCGCAGCCGCGGAAGTCGTGACGGCTCCGCAGGCCAGGCTTCGTGAAGGAATCGCGCGGAGTTTTAACCAGAGGAAGGACACGCTGTGTACAAGATCGGAGTCATCCCAGGAGACGGCACGGGGCCGGAAGTGACCCGCGAAGCGCTGAAGGTCATGGCGGCGGCCTGCAAGAAGCACGATATCAAGTACGAAACGGTGACGTACGATTTCGGCGGAGAACGCTACCTGCGGACCGGCGAGATCCTGCCCGATTCCGCCCTGGAGGAAATCCGCCGCCTGGACGTCCTCTTCCTCGGCGCGGTCGGCCATCCGGACGTCAAGCCCGGAATCCTCGAAAAGGGCCTGCTGCTGCGGCTGCGCTTCGAGCTGGATCAATACATCAATCTCCGGCCCGTCCAGCTTTATCCCGGCGTGGATTGCCCGCTGAAGGACCGGAAGCCCGAGGACATTGACTTCATCGTGGTCCGCGAGAATACCGAAGGGCTTTACGCGGGGACCGGCGGGTTCCTCCGCAAGGGCACGCCGCAGGAAGTGGCGATCCAGACCTCGATCAACACGCGCGGAGGCGTGGAGCGCTGCCTGCGGTACGCCTTCGAGTATTGCCGCGAGCGGAAGAAAAACAAGACGCTCACGCTCTGCGGCAAGACCAATGTGCTCACGTACGCCTGGGACCTGTGGGAGCGCGCGTTCCACGAAATCGGCGACCGCGATTTCGCCGACATCAAGCGCGAGTACGCGCACGTGGACGCGACCTGCATGTGGATGATCAAGAACCCGGACCGGTTCGACGTGATCGTGACGGACAACATGTTCGGCGACATCATCACCGACCTGGGCGCGATGATCCAGGGCGGCATGGGCATCGCCGCCGGCGGCAACATCAATCCCAAGGGCGTCAGCATGTTCGAGCCGATCGGCGGGTCCGCGCCGAAGTACACCGGCAAGAACGTGATCAACCCGCTGGCCGCGATCTGCGCGGCGGGCATGCTGCTCAATCACCTCGGCAAGAAGCGCGCGGCGCAGAACATCGAAGCCGCCGTCAAGAGCGTTACGGGCACCAAGCTCAAATCCATGGCCGCCGGCCGGATGGGCTTCGGCACCCGCGAAGTCGGAGACCTCGTTGTGGCCGCCTTGGGATAGGCGGAACCTGGAGAGCGCGGAACGATGGCGATACGACCGACCAACCCCGACGGCACCTTTGCGCAGCAACCCTGGCGCGTGCTGCGGGTCATGAGCGAGTTCGTGCAAGGATTCGAGGACCTCAGCGGCATGGCGCCGGGCGTCTGCGTCTTCGGCGCCACGCGCTCGAAGCGGACCAGCGCCGAGTACCGGCTGGCGCGCCGCGTCGGAGGCATGATCGCCCAGCGCGGCGTCGCGGTCATCACCGGCGCCGGGCCGGGCATCATGGAGGCGGCCAATCGCGGCGCGTTCGATGCCGGCGGCGTCTCCATCGGCCTCAACATTGACCTGCCCACCGAGCAGAAGCCGAACCCCTACCTGACCAAGGTGCTGCATTTCCGGTACTTCTTCACGCGCAAGTACATGTTCCTCTATCACTCGCTCGCCTACGTGATCTTCCCGGGCGGATACGGCACGCTGGACGAGTTGTTCGAGTCGCTGATGCTGATCCAGACCAGCCGGCACCCGCATTTCCCGGTGGTCCTCGTCGGCAAGGATTACTGGCAGGGGCTCCTGGACTGGATTGATCGAAAGACGATCCGCGAAGGCTACATCCTGCCGTCGGACCGCTCGCTGATGGTCATTTCCGACGATCCGGAGGAGATCGTGGGCACGGCGCTGGCCCAGTCGCCTTCGACGCCGAGGCCCGTCCGCAAGACCAGGCGGATGCGCATGTAGGCTGAAACTCCGGCGGAGTTCCGGGCCGGGACGGAGGGAACTCGTGGAGAAATACGAGCAGCCGCCGGAACCGCGGCGGCTGACGATCAAAGAGCTTCCGCCGGATGAGCGGCCGCGCGAGCGGCTCCTGGCGAAGGGCGCGGAGGCCCTGACGGAAGCCGAGTTGCTGGCGATCATCATCCGCGACGGCACGCGCAGGGAAAGCGCGCTGGACCTGGCGCGGCGCCTGCTCGCGGAATCCGACAACAGCCTGAGCGGCTTGTCCAGGAAGAGCATCGCCGAACTCTGCAAGACTCACGGCATCGGCCCGGCGCGGGCGGCGCAGGTCAAAGCCGCGCTGGCGCTCGGCGCGCGGCTGGCCGGCCCGACGCTTCGCCGCGGACGGAAGTTCACGAGCAGCGAGGAGGTCTTCGCGCACTTCTACCAGCGGCTTCGGTCGCAGAAACAGGAGTGCTTCTACTGCGTGCTGCTGGACGTGAAGAACCGCGTGCTGCGGGAAGTGGAGATTTCCAAGGGCGGCCTCAGCGTCGCCCTGGTCAACCCGCGCGACGTGCTCCAGGCCGCCGTCGCCGAAGCCGCCTCCGCGATCATTGTCGTGCATAACCATCCCAGCGGAGATCCCGAGCCCAGCGCCGACGACATCCGCGTGACGAAGCGCATCCGTGAAGTCTGCGAATTGACCGGCATCAAGCTGCTCGATCACGTGATCATCGGCGAGGAAGGTTTCACGAGCCTGGCGGAGCTGAAGAAACTATAGCGAGAGAAAAAAGCCGGAATTAACTTGACATATCAGAAAAATTATGGTAACATATCCCTGACCTCTGGGGAAGTCGCAAGGCTCAGGAGGGGAAGAAGATAGGACGTAAAAGGCGATTTGAAAAAACGAATCCAATTTGTAGCAATACCCAGCGCCTGAAGGGTTTATGCTGTTTGTAGTGGAGTTGTAGCAAAGCCTTTTGCCTGAACGTCTTATGTGCTTATCCAGTTGGCTCGATAACACGAATTCAGCCGGAGATGAAGCTCGATGAGCCGCGAGAAGCCGGTGCGGGTGGTGGTGCTGCGGACGGCCGGGACGAACTGCGACGTGGAGACCGCGTACGCGTTTGAGAAGGTCGGCGCCGAGGCGGAGCGAGTGCACGTCAACCGGCTCGCCGAGAATCGGCGCGCGCTCGACCAGTTCCACGTCCTCGCGATTCCTGGCGGCTTCAGCTACGGCGACGACATCGCGTCGGGCAAAGTGCTCGCGAACGAGATCCGCTACCGGATGGAGGACGAGATTCGCCGCTTCATGGCGGACGGGAAGCTGATCATCGGAATCTGCAACGGGTTCCAGGTGCTTGCCAAGGCCGGGTTGCTGCCGAGGCTGCACGGCGACAAGGTCGAGGCGACGCTGACCGTCAACGACCGCGCGCTTTTCGAGGCCCGCTGGGTGCACCTGCGCGTCGGGGAAAGCCCGTGCGTGTTCGTCCGTCCGGGCGATTCGCTCTATCTTCCGGTCGCGCACGGCGAAGGGAAGTTCATCGCGGGGAAGGACGTCCTGCACGAGATCGAGCGGAAGAAGCTGGTCGTCGCGCGGTACGTCGGGCCGGACGGCGAATCGAATCCCGGCTACCCGTGGAACCCGAACGGCTCCATCGCCGACATCGCCGGGATTTGTGATCCCTCGGGCCGGATTTTCGGCCTGATGCCGCACCCGGAGCGCCACGTCGAGCCGACCCAGCACCCGCGCTGGACGCGCGAAGGAGCGAAATCCGAAGGCGATGGCGTGAGAGTCTTCCGGAACGCCGTGGACTTCGCGCGCCGCAATCTCACCTGACCCGAAGCTTGATGTCAGACCCTCATGGTGGAATCCGCCGAGGAAAGGCGATCATGCGCGTCGAGAAGCAATGGCGCATTGTGCCTTCGGACCGCGCCGCGGCGCAGGCGGTGGCGCGGCAGTTCGGCATGAGCGCCGTCGCCGCGCAGGTGCTGCTGAACCGCGGCGTGATCGGCGAGCCGGCCGTGCGGGCCTTTCTCTACCCCGACCTGAACCAGCTTCACGATCCTTCCTGCATGCCGGAAATGCAGGTCGCCGCGCGGCGCGTGCGCGAGGCGGTCGAACGGCGGCAGAAGATCGCCGTGTACGGCGACTACGACGTGGACGGCATCTCGGCCACGGCGATCCTGCTGCGCTGCCTGGCGCTCGTCGGTTCCACCCCGGAGTTCTACGTCCCCGACCGGCTCGAGGAAGGCTACGGCCTCAACGCCGCCGCCGTCCGCAAGCTGGCTGAGGCCGGGACGCAGTTGCTCATCACCGTGGACTGTGGGATCACCGCGGTCGAGGAGATCGCGCTGGCGCGGAAGCTGGGCATGGAGGTCATCGTCACCGACCACCACGAGGCGGCCGCGGTGGTGCCTTCAGGCGCTACGCTGATTGACCCGAAGCTGCCCGGCTGCGTTTACCCGTTCCGGGAACTCTCCGGCGCGGGCCTGGCCTTGAAGCTCGCCTGGGCCATCGGGAAGGACTTCTCCTCCGGCCGCAAGGTCTCGGTCGCGTTCCGCGAGTTCCTGGTGGATTCGCTCTCGCTCGCGGCGCTCGGGACGATTGCGGACGTGGTGCCGCTGCGGGACGAGAACCGCACCATCGCGTGCTTCGGCGTGCGGGGACTGAGCGCGTCGTCCTCGGCCGGCATCAGGGCGCTGCGCAGCGCGGCCGGCGTCGAGGACAAGGGCCTGAGCGCGTGGGACGTGGCGTTCAAGCTGGCGCCGCGCCTGAACGCGGCGGGGCGGCTGGGCTCCGCGCGCGAGGCGGTGGAGCTTCTGACCACGACCTCCGACGAACGCGCGGCGGAGATCGCCGCCCGCCTGAACCGCGATAACGCCCGGCGCCAGAAGATGCAGGAGAAGATCCTCGCCGAGAGCCACGAGATGATCGCGCGCGAGGGCGGCGTCGAAGGCCGCTGCTCCATCGTCCTCGCGCGCGAGGGATGGCACGCGGGCGTGATCGGCGTGGTCGCCTCGCGCCTGGTGGAGGCTTACTGGCGGCCGGTGGTGCTCCTGGCGGTGGACGACGACGTGGGCCACGGCTCCGCCCGCTCGATCGCGGCGATGAACCTGTTCGAGTGCCTGCGCGAATGCTCCGGCCGGCTGATCGGCTTCGGCGGCCACGCGCGCGCCGCCGGGCTCCGGCTGCGGAAGAGCGAAATCGCGCCTTTCCGCGAGGAGTTTGAGAAAGCGGCCGCGCGCCGGCTCTCCTCCGGCGACCTGGAGGCGTTCGTGGACGTGGATGCCGAGGTGCGGCTGCCGGACATCACGCGCCCGCTTCTGGACGAGCTGGACCGGCTGGCGCCGTTCGGCGAGGGCAACCGCGAGCCGCTGCTGGCGGCGTTCGACCTGGAAGCGCCGTCGGGCGCGACCTACATCGGCGACGGGCGCCACCTGGCGTTCTGGGTGCGGCAGAACGGCGCCGCGTTCCGCGCCGTGGCGTTCAACCAGGGCCACATGGCCGCGGCGCTGACGGCCAGCCGCGCCTGCTCCCTGGTGTTCGCGCCCAGGTTGAACCGCTGGCGCGGAGAGGTGAAGATCGAACTGGAGGTCCGGGAGATAAGGGTCAAGTGATTACGGTTGAACAGGAGACGTTTACCACCAAGGCACGAAGAACGGCGACGAATTTGGGAACCACAGATGGACACAGATGAACACAGATGGGGCCAAGAAAGAAATTCGTATCTGTGCTCATCTGTGTTCATCTGTGGTTCGGTCGTTCTTGGCGTCTTTGTGCCTGCTGGTGGTGAGGATTGACGATGGGCGCGGCGGGCGCTGACGACGGCCGGTCTGCGGCATTGCGCGAGGCGATGGTGCGCGATCAACTGATCGCCCGGGGCATCCGCGACGCGCGCGTGCTGGCGGCCTTCCGCAAAGTCCGGCGCGACCTGTTCATTCCGGACGTGGCGCCGGACATGGCGTACGAGGACCATCCCATCGCGATCGGCTGCTCGCAGACGATCTCGCAGCCGTACATCGTGGCGAGGACGCTCGAGTGCCTGGCGCTCACGCCGAAGGACCGGGCGCTGGAGATCGGCACCGGGTCCGGCTACCAGACGGCGCTCCTGGCCGAACTGTGCCGCGAGGTGGACTCGATCGAGCGAATCGCCGAGCTGGCGGAGGCCGCGCGCTCGCGGCTGCGCGAGACGGGGTATGCGAACATCGAAGTGCGCGTGGCGGACGGCACGCTGGGCTGGCCGGAGAAGGCGCCGTATGACGCGATTGTGGTCAGCGCCGCGGCGCCGCATATGCCGCAACCGCTCCTCGACCAGCTCGCCGACGGCGGGCGCATGGTGATCCCGGTCGGCGACCTGCGCGGGCAGAACCTGATGCTCGTGGAGCGGAAGGGGCGCGCCCTCAAGACGAGGAGCATCTGCGGCTGCGTTTTCGTTCGGCTGATCGGGGAAGAAGGATGGAGCACGAAGGAAGAAGTGTGAGTGACGAGCGATGAAGTGCTTCTTCACTCATCACTCATACTTCTGACCTCTCACGATTTTCCGGATGCGGCGGGCTTTTTCGAGCAGCGGCTCGACGGCCGAGAGCGGGAGCATGCAGGCGGCGTCGCTGAGGGCTTTTTCCGGCTCGGGGTGCACTTCCAGGAACAGGCCGTCCGCGCCGGCGGCCATGGCGGCCAGGCTGAGCGGGATGGCCATTTCGCGCTCGCCGCCGCTGCGGTCGCCCTGGCCGCCGGGCTGCTGAACGCTGTGGGTGCCGTCGAAAAGCACGGGGCATCCGAGCGCCTGCATGCGCGGGATCGCCGTCATGTCGTTGATCAGCCGATGGTAGCCGAACGCCGTGCCTCGCTCGGTCAGCAGCAGCCGGTCGTTGCCGGCGGCGCGGGCCTTGGCGCAGACCTGGCCCATGTCCTCCGGCGCGAGGAACTGCGCCTTCTTGATGTTGAGCGGCTTTCCGGCGCGGGCGGCGGCGACGACCAGGTCGGTCTGGCGGCAGAGGAATGCGGGAATCTGCAGCGCGTCGAGCGCCTGCGCGGCGGGCGCGCACTGCTCTGCGAGGTGGACGTCGCTCAGCACCGGCAGCTCAAAGCGGCGGCGGACCTCCTCGAGCGTCCGCAGGCCCGCATCCAGTCCCGGCCCGCGAAAGGAGGCGGCGGCGGTGCGGTTCGCCTTGTCGAAGGAGGCCTTGAAGACGCAGGGGACGCCGAGCCGGGCGCAGATTTTCTTGAGCGCCTCGGCGATGCGGAAGCAAAGCTCGGGCGATTCGATCACGCAGGGCCCGGCGACGAGGAGCATCTCCTGCCCTTCGCCCACGCGCAGACCGCCGATCTCCACGATGCGTCCGGCCAATGCCGACACTCCTTCTATTTGCCCGGCAGCGTCCACTTGGAGTAGTCGTAATTGATATTCAGGCTGGGGCTGGGGACTTGTCCGGGGACGGAGGTGATCTGGATCGCCTCGACGTGGTAATCCGCGAAAAGGACGTTGGCGTAGCCGCTATGGCGTCCGACGATCCCCTCAAGGGTTTGCCAGTATGAGCATGGCGGCTTGAAGTTGGTGTTCTTTACGACGCAGTAGTAGGCAACGGCTTGGCTGTCGGAGACTATATCGCCCACATTGTACGCCGTAGCAGAGCTCCATGGGCCGCGCCATCTGCTCGGGTTGCAACCGTAGTTGCTCCACGGGCTGATCCGCCCGCCGGTCCAGTTCGGCTCAGCGGACTTCCAGCTCGCATTGGGTGGTTCCGAACCCTTGTTGGACGCCAAGCAGTAGTAAGACCCGCCGCGGTCCGCAACAATGTCACCGACGTTGTAAGTGGCGACTGTACTCCAAACGCCGCACCATCTTCCATTCCATTCCGGGCCCTGGGTGTTTGCTTCGGAAATGAGGATAAACTGGCTTGGATTAAGGATTTCAGTGCTGCGGTATTGGTCGGGCTGCTTGTCATTCGCGCTCAGATTGTTTGGAAAATCGACGGAGTAAGGGCTGGAATTGGAGCTTGCGCAGTAGGGCAGGCCGGTTGCGTCTTTCACGTCGAAGTTGATGCCATAGGAGATCGAGCTGAAGAGGTTTGCGGCGGTCGACCCGTCCAGCGCGCCGGCCATTCGGCAGTGAAGGCCGCTCATCGTCTTGGGCACTTGGAAATTGGGAATCAGGACGTGGCCGTCCGGATTCAGGGCTGCGTCGAGGGTGTTGGGCACGGGGGTGTAAGTTAGGTAGGTTCCGTCGGGGGCGGGTTTCTTAGCGTACAGAAGTCCCAGGTCTTTCCACTGCTCAAAGACCCGCGCCCACCACGGGAAACCGGAATTGTTCCATGGGAATCCGGAGTTGAGGGCCTGGTAATACGCGTCGGAGGCCTGCTGCGTCGGATCAGCGTCGGTGAGCTGCGGATAGAGCCCGTTGTTGCTGAGGACGAGCAGGCTGACGGTCTGCCCGATGTGATTGAGGTTCTGCTGGCATTCCGCGCGGATGGCGAGGTTGCGCGCGTAGAGGATGACCCCGGTCAGCATGCCCGCCAATATGGCGATAATGCTGATCACGACGAGCATCTCGACAAGCGTAAACCCTTTTCTATTTCTCATCACACATCCCGTTTTGTTATGACAAAATCATTGTGATTGTGGGATTCGGCTGTCGAAGCCATCCCACATATACGAGTCGGTGTCCGGATTCCACTGGCCGCCGCCGATGCTTCCGTTTGGGCAGAAGATGTTGTCGGTTGCGTCAGAACTTGAGTATGCGGTTTCCGCCCATTTCACGTGGCCGTCGAAATACATCACATTTTGGCCGTTTTTGTGGTTCGTTACAGGCGTACGAAACCATATGCTTGCGTATGGCGGATACTTGCCGTTTGAGTTTGTCCACGTCTGACCGTCCGCATCGCAGGCAACGGCGAGGTCGGGATCAGCATTACGAAAGCTCGTCAGCTCGTCATAGAAATAACTGCACTTGTTCGTGCCGCTCACTTCATTCCCGGTATACGTCGCCGGGTCCACGGTATTGACATGTATGCCGGAGCTATATGCGTCGAACCCAAAACAAGTATGCCTGGCTCCATTGTAGTAGGCAAAGGCGATCAGCGGCTTATCCGGCGTAGATGGGCACCCAAAAACCTTCACGTTGTCAATATACGCGGGATACAGACAGGCCAGCGAAGGCATTGGCTGAAAAGTCCCATCGAAGCCCTGCAGCAATTGCCAATGCGAGCAATCCGAGTACGGTTCGCAGCCCGTGTTCGGTACGAGGCAAACGTAGTTGAAGCCATAGTCCGAGACGACGGCGCCTGCGCCGTAGGAATTAGAAGAGTTCCAGGACAGCGGCTGCGGGGGCGTCATAACCATCTGGCCCGGCCATGGCCATGAAATTCCGTTCAGCGTACATAGCGGCGGAGGCGGCGCCGTATTGTTATAGGTCGCCTGTTGCAGGAACGCAGGGAAGTAATCGCCGTTGGGGTCCTGGTATGCAATGCAGGCCGCGCCGATTTGTCGCAGATTATTAAGACAGATTTTCCTGCGGGCTTCCTCCCTGGCTTTCGTCAGTACCGGCAGGAGGAGGCCGGCCAGGACCGCAATGATGGCGATAACGACCAGCATCTCGATCAGCGTGAACGCGCGAGTGCGGAATGCAGAATGCAGAGTGCAGAGCGCAGAGTGTGGACTCCGGAATGAACGACGGTTTCGCCGCCGGCGGCTCTTCCCGTTGCCGTACTGTTCTGCATTCTGCATTCTGCACTCCGCATTTTGCATTCGTCTCGTCCTTACTGTTGTGTCAGGTACCGGAAGTGGACGATGCTCGGGGTGCCGGTGCTCAGGTCCACGTCCACCTCGATGCGCACCATGGCGACCGGCTCGTTGTTCTGCATCGTCACCGGGTCCCACGGCCTGTCCGCGTAGACCAGTCCGGCGACGGTGAACTGGAAGGAGGTGGATTGCAGGCAGAAGAGGTTCGAGTAGCGCATGAACCACTCTTTTTTCTCGTTCGAGTTGTCCGGGAACCCGTCCGCATAGGTGCCCGCGCCGGCGTCGGCGTTGGAGACGAGGTCCGTCAGCGGGTTGACAGGATCGTGACAATCGTAGAATCCGATGCCGCCGACGTTCGGCGGAGGCGGAGGAGGGTAGCCGCTGACAGTCGCAGAGTATTGGAAAAGCGGGTCGTTGAGAAGTTCGTCCCACGTCGCCCACGAAGCATTGGCGAGCGCCGGCGACAGCACGCCGGAGTACCAGGGATAAGTCGTCGGCGCAAAGCCCTTCGCCCGCGCGTTACGGGCAAAGACGATGGCCTGTGCGGTTGCGTCGGGGAAGACGGCCTTGAGCGTATCCACCGGCGCGGTGTTGATGTTGAAACGCGCGTAAACTCCGCCGACGGTGGCGTTGGACATCAGCGTGCCGAGGAGCTGCTCAGGCGTCGCCGGCGGCGTCACTTGACCGGCGACCGGCGGGTTCGGGTTGGGATCAATCGTGCGCCATGAGCCCAATACGGTTGGATTTCCGGTTGCGGCATTCACGGCATCGGTATTGCTCGTTGGCACCAGGCCCAGCCAACCGGTGGTCGGGTACGGACGATTCAAGATGAACGGAAAGGCGCGATACTGCAAAGCCAGGAGAGACGGCTTCGCCAGAGTGGCCCACCGTTTATCGGTATACCAAACGGGAGGGGACGAGTTCGGCCAGGGCGGTGTACCCGCACCGAACCATGTCGGCACTGCAGCGGGATCCCATATCATACCGACATAAATGCTCGAGGAGTATCCATAGTTTTTGTTCAGGCAGGCTCGAAATGTGTTGCCCGCCGGGGTTCGGGGCGAATCATCCTGGCCGATGACCAGCGTATTCTGAGAGGCAGCGAGCCCCTGAGGCGACGAGGTTGTCGGTATGGTGCCGGCCGCTGCAGTCACGTAGGGCGCCCAATACGGCCCGTATTGGGGTGTCGTATCCCAGGTGGGCTGCAGGATGACCGTCTTCTCGATGCTGGAGTAGCAACTGAGTTCGTTATGGTATGTCGCGTCCAGATGAGGCGGGACATTCATAACCGGAATCGCCCCGTCCACGTAACTGCCGTCCGCCGCCGGGCCGCCCGCAACCAGGGCGATCTGGGCGCCGGCGACATAGCTGACGGCAACGGAGGGTTTGTACGCCGTCGGCGAGCCCTTGACGCCCATCAACAGGGCCATGGTGTACTGGTCGGAGTTAAGGTCGCCGAAAGGATAGATCGGGTACGCTTCGTTCGGCGCGTCGCCCCAGATGCCGTCGCCGTTTATGGTGGGCGGCGGGACCAGGCCGCCGGGGTTATAGGTGCTGGGCGTGGTGCTATAGTCGGGGTCGCCTTTCTGGGCGGTCCATTGTTTCTCGTACGATTCCTCAGACATGCAAATGACATAAGTCCCGTAGTTGATCGGAAATGTCGCGGTCGAGAGCGTCGGGGCTGGATTTCCTCCACTATCGGTGACAAAGCCGAGGGCGCCGACAGCCGCGCCGGGGATCCGGCGAAGGTCAGCGTATCCGCCGTCAGCCCGCGTATACATGCCGGCGGCTTGCCAGGGGAGGATGCCTGGCCCGGTCGTCGCGACCTGAGTCTGGTCGGTCGCCACGGTCAGGGCATCCAGCCGGATGTCGTGTGTGGCAATGTTGGTGAGTTGAATGTACTGCGCGCACAGCGCAAAGCCCCAGAATTGGGAGTTGACCGGAGCCTGCAGTTGAAAACTCAGAGTGCCGCCGGATACGACTTGGAAGCATACCAGGCGGGTGAAGCCGAAGGCGTCGGCGGGCTTGCGGACAAAAGCGGTGCTCAATGCGGGGTTATCAGGTTCGGCGATCGCGGGGGTTACGGTGTAGGCGGTGCCGCCGATCGGGTAGGTCAGCGTGAAGGTGCTGGGCGTGCCGATCAGGCGCATCGCGTAATAGCCGGGCATCAGGTTGTTGAAGGTGAATGTCGCTCGGGGCCCCAGACCGTTGACATTGTGGGTCCAATCGAGGACGTCCCAATGCCCGGCCGCATTCCAAACCCAGTCGCCAGCAGGGATTTCAGTCGGCGCCCCGCTGCCGTTGTCTATCATTTCCCCGCCGTTGGGGATGGCGCTGTAAATGGGGTCCGGCGAAGGCATGACCTGCGTAACGTGCAGCCCTTTGGCGCCGTACACGACGGTGTTGGCGGGGACCCCGAGCAAGGCTGCTGTCGGATCCAGGGCGCTGATCGTGAGCTTGGTCGGCACGTCGGGCGGCGGGATGGCCGGCGGCGTGGCGGTCGGCGGCGGGTCGCGGAAATCTATGATGTTGGCGACGAGTTGCGCCGCCTGCTGGATCCGCGTCGTGGTGCTTGTGGTCGCTGCGCCGGCGTGGGCCCAGGTGTACAGGCCCAGCTTGTTGTAAAGCCTCGGGGCAAGCTGTGTCTCGCGGTTGCTGGTGCCCTGTGGGGAATTCCACTCGTACTGCGGTTCCGTCAGCGCATTCGAAGACGGCGCCGAACCGGCCGGGGGATTATTATTATCATCCACCACTCCGTTCGCGTCGTTGTCCACGCCGTCCACCGCCCAGTCGTTGATGCTGCAGAGCGACTGGCTGGCCTGGATGGCCTGCGTGGAGACGCTGAGATACGGCAGGAAATAGGGCAGGAGTATGTCCGCCACGGCCTGCGCGTTGGCGCTGCTGAGGCCGTCGCTGACGAACGCCGGGACGATCACGGAGTCGCGCAGGCTGCCGAGCGAAAGATAGAGCCGGTCGTCGCCCTGGAGATTGTTGGGCTGGAACTTCGACGTCAGGTTGTTGTCGGGCCACTCGATTCGATACTGGCTGGTCGTGTCCGGGCTGTTCCCGCTCGTCCAGAAAACCGGGTTGACTGTAACGGGCGGGGTGCTCGTAACGGGATTGTAAAGGACGAGTCGGTTCCTCGTGCTGTCATAGTCATAGATCGTTCTCACCTGGCCTCTTCCCGTGCCCCCGTAGATGTGAACGACGTAGCCCTTGTTCAGAAAAGCACTCGAGGTCCAGATCCCGTTTTTGGTCGAGTCATACAGCGAGTTATCGTTGGGGGCCACGAGCGCCGTGCAGGTGCCCATGTTGGCCACCGCGCCGTAAGGGCCGGGGAACAGCAAGGTGTCGTTATCCACCAGCAGGTCCCAGACGTTCCCCTCCGTCGCGAGGGCGCCGTTCGGCCAGGCCATCGCGTTCGGGACCAAGTCGCCCTCGTTCAGGTCGCCGGTCACCCAGCGCTGGTTCAACAGGCCCACGTACGCCTGCGGCGTGCAGATACAGAAGGAGTCTCCGGCATTCGGCGCGTTCGGCAGCGGTGTGGCCAGGGTCAAGACATTGGCAGTATTCGTCTGTATCTGGGCTCGCTGCCACTTGTCGGGGCCGGTGGCGAAGTAGACGTAGTAGTTGTTCCAGATCGAAGCGGGCCAATCGTGCCAGCCGGGCTGCTGGGTCTTATCGGCGTAGATCGTTGTCGTGTTGGATGGAAGACTGGGAGGACTGAGGGCCACGATGCCCCAGAACAAACCTGGCACGGGAAGGCCCTGGTCATTGCCCCATTTCGCGTCGGTGCTGCTGTACGAACGCCATTCTCCCGTCGGAGGAGCCGGAGGAACGGGCAATGGGCCGCCGGGCTCGAAATATGTCGTGGGAAAGAAACCCGGACCGGCCCAGGTGATCAAGAGCGATGCCAGCGTGTCGTTAGGATTAGAGCTGGCGCCCCAGGCCGGGCCGCCAGGCGGATAGGGATTGCCGGCGGCATCGTGGATGCCCAGGTTGATGCTCGTGGCGCCGAGCTTGCTGTTCCAGCGCGGCAGGTGGCCCAACCGGCGTTCCTCCGTGCCGGCGGTCCCGGGCACTCCGTCCGGGCCGTACCGCCAATTCATGAGCGCCTGCGAGAGGAGGATCGCCACGCGCTGCTGCTCGAGGGCACTCGTGAAGGTTGGAACTGCGGGGGCCGGGTACACGGCGCCGCGATAATTGTCAATGCCCGTGTTGCTGGGATTGTTGATGTCGCCTGCGGTCACGGTCGCAAACCGCGACTTCAGCAGCCGGACCAGACTGCAATCGAACGACGTGTAGCGGATGTCCGGGTTGACGTCGCTGCCCAGGTCGCTCGCAAAGCCCATGGCGTTGAGGTTGAACATGCCGGCATCCGCCAGCCCGAGGCCCTGCAGCCAATCGGGCGTCACCGAGCCGGGCGGGACTGTGCTGTTGACGGCGAAATAGACCTTTACGCCGTCGCGCTTGTACTGCAGGATGCCGTCGGCGTCCGAGACGTTGGGGAGAAAGGTCGGCACGGGGCCCGAGGTCATGGAACTGCCGTTGAGCCAGGACTGCAAGGCGTTGAGCAGGTATTCGGCGCCGGCGTGGGCGGCCTCGCGCGCCATTTCGTGTTCCGTCTGGTTGCGGCTGCCGGCAAGTTCGAGCCGCGCGATCATCCCGAATGTCGCCGCCAGCAGACTGAGCACCGCCAGCACGCCGACGATGACGATCAGGATCACGCCGCGATCAGCCCTGCGCATCTTCTCATGCATCATGACGCTTCCTGCCTATGAACGGGCGAGTGCAGAGTGCAGAGTGCAGAATGCAGAATGAACGGCGACGGCCTTGGCCTTTCCGCTTCCACTCTGCGCTCTGCATTCTGCATTCTCATCTTTCCGATGCCGGTATATAGAATCTCTGCGTGAACGTGAACGCGCGCGTCGCCCGGAGATCGGTCGTTTGCAGCGTGAGTTCGACGACCGCCGGCGGACGATACGTCGTTCCTAAGAAGTTATAACTGCCCGCCGCTGATACCCGCTGATACCAGCCCGGCGGCGGCGGAGGCGGCGTGCTGGGCGGCGGCGGGCTGGCTGGAGCGGGGAACAGGCTCGACAGGAGACCGTCAATGCGGTACTGCGATGTGGTGTCCGGCAGCGGGGCCCAGGTTCCGCCGGTCGCCGAAAGAGTCGGCGCAGTGGCATTCAGCGTAATCACGTTGGCCGTGTTGCTCTGAATCATTGCGTATTGGCTTGCCCCCGTCCCGGCATAGATTCGGAGGGTCTGTGTTGCGATAGGCAGTTGCCAGGGCTGCAGCCAGTTCTTGGTCGTATCAGTGAACGTGGGCGGAGTGGCTCCTCCAGGTGCGCTGGCGAAACCTGCTTCGACGAAGGCTTCGGAAGTTTCCGCCGAAAGATTCTTCAGCGGCAGGCAGAAGAGCCGCACGTTCATGGAGAGCACGTGGAAGGCGATCACCTCGGACTGCGCGTACCGCAGTCCCGCTTCGTCGAGGATGACGTCGGGATCGTTGGAAGCCAGCGGCGGCGAGGTGTGAAATGTGTACTCCAACGGCAGGAGGTACTGATACGGCAGGACCGGCTGTCCGTTCGGGCCGATTACGGCCCAGGCGAACTGGTCCATATTCAGGTTCGGGTCGTTGGTGCACGGGAAGCGCACGCGCTTGACCAGGTTATACGTCGGCTGCGGGGCGGCGCTGCCGGGAATGGTGGCGTAGCCGCCGTCCCACTCCAGGGCATATCGCACGAGGGCAAGCTGCTCGACCGCCTCCGGGGTGGCGTCGCGCGCGCCCGGCTGCGGGGCGAGAGTCGTGAACGTCAGCGTGTCAACGGCGATGGGGGCGCCGGTGACGGCGACCGGCACAATCCACGGGCCGAGCAACTGCCAGTTTGCATTCGGCGGTTGCTGGTTCAAGTTCGCGGTAATGCAGATGTACTCGTTTCCTCCGCTGATCACGCCATTATTCACAACGCCTCCGCTGATCACGCGACTATTCACAGCGTAGGTCGCCGCATTGTTCCAAACGGGCGGGGAAGAGCCGAGCGCGGGATCGGCAGGCCCCGCGCTCAGCGCGAAATAACCCTGGACGCCATTGTCATACGAGGTGAACTCGGCGGCCGTGAGGTCGTTCACCAGCGCGTTCAGCGCCGAGCGGGCGCTCTCGTGGATCTCGATGGACGCCCGCGCCACGCGGAACGCCTGTGTGGCCTCGTAGAAAATCACCGCGATCATGGTGAGCAGTATCGCCATCAGGCCGACGGCGACCATCAGCTCGATCAGCGTGAACGCTGATCGAGAGTGCAGAGTGCAGAATGAACGGCGAAGACCTGGGCCTTTCCGTGCCAACTCTGCATTCTGCGCTCTGCACTTTGCGCTCTGCATACTCAAGGCCTTCTAATGTACCCGGCCATGTGCCCGACCGGTTTCTGGTTCTCGACGAAATCCCTGGTGGTGTCGAAATTGCGCCAGACGAAGACGTCCACCCGCACCGGCAAGGACGGATCCGTCCCGCTGTCGCTGAAGACCACGCCGTAGCTGTACTCGGAGGTGTAGGCGCCGCCGCCCTGCGCCGACACGTTGTACTGGTCCAGCGCCAGGCGGTTCGGCGGGCCTGAGAAGATCGTATAGCCGCCCACGGGTTGGTTCTGTCCTTCGTAATTGTCGGCGAGCGTCAGCGAGGTATTGGATCCTACGCTGAGGATGCGATGAAGCGCGCCATCCGGCCCGATGAAAATATTGCCGGGGCTGACGTTGGCTAACCAAAGGGTTCCCGGCGTGGCGGTCACGTTCGGATTGCCCTGGGTCACGGAAACCGTCCCCGCGTTATATGGCTGAGCACAGACATTCAGCGTGTTGAACCAGGGTGGGCAGAACGGAGCCGCGGGCTGCGGCGGCGGCGCTGTCCATAAAAGGGGATTAATGGGGCTGCCGTCCGGCACGGCGTTCAGGATCAACGGCATGGCAGGATAAGGCGCCACGGTGTCGTTGGCAGGCCATGCGAGCGAAGTCTGGCTCCAGTTTCCGATGACCGTGAAAGTCGTAGCGTCCTGGAGGTTATAGAGGAACCCGGTGGCAATGTTGGTGCTGGGCTTCCGGGCGGCTGTGATGCCGGTGAGCGACGTGAAATCAGTCCCCGCGCAGACGATCAAATGTCCATCGGTCTGGTCAATCTGGTCCCAGGCGATGGGAAACAGCCGGTTCGTCGCGCGGCCGCTGGTGATGAGGACGTAGCCGCGGCTTTCGGTAATGATATAGTTCAGAGGACCTGACACCGTGAAGGCGGGCGTTACGACGAGCTGGCTCGGGCCATTGGAGACAATGGCGCGCGCCTGGCCTTCGCCGGGCGTCGTAATATAGACGTATTTACCTTGGAACTGGTTAGCAACCCAGGCTGCGCCGCCGTCGGTCAAAATGTTGCCGCTGACGGAGCATGGTGGCGGTGCCACAGGCGGGACCGGATACAACTGCGCGCACCATGTCGCGGGTTGCGGTGCAAGTGGTGGGTTAGCCGGGTTCGTGTTCGCCCAACCGAATTCGTAAACGGAACTACCATCGGGAAGAATCGCCCAACTCGGAGTAACAATAAGTTGGTTTGTCGTGTTGCCCGTAATCGTGCGGACTTGGCCCGCGCCCGAGCCGCTGACGATGCGGACTTGGTAATAATTTGAGAGTTGCGCTGCCGGGGCTACCGGCCAAAGAGCACCCAGATTGGCGTTGGCGTCATAAAGAGTAACATAGGCCGCGTTCTGCCAGTACGGGTTGGGCGGTTCGGCGTTGGTGTTGGCTACGAGGCAAATGTAGTAACTGCCTTTGTCCGAGACCATGTTGCCCGCGACGTACGGCGTAGCATTAAGCCACTGCGGGTACTGCAGCGCCAGCGCCGCCGGCGGCGGAATGGCAGACGTGGCTGTGCCATAGTACGCCACCAATGGGTCAACTTGAATGGCGTTGGTCGGGACATTCAACGGATTTGCGATGCCGGCGTAAAAGCCGTTGCCGGACGCAATCTGCCGGACCGCGAGGTCGCGGTTCAGGCCGAATGATCCGTAGTTGTAGTTGGGGGTGCCGGACGCCGGCCACGGGGCAACATAGTAAGGCCCTGGCGATCCCGCCCAGCCCTGCAGAATCTGCTCCCCTGGAACTGGAGTGGTTGTCGAACCCGCAAGGAGCGGCCGTTCCGGCAGGCCGATGCGCGTAATGCTGTAGTGCTCATAGGCGGTGGGACTCAGTGCCAGGAGACTGCCCGGGTACGTCCACGTGGTCGCAGGGCTTGTGAAGTTGACCTGCGTCCATGGGGGTGCAACGGTGAGCGTGGTTCCGTCGTCGCTGATGATGAAGCGACTCTGGCCACGGCCGGGACCATCGAGCATCGTCACGAAATAGTCTTGGGCGTAAGGCGTGTTTTTAAATGATGTGGACGCGACCGCACGCTTCAACGTGGTGGAGCTTGCCCCTGCAGCGCAGGCACCCGCAGAACCTGTGGCGGCGGACCAGTCGAAATTGACGCGGCAGTCGGCGGTGATCTGGCCGACGGCGGACTGGGCCAGCATGTTGCCGCGCGTCTCGCCGAGCACGCGCCCGGCGCTGTTCATGGCGACGGGGAACACCGAGAGGACGCCCAGGCAGCCGACGAGGAAGATGAACATCGCGATCAGGATTTCGATCAACGTCAGGCCAGCCGTGCGACGGCGAGTGCGGAATGTGGAATGAACGACTGGCGGCATTCGGAGGGCGGCAGCCCGTCGTTTAATCCGCAATCCGCAATCTGCAATCCGCAATCTGTTCATTGTGATATCACCTGCCCGGTCGTCCCGTAGACGACGATGGTGGCGGACATGAGGTTCTGCGGGCCCCAGATCTTCGGGCCGGAGACGGTTCCGTTGCTCATGCAGGTGGTGAGGAACCAATTCGGGTCGCGCACGTTCTGCGCCGTGGGCAGCAGGGTCCACGCCTCGCCATCGGGCAGGAACACGTACGTCCACGCGGTCAACGCCTGCCAGTTGGCGTTGGGCGGTTCGACGCCGATGGTGTTGGAGAGGCAGTAGTAGACGATGCCCTTGTCCGCGACCGCTTTGCCGGGAGTGTACGACGTGAGAGAATTCCACGCGCTGTATCCCGCGGTGAAGTCGAACTGGCAGCCCAGCGGAAGATATTCTATGGTCTCGCCCATGTAGAGCGAGAAAGTTTTCATCACGTTGAACCTGACATCGTCGGCGGCGGCAGGGAGGCCGTTGCCCAGGACGCCGTTGTAGTAGTTGCCGAAATAATGAATGCAATAGGGCTGGGCGGAACTGGTGGAAGACATGACGACATAGACGTTCCCGGCCACCGGCTGCGGGCTCCAGTCCGACTCGTTAGGGTCGTTGGGATCATTGGGATTATAAGGGGTGCCGCCTTGCTCATAGATGGTGATTGTGTTCAGGGTATTGCTTTGAATCTTCCTGACCTGCGGAATCGGGTTCCCGGGCGAGAACAGCAATATCTGGTTATATTGAAAAGCGCCGGCCGTCCAGTTCTGATTGATGTCATAAACGGTATCGACAGGCCCGTTGGATGTCACGGAGCCCGCAAAACTGTAGCCGGTCAGAACGACGCCGGGGCCGTGAGTGGAATCCGTTTGCTGAAGGAGAGTGAGGTTCACCATTTTTCGTTGCTGGAGGGCCATGCTCCGGGCCAGGTTGCACGAGGTCTTGACGGTGTCCACGGCCGAGTCCAGCGTGCGCGTGCGCAGGATCGGGACGACCATCGGCAGGGTGATGGCGGCGACCAGGGCGACGATGCCGAGGACGACGAGCATTTCGATCAGCGTAAAGGCGGGTGATCCGCTCCTTCGGGCGTGTTGCAGCTTGCATTTTGCACTTTGCATTTTGCACTTTGCATTCTGCATTGTGTCAGGGCACCGTAATATCGTCGGCCGTGCCCAGGATCAGGTCCTGGCCGCCGGAGGTCAAGGTGTACTGCGTGTAGTTGGGCCCCGGGCAAACGTAGAGCAGCGGCTGCAGCCACGCGTCCTGGTAGTAGTACCACGTCTGCACCGAGCCGGTCCGTGAATCGGTGAAGACGCCGCCCGCGGATTTGTAGGCGGCGGAGACCGGGGCCATGAACTGTCCCTCGCCGCTGAATTCGAGCGCCTGCCAGAGCACGCCCGAGGTCACTTGGACCTGCGCGAGCTGTATGGGCTGTTTGAGGTTCAACCGGGAAGAGGGATCGTTGGGATCCATGGGCGGATACATCCGGTAAGTGGCCCGGTAGGCTTCCAGGCCGACGGCGAGCTTTTGGAGCAAGCCCTTGGTGCCTTCCACCGGCCCCTTGGAGGAGACGCGGAAGACGGCGACGACCACGGCGCTGACGAGGATGATCATGATGGACATGACGACGATGATCTCGGTCAGCGTCATGGCGCGCGCGCGCTGCGGGGCAAGGCGGGATCGCGCGATCGGGTTGCTCATGTGCGGGCTTTCCTTGGCGGCGTTCCGGGACTCAGGCGCCGCTTCAATTCCAGTTACAGATATTGTCCTGGTACTGGACGTTGACGATGATGTTGCCGCTGGTCACGTTAATATCGTTTCCGTCGCCGGGCGTGCCCCAGACCTGGGCCCATGCGTCCAGCGAAGTGGCGTCGAGCGACGAGTTCTTGAGGGCCATGTCGGCCGCGACCGAAGTGCCGCCGTGTGTGGGCTTCCACTCCTGGGGCGCGTTATTGGCATTCGGCATTGAAGAAGCGGCGCGGGTGAGTCCGTAGGGACCCAGACTATAGATGTCGCAGGTCTGCTTGTTGTGGAGCGGGAAGCTGTAGTAGCCGGGCGTGCCGGCGGGCCCCGGATTCGCCGCGAACGTCAAAACGACCTGATTATTGTTCGGGTTCGTGCCCTGATTGTATGGCACGCCCTGGAACGCGAAGGTGCCGTTGTAGAGGGGATTGCTGAAACCGGTGAGCTGGATGGAACCGGTCGTGCCGGCCAGGGGCGAGTTCGCGTAAAAGTTGTAGCCGCCGTAGTAGGTGTAGGTGTTGCAAACGGTGCCGACCTCGGGCCCGTAAGGGCTGGGACCAGCAAGGTTGCCAAGCGTCAGGATGACCGTGTAGGGGGCCGAATTCGGAGGCGGGGTGGCGCCTATGACCTGGGCAAACTGCGGATAGGCGCGGTACATGTACGGCCGGCCCCACGGATCCATGAACTCCCAGAAGCCGTTCGCGTTGACATCGGTTTTCTGCTTCGCCTTCATGTCGTAGTAGGGGCCGGCGTTGACGCCGTGCGAGAACACAACGGTGGCGGCGGAAGGGCTGGAAGGGCTACCCGGCCAGTTTCCCTGCAGGGTTGGGTCGGCCGGGTAACCGGCCGGGTAACCCGAGGCCGGATAACTGTTCGTAACGGGGTTAAGCTGCCCGGTGCTGTACTGCATCGTCAAGTACCACATCAGCAACTCGTTCGGGCTGAGCGAGGCGTTGTACGGGGCGGACTGGTTGTTCCAAACTCCGGGGAACGGGCAGTCCGGTTGCTGCACTTGTCCGTTCGTCCAGAAGGCGGTGCAGTCCGGCGGGAAGGCGCCGAAGTCCAACTGGTAGGACGTCGCCGCCTGGTAGAGATGACTGATGTCGGCTTTGGCGGTGGCGATGCGCGCGTTCCGCATGACGGTCGGCACGGCGGTGATGAGGATTGCGGCAAGGATGCCGATGATGGCGATGACCGTCAGCATCTCGACGAGCGTGAACGCGCGAGCGCAGAGTGCGGAGCGCGGAGTGCGGAGTGCGGAGTATAGAGTGCGGAGTACAGAATAACCATTTCTTTGGCTTGGCACGGGTAGCGCCTCCTGGCTTTGTGAGCAGTAATCAGACGACCGCGGCAATCCGCTCATCCGCTCGCGAACTCCGCACTCAACACTCCGCACTCCGCACTCGCTTACGATCCGCCCAAGCTGTTCATGAGCTTGATCAAGGGCAGGAACAGCGAGATCACAATGAAGCCGACGCAGCCGCCGAGGACGACGATCATGATCGGCTCGATCAAGTGCGCCAGGCCGGCGACGGCCAGGTCCACGTCTTCGTCATACTGGTCGGCGATCTTCAGAAGCATCTTGTCGAGGTCGCCGGTCTCCTCGCCGACGTCCACCATGTTGACCACCATGTCGTCGCAGATCTTGCTCTGGGCGAGCGGCTCGGCGATGCTTTCGCCCTCACGAATGCTGTCATGCACGTGGCCGATGGCCCTGGAGATGACCATGTTTCCGGCGGTGTCCTTGGTGATGTTCAGCGCTTCGAGGATGGGCACGCCGGAGGCGACGAGGGTGCCGAGCGTGCGGGTGAAGCGCGCGATCACGGCCTTGTTGAGGATGCTGCCGAACAAGGGTATGCGCAGCTTGATCTTGTCCAGGATGTAGCGCCCCAGGTTGGTGGCGCCGACGCCCTTGACGAGGAGGATGAAGCCGATGATGCCGGTCGGGATCCAGTACCAACTGTTCTTGATGAAGTCGGAGAACGAGATGAGCATCAGCGTCATCGTGGGCAACTGGACATCGAGCTCGACGAAGATTTGTTTGAACTTGGGGACGATGAAGGTCATGATGCCCCAGAGGATGCCGCCGGCGACGGTGATGACGGCGATCGGGTAAACCATCGCGCCGACGATCTGCTTCTTGAGGCGGCGGGCCTTCTCGCGGAAGTCGGCGAGGCGCTGGAGAATTTCGTCGAGGACGCCGCCGACCTCGCCGGCGCGGACCATGTTGGTGTAGAGCTTGTCGAACGCCTTGGGGTGCTTGGCGAGGGCCTCACTGAAGGTCATGCCGCCTTCGACGTCGTCGGTCACGGTGATGAGCGTGTTCTTCAACACGCCGGGCTTGAGCTGGCCCTCGAGGATTTTGAGGCTGCGGACGATGGGAAGTCCGGCGTCCTGCAGCGTGGAGAGCTGGCGGGTGAAGAGCGTGAGCTGCTTGGCGCTCACGCCGCCGATGGCGAAGCTCTTCTTGCGTTTTCTGCCCGCGCCGGTCGTCAGGCCGCGCCGGCCGACCTTGGCCTTGACGCTGGTGGGGAAGAGCTTCTGCGCGCGGATCTTCTGAATCGCCTCTTCCTCGGATGTGGCGTCCACCTCGTTCTTGATCGTCTGGCCCTGCGAGTTCATGGCCTCGAATCGAAAGGTCGGCATGGTTGACCTCCTTTACACCTCTGAGAGGATCGTTTCGCGGACGACCTCTTCAATGGTCGTCTCACCATCGTAAATTGCGAGCAGTCCGCTGTCGCGCAGGGTGCGCATGCCCTTGCGCATGGCGGCTTCGCGGAGGGCCTGCGTGGAGCCCTGGTTCATAATGATCTCGCGGATGTCGTCGTCCATGACGAAGATCTCGAAAATCGCCATGCGTCCCTTGAACCCGGTGTTGTTGCAGTAGTCGCAGCCGGGGCCGTAGGCGAACCGTTTGCCGCGGACGTCGGCGGGGCGCAGGTTCAGCTCCATGAGCATGTCTTCGGTGGGCGTGAAGTCCTTGCGGCAGCGCGCGCAGATGCGCCGCACCAGGCGCTGGGCGACCACCGCTTCGAGCGTGGCGGTGATCATGTAGGGTTCGAGGCCCATATCAATCAGGCGCGTGACGGTGCTCGGCGCGTCGTTGGTGTGAACCGTGCTGAAGACCACGTGGCCGGTGAGCGAGGACTGGATGGCGATCTGGGCGGTCTCCACGTCGCGGATTTCGCCGACGAGGATCTTGTCGGGGTCCTGCCGCAGGATGCTGCGCAGGCAGTGGGCGAAGGTGACGCCGATGTCCGGGTTCACCTGCACCTGGATGATGCCGTCAATCTCGTACTCGACGGGGTCCTCGGTGGTGATGATCTTCACGTCAATCGTGTTGACGGTGTTGAGGGCGGCGTAGAGCGTGGTGGTCTTGCCGGCGCCGGTGGGGCCGGTCACGAGGATGATGCCGTTGGGCAGCTTGAGGAGGTCGTCGAAGATCTGCAACTCGTCATCGCGCAGGCCGAGTTTCTGGATGTCGAGCTGGACGACGGTGCGGTCGAGCACGCGCATGACGCAGCTCTCGCCGAACATCGTCGGCAGGATGGCGATGCGCAGCTCGATCGGGTTGCCGCTGATGTTGAGCTCCATGCGGCCGTCCTGAGGCAGGCGGCGCTCGGCGATGTCGAGCTCGGACATGACCTTGATTCGCGAGGCGATCGCGATGGCCAGTTGCTTCGGCGGCGGCACCATCTCGTAGAGCACCCCGTCAATGCGGTAGCGGATCTTGAACTCGTCCTCGAACGGCTCGAAGTGGATGTCGGAGGCCTTGTCGCGGATGGCGACGAGGAGCACGTAGTTGAGCAGCTTCCGCACGGGCGCGGCGTCGGCCATCTCCTCGAGGGTCTGCAGGTCAATGGATTCGCTCGTGTTGTGCATCGCCTTGGCCATGGTGCCGTCATCGAGCTCGGCGAGGAGGCTCTCGACCGACTCCTGGATTCCGGAGTAGTAGCGGTCGAGCGCGCGCGCCACGGACGGCTCGTTGCTCACCGCTCCGTGGGTCTCGCAGTCGAGGAGGAACCGCAGATCGTCGAGCGTCTTCACGTTGAGCGGGTCGGCCATCGCCACGGTCAGGATGTTGTTCTCGAACTTGGTGGGGACCACGCGATAGACCGAGGCGATCGAGGGCGAGACGCGGGCGATCACGTCGTCGGGGATTTCCAGCACGTCAAGGTCCACGACCTCCATCCCGGCCTGGATGCCGAGGGCGGTGAGCACTTCCTGCTCGGTCACGTAGTTCAGGCTGATCAGGATGCCGCCGATGGCGCCGCCGCTCTGCTTCTGGGTGGCGAGCGCTTCCTGGATCTGGGCCTCGGTGACGAGGCGCATCTCCTTGAGGATCTGGCCGATGAGCTTGCGGCCGCCGACCTCGGGCGCCTCGGGAATTTCACCCGGTCCGATGGGCGGCGCGGCGGGCGGGGACGGCGGGCGCTGCGCGGGTTCGCCGCCGGCATCCATCGGCGTTTGTTTCCGTTCGTCAGCCATGAGTCGCATCGCCTCTCAGTCAGGTTGTCATCGCGCGGGACGGGACATCGCAACTATTTCTTCTCGGGCGACCTCTTCGCGGCCGCTGCCGCCGCCGCTGCGGCGGGCCCGATCATGACTTGCGGCCTGCCGGCCTTGGGCGCTGCGGCGGCCGAACCGGCTTCGGCCACGTCGCCAGGCCCTACCCGCGGCGGCGCCGCGAGCTTTTGCGCCATTTCCTCGATGTTGCGGCATCGGTTCATCGCCTCTTCACGGCTGATGCGCCCGGCATGGAAGAGTTTGGCGAGCGAGTCGTCGAGCAGGATCATGCCGTGCTTCATGCCGGTCTGGATTTCGGACTGGATCTGGTAGACCTTCTGCTGGCGGATGAGGTTGCTGATTGCGTCGGTGCGCATCATGATCTCGAACGCGGCGACGCGCTTGTGGCCGGTGACGTCCGGGATGAGCGCCTGGCAGATGACCGCGATCAGGTTGCTGGAGAGCTGGACGCGCACCTGCTCCTGCTGCTGCGGCGGGAAGGCGTCCACGATGCGGTTGATCGTGGTCTCGGCCGAGTTGGTGTGCAGCGTGGCGAAGACCAGGTGCCCGGTCTCGGCGGCGCTGATGGCGGTCTCCATCGTCTCGAGGTCGCGCATTTCGCCGACGAGGATCACGTCGGGGTTCTGCCGCAGGGCGCGCCGGAGGCCTTCCGCGAAGGAGGGCACGTCCACGCCCAGTTCGCGCTGCGTCACCACGGAGCGCTTGTGGCTATGGAAGTATTCGATCGGGTCCTCGACGGTGATGATGTGCGTGTCGCGGTTCATGTTGATGTAATCAATCATCGTCGCGAGCGTGGTCGTCTTGCCCGAGCCGGTGGGCCCGGTGACGAGGACCAGCCCGCGCGGGCGCCAGAGCAGCCGCTGGATGTCGTCGCTCAGGCCGATCTCGGAAAAGGACAGGAGCTTGTTCGGGATCAGCCGGAGGACGATGCCGGTGTAACCGCGCTGCTTGAAGACGGCGACGCGGAAACGGGCCTGCTCGCCGTAGGAGAAACCGAAGTCCGTGGAGCCGACCTCCTGCAGTTCCTGCTGGCACCGCTCGGAGGTGATGCTCCTCATCAGTGCGACGGTATCGTCCGGTTCGAGGACCTTCGTCTGGAGCGCCACGAGGCGGCCGTTGAGCCGCAGCATGGGCTTGGCGGCCACGGTCAGGATCAGGTCCGACGCGTTCTGACTCACCACCGTCTGCAGCAGCTTGTTGATCTGCATCTCTCGTCTTTCTCCTTGACTCGGCGATCAGGCCCCGGCCGCGGCCTCGGCTTCGGCGATCTCGGTGTCCTTGGCGGTGACTTCGAGCACCTCGGCGATGGTCGTGGCGCCGGCGAGCACCTTGCGGACGCCGTCCTCGCGCAGTGTGACCATGCCGGCCGCGTGCGCGTGCTTGCGCAGTTCGGCCAGCGGCTCGCGCCGGAACGTCATGTCGCGCAGCGTATTGTCCAGCTCCATCAATTCGAAGAGCGCCGTCCGGCCCCGGTAGCCGGTGCTCCGGCAGCGCTGGCAACCGGCGCCGTGGTAGAAGGTGACGTTCTTCACCTCTTCGGGTTTCAGCCCGATGGACATCAGGCTCTTGCGGTCGTACCGGAACGGCTCCTTACAGCCGCTGCAGATGCGGCGGACGAGGCGCTGGGCCAGGATGGCCTGTACGCTCGAGGCGATGAGGAACGGCTTGACGCCCATATCAATCAGGCGCGTGATGGCCGACGGGGCGTCGTTGGTGTGCAGCGTGCTGAAGACCAGGTGGCCTGTGAGGGCGGCCTGGACGGCGATCTCGGCGGTTTCGGCGTCGCGGATTTCGCCGATGAGAATGATGTTGGGGGCCTGGCGCAGCATCGAGCGGAGGATCGCCATGAAGGTCAGCCCGATGCGCTCGCGGACCTCGCACTGGTTGACGCCGGAGAGGTTGTACTCGACGGGGTTTTCGGCGGTGATGATTTTCTTGTCGGGGCGGTTCAGCTCGTGGAGCGCGGCGTAGAGCGTGGTGGTCTTGCCGCTGCCGGTGGGGCCCGTGACGAGGAAGATGCCGTTGGGGCGCTTGATGATGCTCTCGAACCGCCGGTAGTCGCTCTCGTGGAAGCCCAGTTCCTGCAGGTTGATCAGCACTGATTCCTTCATGAGCAGGCGCATGACGACCGACTCGCCGTGCGTGGCGGGCAGGCAACTCACGCGGATATCGAACGACTGCCCGGCGACGCGCATGCTGATGCGTCCATCGGTCGGCCGCCGCTTCTCGGCGATATCAATCCCCGCCAGGATCTTCACGCGCGAGATGATCGGACCTTGCAGTTTCTTCGGCGGGGAATCCATTTCCTGGCAGTTGCCGTCCACGCGGTACCGCACGCGCAGTTTGGTCTTCATCGGCTCGATGTGGATGTCGCTCGCGCGCATCTTCACCGCCTCGCTGATGAGCAGCGTCACCAGGCGGATCATGGCGGAATCCTCGCCGTCGTCCTCCGTGGCCTCGACGGCGGCCTGGATGCCCAGGTCGCTCTCCGTGAACTCCGCGAGCATGTTGTCCACGGTGGATTCCTCGATGCCGTAATACTTGCTGATGGCTTCTTCGACCGCGTCGGGCGCGGCGAGGACGCAGCGGACCTCGCGGTTGAGGTAGAAGCGCAGGCTGTCCATCGCGTAAAGGTCGAAGGGATCGGTGATGGCCACGATGAGCACGCCGTCTTCCTCGCCGACGGGGACCAGGTTGTGCTTTCGGGCGATGGGCCTCGGCATGGCCTCGATCGCCTCGGCGGGGATACGGGTGGCGCGCAGATCCACGAAGCGGTATCCGAGCAGTTCGGCCAGCGCCTCGTACACCTGGTCCCAGTTGGCCGCCTGCATCTGGACGAGCGCCTCGCCGAGCCTGATCTTGGGGTTCGCGCGCTGCATCTCCAGCGCCTGGGCGATCTGCTCCTCCGTCACGATCCCTTTTTCGATCAGGATTTGGCCGATACTTCTCTGTTTTTTCTCACCCATCTTGCGCTCCTGTGCTTTCCTGCAACCGCCGGAAAAGTCACAAACGCTCCCCACCTCGGCCAATCCGCCGCTATCCCGTGAATCGGGACAACTGCGGCAGCTTTTATCCATCGCAATTATAGGTGTGTGTCGCAAGACAAGTCAAGACCGCATTCCCGCATCGCCTCCGTTTCACGGCTGCGCGCATCTTCTTTCTTGCGGCACTTGACCCGGCGCGCCAAGTAGCTATACTGAAGGGGCTTTGACCGCCGTGGCGGCCTTTTCCGGGTTGTTCCCAGGAGTGTGATGCATGCCAGAACCGAAGTTCGCATACTTCAAAGGTGATTACCGCAGTTTCGACGAGGCCAAAGTCAGCATCCGCTGCAAGGCGCTCAACTACGGCATCGGCTGTTTCGAGGGCGTCCGCGCGTATTGGAATGCGCGCGCGAGCCAGCTCCATATCTTCCGCGCCCGCGACCATTACGAGCGGCTCCACAATTCGTGCAAGATCGTCCGCCTGGCGCTGCCCTTGACGGTCGAGCAGCTTCTGGCGATCACGATTGAGCTCCTGCGCCGGAACGAGCATCGCGAGGACGTGTATATCCGGCCCATCGTCTTCAGCAGCTCCGAACTGCTTTCGCCCACGCTGACGGCCGACGGCATCGAATTCGCCATGTACACGCTGCCGCTGCGGGACTACCTGGACCCGTCGAAGGGCGTGACGGCGTGCGTCTCGAGCTGGCGGCGCGTCTCGGAGAACATGATCCCGGCGCGCGCGAAGCCCACCGGCGCCTATCTCAACAGCGCCCTGGCGCGCGATGAGGCGAAGATGAACGGTTATGACGAGGCGATTCTTCTGACGCAGGACGGATACGTTTCCGAGGCGAGCGCGGAGCACGTCTTCATCGTGCGCGGCGGCGCGCTCGTGACGCCGAGCACGCAGGAGGACAACCTGGAGGGCATCACGCGGCGCGTGATCAGCGAGCTCGTCCGGAACGAGATGGGCCGCGAGGTGGTCGAGCGCCGCGTCAGCCGCACGGAACTCTACACCGCCGATGAAGCGTTCCTTTGCGGCACCGGCGCGGAGATCGCTCCTCTGGTCGAGGTGGACCGGCGCAAGGTCGGCGACGGCCGGCCCGGACCGATTACGAAGGAGCTTCAGGGCATCTTCATAAAGGCCGCGCGCGCGGAACTGCCGAAATACGCCGCGTGGTGTACGCCGGTATACGGGAAGTGACCGCGCATTCTCCGTCGTCAGTGGGACCTTGTCATGAGCGCACTGCTTCCCCTGCTGGACGCGCGCGAACTGGCGGCGCCGTTTTCCGGGCATGAGGCGGAGACCGCCGCCGGCGAGCTGGCGGGCATTTCACGGCTGACGGTCTATCCGCGGTCCATCGTCGCCCGGGACGGGCGCGTCTATTTCGTCGGCCGTCGCGGGGCGGCGAAACTCCTCTGCATTCTGTCGCGGCAGGACGCCGGCGGTTTCCGCGGCGAGACGGCCGACACGGCGCATGGCGCCCGGCTCAAGCTGTGCGTGCGGGACCGCGCCAACGCTTCCGCGCTCGCCGCGGCGCTTCCCTACCTGAATCCGCAGTGCCTGGGACTTTGCCGCTGCATCGGGATGGGCGACCGGCTCGGCCTGGCCACGCCCGGCCATATCCGCGCGGTGCGCGGGAGCGGCGTCAGGCCGGTGTTCGCGCAGCAGTCCATCCGCGAAATGACGCGCACTCAACGCACCGCGGAGCAGGTGATGGAAGACGCGCTCTGGGGCGTGTTCGAGGAAGGCTTCCGCGACGGTTTCGGCGCCGACGCGGATCATCTCAAATCCACCGCCGATATTGATGTCACCCTCGCGGCCGGGTTCCGCATGTTCACGATTGACCCGGGCGATCACGTGGATAACGCCGCCGGCCGCGAAAGCGCCGAGGTCCTCGCCGGCAAGCTCAAGGGAATTCCCTGGACGGACCTGGAGACGACCGAAGCGGACTGCCGCAGAGCGTTCCTCGGCCGGGCGCACCGCGTCGGCCCCGACATGGACCTGTCGTTCGACGAGGAAACGCTCCTGCGCGCCGTGGTCAAGTACGGCCGGGCCGTCGCGCACACCCGGCGCATGCATCGGCACCTGGCGCAGGCCGCGTCGGGTCGGCAGACCGAGCTCGAGATGTCCGTGGACGAGACCGATTCTCCGACCACGCCGCACGAGCATTATTACGTCGCGCACGAGCTGAAGCGCCTGGGCGTTCCGGTCGTCAGCCTGGCGCCGCGCTTCATCGGCGCGTTCGAGAAGGGAATTGATTACAAGGGCGACCTGTCCGCCTTCGAGACGGCCTTCGCGCAGCACGTCAAGATCGCCCGCCACCTCGGCCCTTACAAGATCAGCATCCACAGCGGCTCCGACAAGTTCTCGATCTACCCGATCGCCGCGAAACACGCGCGCGAGCTGATCCATCTCAAGACCGCCGGCACCAGTTACCTCGAAGCGCTCCGCGCCATCGCCGGGGTTCAGCCGGACCTCTTCCGGGAGATCCTGGCCTTCGCGCTCGAGCGATACGGCGAGGACAAGGCTTCCTATCACGTCTCGGCCAACCCGGCCGCCGTCCCGGCGCCGGATCAGCTCCCGGACCGGCAGCTCGCCTCCGTCCTGAGCGGCAATGACGGCCGTCAGGTGCTGCACGTCACGTTCGGCTCGGTACTGACCGTCAAGGATCCCGCCGGGAACTATCGCTTCCGCGACCGGCTCCTCAACGCGCTGGCGTCGAACGAGGACGTGCATTACGAGACCGTGGCCCGGCACATGAGGCGCCACGTGGAGCCGTTCGCCGAGGCACGGTGAGACCGATGCCCAAGAATCCGCCGCCGGAAATCGCGCCGGTCGCGTCGAAAGCGGCGGAGATTCTGCGTGCCGGCGAGATCCTGGCAGACGAGAAGCCGGTGACCGCGCTGCCGTCGGCGGAGGACGTCCGCGAGACGCTGCTGCCCCTGCTGGAATGGTGCGCGGAGCGTACGGCGACCACTCCCGGCCGCGGACTTGTGGGTGTTGCCGCGCCCCCCGGCGGCGGGAAAACGCTGCTGCTGGCATGGCTGGCGGCCACAGCCAGGGCGCTCGAATGGAAGGAATTTGCTTTTCTCGCCTTGGACGGCTACCATCTGCCGAATGACCTGCTGGATCGCCGCATCGGCCTGGATCCGGAGGGCAACCCGGTCTCGCTGCGAAAGCTCAAGGGCGCGCCGGCGACCTTCGATGCGGAGCGGCTGCTGGCCGATCTGCGCGCGCTGAAGTCCGAGGGTCGCGAGCGCCGGCTGCCCGGTTACAGCCGCGTGCTGCATGATCCGATCCCGGACCGAATCCGCATCGGCCCGGAAGTGAAGTGGGTTTTCGCAGAGGGGAATTACCTGTTCCTGGACCAGCCCGCGTGGCGGGAGATTCGGGGCCTGTTCGACCGGAAAATCTTCCTGGATGCGGACGACGCGGTGCTGCGCGAGCGGCTGGCGCGCCGGCACGCCGCCGCCGGCCGCGACGCGGAATGGATCGAGAATCATTTCCGGCGCACGGACGGGCCGAACATCCGGCTGAGCCGCGCGTCGGCGCGCTTCGCGGACGCCGCCTTCCGGTGGGATCGGACGGGGCGGCTCGCGCGGACGGATGTTCAACTGCGACAGTATGGCGCCAAGGAGTGAACGGCTGTGAAGGCTGCGGTCTATTTCGGCCCGGGCCACATTGAAGTCTGCGACCGGCCCGAGCCCCAGGCGCGCGAGGACAACTTGCTCCTCGAGATCGCCTGCTGCGCCATCTGCGGCACCGACGTGAAGCTCGCGACCATCGGCCACCCGCGCTGGACGAAGCCCGTCATTATCGGGCATGAACTCGTCGGCCGGATCATCCACGCGGGCAGCCGCACGCAGGGATTCGCCGTCGGCGAGCGCGTCACGCTGGCGACGACCCTCGCCTGCGGACATTGCCCGATCTGCGCGCGCGGGCTCGGCAACCTCTGCCCGAGGTGCGAGCCGATCAGCATGGTGCACGACGGGGCCTTCGCGAGCCGAATGGCCGTTCCGCCGCTGGCGCTGGCGGGCGGCAACATCATCAAGGTGCCCGGAAACGTGCCCGACGAAGCCGCGGCGCTGAGCGAGCCGATGAGCTGCGCGATCAACGCGCAGGAGTTGGCCGGCCTGAAAGCCGGGGACCGCGTTGTGATCGTCGGAGGCGGTCCGCTGGGCGCGATTCACGCGGAACTGGCCCGGGCGGCCGGCGCCGCTGTGGTGATGGTGGTGCAGCGCTCGGAGCCTCGGCTTTCGCTCCTGCGCAAGCTGCGCGGCGTGACGGTGATTGACGGCGCGCACGAAGATGTCAAGGCCCGCGTGCTGGCGCAAACTGACGGTCTCGGAGCGGACGTCGTCTTGATATGCGCGCCGGACCGAGACGCGCAGGAGAAGTCGCTCGATCTCGCGCGGAAGGGCGGCGCCGTCAGCCTTTTCAGCAGCCTGCCCAAGGGCGAATCCGCCATTTTGTTAGACAGCCGCACGATCCACTACGGCGAACTCCGCGTCGTGGGCTGCTCCGATTCGCGGCCCGAGCACGTCCAGAAGGCCGTGGATCTTCTCGCCGCAGGCAAGGTGGATGCCGCGGCGCTGGTGACGCATCGCTTGCCGCTCTCGGAAATCTGGGAGGGCATCGAGCTGATGAAGCGGAAGGAATCGTTCAAGGTCGTCATCATTCCGGGTGAAACGTGAAGATGAACGAGCAGACGGTGGTCGTCGCGGGCGGCGGAGGCGGCATCGGCGCGGCCATCGCGCGCGCGTTCGCGAAGGCCGGCTGCGCGGTGGCCGTATGCGACGCCCGCCTCGACGCGGCGGAGACCACCGCGCTCGACATCCAGAGCGAGAACGGACGCGGCCAGGCCTGGAAGATGGATGTCACCGATCGCGCCGGCGTCGAGCGGATCTCGGACGACATCGAGCGGCAGCTCGGCGCCATCGAGACGTGGGTCAATGCCGCCGGCGTCTCGAAAATCGTCCCGTTCCTCGACTGCACCGAGCAGACCTGGGACCAGATTCTCGACGTGAACCTCAAGGGCGTTTTCTTCGGCTGCCAGGCGGCCATCCGGCGGATGCTGCCGCGCAAACGAGGCGCGATCGTCAACCTCTCCTCGCAGTCCGGCAAGGTCGGCAACACGCAGTTCGCCGCGTACTGCGCCAGCAAGTTCGGCGTCATCGGCCTGACGCAGTCGCTCGCCGTCGAGTTCGCCCCGCACGGCATCCGCGTCAACGCGCTCTGTCCGGGCATCGTGCCGACGCCGATGTGGGAGAGCCAGGAGGCCGATTACGCCCGCAAGCGCAACATGAAGCCGGAAGAGGTGCGCCCGTACCTGGTCAGCCGGATTCCGCTCGGCCGGGTTTGCGAACCGGACGAGGTGGCCCGGGTGGCCGTGTTCCTCGCCGGCGACGACGCTTCGTACATCACCGGCCAGGCGATCAACCTCACCGGCGGCGCGGTGATGCATTGAGAGGATTCGGAGAGCATTTCTTTTTATGAAGGAGTTCCGGATGAAACGCATATGGAGCATGGTCGCAGCCGCGCTGTTGGCGTCGGGCGTCGCCTTCGGTCAGGCCGGCCCTGCCGAAGTCCCGGCCGTGAAGCCGGCCGGGTTGCCCGCCGGGGTGCTGGCGGTCGTGGAGTTCGCCAGCGTCGAGACGCTCCAGAAGCACGTGACCGACTTCGTGAACGCGACCGGGGCGTTGCCGCCCGGACAGATTCCCCCGATTCTCGAGGTCTTCGATGAAGCCTTCCACTCGACCGATCCCAGCCAGATGGACGTGACGCAACCGGTGCGCTTCGTCCTTGTGAAAGCCGGCCCGCGCAAGGTCGTGGCGATCTTGCAGTGCACCGTCAAGGACCCCGCCGTCTATCGCTCCACGCTGGAGCCGGGCCTGAAGAAAGGCGAGGAGAAGGACGGCGTCACGACCTACACGCAGGACCAGGAGACGGTGGCCGTCGGCGAAGCCGGCAAGGTGATCTGCATCGGCGAGAATGCGGCGGCCGTCGGGCAGGTGCTCGCGCTCGTGAACAGCAACGCGCTCCCCGCGGACGCCATGCTGCAAGGCGGCGACGTGGTCGCCAGCATCGAGGTCAAGGCGCTGCTCAATCACCTGGCCGACGAAAAGGGCGGCGTGTTCACCGAGTTGAAGGAGAGCTTGAAGAGCAAGATCGCCATGGCGCAGACGGACCCGGCGAAGAGCCAGCAGGCCCGCGACGCGATTGACGTCGAGGTGGACGCCCTCGAAACGGCGGTGAAGCAGGCGGAGCGAGCGACCGTGTCGCTGACTCCGGACGCGCAGGAGATCAATCTGTCGGCGAAGCTCGCGCCCGTCCAGGGCGGTCTGCTGGCCGCGTATCTGGCCACCGTCCCGACCGGCATCCCGGCGACGCTGAAGTACGTGCCGGAGGACGCCTTCGCCGTGTGCGCGTTCAAGGTGGGCAACCTGGCGCCGCTGGAAATCCCGCTCATCGCGCTCACCACGAAAATCATGGCCACGGGCGGAGTGGACCCGGCACAGTCCGCGCTGATCTTCAGCCAATTCTCCGCCTGGTTCAAGGCGGTCGGCGACGATGCGGTCTTCGCGGTTCGTTCCGGCCCGGGATTCCGCATGGTCGGCGCCATGTCCCTCAAGGATCCCGAAATCTTCAAGGCGCTGCTTCAGAAAATGCCCACACTTTACGGCGCGCTCGCCGGCTTCTACGCGAACATGAACATGCCGATGCAGCTCCAGTCGGAAGTCGTCAAGTACAATGACCAGGAAATCACGCAGATGAAATGGGCGTTCGATATCAAGCCGGCGGCCGGCGCCACGCCGGACCAGGCGGCGGCGGCCGACGCGCAGCAGAAGACGATCAAGGCCATGTTCGGCGACGCGCTGACCCAGGACCTGGTGGTTCTGGGGAAGGACGAGGTGATGGCCCAGGGAAGCGACGCGCTCGACACGCTCAAGCAGATCATTGACGGCAAGCTGAAGAAACTGGGCGACCGGGAAGACTTCGCGAAGACGGTGGCTTCGATCCCGCCCGAGTCCTGCGGATTCTGCCTGGTTCACCTTACGGGGTTCGTGGAATTCGGGATTTCGATGGCCCGCTCGGTCGGGCAACTGCCCATTCCGGATATACCCTTCCAGCGCGGCCCGGGCGTCACGGCGATCTTCGTCACCGCGCCGGCCGGGAGTTCGGTGACCTGCAACGTGCACATCCCCGCCGCGGAGATCAAGGCGATTGCGGACGGAATCAAGTCCCTGTCTGCGCCGCCGCCGGGCGCCGCTCCGGGCGCTCAGCCGCCTGAGGCGCCGGTTCCGCCGCCGTCTGCGCCACTGACGCCGCCTGCGCCGGAGAAGTGACGCTGGAGACGAGGAAGTGGGAGCGATGAGTGATGGAGTATTCCATCACTCATCGCTCGCCGTTCGGACTCCCGTTCGTAATGCGGATCAGTTCCTTCAAGGCGCGCTCCGCAGCGCCGGTGTCCATCGCCTGCTCCGCGCGGCGGATGCCCGAGGGAAGGTCGTCGGCGAGACCGGCCACCATGATCGCCGCCCCGGCGTTCAGCGCGACGATGTCGCGCCGGGGGCCGCGCTCGCCCTTCAAGACGGAGCGGACCGCCTCGGCGGCCTCTTCAACGCTCCGGACGACCAGGTCCGAGAGCTTCGCGCGCGGCAAGCCGAACTGCTCCGGCGCCCATTCGCGCGTCGTCACCTCGCCGTCCTTCAGCTCCGCCACGAGCGTTTTGCCCGTCGTCGTGATTTCGTCGAGGCCGTCGTCGCCGTGGACGACGAGGCATCGCTCGCTGCCGAGGGTCTTGAGCACCGCGGCGAGGACCGGCGGCAGGGCGGGGTCGTACACGCCGATGAGCTGGTGGCGCGCGCCGGCGGGGTTGGTCAGCGGACCGAGCAGGTTGAAGACGGTGCGGATGCCGATCTCGCGCCGCGGGCCGATGGCGAACTTCATCGCCTCGTGGAGCATCGGCGCGTAGAGGAACCCGATCCGGACCTCGCGCAGGCAGCGCTCGACCACGTCGGGCCCGGCTTCGATGTTCACGCCGAGTTGCCGGAGGACGTCCGCCGAGCCGCTGTGCGAGCTGACGGCGCGGTTGCCGTGCTTGGCCACGGTCGCGCCCGCGCCGGCCGCGACGAACGCCGCCGCGGTGGAGATGTTGAACGTGTTCCGCGCATCGCCGCCGGTGCCGCAGGTATCGAGCACGACCTCGGCGCCGGCCTCGATGCGGCGCGCCTTCGCGCGCATCACGCGGGCGCAGCCGGCGATCTCCTCCGGCGTCTCGCCCTTCATGCGCAGCGCGACGATGAAGGCCGCGACCTGCGCCGGCGTCGCCTCGCCGCTCATCACCTCGTTCATCGCCTGCGCGCACTCTTCGGAGGTCAGGTCGCGCCGTTCGGTCAGCCTGCGGATCGCCTCTTTAATCATCGCCGTGGGCTCTCCTCAATGGCCGACCTCCCTTCGGCATTTTCATACGTCGCTCCTTCGGAAGCGCGGACGATGTAGATTCCCGGTGCCGCGCCCGTGTCCGCCCGGTACCCCTCGGAGATTTTCGCGGTGAACGCCTCGACGCAATCCGGCCGGACGAGCGCAACGGTGCAGCCGCCGAATCCCGCCCCGGTCATCCGGCTGCCGAAGACGCCTTCCGACTCGCGGGCGATGCCGACCAGCAGGTCGAGCTCCTTGCAACTGACCTCGAAATCATCCCGCAAACTGTCGTGCGAGGCGTCCATTAAGGCGCCGAAGCCGATCAGGTCGCCTTTCTTCAGCAGGCGCGCGGCCTGCACGACGCGCGCGTTCTCCGTCACCACGTGCTTCGCGCGCTTCCCGAGCGGGTCCGGCAGGTCGTGCGCGTACGCGCGGAACATGGGGATGGAGATGTCCTTGTACGACTTCGCATCGGGCAGATGCTGCTTGAGGATCCTGAAGGCCTCCTCGCATTCGCCGCGGCGGCGGTTGTAGGCGCTGTTGACGAGCTGGCGCTTGAGCCGGGTGTCGCAGATGACGATCTTGGCGCCGCGTTCATCCAGCGGCACCAGCTCGCTCTGGAGCGTGGTGCAGTCCAGGAAGAGGGCGCAATCCTTCCGTCCGAGCAGGCAGGCGTATTGGTCCATGATGCCGCACTGCATGCCCACGAACTCATTCTCGGCGCGCTGGCAGATGTGGGCGAGTTTCTCGCGATCAATCTTCAGTCCGGAGACGCTGCAGAACGCCAGGGCGCAGGCGACCTCGATCGCCGCCGATGAGCTGAGGCCCGCGCCGACCGGCACGTTCCCCTGGATGACGGCGCGCAGGCCTGCGACGGGATATTTCTCGGCCTGGAGGGCCGCGGCGACGCCGGCCGGGTATTTGGCCCAGCCCTGCGCCTGGCCGCGCGCGACCCCGCCGAGGTCGAAGGCGGCGCGCTCTTCGAAGTCGGCGCTGACCATCTCCACGCGCGCGTCGCCCGACGGGCGGAACGCAATCCGTACCTCGCGATCCACCGCCGCCGGCAGCACGTAGCCGCCGTTGTAATCGGTGTGATCGCCGATCAGGTTGACTCGCCCCGGCGCGCGGGCGATCGAGACCGGCCCCTTACCGAAGACCTCGATCAACTTTTGTCCGGGCATGATGGGCTCCTTCGGTGACGCGGATTCCACAAAGCGGCCTCATTGTATGCCGCTCCGAAAGCAACGTCAAATGCCAGATTTATTTGACAGGGCGCTGTATAGTGATATATATATTCACAGAAGCAAAGCCGTTTCCTGCGCCGTTTTGCCGGGTAGGCTCTTCCTGTGAGGGAGGTCGAGATGATTCGGACACGGACGTGGGTCCTCGGCGGCATGATCCTGGGCAGCGCGCTGGTCACTGGCACGATCCTGGCGCAGGTTTACCAACCGTCGGCGGCGACAAACGTTCCCGCTCAGGCGACTTCGAGCGAGCAGCCCGCGGCGCAGGTTTACAATCCGGTCACGGCCGAAACGCTCGGCATCGCCAGCTCGGCGCAGCAGTTGCTCGGCACCTTCGTCAAGGTCGCGGACGTCTTCTACCAGGAAGTCACGGTCTTCCCGGACGACGCGCTGAATGCGGGAATCACGCCGGCGAAGTACTACGCGTTTCGCACTCGGCCCGATGGCTCGGACCTGCTCTGTTTCGTCCCGCTGGACAATCCGGACGTCGCCGCGTTGAAGGCGGCCGGCCCGCCTCGCGGCGCCGAGATCTTCCTCATGGGCCGCGTCGGCCGGCGCGTCTTTGTCGGAGACGGCGGCGCGACGACGTTCGCGGTGGACCACGTCATCCTCGGGCACGAGGAGCCGAGATCGAGAGCCGCGGAGAGGAAACCGGTCGTCATCACGATCGAGAGATTCGGGCCGGCCGGGAATATTGTGAAGCAGGAGTTCACGATCGAGAAACCGGGCCAGCGGTACCTCATCCATGACGCCGCGGACCCGCAGAACGCGATGAAGGACATTTACATCACGCTGCAATTCTAGCGCGTGGCTCCAGCTCAGGCCGCGGCAGCGGCCTTGGGGAGCATGGCGCAGGGGCTTTTGCGACGGCGCGCGGACGTTGCAGGCAAGCCGGCGCCGGCCGCAGGAGCGGAACGGAGGAAAGATGAACCTGGAGCAATTGAAGACCGTCGTGGATTTCTTCATGGCGAACCTGTTGACGCCGATTTGCTTTCTGGTGGTCTTTCTCGTCCAGTTGAAGATCATCCGCGACATCCGTACGCAAACGGGGCTGGTCATGTTCTACGGCAAGCAGATCGAAGAAATCCGGAAGATGTTCTCCGGCGGCGGGCCGGCGCGCCGCCTGCCGGACATCCCGCCGGAAGAAACCGGCCTGTACGACGTCCTGAAGGAATAGCTTCCGGCCCGATACCCGCAGCGGGCGAGCGCGTTCTTGCCGCCCCTGCACCCGATCTTGTCCCGGCGGAGCCATGGCCCGCATAAAAGCGATCCTGTTCGATCTCGACGACACTCTGTACGACTGCTCCGGCTCGCTCGTTGACGCGGCCCGGCGGCGCGCCGCGAAGGCGATGGTCGCGGCCGGCCTGCCCTGCACCGAGGAGGAGGCCTTCCACATGCAGGCCGACCTCACCGCGCGCCACGGGCCGAGCTACCGCGTGTTCGACCATATCGCCGAGCGATACGGAAAGGGCCGCGACGTCGTCGAGAGCATCCTCCGCGCGTACAACCAGTCCGAGGTGGAAGACATCCGCCCGTTCCCCGACGTCATCTCCGTCCTGCGCAACCTGCGCGCGCAGGGGTACATGCTCTTCCTCGTCACCACCGGCGTGCACCGGCGGCAGGAGCAGAAGATCAAGCTCCTGGGCCTCGGCCCGCTCTTCGACGAAGTGGACATCACCGACACCGAGATCGGGACCGGGCTCGAAGAGAGCTGCATCGCGCTCATGACGCGGCACGGCCTGACGCCGCAGGAGTGCCTGATCGTCGGCGACCGCGTGGACGCGGAAATCCGCGTCGCCAACTACCTGCGCATCACCACCGTGCAGATCATGCAGGGCCGGTTCAAATCGCTCCAGCCGAAGAACCAGTTCGAGCAGCCGGACTTCCGCATCACGCGCCTCACCGAGCTGCACGACGTGCTCGCCGCCGCCAACAAGCGGCGCCATCGCGAGCAGGCGCGCATCCTGGCCATCGGCGGCGGCACCGGCCTGCCGATGGTGCTGCAGGGCCTCAAGGCGTTCTCGCGCAACCTGACTGCCATCGTGACCGTGACCGATTCCGGCCGCAGCTCCGGCAAACTCCGGCGCGACCTCGGCGTGCTGCCGCCCGGCGACGCGCGCAACTGCCTGATCGCCCTCTCGAGCAGCGACAAGACCGGCCGCCAGTTGCACGACCTCTTCCAGTATCGTTTCGAGGAGGGCGGCCTGGCCGGGATGAGCTTCGGCAACCTCTTCCTGGCCGCGCTCGAGAAGATCACCGGCTCGTTCGAGCAGGCGCTTCGCGCGGCGAGCGAAATCCTCGCCATCGAAGGCAAAGTCATCCCGTCCACGCTCGCCGACACGCACCTCTGCGCGCTGCTCCAGGACGGCACAATCGTCCGCGAGGAGTACAACGTCCGCGCCGAGAACAAGGCGCCCATCGAGCACGTCTATCTCGAGCCCGAAGACGCCGCCGCCACCGAGGAGGCGATCCAGGAGATCGCCCAGGCGGACACCATCGTCATCGGGCCGGGCAGCCTCTACACCAGCGTCATCACCAACCTGCTCGTCCGCGGCATCACGCGCGCGATCCGCGGCTCCGACGCGCGGGTGATCTACATCTGCAACATCGTCACCCAGCCCGGCCAGACCGACGGCTACACCGCCGCCGATCACGTGCGCGCCGTGCAGCGATACCTCGGCGACGGCGCGCCCGACTACGCCATCGTCAACAGCACCATGCCGCCCAAGGAAGTCCTCGAGCGATACCAGGCCGCCGGCGCGCAACTGCTCCGCGCCGACGACGACCTCCGTTCCCTCGGCCCGCAGATCATCGAAGCCGACATCGTCGAAAACGTGGACCAGGAGCGCGTCCTCTGGGAAAAGCAGGACCTCCTCCGCCACGACCCCGCCAAACTGGCGCACATCATCATGGAGCTGCGGTAGCTTGAGGACGATTGGGCGATTGGGAGACTGGGAGATTAGGAAATTAGGAGAGATAACTGTCGGCCGAAGTCCCAATTTCCCAATCTCCTAATTTCCCAATCTCCTGCCATGTGAGTTGTCAACCGCCCGCTTCAGTGATAATCTCATGTCTCATGTCCACGCCGATGCGCGCATTTCAGCAGGAGAATCGTCCATGAGCAATCCGACGCAGATATTGGAAATGGCCTCCGCGCTGAGGGCGCGGCTCACCCGCATCCGCCGCGACATCCACTCGCATCCGGAACTCGCATTCAACGAGAAGCGGACCGCCCGCTGCGTCGCGGAGATGCTCCGCGCGGCTGATGTGGAGGTGAGAACGGGAGTGGGCAAGACGGGCGTCGTGGGCCTGCTGCGCGTCAAAGGCGCGCGCAGGACGGTCGCGCTGCGCGCGGACATGGACGCGCTGCCGCTGCAGGAAGCCAATGAGGTGCCGTACCGCTCGCGCAACGCCGGCGTGATGCACGCCTGCGGCCACGACGGGCACACGGCGATGCTCCTCGGCGCGGCGTTCATGCTCTCGCGGATGCGCAGGGAATTGCCCGGCAATGTGAAGTTTATTTTTCAGCCGGCGGAGGAGATCGTCAGCGGCGCGCCGCTCATGGTAAAGGACGGCGCGCTCGCATCGCCGAAAGTGGACGCGATCTTTGCCGCGCACGTCAGCACTGACCGGCCGTTCGGCACCATCGCTCTGCGCGAAGGCCCCGGCATGGCCGGCGCGGACCACTTCCGCATCGTCGTCACCGGCCGCGGCGGACACGCCAGCCACCCGGACCGCACGCGCGACCCGCTGGTCCCGGCTAACCAGATCTACCAGCAACTCGCCGGCGTCCGCCGCATGGCCGATCCGTTCCAGCCCTGCGTCATCTCCATCTGCTCCTTCGAGAGCGGCGTTTCCTACAATGTGATCCCGCACAACGTGGAGCTGCGCGGCACGCTGCGGACCTTCCAGCCGAAGATGCGCAGGCGCGTGATGGCCCGCATGAAGCGCGTCGTAAGGCAGACCGCCGCCGCGCACTCCGTCGAAGGCCGGATTTTCTGGGATATCAGTTGTCCCGTGCTCGTGAACGACGCCGCCGCGGTCGGCATCGTCAAGGCCGCCGCCGCAGCCCTGGGCCGGCGCGTCGTGAAAGACAAGATGACGATGGGCAGTGAGGACTTCTCCTTCTTCCTCGAGCGCGTGCCGGGCGCGTTCTTCAGCATAGGAACCCGCCGCGGCCGCAAGGTGAAGGGGCATCACAGCAACCGCTTCGACTTCGACGAGCGAATCCTCCCGATCGGCGCCGCCATGCTCGTCCAGTGCGCGCAGACGTTCCTGGCGGCCAAGTGATAGGAGACGGGAAATGGTGTTCAGGAAAATGACGATGCTGCTGGCACTCCTGATCTCCGGCGTCATCTCCTGCGCTTCGCCACTTACAGAGAAAGGAAAGATCAGTACCGCCAAGGCGGAAGCCGCGACGCCCAACAATCCGTCGCCTGCCACTTCAACGCCTGCGCCCGAAAAAGACGTGGACGACTATTCCGTCCTGTTCAAGCTTTATCCCAATCTTATAACTGGGATCGCGCGGATGCCGACGAAAGAGGAAATCAAGGCGTTAGGCCCACTCTGGCCGAACGTGCCGCCGGAGAAGAACGCCTTCTGTTACTTTATCAAGGCCGCCAGGGACTTGGCCGAGCGCTGCGAAAAGATGTCGCCTGAACCGCCCGGATCAGTTTCGGTGGAAGAATCTTATGCAGGCGACTCTGCCGGGTTTACGCGTTACATCAAGGAAAACGCATCGGTCCTTGCAACCTTTAAGGAGGGGCTGAACCAGCGCGCTCTCCAGTTTCCTTGGCTGGTCAGCAATGTAGAATGCCCTTCTCCATACCCCGCATTGCCAGGTATGGCAGACATCCGCAACCTGGCGCGGTTCCTGTCCGATGCCGGATTCGCCGCCGAACTGGAGGGCCGGCCCGACGTTGCCGCTGAGCGGTACGTCGAATGCTTGCAAATGGGCAATAAGCTTCAGGAAGATTCCGTGCTGATCGCGCAACTTGTAGCGCTTGCGGTTCAGGCTCTCGGAGCAAGCGACTTGGATTCCCTTGTTGCGAACAGTTCGCTGGATGAGGCTGAGTTGAAGCGCATCATCGCGCGCTGCCGCGAAATGGAAACAACGCCAAAGATGCGGCTGGCCACGGTGAAGCGAGAGGCGGAATATGTCAAGATCACAATGGCCATGTGTCCTGAAACGGCCAATGAGTTCGGAAAGGACTACGACGCGTATAACGCCTTCCTGCTAAAGATGTTCTCCAAGCCGCTCCCCGAACTGCTTCGATCCGCCGAAGCCGCGGTCAAGGAGGTCAAGGACAGGCATCCGCTACAGGCAGAACTGGCGCCGGTTTGGTTGGAATCGCTGCCGCGATACTGGGCGCAGTATGACCTCACAATGCGCGTGCTTCAGATCCGCGCGGCCATCGCCCTCTATGAGAAGATGCATGGCACGCCACCTGACCGCCTCGATGCACTCGTGCCAGGAATCCTGCCCGAAGTTCCCTCCGATCCGTTCGACGGCAAGCCTCTGCGCTATGCCCGCACGGCGCGTGGCTGGAAACTCTGGCGCGTCGGCTATGACCTGAAGGACGACGGCGGCGAAGCATCCATCGCAGACGAGAAGGGATGGTTCGGCCCCGATTTCATCTTCACCAATAAAGTGCGCTCCAACACCGAGCACCGGAGCCACAGGGGAGAGCCGAAGAGCCTTCCGGCGCCGGCGGAAAAGCTGAAGGAAACCGAATAGGACGCTGGATCGAGTTCTTCTCTCAACGCGTTCGCTGGCGGCGGTAGACGAGGTAGTCGCAGACGCCATCGCGGTCTTCGAGAACGAGGCGCCAGCCGGGAATTGGGGCGCTCTGGATCAGGCCGGCGGCGGGGTCGTTGCAGATGAAGTCGCCCAGGGGCGGCTTGAGGAAGTCGGCGTATTCGGGCGCGGGGCGCGCGAGCAGGAGATATTCCGCTTCGGCTTTGTCCGCCCAGGCCATGAAGGCGGCGAAGTCCGGTGCCATGGGCATTTCAATTGCTTGCGACGGGGGCAGCAGCCAGAGGAAGCGGAATCGCCAGCCCAGGTCCATCGTGTGGACGCAGACCGCGCCGGTGCGCGCTACGTTTTGATCGTACCAGTTCATGAGCTTCGCGTAGTCCGGCTTCAGCGGCAGCGGCTCGCGCGGATCGGCGGGCAGGCGTTTCCCGTTGCTGATGACCAGGCAGAGAATCAGCAGGGCGATGATCCCCGCGACGACGCGCCTGGGGACGGCCTCGCGCAATTCAGGCCGCGCCGCCCAAAGGCGTTCGGCCAGTCGGCGCAATAGCGGCGAAATCTCCGCCGCTGCGTACCATGCAAATACCGGCCCGAACGTCGCGGCGAAGCGCGAGGCATAGGTGATGGCGGAGAACCAGGAGTAAAGCAGGAACCCCGCGAGGACGAACAGGACCGTGTATGACCGCGCCCACGAGTCGCGCTCGCGGACCATCCCGCGGACGGCCAGCGCGAAGAGGCCGGCCGAGCAGATCAGCGTCAGCACCCAGAGCGCCTTCGGCGCTTCCTTGTCTATCGCGAAGACGCCGACGAACCGCGGCGCCTGGTCGGCCATGCCCTGGACCAGGCGCTCAGCCGCGCCCGCCAGGCCGTGCCTCTGGAGATAGCCGCTCATCCCCTGCGTGGCGCGCTCCGGATTGGTCTCCAGCCGCTGGCTCCAACTGTCCAGCCACAGCCCCGGCGGCAGGTAGCGCGTCAGGGCGCTTTCGGAGCGCGCGGCGAGCGTGGTCTGCATGAGCAGCGGGGCGGCGGTGACGGCCATGCCGGCCGCGAACAGGACGCCCGCCATCCAGAAGCGGGCCGAAGTCAGCAGGCGAAGACGGTCGCGCCCGAATGCCAGCCGCCACGCGACCGCGCCGATCAGCCCCGCCAGGAGCAGCAGGGCGGTTCCCTTGGCCATCCAGGCCAGCCCGAACGCCGCGCCGGCCCAGAGCCACCGGCCCTTCGGCCGCCACAAGCCGGCGATCAGCAGCCAGGCCAGGAAAATGAGCGCGTAGATGATCGGGTCAATCGTGAAGACGCCGGCCTTCCCGAGCCAGTTCCGCGAGAGCGCGATCATGGCGATCAGCCATGCGCCGTGGTCCCAGGACGTCAATCGTCCGGTGACAAGGAAAATGCCGATCAACGCCAGCGCCGTCAGGGCGCTCTTGAACAGCCGGGCCGGGCGGATGAAGGCAAGGTCGCGCGACGCGAACGGAGCAGCGGCGACGGCCAGCAGCGGGTAAGTCCCCGTCCGCTGATAGCGTCCCTGAGCGCAGAGCCGGAGGTAGCCGAAAATTCCGCCGTGCTCGGCGATCCATGCGGATTCGGAAAGATACGCGCTTTCGTCGCCGGTGTCGTCCGGCTCGCGCGAGCACTCGTGGCAGTAGCCCCAAATGCCCGTCAGGATGCAGAGGGCGAGCGTGAGGACGATCAGGCGGGATGAGTTCATGCGTTATGGTCCGAGGGCTGAACTTTCATCGTACTCGTCCTCGTCGTCGTCCTCGGCCTCGAACGGCCGTTTTGAACGACCGAGGACGAGGCCGAGGACGACGACGAGGACGATTCACAAAACTCCTTCAGCGCGCGGCCGCGATGGCATCGGGCAGCGACACCGCGCCGGTGTAGAGCGCGCGGCCGACGATGGCGGCCTCGACCGGCAGGCGCGCGATCTGCCGCAAATGCTCGATGCTGCCGACGCCGCCGGAGGCGATCACCGGCAGCCGGATCATTTCGGCGAAGGCGCGGGTGCTCTCGATGGCCGGGCCGGCCATCGTTCCGTCCGCCGAGATGTCGGTGAAGATCACGGCGCGCAACGGGATGCCGCTCAGCCGGCGGGCGAGTTCGAGGGCGGTGAGTTCGGAGGTCTCCACCCAGCCGCGGACGGCGACGCGGCCGCCGCGCGCGTCCACTCCGGCGGCGATGCGGCCGGGGAATTCCTCGCACAGCTTCGCCAGCCACTCGGGCGACTCGAGCGCGCGCGTGCCGATGACCACGCGGTCCAGCCCCGCGTTCAGGTAGCGCAGCACCGTGTCGCGCGTGCGGATGCCGCCGCCGACCTCGGCCGGCAGGCCGCTCTCGCGCGCGATCTGGACAGCCATGCCGAACTGGACCGGCTCACCCTCGAACGCGCCGTCGAGGTCCACGACGTGCAGGTACTCCGCGCCCTCGCTGCGCCAGCGGAGCGCGACCTCGACCGGATCGTTGGAGAAGACCGTCGCCTGGGCCGCCTCGCCGCGCACCAGGCGCACGGCGCAGCCGTCTTTCAGGTCAATGGCGGGGATGATCAGCATGCGGCGGAGTTTACCAGCTTGCCGCGCGGGTTTCCAGTTAACGTTCTTGCCGCGGATTGCACGAATGACCGCGGATTAAAGACAAAAAGGCAAAACGGATTTTTGCCACGGATTTCACGGATGGCCACGGATTACCGGAGGCAAAGGCGAAGACTATTCTTCAGCGGTTCAGTTTGTCGCCGGTAATCCGTGTGAATCCGTGAAATCCGTGGCAAGAACGTTCGTCGTATTCAGTTCGTCGCCGGTAATCCGTGCAAATCCGTGCAATCCGTGGCAAAAACGTTCAGCCGTTTCGCCAGCCCTGGGTTCGGGCCATGCGGTCCGCGAATTGCTCGAGGTCAATCATCCGGCGGCGAAGTTCGGCGGCGAGCTGGTCCAGCGCCGCGTCATCCGCGTCGGGCGGGACCGAAAGCGGCTCGCCCCAGCAGGCATAGCCGCGGGAGAACGGTTTCGGGATTCGGAACCGGTCCCAGCTCGGCAATTCCCAGAAGCTCGAAAGGCCGATGGCGAACGGGACGATCGGATAGCCGCTCTTCTGCGCCAGGGCAAGGACGCCCGGGCCGATGGAATACCTCGGGCCGCGCGGGCCGTCGGGCGTGATCGCCACCGTCCGGCCGCTGCGCGCGAGCTCGATGAGCGCTTTGAGCCCCGGAGCGCCGAGCCGCGAGGACGATCCGCGCAGCGGCACGAAGCCGACCGACCGCGCGATGCGCGCGATGTATTCTCCGTCTTTCGACGCGCTGATCAGGATCCCGGCGGCGACCCGGCGGAAATGCCACACCGCCGAGAGCTGGTGCGAATGCCAGAAGGCATAGATGCCGGCCGGCCGAGGGTGGCGCAGCATTTTGGTCCGGAGCTCGCCGCCTTCCACGATGCGGACGGTCAGGTAATAGGGAAAGAGCACCCACTTGGCGATCGCGCCGGCGGCCCAATGCAGCGCCGTCGCGCGGGTCGCGTAGGCCGGCCTGGGACTGGCGCCGCGGTCCGCCGTCATGCCCGCTCTCCGCGCGCTTCGACCGCCGCGAGGAAGCCGCACGCCTCGCAGGTGGTGCTGTCGCTCTCGCAGTAATCGTGGAAGATCTGCATCAGGCCCTGCTGGCGGCGCATCGAGCGGACGACCTCGCCGGCGGCCGGGCCTTCCTGGAAAATGCGGCTCTTCATGTATCGTGTGACCGAGTTGTCCGAGAGCGGGCGCAGCGAGCAATACACGTTGTGCAGGCGCTGCTCGACGCGCGCGCGGTCGCCATCGCGCTGCAGAGCGAGCAGGAGCGGGACGACCGCGTTGACGATCAGCTCGGTCGTCCGCGTCGGGCCGATCAGGGCGGTCGGCTGCCTGAGCGACTCGGGCCGGAAGCCGGTCCGGCGGAGCCAGTATGTCTGCCATTCGACAGGCTCATGGCCGCGAGCGGAGTCGAACGGCTGCGGCTCTTCGAACATGGCGCGGAAGCGGCGGAGCGTCTCGGCGCAACGCCGCGCCTCGCCGCCGCCGGTCGGGATATCCTCGATGGCGCGGAGCATCGCGCGGCATAGCCCGGTGTGAAGACTGCCCGCGAGGAACGCGGCGATTCCGGCGATGCGGCGGATGGGGTGGTTCGCGGGGCGCGTCCGGCGCAGGCTCCAGGCCGTGCGGTCAAGCATGTGGCCCCTTCGACCATGCTCAGGGCCGCCCTGAGTGACGTCGAATGGGCGGCCGGCGATGTCCGGCCGGGCGGCGTCCCATTTGGCGCGGAGCGACTTCAGGTAGCGCGCGGATTCCGGATCGGCGGTCGGCTCGGCGGCGTCCAGGAAACCGGCCGCGCCGAACAGCAGGGCCTGCACGGCGAGCAGCGTGTCGCGGAAATCGCCGTCGGCCGGGATGAGCTTGCGCAGGGTGCGGAGCGGCACGGCGCGCGCGAGGAGCCTGAACGCGCGGCGGTTGGCGCTGTAGCCCATGACTTCCATGAGCGCCTCGTAGAGTGCGTCATCGGGCGTGGATTTCTCGATCAAGCCGGCGAACCGCTCAGCCTTGCGGAGCATCCGCTCGTCGCCGGCGATATCGAGAAATCGGCCGACCCATTGCGCGTCGCGTCCGCAAGCGCGCACGCTGCGGCAGCAGGCGCCCTCGCGTCCGCAGCCGACGCGCGGATAGGCGTCCGGGTCGAGCGATCCGAGGATCTCGCCGAGGTCCGAACTGAGCCGGCCGGCGAGCGCAAGCTGCGGAATCCGCCGGCCGCGCTGCGCCACGGTCGGCTCGCCGAGATCGTTATGCAGGACGACGTGGAGCAGCACCCGGTCGTACATCGGGTCGTCGGCATGTCCGTGGCGGCCCCAGTCGGAGGCGGCGACGTGAATCTCCACGTCGCCGCGCACGCGGGGCTCGTCGCCGAAGGCGAACTCCGCGTTGCGAAAATCCGGGCCCGCGCCTTCGTTCCAGTATCCGGGCGAAAACACCGCGATCCTGCGGCCGTCCTCGGTCGCGAGGTTCGCGCTGTCGAGGAATTGATCGAACCACAGGCAGCGGACGATCTTCTCGCGGACTTCCGCCGGTTCGGCCTGCGCGGACTGGGCCGGCTCAGCCACCGAACCGGCGCCGCCGGTCATCTGTGCGTAGAGGCGCGAGAACTGTCCCTCCGTCGGCTGCGCTGCTTTCGCCATGTCGCGCTCTCCACCGGTTCGAGAAGCGGTCCTGCCGCCCTGAGCTGCGTCGAATGGGCGGCAGGCATAGTTTGCGATAGCCGGGGGCGCTTTTCAAGTCCTGTTTTGAGAAGGACGATTTTTCTCGGCGCAAACGGTTCGGTATAATGCGGGCGAACGAGGAACGCGCCGAACCGCGAACGGCGGACAGGAGACTGGATTGAAATTCTTGCGCATGGTGCCGCTGCTCCTGACCGGACTGCGGATCCTGATGGCGCCGGCATTCCTGATCGTGGACCGGAGGGAGTACGGCGCGGAGTGGCTGCTGCTGCTCGTGTGGGCGGCGATGGCGACGGACTGGCTCGACGGCGCGGCGGCGCGGCGGTGGAACGCGATTTCGACGGCTGGGAAATTGCTCGACCCGTTCGCCGACGCGCTGTTCTGCATGATCGTGTTTTACGTTTTCGCGCGGCCGCACACGAGCCAGGGCGGCGGGCAATTCGTCTTTCATATGCCGCTCTGGGGGCTGGGCATCCTGATCGCGCGGGAGGCGCTGGTGACGTTCGTCATGCGTCCGGCGGCATGGACGTACGGCGTCGTGGTGGCGGCGAACTGGGTCGGGAAGGCCAAGACCGGCCTGCAGTTCACGCTGATGATGCTGGTGCTGGTGCCGTGGGTCGCGGAGCGCGAAGACTTTCTCTGGCTGGTGCTGGCGACGGTGACGTTCTACTCCGTGCTGCTCTTCAGCGTCGGCTCGGCGGTAAAATACACCGTGGGGGTTGTCGGCGCGGTTTCGCAGATCCGACGATCGCGCCGCGAAGGGGCGTGATCGAGTATAATCGTCCTCGTCGTCGTCCTCGTCCTCGAACGAACGTCTCGATTGGCCGAGGCCGATGACGACGAGGAGGGCGCGTTCGAGGACGAGGACGAAAAACGGAGGGTTACAGATGCCGATTCGCATGGGCCTGATCGGGGCGGGGCGCGTCGGCCGCGCGTACCTGCAGAATTTTTCGGCCTCCGCTGCGGACGTGCAGGTCGTGGCGGTCTGCGACAATGACCGGGCGCGCGCGGAGGCGGCGGCGAAGCCGTTCGGCGCGAGCGTCCACCTGCATTACAGGACGCTGCTCGAATCGGAGCGGCTCGACGCGCTGGCGGTCTGCCTGCCGCCCTTCGCGCGGGGCGAGCCGGAGAGCGCGGCCGCGCGCGCGGGGATTCACCTGCTGCTGGAGCCGCCGGTGGCGCTCAGTGTCGAGAGGGCGCGGCAGATTCAGAAGGACATCGAGAAGTCCGGCGTCGTCGCGTCGGTCGCGCACCCGTGGCGCTATCTTTCGGGGACCGACGTCGCGCGCGAGTTGCTCAAGGACCGGCGGGTGGCGCTCGTGCGCGGATGGCGGCTGGTCCCGGCGCCGGCGCCGGGCTGGCGCACGAAGCGGGAGTCGTGCGGCGGGCAGTTGCTGCTCGAGGCGACGCACCTGATTGACCTGGCGCGCTGCTTCGGCGGCGACGTCGCTTCGGTGTACGGGATACAGTTCCAGGGCATGGTCGCGGCGCGCGTGCCGAACTACGACATCGAGGACGTGTCGGTCGCCGCGCTCCGGTTCCGCAGCGGCGCGGTCGGCGAGGTGACGGCAGCGGACGTGGCGCCGCGCGAGGAGACATTGCTTTCCGTCATCGCCGGCGACCTGGAGATTCGGCTGACCGCGGAAGCGCTCGAAACGATCCAGGCGGGCACGCGCGCCGTGGTCCAGCACGCCGAACCGGGCCTGGCGGCATGCCAGCGGGCGTTCGTCGAGGCGGTGAAATCGGGCGATCCGAAGCTCGCGCGCTCGTCGTATGCGGACGCGGTGCAGAGCCTGGCGGTCGCCGTCGCGGCGAACGAATCGGCGCAGACGGGGAAAGTGATCAGCCTGTAGGGAAGTAAGAAGTATGAAGGATGAGTGATGAAGCGCTTCATCACTCAAGATTCATCATTCGCACTCCTTTCGGAAGGCGCGCGCGGCGGCGGCGGGGTCTTCGGGGTCAATCAGCGCGGAGATTACGGCGAGGCCGGCGACGCCGGTCTCCATCACCTGCGCGGCGTTCTCCGGCGTAACGCCGCCGATGGCGAGGATGGGGATCTTCGCGGCGGAGACCATGTCCTTCAGAGGCCCGAGGCCGATCGGGTACACCAGCCCTTCCTTCGACGGCGTGTGAAACACCGGTCCGAGCAGCGCGTAGTTCGCGCGGGATTCTTCGGCGGAATGAAGCTGCGGCCCGTCGTGACAGGAGAGGCCGATCAGGAATTTCTCGCCGGCGAGTTTGCGCACGGCCGCCGGGTTCAGGGACCGCCAGCCGAGGTGCACGCCGTCCGCGCCGGCGGCGAGCGCCACGTCGAGCCGCTGGTTGACGATCAGCGCCGCGCCCGCCGCGCGCGTGATCGCGCGGAGCTTCAACGCCAGGTCGTAGAGCTCGCGCGCACTGAGATCGCGCTCCCGCAACTGCACCGCGTCCACGCCGCCCGCCAGCGCCATTCGCACCGTCTCCGCCAGCGGCCGCTTCGAACGCCGGCGATCCGTGACCAGCATGAGCTTGAACATTGCTGAACCCTCAAAACTCAACGTTGACCGTGACTCCCGCGCCGTCTTTCAGCGTCCCAGGCAAGTCGGCCGAAGTGATGCCGATTTCCGCGCCGTTCCGCCTCAGCCATTCGATGAGCTTTTCGGCAAGGGGCTGAGAAATGACATCCCTGAGTGTTCCGGAATCGAGCGTCAAGGTCGCGTGGTTGGGGTCGGGCAAGCTGCCGCGGAATTCCACGCTCTTGATGCCCGCAAGCTCCGGGAAATTCGAGAGGAGCTTTCCGCAGAAATCCTGCCACCGCTTGATGGACGCGGGCGGGACCATCGCTTCAACCGGAGGGTCCCGCCAGTCTGTGACCATACCTGAAAACTCGGGGTATCTCGGATATGCTTTTCCTTCTTGGCGGGCAACTTCCGAGGCTCTTGCCAGGCGTCCCGCGAGCGCCTCTGCCCCGTCGGCGGTAGAGCTTCGCACGAGGGTGCATGCGGACAGGCAGAAAGCGCCAAAGGGCTTTGACGTGTCATTCTCCACGAAAATGGCTTTCCCGTCGTGACGCCGGAGGGAGAGCGGCAATAACTGCTTTTGGACGCGCTTCTCCAGGTCGCGGCCCACCAGCCAAAACCGGCCCGGATACCTGCCGAGGCTCGCGACGAGGCTGGTCTCGCCGCGTCGGCCGTCGCTCGTCGGGGCTGCGGATATGACTATTTGCACAGGGCACTCGCGAGTTGCGTTGCGGACGTCCAGGAGCCGCTGCACCTGCGAAGGCGCGCCGGCGGTCAGGAACTGGAGGGTTCCCGGCGGAAGCTTATCCAAGCCAGGGGCCAGTACGTACAGCCAGGGTTTGTCGCTGTTCTCGCGAAGGAGCGCGTGGTGATCGGGCAGCGGCACGCGCACGTTCATCGCGTACAGGAGGCCGAGGAGAAAGAGGAAGAGAAAGAGAATGACGCCGCCGAAAATCGTGGTGATCATGTACACGGCGAAGATGCGCCGCGACCATTTTTTCGGCAGTTCGGCCATCAGCGTTCTCTTACGTCAATTACACGCGCAGGTCGGCTTTCTTGCGGTCCAGGTCGCGCGCATAGCGCTTGCGGATCGGCGCGACATGCTCGTTCAGGAATGATGACACCTGAGGGCCGGCAAGGCCCGTGAAAACTGCGGAATTTATCGCTATTGAGCGAATATTCTCCCTCGATTTCAGAAGGAGCGGGTCTCCTGCCAACCGTTCCAAGAGGTCGTTCTTTTCCGCGCCTGAGCGAATCGCTTCGGCGGTCGCGACCGAGTGCTTGCGGATAAGTTCGTGCAGTTCCTGCCTGTCCGCTCCTGCCTTGACGCCTATCATGATTATCAATTCCGTCACCATGAAGGGAATTTCGCGGTCAGTGTTTCGCTTGATCATCTCCGGCCGGACGACGAGTCCGGAGGCCACGTTGATCGCGATGTGGAGGATTGCGTCCGCGGTCAGGAACGCCTCCGACAGGCTGAGTCGGCGGTTGGACGAATCGTCCAGCGTGCGCTCAAGCCACTGCTCGGCGGCGTTGAGTGCCGCGTTCGGCTCCAGGCAGATCAGGAACCGCGCCAGCCCGGTGATCCGTTCGCAGCGCATCGGGTTGCGCTTGTACGCCATCGCCGACGAGCCGACCTGGCTCTCCGCCTCGAATGGCTCCTCCACCTCGCGCAGGTGCTGCAGGAGGCGGATGTCGTTGGCGAACTTGTGCGCGGACTGCGCGATGCCGCACACGGCATTCAGGATCAGCGCGTCGAGCTTGCGCGGGTACGTCTGGCCGGTGACCGCGAAGGGTTTCGTCTCGAACCCGAGTTTCTTCACGACGAGCTGTTCCAGCAGTTCGACCTTTTCAGGTTCGTCGGCGAAGAGTTCGAGGAAGCTCATCTGCGTCCCGGTCGCGCCCTTGATGCCGCGCAGTTGAAGGGTTTCGAGCCTTGACTCGATCTCATTCAGGTCGAGCAGAAAATCCTGCGCCCACAGGCACGCGCGCTTGCCGACGGTCGTCAATTGCGCCGGCTGGAAATGCGTCCAGCCGAGCGTGGGCAAGTCCTTGTACTTTTCGGCGAACGTTCCCAGCCGGTCAATGAGGTTGACCAGTTTCCGCCGCAGGATCAGCAGGCCGTCGCGCATGATGATGATGTCGGCGTTGTCGGTGATGTCGCAGCTTGTCGCGCCGAGGTGGATGATCTTCGCCGCGTTGGGGCATTGCTTTCCGAAGGCGTGGATGTGCGCCATGACGTCGTGGCGGAGCTTCGCCTCGAACTCGCGCGCGACGTCGAGGTTGATATCGTCCTGGTGCGCGCGCAGTTCGCGGATCTGCTTTGCGGTGACGGCTTTGACACCGAGTTCATGCTCCGCCTCGGCGAGCGCCACCCAGACTTTGCGCCAGGTGCGGAACTTCTTCAGCTCGGAGAAATTCTCCAGCATCTCCCGGCTGGCGAATCGCTGGGCGAGCGGAGAGGAATAAATCTCGGGCGACGGAGACTCGGACATCGTTCTCCTCCAGGTTCAATATGACGTGTTCAGCCTGTGGATGGTACTTTGCGGAGCGAGCGGCGTCAATGCCAACTTTGCGCGCCTGCGGCGCTACGGCCTGTCCTTCCGCGGCAGGGCAATGACGAATTCCGTGCCGCGTTCGAGGCTGCTGACGACGCGGATGCTACCGCCGTGGTCCTGGACGATGCGCTGGCTGACGGAGAGGCCCAGCCCGGTGCCGCCCGGCTTGGTGGTGAAGAACGGCTCGAAGAGCTTCGGCAGGTCCTCGGGGCGGATCGGGTCGCCGTTGTTCGCGATGGTGATCTTCACGGCGCCCGGCTCGTGCGCGACCTGCACGGTAAGGCGGCCGCCGTCGCGCATGGCGTCGAGGGCGTTCCTGAAGAGGTTGATGAAGACCTGCTTCATCTGGTCGGCGTCTATCTGCAGTCGCGCCTCATCCGGCGGCAGGTCGAGGCGGATTTCGACGCGCTGATCCTGCGCGCGCTGGCGCAGCGGTTCGATCGTCTCGCGGATCACCGGCTCGATGGCGCCCTCGCGGAGCAGCGCCTTGGGTGGGCGCGTGAAATCCATGACTCGCGCGAGGATCTCCTCCAGGCGGCGCACCTCGCTGACGATGATCTTGAGATAGCGGAGGAGGTCTTCCCTGGGCGAGTCGGGATGCTCCAGCAGCGTGTTGGCGAACCCGCCGATGGTGACAAGGGGGTTGCGGATTTCGTGCGCGACGTGCGCGGCCATGCGGCCGACCGCGCCGAGCCGCTCGGACCGGACGAGCTTGTCCTCCGCCTCGCCCAGGTCGCGGTACGCGGCCTCGAGGTGCATCTTCTCCTCCTGGAGCCGGCGGTAATTGCCCGCGTTCTCGATCGCGATGGCGGCCTGGTTGGCGAACATGCTGAGGAGCTCGACGTGGTCCTCGCTGATCGGCTGGCCGCTGAAGAGGTTGTCGGCCAGGATGACGCCGACCGGCTCACCATGCGCGATGAGCGGGGCGAGGACGAATTCGCGCGAGCCGAGCAGGCGCCGGAAATCCTCGCTCACGCGCCGGTCGTCGAGCGGGCGCGAGACGACAATCGGGCGGCGTCCGAACGCGCAGGCGACGGCGATGTGCGAGCTGTCGCTGAGCGGGACGCAGATGCCGCGCGCGAGCTGATCGAGCAGGGACGGCGTTTGAGGGACGGCACGGTCGTACCGCGCGAGCAGGTCTTCGAGTGTCGGGGCGTCGCGCGTGATCTGGCTCCAGATGCGCCCGGCCTCCTCGGCGCTCGCCGGGCCGACGCCCATTTTCCCTTCGAGGACGTCCCGGTCCTTGTCCACCAGGAAGAGCAATGCGCGGTTGAATCCCAGCGCCTGGCCGGCCGTGACGCAGGTCAGCACGAAATGCAGCAGCCGGTCGAGGTCGAGCACGCCCTGCATCAACTCGCCGATCTGGCGCAGCCGCGCGAGCTGATAGAGCTTCTTCGTCTCGTCGGTCACGTCGAGCGTGAGCTTGAGGACCTGGTCCACCTGCGCGTTCTCGTCGAGCACGGGCGTAACGGCATGATGGTACTCGCGCAGGGCGCCGTCGGAACGAGTGAGGATGACTTCCGCCTCGCCGTTGACGGCGGTGGCGAAACATTGCTCGGACGGGCAGGAGACGCACTTCGTATCGCGCCGGCAATAGACCTCGTGGCAGCGGCGGCCCACGACGGGAGCGCCCCGGCCGAACCATTCGCTGATCGTGCGGTTGGCCCAAAGGATCCGGTGGTCCCTGCCGATGAGCGCCAGGCCGGCGCCGATCAGGTCCACGACCTGCTCAAGCTTCTGTTTCTCGCGCAGGAGTTCGTCGCTGGAGCGGCGTCGGTCGGTGATGTCCTCGAACAGCAGCAGCACTCCGCCGCCTTCGGGGACCTGGGTCGCGGCGACGTGCACGTTGAAATAACGCTGCGGCTGGTCGGGGGCCTGGACGGAGAGGTCGGGGCAGAGAAGCGGCTCGCTCTCCGCGGCGGCGCGGTGGATGGCCGACTCGAGGCCGCCTTGCTGGAAGAGCGTGGGCGGCAGGAGCTGGCGGATGTCCATGCCGTGGGCCTCTTCGGCCGTGCGGCCGAAGAAGCGGCAGAAACGCGGGTTCGTGAAAAGGATGCGCATCTGCGAATCGAGCACGCACAGGCTCGAGGGGACGGCATCGAGAACGCTGCGGTTCAGGTCGAGGAGCAGGCTCGTCTGTTCGAAGAGCTGCGCGTTGGCGATGGCCTGCGCGAGCTGGTCGGAGAGCGTCTCCATCGTCATCACGTCGCTGTCGTCGAAGGCGTTGACCTCGCGCCGCTCGACGTTGATGACGCCGAGCGTCTTGCCGTGCAGCCGGATCGGCACGGTCAACTCGGAGAGGAGCGCGGCCTCGCCCTGGAACGCGACGACGTGTCGCGAGTCGTTGCGGACGTCGTTGGCGAGGACGGTCTGCCCGTGGCTGGCGACCCAGCCGACGATGCCGACGCTGAGTTTCTGCCGATACCCTTTGATGCCCTCGGTGTAGTAGTCGCCGGCGTGCGCGACGAGGACGCACTCCTGCGCATCGGGGTCGAGCAGGAAGATGCTCACGTCGTAGTAGCCGAAATGGCGCTGGATGGCCTGGGCGGCGGTGGCGAGCAGGTCGCCCATGTCGAGCTTCGAGAGCGAGGCGCGGCCGACCTCGAAGATCAGGTTGAGGTGGACGACCGACTTCGGGTCGCGTTGCGGCTGAGTCGCATCGGCCGGAGATGACGGATTCTGTGTCGGTTTGTCGCCCATGAGCACGATTCTACCTTATCGGGCCTAACATGCAAGGCTGCATTTGGCTTTATGGGGATTATGGTAAAAATGGGAGTCATGAGCCGCACGGGGGCGCATGGCGCCCATCATGCCTATACTGCCCGTCGCCATTCACTTTTCAGCCACTTCAAGCCGCAGCGTGAAAACCATCTCTTCGCCGGGCAGGGCGTTCAGCGGCCAGTGCGGGATGACGGCGGAGCCCTGGTACACGCGCTCAAACCCGCCTTCCGAATCGCTTACGGTCTCGACCGGGTACGCCCAGAACGCGGCGCCCGGCTCGGCGTGCAGCCAGAGGGCGACTTTGAGCCATTCGTCCACCAGGCCCAGCGCCGGCTCGGCGGGGCGCGAAATCAGCGTGCTCAGGTTGTTGAGGTTCTCGCGCGCGTGGGAGAAGTAATTCCGGTCCGGCGCATTCCCGGCCATCAGGCCGAAGTTGAACTCGACGCCGAAGACGGTGTCCGGCGGGGCGCCTTCGGGGAAGCCGAGCGCGTAACGCGCTTCGAGCGTGCCGCCTTTGCCGAGCGTGATGCGCTTGGAAATCTGCACCGGCGCCTTGCGCCCCGGCGGGCCGGCCAGTCCGCTGCGGCTGAGCGTGACGGCGCTGCCGTGCGAAGGCGGCGCTTTCAGATCGTATTCGGCGCCGATGAAATCGCCCCATTCGGCGACCTCGTTGCGCTTGAGCGCCGGGACGGCGGCATCGGCCGGGTAGAAATGATCGAGCAGCGACTCCCGCACGTGCGAATCGTACTGCAGCAGTTTCTCGAGGCCCGGTTCCTTGCAGCGCACCAGGTCGTGAATGCTCTGCGCGGGCCCGCCGGGCTGCACGAGGAAGGCCTTGCCGGACCGCACGGCTTCGACCAACCGCCGGTGGGCGGCCTCGCGCCGGCGCGTCATCACCGCGGTCAGGTTCCAGCCGCGCTCGCGGTCGTCGAGCTCGTAGAGCGCGCCGCCGCGGTCCGGCTTCAGATAGCAATTCAGCGCCCGGTTGTGGAGCTTCACCTCCGGGCGGCCGTCGAGGTCCAGGTCGCCGACGTGCCGACCGGGATGTTCGCGGCGGTCGGCGAGGAGATTCTCGGCCTTCAGCAATTGCTCATAAATCGCGAAGCGGAGGAACGGCATGTACAGGCCGCCGAAGACGCCGTGCCAGTAGGCGCAGTTGCATTGGCCGCGATAGAGCGCGCGGCGCGCCTCTTCATAGTTCCGGGCGGCCTGGCGGTCGGCGACGAGCCGGCTGACCTCGGTCATCCGCGCGTACATCTGTGCGGCCTCGACGTACTTCGCCTTGAAGTTGCGCCACGTTCCGCCGCGCATGAACGGGCGCGCCGGGTCGAGCAGTTGCGCCGCCTTCAGCCGGTCGAGGAGGGATTCCAGCTCGAGCTGGGCCTTGACCGGCAGCGCCCATTCGGTCATCTCGCGGTACGACGCGTCGGCGAGGTAAATCCGGCCGCGCGGCGGCAGAGCGTCGAGGGTCTCGGCGAACGTCGAGAAGCGGATCCAGTCGCGGTTCTCGTTCAAGAGCTTCAGGAAACTCCGGAGCCAGCCGCGCTCGTAGACGTGCTTGTACGTCTCCGGCCACATGCCGAACTTCTCGCCGTCGTCGGCGTAGACCACCACGTTGCGCCCGTCCTCGGTCGCGAACCGGCGCAGGTAGGCCAGGGTGTCCTGCGGGTCGCGGAAGGGGATGGCGTAGCGGAGGAATTCGCTGCCGCTGAACATGCGCAGCAGCTTTCCCTGGTCCTCGGTGATATAGTAGCCGGTAAGGTCTTCCTCGCGCAGGCCGACGGCGCGGAAATGGAAGTCGTCCACGACGGAGTACTCGATGCCGGCCTTCGCGAGGACGCCGGCGAGTTGCGCTTCCCAGATGCGTTCCGTCAGCCACAGGCCGCGCACGGGCACGTTGTACCGGCGGCGAAGGCGCTCACAGAAAAGGCGGATTTGGCCGATGGCGTCGTCGGAGGAGAGCATGGTGAGGATCGGCTCGCCGAAACCGCCGCCCATCAGCTCGAACCGGCCGGCGCGGACGCCGGCGACGGCGCGCTCGATCAGCCGCGGATCGTGCTCCTCCGCCCACTCGAAGAGCGGCCCGGAGTAGTGGAGCGTCAGGCGGATCTCGGGGAATTCTTCGGCCACGTCGAGGAACGGATGGTAGGCCATGCGGCAGGCCTTCTCGACCACGTCCTCGAAATTGCCCACCGGCTGATGGTTGTGCAGCGCCATCACGAATCGGACGGTTTTCATCATTTGCCCCTGCCAGTATCAGTGCGGGATCCGGCCTCCTGATTGATGAAGCGCCCGCGCCTCCGCGTAGAGATCGAGATAGCGTTTCGCGCTCGATTCCCAGGACCAGTCCTGCGACATGCCGGCGGCCATCAGGCGTTTCCAGGAGGCCGCGTCGCGATAGAGATTCAGCGCCCGCTGGACGCATTCGCCGAGCGCTTCCGGCGTCGGGTCGTCGAACAGGAACCCGGTCGCCGTCCCCGCCGCGAGCGTCTCCGGCGTGCAGTCGGCCACCGTGTCCACCAACCCGCCGGTCCGCCGGACGATCGGCACGCTGCCGTATTTGAGCCCGTACAACTGCGTCAGGCCGCACGGCTCAAAGCGCGAGGGGACCAGTATCATGTCCGCGCCGGCGATGATGCGATGCGCCAGGCGCTCATCCATCTGCGCGAAGCTGCGCAGGCGGTCCGGGAACTGCTTGGCCACGCTCTCGATCAGGAGTTGGACTCCATTGCCGCCGTCGCCGAGGATGACGCATTGGAGCGGCCCGCGGTCGAACAGGTCCGGCAGCGCCTGGGCGACGAGGTCCAGCCCTTTCTGCTCGGCGAAGCGGCTGACGATGCCGATCAGCGGGACCTTGCGTTGCGGCAGCCCGCATTGTCGCTGTAACGCGGCCTTGCAGGCGGCCTTGCCGCGCAGGTCCTCGGGGCCGAAGCGCGCCGTCAGGTGCGGGTCGGCGGCGGGATTCCAAACCGCATCGTCAATTCCGTTGACCACGCCGTGCACCACGTCGTGCCGGTCGCGCAGGACGCCGTCCAGGCCCCAGCCCTGTTCCAGCGTTTGAATCTCGCGCGCGTAAGTCGGGCTGACGGTGTTCACGACGTCGGAGTACATTATCCCGGCCTTGAGCAGGTTGATCTTGCCCCAGAACTCGAACTCGCGGACATTGAAGTGCGACCAGTCGAGCCCGAGCAGGTCCATGTCCCAATGCCAGAAAACTCCCTGGTAGGCGATGTTGTGGATCGTCAGAAGTGCGGCGGCGCCGCGGAGGAGCGGGTCCGCCGAGTACAGGATGCGCAGGTAAGGCGCGACGAGCGAGCTTTGCCAATCGTGGAGGTGGAACACGTCCGCGTCGAAGCCGAGGCTTCGGACCGCCTCCAGCGCGCCGCGCGAGAGGAACGAGAACCGCTCGCAGTTGTCCGTGTAATCATCGTTATAACCGTAGAGCCCGTCGCGGTCGAAATACGAGTCCTGCTCCAGAAAATAGGCGGCGGCGTCAATGCCGGGGACCTCGCCGCGCCAGAGCCGCGATTCGATCCAGCGTTTGCCGACGGGCACGACGATGCTTCCCGCCTCGGAGAGGGCCGCGCCGGAGCGCCGCACCGCGCGGTGGAGCGGCAGGATCAGGATCGGCTCATGTCCGAGCCGGAACAGCGCCTTCGGCAATGCGCCCGTCACGTCGGCAAGCCCGCCCGTTTTCGCGAACGGCACCGCCTCGGACGCCACGATGGCGATTTTCATGCTGGATTTCTCGCTGGTTCTTCGCCGCAGAAGAGTGTGCGCGCTCCGGCGCTAGCGGGCTTCGGCCGGAACGGCTGCTGGAATGACCCCGCTCTCGGGAACTCTTAGCACCGTCTTATTGCCATGCCGGACCTCGACGTAGAATTGTATCTGATCTTCAGTCTGCCCGACAAGCGCCGAGACCGGCGCGCTGAAGCGGGCCGCGCCGGACTCCTGCTGCGTGGCGCGCGCGGGCGCGACGGAGACTCGTTTCATGCCGGAGTTCGCGAAGACGATGTCGAACTGGACCGCCTCGCCGTATCCGCCCGCCTTCAGGTTCAGGAAGAACTGTTTGTCGGCGAACCAATAGACCAGGGCCCCGGCGATTTCACCCGAGCGGCGCATCGCGGAACTCTCCGCGCCGAAGCGCCGATACCCGGCCGGCTTCCAGCCCGCGCGGACGCCCGGCAGCCCGTCGGTCGCCAGGTCCATGTCGAGTCCGCCTTCCTGCGCCGACTTCAGCGGCTTGCCGATCGGCTGCGCCAGCGACGGCGGCGGCTCCAGGCCGATGAACCGGTACATGTTCGACAGGTGATTGCGGAACAGTTCGTCGAACAGGTAGTCCTGGTCCGAGGTGCGATCGCCGCCGAGCCACCAGCACCAGTCGCTGCCCTCGGCGATATAGATTTCCTCCCACGCCATCCGCAGCGCGTTCGGGTCGAGGGGCGGGCCGGCGGCGATGCGGCGCGTCAGCGCATTGCGCGCCTCGGCCCCCAGGCTCCATGCGGCGCGGTCGTCCGGGCTGCCGATCCAGACTGCGAAATTCGCATCAATCCACGAGCCGGCGGGCAGCCGCTCGAGTTTCTTCTCGGGCGGGTGCTCATGGATGTAATCGCACAGGCGCGTCGTGCGGATATCCGGGCTGCGCAGGAGCCGCGAGAACACCTCGCGCAGGAACGGCACGCCGGCCTCCTCGTAATGGTCCCACGGATTCTCGCCGTCGAGGATCACCGAGACGAGCCGCGGCGAGCCGCTGCACCGGCGCGCGCCTTCGGAGACGCGCCAGACGAGATTCTCCGCGCAGGGCGCCGCGTCGCCGTGGTGATACTCGAACCCGATCGCGTCGGAGATCCCGCGGTCGCGGAAGACGATGGCCGGCGATCCGTCGCCGGGCAACGCGTAAGGCTGGTAGAGCGCGTCCGGATGAATCAGGCTGGCCGAGTGGTCGCGCGAGAGGTCAATCCCGGCGGCGCGGGCGAGGATTTGCTCATCGGTCGCGATCCAGCGGATGCCGTGCTCGCGCAGCAGCGGCAGAATGTCCATGCTCACGGAACCTTCGGCCGGCCACAGGCCGCAGGGCTTGCGGCCGAACGTGCGCGTGGCGAGGTCGAGCGCTCGTTGCACGTGCACCGCGGCGTCCGGCGCGAAGTCGGCGCGCACGTCGGGCATCGGCACGTCCGGCATCGCCTCGCGCGCGCACTCGGGGTTGATGAGCAGCGGAAGGATCGGGTGATAGAAGGGCGTCGTGGAGAGTTCGATCTGGCCGGATTCCGCCATCTGCCGGTGGAGCGGCAGCACGCCGCGGAGGACTTCGTCCTGCCGTCGGAGCATCGTCTCCTTATCCGTCTCGGTGAAATCGCGCCCTTTGCGGCGCAGTTGCTGAAGCACCGGGTCGCGCGCGACGAGCAGCGGATGGAACCAGGCCAGCGTCGCCCAGACCTGCAGGTCGCGCAGCACCGCCGCCGGGAAATCCGGGAGCGCCTGCGCCGCCGTCCGGCCGCGAGCGTTGCGCAACTCCATCAGCTCGCGGTACCGCGGGAAGATATCAACGACCTTCGGCGCATACCCGACGAAAAAGTTGTCGAGCATATGCAGGCAGTCCGACTCGGTCAGGCTGTCGGCCGGCTTGCGCGTGAGGCGCAGCGCCTCATCCACGGCTCGGCCGGCGGCGTATTCCTCGATCTGCGCGATCAGCGACGGCACGACGTTGATCGTCGCGCGGATCTCCGGGAATTCTTTCAGCACCAGGAGCAGCCCGGTGTAACTCTTGATCGAGTGCAGCCGCACCCACGGCAGCACGTAGCGGTTGCGGAGAATGTCTTTGTAGAACGGCTGGTGCTGGTGAAAAAGGAACGCGAGGTGAATCGGTTGCATGTCAATCCCCGGGTGGCGTCAATGGATGCCGGCTTGCCTGAGGCAGAGCGTTCATGCGCCCGCGCACAGCTTCACTCGGACGGGGACCGTTTTTCCTTCTCGGGGCGCTCGTTCTTCTCGATGTCGTGAATCCGGCGGTCGAGGATCTTCCGAAGCGATCGGAGAGACTGCGCGAGCGCGCCGGCGGCTTGCGGCGTCAGCTCCTTCGCCTTGACGCGCCACTGCTTGCTCAGATCGTCCATCACCATCTCCGCGCGATGGAACGGGCAGACCGGCTCGTTCTTCTTAGACAAGGCCATGGTTCCAACCTCCAAAGGATCGTTACACCCCGCGCGTATTATCGCAAACGGGCCGATGCAATGCCAGTCAATCGAAGGCGGCGGGAAGGCGGACGATCAACGGTCGCGCCCGCTTCGCTCACGGAGACGGGATCGAGCACGGAGCCGGAGGCGCGCTAATGAGCATTGTTGACGACCTTGCCGGACTCGCTCACAAGCTGGCGGGCGAAGTCATCTACAGACCCCTTAGCAGTTTCTCGTAGTCACCGTGCGCACCGATCCAGAACCAGAGCATCTCCTGGCCGAGAAGGACGCCAACGGCTCGGTAGTTGCGGCTGATGCGAACGGAATAGACAGGCTCGGTCGCGTGGACTTGTTTGAACTGCAGGCGGGATGCCGGCGATTGTGGTGGTAGAGTTGATAAGCCACCGCGGCTTGCTTCCGCACTTCAGCCGGCAGAACGCGGAGGTTATTGCGGAAGCGCTTCGTGGTGCGCGATGTCATCACTTGCCGGGATCAAGCCGCTTCGTTTTGCCCAGGCGGTGCTCCTCCAGCGCCTCTGCGGCCAGCCTGCTCAGGCCGTCTTGCGACTTGGTGAAGAGGTCCTGCCACCGCGTCTCGGACTCCAGTTCCTGCAAGAGCCATTCGGCCAGCGCATCCTGGTCAGGTTTCGGGAGCGATGCGGCCTTTTTGAACGCCCTTTCGAGCATCTTCGTCATGATCCACCTCCGAGTGCAGGTTACCACGCGGTAACGGAGATTTCAAGGACAGGTTCAAACGACGCTCAGTTGCGAAGCTCCGCGCGACTTGATAGACTGCGGCCGAGTGCGGCGGGATGCAGGGTGCGCCCGGGTCATGGCGCTTCGCCGGCTTTCCCTTCAGAGCCCCGGAAGATACGCCGTGCGGCGCGATGCTCCGTTCATGGTGACGGTGGACGTGGAGCCGGACTGGGGCATTCGCGGCTGCCAGGCGATCCGCGAGGTGCTCCCGCGACTCGGCGATCTGTTCCGCCGCCGCAACGTGCGCGCGACGTTCTTCGTCGTGGCGGACCTGCTGGAAAGCTGCGCCGACCTGTTCCGCGAGACTTTTTCCGGACACGAGGTCGCCTCGCACGGGCTGACGCACCGCGTCCTGGCGGGCCTGGGCGAGAAAGAAGTCGCCTTCGAACTGGCGGAGTCGCGGCGCCGGCTGGAGGCGGCGTTCGCGCATCCGGTGGTCGGGTTCCGCGCGCCGTTTCTCAGGACGCCGCCGGAATGGTTTCGGCTGCTCAAGGCGGCCGGCTACGAGTACGATTCGTCGCGCGGCGCGGTGTCGCCTTCGCCGCGGAACGCGCGCCCGAAGTCCTGGCGAGTGACGCGCGAGGACGGAATTGCGGAGATTCCGGCCGTGGCGCTGCGGATAGGCTGGATTCCGTTCAGCCTGACGTATCTGCGGCTGCTGGCGCCGCTGGGCGAGCGGCTGGTCTCGCCGCGCGCGCCGATGATCTATTTCCATCTGCACGAACTGGCTGATCCGTCGCTCGCGCGGATGCTCCCGTGGCATCTGCGGTTGCCGCTCCGGCGCAATTCCGGCGCGGCGGCGTGGCCGATCCTCGACCGGACGCTGGCGCGATGCGCCGGCCGCTCGGTGACATGCAGCCAATTCCTGGCACTCGGCGGTTCGCAATCGGAGGACGGATGAGCGCGAAGGAACTTCCCAAACCGGCGGCGATTCTCGGCGCCGGCCTGACCGGGCTGACGGCGGCGTACGTCCTTCGGCGCAACGGCGTGCCGGTGCAGGTCCTCGAGGCGGACCGCGTCCTCGGCGGCGCCTCGCGCACCGTGCCCTACGACGGCTTCCGCTTCGACCTGGGCGGGCACCGCTTCTATACGAAGAACCAGCGCGTGCTCGACCTCGTGCGCGAATTGCTGGGCGACGAGCTGATCACCGTGGACCGCGTGAGCCGTATTTACCTCGACGGAAAGTTCGTGGATTACCCGCTGAGTTTCTTCAACGCGCTGACGGGGCTCGGCGCGAGCCGTTCGCTCGCCGTCGCAGGCAGCTACGCCGCGCAGAAGATACTGCGCGCCCCGATCCTCCATCACCGGACCCCAGAGCGCACCTTCGAGCAATGGGTCGTGAACCGTTTCGGCCGCCGCCTGTACGAGATCTACTTCAAGCCGTACAGCGAGAAAGTCTGGGGCATCCCGTGTTCGCAACTCGGCGCGGATTTCGCCGCGCAGCGGATCAAGGGGATGTCCTTCCGCGCCGCGCTGCGCAGCATGCTCCTGCCGTCAAAGGATGCGCCCGCGACGCTCGCCAGCCGGTTTATCTACCCGCGCCTGGGCTTCGGCCGGATCCCGGAGCAGATGGCGGCGGCGCTCCCGGCCGGCGCGCTACGCCTGAATTCGCCGGTCGTCCGCGTCGAGCACGACGGCCGGCGCGTGACGGCGGCGATCTGCCGGACTGAAGGCCGCGAGGTTCGCTTCACGGCGGAGAATTTCATCAACACGATCCCGGTCAACGAATTCCTCCACGCCCTTTCGCCGGCGCCGCCGCCGGTCGTCCTCGAAGCCGCCGACGGCCTGCGATATCGCGCCATCGTCATCGCCTTCCTGACGCTGGACCGGGAGCAGGTGACGCCCGACCACTGGATTTACTTTTCCTCCGGCGACGTGTTCTTCGGCCGGATGCACGAGCCGAAGAACTGGAGCGCGGCCATGGCGCCCGCCGGCCGGACGAGCCTGGTGGTCGAGGTGTTCTGCTTCGAGACCGACCCGGTCTGGACTGAGCCGGAAGAGTCGGTGCTCAAGCGAGTCGCCAAGCGGCTGGCCGAGCTGAAGCTGATCGAGGAGAAACAGGTCTCGGGCGGCTGCATCGTGCGGCTGCCCAAGGCTTATCCGCTCTACGTCAACGATTACGCGCGGCGGATGCACACGATCCTCGATTTCCTGCGGCAGTTCGGCAATCTCCAATCCGCCGGCCGCAACGGCCTCTTCCGTTACACCAGCGGCGACTGGTATATTGACATGGGCATCAAGGCCGCGGAGAATCTGCTCGGCGAGCACCACGACCTGATGGCCGCAGGCGCGGCACAGGAATACGCGGAATCCTGAGCGACCGGTTCGTTTTTCTCCGTGTTGAAAACGGCCTTCATTCGGAACGAGCGGACGCGACATGATGCGCGCCACTCTCAGCGCGGCGGCGAAGGCGCTCGAAACGCGGGCGGGGCGATGGATGTTCTGGATCGCGGTGGCGGCAGCCTTCCTCGGGATAGGCGCCGACGCCGTCATCCGCGCCGAACTCCCGCAGAAGACGTTCGTCCCGCGCCCGCAGTACGCCAGCCCGACTATGATCTCCGAGCACCGGGATTCGCAGGCGGAATGGGCCTCCTCCGAATTCCGCGGCTTCCGCACCATCGCCTGGGGCGAGGTGATGGAAGGCATGGACCCGTATCGGGACTTGCAGCACGTCCGCGCGTATCCGCCGTTCTTCGGCATCGCGTTCTTCCCGTTCGCGGCGCTGTGGCGGATTCCGTTCGCGGGCAGCGCGCTGTTCTTCGCGGTGAGCTTCGCCTTCGCGCTCGCGGCGGCGTGGTGCTGCGGCGCATGGGCCGATAAAGGCCGGCTGCGGTTCGGCGCGTTCGCGCTCGTGTTCCTCCTGCTCGCGCCGCTGGCGCTGGACGTGATGGCGCGGTGCGAGTCGGACATGCTGGTGCTCTTCCCGGTCGCGGCGGCGTTCTGCTGGCTGGCGCGCGGCGAGAAAAAATTCCGCGCCGGGGCGCTCCTGGGGTTCGCCGCGGCCTTCAAGGTGCTGCCGGGACTTTTCGGCGTGTACCTCCTCTTCACGCGGCAGTGGCGCGCGCTCGCCGGGATGATCTTCGCCGGCGTCGTCTGCACCGCCGTGCTGCCCGTGCTGCTCTGGGGACCGGAGCGGGCATGGAGCTTGCACCTCTCGTGGTATGAAAAAGTCGTCGCGCCGTATCAGTCCGGCCGGACGACGGAATTCATCAGCAACCCGTATCGCCCGTCGAACCAGTCGCTGACGGCCGCGTTCAACCGGCTCCTTTGGCCTGTTCCGGTGGACAAGTCGAATGGCGAGCGGAACATCAACCTGGTTTCGCTTTCGCCGGGCACGGTGTCGGCGCTGGTCAAGGCGCTGCAAGGGCTCGTCGCGCTCGGGCTGGCGCTGCTGTGGGCGCTGTGTGGAAGAGGGCGAGACGCGAAGTCCGCCGCGATCCTGATGGCCGCCGTCGCGCCGGGAATCATGCTCCTGAGCGAGGTCTCGCTCACCAGCCATCACGTCCTGCTCATCCTGCCGGTCGCAGCCATCCTCATGCGGATCATGGTCCTGGAAGACGCGGCGGCCGTGCGATGGAGCTGGGTGCTCGTCGTCTATCTGCTCGCGCTGCTCGGAGTGGCGATCCAGCCGCTCAAGCCGTACACACCGCTGCTCCCGGCCACCGTGGCGCTGCTCCTGGCCTGCGCCGCCATCGCACTCGGCGACCGGCAGGCCGCACCCGCCTCAGTGCGCGTTTCGTAGGGCGGCCTCCCGGATATAACTCGCATGATGGTTGGCCAACTAGGTCCTTAGGCGAACCGCTCCAGATTCCCGCCCCAATCAGAAGGGCGAGAGGCGCGCGTGGGCGTATCTTCATACAGAACAACGGCATTGCAGAGCATGCGAGAAACCACTTGGCAGCGGGCACTTTGAGGGTAGAATCTTATGTTCGAATGCGGACCGTACCCTGAGAGACCGTCAAATGAGAAATCCCGGTTACTTATGGCTCACCGGAACTCCAGCAATTGTTCTGTGTAGAATAAGAAGTTAGGCGGCTATCGGGCATCATCGAAATTATGAGCGAGCAAACACACATCACGGTTCGACGGACGACGAGCTACGGCGACCGTCTGCGAGCTTACAAAATCAAAGTTGACGGTGTGGTTGTTGGTTCAGTTCGGGCCCGTAAATCTGTCACGATTCCCATTTCACCAGGGAGGCACTCTCTTGTGCTTCGGATTGATTGGTGTAGCAGCGGGCAGATTGATTTCGAGTCGCTGCAGGGCGACCATATTGTCTTTGAGTGCGGTAGTAGTCTGACCGGCTGGCGCTTTCTCTTGGCGCTCTACTACATAATTTTTCGGGCTCATCAATATCTTTGGTTGCGCAGAACTGAATAATTTACCGTGAGGCGTATCGCTGGGACTCGATACCCGTTATTCCCTTGCACATTGGACCGCTGTTGGCTCGCCGGATCGCCGAGCATTCACGGCTCGATACTGCGCTGCCGGCGACCCGCGACTTATCCCTCGTTGCGGCTAAGAGGCTGCGCCGTTCGGTCCTGTGTTCACGGAAGATGGGCTGCGCTCAGTATGACGAAGCTGGTCCGCGTTCGTCGTTCCGCGTCGCTCTGAGCGCGCCGCGATAGACGGACTCCACTTGGCCGGCGATCACGTCCCAGTCATATTGCTGCGAATCCTGCTCGGCCCGCCGGGCGGCTGAGGCCGCCTCGGCCGGATGCGCCAGAATCCAGGCCATGCGCTCGTGGAGCGAAGCCGGGTCGCCCGTCCGGAAGGCGTAGCCGTTCACCTGCGGCCAGAGCGCCTCCAGGTTCTCGGGAATGTCGCTGGCGAGGACCGGGCGGCCGTAGCGCATGCCTTCGAGCAGCGCGATGGGGAATCCTTCGAGGTCGGAAGTCAGCGCGACGAGCGCGGCGTTCGTCAGCGCTTCGGCTTTCGCGCGGCCGTAAAGGCCACCCGGGAAAATGATCCGCGGGTCGCCGCCCGCGGCCGCGCGCAGCGATTGGAAATACGGATCGGCTTCGTCCACTTCGCCCGCGAGGAGCAGCTTCGTCTCGCCGCCCAGCGGCCGGAACGCGGCGATCAAGTCCTCGACGCGCTTCTCCGGCACGAAACGGCCCATCCACAGGACGTAGCGGTCCTTCTCGATGCCCTGCCCTCGCAACTCCGCGAGCGGCGCGGGGCAGGGCGCTTCGACGCCGTTCGGAATATGAACAACGCGCTTCCCGCGCCGGGCGAAATAATCCTGCATCCGCCGCGACACGACGATCGTCCGCTGCGGGAACGTGACGGCAGCCCACGCGCCGCGCCGCAGGCACCAGCGCGCGAGCGGGCCCCATTTGCGGCGGCGCCAGTCCATCGCGTGAACGGTCGCGACGACCGCGCACGGCCGGCGCGAGGCGATCCGCGGCAGGAACGAAAGCAGCGCCGGGCCGGCGGAATGGAAATGGACGACGTCGAACGGCCGCGCGGCGATGTCGGCCGCCGCCAGGGCGGTGTGCGAGAAAGCGTCGAGATGCTTCGTCGGGATGCTCGGCAGAATCCTCAGCCGCACGCCGCGATGAAGCGAGCCGCCCGGCGTGTAGTTCCGACGGCAATAGACCGTGACCTCGTGACCGCGCCCGGCGAGCCGCGCCGAAAGTTCCTCGACGTGCCGCTCGACGCCGCCGAACGTGGCCGGGATTCCCTTGAGCCCGAGCATCGCGATTCTCAACGCTCTACGCCTTCAGTTAAAGGCTCACCGCAGAGACACAGAGAACGCAGAGAACGGATTTCTAGACGCCTTCAGTTAAAGGCTCACCGCAGAGACACAGAGAACGCAGAGAACGGATTTCTATAAGTCACAAGTTATTGACCATGCGTTTCACGCCCTTCGTCAAGACCGGGACGTTGAAATTGATGAGCAGGCCGACCTTCCAGCCGCCGAGGCGCAAGTAGGTCAGCAATTGGGCTTCGTGGATTGGCAGTAATTCTTCAACCGCCTTGAGTTCAACGACCACAGAACCGGCGACAAGCAGGTCGAGCCTGTAGCCGCAATCGAGCCTGACGCCCTTGTATTCGACCGGCAGCGCTTTTTCACGCTCAAACGGGATTCCCTGAAGCGACAGTTCCCGGCAGAGGCATTCTGCATAGGCCGACTCCATCAGCCCCGGCCCAAGCGTCCGGTGCACCTCAATCGCCGCGCCTATGATCTTCTCGGTCAATTGATTCAGTTCCATGGGTCATCCTTGTTTCGTCGTTCTCCGCGTCCTCTGCGCCTCTGCGGTGAAATCGAATTCGGTTTTCAACGGACGCCGACGACGGAGTGGACGAGCGCCCAGAGCAGCACTCGCGGCCAGGCGCGGCGCACCGCCGTTCGCGCCGTGCAGACCATCCAGCAACCGGCCCGGCAGAAGTGGGCGCACGCCCGCGCGTTGGAGGCCTCGAGCGACTTCCAGACCTGGTCGAAGGTCTGCCGGTTCAGGTTGCCCATGCGGAAGGACTCGCCGTTGCAGGTAAAGACGTCGCCGGACGGGCTCATGAAGAAGAAATCGCGTCCCGCCTGACACGGGAGCGGTCGGCCGCGACCGGCGGCGTACCGGGACAGCCCGTTCATGAAATAGGCGCGCGCCCATCGCTTCGGCGAGAGAGAACGCAGCTCGCCGCGGATGGCCGGCGCGATCTCCGCCTGGATCGAACGCGCCTGGGGTGCTTGCATGCGGAAGTAGTGCTCGGAGCCGTGCTGCAATGCGCAGGTGAACTCGACGCCGAGCTCTCGCGCGAGCGCGTAGACCTGCCCCAGGCAGTTCGGGTTCCCGTCCGTCAGCGTGAACGCCAGCCGCAGGTTTCGGAACCCGGCCAGCTGAAGCCCGCGGACGGTGGCCAGTGCGCGCTCGTACGCGCCCGGGACTCCGCGCATGCGGTCGTGGATTTCCGGCGGGCCGTCCACCGAGACCGCGACGCCGATGCCCGGTTCGACGCTCGCCATCGCCCGCACCGCAGCGATGATCCGGTCGGTCAGCAGGCCGTTGGTGCTGACGATCGTGCGCGCGCGCCGGCACGCGGACCGGACCGCGGCGTGGATTTCGGGCAGGTCGTCGCGCAGGAACGGCTCGCCGCCGGTGAGGTTGACGTCGCGCAGGCTCGAGGGCAGCCGGGCATAAGCCGCCGGCGGCAGTTCGGCGACCGGGTTCGAGCTCCAGATGCCGCACATCGTGCAGCGGGCGTTGCAGCGATAGGTGACCGCCAGGACCGCATCCATGGGCATCATTGCATGACTTCCTCGAAATGCGTCATCAATCGCCGGTAATGTCCGTCCGGCGCGTAGAGCACGCGGGTTTTCTCCAGGCCGCGCCGGCCCATCTCGACGGCGCGCGCCGGGTCGCGCCAGAGCGTCCGGAACGCGGCGGCGAGTTCCTCCGCGCCGCCGGGCGGCACGAGCAGGCCGTCCTCGCCGTGCGAAAGAATCTCCGCCGGGCCGGCGATGCGCGAGGCGATCACCGGCCGCGCCGCCGCCATTGCCTCAAGGATAACAAGCGAGAACGGTTCGTACCACTCCGAAGGCACCACCACGGCGCGCGCGCCGCGCACGATCTCGAGGAGTTGCGGGCCGTCGCGGTGGCCGAGCATCTCGACGTGGCTGAAATTCTGCTCGCGCACGCGCGCCCGCGCGGCCGATTCCAGCGCCCCGGTCCCGGCCACTTTGCACGGCACTTCGGGCGCGAGCGCCGCGGCATCGAGGAATGTGCCGAGCCCTTTCTGCGGCACCAGCCGGCCCATGAAAAGGATGTAGTCGCCCGGCGATTGCGAAGGCGCGATCCAGTCCGGGCGGATGAAGTGCCGCTCGTGGAAGACGCGCCGCGCCGGCAGGCCGCCCTCGATCACCTTCCGCCGCATGAAATCGCTCGGCGTGAGGAATCGCCGGACCTTGCTGCGGCTGCGGCCGATGAGCGCGTCCGCGCAACCGGCGGCGCACCCGGCGGCGCTCTGCGCGAAGGAGCCTTTGATGCAGCGGGTCCAGAGCGGCGCCAGCCGCCCGCGGCGAAGGCATTCCTCGCAGAGGCGGTTCACGCGATGGTTGTACAGGTGCTGGTTGACGCAGATGTGCGCGTAGTCGTGGCAGGTCTGGACGATCGGCACGCGGCGCGCGACCAGCGGCTCGAGGATGGCCGGCGTGAGCTGGTACATGAAGGAATGCAGGTGCGCGATGTCGGGCGTGCCCTCGGCTTTGAGCAGCTCCGACAGCCGGTCCGCCGCCTCGCGGCTCCAGATCGAGTGCGCCGCCGCGCGCAACCGCGCCTCGGGCGGCTGGTCCGCGTCGAAGCGGACGCGCTCCATGAAGAAACGCTCCTGCCGGCTGGGAAGATTCTCCGGATGGCGCATGGAGAAGACCATGACCTCGTGCCCGCGCGACCGGAGCAGCGCCTCCCATTCGAACAGGTAGCGCTCGGTGCCGCCCGCGAGATAGTAGAACTTGTTGATGAGAAGGATTTTCACCGTCGTTCACCTGTGCGGCGCGAGTTGGCCGCGGATGGCCTCGAACACGGCGTCCACTGTGATGGCGTCGAAACATCGCTCGCAAGGCGGCTGAGCGCCGTTCGCGCCGCCTTCCGGCCCGCGGACGACCGCGTGCCGTTCCGGGTCCCAGTGTTCGCAGCCGGCGCACGGGAGCGGGCTGCGGACGAGGACGTGCCGATCCGATTCCCACGCCGGGCCCCAGAGGCGCGGATCGGTGTCGCCCCAGAGCGAGACGGTCGGCCGTCCGAGCAGGACCGCCAGGTGGAACGGACCGCTGCTGTGACCGACGAACAGATCGCATTGCGTCATCACGGCGGCAAGGAGGTCAATTCCGTCGAGCGGCTGGAGCACCGGCAGCGGGTGGAGGGACATGCGATGGATCTCCGCGCTGAGGCCCGGCTCGGCCGGCCCCTCGACGAGGATCGGCTGCGCAAGGCCGGTGCGGATGAGGCGCGAGCACAGGTCCGCGAACTTCGCCGCGGGCCATCGGCGGGTCGGCTGCGACGATCCCGGATGGATCAGCACGCGCCGGCCGGCGCGCGCGCCGGACTTCGCGATGAGCGCCGGCGCCTCCGCGAGCCGCTCCTCGGGAACCCGGCAGGGCGGGCGTTCCAGCGCGTCCGGCAGCCCGGCCGCGCGCAGCAGGCGGAGATTCCGCAGCGCCTCCAGCTCCATCTCGCGCGCCTCGACGCGGATGGAGAGCAGCCGTCGCAGACGGCAGTCCGCGAAGCCGATCCGCTTCCGCGCCCGGCCCAGGAACAGCAGCGCGGCGGTCGCGGAACTTTCACCGGAGGCCATGAACGCCAGGTCGAACCGCTCGCGGCGGAGTGCGTCGGCCCGGTTCAGGAAACCCAGTCCGAGGGCGACGTTCGATCGCGCTGTCGGGACGACGATGAAGTCGTCCACGCACCCGGTCAGGCGCGCCGCCTCCTGGCCGATGCGGCGCGTCAGCATCGTGATTCGCGCATCGGGAAGATATTTGCGGACGGCCGCCGCCACCGGCAGGAATGCGATGCAGTCGCCGAGATGGTTCACGGAGACGAGCAGGACGCGGCGCGCGTTTTCAGAAGGGCCATCGCTCATATCGCGGCAACGTCCTTCTCGCAATGGGGCGGGCGTCAGGCGGCCGGCGGCCCGGCTGAGCCGCCGCTTTCGTGGGCTGCGCCGCCGTTCTTCGAAGCCTGTTCAGAACCGTCCGATCACTGGTCTGCCGCGGCGGATGGCTTTACTGACCGGTCATGTACGTTCCGGACTCCGCGCCTGTCTCGTTGATGATATAAGTCAACTGTGAGCTTTTCGTCAGCGAAGGCGGGCCGGCCTTGATCGTATAGGTCGAAGCGGTCAGATCGCTTATCGAGTAGTCGCCCTGGGCGAAGTACTTTCCGTGCAAGTCGCCCCAAACCACCTGCAGTGTGCCCGGCGCAGAGGCGGTGGGAAGCGTGGCGCCGACGTAGGTGTTTTTCTGCGAGTAATAGATCCGCAACGCGGCTCGGATCGTGCCTGTACCCTTCACGCCCTCGGACATGATTGCGGAATTCGCGTCGTCGGGTTTTCCGTGGTCGCGAGACCGGACGATATGTTCGATCTGGAGGCGCTCGCCGAAATAAAGATCGCGCGCGCGCGGGTTCGCCAGCAGTTCCTCGGGAGTCCCGCTTGCCTCGATGCGGCCCTCGCTGATAATGTACGAGCGGTCCGTCACGCTGAGCGTGTCGTGCACATTGTGGTCGGTGAGCAGCACGCCGATGCCGGTGTCGCGGAGTTTGAGGACGATCTCCTGTATCTCGTTCACGACCTTCGGGTCCACGCCGCTGAACGGCTCGTCGAGGAGGATCAGGCGCGGTTCGGTCGCGAGCGCGCGGGTGATCTCCAGGCGGCGCCGCTCGCCGCCGGAGAGCGTCATCGCGGTCGCGTTGCGCAGGTGGACCAGGGAGAGTTGTTCGAGCAGTTGTTCGAGGCGCTTCCTGCGTTCGGCGCGGCTGATGCGGAGCGTTTCGAGCACCGCGTCCACGTTGTCGGCGACGCTCATCCGCTGGAAGATCGAAGGTTCCTGCGACAGGTAGCCCATCCCGCGGCGGGCGCGCTGGTACATGGGCAGGCGGCTCACGTCCTGGCCCATGAACATCACCTGGCCGCTGTTGCAACGGATCATCCCGATCGTCATGCGGAAGGCGGTCGTCTTGCCTGCGCCGTTCTGCCCGAGGAGCCCGACGATTTCGCCCTTCTCGACGGAGAACGTGACGCCCTTGACCACCTCGCGGCGGTCGTACGTCTTGCGAAGATCTTTGACTTCCAGAAGGCTCATGTGACCAAGCCTGCTTTTATCAGAGGGGCCAAGCCGTGAGCATTATATCAGTTTCTTCAGTGTTTGCGTTTCGCTTTACACGTTTCACTGCCGCTGAGCTGCCGCAGCAGCCGCAGGTTGATGACGTCCCACTCCGTCTTGCCGCGCTTGCCTTTCGGGGTCTCGAGGACTTTGGGGATGGCGGCGAAGCGCGGGTCGCGCAGGAGCAGGCGGAACGGCTCCGGGCCGAGGCGGCCATGGCCGATCTGCTCGTGGCGGTCGAGCTTCGAGCCGAGATCGCCCATCGAGTCGTTCAGGTGGAACGCCTGGAGCTTTTTCAGGCCGATGATTTTGTCGAACTCCTCCAGGGTGCGGCGATAGCCGTCCTCGGTCCGGATGTCGTACCCGGCGGCGAAGACGTGGCAGGTGTCGAGGCAGACGCCGACGCGCGACTTTTGCTTGACGCCTTCCATCATCTCCGCGAGCTGCTCGAAGCGATAGCCGAGGTTCGATCCCTGCCCGGCGGTGGTCTCGAGCAGGATGTGAACCGGCGAGCCGGAGGTGCGCTCGAGGAGTTCGTCCACGGCGCTTCGGATGCGGCGGAGTCCTTCAACCTCGCCGGCGCCCGTGTGCGAGCCGGGGTGCGCGATGATTGCCGGCAGCCCGAGCGCTCGGCAACGCTCGAGTTCCAGGAGGAACGAGTCGAGCGATTTTTTCGCGAGCGGCGCTGTGTCCGGCGCGCCGAGGTTGATAAGGTAGCTGTTATGCGCGACGACCGGGGCGATGCCGGCCTGGGCGCAGTTGAGCTTGAACGCGGCGATCTCCTTTTCGCCCAGCGGCCGCGCGGCCCACTGCATGTTGCTCTTCGTGAAGATCTGGATGCAGGCGCAGCCGACGTCGCGCCCGCGCAGCGGGGCCAGTTCGACGCCGCCGGAGATGGACATGTGCGCGCCGATGAGCAGCCGTTCGACCTTGCTCACGGCGGGCCGTTCGGCATGGCTCACGGTCTTTGCGGGGGCCGCAGCCTTTCGCGCGCTCACCGCCGTTTCCCTTCGTGCCAGCCCGTGAAGCGGTAGTCCCGGCCGCGCTTGAGCCGGCTGACGATCTTCATTTCGAGGAATGGCTTCAGGTAATCCTCGGGTGACAGCGGAACGCCGTACACGGCGTGGAGCACGTTCCCGAGTTGTTCTGAAGTGAAGGGGTCGCGGAGGAACGCGAAGAGCACGCCGCTGGACCGGCCGCCCGCGGCGAGCCGCCGGAGCGCGTCGCCGAGGATCACCGCGTGGTCGAAGGCCATCTGTTCGGGCAGTTCTTCGACCGGGAGCCACACCGCCGCGGCGGCGTCGCTGCCGGCTTTCGGAGGCCGGGCGCCGCCGGGAATGATGCCGATGTACGCCACGGTGATGGTGCGCCCGCGCGGGTCCCGCCCCAGCGCGCCGTACGCGCCGAGCTGGATGAGGAACGACAGGTCCTTGATGCCCGTCTCCTCAGCCAGTTCGCGGAGGACGGCCGCCTCGAGCGATTCGTTCATCCGGATGAATCCGCCCGGCAACGCCCAGCGTCCCTTATAAGGCGGCGACTTGCGCTCGACCAGCAGCACCTGCAGCGCGCGCTCCGCCTCGCGCAGCAGCACGCAATCCACCGTGACCATCGGCCGCGGATAATCGTAGCAGTGCTTCTTCTTGCTCGGCATCATGTGCTCCTCTCGGGAAGGTGTCCTGGCGCCTTGGTGATTCAAGAATACGTCAGTTCAACGATCCAGTATAGCGTGGTGATGGGGCGAATCAAGTTCGTTCACGCCCTCGGCGTGCGCTTGGCGATCGGGACCTGGCGGCCGTAGCCGAAAGCCTTCGACGTGATCTTCAGCACCGGGACGGCCTGGCGGCGCTTGTATTCGCTCGTTTCGATCCGCCGCACGACGTCTTCGACGACGGCGCGGTCCACGCCGGAGGCGATCACCTCGCGCGGGTCCTTCTGCTCCTCGACGTACGCGCGCAGCACGCGATCCACCAGCTCGTACGGCGGCAGCGTGTCCTGGTCGGTCTGGTTCGGCCGCAGCTCCGCCGACGGCGGCTTGGTGAGGCTGTCGAGCGGAATGATCACCTTCTCGCGGTTGACCCAGCGCGAAATCTCGTACACCATCATCTTCGGCACGTCGCCAATGGGCGCCAGGCCGCCGCACATGTCGCCGTAGAGCGTGCAGTAGCCGGTCGCCAGTTCGGATTTGTTCCCGGTCGTCAGCAGCATGCTGCCGAACTTGTTCGACAGCGCCATGAGGATCGTCCCGCGGATGCGCGCCTGCACGTTCTCCTCGGTGATGTCCGGCTGGCGGCCGGCGAACGCGGGCGCCAGCGTGTCGAGGAACGCCTGGTGGACCTGCTCGATCGGGATTGTCTGGTAGCGGATGCCCAGGTTGTCCGCGAGCGCCTTCGCGTCGTCGCGCGAGCCGGCGGAACTGAACCGCGACGGCATCGAGACGCCGAGTACGTTCTGCGCCCCGAGCGCCTCGGCGGCGATCACCGCGGTCAGTGCCGAGTCAATCCCGCCGCTCAGCCCGAGCACCGCCGACCGGAACCCGCATTTGTGAAGGTAGTCGCGCGTGCCGAGCGCCAGCGCGCGGAACGCCGCCTCGGCGGGCTGCTCCGGAGGCATCGCGATCGCCGCCGGCAGTGCGTCTAGGTCCACGACGAGCAGGTCCTCCTCGAACTGCTTCGCGAGCGCGACGAGTTCTCCGCGCGCGTTCACCACCATGCTGCCGCCGTCGAAGACGAGTTCGTCGTTTCCGCCGACCTGATTGACGTACACGATCGGCAGCTTGAGCCGCCGCGCCTGGTCGGCGAGCAGTTTCCGCCGGACCTCCTGCTTACCGAGCGTGAAAGGCGAGGCCGAGAGGTTGAGGATGACCTGCGCGCCTTCGCGCAGAAGCACCGGGACCGGGTCGAAGTGATACCTCGCGCGCAGGCTGCTCTCGATCCGCCAGCAGTCCTCGCAGATGGTGATGCCGAGCGCGCGCCCGCCGAACGGCGCGACGTGCGGCTGGCGGCCCGGCTCGAAGTAGCGGTCCTCGTCGAACACGTCGTACGTCGGGAGCAGCGACTTGTGGTGCACCGAGACGACGCGCCCGTCGCGGATGAGCGCGGCGGAATTGTGCAGCGGCTTGCCCTCGCCGGTCTCGTTCCGCGCGACGAAGCCGACGACCGCCGGCAGCGGCAGTTCGCGCGCGAGCCGGTCGAGCGCGTCGAGCCCGCCGGCGACGAACCCGGCATGCTCGACCAGGTCGCGCGGCGGATAGCCCATGATGGACATCTCCGGAAAGACCGCGAGTTCGGCCCCGAGCGCCGCCGCGCGCCGCGCGGCATCGAGAATCTTCGCAGCGTTCCCGCTGAAATCGCCCACGGTCGGATTGATCTGCGCCAACGCAACTTTCATGGTGCGTAGTTCCCTCTTTCTTGCCACGGATTGCACGGATCACACGGATTGCCGGCAACGACTGCGGCGGCAATAAACGAAGGGAGTATATCAAAAAGGACCGGCGACTGCTCACTCGCCTGCCGGCCCATCGTACGGCACGGAATGGGCGAGATGCTCGCGCCAGTTATCGGCGTACTTCTGAGCCATTGAAGAGTCCCGGATGACCAGCAGGTTCTCGGCGTTGGACTCTTCCGCCTCTCGCGTGAAGTTGAACGATCCGGTAATGACAATGCGGCTGTCAATGACCATCACCTTGTTGTGGGCAATGGCGTGCTTGTCGTCAATGAAGGTGGGAACGCCGGCATTCTTGAAGAAGGTCGCCCGCGAATACTTCTCCGTGCGCTCGCTCTTGTCCAGGATCACCTGGACGTTCACGCCCCGTTCGTGCGCGCTCACGAGCGCCTTGGCTATCGGGACCGAACTGAAAGAGTACGCTTGCACCAGGACGGTTTCCTTTGCGCCGTTCACCGCATTGACCACGGCAGCCGTGCATCCGCCCTGCGGAGAGAAGTAGACCTGCATGTCCGCGGAGCTTCGGTCGGACGCGCGGTTCGCGCAGGACGGAATCAGAAGCAGCAAGGCAACGGCAAAGCACGCCAGGGCCGGTCTTTGCATGTGGTGTCCTTATCGTATTCTCCAGGTCGCGCCGCGGATGAAGGAAGTATAGCAAAAAGAAGCGGCGACGGGTGACGAGCGAATTATCATTGCGGATTCCGCAGGCACACGGTAAAATCCGCTCGTTAAGAAGTCGCGGCCGCGCGCCATAACCTGCTCGGAGATTTTCGCCATGGCTAAAGATATGAAGGCGGCGTACCGGACGATCATGGACGACCATTTTCCGCCCGAGATGAAGATTTCCTTCGGCGACCAGACGCTCGTCTACCGCAAGCGCGCGTGGAAGATCACCGACGAGGATTCCGGCGAGCGCGTCGAGAAGGGCCTGCGTTACGGCGAGAATCCCGGCCAGGAAGCGGCCCTCTACGAGCTTGTCAACGGCAACCTCGTCCTCGGCCAATGCCGGTTCGTCGAGCCGGGCAAGGGGCTGGTCTCGGCGCTCTCCGAATCGGACCTGCTCCAGTTCGGGAAGCATCCCGGCAAGATCAACCTGACGGACGTGGACAACGGGTTGAACATCCTCAAGTTCCTGATGGAGCGCCCGTGCGCGGCGATCCTGAAGCACAACAACCCCTGCGGCGTGGCGCAGGCGGAGACGCTCGCGGCGGCCTACGAGCGCGCCTACTGGGCCGACCGGCTCGCCGCGATGGGCGGCGCGGTGGTCTGCAACCGGCCGATGGACAAGGCCACCGCCGAACTGATCAGCCAGAGCTACGTCGAGGTGGTCGCCGCGCCGGAGTACGAGAAGGGCGCCGTCGAGGTCCTCGCCCAACACAAGAACCTGCGCATCATCCAGGTGCCGCGCATGGACGCACTGGCCGAGTACGCCAACGTCCGTTTCGTGGACTTCAAGTCGCTCATGGACGGCGGCATCATCGTGCAGCAGTCGCCGCTGAACCGCATCCGGACGGCGGCGGATTTCATTCCGGCGGCGGCGAAGCGCGAGGGCCGGGAATCCCGCTGCGAGCGGCAGCCGACGGAGAGGGAACTCGCGGACCTGCTCTTTGGCTGGCAGGTCGAGCAGGGCGTCAGCAGCAACTCGGTGATTTACGTGAAGGACGGCGTGACGGTCGGCATCGGAACGGGCGAGCAGGACCGCGTCGGCGTCGCGCAGATCGCCGCGAACAAGGCGTACACGAAATACGCGGACGGACTCTGCTACCGGAAATACGGCGTGCCGTACTACGAGCTGGCGATGGACGTCGAGCGGCACAAGAGCCCGGCGCACCTGAAGGAGGCGATTGACGACGAGACCAACGCGGCGCACGGCGGCCTGACGGGAAGCGCGATGGTGTCCGACGGCTTCTTCCCGTTCCGCGACGGCGTGGACGTCGGCATCCGCGAAGGCGTCACCGCCGTCGTCCAGCCCGGCGGCTCGCAGCGCGATTTCGAGGTCATCCAGGCGTGCAACGAGGCGAACCCGAAAGTCGCCATGGTGTTCACGGGGCAGCGGGCGTTCAAGCACTAGAACCGGTTTTCACACGCGTAAACGTCTACCACCAAGACACCAAGGCACAAAGAGACAACAGCTTCTACCACGGTATACACTGAGCACACGGAATGCCTTTCCGAAACAGCTTCAGCGTCTTCCGTGTGTTCCGTGGTTGCAATATCCATTGGCGTTCTTGGTAACTTGGTGGAGAAAAGTCGCCGGCGGAGATGCCGGTGCGTTCGATTCGGCTGGGCATGGAGGGCATCGAGTACCGGCGCGGCGAAGCGCATATCCTCAAGGGGATTTCGTGGAGCGTGGCGGCGGGCGAGCATTGGAGCGTGCTCGGCCCGAACGGCTCTATCGAGATTTGCAATCTCTCGGCAAGCTCTAACCGGCGCGGGTTTGCAACGTTTCACAGCGGCCTGGCTCTCTGAGAAAGACGGCGCGCCTTTGAACCCGCTCCAGGGCCAGCAGACCGCCGAAGACTTTCTTGACAGTGGTGACATCAGTCGTCACAATCCGCCATGTCGGCACCGGAGAAGCCGTTAAGGATCATGGTCATGAAAGAGCAAGACCGATTAATGATTGCCGTTGCCGTAACGATTTTAGTTATATTGATTTTATTGAGTCTCTGGCCGAAAAGCGTTGACTTTTTCGGCGTATACCGTGGGCTGAATAACACCCGCAAAGGGCAGTCGGAACGCCTGAAAGGCAATGAGGCAGAAACCCACGGCGCCAGATAAAAGATAGCGCCAGTCAAAAAAGAACCGCCCTTCGGCTCGGATTTTTTCCAGTCCACCAAGGCTCGTCCGGCGACCATGCCCAACCGCAGGATGTGTTCTCCCAATGCACGGCCGTGTTAGGCCGCCAGCCTTTCAATGAGGAGAAGAGGTTGAAAGCAATTCGGCTGAAACTTGAAGGCATCCACTACTGTCGCGGCGACCATCACATTCTGAGAGGAATTGACTGGACGGTGCGCGATGGGGAGCATTGGGCTGCGGTCGGCGCGAATGGGTCGGGGAAAACCACGCTGATGATGATCGCCACCGGGTACGAACCGGCGAGCCGGGGTGATGTGTTCCTGATCGAAGGTGAGATCGGCGAGATCGTCCTGCCGGACGTGCGGAAGAAAATCGGGTTCGTGAGTTCGCAGTTGACGGACATCATGGTGCAGCACCGGCCGCGCGTGACGGGGCTCGAGACGGCGCTCTCCGGCCGGTATGCGTCGCTGGGGCTGTACGAGCGGCCGTCGGCGCGGGCGATCCGCGATGCCAAGCGAATCCTTGCCGAGTTGGGCGCGTCGCACCTGGCGGATGTCCCGTTCTCGAAGATGTCCACCGGGCAGCGGCAAATCTGCCTGATCGCGCGCTGCTACATGACGCGCAGCCGGCTGGTGATCCTCGACGAGCCATGCGCCGGGCTGGACCTGGCGACGCGCGAGATCGTCCTGCGGACGCTGACCGAGGAAATCCACCGGCATCCCGGCACGCCGCAGATCCTCGTCACGCATCATCCCGAGGAGATCGTCCCCGGGATCACGCACGTGCTGCTGCTCCGAGCCGGCGAGGTCATCGCGCAGGGCCGGCGGGAGAAGGTGCTGACCCAGCGGAATCTGGAGCGGGCGTACAATGTGCCGCTGCGCGTCGTTCACCAGGACGGCCGCGTCTGGATCGTCCCTCGTCGCGCGGCCTCAGTGAGATCAGGAAGAGAAGCCTGAGCCATTCCCCGGCCCGGCGCCGGTCTTCTTCTTTCGCCGCAACTTGGATAGGAAGATGATCGCGGCCGGCAGACAGCCGGCGATGGCGCCGATGAGGGCAGCCCGAAGGACAAGGCCCCAGTTAATCCTTCCGCTCAGCGGCAGCGAATCCGTAAAATGCGGGCGGTACTTGAGGTCGTCGGCGACGACGGTGCTGCGCGCGATAGCCTCGAAGACCGGGGCGTATTGGTCGAAGTCCGCGGCCAGGGCATAGCCGCTGATTATGATCACGCCCTCCTCGGTCAGCACGGAAGCGGAAACGCCTTTGATAGTTCCGACCTTCTGCACGTCCATGGCGATTCGGATCCACAGGATATGCGTTGCCGGTTCATAGACCGTCTCGCCAACCTGCGCATTCGAGACCACTGATGAATAGGAATCCCGGGCTTGATCCACGCCCTGTTTGACGTCCTGCTCAACGCGCTTGATGGACTTCAGTTGTGCGTCGGAGACACGTCCGGCGCGCTTGACCTGGACAAGGATGTACGGATACTCGAACCAGTGCTTCTTCATCGGGAGTTGGAAGCCGTAGTCGTAGGTTTGCCTTGCGGCCTTCGGCGCCAGTTTGGTGAGAGCCGTGGTGAAGTTGTCAAGGGCGTCCTTCGGAAAGGCCACCCAGTCGGCGGGCAGGCTGATCGTGAAAGCGTCCTTCGTCTGGATCGTCTGCGGCAGGTCCACCGCGTGGCAAGCGGCAGGAATGCAGAGCGCCATGAGAACCGTCGCGGCGGTTGTTTTCATGCCAGGATCCGTTATCGAATCGCCCGGTGCCCGATGTCTCGTCGGAACTGCGCGCCGTCGAAGTGGATGCGGGCGACGGCGTCGTACGCGCGCTCGCGCGCTTCGGCGATGGTTTTTCCCAGGGCGGTCACGCCGAGGACCCGGCCTCCGCTGGTGACGACCTGGCCTTCGCTCATCGCCGTGCCGGCGTGGAAGATCATGACGTCCTTGAGCTTGGCCGCCTCGTCGAGCCCGCTGATCGGCTTGCCCTTCTCGTAGTCGCCCGGATAGCCGCCGCTGGCCATGACCACGCAGACGGCGGGGCGCGCGTCCCACTCGATGTGCTGCGATTCCTTGAGCGTGCCGCCGGCGGCGGCCATGAGCAGGGGCGCCAGGTCGCTCTTCATGCGCATCAGGATCGGCTGCGCCTCGGGATCGCCCCAGCGGACGTTGAACTCGAGCACCTGCGGGCCGGAGCCGGTGAGCATGATTCCGGCGTAGAGAATTCCCTGGTAGCGGCGGCCTTCGCGGCGCATGCCGTGGATCGTTGGGATAAAGACGCGGCGCTCGATTTCGTCGCGCAGCGCGGGCGTGACGACCGGCACCGGCGAATAGGCGCCCATGCCGCCGGTGTTCGGGCCGACGTCGCCGTCGCCGATGCGCTTGTGGTCCTGCGCCGGCTCCAGCAGCACAATCGTCCGGCCGTCGCTGATCGCCAGGATGGAAGCCTCCTGGCCGCGGAGGCATTCCTCGATGACAACCTGGTCCCCGGCCTTGCCGAAAACCTTTCGCTCCATGATGTCGCGGATCGCCTCGTGCGCCTCGTCGGCGCTGCCGCAGACGATCACGCCCTTGCCCTTGGCCAGGCCGTCGGCCTTGACGACCAGCGGCGCGGCGACCTTGGCGACGTAGTCGTGCGCGTCGTGCGCGTCCTGGAAGATGCGGAACGCCGCCGTGGGGATGCCGTGCTTCTGCATGATGCGCTTGGAGAAAACCTTGCTGCTCTCCAGCTCGGCCGCGGCGCGCGTCGGGCCGAAAACCTTGAACCCTTTCGGCGCCAGCTCGTCGGCGATGCCCATCGAGAGCGGGTCTTCGGGGCCGACGACGGTGAGGTCCACGCCCTTCTCGCGGACGAACTGGACGATGCCGACGAGGTCGTCCGCGCGGAGTGCGACGCACTCGGCGTGCCGCGCGATTCCGGGGTTGCCGGGCGCGCAATAGAGTTTCTTCACCAGCGGCGACTGCGCGATTTTCCAGGCGAGCGCGTGTTCGCGGCCGCCGCCGCCCACAACGAGGATTTTCATGCCATTCTCCGGCAGTTCCGCGCGGCGATCCCAACGTGCGGGTATTGTAGCCCCGGCCCGGCGCAGGCGCAAGCGGAGGATGGCAGGCGGACGATGCGCGCGCCGGCTCACGGAAAGCGGCGGAATCCAACCGCTCCTTGACACCTTTTCGATTCGATGATAGAATGCCACTCTCGGCTGTTGTCCGAGCGCTGGGTCTAGTAACCGCAATGTTGACGTGGCTTCGCGATGGCGCGGAAGCCAGAGGAATAGCAAGCAACGGCGCATTTTATGCTCTCGCGGGCGGATGTCGGCTTCGTCGCGGAACGGGCGGGGGTGCGGATCGCATCGGGCCCTGCCGCGCGAAGCGCAGGTGAAGGTGGGGATGCGCCCACCTTTTTTGTCGCGAATGGCGACCTGGAGCCGGACGATCTCTTTCCGGCGGTAAGGCTGAGGCGGATGATGAACCCGAGCGAACTCCTGCGCCTGGTGGACAGTCTCCACCGCGAAAAGGACATTGACAGCGAGTCAGTGTTCAAGGGGATTGAGTCGGCGCTGCTCTCCGCGGCCCGGAAGCACCTGGGCGCGTCGGACAACCTCGTCGTGACCATTGACCGCCAGACCGGCGAGATCACCGCGAATGACGGCGACCGCGAGATTGACCCGTCGGATCTCGGCCGCATTGCCGCGCAGACCGCCAAGCAGGTGATGATCCAGAAGATCCGCGAGGCGGAACGCGATGCGATCTCGCATGATTTCTCCGACCGCGTGCACACCGTCGTCGGCGGCACCGTGCAGCGTTTCGAGGGACCGAATATCGTCGTCAATCTCTCCAAGACCGAGGGCTTTCTGCCGCGCTCGGAGCAGATTTTCAGCGAGACCTACCACGTCGGCGAGCGGCTGCGCGCGCTGGTGCTCGAAGTCCGGGCGGTCGGCACGCGCGTGCGCGTCGTCCTCAGCCGCAGCCACCCGGAATTCGTCCGGCGGCTCTT
>JBEKCB010000021.1:0-88302 GCA_050015075.1 Candidatus Brocadiia bacterium | reverse complement strand
CATCGCTGGGTCCACGACGCGGGCCGCGACGGCATGCCCTACGACCAGTTCGTCCGCCAGTTGCTGACCTCGAGCGGCAGCAACTTCCGCGTGCCGCCGGTCAATTTCTACCGCGCGGTCCAGGGCCGCGATCCCGGCGCCATCGCCGCCGCGGTGGGCCTGACTTTTATGGGCGTGCGCGTGGACAAGTGGCCGGAGGCGCAGCGCGCCGGCATGGCGGCCTTCTTCAAGCGCGTCGCCTATAAGTGGACCGGCGAGTGGAAAGAGGAGATCGTTTACTGCAACTTCAACTCGACCGACCCGCTGAAGGCCGTTTTCCCCGACGGCGTCCCGGTGAGCATTCCGCCGGAGAAGGACCCGCGCGCGGTCTTCGCCGATTGGCTGATCACGCCGGACAACCCCTGGTTCACGCGCAACATCGCGAACCGCGCCTGGTCCTGGCTGCTCGGCCGCGGCATTATTCATGAGCCCGACGACATCCGGCCGGACAACCCGCCGGCCAATCCTGAGTTGCTCGCTTACCTCCAGTCCGAGCTGGTGGCGGCGCATTACGACCTGCGGCACCTCTTTCGGCTGATCCTCAATTCCCGGACCTACCAGCAGTCCTCCATCGCGCGCACGAGCGATCCCCAGGCGCTCGCGCAGTTCGCCTTCTACCCCGTGCGCCGGCTCGATGCGGAGGTGCTGATTGACGCGCTCTGCTGGATCGGCGGCGCCGGCGAAGAATACCAGAGCATCATCCCGGAGCCGTACACCAATATTCCGCCCAGCCAGCGGACCATCTCGCTGGCGGACGGCAGCATCACCAGCCCGTTCCTCGAGATGTTCGGCCGGCCCGTTCGCGACACCGGGTTGGAGTCGGAGCGCAACAATGATCCCACCGACGCCCAGCGGTTGCACCTGCTCAATTCGACGGACGTCCAGCGGAAGATCGAAAACAGCCCGCTGCTGCGAAAGCTGCTCCAGGCCGCCAAGGGCAACCGCACCGAGATCGTCCGCTCGACCTATCTGCTGCTCCTGTCGCGTTACCCGACGACGCCGGAGACTGCGGCGGCGGAGAACTATTTCAAGAACGGCGGCGTGGGCCCGAAGCAGGGCGCCGACGACCTGGCCTGGGCGCTGATCAACTCAAAGGAGTTCTTGTACAGGCATTAGGAACGGCGATTTCTGATTTGTGATTTCTGATTACTGATTTCTGATTGGCGTGTGAAACGCGCATACTCCTTCAATCAGAAATCAGTAATCAGATATCAGAAATCACAAATCGGTCGTTCGACTAACCCAAGGGAGCAAGCATGAACGCGCAACACAGGCTCACCGTGGCCGCAGCCGCGCTGGCGCTCTTCGTCTGTTGCACCGCCTGGGCGCAGCAGGCGGCCGGTCCGGCGACGGTCCCCGCGCCGAAGGCGCACGCCAAGGCCGTCATTCAAATCTGGCTGTCGGGCGGCCCGTCGCACCTGGACACCTTCGATCCCAAGCCCGACGCCGGCGTGGACTACAGCGGCCCGCTGGTCAGCCCGATTCAAACCAACGCGCCGGCGATCAAAATCTCCCAACTCCTGCCGCTGCTGGCCCAGCAGGCCGACAAGTATTCCCTCATCCGCAGCATGACGCACGGCGACGACGGCCACGAGACCGCCGCCTACGTGATGCAGACCGGCCACGTGCCGAGCGACGACGTGGTCTATCCGTCCCTCGGCGTGCTCGTCTCGTACTTCAAAGGATATGACCGCGGGTACAAGAGCGTGATTCCGCCGTACGTCGTCCTGACCGCCTCGCTCGGCCGCTTCAACGAGACGGGCTTCCTGGGCCAGCGATACAAGCCGTTCGTCACCGGCGGCAATCCGACCCAGCCGGTTTTCGCGGTCGAGGGAATTTTCACCCTCGGCATCTCCGACCAGCGCCAGCGCAACCGCCGCGACCTGATGCACACACTCGATTCGCTCGGCAAGGCGATGCCCGATAATCCGGCCTTCGCGCTGCTCGACCGCACCGAGGAGAATGCCGAAGCCACCCTCGGCGACGCCCGCAAGCTGTTCGACCTGTCGCAGGAAAAGCCCGAACTCCGCGACCGCTACGGCCGCACGCAGTTCGGCCAATCCTGCCTGATGGCCCGCCGCCTCGTCGAGCGCGGCGTGCCCTACATCACCATCAACTACGGCGGCTGGGACGACCACGATCGCATCTTCGAAAAACTCCGGGTGAGGCTGCCCGACCTCGACAAGGGCCTGGCGGCGCTGTTGCAGGATCTCTCCGACCGCGGCCTGCTCGACAGCACCATCGTCTGGTGCTCCGGCGAGTTCGGGCGCAAGCCCAAGCTGGACTGGGATCCGCCCTGGAACGGCGGCCGGAATCACTGGGGGAGTTGTTTCTCCGTCCTCGTCGCCGGCGGCGGATTCAAGGGCGGCCGCGTCGTCGGCGAGTCCGACGCGAAAGGCGAGCGCGTGGCCGAACGGCCCGTCTATCCGCCCGACCTGCTCGGCAGCATCTGCGAACTGCTCGGCATTGATCCGGACGGCCCGCTGCCGAACTCGCGGGAGATGAAACTGCAGGTCATGCCGCTCTGGGAGAATGGCAAGAGCGGCAAGGACCTCGGACGGCTCAGAGAACTCATGAACTGAATGCATTTTCACTCGAACAATCCGTTGTGGAGCGCGACCATGAAACTGCTTAAACCATCTAGTGTCTTTTGCGCCGCAATGCTCGCGGCGCTGGCGATCTGCGCCTCCACCGCGTGGGCCCAACCGCACATCGGTTACCTTTATCCCGCCGGCGGGCGCGCCGGCGACATTTTCTCCGTCACCGTCGGCGGCCAGAACCTTCAGAACATCACCGGCGTCTACGTCTCCGGCGAGGGCGTGCGCCTCGCCGGCATCCGCTACATGGGCCGCTTGAGGCCGCTCAACCGGGCGCAGATGATGGAACTCCGGCGAAGGCTCGACGAAATCCGCCTGAAGCGTTCCGGCGCCACCGTGCCGGAGGTCCCCAATACCAGAGCCGTCCGGCTGCCCAACGATCCTCTGCTCGACAGCCTGGACGATCTCAGCGAAAGCGACCTTCAGTTGGTGGCCCGGGAGTTCCTCGATCCCAACAAGAAGCAGACGACCAAGAACTCCATCGCCGAGCGCGTGATCATCCAGTTGATGATTGATCCCGACGCGACGCCCGGCGACCGCGAACTCCGGCTCATCGCGCCCGTCGGGCTGACCAACCCGATGTGCTTCCAGGTCGGCTCGGTCCGCGAGTACGACCAGAAGGACCTCAACCCTGCCACGCCGCTGGCGCTGCCCGCGCTCGTGAACGGGCAGATCCTGCCCGCCGAAGTGGACCGCGTTCGCTTCAGCGCGCGGAGCGGGCAGCGCCTGGTCGTCCGCGCGCAGGCGCGCCACCTGATCCCCTACATGGCCGACGCGGTCCCCGGCTGGTTCCAGGCCGTCATCGCCCTGTACGACGCCCAGGGCCGGCAACTGGCCTGCACCGACCATTACCTTTTCGATCCCGACCCGGTCCTCTTCTACGCAGTCCCGGCGGACGCGGAATACCAGTTGGAAGTCCGCGACTCGATCTATCGCGGCCGCGAGGACTTCGTCTATCGCGTCTCCATCGGCGAGCAGCCGTTCATCACGCAGGTCTTCCCGCTCGGCGGGCAAGCCGGAGTCCCCGCGTCGGCGGCGATCAGCGGCTGGAACCTGCCGGAGAGCCGGTTGACGCTCGATACCGAGCCCGGCGGCGCCGGCATCCGGCAGACCGCGTGGCGCGGCAATGACGCCGTCTCAAACGACGTCCTGTACGCGGTGGACCCGCTGCCCGAGTGCCGGTCAGTCAAGCCGAACAGCACCGCTCAGACCGCGCAGCCGGTCACCCTGCCGATCGTCGTCAACGGCCGCATCGAGCGCCCCGGCGACGCAAATGTCTTCCGGTTCGAGGGCCGCGGCGGAGACGAGGTCGTCGCCGAAGTCCAGGCCCGCAGGCTCGGCTCGCCGCTCGACTCGTTCCTGCGCCTCACGGACGCGGCCGGGAAAGTGCTCGCGTGGAACGACGATTACCCGGACAAGGAGTGCGGCCTGCTCACGCACCAGGCCGACTCCTGGCTGTGCGCCAAGCTGCCCGCCGACGGGACCTACTACGTCTGGCTGACCGACGCGGAGAATGCCGGAAGCGACGCGCACGTCTATCGCCTGCGCATCAGCGCCCCGCAGCCGGATTTCGCCCTGCGGATATCGCCTTCCGCCATCAACCTGCTCGCCGGCCGCGCCACCCCGGTCTGGGTCTACGCCATCCGCAAGGACGGGTTCGACGGCGATATTGAAATCGCATTGGACGGCGCTCCCGCCGGCTTCAAACTCAGCGGCAACGTCATCCCGCACGGGCGCGACAGCGTGCGCATGACCCTGACCCCGGCGCGGATACCGCCGCAGCGGACCACCGCGCTGCGCGTCGTGGGCCGCGCCGAGATCGCCGGCGCAACCGTCACCCGCGCAGCCGTTCCCGCCGACAACGAGATGCAGGCGTTCGCGTACTGGCACCTGGTCCCCGCGCAGGAACTCCTGGCCACGGTTGCCGGAAACGGAGGGCCGACCTTCGTGCTCCCCCAGGCCGCCAGCGTCGTCAAAATTCCCGCCGGCGGCGAGACCCAGATCCAGGTCAACTGTCCGCCGTACGTGGCGATCGCCGAGACGCGCTTCGATCTCGTCGAGCCGCCCAAAGGCCTGAGCGTCGGCGAGATCGCCGTCGTCAAGGGTGGCCTGACGCTCACCCTGAAAGCCGCCGCCGACCCCGCCGGCGAAAAACCCGGCTACACCGACAACCTGATCGTCGAGGCCTATACGCTCGAAGCGGTCCCCGGCGGTCAAGGCCGCCCAGCCGTCGTCACCAGGCGCGGCCGCTCCTACGGCAACCTGCCCGCGATCCCCATCGAAATCGTCTCGGCGGCGGAATAACCGCTCGTCGGCCCGGCTTTCGATCCGGAATTCGCAGCCACGTTTGGACCTCCGGCCAGCGGCCGGACGGCCGATGCTAATGCACCTGACTCTGGATCAGGCACTCCAGGCTGGAGTCCTGGATGCTCAAGTACTCATTCCAGTCTAACCTGGCCGGCGTAATGGTCCTGTGCTGAGGGCCGTGATGAGCCGGATCGAATCGCGGAGAAAAGGGGACGTATTGTCCTCAACGCTGTGGCGATGTCAAGCGAGAGTTCGTGCCCCCGGAAATCCGAGCCGAGTCCATGAATCCTATCTTCGATTTTTGCTGACTAACGGGGAGACTGCGGCTAAAAAAGTGGAAGGAAAAACGACCAACATCCCGTGACTCTTGTCGCCGTTCCAGAGTTCGACCGCCCCCGCCAATATATCCAGATAGACACGGCACTGTTGGTCATCATTCGCTAAAGGTAAATCCTCGTGGACAATGAGGATGCGCTGTGGCCTTATCCATGACAAATCTCCCAAACACTCTTCCAGAGCATCCCAGTTATGCCCGAAATACGATGGAAATGAGCCTGCGCTTGCGTAGTGGGCAAGAAGCTGTTGTTTCGTAAGAATGCCTTGAGGGATCACTAACAGGAAGTCATCGCTAGTGGCAATAGTGTGTGGCTTGTCGCTAAACAGAAAAGGCGTATTACCCCAGTTCATCGTATTGCCCCTGTTTACACGCTCATTTGGAACCTTAATCGTTAGAGCAGTCACCCGCCATTAAATAGCTGTGCACAGTCCATGGTTGCCCCTAAAAAACAGCCAATAATCAGGTGATTGTTCGCCGATTCTAGGATATGAAGAACCAGTCCCCGCTCACTGCGCGCTAACCGCGTCCACCACCGCGATCCACTGTCCCGCAGCCGTCCGCTGCGCATCAACGTGGTGCATCCCCTGGGAGTTCCAGCCGCTTCCCGAGGCTTCGACCACGGGCGTCTCCAGCACCTCCTCGGCGTACGTCGTGGCGCTGATGTCGGTGATCCGGCACGCGCGTACGGCTCGCCCGTAGGTCGGGTAACAGTCCTGCCCCAAGCGGTAAAAAGCTCCGTCGAGCAGGAAAGGCCGGCCGGCGGGCCGGGCGCTACGCAAGTCCTTTTTCACGATGGGGCTGAGCGGGTGTAACTTCCAGGGCCCTTTGAAATCGGGAGCGTAGAAGAGGCGCAGCGTGTCGTCCCCGGCAAGCGACGTGAACAGCCACCACAGGTCCTTGTAGTGCGCCAGCGTCGGGCTTCTGAAAGGCACGTCGCCCTCTAAAAGGCTTCCCACGCACTTCCACTCGTCCGGAAACGCCGTCGCCTTGTACATCCGGAGCGACGTCTCCGTGTGGGCTTCCGGAATCAGGTAGTACTCGTTGCGCCATTCGAAGACGTACGGGTACGACTGAACGAACGGCTCGCGGATGACGGTCCGCCGGAATTTCCACTTCACGCCGTCGCCGCTCTCCGCCAGCGCGATGCCGCCCTTGTCGGATTTCAGGTCCTTGGCTGTGAAGTACACGTAATACCGCTTGTCCTTGATCACCATGAAGGGGTGGGCGACGGCATCCACCTTCATATCCGTGACATCCGCAGGCGTCAACACCGGGTTGGCCGCCTTCGGCGCCGGTCGCAACTTGAGCGGGGATTCTCCAGCATAGACGCCGAGGGCCCACATGTCAGTGATTCCTTATAATTGGGAAAACCGCTATTTGTCGCCCAGTTCCGCCTTTTTCTTCGCGATCATTTCTTGCAGTTCCCCCATGTGTTCCTGGACCCGCTGCTGGCCGATGGCGGCCCCCTTGGTTGTCAGCGTGGGAAGGCGCAGGGCCATTTTCTGGCCGGTAGGCGTCTTGTAAAAGGCGGTGATATCTCTGAGTTCCTCGGTGGTGAACTCGTCCATGTAAAGCTGGGCCATTTCGTCCTTGATGCCGTCCCAGCCCATGTACTTGCGAAGAAAATCCTGCATCACCGAACGGTAAGGCGCAAGCTGCGGGTTCCCCTTGATTTGCGCCTCTATCACACTGTCTATCGTTTGCGCGACCGTCTTGTCCAATTGCATGGCTTGGAACAATTCCGTAGCGGCGGCGAGATGCGCCTTGGCCTTGGCATCTTCCTGGGCGAAAACCGGCTTGCTTCCCGCTCCCAGCAGGCACGCCAGCAAGAGGGCCGTCAGTGCGCAACGCATGCGAGTTCTCCTTGACAGGAATTTTCCGGCTGCCGCCCTTCACGCGACCTGCCGCACAGACCACGGACAAGCCGTCCACATGCCGGGCAGTCATCAGTGGCGAATTGTGACCGTTAGACCGCCGCTTGTCAATTGCCCGCAGCGACAGAGCCGTGTGACGGGCTTCCTCGCGCTGTTCTGGGAAACGATGCGTCCGCGCGCGGCCCCGCGCGCCCTGAGGCCATGCGCGCATTCCGGAAGAAGCTTGACACGCCGCCGGGCGGGCGGATAATAGTAAGAGGGGCGCAAGCGGGTTGTGTCGGCCGGGAGTAGCCGGCCTGCCTGCGCGTCCGTCAGGGGAAACGATGGTGGAAGAGCAGACCAACGCCGAGCGGCCGGCAACGCGAATGCTGGGGCATTACGAGATGCTCGAGCAGATCGGCCAGGGCGGCATGGCCATCGTCTACAAAGGGCTGCAGCCGTCGCTCAACCGCACCGTGGCGATCAAGGTGCTGCCGGAGCGGTTCGCCCGCACGGAGGAACTGCTGGCGCGGTTCGACCGCGAGGCGAATATCGCCGCGCAACTGAATCACCCCAACATTGTCCAGGTCATTGACCGCGGCAAAGAGGGCGAAACGCTTTTCATCGTCATGGAATTCGTGAATGGCGTGAGCCTCGACCGGCTGATCCGGGAAGGGAAGATTTCCGTCGTCCAGGCGCTCGACTACGCTGTGCAGATCTGCGATGCGCTCGAGTACGCGCACGCGAAAGGGGTCATCCATCGCGACCTGAAGCCCTCGAACATCCTCGTGGACAACGAGACCGGGCGCGCGAAGATTTCCGACTTCGGCATTGCGGCGATCGAGGCGACCGGCTCGGAACTCTCCACGCTCACGAGGGAAAACGTCGCGCTCGGCACCATCAATTATATGTCGCCGGAACAGCGTCTCAACTCGCACACGGTCACGGTCCACACCGACATATTCTCTTTTGGCGTCGTGCTTTACGAGCTGCTGACCGGCAGTCTGCCGATCGGTCATTTCAAGCTGCCCAGTTTTGTCAACCACCAGGCGCCGATCGGGTTCGACGAGGTCGTCAAAAAATGCCTGGCGCAATCGCCGGCCGACCGCTACCAGAGCGCCGCCGAAATCAAGGCCGATCTCGGCCGGATTACCGGCCGGCACTTGAAGCCCCAGAGCAAATCCGGTCCGACGCCGGTCCGTGACTGGCGTTCCCTGGCGCGGCGCTACGCGATCGCCGGAGGCGCGGCCGTCCTGGTGATCGCCATCGCGGCCGCGTTTCTCATTCACAGGCGCCACGCCCCAACCCCTCCGAGCGCCGCGGCAACCGCCGCAGCGGCCGCAGCCGCAGACGCGCAGGCCGAAGAGGACGCGCTCCTCGCCGAGCGGATGGAGAACTGCCAGCTCGAGTGGAAGGCCTTGAAGAAGCACGGGACATTCTCCTCGAGCTACTACGCCCCCGAGCAGCAGCAGTTGGTGAATAAGCTGAACAAGCTCATCTCGGACTATCCCAAGAGCCAGCAGGTGTCGCCGGCCCTGCAGCTCATCGCGGAGGTTTGTCAGCAGCCGGACCTGAATGACTGGAAGACGGCGACGGACGCTCTCGTCCGCCTTTCCGAGCGCGAGCCGGCCAACGGCGCGGACCCGCTGTTCCAGGCGGCCGAGCTCTACAATGGCAAGCTCAAGGACAAGGCCGCCGCGCAGGAGATGTACGCGCGCTTTGTCCGTGACTTCCCCGACGATCCGCGTGCAGCGGCCGCGCGCAAGCGCCTGAACGCGGACCGGTGATCGTCTTCAAGGATGCGGCATGAGAGATTCCGCGGTGCTTTCGACGCCGGCGACCGTTTTGGCGGTCCTCGCCCTGGCCCTGCAGGGCGGCGTGGCCCTGGCTCAGGGTGCGGAGAAAGCGGCTGAGGGGCCGGTGCAGTCCGGCAATCCCTACGAGCCGGTCCTGATGATCATCGTGCCCACGGTCATTTTTCTTGCCGGCATCCTGATCACGCGCCTGCTGCTGAGCCGCAAGCTCTTCAAGAGCCCCGCCATTTTCATGCCGATCCTCGTCGTGTTGAGCGGAGCGGTCTGGCTGGGAATGATGCAGGCGAACCATTCGAGCGTCGAGAACCTGTATCACTTCGCCCGGTTCCTGTTCGTTTTCATGCTCTTCGTCAGTCTGCTGTACCTGGTGTCGAAGGCGGCGATTCCCTCGGAGGCCCAGCGCACGCGCGCGGGCCTGCCGCCGCTGATCCGCACCTTCGTGCTGCTGTTCGCGGGATTCCTCGGCCTGTTCCTGCTGCTGATGTGGTCCTTTCCCGACCTGAGCCTGACGCCCATCTTTGTCACTTCCGGCATCGTCACCCTCGTCATCGGGTTGGGCGTCCAGTCGCTGCTGGGCAACCTGATGTCCGGCGTGCTGGTCAGCGCCGAACGGCTGTTCGAAGTCGGCGACTGGGTCCAGATCGGTGACGCCGAAGGCGAGGTGATTGAGATCGGGTGGCGCTCGACGCGCCTGCGCACCCGGCAGAGCGACTTGGTGGAGATCCCCAACTGCGTCATCGTCCAGGCGCCTATCCTGAACTTCAACCAGCCGTCTTCGCTGCACCTGCTGACGATCTGCATCACCGTGGCGGACGATACGCCGCCCGGACTCGCCGCGCATGCCCTGCTGGAAGCGGCCGCGCGCGTGGAAGGCGTCCTGACGCGGCCGGCCCCGGCCGCGCACCTGATGGATTTTCGCGAGAACGCTCTTGCCTACGAATTGCAGGTGTGGGTGGACAACTACGAGTCCGCGCCGGTGGTGCAGAGCGACCTGCGCAAAGAAATCTGGTACGCCTTCCGGCGGCATGGCGTCGCGGTCTCCGCCGCCGCGCGCGACGCCGGCCTCCGACAGGAGGGCGCGGCGGCTCAGCCGCGCGCCCGGCTCGTGGCGACCGCCGGCCTGCCGCGCGGCGCGCTCTTCGAGATTGACGGAAAGCAGACCCGCATCGGCCGCGATCCGAACAGCCAGGTCTGCATTGACGATCACCGCGTCTCCAGCGAGCACGCCGTGATCGAACTCCAGGAAGGCCGTTTCGTGCTTCGCGATCTCGGCGGGCACTTGGGCACGCAAGTCAACGGGCGGCCGATCAGCTCCGTTGCGCTGCGGCCGGGCGACGAGATCGAGATCGGCCACGTCCGGCTGGTCTTCGAATCCAGCGCCGTCGCAAAGGGCTGATCGCGCAGGGGCGCAGCGGGGCGATTGGGATCGCCTCCGTACCGGGCAAATCCGAACTTCGGAGGAACCGCGATGAAAATCCATCGGCCGCCGGCGTGGGCGCTTGCGGCGGGCGTCGTTCTGTGCGGGCTCGCGCTGGCCGCCGACGACGCCAAACCCGTGATGACCTTCGACGATCTGTGGGCGAACTACAGCCAGACGGCTTACCGCGAGTTGATCGGCAAGGTGGACAACATGACCCGTGAGGAACTCGAAGCGGCGACCACCGCGATTGCCGAGCGCATCCTGGCGCCTCAGAAGGACGTCCTGCACACCGAGGCGGTCCGGCAGATCGCCGCTCTCCCTCCGTTCAACCTCGGCGACCTGTCGAACTGGGCGCCGGTGCTGAGCGCCGACCAGGACGTGGTGACCCCGCTCCAGAACAAGATGAACGCCGCGCCGGGCGCCGCGAAGGTCCGCGGCTTCTGGAACCCCGTCTATACGATCCGCCTGGTCCATTCCAGCGCGTGCCAGTTGAGCAACCTGGGCATGGGCCCGGTCGCCCTGGTGGCCGCCGTCGGGGCGCCCGTGCGCGCCATCAGCCGCGACGCCGACAAGCCGGTCCTCGCGATGCTCCTCGGCGATGAAGTCTTCGTGACGCACTTCGTGTACGTCAGCGAAGGCTACTACGAAGCCCGGCAGGTGGAATGGCTCAAGCCCAGGACCGACAAGCCGAAGGCCGCAGAGCCCGAATAGCACCGCCCATGCGGAATACGGAATGCCGAATGCTCGGCCGGATTCGGCTTGCATGCCGCCGGAAAATCCGTAGAATACTCGCAGGCCGGATTGCGGGCTCATCAGCCGGCCATTATCGGCGGGGCGTCTTTTCCTGGACTGACTTCGCCGGCGGCATCTGTTGGAGGGAAAACGATGCGGTCCATGCTCATCGCACTCGGCATCCTGGCGGTCTGCGGTTCCGTCGCGACGGCCGACGTGGTGGTCCTGAAGAACGGCGACCGGGTGACGGGGATCATCGAGTCGCTCGCCGACGGCAAGCTCCGCATCAAGACCGACGCGATGGCCGAAGTCACCATAGACATGTCCAAAGTGATGACCTTCTCCACGGATGAGCCGATCCTGCTGGTGTTCAAAGACGGCACCGTCGTTCATCAGAAAGTCGCGGCCGCGGGGGACGGCATGGTCGCGGTCCAGGCGGGCGGCCTCCTCGCGCCGCAGGACCTGGCGCTGGCTGACCTGGCCGCCGCGAACCCGCCGGAGAAGCCCAAGGTCAAATGGACCGGGCACGTGACCTTCGGCGCGACCAAGACCACCGGCAATTCCCGTTCGACCACCGCCAGCGGCGACGCCAGCCTGGAGCGGCGCACCGAGGACGACCGCATCAACGTGAACGCCTACTACCTGTACGCGGAATCCGAGGACCCCAGCACCAACATCCAGAGCACCACGACGGACAAGTGGTTCGTGGACGTCGAGTACGACTACTTCGTCTCCAAGCAGCTCTTTGTGCTCGCGGATGTCAATTACATGAAGAACCGCATCGCGAACCTCGACGGGCGCGCGATCGGCACGCTGGGCATGGGCTATCAGTGGGTCGAATCGAAGAAGATGAACTTCAACACCAATCTCAGCTTCGGCGGCATGCATGAGTCCTACACCCATCCGGACCGGAACGACGACACCATCGTCGCGCAGATCGGCTGGCACTTCGACCGGGCGCTGACCGACACGCTGACCTTCCTGCACGATTTCCGCCTCAACCCCGACCTGGAGAAGTTCTCGAACTACAAGCTCGAGACGAGCGCGGAGCTGCGCGCCGCCCTGTACAAGGCGATCTTCGCCAGTTTCAAGGTGCTGATTGATTACGACTCGAATCCCGCCGCCGGGCAGGAGCGCACGGACACGGCGTACATCCTCGGCGTCGGCATCAACTTCTGAGCCGCTCATCCGGCGGGAACCGGGCTTTCGTCCGTCCGCGAGGAGACAGCCATGAACGCATCGGACTCCGCCGCGCCGCGCGCCGCGCACCGCTGGAAATTCTTCCGCGCCGGCGGCGTGGACCAGGTGACGCTCGACAAGAACTCCGACTTGGCCGCGCTCAAGGACCTCGACCAGAAACTCTGGGTGGCGCTAAGCTGCCCGACGCACGACCTGGAGTTCGATTCGAAGACGCTCGACCTGCTCGACACCGACCACGACGGCCACGTCCGCGCGCCGGAGGTCATCGCCGCGGTCGCCTGGGTCGTCGAAGTCCTCGAGGATCCGGTCGAGATCCTCCAGGGCTCCGAGACGCTGCCCTTGTCCTCCATCCGCGCCGCCTCGCCCGAGGGCGCGCAACTGCTCGCGGCGGCCAAGCAGGTGCTCGCCAGCCTCGGCAAGCCCGACGCCACGGCGATCAGCCTCGCCGACACCACCGACACGGCGGCGATCTTCGCCAAGACGAAGTTCAACGGCGACGGCGTCATCCCGCCCGATTCGGTGGACGACGCCGCAGCCCGCGCCGTCATCGCCGACATTATCGCCTGCGTCGGCGGCGAGATGGACCGCAGCGGCGTGCCCGGCGTCACGCAGGCCAGGCTCGACCAGTTCTTCGGCGAACTCCGGGCGTTCTCCGACTGGCGCGCGAAAGCCGAAGACGAGCCTGCGACGATCCTGCCGCTGGGCGACGCGACCGCGGACGCGTATGAGGCGGTCAAGTCGGTCCGGTCGAAGGTGGACGACTACTTCGCGCGCTGCCGGCTGGCCGCGTTCGACAGCCGCGCCGCCGCCGCGCTCAACCGCGCCGAATCGGAGTACCAGGCGATCGCCGCCAGGGAGCTTTCGCCGTCGGGCGGCGAGATGAGCGGGTTCCCGCTCTCGCGGATCGAGCCGGACCGTCCGCTGCCGCTCCTCGCGGGCGTCAACCCGGCCTGGACGCTCGCGCTCGCCAAGCTCTATCACCAGGTGGTCGTCCCGCTGATCGCGCCTCAAGCGCCGCGCCTGACGCCCGACGACTGGGCGAAAATCAACGAGAAATTCGTCCCCTACGAAGCGTGGCTCGCCGCGCGGGCCGGCGCCCCGGTCGAGAAGCTCGGCCTCGCGCGCGTCCGCGAGATCCTCGCCGGCGATTCCCGCGCCCTTCTCGCCGCCGCCATCGCCAGGGACAAATCGCTCGAAGCCACCATGAACCAGATCGTCGTCGTGGACCGCCTGGTCCGTTACCACCGCGACCTGATCGTGCTCCTGCGCAACTTCGTCTCCTTCCGCGACTTCTACAGCGGGCGGCGCAAGGCCATTTTCCAGGTCGGCACGCTATATCTCGACGGCCGCAGTTGCGACCTCTGCGTGCGGGTCGAGGACCCCGCCAAACACGCCGCGCTCGCCGGCCTGAGCGAGACCTACCTGGCCTATTGCGACTGCACCCGCAAGGACGTCCCCGAGAAACTCCAGATCGCGGCGGCCTTCACCGGCGGCGATTCCGACAACCTCATGGTCGGGCGCAACGGCATTTTCTACGACCGTCAGGGCCGGGACTGGGACGCGACGATTACGAAGATCATCGAGAAGCCGATCAGCATCTGGCAGGGGATCCTGTCGCCCTACAAGCGGCTCGGCCGGCTGATCGGCGAGCAGATGCAGAAGGCCGCTGCGGCGCGCGACCAGGCCGCGCAGGAGAGAATGGCCGCCGCCACGCAAGCTGCCCAGGCGACGCTGCAAACGCCTGCTGCGCCGGGCGCGACGCCGGCCGCAGCGCAGCCGCCGCCGCAGAAACCGCCATTTGACATTGCGAAAATGGTCGGCATTCTGGCCGCGGTCGGCCTGGCCGTCGGCGCCATCGGCGGCGCCATCGCCACGCTCCTGGCGGAGTTCTTCAAGCTGACGTGGTGGCAGATGCCGCTGGCGGTCCTTGCCATCCTCGTCGTGATCTCCACCGTATCGGTCATCCTCGCGGCGTTCAAACTGCGCAAGCGCAACCTCGGGCCGATCCTCGACGCGAACGGCTGGGCCGTCAACGGCCGCGTCAAGATCAACATCCCGTTCGGCGCGGCGCTCACGAAGACCGCTCACCTGCCGAAGGGCTCCATCCGCATGCTCAAGGACCCGTACGCCGCCGCGTCGAAGACGACGAAGATCGCCCTCTGGGTCATCCTCCTGGCGCTCGCCGCCGCGGCCGTCACGAGCTATGTCCTGTGGACAAACGGCACCCTTGACCGGTGGTTCCACCGCCCCGAAGTCCAGCAAAAAGCCGCGCCCGCCGGCGGGGCTCCTTCGCAGACCGCTCCGTCGCCTGCACACACGGAGCGTCAAGCTGCACCGCGCTCCGGATCAACCGCCGAGGCTTGATATCAATGCGAGATAGAATCGCACTTGATGACAAGCCGTGCGACACCTATCAAGATATTTGCCAATTGCTAAGTGAAGGGCGTACGTCACAGGCGGTGCGCCGTATCAAGGCGCTCAAGAGGCAAAGCCACAAACGCGACGGATATCTTCTTAACCTTGAAGGCATTTGCTTGCATCGAATGGGCCGCAGCAAGCAGGCGTTGTCGCTATACATGCAGGCGCTAAGACCTAATCCCGAACTGCGGACCGTATACTATCACGTCGGAATCGCATACATGGACCTGAAGGCGTATGAGAAGGCCCTGCACTGGCTCTCCAGAGCCTGGCGCCTCTATTCCCGTGAATCTCACGAGAGAAAAGCCTGGGTGCTTGAGGCGCTTGGCGAATCCCTTTACGAACTCGGGAAGTTCCGACAGGCCCAGGATGTCCTCAAGAAGAGACGGAAGTACATATCCGCCCCGAAGGACGTTGCCCGAAACAATGGCAACTTGAGCAATTGCTGGATTGCTGAAGCCATGAGGCTTTCCGGCATAGGAAGAAACGTCCGGGCGGCAAGAGCGGCCGAACTCGCTCTGCACTATAATCCGGCTAACAGGTGTGCGAAACGATTTCTCATGCGAGAGCAACGCCGAATAGTTAGATCGTCCATGCGATAAGTGGGGAAACGGATGTTCATGTCATTCCCGCGAAAGCGGGGATCTAGGGCTATTGAATAGGCTTTAGGAGCAGCCACCCATTTTAGCTCCTGCTACCGACATCCCGTCGTTCGTTTTTCGGCCGGTCGTGGTCGCCGCTGGTCCTGTTATCGCCGTGGCGCGCCGCCGGGTGTTGGGGCGGACGGACGGCTCGGCGCGGGCGGGATGCTCGGCGGCGCCTCGGCCCTGGCCGGACCGCTGACGGCGCGTCTTTCGCCGATGTCACGCGCGGCGGCTTCGCGGTTCAACTCCGGGGCGGCTTGACGGAATGACGGGCTCTGCGCGGCGGGCTGCCAGCCGGAGGCGGTGTGCTGCTGCCATTGGGCCGGTTGGGGCAGTTCGCGCCCGAGCGCCGGGGCTTCACCTTGCGCTGCGCCCGGTTCACGCGCGCGTGTTTCGCGCGAGGGCTCGCCCGACTCCGCGTGCGCACCCGGCTCGGTCGCCGAGGCGCGGCGGTAGATTTCGCCTGTCGCGCTGACGAAGACGTTGTTCACCCTGGCGACCTGCGCCCGGCGATTCGCATCCGCGGCCGCGGCCGCGGAGGTGGAAATCTCCGGACGCGGCTTGGCGTTGGCGCTCCAATCGAGTTTGCCGGCGTTCGCGGCCGGCTGATGCTCCCCAGGACCGTGCTGGACGGCCGTCGGCCGGGCGGAGTACGGGTTGAACCGCGCCTCCGGATGGAGCCGCGCGTTTTCCTCCTCGCCGGCGTGCGCCGGGTGCTGCCGGATCGAGACGACTTTGCCGCCCCAATGATGGTAAAGGTTCACGTGATTGACGCCGATGCGGCTGTAGTTGAAGTGATGCCGCCATCCCCAATCGAAAGGTCCCCAATACGGCGCAAGGCATCCGCCGCCGAAGTTGTCCTCACCGAACCCGAAATCGAATCCCGTGTCCGGCCCGCACTCGAAGCCCGCGTCGAAGCCGTACGTGCACGGCTGCGGGGTCCACACGAGCCCGACGCACGGCGGATAGCAGTAACCGGTGCCGAAGACCACCACGCCGTCGGCCGAGGTCACGGCGCCGAGATAGCCGGGCGTGTAGCCGACGTATACGGCTTCCGGCGTGACGGCGAAGATGCGGCAGTAGGTGACGTAGTGCAGCGGGCAGGAAGGCGGAATGTCGTAGATCGCGGGCGGCACCGCCGTCGCGACCATCCACGGTCCGGCGGCGCTCGGGGCGGCGAACCAGATGCCGTTCTGCACGCAATAGAACGCATTGGGCGCGGACTCGATCACCGGGAGCGAGGCGTTCACGGCGTATTGCAGGCTCGGGACGCCTTGGACCGGCGCGAACTGCGGGGCGCCGTCGGCGGCGCCGTCATAGGGCACGTTCAGGTCCGCCGGGCCGGGCGTGACGGCGGCGGTCTGCGGGATAGCGTCGGCGATGAGCGCCTCGTGCGCCTCCGGCGTGCCGGCCACGGAGGCTAGGACGTTCGCGCGCGGGTTGTCCGGCGGGATCTTGGCGAAGTCGGCCGGCAGCTCGCGCGAGGAGATAAATTGCCACGGTCCGCGGTCGAGCGACGCCGACTTGAACCAGCGGCCGGAGATGAGGACGAAATACTCCCCGGTCTGCCTATCCAGGAAGATGGCGTCGTCGCTGTTCTGCGCCTGGAGCAGGGCGGTGTCCGCGACCTCGATGAACTGCGGGGTTCCGTCGGCCTGGGTCAGTTCAGCCGGCTGGAGCTGGGCGGTGTTCGCGATCGGGATGAACTGCGGCGGTCCATCGGTCTGGATCAATTCAGCGGGGACGGTGCTGACGAAGAGCGCCGGCGGGGCCGCGGGCGGCGCGGCGTCCGCCGCCGGAGCGATCAGGTCCACCTGCTCGCCGGCGGCCTGCCGCATCTGCGCGAGGAAGTCCGACGGTCGGGCCAGCGGAGACCATGGGCCGGCGATGTCGAGCGCCTGGTACCAGAAGTTCAGGGCCGAAAGGTAGAAGTTGCCGCCGGCTTTCACGATGAGCGCGCGCGTGTTGATGACGCGCTCGGCGCCGCCGAACGGGCGGAGCACCGGGGCGCCATCCACCAGCACGAGCAGCGCCGGATGCGTGCTGAAAAAGATGCGCGGTGGATCGTTCTTGACGCCCAGCCCGCGCTGCTTCTTGACCGCTTCCGATACGGCCAGGCTGGCTTCGAGCCGGTCGAGCGAGATCTCCTTCGCGCGGGTCGGCAACTGCTGGTTGAGGATCGCCAGGTACGAAATGTCCCTCTCGGGCGCGGTCGGGAAGGAGACCTTGACGATCTGGAAATCGTGAAGCGTCACCATGTTCGATGCCTTGTCCACGTCCGCCTTGGCGATGGTCCGCACCATGCCGTAAACCGGCTCAGCGCCCTCGGCCGGCTCGATCGCGATGGCCGCGCGGAAGGTGATGGTCGTGTCGTCCCACTTCTCGATCTGCGGCTGGTACATCGTGAGAGTGTCCGGGCCCTGCTGAAAGGTGCGCGGCCAGTTCAGCGGCTGAGCGGCCGGCGCGGCCGGGGCCGCAGATGGCGAGGCGGCCGCGTAACCCAAGCCGCCCGCGAGGAAAGCCGAAAGCAATACCGCCGCGCGCGCAAGCGTCTTGAAGTTGCCCACCTCGTGCCCTCCTTTTTTCTGCCACCTGCTTTTGTATTCGTACGTTTGAAAGTATACGCTTTTTACCTGACTTCAGAAAGCGAAACGACAACCCCGTCGCGCGTCTCGCAATAGGCGCAATTGTAACGTTGTAAGTGAGGTTAGTTGCCAAACTTAGGAATTCGGGGTTGCCACGTCCGCTCATTCTGGTAGAATGAAGGCCTGTCGGTCGCGCCCATCGCCGGCCGGGATCGTATCCGAACCTTCTTCCGCTCGCGAATCACTCCAGGAGGCGCCGAATGGCTACTGTCGCAATCGCGAACTCCGAGCCGTTGATCCGCAATGACGAGACAATGAAGTACCGGCCGCTGGGGCGAACCGGCCTTTCGGTCTCGGCCCTGTCGTTCGGCTGCATGCGCCTGGCGGACGATCCGCCGCTCAACGAGAAGCTGCTCTCGCGCGCGATCGAGCTGGGCGTCAACTACTTCGAGACCACGCGCTTTTACCTCGGCGGCACCTGTCAGCACCGCACGGCGCCGGGAGTCAAGGGCAAGACCGACCGCGTCATCGTCTCCGGCAAGAGCGGCCTCGGCCCGGACACCACCGCGCACTCGTTTCGCAAAGAGATCGAGCTGCAGCTCGACATCCTCGGACTTTCGCATTTCAAGTTCTACCAGGTCGGCTGGATCCAGTGGAAGAATTTCCCGTACCTGCTCAGGCGCGGCGGCGCGCTCGACGCGCTGCGCCGGGCGCAGGACGAGGGCCTCGTTCAGCACATCGGGTTCACCGGGCACGACCTGCCGGAGAATGTGATCAAGATGGCGGAGACGGGCCTCTTCGACAGCTTCACGGTGCCCTACAACATGATCAACCGCGCGTACGAGCCGGCGATCCAGCGCGCGGGGGAACTCGGCGTCGGCGTCATCGCGATGACGCCGGTGGCCGGAGGCGTGCTGAGTTGTCCGTCGCCGGCTTTGCGCGAGGCGATCGGCCTCGACCTGCCCACGCCCGCGATCGCGCTGCGATTCGTCCTCTCGAACCCGAACATCAGCACCGCCTGCTCCGGCATGAACACGCTGCAGATGCTCGAGGAGAACGTCGCCTGCGTCGGGAAGTTCGAGCCGAAAGAGGAGAACTTCCAGCAGATGTGCGCGGGACTCGACCGCCTGCGGGAGAAAGCCGGCGGGCGCTTCTGCACGTTCTGCAACTACTGCGCCGGCTGTCCGGCGAAGCTCAACGTGGCCCAGTTGATGGAGATCTGGCAGCACGACAAGGCGTTCCAACTCCATGATTGGGCGCGAGATGCGCTCAAGGCGCTCCCGGAAGAGGCGCGGCCCGATCACTGCACGTTCTGCGGCGCTTGCGAGAGCAAATGCCCCAACTCGATCAAAATCCGCGAGCGCATCAAGGAGCTGATTCCCGCGGCGAGCTGACCGGTTTCGCTGCGCGCGGCTTGGCGGCTTGTGTGCAGGTGTCTTAGGGAGAAGCTCTCGTGGGTTGCAAGGAGACCATGGTGAGGAAGCAGGCGCGCGGACCGGGGCATCATCCGCAAAAAGCGTTGCAGGAATTCATCCAGTTCTGGCATGCGACGTTCGAAGCCCTCAGCGAAGGCATTTTTCTCTGCAACAAGGAAGGCCGCATCCTGCTGTGCAACGCGGCGCTTCTGAAGCTTCTGGGGAAGCGTTCGGCTGAGGTCATCGGGCGTCCCTGCTGGGAAGTCGCTCACACGACGTGCCGGCGCATAGACAACTGCCCGGCGGTCCGCATGCGGAAGAGCGGCCTCAAAGAGCGGCTCGTCTGGCGGATGGGAGACCGTTGGCTGGAAACCGTGGTGGACGCGATGCGCGAAGACGGGCGGATCACCGGCTACGTCCACTTCATATTCGACGTCACCGATCGCGTTGAGACGGAGCAGCGGCTCAAGGACGGCGCCCGGAAACTGGAACAGATGATGGACGGCAGCATCCAGGCGATCGCCTCGACGCTGGAGCTGCGCGATCCGTACACGGCCGGCCACCAGCGGCAAGTCGCGCAACTCGCCTGCGCCATGTTCGCCGAAATGGGAATGCCCGAGGACCGGATCGAGGGCCTGCGCATCGCCTGCTATGTCCACGACATCGGCAAGATCGCCGTGCCCGCCGAAATCCTCGCCAAGCCGAGCAAGATCAGCGATCACGAGTTCGGCATCATCAAGACGCACCCGCAGTTCGGAGCGGATGTCCTCAAGAAGATTGACTTCATCTGGCCGGTCGCCGAGGCGACGCTCCAACACCACGAACGGCTGGACGGCTCCGGCTATCCGAATCACCTGAAAGGCGATAGAATCATCCTCGAAGCCCGCGTCCTGGCGGTCGCCGACGTCGTCGAGGCCATGTGCTCCCATCGCCCCTATCGAGCCGCGCTCGGCATCGGCAAGGCGTTGCAGGAAATCGCCGGCGGAAAGGGCACCCGCTATGACGCGGAAGCCGTGAACGCCTGCGTCAAGTTGTTCCGCAGGAAGCACTTCCAGTTCAACAAGTGACCGACGGCTGATCTTCCCGCCGAGCCGCAGTTCCGGCCCGCGATAAACGGCCCGAGCGTTCGCGCCGGCGTCAGCAGCCGCAGCCGGCCGACGCCGCTCATGGATCAACCCCGATCGCGTTGGGCATGGTGAAGAGCGAGTAGTACGTGTGGCCGTCCATGGCGTGGATGTTGAAGACGTGGTGGATCAGCATCCAGGAAGAGGACCACTCCTCGCGGCCGTCGGAGAGCTTCGCGTCGGTCTCGTGGCCCATGACCAGGCAGCCGGTCAGCGCGGTCTGCATCCGCATCCAGTTCACGCGCTCGCCCGCGGCGGTGTACGTGGCGTCGGTTGAAACGGCGTAGAGAACGCTCAAGGGGCCGAACCCATGCCCGCTCATGACATGGTAGACCGGGCCTTTGGGCGTATCCATGCGCGTGACGGAACAGTCCCGGTGATAGGCGATCAGTCCCAGCGGCCACCAGTTGCTGTGCTCGATCCGGACCATCGGCTCGGCGTGCCCGGTTGCCTGCAACGCCTTCCATTCGCTTTCGTACCGCGCCAGCGCCGCTTGATCCAGGTCGTGCTTCAGGTCAACGCTTCGGTACGGGTTCGGCCCGATGCAGCCGCAGAGCACGGCGCCCGCGAACGCGACGACGGCCGTGACTTTCCACATGTCATGAATCTCCTGCTGTTGACGCGGCCGCTCACTATTGCGGGGTCTTGTCGAGAACGACGCCCTTGTCCTCCAGCGCTTTGACGTACTTCGCCGGATCCTTGGCGAATACTGCCGGGCAGCCGCCACAGCAGAAGTAAACTCGCTTGCCCCGGTAGTCGGCGAATATCGCCTTGCTGATTTTGCCTCCCATGACCGGACAGTTAGTCTGCGCAGTTCCGACCGTGGCTTTGGCGTCAGACGCGGTCGCCGCGGGCGCACTGGCCGGGCTCGGGTCGGACGATGCGCCTTGCGCCGCGGTGTCGTTTCGCCCGCAGCCGAACAGCCAAATACCGCCTCCGATTACACCGGCCAGCGCCACCGCGCTCAACGTCCTTCCGCCGAAACTGATGAGGTTCATGTCCGCCTCCTTCAAGAGAAACTTCTTGCTTCCATTCGGAGATCAGCAAAGGCCGTGCCGTCGCCGGTCATTGCCGCAGCGTCGGTTTTTCGCGGGTTTGTCAGAATGGCCGGCCGCATGTTTGGCGGGTTTGTGTGAAATGACACAGCGAGGTGTACGAAAGTACGCGCGGCCAAGGCGCTTGCCGTCAGCCCGACGACGCAGTGCCGAAGGCTTGAAGTTTAGTCGCAAAAAGGCTCAAGAGACGCCAGAGTTCTATCGTCCATCGTCCCTGGTCCATCGTCTTTCTTGCGTCTCTTACGCCCCTTCGCGGTAAAATCCGCCGCCTTCCGTTCACCGGCGGATTTCGTCAGCCGGGAGCGCGCCGTGGTCCGGCAGCGCGCGCAGGTAGTCTTTGTAGTCCTTCCATGCGACATAATTCATCTCGTCGAGGAACGGCCGCCGGCCGGGCTGCGAGAGGGCCTTCACGGCCGAAGATTCGCCGTAGCGCAGATACGCCTGCGAGACGATCCCCACGAGCAGGAAGCACACGACGAGGACAGGCAGCAGGCTCCGCCGGACGCTCATGCGGAGCTCGGCGCGGTCGCTGATGCCCGCGGCGCGGCAGGAGAACGTCGCGGCGCGCTGGCCCAGGAACAGCGAGAGGCCGAAGATCAGCAGCATCGCGCCGCCCATTTCCAGCGCCACGCGCAGCAGCTGGTAGTTGATGCCATAGTGCGCGCTGCCGCCGGCGAACGCGCGCGTGAGAATCGCGTACGCCGCCAGCGGAAGCGCCACGGCGATCAGCGCAATCCAGCCGAGCCGCCGCCAGCCGATGAAGTGGAGCTTTGGCCCGGTCGTGTCCTTGCGGTGGCGCCACAGACTCCACAAGGTCCGGATGCCCAGCCAGCCGACGGCGATCAAATAGAGCAGCGCCAGGCAGCCCAGCGCCGCGCGCTCGGCTAAAAAGCGCTCGGCCCGCTGAAGATCGGTTATGATCGAAAGGTCCGCCAACGGCACGAACGGCGGGAACGTCAAATCGCCTAAGAATCCCGTCCGCGCAGCGACGAACTTGAACTCTTCTGCATTCGGGTCAATGCGCTGGAGGAAACTCCCTTCTTGCTGGGACTCTTTTCGGGCCAGCGCCAGCGCCCGGTCCGCCAGACCGTGGTTCCCCAATCGTTCGTACAGCGCCGCGCCTTGGCGCAACGTAATTTGCCGCATGGCATTGGCCACGAGGAGGTCAATTAGCGTCCTGCTCGCGGCCCCGACCTGCTCGCCGCCAATGGGGGCCATCCGGATCAACGTTTCGGCTTCCTCCGGATGCCCTTCCTTGATGAGCAATGCAGCGTAGGCCATGACGCCGCGCGACACGTTTCTCATGCAGGCGAGGTCGGGGAGCAGTATGGCCGCCCATCGCGCTATCAGAGAGAGCTCTTCCCGCAACGTAGTCGGCGGTTTTTCAAGGGATAGCAACTCTTCCTGTGATTCCATTGCATAAGACTTGTAAAACGGCTTTGTCAGGCCCTTCCGGTATTCATCGAGGCCGCGCTCGAACAAGGCCCGGTCGGCGAAGACGAGACGTTCTCCGTGGGCGGTGGTTGTTGGATTGCCGGCGGCGCGCGTAAAGGTGAACGAAGGGTCCTCTTCCTGTTTCGCCGCTCCGCTTTTGTACATCAGCAGGTCCGCCTTCATGTAATTCCAGAACGCGTTGTCCGGATCGGCCCTTTCGCCCGCGTCGAGAATCGCCTTTGCCTGGGCGAAGTTCTTGTCGGAAGGCGCAAGCGTATCAACGTTACTGGCCCGTAAGCTGGAGAGGAACGCGACGTACTGACGCGCGCGGTAGACCGGATTGTTCGGATGAAAGTAAACCAATTTCTCCCATCTCTCTAAGCTCTGAGACGGGCTTTCATCGAACTGATTTGCTTCCAGCAGCAACCGCTCGTCTTCCTTCAGGCCGTTTCGGGCTGCAACATGAGGAGGGTACAGTTCCGGATTCAGCTTATTCGGCAGGAACGCCTTTACGGGGCCGACAAAAGAAAAACTTCCACTCAGCTCAGAAGCCAGGAGAACCACGCCCGCAAGCTCCACCATGGCGGCGCAGAGCCACACCGCCAGGAGGATGCCCGCCGGCATCAGGACGAGCCGGCCGGTCCACTTCGCCACGGCGCGCAGGCGCATCCGGCGGCGATTGGCCTGCCAGAGTTTCTCGCCGATCTCCTCTGGATCGCCGAAAGCGCGGAGAGCGGTCTCCTCGGCGCGCGCCTCGTCCATCCCGCCGGCGCGCGCGGCGGCGACGGCATCCTCAAGGTGCGCGCGGAGCTCGCGGGCGATTTCCCGCTGCAGCTCCGCATCCGGCCCAAAGCGGTAGGTCACCGCCTGGACCAGGTCGTCCACGCGTTTCATGCCGTGGCTCCCATGAGCAGGGCGGTTATCGTCTTGGAAAAGGCGGCCCACTCGTCGGTGCGGCTGGCCAGCTCGGCGCGGCCCTTGCGGGTGATGCGGTAGTATTTCCGCTGCTTGCCGCTCTCCGCCTCGCGCCAGGCGGAACTGAGCAGCCCGTCGGCCTCCAGTTGGTGCAGGCATGGATAGAGCGTGCCTTCCTTCCACTGGAGCGCGCCCTGCGTGCGCTCGTTGACGAGCTTGACGATCTCGTACCCGTACCGCTCGCGCTCGGACAGCAGCTTCAGCGCGATCGGCGCCACGCTCCCTTTCACCAGGTCGCTGCGGAATTCCATCTCATCCACCTCCTTGCCCTAGTTACATAGATCACCTATGTAACTATACCATGGCATCCTAGGCATGTCAAGGGGGATTTCGGGGGGCGGTGACGATAGACGATGGACGATGGACGATAGAGCTTTTGCGTCTCTTTGCGGCAAAAACTCGTTGCCTTCCCCTCGAAGGCTTACTTCTTCGGATAGCCGACGCCCTGGGCCAGGACGATCTTCTGGTCCGGGCGCAGCTTCATCGCCTGCGCGAGTTCTTCCCTGGGTATCATCCCGCGCACGCCCGTCGCCAGCCCCTCCGACGCGCAGAACAGGTAGACGTTCTGGCTGATGAACCCCGTGTCCGCCGCCGAATACATTGCCTTGTCGGCGTCGGATATGTCGCCCATCTTCGCGTAATCCGCGACGAAGACCAGGCTCAGCGGCGCGTCCTTCACGAACGGCTGCTTTCCGGTCGTTTCCCGGATGTCCTTCTCCAGCACGGGCTGCAGCGCGTTCGCCTTCGCGTCGTAAAGAAAAAGTCCGTCGGCCATGGCGACGTAGACGTCAATTTCCTGCCAGTTTACCGCTGACGGAGCGGTGCGCTTGCCGTCCGGCCGATTCACTCCGTCCGCCGCCCAGAGCAGGTTCGAGAGGATCTGCTTCGACAGCTTCTCGGAGCTGAAGCTGCGCGAGGTCTGCCGGTCCTTCAGCGCCCGCATCAACGGCTTGCCGCCCTCCATCTGCGGCTTCGGCAGCGGGATCGGCTTGAGCGCCTCGTCCGCCGCCAGCGCCATGCCGCCCAGGAACAGCGCAACGCCCAACGCGCCAAGCATTCTCCTCGCACGCATGAGTGCCTCCTTCAGCCGACTTTCTGAACCGTGAGCCGGATGTCGCGGCCGGAAAGAGTGATGTCCTTTGCCGATTCGCTGTGGCCTGGGAACAGATCGTCGCACAGCGTCTCGCCGCGGATGTGCGGCCGGTTCTCCTCGATCGCCTTGAGCAGAACTTCGTCGGCGGTCTCGTACGCGACGGTGACGTGGTCCATGAGGTCGAGGTCGAGTTCCTTGCGAATCTGCTGGATGTGCCGGACGATGTCGCGAGCGAAACCTTCGCGTTCAAGTTCCGGCGTGATGATGTAATTGATCCCTGTCCAGCCTTGGCCCTGGGCTGACACCGCCCAGCCGGCGGCCTCTTTCCTGTCGACGATGATTTCCTCCGGAAGGAATTCCTCTCCGCTACGAAGCTTGATCGGATTCTTCTTCAGCACTTGCTCGGCCACCCATGCTGCGCCTTGCTTTTCTACCAGAACAGCAAGCAGCTCCCGGAGCCGTCCAGCCTCGTTGCCGTATTTCGGGCCGAGGAGTTTCATGTTCGGCTTGATCTCGTACGAAACGATCCCTGTAAGATCATGTGCTATCGTCAGCTTCTTGATGTTGAGCTCGTCCAGGATATGTGCTTTGAAGCGGCGCAGTGCGTTCGCCTGCGTCTCATCGGCAGGGGCCGGGAGCCGGATCATCTCGCTCAGCGGCTGGCGGACGCGCAACTGGCGCGACTCGCGGAGCGCCAGCGTGTCGGAGACGATCTGCATCGCCGCATCCATCTCGCGGCTGAGCGCCTCGTCGTGGAGCGCCGGGTCCGGCTGCGGATAATCGCAATGGTGGACGCTCTCCGGCGCGGCCGGGTCCACGTCGCGGACGAGCCGCTGGTAGAACCGCTCGGTGAGGAACGGGACGACCGGCGCGAGCGCCTTGCAGAGCGCCACGAGCGCCTCGTGCAGCGTCTGGTACGCGGCGAGCTTGTCGCGGTCGTTCGGGTCCTTCGGCCGCCAGAAGCGCCGGCGCGAGCGCCGCACGTACCAGGTGCTCAGCGCGTCAATGAACTCCTCCGCCGCGCGCACCAGCGACGGCGCATCGTACTCCGCCAGCCGCTCGTTGGCCGTCGCCAGCAGTTCCTGTAGCCGCGAGAGGATCCAGCGGTCGAGATCCTGCCGCTCGGCGACCGGGACCTTGGGCAGCGCCGGATCGAAATCGTCCGTCCGCGCGTAGCTGATAAAGAAGCTGAGGGTATTCCACCAGGTGTTGAAGACCTTGCGCCGGACCTGCTCGGTGAGCGTGTAGCCGAAGTTCAGGTTGTTGCTCGGGTTCTGGCGGCAGAAGAGCCAGCGCATGGCGTCCACGCCCGCCTTCTCCGCTCCCTCGTCGAAGACGATGGAGTTGGGGCCGGACTTGCTCATCTCCTCGCCCTTTTCGTCGCGGACGAAGGCGTGGCCGAGGAGCGTGCGGAAGGGCGGCGTCTGCTCCATCATCGCGCTCATGGAGAGCAGGGCGTAGAACCAGTTGCGGAACTGGCCGGGGAAACACTCGAGCACGAGGTCGGCCGGGATCCATTTCTTCCAGTACTCGCGGTCGCTGTTGTAGCGGACGGTCGAGTAGGGGACGATGCCGGCGTCGAGCCACGGGTTGCCGACGTCCGGGATGCGCGCGGCTTGGCCGCCGCACTTCTCGCACCGGATGCGGATGGCGTCCACCCAGGGCCGATGCGGCGAGTTGCCTTCGAACTGCTCCCAGCCGGCGACCGCGCGCGCTTTGAGTTCCTCCTTGCCGCCGATGACGTCGAACCAGCCGCACTCGCACGAGAAGATCGGCAGCGCGAGCCCCCAGTACCGCTTTTTGCTGATCATCCAGTCGTGCATGTTCGCCAGCCAGTCCAGCTCCAGGTCCTTGCCGTAGTCGGGGATCCAGCGGATCTGGTGGACGATCTTCATGATCTCCTCGCGCCAGGACATGTTGATGTACCACTCGTCCACGGCGCGGAAGAGCAATTGCGTCTTGCAGCGCCAGCAGTGCGGGTAATCGTGCTCGTACATCTCGCGCTTGTAATAGACGTTGCGCCGGCGCAGCTCTTCGAGCACGTCGTTGGCGACCTCGCCGGCGAACCGGCCGGAAAGGAACCCGTAGCCCTGCACGTAAATGCCCGCCTCGTCAATCGGCGCCAGCACGGGCAGGTTCAGCTCCTTCGAGAGGTCGAAATCCTCCTTGCCGCAGCCTGGCGCGATGTGCACGATGCCGGTTCCCTCGGTGGCGGTGACCTCCTTCCACGCGATCACGCGATGCGCGGCCTGGACCTCGGCCGGCTTGGGCAGGTCGTCGAACGGCCCTTCGTACTCCAGTCCGAGCAGCCGGCTGCCGGGCAGTTCCTCGAGGACCTCGAACGGCCCGTGCTCCTTCATCACGCGCAGCAACTCGCGAGCGAGATAGTAAACCTCGTCGCCCTGGCGGACCTTCACGTACGGCATCTCCGGGTGCACCGCGCAGGCCACGTTGGCGGCGAGCGTCCACGGCGTGGTCGTCCACACCAGCAGGTGCTCGCCCGGCCGCCCGCGCAGGCGCAGCTTAATGTACACCGCCTGGTCGAGAATCCGCTTATAGCCCTCGCGGCGCTCCTGCTCGGAAATGCCCGTGCCGCAGCGCGGGCACCAGGGCATCGCGTCGAGTCCCTTGTAGATCAGCTTGCGCTCGTGGCACTTCTTCAGGAACGCCCAGATCGTGTAATTGTTCTCGTCGGACATCGTGAAGTAACTGCGGCGCTCGCCCGGCGCCTTGGCCCAGTCCTCCTCGCGGTCCCAGTCCATCCAATAGCCGAGCCGGATGGACTGCTCCGTCTGAATGCGGGCGAACTTATTCACGCGCTCCTTGCACTGGTTGATGAACCTCTCGAGACCGTGCGCCTCGATATCGCGCTTGGTCTTGAAGCCCAGCTCCTTCTCGACCTCGACCTCGACCCAGAGGCCCTGGCAATCGAAGCCGTTCTGGTAGCGGAGTTCGCGGCCCTTCATCGCGTGGAAGCGCTGGTAGCAGTCCTTGAGCGAGCGGCCCCAGGCGTGGTGGACGCCCATCGGATTATTGGCCGTGATCGGGCCGTCGAGGAAGGACCACTTCGGCTTCCCCGCGTTCTTCGCGCGCAGTTTCTCGAACGCGTCCGTGTCCTTCCAGAACTGGAGGATTTCATGTTCGGCGGCGACGAGATCGAAATTCTTTTCGACAGGACGAAACATTTCTCACCCTTGAGATAAAGCCGGCGCAGGCGCGGCCGGATACAAGAATCTAGCGGGTTGGGCGGAATCTTTCAACAGCGGTGGAGTCTATTGTAGCTGGTCTTTGCCGACAAGCGCCGCGTAAGCCTTGAGGTCTTCCTGTGTGATTTGATCGGAGGGAACAAGACGATAGTGTTCTTCGGCAATCAGCTTGACCACCCCCTCCATTTCCCGAAACTCGAACAGGACGATGCCTTGGTCTGGAAGGAACTGTGCGCCGATAGGCCGGCAAATCAAGCCTGGGAATCTCAGCTTGCAAAGGGCGAGGTCTTGCTCGATCTGGATAAGACTGAGCTTGTCCTTTTTGCCCTTCGCCTGAACCGGAAAGACGTACTGCGCTCCGCGGCGATGAATGCCGACGTAAACTTCGTCTGTCTCTACTTGTCCCATTTCCGGAACTGAACTGCGCAAGTGGCTTTGAAGCGAATAGGCTGCAACGCCGCAGAAGATGTCCAGGAGGCGGTTGTATCGTACTCTAGCCAGAAGCGCCTGTTCATCAGACAGGGAATGCCTGGCGATGATTCCCGGAGTCGCATCGGGTATCTTTATCTCGGGCGCGAGCGGATGTGGTTCGATACGCGCCGCGCTGACGAGCGCGAAGCGATACCGGCTGCGCCCAGCAGGGCGAATAACCCACTGCTTTCCTTCAGGCGCATAATGACGAATCCAGGGCGGCAGCTCTGTCCGATAGCGGAAACTATAGATGAGGTCGCCCAGGTTTTTGGGCAGCTGGATGCGAAGCTTTTTCGCTTGACGTTCTATTTCGTCTCGGCCGAACTCGAACTCCTTATATCCGCTTGGTACTATGGAATGCGAACGAAAGATGGCCTCAATGATATCCTCGTATCGGTTCTGCTTGCTCATCTCCGTTTCTTCCCTGTTCTTCGTAGCTTCCGTCGGTATTTTGCCGGACGCTCCCGGACGCATGTTGTTGCCACGGTCCCCGGCCAGCGAAGCAATACGACTTCCTCGCGCAACTGCTCCCGCGTTGCCGTCGCGAGTCGCGTGCGGAAGAGGTCAATGCCGGTCAATTCATACCCGAGTGATTGCGCGATTTCCGCGAGTATCTTGCCCGTGCGGATCATGACGCGCAAGTACGATGCTTGGTCCCCGACGACATAGGCCAGTTGCGCGCCCGGTCGAAGGACTTGGCGTAATCCGGCCAGATGTCGCGCCATGCCGCCGAAGTAGAGCTTGGTCACGCGCGGATAAAGCCGTTCAAAACCGGAGGTCTTGCCCAACTCGATACGTCGGCTCTCGATCGCGTCGGCGATTCGCTTGATTTCCGGATGGTCACGAATCCACTGATCGTCGTCGTCGGCGACGTACACGCTGCGCGTGTTGGAACGCACAAGGCCTTTCTTGAGATTACGCAATTCCTCCTTGCTGTGAATCAACCCGAGGATGACCAACTCCAACCGGGTCGTGCGCGTGTAGTCTTTCTCGTTCGGGTAAGGGGGCGACGTAATTACGGCGTCAACGCTTTCGGGCTGAAGCAGGTCTGCAATCTGACGCGAGTCCGCGTTGTGAACGGTTGCCGGAGTCCGCTCCAAGCGCGCCAACTCGCGCAGATCATTCGCAATAGCGTTGACGCCTTCCAGCCAGGAGGAAACCACGCGCGCGTCCGGCTTGGCCGGTCCTACGCCGACTTCCGGCCCGAAATGCAAGTTGCCGATGGTCTGAACAAGGGCCTTGGCGAGGGCCAACCGCTCGTAATCGTCAAAGCGTTCATCGCGGTGCTCTTGCAGAGTTTCCAGGAGGACGAGAGTCTTGTGTAACGGCATCGGGCTGATGGAGCCGCTGAGGAGTAAACTTTCTTGCTCCGGCGCCAATCCGCGCAAGGCGGTACGGGCTCGTCTGGGGGCGCGAAAGAATGGATCGTCCTCAATCCCGTCGGCCCGCAAACGCTCCAAGGTCCTGTCGGCGACGAATTCTGCGTGCTGGCGCAGTCCTTCCGGGCGTCCGCTCCAATTCGTTTTAACGCGGCTGGCAAACCAAGCCATGGGATTGGCCTCGACGCCGACGCTGCGTATCCCCAGTTTCTTGCATTCGACGAGTGTGGTTCCAGTGCCGCAGAACGGATCGAGTGCACATTGTCCCGCGCTCACCCGGAAGCGCTGGAGATAGTCGCGGACAAGGTGCGGCGGGAACGAAAGAACAAAACGGTACCAGTCATGTGCTTGACGGTCCCCGGCGAGAAGCTTGTTCCGGGTTCCATTTCTTCGTTCGAGGATCGCACTCTCGCGCGTCATCCGGCTGCTCTCGTCTTGAAGATCATGCCGCGGTCACCGCCGCGGTCGAAAGAGAATGTATCGCTTGCAACGGAAAGATGCAAGGAGGGCCGGATTTTCGCGCCTCGGCAATCGGCTGCGCTGCGGGTCAGAACCTGGTCACGCGGCTCCTGGAGCGCGCGACAGGTCGCGTCCTTTCAGCACGAACCAGGTCGTGCCGATGACGCCGAAGGCGAAGGCGGCCAGCAGGTTGACTCTCGGGCCGATCAGCCAGAGCAGCGACCCGCCGAAGGCCGCGAGCGACACGAAGACGTCGCGGATCAGGTAGTACAGCCCGAACATGGCCGCCTTCCGGTCCTCCGGGGCCAGGTCCATGATGAGCGCCTTGCGCGACGGCTCGCCGAACTCCTTCAGGCCGCGCAGGACGAACACCGGCACCAGCGCCCAGAGCGACTGCGCGAACATGAGCATCAGCGGGAAGAGCGTGAAGAAGCCGAAGGTGACCGCCACGAACGGCTTCTTCCCGAACCGGTCGGCCATGTGCGCCACCGGGATGTAGCAGAGCACCGCGGTCACCTGCTCGACGGCCGAGAGCCAGCCGAAAGTGAAATCCGTGACCGGCCGCAGGATCTGCACGGTGCACCAGATGATGACAAAGCAATCGGGAATGCGCTCGCAGAAGCGGATGAGGATGTCGGAGATGAGCAGATTGCGCAGTTGGGGGCTCATTTCACGATAGAGCCTGAACGGATTTTTCTCCGCCTTCGGGCGAGGCGGATCGCCGGGGCGGAGCCGGTCGTCCTCGATGAAGCGTTGTTGCACGATCATCCCGACGAGCGCCAGCGCGATGGCCGCCACAAACGCCGCGCGCACGCCGCGGTCTATGCCCCAGAGCGCAATGAACGTGCCGCCGATGACCGGCCCGAGCGTCTTGGGGACGCGCCGGATCAGCGAGGTCATCGAAACGCCCATGGCGCGCTTGTTCTTCGGCACTACCTTCGCCACGATCTCCATCGTCGCCGGCAGCGAAATGGCCGACCAGGAGATGAAGAACGCCGCCCCGACCAGCACCGCCCACCAGGTGTGAATGACGAGGATGACGACGTACCCGAACATGGAGAGGAAGTTGAAAACCAGGAGCGCGCGCTTCGTGCCCAGCCGGTCGCTGAGGTACCCACCGGGGAACGAGTAGAGCGCCGAAAGCAGGTCGTCCATGCCGGCGAGCAAGCCGATGGCGAGGATACTCGTCACCGTGAGGACTTTGCCGACGGCGCCGCCCGACAACACCTCGATGTACCGCGGGAGGAAACGCTCGCCGATCTGCTCGCCCATTCCGACGAGGATGACCATGCCCAGCATGCCGGCCATGCTGCGTTTCAGGCCGAGGAACTCCATGGCTCGCCGCCAGGCGGATAGCGGTTGGGACATAGGTTCGATTCGCCCCATTTTCCCCCGTCGAACCGGATTGCGGCGCCTACCGTGCGCGCTCTCGCGCGGTCGCGAGCAGGCTGATGACGACGACCAGGACGACGCCGAGTCCGGCGACCGGAGGGATCAGGCCGGGGCGGATGATCTGCGAGTGCGCCAGCCACGCCCCGCACCCGAGCACGACGACCACGCCCGCGGCGATCTGCCAGCAGTCGCCGATGACGAAGTCATACCAGAACCGCAGGAAGCCGAGTACATATTTCATTTGTCCGCTCCCGTGACGGCCGGGGCCGAGGCCACGGCCGGATGAAGGCGACGGAGTGCGCGAACGAAGAGAGACGATACGATGATCCAGGACAGGAGCACGCCCAGCAGGGCCCATTCGCCGCCCGGCCACTCAAGGCTTCCGTGGCCGGCCGTGAAGTAGCCCAGGCCCTCCGTGGACCAGAACGTTCCAAAGGTGCACAGCAGGATGGCCACGCCGAACTTGAGCAGGTTCTCCGGCACGGAGGACAACGGCTTGTGGACCATGACGCCCGCGATCAACACCACCACGAACGCGGCCAGCGCGGCCATGGAGGCGATGAACATGCTGTGCGGATTCTGCACGCTCGCGCTCAGGCCGAACGTGATCACGATGAAGACGACCTCGAGCCCTTCCAGGAAGACTCCCTTGAAGGATACGACGAACGCGAACCAGTCGAGGCCGCCGCGCATCAGGTGACTCGCCTGGCGCGCTTCTTCCTGTTCGCGGCGGTAGATGCTCGCCTCGTCATGCTTTGCCTTCAGGCCGCTCTCGCGCAGGATGGCCTTGCGCAGCCATTGCAAGCCGAAGACCAGCAGCAGCGCGCCGATGATCAACTGAAGCAGCGATGGTGAAATGGTGTTGCGCAGGCCGACCCCGGCGACCGCTACAATCACGGTCAGCGCCAGCAGGGCCAGAATCGAGCCGACGATGGTGGACTTCCAGCTTCGCGTCATCCCCACCGCGAGCACAATGGTGAACGCCTCCACGCACTCGACCGAGGACGCGACGAACACCGCGGTCGCCAGGCCGACTGTACCCGGGTCCAGCATCGGTGTGGTTCCTGCAAAAGGCTAAGCGCACCACTTCGGAATCTCGCTGCCGTATCGGCCATGCCCCGGGAAATGGTGCATTGACAGAGGGCTTCCGGCCTTCGCAGCCGTAGATTATACGGCCTAATTGCCGCTGTCAAGCAACCCGGTTGGCTTATCCGGGCCTAAAACGAGCCGAGGGTGCTGAAAACGCCTTGCAGCAGGTCGTCTATCGTGATGACGCCGACGGCGCGGTCATGCGCGCCTACGACGACGGCCATGCTCTGGGCGCTTTCCTGCAGGCGGCGGAAGGCCTCGTCCACGCCGGTCTCCGCGTTGAGGAACAGCGGCGGGCGAAGCAGCTTGCGAATGTCGCCGCCTTCATCGCCGCAGAGGTAATCGAGGACCCGCAAACTCCCGACGACATTCGACCGGTCGCCCTCGTAGACCGGCAGCCGCGCGTGGGTGAAGCGCGCGATCTCCTGCCGCGCCTGCTGCGGGTCCGCATCCACCGGGACCATCTGCACGTGCGACATCGCCGTCATGATCTCCCGCACCGGCCGGCCCCGCAATTGCAGGATGTTCCGGACGATCACGTCCTGCTGCGGCGTGATCACGCCTTCCTGAGTGCCCGCCGAAAGCAGCGTGCCGAGGTACTGCGCCGTGACGACGGTCTTGCGCGGCTCGGCTCGGCCTCCGAGCAGCCGCCGCCAGAACGCCACCAGGCCGAGCAGCATCGTGACCACCGGCCAGAGCGCTTTGTTCGTCAGCCAGAGCAGCGGGCTCGACCAGCGCATCAGCGGGTCCGCCAGCACCTGGGCCACGCTCTTGGGAACCACCTCGCCGAAGATCAGCATCACCGGCGACAGCGTTACCGTGCTGATGAGCTCCACCACCAGCTCGCGCTGCCCCCGCAGGCAGTGGGCGACCAGCGCCGTGAAGAACACCGTGCCGCAGTAAACCGCCGTGTTGTGCGCCGTCAGCGTCATGCAGACGTATCGTTCCATGTCCGCGACCACGCTTTCGGTCAGCGCCGCCGTACGCCGCCCGTGTTTCGCCTCGCCGTGAAGCCGGATTCGGTTGAGGCGATAGGCGCCCGTCTCCGCCGCGGCGTAAAATGCCGCCACGAGGATGGACAGGGCGATCCACAGCGCGGTCATCATGCCTCGCCCTCTCGCCGAAGCCGCTGGACTCGAACGCGTGCGACGCGGCGGCCGGACATCTTCTCGACGACAAAACGCAGCCCGCGCCTCTCGACGCTTTCGCCTTCCTTCGGGACGCGGCCGAGCAGCGACATGACGAATCCGCCGAGCGTCTCGACGCCGGCCGGGTCGAAGCCGGCGCCCAGCAGCGGCCGCCAGTCGCGCGTGCTCAGGTTCCCGGCCAGGACGTAGGTGTCCTCATCGAGCCTCCGGACGGCCGGCTCCTCGGCGCGCGGCTTCTCGCGGATCTCGCCGACGACCTCCTCGAGGATATGCTCGATCGTCACCAGCCCGGCCGTGCCGCCGTACTCGTCCACGACGATGGCGACGGAATCGCGCGCGTGCGTGAAGTAACGCAGCAGCGCCTCGGCCGGCTGCGTCTCCGGCACGAACCTCACCGGCCGGAGCAGGCTGTGGATCTCCGCCTCGGGATGGAGCAGCACGTCACGCGTGAAGAGCATGCCGACCACATTATCGGCCGATCCCTCATAGGCGAGCACGCGTTCCTGGCGGTCAATCTGCACCAGCTCGGAGAACCCTTCGGCGCCGGCGGCCACGTTGAACAGCGGCATATCCACGCGCGGCGTCATCAGCTCCCTGGCGCGCAGGTTCGTGAGGTCCACCACCTGCTCGATCATCCCGCGCGCCTGGCCGCTCAGGGTTCCCTGCTGCTCGGCCATGGCGATGAGCGTCTGGAGTTCGCCGCGCGTGACGTACGGCGCCGGGCTGAAGCGCCGGGTCAGCGCGTCCGTGCACTCCCGCGCCACGAATCGAATCAGGTTGCTGACCGGGCGGACGACGCGGAAAAACTGGAGCAGAGGCCACGCAACCCAATGCGCGACCTCCACCGGCCGGCCGACCGCAATCCCTTTGGGGCTCGCCTCGGTCAGGAGGATGACCGCCAGCAGCGAGACGACGCCGCAGACCGCCGCGGCAAAGTGCGAGACCTCCGCGAGCTGGATGGCGATGAGGATGCTCAGGCCGTAGATGCTCAGGTTGACGACCATGTTCCCGAGCAGCACGGCCGCCAGCAGCGCCTGCGGGTCCCGCAGCAGCGACCGGATGGCGCGGCTCGACCGGGACGAAGAAAGACTGAGCTTCCGCAAGTCCTCATGGGTCAGCGAGAAAAGCGCAGTCTCCGCCGCGCTGAATACGGCCGAACAACTCAGGAGGATGATGATGGCGGCAAGCTCGGGAGCCCGCTGAATGAGTATGTCGGTCGTCGTCATGCCGGGATTATAGGGGCCGGCGGCGGCGTCGGTCAAATCGCGCGGACGCGCGTTCTCGCCGGCGTCCCGGGCGGCCCGAAAGGCTCTCGATTTTTCCTAAATCCCGCCGCATCGCGGCCGATAATCAAGGTAACGGGGAATACCCCCATGCAGGAAGTATAAGGAGGACACGCGCCCTCTGCCGTTGCGGAGAAACCCTGACTGCCGGGCCAGCAAAAAACATTCAGCTCGAAGCGGTAGCGCTGAACTTGAGCTAACAGGGACCCGGGCAAGCTGCGGAACTCCCGCACGTAAGGTGGAGGGTGCCTCCTTTTAAACCGCCCATTCGCTTCTGAGAATCCCATACCGCGCCAGGTCGTGAAAGCTGCCCCATCGTCTGGCGAGATCGGGCCTCTGTTCCGGCGTTAACTTCGGTTCGAAACCAGGGCGGTACGCCGCGACGATACTGGACTCCTCCTCTGTCACTTCAGGAAACGCTGCGAAGGCGCGCCGATAGAACAGCGCCGCGTTACGACCGAGGTCGGATGTCCGCGCTCTGCAAGCTGCGCCCGCGCTGCACAACAGAGCTAACGCCGCAGCCACGCACGCGGTGGTTCTCATTGTAATTTTCCTCAAGAAGGTCCATCGTCCTCTGCGTCGTTCGTCTGCGCGCGGGAGAGCAAGGCATCCGCGTCCGGTCTGCGCCTCTTCTCGGCAAAACTCGTTCTCGCCGGACGGCACTACTTTTTCTTTGCCGGCGCGCGCCCGAAGGTCATGGCGACCTGTTTGTCGCGGATCGGCAGCGCTGATTTCAGTTCGAACGCACCGCCTTCCAACGCGGTGTAGACGAACGGCTTTCCGTCGGCCGGGTTCAGGACCTTCTGCAGTGCTGCTTCCCCTTCGCGCCTGATCTCGATGGCGGCCCGGACCATCGCCCACTGAACGCGGTATTTCTCCTCTTCATCGCGCGCGCCTTTCAGTGAGGAAAGGGGAGACTCTGCGAAAGGGTTCTTGCTGGCCTTGATCTTTTCCTCCAGCGCCGGCCTCGTGGCCAGGAACTCCTGGAACGGCAAATCGAAGATAGCCGCCACCTCGTCATATTGTCTTCCAAGCTCGTCCATCCACTGCCGTATCGCCTCAGGGGTGAAATCGGGCCGCTTCGCCGCTGCTCCCGGATCGCTCATTTCTTGCGTAACAAGGGATACCATCCACGGAAGACACACCTTCTTCTCCGTGAGGATCGCGTTTCTCATGAGTGGGGCTGCGGACCCGTTGACGAGGTCCCCTAGGCCATTTGCGAGGACGTCCGCCGATTCCCGATCGGTCATCAACACCGCCAGGTTGTTATCTACAATTGACTCAGTGACAATCTGTACGAGTACTGCGATCTGCGTATCATGTCCGTCGTTTCCAACCTGACGCGCCAAGATGACTGCGGCACGCAGGTCTTCCGCCGCCTCCTTGCGTTTTCCTTCCTGCCAGAAGTACCGCGCGCGAAAGGCCGCGGCCCTGCCGAGGTCACGACTCTTGGCCAGATACGTGAGGTCGGCATTGGGTCCTTCTTTTTCGTAGTCAATGCCCCAGTTGCACTGCGGAATTTGTGACGCTTCGTGCATCAGCTCTAACGCCCTGGTCAATCGTTTTGCCAGGTCGGCCCTCTGCTCCGGCGTTGACTTCGGTTCGAAACCCGGGGGGTACGCGGCGACGATACTGGACTCCTCCTTTGTCAATTCCGGAAACGCGGCGAAGGCGCGCCAATAGGTCAGCGCCGCGTTGCGACCGAGGTCGGATGGCGGCGCCTTGCTTTCCTGCGCCGAAACTGCTCCTGCGCTACACAACAGAGCTAACGCCGCAGCCACGCACACTGTGGTTCTCATTGGACTTCTCCTCAATATGGTTCATGGTCTGGAGCAAGCTACGCACATTCAGGCCGGCCAGGTTCCTTTCGGGCTTCAACCGCGCTGCAGCGTCACGCGCCAGCATTCCGTCGAGCGTCTCCGGTGATTGCAGCCACGCCTGGTAATACGCGGCCCAACTGGCCGGCGGCAGGTCAGTCGTAGCGACGAAAGGATGCGGCGTGGAGATGACGCCGATGGCTGGCCCCTGTTTCTGGCGGGCCCGGTTGTCGTTCGTCTCCGCGCTCGATATCAACCATACCGCCAGCCCGATCAAGACGCACGCCGCCGCCGCGAGCGCCGCCCAGCGGACGGTGTGTGCTGCAGGCCGAAGCGATTCCTCGAGCCGTCCGGACAGCCCGCCAGGTGCCTCGGCTAGGTCGTCCTGTTCGGCAAGGTTCCTGATCCGGCCGCAGAGGCGCTGCAGCGCCTCGTAGTCGCTTCGACAACTCGCGCACTCGGCCAGATGCCGCTCCACCGGGACGCGGTCGCCTGCCGGCAACTCGCCGCAGGCGAGGAGTGAAATCGCTTCTTTGTATCGGTCGCACGTCATGTTCTTCCCTCCGATAGTAAATCCCCGGTCGGGGCGGATGGGTTCAATTGCGGATCACACATTTCGCGGAGGCGGATCAGGGCATAATGCAGCCGAGACTTCGCGGTCCCCAGCGGAATGCCGAGCGCGATGGAGATTTCGCTCAGCGAAGCGCCGGCGAAGAAGCGCAACCGGATGACTTCCCGCGCGTCCTCCGGCAGCGCCTCGATATCCGCCCGGAGCTTCTCCGCTGCTTCCGCGCGCCAGGCCGCCTCGGCCGGGTCGGCATCGGCGCCTGCGGATAGCTCCCATTCGCGCGATGAGCCTCTTCGTCGCTCTATACCCAGGAACAGCCGAAGCACCGACCGGTTCCTTCGCTGTGACTTCTGATGCCGGTGCAGGAGGATTGCGTAGAGCCACGTGGAGAACCTGCACGCCCCATTGTACCTGGCCAGCCCCTTCCACGCCTCGATCAGCGTCTCTTGCGCCAGGTCCTCCGCCAAGTGCTGATTACGGCAGAGTCCAAACGCCTGACGATAGAGCCTCGCTTCGTGCTGTCGCGCAAGCTCGCAGAAAGCCTCACGCTCACCCGCCAGGGCGCGAGGAATCAGGGAATCCGCATTGAGTTCGGCATTGGGTTTCTGCATGTTTGTTCAGCCAGGGATTATATCCCAGTTCAACCGCAAAAGGTTCAGCTCTGGCGCAAGGTAATTAAAACAGGTCGGCACGAGGCCTGTGGAATATACGGCCCTGTGGGTATCCGGCAGCCCATACGCTTTTTGTCATCGGCAAAGGACCGTCGCATGCCTCTGGAGTTGCGCGTGACCGCCTAGGTAATCCTATGCGGCCTGACGAAGGCGAGCGCCCGACAGCGATGACTGATGCCTACGCCAAAGAAAGACGGTCACTCGCTCGGCTCAGGCTCCTTCGCCTCCGGTTGCTCCTTCCGCTCCTCCTGCTCCGCGAGCAGCTCTATCGCTCTCAATATGCCGCGACGACCTCTCGCGCCTCTTTAACAGCGGAAAAACCATCCCCCGCGACAAGGCGGTAAAATCAATTGGGTGAGCATTTCTCTCGCATTGCCGGAGGCCGAAGCATGAAGCGGTTCTTCACGCTGGAGTACTGGGCGGACGAGGGTTGACTAATCGGCAGACTCAATGAAGTTCCGGGCATGTTCAGCCAGGGCGGGACGCTGGAGGAACTCAAGGAGAACATTGCCGACGCCTGCCGAATGATGCTGGCTGCGGAATCGGGTCCCGAGCACGCCGGCGTCTAGGCCGCGATCCCGCGCCACGCAGAAATCCGAGATCCGCTCCCGAAGTTAATCGGCCGCCCCTTAACATCTCTTAGGCGCTTTTCGCGCTCCTCTGCCGCCGGTGGATCGCCTTCAGCGCCTCAATGATCGCGCTGGCGCGCTTACGGTCGCGGATCGCCTCCACCGTATCCACGCCGGCGAATTTCCTCAGAAAGCCGCGAATGCGGGCCGGAGAACCGATCCAGCCCACGCGGCCGAAAAGGAAGTGGATGAAGTTCCGCTGCTCCTGCGTCGCCGCGTTCGGATCGAAATCGCCCGCCGCTATCGGCTGCTCGGCGGTGCGCCTGGCCCCGAGTTCCACCAGGTGCTCGATCAGCTCCGACGCTTCGCGGTGCGAGAGCGCGCTGATCGAGCCGCGCGGCACCAGCAGGTAGAGCATCTCGCGGTCCAAACCCAGGTCGTGCGCGCATGCCCAGATTTTCGCGACCTGCGCGTGAGTGACGCCCGCCGTCGGCTGCGCCTCCGGAAGATCATCACGTCGAACTTGTGCCATGCTCCATCACCTCCCTTCGATGAAAGTATAGCTCGAAGGTCTGACAGGAGATGAGGGCAGGTTGCCGGTGGCGCAGAAGATGTTCTAACGTGCTGTGTCACAGTGTGTTGAGTGCAGCGCGCAGTTTCCTAATCTCCTAATTTCCGAGAGATTAGGAAATTGGGAGATTGGGAAATCAGGACTCGCCCATCGCATCCAGCTCGGCCCTCGTCGGCATCGAAGGCTGCGCGCCGAGTTTCGTTGTCGCCAGCGCGCCGGCCTTATTCGCCATGCGGACGGCCTCCGGCAGCGCCAGCCCTTCGGCCCGATAGACGGCGAGGGCGGCGGTGAACGCATCGCCGGCGGCGGTGGTATCCACAACTTTGACCGGGTGGGCGGGGACGTGCAGGCACTCGTCCTCGGTCACGAGCAGCGCGCCCTGCGAGCCGAGCTTGAGCACCACTGCGCCCGCGCCTCGGCGCAGCATCTCGCGGCCGGCCTCCTCGGCGTCCTTCAAATCGCGGATGGCGCACCCGAGCAGCGCGCCGGCTTCGGCCTCGTTCGGCGAGAGGATGGCGACGCGGAAGAGCTCATCCGGCGGCTGACCGCGCGCCGGGCCGGCGTCGAGGATGACCGGCACATTGATCTCCCGCGCCAGACGGATGGTGTGGACGACAGTCTCGATGGGGATCTCGAGTTGCATCAGGATCGCGTCGAGCTTCTCGAGCGCCGGCCGGAGCGCCTGGATGTCCGCCGGCATCAGGCGGCGGTTTGCGCCGGGCGCGACGACGATGCTGTTCTGCCCCAAGCGGTCAATCACGATCAGCGCGACGCCCGTCGGCGCATCGGCAAGGGCCGCCAGGCCGCCGGTCTCCACGCCGCCGGCGCGGAGGCTCGCGAGCAGCATCTCGCCGAAGGAATCGCGCCCGACCCGGCCGATGAACCGCGCTCGCCCGCCGAGCCGCGCCACGGCCACCGCCTGGTTCGCGCCCTTGCCGCCGGGGATCATGCGGAGGTCGTCGCCGAAAACGTTCTCGCCCGGCGCCGGCACATGGTGCGCCCGGATGACCAGGTCCATATTCGCGCTGCCGATGACGGCGATGCGTGCAGGCTTCATGCCGCGCTTCACACCATCCACCGCGAGAAGCCGAGGAGCGCGAAGATCCGGTCGCCCCAGAGCATCGTCACCACGGCGGCGGTCGAGAGGAACGGGCCGTACGGAATATGGTGGTCCTTCGTCCGCGCCATGTAGATCAGGCCCACCACCGAGCCGAACAGCGGCGCCATGAAGAACGTCAGCAGGAGCGGCTGCCATCCCAGGAAGCCGCCGAGGGCGGCCATGAACTTCACGTCGCCGATGCCCATCGCCTCGCGGCGAAACAGGAGCTTGCCGAAAGCGCCGGCCAGCCACGTGGCCGCCGCGCCGACCGCCATCCCGACCAGGCAGGCGCACAGCGAGCCGAGCACGCTGTCCTGGCTGAACAGGAACGTCCGCCCCATCTGCGCCATCAGCGGATTGCGGTGCAGGTCCGGAACCAGCACGCTGCAGATCGGCGCCAGCATCATCGCGCCGATCGTGACGGAATCCGGGATGATCCGCAGCTCCGCGTCCACGAAAGAGCTCAGGACGAACATCCCCATCAGGGCGAGATAGACGATGATGACGCCCGCCGACTCGCCGCGCGAACTCAGCACGGCGTACGTGAGCGCGAACAGGCACGCGGTGAGGAACTCGACGATGATGTAGCGCGCCGAGATGTACGAGCCGCAGTGCCGGCATTGCGCCGAGAGCACGAACCAGCTTACCAGCGGGATGTTATCGTACCAGGCGATGACCTCGTGGCAGTGCGGGCAATACGACCGCGTCGGCCACACCGGCGAGCGGTCCCGAGGCAGCCGGTAGATGCAGACGTTGAGAAAGCTTCCCACGATGCTGCCGAAGATGAAGAGCGTCACGATCCAGAAGGCATGCATTCGGCGCTGTTCTCCCGTTGAGGGGTCGGGAAGTCCGGTTGAGGACAACCGACGAGCGGCGATTCTATCAAGGCTCTTGACGCAGGGCAACCGCAATAGCGCGGCAGTCGGCCGTTCAGGTCGGCCGCTTCAGTCGAGTCGCCAGGTCCGGCGGAGAAATCCAGACCGTCTTCTTCCCTTCGCGGCGTTCTTCGAGCAGGCCCCGTCGCGCCAATCCGACAAGATCGTTCCTGGCCGTCACTATCGAAATGCCCTGCGACGTCATATGCGACCGGACCGTGTATGAGAAGCCCGGATTCTTGAGCGCGTGGGCGATCAGCGACCGTTGGCGTATATTCATGTCACTCGAAAACGCGGCCACCGCCTGCACTACATTCAGTTCCTGCTGTTTCTCGCGCACGTAAGCAAGAAAGTTGTCCAGCGCCAGGTTGATTGCTCGAAGATTGTATTGGAGGAAATAGGAAATGTCGTTCTCGTCCTGCTCGGCAAGGATGAAGGCGCGCCCATATTGCGAAGGCGATTTCCTGATAATCGTGGAAATCGGCAAGAATTCCATAAGCCAGTATCCGTGCTTCAACACGTACCATAGGAACACCGCCCGCGCGGTTCGCCCGTTGCCGTCCACGAACGCATGCTCATAACCGAGCCAAAAATGCAGAACGATCGCGGTGACAATCGGATGACGAAATGTTAGACCCGTATCATCCGGCTCTTCGTTTGCGAAATCGCAGAAGACTTTCAAACGCCCAGGCAACATCGCCGCTGGAGGCGGCTGATGGACTACTTCGCCTTCGGAAGTAACCACGGCGATGTCGTCCTCCGCCGGGATGCGGAGCCGTCCGCTGGCGGATGCATCCTTGAGTGTTTGGTCCGTTATCTCTTTCTGAAGCTCGCAAAGAAGCTCGATGGACATCCTCTCGTTAACCAAATCTCTAATCCGCAAAACGGTTCGGTAATTATTCAGGATCATCCGTTCGTTCAGATTTCGAGGCGCCCGCTGAGTTCGCAGCATCTCCTTCGCGACGCGGCGAGTCGTGGAGGCGCCCTCCAGTTGGCTCGAGGCGATGGCCTCCTCCATAAGCGAGCTAACCAAGTACCTTTCGCGGTTCGCGCGCAGCATTTCCGATTCCGGCGTTGCGGCCATGCTCATGCCCGCGTGCATGTCAATTCGATGTAACTGGGCTTGGAAAGAGCCGGGTAACCAATAGTGAAATGTTCGTCCTAGCGTATCCTTTATCGGCAAATACTTTCTGTTCATACTTCTGGCGAACTTGACAAAGTACCACGCTTCCTCAGCAGTGACCCCTTGTGGCATCGGGTGTCGTCTAAACTTATCCCAAGCAAGATATTCCGCATTGCTTTTGTCTACAAGGGGTTGTAGCTCCTGATTCGATAGAAGAAATGGCATCCGTTGGGGAATTTCCGCGGTTGGTCCAGTGTCTATGGGTTTCACGTTGCCCTCCGTTCAACTGTTAATATTTCAGATATTAACACATTTTAGCACATTCGGACTGAAAGTCAAGAGCAAGTGTTAATTTATCAGATATTAACACATATTATCAGGTTCGATGGTCAAGCAGCGTTTCTGCCGCGCTGATCACCATCTCCGGCGTGATGAGCGTCATGCAGCGGTGGTCGGTCGGGCAGCGCCGAAGGTAGCACGGCGCGCACGGCACGTCCTGGCGCAGGATCACGGTCCGCGGATAATCGCTGTGCGTCACGACCGGGCTCGTCGGGCCCATGAGGACGACGACCGGGATATTGTACGCGATGGCCAGGTGCCGCGGCCCGGTGTCGTTGCAGATCATCAGGGCGCTGCGGCGCACGATGGCTTTGAGCGCGCCGAAGGAGACTTCGCCCTCGCGGAACGTGATCGGCCGGCCCTTCATCGCCTGGGCGATCTCGGCCCCGATCCGCTCCTCGCCGGGCCCGGTGAGCAGGACGGCCTGGAGTCCGCGGCTCGCGGCGAGCGCGTCGGCCACGGTCGCGAAACGCGCCGGGGGCCAGAGCTTCGAGGCGCCGTACGCCGCGCCCGGCACGATCGCCAGCAGCGGCCGGCCCGCGTCGCGCCCGCGCTCCGCCAGGAGTTTTTCCGCCTGCGCCTCGTCCTCCGGCGCGGTGAACACCTCTGGCCGCTGGTCGCCCGCGCCTTCGCAGCCGAGGTGCTCGAGCAGGCTCGAGTAGACCTGCACTTTGGGGACCAGCCGCGGATTCTCTCCGCGCCCGGGCCAGGGCACTGCATCGGTGAGCAGCAGGCTCCGCCCATCGCGCGCATGACCGACCCGGCGCTTCGCTCCCGCGAGTCGGACCATCAGCGCCGAGTTGAACGACTGCGTCAGGAGCAGCGCCAGGTCATAAGGAGGCGCACGGCGAAGCCGGCTGACCGTCGCGAAGAGCCCGGACGGTCCGCCGCGCGGGTCCACCTCGACGACCTCGTCCGCCCACGGCGCGTGGGCGATCACCGGCCGGACATACGCCTTCAGCAGCAGTGCGATATGCGCCCTGGGGTAATTCGCGCGCATGCAGCGCAGCGCCGCCGTCGCGGCGATCATGTCGCCGATCCAGTTCGGGCAGCGGATGAGGATTCGTTCGGCCGGGTATCGCAGCGGCAAAGCTGGCGCTCCGACGAAAATGCGCAGTGCGAATCAAACCTATCACATCGCCGCCGGAGTTGCAACGAGCGGGATTGCCTGAGTCTTGACAGCGGCCGGCGGGCGTGATAAACAAACTGGAGTGCAACGACCATCGTCGCTTGGGACGAGATGACCCGTGGACGTCCAGAAGCAGATTGACTATTGGAAGAAAAGCAGCCAGGAAGACCTGGAGGCTGCGAAGACCTTGCTTGAAAAGGGTCATTTCCGGCACGCGCTTTTCTTTGCGCATTTGGCCATTGAGAAGGCCCTGAAGGCCCATGTGACGAGGAAGACGTGCGAGGTCCCTCCGAAAATTCACAACTTGACCCGATTGGCCGAGAAAGCCGCATTGCCGCTTGAACTCTGGCAACGCGACTTCCTGCTGGCCTTCGACGCGCACCAGCTTGAAGGCCGGTACCCCGACATGGTATCGGCGCTCATGGACAGGACTGAGGCTCAAGCGGAACTCGCCAAGGCTGAAAGGGGCCTTCAATGGTTGATGTCCCTGTTGTAGAGGCCATACGGCACTACTTGCGTGTCCTTCCCGAGGAAGGAATTCATGCGAGCCGGGCCGTCCTCTTCGGCTCCTTCGCGCGCGGCGAGGCGAAGGAGACCAGCGATATTGACGTGGTCGTGATTGCCCGCGAGTTCGACGGCCCGCGAAATCGCCGGCTGATCGAAAGGCTCTGGATCGCGCGAGCGCTGGCCGACACGCGCATCGAACCGATTCCCTGCGGAGAACGCGAATGGGAGACCGAAGGCGGTCGGCCCATTCTCGATATCGCCCGGCGCGAGGGACTTGTTATCGGCGTCGTCTCTCCCTGAATGGCCCGACCACCCAATTATTCCATGAGATCGCCCGTGTTCCCCAGATGGCTCCTCTGCGCGTGCCTCGCGTTCGGGGCGGCGCGCATTTTTGCGCAGGACCAGCCGTTAGCCGTCACCGCCGCGCTGCAGACGGTGGTGGACCGCCATCCCCTGCGCGGCGCGAAAGTCGGCATCGTGGCGCGGCGGATCTCCGACGGCAGAGAAGTCTTCTCCTTCCACGGCAACGAGCTGTTCGAGCTGGCCTCGAACACGAAGATCTTCACCACCTCGGTCGCGCTCCTGAAACTGGGCGCGGATTACGAGTTCCGCACGACGCTGATCGCCAACGGCACGGTCCAGGACGGCGTGCTCCAGGGCGACCTGGTCGTCGTCGGCAGCGGCGACCCGAGTTTTTCCAGCCGCGTCCATCCCAGCGCGATGACCGTCCCGCGCGAGTTCGTCAAGGGCATCCAGGCGGCGGGCATCCGGCAGATCACCGGCGACCTGGTCATGGACGACCGGTTGTTCGACCGCGTCTATCGCGCGCCCGGCTGGCCGAAGGCGGAGTGGCTCTGGTGGTACGCCGCGCCGATCAGCGCGCTCTCGTTCAACGACAATTGCGTCGAGGTCAAGGTCACCGGCGGCTCCGCACCGGACGCGGCGGCGACGATCAGCACGGTCCCGCCATTTCCCGCGATGCGCTTCGTGAACCATTGCTCCACCGGCGCGAAGGACCGGCCCGCCGACGTGACGTTCGAGCGGGGCGACGACGGCGCGATCGTGGTCTCGGGCCGCCTGCCGATCGGTGTCAGCCGGTCGGAGACCATCGCCGTCGAGGACCCGGCGCTCTTTCTGGCCGTGGCGCTCCAGTCGGAGATGGCGAAGGCCGGCATTCGCCTCGATGGCCGACCCCGCCTGGCGGGCGACTTTGAAAAGCCGCAGCCGGGCGCGCAAGAGATCTTCGCGTGGAAATCCAGGCTGCTCGACTCGATCACCGCCGCGAACCAACGGAGCCACAACTTCTGCGCCGAGCAGATTCTGAAGACGCTGGGGGCGGCGCGCTTCGGGAAGGGCAGCTTCGAGTCCGGCTCGGCGGCCGTGCGCGAGTTCACGCGCGCGGCGCAACTGCCCGACGTGGCGGTGACGCTGGTGGACGGCTGCGGCCTGTCGCCCGAGGACCGTGCCACGCCGCAGGCGGTCGCAGCGTGGCTGGAGGTGATCTACCGCAGCAAGATCCAGGAGGCGTTTTACGGCTCGCTGGCGACGAACGGCCAGCCGGAGACCACGCTGCGGAACCGCATGACCGACCCGGCGATGCGCGGGCGCATCCACGCCAAGACCGGCACCATCAAGGCCAACGGCGCCAGTGCGCTCAGCGGGTACGCCGAGGCGGCCGACGGTGAAATCTACGCCTTTTCCGTCCTCGTCAACGGATTCCGGTCCGGCGCCGTCGGCGCGGCGACGGGGCTGGAGGACGCGGTTTGCTATGCGCTGGTCGGAATTCCGGAAAAACACGAGAAGTCCAAGTAGCGAAACAGGGCCTTATGTGAACTCGTAATCGTGCTCGTAATCCTAATCGTAATCGCCGCTCGTCCGGCTGTCGTGGAAACGGCGATTACGATTGCGAGTAAGATTACGATTACGAGGAAAAAGGGAGCTGGATATGAGTTATCTCACCGTCATCTGCGACACGCTTCCCGAGGCTTGGGAGCAGGCCGTGCTTCGGTGCTGGGAGGAAGGAGATCGCATCCGGACGGAGTACGACAAGCCCGCCGACCCGGAGAGCCGCGATTGCACCGCCATGATCGTGGTGCGCAAGCCCTTCCAGGAGCCGCGCATTCACAAGGCGTTTCCCGGTTCGCTCGAGGACCTGGAGATTTACCGGCAGGAAGTGGTGGAGGGCATCCACGACCACTGGGTGAATCCGGAAGAAGGGAAGTGGTCGTACACGTATCATCAGCGGCTGTTCGCGTACGACCTGTTCGGCCCGGACGGCCAGAAACGCGCCATCAACCAGTTCGACTACCTGATCGAGAAGCTCGCCTCCGCGCCGCACTCCCGCCGGGCGCAAGCGATCACCTGGAAGCCGGACGTGGATCCGGCCGTGGACGATCCGGCCTGCCTGCAGCGGATGTGGTTCCGCATCCACGGCGACGAGCTGCGGATGAACGTGCACATGCGGTCGAACGACGCGTACAAGGCCGCGTTCATGAACATGTGGGCGTTCACGGCGCTGCAGCAGTTCGTGGCCGAGGCCGTGAGCCGCCGCGCGCACCGCACGCTGAGGCCCGGCGCCTACGCGCACATCGCGGACAGCTTCCATATCTACGGCTCGTACTTCCGCGAGTTCGAGGGCTTCCTCAACTCGGTGCGCAAACGCAGCTTCGCCGACCGCACCTGGGACAGCACCAGCGACTTCGTCCAAAGCGCGTTCGAGTCCGCCCGCGCCCAGATCGCCCGAGAGCGGGAGCGCGACCGCGCGAAGCCTTAGAATCCGCGCGGCGTGGGCCGGTCGGGGCCGATCAACGCGCCGCGGCCGCTGCAATTGCCGCGCAGCGAAGAGTCTGCTAGAATCCGGCTGATCGAGCGCCGGAGTTTTTCGGTCGCGCGTTCTCGAGAGACGGCGGCATCATGCGAAAGGACTTCCTGGTTTTCGGCGCGCCGCTGATCTCGGAAGACGAGATTGCGGAGGTCGTTGCGACCCTTCGCAGCGGCTGGATCGGGTCCGGGCCGCGCGTGAAGCAGTTCGAGCGGCGCTTCGAGGAGTACGTCGGCGTCCGCCACGCCGTGGCGGTGAACTCGTGCACCTCGGCGCTGCACCTGGCGCTGCACGTGCTCGACGTCGGCCCGGGCGACGAGGTGATCACCACGCCGTACACCTGGTGCGCCACCGCGAACGTCATCGTGCATCGCGGCGCGCGGCCGGTGTTCGTGGACGTGGGCCGGACGACGGGCAACCTGGACCCGGCGTTGATCGAACAGGCCGTCACGAAGCGCACGCGGGCGATTCTGCCGGTGCATCTGGGCGGGCGCGCCTGCGACATGGACGCGATTATGGAGATCGCCCAGCGGCGCGGGCTGAAGGTGATCGAGGACGCGGCCCACGCGCTGGAGGCCACCTGGAAAGGGCGGCGCGCCGGCTCGATCGGCGACTGCGGCGCGTTCAGCTTCTACGCCACGAAGAACGTCACCACCGCCGAGGGCGGCATGGCAGTCACCGCCGACGCCGCGCGGGCCGAGCGGCTGCGCACGCTCTCGCTCAACGGGACCTCGGCCGACGCGTGGAAGCGGTTCCAGGCGGACGGGCCGGCGCTCGTGCAAGTGGTCGAGGCCGGCTACAAGTACAACATGACGGACATCCAGGCTGCGCTCGGCCTGAAGCAGCTCGAGAAGGTGGAACGATATCTGGAATCCCGCGAGCGCCTCTGGCGGTTCTACGACGAGGCGCTGGCCGGCCTGCCGCTGATCCGCCCCTCGCCGGTCGCCTCCGGCTGCCGTCACGCGCGGCATCTGTATTCGCTCCTGGTGGACACGGAGCGCACCTCGCTGACGCGCGACGCGCTGCGCGAGGAGCTCAAGAAGCGGTGCATCGGCACGGGAGTCCACTACATCGCGCTGCACCTGCACCCGTTCTACCAGCGGCAGTACGGCTACCGCGCGGGGCAGTTCCCGAACGCGGAGTACCTGTCCGAGCGCACGTTCAGCGTGCCGCTCTCGCCGCGCGTGACCGAAGCGGACGCGCGCGACGTGGTGGACGCTCTTCGCGACGTGCTCCAGTGAGCGCGTCCGGAGGCGGGCGGAAAAGCAACTGCCGCGGACCTCTCGGCGGCCGCCGCGCAGCCGGCCGAAAATCATGGAGTCAACGACATGGCGGGTAATTTCAAGACCGCCCTCAAGGATCTGCTGCGACCGGCCGTATATGAGCTGAGGAAATGGCTGCCTGCTCCGGGCTGGACGAGCCGGCAACCGCCGCGGGTCGCCATGACCCTCCTGTGCAAGAATGAGGCCGACATTATCCGGCAGCACCTCACCTACCATCTGCCCAAGGTTGACTTCCTCATCGTCACGGACAATGGCAGCAGCGACGGCACTCGCGAAATGCTGGCCGGCTTCGAGTCCGAACGGGTGATCATCGTTGACGATCCGGCGCCGTTTCACATGCAATTCAAGGAGGTTGACCAAATGATCCGCATGGCCCGCGATCGGGGAGCGGATTGGGTCATCAACAGCGATGCGGACGAGTTCTGGACGGGAGACTTCCATGCCGTCGCCCACAGGTACCGGCGCCGGTGGTATTCCGGACTATGGGTGCCGTCCTTCCGCATGCGCCCGTGCTGCGCTGAGAACACCGCCGAGGCGGACCCGACTGCGCGCATGCGGTGGCGCGAACGCGCGCCCGACAGAGGATTCCGGAAAGTCTTCCATGAGACAGCCCGCTACTTGAAGATTGACCAGGGAAACCACAACGTACATATTCGGGGAGGCCGCAAAGTCCAGCTTCTGCCCGATGAGATGCGAATCTGTCACTACCAGTGGCGCGGCTTCGCGCATTACCTGCGGAAATGCGTGGACATTTCCAAAGCATATGAGATCAGCGGCCTGCGTGAAATTTATGGACAGCATTTGAAGCGCGTGTACAACGTGTGGAAGGCCCAAGGCGAGGCGGGCGTCCGCGACATGTACCAGCGCGAGGTGTACGTGTCGGAGAGCGGCATGGGCGAACTGGTGCGCGATGACACGGTCGCCGCCGCACTCGGGCTGACGAATTCCCCGTAACCGGGGATCCGTTGATGGAGCGCCAGGCCCGGACGATTCTGTGGCGTGCGGACCCGGCCCAGGCGCGCGAACTGGAGTTGACCGCATTCATGCAAAAACCCCGAGTGCTTCATGTGCTGGCGATCAACGGCGTCGGCGGGGTGGAGAGCATTTTCGTGGACTACCTCACCCGGTCGGACCCTGCCGGCGCGGAGCAGCACGTCCTGGTGACGCACGGGCGCTGCCACCGGTTCTGGCGCGCGAAGCTTGAGTCGCAATCGAAATCCATCCGTTACGCCAACTATTGGCGCGGCATCAAGGTCCCCTCGCTGGGCGACTTGCGGCGGCGGCACATCTTCAGGGAGATATCCGCCGTCAGGCCGGACGTGGTGGTCATCTGGAACGCTCTGGGCGAGATGGATCTGGCCGATGCGGCGGCCCGCGCGCCGGCGGTTTACATCGAGCTGGGCGCCGCCTGGGGGAACCCTCCCGAAGCGGACGTGGGGCGGTTCCTTGGGAAGATGACGAGGGTGATCGGCAACTCCTACGCCAGCCGGCGCATGCTGGAACTGCGCTGGAAAGCGGAGAGCAAGAAGAACGTCGTCCTTCTCAACCCGGTCCGCAGCGACCTGGCGGAGGGCGGCTTCGAGGAGCACCGCAGAGGTACGCGCACGCCGCTGCGGCTCGGCATCATCGGGCGCATGGTTGCGTTCAAGGGATTTCCGCTGGCGTTCCACGCGTTGGCCCATCTCCTGCGCGACGGTATCGCTTGCGACTTGCACGTGGCGGGACAAGGTCGCGATGAGGCGGCTTTGAAAGAGTTGGCCAGGAAGCTTTCGCTGGAAGACCATATCCGTTTCCTGGGCTCGTTCGCTAATCCCGCCGCGTTCTATCGCGAGATTGACGTGTTCCTTTGCCCGTCCATCCGCGAGCCGTTTGGAAACGTGGCGATCGAGGCCGCCTACGCCGGCTGCCCGGTCGTGGCGGCGGCGGTGGATGGTCTGCCCGAAGTGGTGCAACACGAGAGGACCGGGTTGTGCATCCAGCCCACTCTGCCCATTTCAGACTATCCGCAGTTCGGCGGCTCGCCGGAGCAGTGTCCTGCGTGGGTATACGATCCGGTCAAGGACGCCCTTCAGCAGCCCAGGCTCCTGGACCCGCGGGCGATCGCGCAGGCGGTGAAGAGCATCATCAATCCGCCCGAGCGGTGGCGCGCGATGAGCGACGCGGCGCGCGAACGCGCCTTGCGGGACTTCCGAATGGACGACTTCGCGCTTCGGCTCAACCAGCAGTTTCTGGATGTCTGCCGCCATGGCGATTGACGCGGACAGCGTGAAGCAGTGGTCGGCGCCATACCGTAACTGGCATTACTATCCTGAGCACGTCATCCCCGCGAAACCGGACATCAAGGGTTTCGAGAATGTTCTCGCGACCGACGTGCCCACCGTCTTCCAACTGCCGGACAGCAAAAAATGGCGCATGACCTTCATCGGTTTCGACGGCAACGGCTATCAGTCATTTGCAGCCGAAAGCGACGATCTTGTGAACTGGTCCAACATGCGCCTGGCCATGGGTTACGGACCGGAAGGCTCCTTCGATCACGGCGGCGTTGTTCTGGGGGCCTTCCTTTATGACGACTACGACATCAAGGCCCGGAGGATTCTGAAAAAACATGAAGGCAAATACTGGTCGCTTTACGGAGCCTATCCTCGCCAGGGCGGATACGAGTTGCGGCCGGGTTATGAAGGAGTCGCATCCAGCGAAGACGGCTTGACCTGGCAGCGGGCGAAGGACGAGCCCATCCTTTCCGTGCATCAGCCGGACTGCGGCGCGTGGGAAAAAGACTGCATTTACCAGCCATGGCTTTTGGAGCATGGCGGGAAGTACCACAATTTCTACAACGCCGCCGCCGGGGAAATCGAACAAATGGGACTGGCTCTTTCGGAAGATCTGATCCATTGGAAACGTTTCGCGCGCAATCCGGTGATACGCAGCGGCCCGGCGGGCAGTTACAACCAGACCTTCTGTTCCGATGGGAAGGTTTTCCGGGACAAGGACCACTGGGTCATGTTCTTTTTCGGCGTGGGCCGCGGCGGCGCGCACATCATGACCGCCTTCTCGCGCGACCTGTGCGACTGGACCGTTGATCCCGACCCGATCTACAAGAGCGGCGGCAACCCATCCGGCCTGGACGATCAATATGCGCACAAGGTCTCTCTGGTCTGGAATCCTGAGAACGGCACGTACTACATGTTCTACAATGCGGTGGGGAACAAGGGCAGAGGCATTGGCCTGATCACCAGCCGGCCGCTCGTATAGGATTACACGGGGCCGGGTCCCCGGCGCGCCTCTGGCGAAATCGGCGCCGTGGGAGTATAATGCGCCGCAAGGGGGCCGCTGGGCCGGCAGAGAGGAACCACATGAGCGATCATCGGAAAGCAGTCAAACTGCGTTGGATTGCGACGGCGGCCATGCTGCTGATTTTCATGGCGGCGGCGCGCTTCGGTCTGGACGCGGACCGCGCGTTCGCGGCGACGAGCAAGAGCGATCCGAGCGGGGCGTCGAGCGCCTCGCCGCAGGCGGCTTCCGCGAACCCGTTGCTGGACAAGTTGTGTTTTCCCTGCAAGGGTCCGACGACCATCAAGGGCAGCGAATGGATCACCATTGATCCGGTCAAGCGATACACGCTCACGGGCTGGTTCAGATCGGTCGGGAAGGACCCGAGCAGCCTCTACTTCGGCTACATGTGCTTCGACGCGGACAAGCGGCTGATCGCGCCCGAGCAGGTCGGCGTCCTCGGCGCCACCGAGACGGTCCTCCACGAAGACTGCAAGAAGGAAGATACGCTCATCAAGGTCGCGCACGCGTTCAAGTGGAAAGAGGACCCCCACGCCTGCATTGCGTTCGACGTGGACGACTCCGGCAAGTACGCCGACCTGCCGAACCGGAACCTGAGCGGCTTCGGGATCCTCAAGATCGAGGAGAAGGAAGGATATTGGGAAGTCCGGCTGAACGAGCCCTGCGGGCGCGCCTATCCGGCCGGGACGAAGGTCCGGGAGCATTCCGCCGGCCCGGCTTACCTGTACTGCGCGGCCGCCGCGCAATCAGTGCCGGCGGAGTGGACGCAATACAGCGGCACCGTCGCGGGCCTGTCCACGGCGGGCGCCGGCAATGCGCACTGGTGGCAGGGCACGAAGTACGCCAAGCTGGTCCTGCTGCTCAACTCCGAACAGAACGAAGACTGCATCGTGCTGGTGGGCGGCCTGGATATCCGGGCCGAAACGCCGTGATTCGCCTCGCCCCAGCGCCTCTCCGCCGCATTGCGTTTCCCCCGACGCCGGCCGGCTTATAGCTGGCCTTTTCCGAGCAACTCGAGGATCTCTTTCGGGCGCGTGGACATGTGGATCATGTCTTCGCGCGTGATCTGGTTCTCGCGGTAGAGTCTCATGAGCGAGGCATTGAGCGTGCTCATGCCTTCGGCAATGCCGCTCTGCATGCTCGAGTAGATCTGCTGGACCTCGCCGGAGCGGATGAGGTGCGCCACCGCCTGCGTAGCGACCATCAGCTCGAAGGCCAGCACTCGGCCGCTGCCGTCTTTCTTGCGGAGCAGGTGCTGGACCATGATGCAGATCAGGACGAGCGAGAGCTGCGTGCGGGCCTGGGTCTGCTGGTGCGGCGGATAGGCGTCAATGATGCGGCTCAACGCCTGCGGAGCGTCGCCGGTGTGCAGCGTGGCGAGGACCAGGTGGCCGGTCTCCGCGAGGGTCAGGGCGGTCTGGATGGTCTCGAGGTCGCGCATTTCGCCGATGAGGATCACGTTGGGATCCTGGCGCAGGACGTGGCGCAGCGCCTCGTGGAAGGAGAGCGTATCGTCGTGCATTTCGCGCTGGTTGACGATGGACTGCTTGTGCCGGTGCAGGTGCTCGATGGGGTCCTCGATGGTGACGATGTGGCAGGTCCTGTTCTCGTTGATGTGGTCGAGCATGGCCGCGAGGGTGGTGGACTTTCCGCTGCCGGTCGGCCCGGTGACGAGGACGAGGCCGTGATCGTACATGGCGAATTTCTGGAGGATGAGGGGCACGCCGAGTTGCTCGAACCGCGGGATCTCGTGCGGGATCAGGCGCAGGGCGATCGCCACGGAGCCGCGCTGCCAGTAGAGGTTCACCCGGAATCGGCCCAGCCCGGCGTGGCTGGAGGAGAGGTCGAGTTCGCGCGTCTTCTCGAACTTGGCCCACTGCTCGTCGTTGACCAGCTCCCGGGCGAGCATCTGCGTATCCTCCGCCGTCAAGGTCGGGGCCTCCGCCATCGGGGCGAGCTGGCCGTTGATCCGCAGCATCGGCGGCCGGCCGGGCATGAGGTGGATGTCCGACGCCGTCGTGTCCAGCGCCTTCTTCATCACCGCGGCAATGTTAATCGCCGCGTTCGTTGAGTCGTCTTTCACCATGGCTTAGCCCGTTGTCTGGATTCGGAAATTGGTCGTGGCCGCTTTCTCAGATGGACATCTCCAATTCGAAGGCGTCTTCCAAAGTGGTAATTCCCGCGATGGCCTTGCGCAAGGCGTTCTCGAGCAGGCTGCCGGAGGAGTGCTTTCTCTGGCAGGCGCGCAGTTCGGTTTCCGACGCGCGGCGCGTCACGAGTTCTTTCGCCTCATCATCGAGGTGGAAATACTCGAAGACGGCGGCGCGCCCGCGATAGCCGGTCCCGGAGCAGGTGGCGCAGCCGGCGCCGCGCCAGAGCCGCTTCGGAATGTCCTGCTTGAGGATCTCGTGCATGCGCGCCCGCACCGGGTCGGACAGGTCGTACTCTTCCTTGCAATGCGGGCAAATCGAGCGCACGAGCCGTTGCGCGACGGCCGTGATCAGCGTCGAGGCGATCAGGTACGGCTCGGTGCCCATGTTGACCATACGCGTGACGGTGGAGACGGAGTCGTTGGTATGGATCGTGCTCAGGACCAGGTGCCCGGTGAGCGCGGAGCGGATGCCGATCTCGAGCGTGTCGAGGTCGCGCATCTCGCCGACCATGATGATGTCCGGGTCCTGCCGCAGGATGGACCGCAGCGCGCGCGCGAAGGTCAGCCCGATCTCCGGCCGCGCGTGCACCTGCGTGACGCCCTCGACTTCGTACTCGATCGGGTCTTCGACGGAGATGACGTTCTTGGTGACGTTCTTGACGTATTGAAGGCTCGCGTAGAGCGTGGTGGTCTTGCCGCTGCCGGTCGGGCCGGTGACGAGGATCATGCCGTTCTGCCGGGCGAGGATCTTCTGCAGGTGCGCCAGGAAGTTCGCGTCGGTGATGATCTTGTTCAGGTCGAGCTGCACCGAAGCCCGGTCGAGGATTCGCAGCACGACCTTCTCGCCGTAGATCGAGGGCAGCGTGGAAACGCGCAGGTCCACCTCGCGCCCCTGGAACTTTGCGCGCATGCGGCCGTCGAGCGGCAGCCGTTTCTCCGCGATGTCCAGCCGCGAGAGGATCTTGATGCGCGAGATCACGGCGTTCTGCATCTGCTTGGGCGGCGGGATCGTCTGGCGCAGGCGGCCGTCCACGCGCACGCGGACGGAGACCGCGTTGCGGCCGGGCTCGATATGGATATCGCTGGCGCGCCCGGCGATGGAGTCGTTGATCAGCGAGTCCACGTATTTGACCACCGGCGCGTCCTCGGCCGCGTTGACCAGTTGCTCGGTGTCCGTGACGGACTCATCGGCGCTGAGGGCGATCTCCTGTTCGGTCCGGGTGGTGGCCAGCTCGGAAGCGCTGCTCTGCAGGTCGGAACGGATCCCGTAGCAGCGCCCGAGCGCCTGGCGGATGGCGTGTTCGGGCGCGGCCACCGGCTTCACTTCGTAGCCGGTCACCGCGCGGACCACGTCGAGCGCGTAGACGTTGCCCGGGCTGCTCATGGCGACGACGAGGACGTTGCCCTCGATGCGCAGGGGAATCAGCGAGTACCGGCGCGCAATGCGGTCCGGCACCGCCGCAATCGCCGCCGCCTGCGTCTCGGAAGGCTCGGTCAGTTCGGTGAAGGTGATTCCCAGCCGCACGCTCATCGCGTAGGCGAGCTGCGCTTCGTTGATCACCCCTTTGCGAAGCAGCCGCTGGCCCAGCCGGGCGTAGGCGTCTTCCTTGCTTTCGATCGCCTGGTCAATCTGCGTCGTCGTGGCGTAGCCCAGGTCCACGAGGATGTCGCCGATGCGCCGGCCGGGCGTGGTGCCGTTCGTCCCCGACTCGGAATCGCCGGCCGCCTCAGCGGGCGCGGCGACGCCCGCGTCTTTTTCGGGGACTGTATCGGGCGGGACGTCCTCGGCCGGCGTGCTCGCCGGACGGGGCTTGTTGAACGCCGTCTTATTCGGTGCGGAAGAAGCAGCCACGGCGAACGACCTCCCTGTCATGCCGATGACCGAATACGGCCGTCGTGGCCATTCGTCAATGGCCGCCCATCATCTGTCCGATGCTGAAGATCGGCAGGTAAACCGCTATGACCACCACGAGCACCACCGCGCCCATGCCGCAGATCAGCACCGGCTCGATCACCACGGCGATGCGCCCGAGCGCGTAATCCACTTCCTGGTCGTAGTAGCTTGCCACGTCCTCGAGCATGCTGCTCAGCGTGCCGGCCTCCTCGCCCACGCGCACCATGCGCGGCAGCAGGCGCGGGAGTTCCTCGACGCGGCTGAGGCTTTCCGCCAGGCTCGAACCGCTCATCACATCTTTACGCGCGCGCTGGCAGCCCTCTTCGAGCACCGCATTGCCCATCGTCCCGGTGGCGATCTCCAGCGCGTCGGTCAGCGGCAGGCCGTTCGAGAGCAGGGTGCTCAGCGTCATCGCCAGGCGCGCCACCGCCGCATGAAGGAACAGCGGACCGAAGAAGGGGATCTTCAGGACGTAGCGGTCCACCAGCGCGCCGCCCTTGGGCGTGCGCCGCAGCACCAGCAGCGTGACGATCAGCACGATGAGGACCGGCAGGATGATCAGGAAGTAATGCTTCATGAAGAGGCTCATGTTCATGACCGTGGCGGTCAGCTTCGGCAGTTTCGCGCCGAACGACTTGAAGAGGTCGTTGAACTTCGGAATGAGGAAGAGGAAGATGCCGCCGGTCAGCAGCGAGAAGAAGACCACGACGAACTTCGGGTAAGCGGTGGCCGCGCGCAGCTTCAGGCGGAACCCTTCGCGGCGCTGAAGGTACAGCGAGAGGCGCGTCACGTTCTGGGCGAGCGAACCGCTCGTCTCGCCGGCGTGCACGATGCTCAGGAAGAGCGGGTCGAACGCGCGCCGATGCCGGCGCATCGCCTCGGTGAGCGACTGCCCGCGCTGCACGTCCGTGCGCACCGTCTGCAGCGTCTGGCGCAGCAACGGATTGTTGACGCTGTGCGAGATGGTGTGCAGCGCATCGGTCAGCGAGATGCCCGCCTTGAGCATGGCCGCGAACTGCCGCGAGAAGATCATCAGGTCGGCCTGCTTGACCTTGTTGCCGAAGACCGACTCGAAAGCGGCGGCGACTCGGCCGGGGCTCTTCGCGTCGGAGGCGCCGGCGGCGCTCTCTTCGGCGACGGAGGTCACGACGAAGTTCTCCGCGCGCAGGCGGCTGATGACCTCTTGCCGCGTGGCGGCCGCGCGCACGCCGGAGATCGACTTCCCGGCCTCGTCCACGGCTGCAAACGTAAAAGTGGGCATAGTTGTCTAAGTCAGAAGCCGGCGGACGGCTGATGAAAGGCTTCAGCCGTCATCATCGCCCGCGCTTCATCCCTCTCTCTTACCACTTCGACTTGTCCGCCGGAGATTCGCCTGAGTGTTCAGGCGGTTCGGCGTTACGGGGGCTCTTCCTGAAATCCATGTCGTCGTGCAGCCTCGCCGCATTGTTCTGCTTGGCCAGTTCCTTCATCAACTTCGGCGTTACGATGCGCGGGTTGACCAGGAAAATCAGATCGTCTTTCTCGTCGGAGGCGGCCTTCTGCTGGAAGAGCCAGCCGATGAGCGGAATCCGCGCGAGGAACGGCACTTCCTGCCACGACTTGTTGATGTCCCGTTTCAGCAGGCCGCCGATGATCAGCGTGGTCGCGTCCGGCATGACGACGCTGGTCGAGGCCTCGCGGACGCTCAGGACCGGCTGGGCCGGCGATCCGGTGAAGCCGATCACGTTTTTCACGGTCGGGTGGACGTCCATGAAGATCATGCCGTCTTCCGACGCGTGCGGCGTGACCTCGAGATGCACCGCGACCTCCTTGAACGAGTAGGTCTGGATCGGCTCCGCGCCGGTGCTCTGAATGCTGGTCAGGTACGGCACTTCCTCGCCGGCGACGATGGTGGCCTTGCGATGGTTCACCACCAGCAGGCGCGGGTTGCTGCGCGTATCCACGCGACTGCGCGCGGCGAGCGCGGTCAGGAAAACATCCACGTGCTGGTTCGAGATGCCGAAAATGAACCCGTTCCCATTCTGCCCCGAGAACGTCGGCACGGTCGGCGTGTATCCGGCCAGCGCCGTGCCCGGATTCCCGGCCAGGAGGGGATTCGGGACGATGGTCGCGCTCGTGGTGGGCGGGAAGTTCGTGCGGTTGGCGGGCGCCTGCGCCACCTGCCACTGCAGGCCCATGGCGCTGTCGTCGTTGAGGTCCACTTCGAGCAGCTTGGAGTCAATGTAGACCTGCGCCGGCACGGCCCAGAGTTGCTCGACCAGGTCGGCGACGTTCTGGATGATCTGCTCGTAGTCTTCAATGATGATGAGATGCTCGCGGTCGTAGAACACCATCTTCCCGGCCGGCGAGAGCATCTCGCGGATGACCTGGTCCATGGCCTTGGATGCGACGGGCTGCGCCACCGTGTTGCCGCCGCCGCCGCCACTCTCGACGCCGCCCACGACATCAGTGAGGATCTCGCTGCCCAGGTATGGAATGGTGAACGAGCGGCGGACGATCTTGCCCTGCTGCATGCCGGAGGGGGGACCTTCGGGCTTGGGACTCTTGCTGGCTGCCTGGATGATCAGCACGCCGTCCTTCTCCACGTAATCATAACCGTTCGGCTCCAGGAAGGCGTTCAAAACGGTGCGCGCGGTCTTGTCTTTGATGCTGCACGTCACCTTGCCCTTCACATCGCTGCCCATGGCGAAGTTGATGCCGGAGGCGTCGTGCAGCAGACGCAGCGCCTGTGGCAGTTCCATTTCGCTGACGCGCACGCTGACGACGGTATCCAGGCCCTTGCCCTGGCCCGGGCTGGTCTGGGCGAACCCGGTATCCGCCGGCTTGGGCGCTTCCGGTTTCGGGCTGGCCTGGGCGAGACTGTTGTCCGCCGGCTTAGGCGCTTCCGGTATCGGGGCGGCCTGGGCGGAACTGGTGTCCGTCGGCTTGGGAGGTTCCTGCTGGGCGCCGCAGACTCCGGCGCAGAACGCCAGCAGGAACAGGCAGGTCGCCGTGCAGAGGCCGGACGGCAGGTTGCCGCCACTGCGATGACTGTGTTTCATTGAGTCGTGTGCATACCGCATGGGGTTCCTTTCAGTCATGCCAAAAGCGCCAGATCACATGGTCGCCACTCTTGAGAGTCACGAAATCATCGTCCACGGCGACGATGATGAAACTCGTTCCACGGACTCTATCGCCGACCTGGTAGAATTCGCCCTGGAAAACCGCCTTGCCGGGGCCGGCGCCGACCTTGACAATCCCATCGAGCTTGCCCGGCTCCGTCGCCCAGGGTATCTGCGCGGGATTTTGCGGGGTCGCCTCGGCCGCGGGCTGCGGCGCCGCCATGGCTATGCCGAAGGCCGGCGAGCTGCCTCTTGCGACGTTGGCGCCGGTAGGGCCAAGGACGTCGAACCAGCCGGCCAGATCCCGGAGGTCGGCCGCGGACGGCCCTGCATCCTGGGGCGAGTCGGCCGTTGTGGCTGCGGCGCCGGCGGTCGCGGTCGCGGGCGCGGACGCCGTCGCCGGCGAGGGCGGAGCACTCTCGTTGCGCGGCGCCGGCTCTTTCGACCGCCCCAACTGGACGTAAGCCATGAGCCCCAGGAGGAGCACGAGCGCGCCCAGGAGAATGAGTTTGTTCCGCTGGCTCATTTGACATCCCCTGTGGTTGCGCCCGATCCCGGCGAAGGCTCGGCAGGATAAAGCGCGGAAACGGTCATGCGCAGTTCGCCGGTGCCGACCTTGTCGCGGTCGGCCGTCATGCCGAGGTTCTCGACCACCATCGGCTGCGCACTGCGCTCGATGCTGTCCACAAATTGAACCAGGCTCCAGAACGAACCCACGAGGCGCGACTCAATGCGCATCCTCTGGTAGGCGCCTCCGGCCACAAGCTTGTTCTCCGAACTGACCGCGACAGTGCGGGTCTCGACGAGCTTCACGCCCAATCCCGCAGCGATGTCGCCGAACGACCGCATGACGCGGGTGCTGTCCGGCTCCCAGCGGATCTGGTCCTGGACGCGGACGGCGAGACGTTCGATCTCCTGATACTTCTTCGTCTCCGCGGCGGCGCCATCGGTCCGGATTCTCATCTCGTCGGCTTGCCGGACCAGGGCCTTGTCTTTGGCCTCCAGGCTATGGACGTAGTAAGCGCTGAAGCGTTCGGCCGCTCCGGCTGCGAGCATGAAGAGGATCACCACCACGAGTGACCAGTTATGTTTCATTTCGGCGTCCCCTGTGCGTGGATATGTAGAACCTCCACCGGCTTGCCCCCCCAGGAATCCTGCTCCATGGCCACCAGGTGGACGGAGTCAAACTTGTTCATGAACGTCGCATCTTTCTTGAGGCGCTCCGCATACAAGCCGAGGTTGTCCTCGACGCCTGGCGCAGACCTGTAGAGGATGGCGAGGGCGATCTGCGGCAGGCCAGCCTCGTCCTGCGCGGCAAACGCGGAGGGTCCGGACTTCGGGCCGGCGGGGGTGCGGACGACGAAGACATCGCGCTGGGTGGCTTGGAGGCTGACGATGCCGGTGCCGGGCGGCAGGGCGGCGGCCGCGGCGGCGAGCTTGGGCGCCCACGCCACGCGCTGGCGCGCGATCGGCAGCAGCGGCGCCACGGCGTCCGCGCGCTTCTTCGCATTCTCGCGTTGGTTATCGAGTTCTGTGCAGATCTTCTGCAGGTCCGCGAGTTCCTGGATCTTGATCTGGGTCCCGCTTCGCATGTGGAGGGCCGTGATCAGGTGCATGGCCATCAAGAACGCCAGGACCGTTCCCGCGACCAGCATCAGCACGGCCGCGATCCCGGAAAGTTGCTGGAAGGCCCTCCGGCGCAGCAGCATACTGACCTGATCGCTGATCAGGTTGACCTCGAAGAGGCGGACTTCGTTTGGTGCGTTGGCCATTGCCGGAACGACTCCTCGAAAAACTCTCAGCTATCCGTGACGAGCGTTCAGCTTCGCTCTATTATTCTCCGAACCGCCGCAGGGCAAGCCCGAAGGCCACGCTCATGCGGTAGGTCCACTTATGGATTTCGGACTTCGGATTGCGGGCGTCGGATTCCGCATTCGAGGTTCGGCTTTCGGCATCCAGCAGCGGCGACCATCGCTCGACGGGGACGGCGAGCGAATCGGCGAGGAATTCCGGCAGGCCGTGGACCTGGGAACCGCCGCCGGTGATGAAGACGTGTTCCAGGCTGTCGGCGAGCTGTTCGCTCACCCAGTATTCGATGGTGTCGTGCAAGCGGCCGACGAACTCCTTGGCGCCGGTGCGGATGGCTTCCTGGATGCGGCTTTGCGATTGAGGATTGGCCGCGGCCTCCCCCTCATTCCAGTCCGCGCGCTTCGTCCCTTCGGCCTCTTCGACCGGGCCGCCCATGAGTTCGCCGAGGGCCTTGGTAAAATGGACGCCGCCCCAGGGAACGTCGCGGATGAGCAGCGTGCCTTTGCTGTTGAGGACGGCCAGGTTGCTGCGCTGGTAGCCGATGTTGACGAGCGCGGTGGTGCCGGCGCCGGCGCCTTTCAAGCCGTGCGTGGCGAGGAAGGCGTTGCAGGTGGCGGTGGCGTCGGTCTCGATGCAGAACGGTTCCAGGCGCGCTTCTCGGAGGATGTCCATGCGCGTTTTGGCGAACTGGCCGTCGGCGGCGATCGCCAGTCCGTGGCTGCGCGCTTTCCCCGCGGCGGAGCGCTGCTCGGGGTAGAGTACGTAGGAGATGAGCGCGCCGTCGGCGCGGAACGGCAGCGCGGTCTCGGCTTCGATGCGGACCGCCTCGGCGACGTCCTCGGCCATGAGTTTGGGGAAATTGAAGTACTGAAGGGCGACCGATTCGCCGCTGATGGAATGGGCCGCCCATTTGATTTTGTCCATGCGCGCCTGCGAGAGCATCCCGCGAATCGAGGCCACCATGGCGGGCCGGTCAATGGCGCGCCAGTCGGTCACCTCGACCGGGAAATCGGCGGCCGCCCAGCGCACGAGGGTCGGGCGGCCTCCCTGCCAGGCGACTTCGGCGGCGCGCACGCCCGTAGCGCCGAGGTCCAGGCCCAGAGTCGTGGCATTTCCTAGGATCATGCGCCTTTTTTTCCTCCCATTCGGGGGCTAGTCGCTTTCAGCCCTTGGCTGACCGCGGGCAGCCGAATGCTTCATTTCCTTCGCGCGGCACAACCCCGCTGTTATTGACATCGGCGTAATCGGCGCAAAATTGACCCCCGCGAAAAAGAAAATCCGCGAGTTTCATTGTATTGCGCCTCGGCCCTTCATGTCCTTCGCGGTGTTGCATGTGTGCCCTGCTCAATCAATGGAGCTGCCAGTTGCTGAACTGGGCGCCGACGGGCGGCAGGAACGGCGGCGGCGACGTCATGAAACGCGTGTCGTAAAGGTAATCCTTCAGAAAGCCGGTGCCCGATACGGTTCCAACGGCGCCGCGCGTCATCTGGGTGATGCCGCCGTACAAGTGGAGCGTTTTCTGCGGCGAGTTCGTGTAGTATTGGTTCTCGAAGGAGCCGGTCACCGAGGCGCAGACTGCTGTGACGTACATGTCCGTCCAACCGCCCGACCAGGTCTGGTCTATGACGAGGTTGCCGCCGGAGATGAGGGCGCATTTGCTCGTCAGGAGCGGGTCGCTCTGGTTGAAGCCGGCGACGAACATAGACGCGGGGGTTGCGGGATAGGAATAGACCAGGTTGCCGGTGATATCAATATCGTTGCCCGACGAGGTGGCGACGGTGACCTGTCCGTCAATGGTGCCGCTGACCTGGACGGGGTCCTGGAAGTAGAAGGCGCCGTTGATCGTCGAGATCGCAGCGTTATTGTAGAGGGTAACCGGCGCGACGGGGTGCATGCCGCCGACGCCGTTCTTCACGAGGGTGAACGTGCCGGCGGGATTGAAGGTCAAGGTGTAGCCGCGGCCGCTGTTGGAGGGCTCGGAAATTCCGCCGCTGTTGGCGGCGTTCTGGATCGCGGTGATCTGGCCGCCGCTGATCAGCGAGGAGATGTTGATGTTGCCCGCGTTGTAGGTAATGCCGTCGGCGAACGTCGGATTATCATTCGGCGGGCCTCCGTTCATGTAGTTGATGGTGCCGCTCCCGCTGTAAACGGGGCCGTTGAACGAGGGGTTACCGTCAATGTTGAACTGGCCGTTGGTCCAGATCAGACCGCTGAGCCAGTCGCCGGTTCTGAACCAGACGCCGTTCTCGGAGTTGGTGAGCCATCCGAACGAGGCAAAGGTGAGCGCCTGGGAATCGAGCGACACTTGCCGGGTGTAAGTGCCGACCGTGCCGTAACCGTGAATGCGGTAGGTGCCGCTGGTGACCACGTCGCCGGTCAGGTCCTCGATCACCACCGAGTAAGTCGCCGTGGAGAAAGAGGGAACGGTCTGGTTGGTGAACAGGTTGCAGATGCTGTGTCCGCTGTAATAGGGGCTCGTGGCCCAGTTGAGGGGACTGCCGTTGTACGTCATCGCAAACCAGACGCCGAACTGGCTGTCGGCCATGGCGCGAGCGCGGGCGATGCCGTACTCGGCCGCGGCGTTGGCCTGGAGGCGCTGCACGTTGCGGGTGGCCACGAGGCTTTCGGTGGCGCTCGTCTGCAGGAACGCCAGCCCCAGGATCAGGATCAGGACGGTGACGAACAGAGCGTAGGGCAATACCATGCCGCACTGCGTCGCTCGCTGTGGAATGGGTCGCCCGCGGACTCTGCGGATTTTCGGGCGCATGATCAATTCCTCATCAAGGCCTGCGTGGACATGGTAACCGTCTCAGTCCCGTCGACGCACGTACAGGTGAGCTGGACGACCGAATTCGTCGGCGTGTTCTGGATGGTCGCCGAAAACGAGGTGACGTCGCTGAAGAGCACTATCGGGCCGATGTTCTCGCTTATCCATTGCATCATGAGGTTGTTCCCCGACAGCCAATACGCGCGCTGCAAGGGGTTCGTGGCAACGGACGGGTTCGTCTCGCTGTTCGGATTAGGGACGAGCAGCAAAATCCCCGAGTAGGTGGTGCTGCCCGGACTGGAGACTATAGTTCCGTAACTGGATCCATTACCCCCGGTAAGCATCTCGATCGTATTGCTGCGCTGGACCTGTTCCTGGATGGAGTTCACCACCCCGAAAGCGTCCAGGTAGGCCCGGCTGGCGTACTCCACGTTCTTATATTGTGTCCACCCGACGCCCCAGGCCGTCAGCCCGATGAGCATGGCGATGCTGGCGGCCGCCATCGAGACGATCAGCTCCAGCAGGCTCACTCCTCGCCTTGTCGTATGAAAGCGTCGCATCGATCCTCTCCATCACTTGGCGATGGCCGTGTAGAGCACGGCATCGGCATTAGGCGCCGTCGGCCAGGTGACTTTCACTCCGGTCTGCCTGAACGTGCTGTTGCCATCCGCAGGGTCCGCCTGTGCGGTGGTCACCGTCAGCACCCACGTGTACAGGAGGCCGTTGACCGTTTGCGTTCCGTTGGTGGTGGCGATCGAGGCGTAGGCCAGGGAGCGCGTCTTGTCAATCTGCTGCTCTGCGATCTGGGCGGCGATGACACCCTGGCCCGTGCGCTCCACCAGCACGCGCCCGTTCATCAGGAATCCCACCATTCCCCAGACCACGACGGTCAGGATCGTCACGGCCACTATGACTTCGGTCAGCGACGCCTGCGCCGCGCAATGCGCCTTTTTTCTCACAAGGCGCACGCGCGACGCGCCGCCGGTCGAAGACGGAAAACTGCCGATGCGCAACATTTGCGGCCTCGCTTTCGCCTTTGCGCTACGGACTCCGGATATCTCTAATACCCGCTCACTTACTTACTGATTGGTGTAATACGTGCCCAGTTCCGAACCGAGCTGATTGATCTCGTAGTACTGGGTCGTCTTGGTCGTCTGCGAAGGCGGCCCCGCCTTGATCGTGTAGGTCGAGGCGGTGACGTTCAGCAGCGAGTAATCCGTCGAGGCAAAATACTTGCCTTGCAGGTCGCTTCCGCCGATCGTCAGGCTGCCCGGATACGTCGCACCGGTGTAACTGCCGTTCTGCGAGTAATAGGTCCGCAGCGCGGTGCGCATGGTGCCTGCACCCGCCACGCCCTCGGACATGATCGCCGCGGTCGTGTTCGCCGAATACAGCGGAATGGCGATCAAGGCCAGAATGGCGACGATCGTGACCACGATCATCAACTCAACTAACGTAAACGCCTGTCTGCGTCGCAAGTTTTGAATGAGCTTTCTCATTCGCACTTTCCTCCTGTGAAAAAGATCAAGCCAACAGCCTAAAACCCGCGGACACCGCAATCGGTGCCGCACCTGACGCCTGAACGGGAAGGGCACCACGTCTTTAGAGAGCGTGGGCGTTCTTTCATCCCCGCTCTTATTGGTGCCTCAGCGACGTGGCGTCCGCGCCGCCGACGGACTGGAACGGTCTGGCCTCCTTTCGCAGGTAAAGATGCCTGATTCCTGAACAACTCAAGCGTCCAAGCATCATCTGCTGCAAAGGCCGTGCCGTGTTGATGTTCTCGCACATTCGCTGCTATCTTGCGTCGGCGTAAGGTTTTAGCCAGCAGCGAACGGAAGGAGCTGCGTTCTATCTTGCCACGAGGCGTGCCATTGTAGCACAGATGTCCAAAATTCGCAAGCACCGAAGCATTCCGATCCTCGAAAAAAGCCTGAATCCAGCGCTTTCGCGGGGGCGCGACCCTCGAAAAAAGCCATCCAGCCGCAAGTTCTCGCTGCACTGCCCCACGCATGACGCCTCCAGCACGCCGGTGCTTATTCCTGCCACGACCGGTTATCCTGTATTATCGGACGGCTGCGCAATTGTTTAATGGCCTGACGGCAAAACCGCGTAGAATTAGACCAAGCCCGGTCACTTAATGGTACAATCGCGTCAGTTTGGTGCTGAGGAGGTCTTCTATGTGCCTGGCCGTGCCCGCAAAGGTCCTTGAAGTCAATGGCGCCACAGCGCGTGTGGAAATCGGCGGAAACATCCGCGAAGCGAACCTGTCGCTGGTCGAGGATGCGAAAGCCGGCGACTACGTCATGCTCCACGCCGGTTTCGCCATCGCGAAATACGAGCCGGAGGAAGCCCTGCGCACGCTGGAATTGCTGAAGGAAATCGCCGATGGCGCCGCCTGACGCGCCGGCGCCCTCATCCCCGCGGCCGAACAAGCCGGAGCGGCTCAACCGGCTCTCGCAGGCCGAACCCGATCTCGTCCGCCGCCTGACGGCCGAGATTCGCCACGCGGCCGCCGCCATCGGCCGCCCCGTCCGGCTGATGGAAGTCTGCGGCACGCACACGATGGCCATCTTTCGAGCCGGCCTGTGCTCGCTGATCCCGGAGAGCATCCGCCTCCTGAGCGGGCCGGGCTGCCCGGTCTGCGTGACGCCGATGGGCTACGTGGACGCCGCCGTCGAGCTGTCGCGGAGGCCTGACGTGACCGTGACGACCTTCGGCGATATGGTCCGGGTTCCCGGGACCGAATCGAGCCTCGAACGCGAGCGCGGGCGCGGCGCCGACGTGCGCATCGTCTACTCCCCGCTCGACGCGTTGCGCGTCGCGCAGGAACGGCCGGACCGGAAAGTGGTGTTCCTGGGCGTCGGCTTCGAGACCACCGCTCCGGCCACCGCGGCCACGCTGCTCGAAGCCCGCCGCCGCGGCGCCAGGAATTTCCTGCTGTTCTCGGCCCACAAAGTCGTGCCGCCGGCGCTGCGCGCGCTGCTGGCGAGCGAGGCCGTCGCGCTCGACGGCTTCATCCTGCCGGGCCACGTCAGCGTGGTCCTGGGCGCGGCGCCGTACGAATTCATCCCCAAAGAATATCGCCGCGCCGCCGTCATCACCGGCTTTGAGCCGCTCGACATCCTCCAGGCGGTCCTGATGCTCCTCCGGCAGATTGCCGAGGGCAAGCCCCGGGTTGAGATCCAGTACTCGCGCGTCGTCCGGCCCGAGGGCAACCTCGCCGCGCGCCGCGCCATGGCCGGCTGCTTTGCGCCGTGCGATACCGAGTGGCGCGGACTGGGCGTTCTGCCCGGCAGCGGCCTCAGAGTCTGCGAGGAATTCGGCGAGCACGACGCCGTCCGCGCGCTCGACCTGAAGGTGCCCGAAGGACGCGAGCCCGCCGGCTGCCGCTGCGGCGAGGTGCTGCGCGGACTCATCGAGCCGCAAGCATGCCCGCTCTTCGGCACGCGCTGCACCACCGCCGCGCCCGTCGGCGCCTGCATGGTCTCCAGCGAAGGCACCTGCGCGGCGCATTTCAATTTCCGGGCTTCGGAAAGAGGACGATAGACGATGGACGAGGGACGATGGACTAGCGCGCGGGACTATCGTCCATTGTCGCTCGTCCATCGTCTATCGTCCATCGTCAATTCTCCTCCCGCCCTCTAAGGATACCGCCATGTCCGCGGACCATGCCGACGAACCGCGCATCATGCTCGCCCACGGCGGCGGCGGCGTGATGATGCAGGAACTGATCGGCGGGCTGATCCTGCGCCATCTGGGCAATCCCACGCTCAACCGGCTTGAAGACGCCGCGGTCCTCGCGCCGTGCAGCTCGCGGCTGGCCTTCACCACCGACGCGTTCGTCGTCAAACCGATCTTCTTCCGCGGAGGCGACATCGGCCGGCTGGCCGTCTGCGGCGCCGTCAACGACCTCGCGGCCGTCGGCGCCGAACCGCTGGCGCTCAGCCTGTCGCTGGTGATCGAGGAGGGCCTGCCGATTTCCGTGCTCGACCGCGTCCTCCAGTCCGTGGCCGCGACGGCGGCCGAGGCGCGCGTCCAGGTGGTGACCGGCGACACCAAAGTCGTCGAGCGCGGCGCGGCGGACGGCCTTTTTCTCATCACCGCGGGCCTGGGCGCCGTCTGCGACGGAGTCCATCTCTCGCCGGCGGAAGTCCGGCCCGGCGACGCCGTCATCGCCACCGGGACGCTCGGCGACCACGGCATCGCCATCATCAGCCAGCGCAGCGGCCTCGAGTTCGAATCGCCCGTCCAGAGCGACGTAGCGCCGCTCGGCGGCCTGGTCGAACATCTGTTCGCTCCGCGCTCCCCAGTCCGCACTCCGCACTCCGCACTCCGCACTGCCGTTCATTGCATGCGCGACCCGACGCGCGGCGGCACCGCCGCGGTGCTCAACGAAATCGCCGCCGCCGCGAAGGTGGAGATCGAGATCGAGGAGAGCCTTCTGCCCGTCCGCCCCGAAGTCGCCGGCGCGTGCGACATGCTCGGCTTTGATCCGCTCTACGTGCCGAACGAAGGCCGCTTGATCATCTTCTGCGCCGAAGACGCCGCCGCCTCGCTCGTCGAGCGTCTCCGCAGCCATCCGCTAGCCGCAGGCGCCGTGCGGATCGGCTCGGTGAAGAAAGGCGCGCGCGCTTGCCCTGAGCACAGTCGAAGGGGCCGCGTAGTCCTGCGCACCCGCGTCGGCGGCACCCGCATCGTCGCCGCGCCCTACGGCGAGCAACTGCCCCGAATCTGCTGACGGCACTTCGAAGAAAGCTTCTGCCCAGCCTTCCAAACCTAGCTCTAACATGCTGCGGCGCAGTATGTTATGAATGAAGTGTTGTAAAGCTATGTGTAGCAGCGACTTGCACGAAATTGGGTTCGTTTTTTCAAATCGTGTTTTTGGTTATAACGAATGTCATTGATGCGTCTTACAACACACTAATCATATCACATCGGCGGCCTTCGTGTCAAGAAGTATTTTTATCATGTTGGCAAGAAAATTCCTCTCTTCTTGCGAATGTCACTAATTGCGCCCGTCCGAATGCCGATGGGGAAGCCTACGCGATCTTCCCCAGCGCTTCTTTCGCGCAGGACAGGAGGGCCTCCTGGACCTTTTCGGCGGCGGCGTGCATGACCTCGTGGCCGCCTTGGGGGACGGCCTCGTCCGTCGGCAGGTAGCCCACCGAGTCGTTGGCGATGGATACGACGGCGGTCAGGGGCAAGGGACTCGCCTCTCGGAACCATGCCGCGAACTCGCTGAAGAGTTCGCCGGGCACGGCGAGGAAGCACAAATCGCCTGCGCGCAGGGCCTGGACCTCGGTGACGATCTCCTTGCCCGTCTCGCGGCCGGAGCCTTTGGACCAATTCCTTTTGGAACGGAGCTTCCACTCGCTCCGCGCGACGCGGACCGGGCCGGCGGCGACGGGATAGAGCTTGGCCGCCGCGTCGAGGACGATCTGCCCGAGCCGCTCGCCCATCCGCCGCGGGTGCTCGGCGCCGACCATGATGCAGACGCGCGGATTGATGTTCCCGCCTCCGGCCAGGGCGAACATCGCCGTGCCGGCCGCGCCGCGGGCTTCCAGATAGTCCTTCATGTACCCGACGTAGTCGGCCGAGATGCGCATGCTGCTGGGGCCGAGCACCACCGGGTGGCAGCCGTAATTCACCAGGAGCGCATCGCGCCGCCCGTCCGGCCTGCGGACCGCCACCAGGAGCACGGTCGGGTCGAAGTAGCCGGTATGCTTGCCCTCGTAGTCCTTCCACTCGTTCTCCCAGACGCCGTTGGGGCGAAGCACGCGGCGGTTGGAGCCGAGTTCCGGCGCCTCGGTCCAGGCGGCCTCGAAGGAGCCGGGCTTCATCGCGTTCCAGGCGTCCGAGAGCACTTGCGCCAGCCGCTTCTCCAGGTCCTCCTTGTACTTGAGGTCAATGGGCGTGACGCCCTCGCCGTAGGGCCGCATGGAGGCGGGGCCGGAGTGCGTGTGCGTCGCGGAGATGAGTATCGCCTCCGGCGGCAGGCCGGTCTTCGCGGCGGCTGCCTTGCGGACGCGGAGGATCAGGTCGCGCGGGTAGCCGACCGTGTCGCTGGTGAGCATGATCCACGCTCCGCCGCCGCCCTTGCAGGCGAGGGCTTCGGCCCGCAGGCGGTGGCCGACGCCGGTGGCGCCTTCTTTCCGCGACCCGTAACCGGCCAGCTTCACGCCTAAAGGCGGAGTGATGTCAATCGTCGCGACGCCGATCCGGAGGGAGGAATCAGCCTTAGGTTTAGCTTTAGCCATTTTCGCCTCGCTTTCGTTTGTTGGAACCTGACTTGGCTCTTGAATCCGCTTACTTCGCCTGGTTGTCCGCGGGCCCATAGGCCCCGATCGGCCACTTCCCGTCGCGCGCACGGGGACGGCCCTCGATGTCCTTGGAGAAATCGTAATCCGGGAACAGCGCGGCGGGCAGATAAGCGGTGGCATCCAGCCCGGCATCCATGGCCGGAGAACCCGCCTTCAGGTGGCAGTCGCCCTTGGCTAAATCGGCGAATATCTCGCCGCGGTCCTTCTTGGACCAGTCCATCTCGCCCTCGGCCAGCGCCCATTTGTACTGGCTATCCTGGTTCCACATCAGCGCCGTGTAGATGTTGTGGCTGCAGATCGTCCCGGCCCCGCCGCCATTGACGATGTTGTTGACGAAGACCTGTTTCCCCTGGTAGCGGCCCACGTTCGCCACGCCAAGAAAAGTGTTGTTCACGATGGCGACATCGCTCATCGTGTCGTCCCAACAGTTCGACGCGCCGTCGAACAGATTGCTGTACACGTAAAGACCCTCGGCCTTCGGCGTCTTGCCCTGGTTGCCGTGGTAGGTGAAGGCGGAGCCGGTCTTGAGCACCTTGTTGCCGGCCACGAGGGTGTCCTTGGAGAACAGGTAGATCGAGATGCCGTTGGAGTGCGTGCCGCTGATGTCCACGACGGTATTGCCGACGATCTCGGAGTGCTCGACCCCCATGAACCAGATGCCCTGGCGGGAAGTCCGTTGCAGGAAATTGCCCCGGACGACGATGTCCTTGCCCCCGGCCAGAATGCCCACGGCCCGCTGACAATCCGTGATCCGGTTATTGATCACCTTCATGTTCGTGCCGCTCGCCTGGATGGCGTACCAGTCGTTCGACTTGAGATTGCGCACCTCGTTGTCCCTGATCACCACGTTATAGGTTCCGTGCTCGTTGGCGATGGCCCGTATGCCGAAAACGAACTTCTGGACCACGAAGCCCTCGATCGCCACGTCGTGCTTATCTGTGGCCGTGATGCCGGCGCCGCCGGTCGTGATGCTGTACTCGTTCTCCGCGGGGTTGGCGCCCTTGCGCGGCCAGACATACAGCCGGCCGGTCTTCTCGTCATAGTAATACTGCCCCGGCCCGGACAGGGCGGCGGGGTGGTTCATGATCGCGTAATAAGACTCCCTGTCTTTATAAATCCCCGCGGGGCCGACCTCTTCGTGCCGGAGGGTATGCGTCGCCGGATCGAAGGCGGTGATCTTGTGGATCACCGTCTCGTTGGGCACTTGCCAGACGATCACATAGGCGCCGTCGTAGTATGCCGGATCGGTCTGCGTGAAATTTCGAGCATCCATGACGGAGCTTTCCGTCTGCAACACCGCCGGGTCCTTGTACGGCAGCACCCGCAACTGGTCAATGCGGTCATAATGGAACTGGTCGGCGGGCGTCGGGTCCTGGCACGGATAGAGAAAATCGCCGTTCTCGTAAGTCCCCGTGCGGAAGTCATATCCTTTCGGGGCGTCGGTGTAATAGATCTTATCGAAGTTCCCGTTTCCGCGCAGCTCGTCGGCGGAAGCGCATCGGGTCCACTTCGTGCCGAACACAATGGAAGTATCGAGCACCGCCTTGCCGGCGCCCCAGCCATCGCCCTTGTAGGTGATGAGGCCGCCTTCTTTCCCCGAGGCCGGAATCTCCACAGAGCCCCGATAGATCACGCCGCCCTTGAACAGCACCGCATCGCCGGGCGCCAGCGCCGCCGACCGCGGCAGGTCCGTGGCGTTCCGGTCGCCCGGCGCGTGCTTCCATGCGGTGGCCTGGGTCGTCCCCGGCTGGGCGTCGTCGCCCTTGTCGAAGTCCACATAATAAGTGGCAGCCCACACCGGGCTGCTGAGCAGGATCGCGGCGATCAGGAGGCTTTTTCTCATGGCTGACCTGCCATTCTATTTCGGGGATGCGTGTTCATACGGCCCGATATCCACAACCGGGCCCTGCCTGCGCGGCCGGCCGTCCAGGTCCTTGTCGAAGTCGTAATCGGGGAAGGCGGCCCTGGGATAGAGCGCGCTGACGTCCGCTCCGGCATCCACGGCCGGGCTGCCCGCCTTGAGGTGATAGTCCTCTTTCGCGGGAGCGACGAAGAGGTCGTTGCCATCCGCCTGCTTCTCGCTGGCGTCGAAGAGTCCCTGCCGCGGGTTCAGGTAGATATTGTTCCTGAACTTGTTCGCCTTTGCGTCTATGGCGGCTTCGCCGGAGAACGAGGCGATGATGTTGTTCTCGAAGGTGCAGTCCGTAACCACCTTGTTCACCGCGTAGATGCCCTGGTTCTCCGGTCCTAGGATGAGGTTGTTGAGGAAGAGAAGGTGCTTGTGAGGCCGCCCGCTCCAGAGCCCGACGGCCAGCGTCGTGTCGCTGACCAGCGAGTTATTGATGACGAACAGGTTGTCGGAGTCCTCCAACGTGAGCGGCCGGTCGGCGTGGGAGACGCGGTTGCCGGCGATGAGGATGTCGGCGCAGTTCACGTAGACGGATATCGCGTTGGAGTGGACGCCGTGGTTGTCCGTGACAGTGTTCCCGACGACCTGGCTCTGCGCCACCCGCATCAGCCAGATGCCCACGTAGCCGCTCTTGCGGACGAGGTTGCCGCGGACGACGCACCGCCTGGCGGGATGGACCAGTATGCCGCAGCAGCGCCGGTTATCGCACACGCGGTTATTCTCCACGAGCACGTCCTGTCCGTCGTCCACCGCGATGCCCGCGCCGTGCGCCACGCCGCCGGTCCGCCCGTGGTTGCCGAACCGCACGTCGTTGTCCCGCACGGTGATGAACTCGCTCTTGCTCACCTGGACGCCCATCGCCGTCTGCTCACCGGCCGCGAACTTCTGGATTGTGAATCCCTGGATCACGACGTGCTTCCGGCCGGCGACGACGAACCCGGTCCCCAGCCGCGAGACGCTCGCGCCGGTCTTGAGAAGCTCCTCCGCCGCGTGCGGCCACAGGAAAACCCGCTGACGGCCCTGCTCATCGCGGAGGACGTACTCGCCGGCGGTATCCAGGCACCGGAGGCTGTTCAGCACCGCGTAGCTCGTCGGCTTCGTCAAGTTCCCGGAGTGCGTGACCCGGTGAGCGGCGGGGTCGTAGGCGGTGACCTTGACGAAGTAGGCATAGTTGGGGTCGGCGTAGACGATCAGCCACGCGCCGTCCCACGCGCCGGGCTCCGGCTGCGTGAAGACCTGCGGGTCGGTGATGGTGTCGGCGGTCGCCTGGACGATCCTGTGGTGGCCTTCGGGGCGGTCCTGGTAGAAGGGGTCCTTCGGTTTCGGGTCCTGCGCCAGCCAGCACATCTTCTCGCCCTGGTACATGTTCGACGAGAAGGGCGCCACAGGCGCGGAAAGCCATGCCCAGCAGATGTTCTTCCAGTTGGGGTTGCCGCCGGCCTCCTCGGCCGACTTGCACGGCTGCCAGCCGGTAACGACCTCGGAGCCGTCAATGACCGCGCGGCCTTGACCGAACCGGCCGCTGTTGCCGTCGAAGGTGATGGACCGACCCTCCTCTCCGGAGGCGCCGACCACGATGCTGCCGCGGTAGATAACTCCGCTCTTGAACAGCACTGTGTCGCCGGGCGCCAGCGCCGCCGACCGCGGCTTGTCTGCGGCGTTCCGGTCCCCCGGCGCGTGCTTCCAGGCGGTGGCCTGGGTCGTCCCCGGCTGGGCGTCATCGCCCTTGTCGAAGTCCACGTAATACGTGGCGGCGCACAACGGGCTGCTGAGCAGCATCGCGGCGATCAGGAGGCCTTTCCTTGCGGGCATGGTCACTCCGCGCTCGGCGGGCCGCCGCGGGCCTCGTCCTGCAGCCTGCGATTCCGGCTGACGCAGTCGGATGACAGCTCCAGGCCCAGTTCCCGGACCATCTTCATCACGGGGATCTTCGGGTCGTTGGACCAGAAAATGCCGCCGTCCTCGGCCTCGCTGTAGCGGAAGCCGACCGCCTTGCCGTACTTGTCCGCGAGGGCTTTGCCGTTCTCGAGTTTGACCTGCCAATCCAGGAGGACGTACGACAGATCAATCTGCTCGACGAGCACGCTGGAGGGCGTGGTGGTCTGCGCGATGACGGCGCCGGTCGGATCCACCAGCGTGGCGTTGTTCCGCCAGGTGCTCGTGAGGAGGTAGTAGTGGTGCTCGTGGGAACGGCACTGCGCGCCGAGGATCTGCGGAGACTGAGAGGACCACACGACGATCTCGGCGCCCTTGCGGGCGAGCGTCTCCCATCCGGCGTCGTAGGACATGTCAAAGCATATCTGAATGCCCAGCTTCCCGAAGTCGCACTGGAACACCGGGAAGTCTTTCCCGGGCAGCGCGCCGCCTTCCAGGACATTCGCATCGTCGGCGACCACGTACACCTTGCGGTAGACGCCCGCCACCTTGCCTTGCCGGTCCAGCAGCACACACGCGTTGTAGACCTTCTTCCTGGCAGCGTCCTCGGCCAGGACCAGCGGCACGATAACGTAGGTCTTGTGCTTTCTGGCCGCGGCGCCGAGGATCTCCAGCACCGGTCCCTGCATCGGCTCGGCGGTCTCGGCGGCGGAGCCTGGCCGGCCGCCGTTGACGGCGCACTCCGGCAGCGCAACCACGTCCAGCCCGGCGCCGTACTTCTGCTGCGACTGCGCCGCCATGTCGTCAATGAACGCAGAGAGCGTCTGAAGGCGTTTCTCAAGGCCGGGGTAGTCGCGGTACATGGCGTACATCAGCGAGCCGACGACGATTTTCCGCGGCGGAGAATCCTGTTGCGCGGTGGTGGCCATGGCGGCGCTTGACTCCTTTTCTGTCAGTGCGGACCGGCCGGACGAGGTCTGTGCGACGACCCAGGGCGCCAGCATCAGAACCATCCCACCGGCGGCCGCTAATCCCACATGACAACTCTTCATCTTCCATCTCCATTGGGAGTTTCGAAGGGGACTGTCCCTTTGAGGAGGACCAGTTCCAGACGGAGGTATTGTACCCTCGAAGCGGCCTCTGTCAAGTTCATTCCCGGCGGCTTTCCGGCGTGTCGGGCAAATCCGGGCTCACATGTTGCACTTTGCATTTTCCGTTCCCTGTTCGGTATAATCGTTTTCCTGGGGATGGAGTCCCCCGTATAAACGCCAACGTCCGGCTGATGACTCCTATCGTGTGCGCCGGCACGGTGGGAGTTGAAGCCGCGTGGTGAAGACCCTGCCGTGAGGCGGGGTTTTTTCGTTTAAGGCCTGTTTCATAACCCCGAAAGGTTTGATACACGAATGACACGGGGAACGCGGTGATCGCATCGTACTGGTTCTCGTCGTCGTCCTCGTCCTCGAACTGCGCAGCCGAACGGCCGAGGACGACGACGAGGACGAGGACGAGGACGAGGACGATTGTTTACCGCTCGGACGCTCCGTGTAATTCGCTAGCTTTTTTGCCGTGATGTTAAACCGGCTCCAGGGAGACTCCATGCCTGCCGCCTTCTCGATGACCAATGCCTACACCATCGCCGCGATCTGGCTTGGGCTCGCCGTGGTGGCCACGGTCCTGGCCAATCACATCCGAATCTCGACGGCGCTGGTGGAAATCTGCGTGGGGATCGCGGCCGGGACGGCCGCGACGCGTTACTTCGGCGCCGATTCGCTCGGGTCGAACCTGGACTGGCTGCGGTTCCTCGCGGGCACGGGCGCGGTGGTGCTCACGTTCCTCGCGGGGGCCGAGCTGGAACCGGCGGTGCTCCGGGCGAAATGGAAGGAAGTGTCGGTCGTCGGCGCGATCGGGTTCGCCGCGCCGTTTCTCGGCTGCACGGCGGCCGCGTACTATCTGCTCCACTGGGACGCGCGGGCGAGCTGGCTGGCGGGCGTGGCGCTCTCGACCACCTCCATGGCCGTCGTGTACGCGGTCATGCTCGAGACGGGCTTCAACAAGACCGACTTCGGCAAGGGAATCCTCGGGGCGTGCTTCATCAACGACCTCGGGACGGTGATTGCATTGGGGCTGATCTTCGCGCCGTTCACGTACAAGACGGCGATCTTCGTCGGGACCAGCGCCGTGCTCCTGGGCGCGCTGCCGTTCCTGACCGGCCGGCTCACGCGCCGGTACGCTTTCCGCACGGCGGCGATCCGGACCAAGTGGGTGCTGCTGGTGCTCTTCGGCCTCGGGGCGCTGGCGCTCTGGTCGGGGAGCGAAGCGGTGCTGCCGGCCTACATCGCGGGCATGGCGCTCGCCGGCGCGGCCGCGCAGGACCAGCACTGGGTGCGGCGGCTGAGGACGCTGACGGTGGGGCTGCTGACGCCGTTTTACTTCATCCGCGCCGGGTCGCTGGTCGGCGTCGGCGCGATCCTGGCCGCTCCGGCGGTCTTCTTTCTCCTTCTCGGCGGCAAGGTCGTCTCGAAGATTTTCGGCCTGTACCCGGTGATCGGCCGGTTCCGCGAAAATCACAAGGAGCGCTGGTATTACACGCTGATGATGTCCACCGGGCTGACCTTCGGGACCATCTCGGCGCTTTACGGCCTCAGCCACAGCATTGTGACGCGCGAGCAGTATTCCTTCCTCGTGGCGGTGGTGATGGCCAGCGCGGTCGTGCCGACCTTGATCGCGGGCCTCATCTTCCTGCCCAGGCACCTGCTGGAAGTGAACGTGGACGAGGAGGAAGAAATCAGGAACGGCGATACGCCGGCGGCGGAAACGCGCGAGGGCAGGGCACAAGGGAACCCCGCGGGCAAGTGACGGTCGAGTGAATGCTGGCTTCTTTTACAGCTTTTGCCGGACTCACAAGTTGCCTCGGGTTACGCGGCCTATGGCTATGGGATTACCGACAAGGTTTGGACGGTGGCCGATCTAGGCGTGATGCTTGAAAAACAGGAGGTGCCCCATAGGAAGGGCGGTAGCATCAATCGGGCGGATCGTACAAGACTACCCGGATAGCAATTTGCTTGCACAATCAGATGGAGCGTGGTAGAGTCCTCGCAGTATAAAAAGAAACGCCCTCCCGCAAAGCGGGAGGGCGTCGGCCCAGCGATACTATCGCCGGGGGGGCAACTCCACTGGCATTCTAATCCGATTATCGGCCCCTGTCAAGGAAAACTTTAGCGTTAAAAGTCGTGACATTGCCACATCATAATAGTGGGCAAGGGGTTATATGCCGACGCGCGTGATAGCTTACATTGACGGTTTCAACCTCTATTTTGGCCTTAAAGAAAGGGGCTGGCGGCAGTTTTACTGGCTCAACATTCACCAGTTGATGATGAATCTGCTGAAACCCGATCAAGTGCTAGCGCGCACGAAGTACTTCACAAGCCGCGTTTCGGGGTCCCACCACGACCTAGATAAGAGCCATCGGCAGGCTATCTACTTGGAGGCGCTAGAAACGCTGCCTGAATTCCGCATCTATTATGGTCATTACCTGCAATCTTCAGTTTTGTGCCCCCACTGTAAACGTAGCTGGATGGCACCAGAAGAGAAAATGACTGACGTTAACATCGCCGTCGAAATGATGACGGACGCCTTTCAGAATCAGTTTGATACAGCGATTCTCGTATCGGGCGATAGCGATCTGGCCGCCCCGCTTGAGGCCATTAAACGATTGTTCCCCGCGAAAAAGGTGATCGTCGCCTTTCCGGCGGGCCGTATTTCTAATCGCCTTGCCCGGCTTGCCTACGCCTCCTTCGTCATCGGACGCACAAAGTACGCAAAAAGTCTATTCCCCGACATGGTGCCGAAACCCGGCGGTTTCGTCCTGTGTCGTCCGATTAATTGGCGTTGAGCATAGCCGCGCAGCTTCAAGCCGGTCCTTTGCCCATCATTCCTTCAAAGTGAATCGCAGCTCTTCGTTCGTGCGCCTTGCGTTGCGGAATTGATTCTGCTATAAATTCTGGATGCGTTCAGGCGTCCGCAACCTTCAGAAAGAACGCGCTCCGGCCGGAATTCACAGGCGGCGGAATCCGCCGCCGCGATGTTCAGACTGACTGAAAGGAATATACCGCATGGCGGAGGGGAAGAAGGCCGCGATCAGCGAAATCATGGAAGACCCGAAGGCGGGTCGGCTCGATTTTCTCCACGCGCGCGAGCTGGCGTACAGCATTTCCGGAGAGATGGCGATCCTGGAGAAACTCACCGGCGAGGCGCAGCAGCGCTACAAGACTTCGCATGCGCCGGATGTGCGCGTGCGGTCGGCTCTGGTCGCCGGCGTCGGGCTGTGGATCCAGCGGAAATACGCCGAGGCCGCGGCGGCGCTGGAGCCGGTGAGCGATGACGCGGACGGCGCCTATTTCCTGGGCCTGTGCCGGCTGGAGACGAAGGACTACGCCGGCGCGGTCAAGAGTTTTCACCGGGCCGCCCAGGCCGGGCAGGACGCGTTCGTCTGCGGCATGGCGGAGGCGGAGGCGCTGCGCGGCGCGGGCAACCGCGAAGAGGCGCTGGCGAAAATCCGCGCTTTCCAGAAGACCCACGACGCCCAGGCGGAACTCCATTACCAGAAGGGCCGCTGCTTCGAAGAGGCCGCCGATTACGAGGCGGCGATGGAGGCGTATGAGCGCGCCGTGGAACTCGATCCGCAGCACGTCGGCGCGCTGTTCCGATTGGGTTTCTGGAACGACCTGCGCGGCAACGACGACCGGGCGCTGGATTATTACGAGAAGGCCGCGGAGATCCGCCCGCTCCACACGAACGCGCTGATGAACCTGGGGATTCTCTACGAGGACCGGGGCGACTACGAGCGCGCCCTGCGCACCTTCGCCCGCGTGGCGGCCGGCAACCCGGGCGACCCGCGCGCGCGGCTGTACGCCGCCGACGCCGAGGCGAGCCTGAATATGTTCTACGACGAGGCCGTGGAGCGCCGCCAGCACCGCACCGCCGTGTTGCTCCGCGTGCCGTTGAGCGAGTTCGAACTCTCCGCCCGCTGCCGCGCCTGCCTCGAGAAGATGAACATCCGCACCCTGGGCGACCTCGCGCGGCTGACCGAGACGGAGATCGGCAATTCCAAGAACTTCGGCGAGACGTCGCTGGCCGAACTGCGCGGGCTGCTGGAGTCGAAGGGGCTGCATTTCGGCATGGGCCGGACCGATGCGGGGCCGGCGCCCGCGGCGATCGCCTCGCCCGAGATGGCCGACGCGCTCACGCGCCCGATTGACGAGATGGAGCTCTCCGTCCGCAGCCTCAAGTGCGCCCGCACGCTCGGCATCGAGACCGTCGGCGATCTGATCCAGAAGACCGAGAAGGACCTCCTCTCGTGCCCGAATTTCGGGCAGACTTCGCTCAACGAGGTCAAGCAGAAACTGGCGAGCTACGGTCTGTCGTTGAAGTCGCGCGAGTAGACGCGAAGAACGGCAGGAAATTCGGAGATTGGGTGATTGGGAAATTGAGCACCGCCTGGTCCAAATCTCCTAATCACCCAATCTCCCAATTTCCGATGCCTGCCGGCGTCTTGTCGGTTATAGAACGGCCTCAGGCTGATGTATGATCACATTGAGGGCGAACTGATTTTCAAGTCGCCCACGCAGGCGGTCATTGCGGCGGGCGGCGTCGGGTATCGCTTCTCCATTCCCATCTCCACGTTCGCCGCCCTGCCGGAGCGCGGCCGCGCAAAACTGCTGACCTATCTGCACGTGCGCGAGGACGTGCTCAAGCTCTTCGGCTTCGCCTCGGAGAAAGAGCGCAAGCTCTTCGTGCGCCTGATCGGCGTCAGCGGCATCGGGCCGGGCACCGCGATGGCGATCCTGAACGGGCTTTCCGTGGATGAGTTCCGCCGCGCCGTGGCCGCTGAGGAGGTCAGCACGCTCTGCGGCGTGAAGGGGATCGGCCGAAAGACCGCCGAGCGCGTGATCGTCGAGCTGCGCCGCGAGATGGAGCGCGAGCTGCTCGAGGAGCCCGCGACGCGCGGGGCGGCGGGGAACCTCAACGCCGACGCCCTCGCGGCGATGCTCGCGCTGGGCTACACGCGTTCCGTCTCCGAGGCGGCCGTGCTGAAAGCCATGGAAAAACTCGGCCGCGACGCGAACCTCGAACAGCTCGTTCGGCAGGCGCTGCGGCAGGTCTGACAACAGCTTGGAACCACAGATGGACACAGATGTTCACAGATACGGAATTCCCGTTCCGCCTTCATCTGTGTTCATCTGTGTACATCTGTGGTTGCAATCCGTTGTCTCGAGTCGTAATTGGAGATGCGCGTGGCTGAGAACATCCTGACCGCCGCCGGCGGAGCCGAGGACCTGGCGCTGGACCAGACGCTGCGGCCCAGGCGGTTCGAGGACTTCATCGGGCAGGAGCGCCTCAAGGAGAACCTGCGCATCTACATCGAGGCCGCGCGCCGGCGCAAGGAGCCGCTCGACCACCTCCTGTTCAGCGGCCCGCCCGGGCTCGGCAAGACCACGCTGGCCAAGATCCTCGCGCACGAGATGGGCTCCGATATCAAGGAGACTTCCGGCCCCGTGATCGAGAAGGCCGGCGACCTGGCCGGCTTGCTGTCGAAGCTCGACGACGGCAACCTGCTGTTCATTGACGAAATCCACCGCATCAGCGCGACCGTCGAGGAGTACCTCTACTCCGCGATGGAGGACTACCACATTGACATCATGCTCGACCAGGGCCCGTCGGCGCGGTCGGTGCGGGTTTCGCTGCCGCGGTTCACCCTGGTCGGCGCGACGACGCGCGAGGGGCTGCTGTCCGCGCCGTTCCGCAGCCGGTTCGGCGTGGTCGAGCGGCTGGATTTTTATCCGTGGCAGGATCTGTTCCACATCGCGCTGAACTCGGCGAAGGCGCTGAAGATGAGGATTGAGGATGCCGGCGCGGAGGTCGTCGCCCGGCGCTCACGCGGCACGCCCCGGCTGGTCAACCGCTTCCTGCGGCGGCTGCGCGACATCGCCGAGGTCCAGGCCGACGGCGTGGTCACGGAGAAGGTCGCGCACGAGGGACTCGACCGCCTCGGCGTGGACGAGCGCGGCCTGGGCGACATGGACCGGCGCATCCTGCAGACGATCCTGCGCCAGCGCGGCCAGCCGGTCGGGCTCAAGACCATCGGCGTGACCATCGGCGAGGAAGAGTCCACCATCGAAGAGGTCTACGAGCCGTACCTGATCCAGTTGGGCTACATCGAAAAGACCCCGCGCGGCCGGATAGCGACCGAGTCGGCGCAGCGCGACTACGGCAAGGGTCTTCCGGGCGCCGGGCGCGGCGGGCTGTTCGAGAGTTGACGAGGCTGACCATGGCGAATACATCAGAAGAGTGGATGCGTCAGGCCGAGTATGATATTGCCACCGCCCAAGCGATGTTCGACGCGCGACGATACTTCTACACCGCGTTCATGTGCCACCTCTCTGTGGAAAAAGCCCTCAAAGCAGTGTATATGGCAAGGCGCAAGCAAGTCCCGCCCAAGACTCATAACTTGGCATTTCTGACGCAGAACTTGCAGCTCTCCGTGACAAAGGAACGGTCGGATTTCTTGTTCATGCTCAACAGGATGAGCGTGATGACGCGATACCCGGAAGACATGGACAAGCTAATCCGTGAATTTCCGAAGACCCGGACGCGCCAGTTTCTTAGACAAGCTCGGGAGACCGTTCGATGGCTGAAAAAAGAATTGCCGAAATCGTGAGGTACCTGGAGCGGCGCGTTGCCGAATCAGGATTGGCAGAGCCCAAGGTGGTCCTGTTCGGTTCTCGCGCTCGAGGTGTGGCCACCGAGGAAAGCGACGTTGACGTCGCCATCATCTCGCCTTCATTTCGAGGCAAGGACGCCTTCAAACGTGCGCGCCTTACAAAGGATGTCGAAATTCGCGCCATGAGAAGGTTCCGGCTTCCGTTCGATATTGTGACTCTCACGCCCGAGGAATATGAAGGCGAGGCCATGATCGGCGACATCATCAGGGCCACGTCTAATGCCGTATTGTAGCGGCGGTCCTATGCCCAGCCTTGCAGGTCGCGGCGGATGGTTCAAGGCCTGAAATGAAAATCCTCATCCACGTCTGCTGCGCGCCGTGCCTGATCGGGCCGCTTGAGGCGCTGCGGCAGGAGGGTGTGCAGCCGGCCGGATTCTTCTATAACCCGAACATCCATCCCTTCCTCGAATTCCGCAAGCGCGTGAAGGCGGTGCGCGTGTTCCTCGAGAAGGATAGCCTGCCCGTCGAGATCGTCGAGGAGTACGGGCTGGAGCTGTTCATGCGCGAAATCTATCGGCCCGACCGGAAAGATCGCTGCCGCAATTGCCATTTCCTGCGCCTGCGCCGGACGGCCGGGCGCGCGAAGGAGATGGGGTTCGACGCCTTCACGACGACGTTGCTGGGAAGCCCGCACCAGGACCACGAACTGCTGCGCGAGTCGGGCGAGCGCGCGGCGGCGGAGACGGGTGTGAGCTTCCTCTACCGCGATTTCCGGCCGCTTCACGAGCGTTCGCACGAGGCCGCGCGGCGCAGGCAGCTCTACCTGCAGCCGTACTGCGGCTGCTGCTTCAGCGAGTACGAGCGATTCCGCGATACGGCCCGAGAGTTGTATCGAGGCAGCGGACCGAAGAAGGCAGAATGATGAGCGCAGAGTGCAGAATGCAGAGTGCGGAATGCAGAGCAGGGAGTGAACGGCAACGAAACGCGCTGAATTCGCGCAAGGCCGGCTTCGCTTTCCATTCTGCGCTCTGCATTCTGTACTCTGCATTCTGCATTCTCGCGTTATCCGGCTGCGTGCATCCGCGGAGGAGCGCCGCGCCGCCGCCGGCTGCGCCGCCGGCCGTGGAAGAGGCGCCGCCGCCGGTGCAGCCGCCGATCCCGACGGCGCCGCCGAGCCCGCCGCCGATCCAGCCCGCGCCGCCGCCGGCTCAGCCGGCGCTGCCGGCGATCATCGTGCCGCCGAAGTTCGAGCGGGCGCCGATGGTGCGGCTCTGGCTTTCCGACGCCTCGGCCACGCCCGAGATTTCGTGCGCAGGGCCGTGCCGCGTGGTGGTGTTTCCCGACGAGCAGGCGAAGCGCCACTTCCGGATTGCGCCGGCGAAAGCCGCCGTCGTCCCGGGCGGCATCCGGCTTGGCGATGTCCTGTACAAGTGCTCGTCGCTGGAGATCGAGGCCGAACCCGGCGCGCAGGTTCGAATCGGCGGCCGCGAATATCCCGGCACGATCCGGCTGCTGCGCTCGGCGGATCGGGTGACGGTCATCGTCGTGGTGGACGCCGAGCGCTACCTGCTCAGCGTCGTCGGCGGCGAGATGCCGGCGGACTGGCCGGCCGAGGCGCTCAAGGCGCAGGCCGTCGCGGCACGGACGCTGGCAATCTTCTATCACCTGCAGCGCGCCGCCCTGGAGTACGACCTGACCAGCACGGTCGAGGACCAGGTGTTCGGCGCCGGGAAGCCCAAGCCGTCCATCGTGGAGGCGGTGGGCGCCACGCGCGGCGAGGTGCTCCTGCACGACGGCGCACTGTTCCCGGCGTTCTACCACTCGACCTGCGGCGGCGAGACGGAAAGCCCCGGCAAGGCGCTCGGCAAGCCGGAATACGATTTCCTGGTGGGCGTGCCGTGCGGGTTCTGCACTGATTCGAGCCACTATGAATGGAAGGCGACTCTTTCGGCCGTGGACTTGGAATCGAAGTTGAAGGCGGCCGGCATCGCCGTCGGCGCGATCACGGCCGTCACCGCCGAGGAAGGCGACCCGCGCACCGGGCGGATGGTGAAGCTGGACTGGCCGGGCGGGTCGGCGCTGGTCCCGATCGTGGACTTCCGCCGCGCGGTCGGCCGGATGGAGATCGAAAGCGGAAAGTTCCAGTGCCGCGCCGACGGCGGCGACTTCCGGTTCACCGGCCGAGGCTTCGGCCATGGCGCGGGGATGTGCCAGTACGGCTGCCGCGGCATGGCCAGGGTCGGACGGCTGTACCGGGAAATCCTGATGCATTACTACCGCAATTGCGCGATCGGGAAGCTGTACTAGAGACCCGCGGTAGCAGGGAATCGTCCTCGTCCTCGTCGTCGTCCTCGTCCTCGGTCGTTCAAAACGGCGGTTCGAGGACGACGACGAGGACGAGGACGAGGACGAAGAGAACGACCGACGACGAGGACGAGCATGTTCGAGTTCAGCATTTTGGCCCAGGACACCGACACCGGCGCGCGGGCGGGCGAGTTCGTCACGCCGCACGGGACGGTGCCGACGCCGCTCTTCATGCCCTGCGCGACGCAGGGGACGGTGAAGACGCTGACGCCGGTGCAGCTCGAGGAGGTCGGCGCGCAGATGATTCTGGCGAACGCCTATCACCTGGGCCTGCGGCCCGGCGCGGACCGGATCGCGCAGATGGGCGGGCTGCACCGGTTCATGAGCTGGCCGAAGCCGATCCTGACCGACAGCGGCGGTTACCAGATTTTCTCGATGGCCGACCTGCGGACGATCTCCGAGGGCGGCGTGCTGTTCAAGAGCCACCTGGACGGGCGGGAGATTTTCCTGACGCCGGAGCGGTGCATCGAGATGGAGAACCAGATCGGCGCGGACGTCATCATGCCGCTGGACGAATGCGCGCCGTTCCCGAGCGAGAAGGCGCCCGCGCGGGCGGCGATGGAACGGACGATCGGCTGGGCGGCGCGGTGCAAGGCCGCGCACCGGCGCGAGGACCAGGCGCTCTTCGGCATCGTGCAGGGCGCGACGTACCCGGACCTGCGCCGCGAGTGCGCCGACCGGCTGGCCGCGCTCGATTTCCCGGGCCATTCCATCGGCGGGCTGAGCGTCGGCGAAGGGCTCGACCTGATGGTGGAAATGACCGGCGTGACGGTCGAACGGCTGCCTCCGGCGAAGCCGCGCTACCTGATGGGCGTGGGCCGGCCGGAGGACATCGTGGCCTGCGTGGCGCAGGGCGTGGACCTGTTCGATTGCGTGCTTCCGACGCGTTGTGGGCGAAACGGACTTGCATTTACCACCCGTGGTCGGGTAAAAGTGCGCAATACGGCGCACCGGGCGGACGAGCGGCCGCTGGATCCGTCGTGCGATTGTCTGGCGTGCCGAAGGTTTTCGCGCGCGTATCTGAGGCATCTCTTCCAGGCCGGAGAGATGCTGGGCCTGACGCTCTTGAGCCTGCACAACCTCAGATATTACATGCGCCTCATGGCCGAGATGCGCCGAGCGATCATCGAGCGCCGTTTCCGGGAGTTCCGGAAGGATTTTCAGGAAGTGCGAACGATGAGCGATGAGTGATGAAGTGCTTCATCATTCATCACTCGCACTTCCGACCTCTGTGAAAGGAAGCCCCATGCTGAGTCTGACCATGCCGATCCTGGCCCAAGCCGCCGGCACCGCCAGCGCACCGAGCGGCGCCGCCGGCGGAGCGGGCGGATCGCCCTTCTCGCCGATGTTCTTCATCTGGATCATCGCCATCTTCGCCATCATTTACTTCATGATGATCCGCCCGCAGAAGAAGAAAGACCAGCAGCGCAAGGAGATGCTCAGCAAGCTCGAACGCGGCGCGGAGGTCGTCACCATCGGCGGCCTCTTCGGCGAAGTCGAAAGCGTCAACTCCAAGGAGGAGTACGTCATCCTGCTCGTGGACCGCGAGCGCGGCACCACGCTCAAATTCCGGCGCGGCGCGATCCATGAGATCCTGACGCAGGGTTCCGGTTCGGCCGAAGACAAGAAGCAGTAGGAGTCCCGCTTCCATCATGATGGGCAAGATACTTCCGAAGCTGTATTTCAAGCTCGCGCTCGTGGTCATCCTGGCGGTGATCGGCGCGATCGCGATCCACCCGGAGCGCATCACGGAGACCGGGCCGGACGGCAAGCCGTTGACCCACTGGGTGACGCGCATTCCGCTCGGGCTGGACCTGAAGGGCGGCAGCGAGCTGCTTTACAAGATCCGCACGTCCGAGATGAGCGCGGCGGACCGCAAGGACATCGTGGCGCGCACGATCGAGGTCATCCGCCGGCGCGTGGACCCGGACGGCCGCATGGAGCTGGACATCCGCCCGCGCGGCGAGGACCGGTTCTACATCCAGCTTCCGGGCATGGGCGCGGAGGAGTCGGCGCGGATCGAGGCGCTCATCCGCAAGGCCGGGCAACTGCGCTTCTGCCTGGTGGACGAGCGCGCCGAGGACATGGAAGCGGCGCGGCGCGGCGACCGCGTGGCCAACACCACGCCGTTCCTGCCCGCGCGCGACCCGGTGACCCACCAGATTGACCGCGACCCGCAGGGCAAGATCAGGCGCTGGCACAAGGCCACCTTCCGCGACGTGAAGGACCTGCCGCCCGACGTCTCGACCCACGAGTGGTACCTCGTCGAGAACAAGGCCTACGTCACCGGCGAGTACCTCAGCGAGGCGAAGGGGACCACGGACCCGCAGACGGGCATGCCGACGGTCGCCTTCTCGTTCCACGGCAAGGGCCGGCAGGACTTCGAGCGCCTGACGGACCAGTACCAGCGCACCGAACAGCATCCGGGCCGGCTGCTGGCGATCATCCTCGACGAGGACCTCTATTCCGCGCCCGAAATCCACTCGCGCATCTCCGGGTCCGGCGTCATCACCGGCAGTTTCACCAAGCAGGAAGTGGACGACCTGGTCACCACGCTCCGCGCCGGCCAGCTTCCGGCGGACATCGAGCTGGAATGGAACAACACCGTCGGCGCGCAGCTCGGCGAGGACAGCATCCGCGCGGGAATCCGGGCGAGCCTCGTCGGGCTCGTGGTGGTCGTGGCCTTCATGGCGGTCTACTACCTCGTCGGCGGCGCCATCGCGGACTTCGCGGTGCTGGTGAACCTGCTGCTGGTCCTCGGCGGAATGGCGGGCATGCAGTCGGTGCTCACGCTGCCGGGCATCGCCGGCCTGGTGCTGACGCTCGGCATGGCGGTGGACGCGAACGTGCTGATCAACGAGCGCATCCGCGAGGAAGGCCAGCGCGGCAAAACGCTGCGCCTGGCGATCCGCACCGGCTACGAACGCGCCTTCATGGTCATCCTGGATACGCACCTGACCACAATCATCACCGCGCTGATCCTGTTCGGCGTCGGCACCGGGCCGGTGCGCGGGTTCGCCATCACGCTCATCCTGGGCCTGGTCCTCAGCTTGTTCACCTCGTTCTGGGTCACGCGCTGGCTCCTGGATGTCGTCGTGGAGAAAGGCTGGCTCACCAAGCTGCACATGATGCACCTCTTCGGCCGGCCGAACATCCCGTTTTCGAAGTACCGGTACATCTGCATCGCCGGCACGGTGTTCTTCGGCATCGCCGGGCTGAGCGTGTTCGTGGCGCGGTGGAATTACGAACGCGATACGGAGCTGGCCGGCGGCTTCCGCGCGGAAATGGAGCTGAAGCGCAGCGAGCCGATCAGCGATTTCCGCGAGCGCGTCGCCAAGCTCTTCCCGATGGGCGCGGACGTGCAGAGCGTCTGGTCCACCGCCGAGGCCGGGCTGCAGGCCGAGAAGGGGAAGCTGTTCTCGATTCGCATCCGCCAGCTCACCGATGAGCAGCGGCAGGTGAAGATGCGCGAGGACTTCGTGGATCTCCTGAGGGCGCAGCAGCTTTACGGCACGGTGGAGAAGAACCCCGACCCCAAGTCGTGGGATTTCACCCTGCACCTGGCGCGCCCGATCAGCCCGCTGGCGCTTCGCGACCTGCTCTCCAGGCGGCGCTATGCGGAATCCGACATCCGCCGGATCACGCTGATGGATAAGGAGAAGGAGCGGCTGCCTTCGGAATTCTCCGTGAAGCTGAAGGCCTCCGCCATCGAGTTCAACCCGGAGACCCGGATCGCCGCCGTGCTCGACGCGCTCGAATCGCTGATCGGGCAGGAGACCGTGGTCGTGACGATTGACCCGGTGACCACCGAGGATGTGACCCACGCCGAAGGCGCCGCCGCGGGCCGCAGGTACGTGCCGATCCACCTCGCGGGAACGCGCTCCACCGAGGCGGTGCGCCAGGCGATTTACCGCGACATCCTGAAAATGAAACCCGGCGACGTCCTGCCGGAGGACCTGCGCGTCATCGGGTTCGGCAAAGACGCCGGTTCCGAGATCGGCCGGGACATGGCCGTCTATGGCAAGGACAGCGACCTCGATACGATCGCCAGGTCCAAGGAGACTCACCTGCGGGTGATGTCCTTCACTGAGCCGGCCACCGGCGAACTCCACATCACCCTCCACGATCCGCAGCCCCAGACGGCGCTGCAGGACATGCTGGACGCCCGGCCCGGGATGGACATGGTGCGCTCGATCGTGCCGGTGAACGTCGAAGGGCAGGATTATTACGTCTCGATGGCGCCGCTTTCCGAGGAGAAG
>JBEKCB010000020.1:0-89409 GCA_050015075.1 Candidatus Brocadiia bacterium | reverse complement strand
CGCCGACTTGACATTCCCCAACTTCCAAGTACGATGACTCATGGCCGTTCCTCCTATCAGAGAAATGTTTCTGCCGCGAAGGATTGTACTCCTTCGCAGGAGGAACGGCCTTCATCATAACTGAGCGTAGCGAAGCATCTCACACCATCAGCCGCTGCAGGAGCGCAGCGTGTGAGATTCTTTGCTGCGCTCAGAATGACCGTGCATTGTGCAATGTATTTCTGGGAAACCGCACTGGGAAAGGGCGAACGGCATGTCCATTCATTTGCTCCACGAGATCGAGAAGCTCAAGAAGCGCGTCCTGACGCTGGGCGCGCTCGTCGAGGAGCAGGTCCGCAAATCGGTCGAGGCCGCGTCGAAGCGCGACGAGAAACTCGCCGCCGAGGTCATCGCCGCGGACCAGGAAATTGACCGTATGGAGGTGGACATCGAGGAGGATTGCCTGAAAGTGCTGGCGCTCTACCAGGTGGTGGCGGGCGACCTGCGCTTCATCATCGCCATCCTGAAGATGAACAGCGATCTGGAGCGCATCGGCGACCTGGCCGTGAACATCGCCGAGCGCGCGCAGTTCCTGTCGAACCTCGAGCCTGACGAGATGCCCTTCAACCTGCGCGAAATGGCCGCGAAGGCCCAGGCGATGCTCAAGAAGAGCCTCGACGCGCTCATCAACCGCGACGTCGCGCTGGCCTACCGCGTCTGCGCCGCCGACGAGGAGGTGGACAACGCCAACCGCCAGGCGTATGCGGTGCTCATGGAAGCGGTGCAGAAGAGCCCGCCGCGGCTCAAGACGCTCATCCACCAGTTCACCGCCATGCGCCAGCTCGAGCGCATCGCCGACCACGCCACGAACATCGCCGAGGACGTGATCTACATGCTCCAGGGCGAGATCGTCCGCCACCGCGCCGAAAAATACACCAGGCCCGAGCCGCCGCAGCCGCAGAAACTGTGACGGCCGGAGAACTCCTCGCCGCTTGACTCTGCCCGCCCAACGTCCGACAATGCCGCCGGAACTCGGCGGGTGTCCAGGACACATGCATGGCTTTCACTCTCGACAACGTGGTTCCGTGGGGGCGGTCGTACGACGAGTACGTGGCGATGTTCGCCCTGTCCGGGAAAGATCTCGGCGGGCGCATCCTCGGCTGCGGCGACGGGCCGGCCGCGTTCAACAGCGTCCTGACCCAACGCGGCGGCCGGGCCGTTTCAGCGGACCCGGCCTATCAATTTTCGGCGGACGAAATCCGGGGGCGCATCGCCGCGACATATCCGGAGGTGATGGAACAGACGCGGCGTAACCGGCGCGAGTTCGTCTGGCGGAACATCGCCTCCGTCGCCGAACTCGGCCGCGTCCGGATGGCGGCGATGGAGGAATTCCTGGCCGACTATCCGGCCGGGCGGCGCGAGGGGCGTTACATCGCAGCGGGGCTGCCCGACTTGCCCTTCGCGGACGGCGAGTTCGACCTGGCGCTCTGCTCGCATTTCCTGTTTCTCTACAGCGGGCGTCTCTCGGAGGACTTCCACGTCCGGTCCATCGTGGAGCTTTGCCGCGTGGCGCGCGAGGCGAGGATCTTCCCGCTGCTGGAACTGGGCGCCGTGAAGTCGCGGCACCTCGATTCCATCCTGGCCCGGCTGGCCTCGGAAGGATTCGGCGCGCGGATCGAGACCGTTCCGTATGAATTCCAGCGCGGCGGCGACCGCATGCTGAGCGTTTGCCGGAAATGAGCAGGGCCGGAAGCGTTTGCCTCCGGCCCTGGCGAAGCGTTGCGGCTGCTCCGGGCGTGAATGGTGCGCTGCCTCACGGGCCCGGCGTCTGCGGCGCCGGCGGCGACTGAGCCGGCGGAGCCTGAGTCTGCGGCGTCTGCATCTGCGGCGGCTGAGTGTCCGACGACTGCGCCTGCGGCGGTTGAGCCTGCGGCGCGGGCGTCTGCGGCGGCTGAGCCTGCGACGAATCAGTCTGCGGAGCCGGCGTCTGCGGTGACTGAGTCTGCGGCGGTTGAGGCTGCAGCGGATCAATCGGCGTCGCGGGCGCCTGCGGCGGCATGATCAGAGTCTGTGACGGATCCGTCAACGGCGCCATCGGCGGCAGCGACGAGGTCGGCGGCGCCTGCGACCGCATGGCCTTGAGGTGCGATTCGAAGGTGCCCGGCGCGACGGCATCGTGGAGCTCCTGACCGGCGCCTTCCTCCTCCACCTTCGACAGCGCCCTCAATTCCTCTTGATTCATCGCGACCATCGGCGCGAGGAAGATCAGCACCTCGGTCTTCTTCTTGTCGTGCACGGTGTGCGTGAACAACTGGCCGATCAGCGGGATGTCGCCGAGGAACGGGATCTTGTTGAGCGTATCGGTCTTCTCGTCCTGGATCATGCCGCCGATGACGATGGTCTGCCCGTTGCGGACGGCGACCTGGCTCGTGGCGATGCGCTTGCCCCAGACCTGTTCGCTCAGCCCGGGCGAGCTTGAGGTTGCGGCCTGGATCACGACGGTCTGTCCGGTGAGCGTGTCAATCTCCGGGTTGATGAGCATCGTCACGAGGCCATCGGGGTTGATGTGCGGCGTGACGTTGAGGCTGATGCCCAGCGTCTGCCAGGTGACCGTGGTGTCCACATTCCCGTTGACGTCCGCGCGCGAACCCGAGGCAAAGGGCCACTGGAAGACGTCCTGGAAATTGGCCTTCTGGTTGTCGCTGGCGAGGATGTAAGGCCGGGAGAGGACGTCGAGTTTGCTGATCGTCTGCAGGGCGCGGACCGTGGCGCTGAAGTCCTTGTTGAGGGTCGTGAAGACCAACCCGCCCACGGCGGGATTCGGCAACTCGGCGACGTTGCTGGACAACTGGCTGCCAAACACGTTTCCGGTCACTGAAGCGCTCGTCAGGTTGAGGAAGGAGAAGTCCGCGCCGAGGTCTATCGTGTCCTCATGCGTGATCTCGGCGATCAGCACGCGGATGAGCACCTGCGGAATCGGCCGGTCGAGGGTCTTGATGATCCCCTTGACTTGCTCGAAATACTTGGGCATGGTCATGACCAGCAGCGAGTTGGTGTCGGGATTGGCCACCACGTAGACCTGGCCGTAGAGCCCGTTCTGGCCCGCCAGGGCCGAGTTTGCCGCGTTCGCGCCTTGGGGCTGGGTGGACCGCGTCCCCACGCCGGTGGTGCTGGTGCTGGTGCCCATGATGTTGTTCAGCACGGGCGCGATGTCCGCCGACGTGCCGTTCTTCAGCGCGTAGACGAAAACCCCCTGCGGCTCGATGCCGTTGGACTCGAGGCTCTTGATGATGCCGTCAACGACTACCAGGGATTCCGGCGGGCCGGTGACGACCACCGAGTTGGTCCGAGTGTCGGCGGAGGCCTTGACGGTCGGCGGCTGGAACGGGGTGCTCGTGTCGGCCGGCGTGCCGCCGCCACCGCCGCCACCGCCGCCTCTGCCGGCCATCATGAACCTGGCCATGCCCCGCAAGAACCCGCCCGGGCCCGTCGTGGTCTGGTCCGGCTTGAAGATGTCCGTGATGAGCTTCACGGCGCTGGTCGCGTCGGCGTTCTTGAGCGCATAGATCCTCACCTCGGAGGCGCCCGCTGTGTTGACATCGAGCGCCCACACGATCTCCGCGATGCGGTGCACGTTGGCGCTGGTGTCGGTCACGACCAGGGAGTTCCCGGCGGCGTTCGAGGTGATGCTCGCCGAAGCGGCCACCAGCGGCGTCAGGTCCTGCCGCAGCCGCGTCGCGTCAATGTACCGCAGCGGCATCACCTGCGTGATGACTTCGTCGGTCGTGGGAATCAGGTCGGGCTGGCTGCCTTTGTGCACCGGCACGTTGAGTTTCTTGGCGTCTTCGAGCGTCACGATCTTCAGGATGCGGCCGTCGGCGCCGGACCGGATGGCGGCATATCCCTTGACGTTGAGGGCGGAATTGAGCAGCGAGATGGTGTCCTCGACGTAGATCGGCTGCTGGCCGATGATGGTCACGCGCACGTCCGCCATGGGCGATTGCTTGACCACCTGCAAACCTACGCTCTCCGCCAGGTACTTCAAAACCAGGTCAATCGGCGCCTCGTTGAAATTGAGGACATGGCCGCTGGCGGCGGCGGGCGGCCCGATCGGGAGCGGCGCTTCGGTGACCATTCCCGGCGTAATGGGCGGCGTGGTGCCCGCAGGCGACGCGCCGGTCGTGGGTGGTGTCGTGTCCGCAGGCGACGCGCCGGTCGTGGGCGGCGTGGTGTCTGCCGACGATGGGCCGGTCGTGGGCGGCGTGGTGTCCGCCGCCGATGCGCCGGTCACGGGCGGCGTGGTATCTGCCGCCGATGCGCCGGTCACGGGCGGCGTCGTGCCCGCAGGCGATGAGCCGGTCGCGGCCGGCGTCGTCGTGGCCGCCAGTTGTTGAACGGGCGTCCAGGAGGGCGGCAGCGCAGGCGTCGTAGCCGCCGCGGCGCCCTCGGTCGTTGGAGCCTCGGACGAAGCCGTAGTCGCCGGCGCGGTCCCGACCGTTGACGCGTCGGGCGCGGTCGTCGCCGCCGGCGCGGCCCCGATCGTCGGCGCGGCGGGCGAAACCGTGGTCGCCGGGGCGGCCGTGGTCGCCGGAGCCGACTGAGCGAAGGCTGCTCCACCCGCAACGAGCAGCGTCAGGGCAAACGCAAGACAGGCGGCGGATCGGAGGGTACGCATGGACCTCGGCCTTTCGCTAAGAGGGGTGCGGGACTGATCCACAATGCGGATCGGCTGAAGCGTTTTCATTTTCCCAACTCCTTCAGGCGCTTCTGTCGCATCTGTTCGAGAAGTTTTTCCGGAGAGAGCGCCGGCGCTGTGGAGGCGGGGCTCGCGCCGGTGCCCCGCACCACCGGCTGCAAGGCCGGGGCGTTGCCGTTGTCATCCCCGGCCGGTTGAGCGGGAGCGGGCGTCGCCGCCTGCTTGCCGGTCAGGTTCTGGCCGACCTGGATCCGCTTCGCGACGCCGTTCTTCAGGTAGTCCACGCTGTCGAGCGTCGGATTGACCAGCTTTCCTGCGCAGACCGGAGCGCCGACGCGCATCTTCGTCGTCTCCTGAGTACGGACATCCTCGAGGAAAACATAGTAAGTGGCGTTCGCGCCTTCTCCCTGCCGGACAACCCCGCGCAGCGCGGTGGCTTCCTCCGGGGTGAGCGGCGACCCGGCGGCGGCGCGCCCTCTCGGGTTCCACCGGGCGCGATCGCGCACGAAGATGTTGTTCGACAGGAGCACCTGGTACCTGTCAAACGACTCCTGGGCCGGCGTCTTCGTCGCGGGACGCGCGGCGGGCGCGGCGGCGGGCGCGGCGAGCGCGGCCGGCGAGACCGCCGCCAGACAGAGGGCCATGGCGCCGAGCATAACCTTTCGCCAGATCATTAGTGGGTCCCTCCCGCGGCGGGCGCGGCGACATCGGTCGAGGCGACTTTAAAGCCGGCGGGGAAATAGAATCCGGAAATGTGCAGCGTCAGCGTGAGGTCGTCGGTGGCTTCGCGGCGCGAGCCGATCTCCAAATCCTCCGGCTGGACCGGCAGCCTGCTGGTCTGCGCCCGGTAGAGGAAATGCGCCACGGCATTCATGTTGCCGTTGCCGACGACGTAGAGCACCACCTCCGGGCGCTCCTTCTGCATCGTCCGCTCGGGGGTGCAGGATTTCAGGGTCAGGCCCGAGGCCTGCGCCCATTCATACACGGCGCGGTCGAGCGCAGCTTCCATTTCGGCGGCGTCGGACTTCAGGCCGTCGGCGACCATTTGATTCCACCGGGCCTCGGTCGCCTTCCGGTTCATGAAGAGCCTGTTGGCGTCGGTCAGCATCTTGGTGTAATGCTCATCGTCCGCGCTCAACTGGGCGAACTGCGCACGAACCGGCTCAAACACCAACTGGTCGAGGACCAGGATGGCGACCGCGGCCAGCGTCGTCAGGGCGATGGTCCGTTCGCGTTTGGAAAGCACCATAGGCTCACTCCGGCGCGATGTAATTGTAACTGAGGGAGAACCCGACTTCGCGCCCGGTCTTGGCGCCCGTCCGCGCGTTCATGGATTCCTTCACGTCGGAGACGCCCTTGACCTTGCCGAGGCGGTCGCGGAACTCCAGCAGCGGCCTCTCGTCGGAGGCGACTCCGATCAGCGCCACGTCCAGCATTTTCTTCGGCGTCACCTTGGGCGGTGGCGACTTGCCCGGCAGCGGCGCGGCCGGTTTTTTCTCGATCACGATGACCGGCTTGATGGTGACCTTGGTGAACCAGACGCGCCCGTCCGAGGAGGTGGCCAGCGTCAGCTCGCGCAGGCAGTCGAGCAGCCGCGGCCGGCCTTCGTACCAGTCGCGCGTCAGGGCGATCTTGTCCACCAGTTCCTGCGCCACGTCAATCTGCGGTTTCAGCTTTTCGTACTGCAGCTTTTTGAGGGTCACGCTGGCCTGCGTCTTATGCCACCAGGCGGCCAGCGCGAAGACGACCGCGGCGACGGCGACCGCCGTGCCCAGCGCCAGCAGCGCGCGGCGCCCGAGCAGTTTCTTCGCCGGCGGCTCCAGCCGCGAGTGCAGCAGGTCTATCGGCGGGCGGTGCCCGTTGAGGGCGGAGATGGCCAGCGCCGTCGCCGGAACGAACCGGACGAGCGACGGGGCTTCGCCCATCTGCGCCGGGAGAAGGCTGACCTCGGGCAGTTGGCTCCGGAGCTTGACCTCGAAGCCGAGATGGGCGGTCATGCCGCGCAAGGCGTCCGCGGGCAGGCCGATGCCGTCCCAGATCGTCAGTTCGGCGGCGCCTTCCTGGGTGTGGGTGCGGGTGACCGTTCCGAGCGCGCGGCGAACTTCCGTCTCGAGCGCGGCGATCAGGACGCCCGGAGCGCTTTCGACGCCGCCCGAGCCCGGTTCCGGGATCAGCACGTGCTGCATGACGCAGAAATGACGGCCGAGGCATGCGACCAGGTCGGAGTTCCCCGGACGCAGGACCAGCGTGATCCCCACCGCCGCCGACGAGTCGGTCGTCGCCGACGACACCGCCAGCGCGCTGGAAGTCACCGCCAGCAGTTTGATGCGCGCGGCTTCCGCCACGGCCTGCACCTGGTTGAGCCGCTCGCGCAGCGCCCCGACGAGGAACACCGGCCGGGCTGCGCGCGCGTCGAGCGCGTCCGCGTAATCCAGGCCGAGGGCCGTCGGGTCCGGCGAGAACTCGCGCTCGGCCTCGAGCCGCACGATATTCGCCGTCGCCGCCGGCGCCGCGGGCGGAACGTTCACCTCGCGCGCCATGAGCCACTTCGCCGGCAGACCGACCACGGCGCGGCGGGCGCCGAAATGCTGCTCGCGCAGGAACTGGCCGAACGCCTTGCCGAGGCGCTGCGGGTCCTGCCAGCCGGTCTCGTCGGGGAACACGAATTCGCCGGTGCGCTCCACGTGGCGGATGCCGCGCGCGAGGCGCACTTCCGAGACGACCGCGTAACGCTCTTCGAAGGCTATGCCCAGCACTTTGCGGTTTCCCATCTTCATTACTGGCCTCCTCCCACCGCGGAGGCGGTGGTGCCGGCGATCCCGGTTCCGCTGCGCAGCGAGGTCAGGATGGTCGGGTCCAGAGGCCAACCCAGATACGTGAGGTCTTTCCAATACAGCACCTGGGGCGGACTGGTGCTGGCGTCCACGATCGCACGATAGCGCCTGAAGGCGCGCCCGTCGCCGCTGACGGCGACGATATCGGCGGCAAACTGGAACGACTGGACGGTGATGAGGCTGGCCAGCGCCGCCGCCTTGGTCCGCCCGATCGCTGTGGAGACCCAGGCGATGGTGCTCGTATCGGAGCCGGTGGCGTTGCGATAGTTGATCAACACGCTGACGTCGGCCTGTTCGAGGCCGGGCAGGCACAGCAGCACCGGCGTCTGGGCGGTGTTCACATTGATCAGGCCCAGGCCGGTGGTACCCGCCACGGCAGTCCCGGTCCCTGTGCCCGTGCGGGTTCCGGTGCCCGTGCCGGTGGTTCCGCCGCCCATGCCGGTTCCGCCGCCCATGCCGGTTCCGGTGCTCGCGCCGCCTCTGCCACCTGTACCGGTTGTTCCGCCGCCTGTGCGGGTTCCGGCGCCGCCTGAGCGGCCGCCGGTGGAAGTGGCGGTGGCCGGCTGGGAACTGTAGACGGTCACGTAGTTGTTCCAGCCGCCATCCACTGCGGTTCCTGTCGAGACACTCGATCCGGACACGCCCAGCGAGGTGTTGAACTCGTTGGGATCGAGTATGCCGTTTCGGTTGGTGTCGTCGCCGTAGAGCAACTGCGGCGTGACGCCATCGACCAGGAGAAGCTCCTCGACCGTTTCAAACGGGGCGTGCTTGCAGTTGTAAGGCTGGGGCAGCGAGAGATAATAGCTGTCGCTGGCGCCGTCGGCTGAAGCGGCGCTCTCCGCGCTGCGCCAGTTCACGATGGAAGTGGCGATGTCGAGCGTCATGTTCGGCAGGTTCATCAGCTCGTCGGCGGTTGCCGAATTGAGGTTGAGCTTGGAGGCTTCGTCCACCAGGCCGAAGCAATAGGCGGTCTCGCTGTCGCCGGGCGGGCGCAGGATCCAGAAGTATCCGGCGCCGACGCTGACCGCCTGGCACGGGAACGTGGTCGGGTCGGGTATGGCGCCGTCGCTGTTGTCGAGCTGCGCGATGACGTACTGCAGCGCGCCCTTGGCCACCGCGTCGGCCTGCAAGGCGGACACCTGGTTGGCCGAGGCGAACAGTTCCACCGCCACGGAGCGGGCGAAAATCAGCACCAGGGCGGAGATGCCCAGGACGATCCACAGCGTGACGATCATCACCGCGCCGCGCGGGCCGCCGGTGAATGCGCCGGCGCAAGTTATGTTGTGGCGATGGTTCATGGCTCCTCGGATCACGGCGACGTGCCTGCGCTGGCCGGCAGCGCTTCAATCGCGTTCCCGACCGTCGTCGGGCCGCACGGCGGCTGGAAAATGCGCACGACCACGTAAGGGGTCGGCGGGTTGTTCGGGTCCGGCTGGCCCAGGATCGGCGGCTGCAGTTGCAGCGTCACCTGCACGGCCGTCGGCAGCGTGTTGTCCTGCTGGGTCGAGTCCCAGTTGGGCCACCAGTTCGTCCCGTCGAAATACTGGAAATTGAGCGCCAGGACGTTGTCGCAGATGTTGTCCAGGACCGGCGGAGGCGCTTCCGGCGCGAGCAGGTCGGTGGAGATGCTCCGCTGGAGTATGAAGAGCGTGCCGGTCGTGTCGTTCGGCTGCGGCACGAGCGAGTACGTGACCTGGCGGATGTCGCAGGCGGACACCGTCGGGGCGAGCGGGTTGGGCGTCTGCCCCGACGCTTGAGCCAGCGCCAGGTACGGGCTCTCCGGCTCCTCCGCGCAGGAGTAGAAGGAGAGCGTATCGCCGTTGGCGCTGGCAGTGCTCGTGGTCGTGGCGCCGATGCCGAGGTTCACATTCTGGACGGTGACCGCCGGCGTCTCGCCGACGGGCGTGCCCTCGAACGGCCCGGCCATCACGTTGTTCGGCACCATGGCGGAGTCGAGGTCCAGGCGCATCAGTTCGAGCGCGTACAACGCCGTCCGCGCCGGCACGATGGCCGCTTCCGTGTGGTCGCGGCTCTTGAAGGCGATCCGGAAGCAGACATAGAGCGAGCTGACCAGCGCGACCGTCAAAACCAGCGCCACCAGCAGCTCCAGCAGCGTGAATGAAAATTGTCTCGATCGAAGGCGCATCGCTTTACGTACTCCCAAGCCCTGGATAAATCAACGTGCTCAGCGTAATCGAGAAAGGCGTTGAACTGGCGGTGTGTCCCGGCCAGGACACCGTCACGTCCAACTCCTGCAGCGTCACGGCCAGTGCGGTGGTGCTCCCCATCGTGGATCCCGCGCCCAGGCTCGTGTTCCCGAGCGTGGATCCCGGGGTGCTCGAACTCCCCGGCGTGGAGGCGGAGGTTCCCGACAGGCCCGTGCCGCCGCCCAGCGTGGTTCCCGAGGTGCTCGTGACCGCCGCGGTGGTGGCGGTGGTCGCTTCCTGATATTGCGTCACCGTGGAGGTCCAGGTGTAATCCGGAAAGCTGGTGCTGTAATTGCTGAAATCCCCGGAGGAGTTCCCGTTCTGCCACTGGTTGGTGGCCACCAGTTCGGCCAGTTTGGACGCGGCCAGGTTCGCGGCTTCGAGCTGGCGCCGGGCGCGGGTGGCCGTCGCGTTCGAAAGGGTGATCGCCTCCATCGCCACCGGCAGCGCGATCAGGACCACCGTTAGGCTGGCGAGCACCTCGACGAGCGTGAACCCGGCCCGCCTGGAGGCGGAATGCCGGCCGCGCATCCCGTGCCGGGCCGTCGTCCCGCGGTATTCGGCATTCGGCAATGGCGTCATGGCGCGCTCCCTCCCGGCAGCGCCGAAGGCGGCGTGACAATGCGGTATGAGCCGGTCAGCGTCGCGTTATAGCCGCTGCAGATTTCCTGTTCGTCGGCCTGGCCCGTGCTCGGGATTATGCCGATCGCGGCGGCCGAGGTCGAGCCGTCCGGGTAGAAATCAATGTGATCGGTGATCGAGCAATTCGGGTCGGCCTTCAAGTCGAAGGTGGTGCCCTCCGGCAGCGAGTAGATAATCCCGTACTCCGTGTTGATCGTCACGTAGGCTCCGCCGGTTTGGATCGTCAGCCAGTACTGGTTCTGGGTCGTGTCGAAATTGAGTCGGTAATTGCACCCGTCGGCGATGGCCTGCGTGCGCGCGTACTGGATCAGCGCCATGATCTGGGCGGCGGCGTTGGTCGTCTTCCGCGAGCTGAAAAAACCGCGCAGCGAGGGCGCCGTCGCGCCGAGGATCACGCAGATCAAGACCAGCACGAGTAGCAACTCCACCATAGTGAATGCGCCGATGCCGCGGCGCCGAATGCGCAGGGCCGTCGTCGGCGCCTGCGCTGCCGGCCGCCGTTCAGCGCGCGGACCAGTTATCAATGTTATCTTCTGCGCCATCTTGGGCATGCGGTCCAAAAGAATGGAGGTCGTAGCCGTCCGTGTTGTGCGTGCCGGGGCAGGCATAGACGTAAGGATTGCCCCACGGGTCATTCAGGACCGGGCGATCCACGTAAGGGCCATGCCAGTTGGTGAGTCCGCCGGGAGCGACGCTCAGCGCGCCCAAACCCTCAGCGGAGGTCGGGTAGCGGCCGTTGTCCACCTCGAAGGCGCCGAGCGCTACACCCAACGCGGCGATGTCCGACGCCGCCTGCACTTTCTTGGCCTGCTCGCCGCGCCCGACGAACTTCGGCACCACCACCGCCGCCAGCGCGGTGAGGATCACCAGCACCAGCAGAAGCTCGATCAGCGTAAAGCCCTGCGCCGCGTAACGCCGTATCATGCGAATCTTCATCGTTCTCCCTCCCGTTACTTAATGAGTTCCTGAAGCGTGAACACCGGCAACAACATGCTGATGACGATCGTTCCGACGAAGGCGGCCATGATGAACAGCAGCGCCGGCTCGACGAGCGAGACGAGCATGCGCAGGCGCCGGTCGAGCAGCACCTCGTACGACGTGGCGAGGCGCACGAGTTCCTTGTCGAGCCTTCCGCTTTCCTCCGCGACGGACACCATTTCCGAGATCGAGGCCGTGAACAATTGCGGACAGGCGGCGAGGCTGCGCGAGAGCGAGGCGCCGCGCTGGACTTCTTCAATGGCCTTGCCCACCGCGTCCTGCAGGGTCTGGTGGCCGATGGCCTCGCGCGCGACGCGCAGCGCCGACACCAGCGGCACGCCCGAGCCGAGCAGCGTGCCGAGCATGCGGCAGAAACGGACGACGGCGAACATCGAGACGATTCCGCCCAGGCCGGGCGTCTTGAACATCAGCCATTCCGCGGCCCGGCGGCCGGACTCGGAGGCGAGCGCGCGGCGCCCGATCAGGAACACGAACACCAGCACGCCGACGAACACCGGCGCGTAACTGGTGATCCACTGGCTGGCCCCGACGACGACGCGCGTCATGATCGGCAACGCGCTGCCGAACTCCGCGAAGATCTTCGAGAAGCGCGGGATGAAGAAGGTCATCAGGAAGATGAGCACCCCGCAGGCGATGAACGCCAGCACGCACGGATAGATCAACGCCGCCTTCACCCGGCCTTTCAGCTCCTGGTCGCGCGACTGGAAGTCGGCGATCTGCGAGAGCACCACGTCAATGAAGCCGCCCGTCTCGCCCGCGCGCACCATCGCGACGTAGATCGGCGGGAAGGAACGCGGGCACTTGGCCATCGCCTCGGCGAGCGGCATGCCGCCGACCACGTCTTCGTAGACCGCCGCCCATTGCGCCTTGGCCGCCGGCCGGGCGGCCTCGCGGCTGAGGATCTGCAGTCCCCGGCTCAGCGGAACGCCCGCCGCCAGCAGGTTCGACAGGCCGCGCGTGAAGGTCTCCACGTCGGCCCGCGAGACGCGCCCGCCGGTCGCCACCGGCGCCGCTTTCACCGGCTCGGCCCGCCCTTCGCGCTCCTCGACGCGCACCGGGTGCAGCCCCAGCCGGCAGACCTGGTCGAGCGCCGCGCCGCGGTTGTCCGCCGCGACCGTGCCGAAGGTCTGCTGACCTTTGTCGTCAATTGCCGTATAAGCGAAAGCCGCCATCGTTTCCTCTTACGCTGTCCGCGAAATTATGAGGCGCCGGCCACGCGCTGCAGCACAGCGGCGGCTTCGTGCTCCGAGCCGTTGCCGTTGGGCGGCAGGGACGGCGCCGTCGCTTCGACTTCGGCGCGCTCGTCCTTCGTCACGCGCAGCACTTCGTCCACGGTCGTATGGCCCTCGATCACGTGGCGCCAGCCGTCGTCGCGCAGGGTCCGCATGCCTTCCCGGCCGGTCTGGCGGCGGATTTCGCCGCCGGAGGCGCGCCGCAGGATCAGCGAGCGGACGCCTTCGGTCACGGGCATCAGTTCCATGATGCACGTCCGGCCGCGGTAGCCGGTGCCCTGGCAGTTGCGGCAGCCGGCGCCGTGGTAAAGCCGGTGCGGGGCGCCGTCGCCGAATTCCGCGCGCAGGTCGAGCGTCGGCGGCACCACGAACTCCTCTTTGCAGTGCGGGCAGATGCGCCTCACCAGGCGCTGGGCCAGCACCACTTCGAGCGACGAGGCGACCAGGTACGGGTCAATGCCCATGTCAATCAGCCGGACCGGCGCGCTGGGCGCGTCGTTGGTGTGCAGCGTCGAGAAGACCAGGTGCCCGGTCAGCGAGGCCTGGACGGCGATCTCGGCGGTCTCGCCGTCGCGGATTTCGCCGATGAGGACCACGTTCGGGTCGTGCCGCAGGATCGCGCGCAGCCCGCGCGCGAAGGTCAGGCCGGCCTTCTCGTTGACCTGGATCTGGTTGATGCCGCGCAGGTGGTACTCGACCGGGTCCTCGATGGTGATGATCTTGCGCTTGACGTCGTTGATGCGCGAGAGCGCCGCGTAGAGCGTGGTGGTCTTGCCGCTGCCGGTCGGCCCGGTGACGAGCACGATGCCGTGCGGGAGGGCGAGGACTTTCTCGAACACGGCGCAGTCCCGCTCGGACATGCCGAGCTGCTCGAGTCCGAGCAGCGCGGAGCTTCGGTCCAGCAGGCGCAGCACGACGGCTTCGCCGTGGAGCATCGGGATGACCGAGACGCGCACGTCCACCTCGCGCTCGGCGATCCGGAGCTTGATGCGCCCGTCCTGCGGCAGGCGCTTCTCGGCGATGTCCAGCCGGCTGAGGATCTTCAGGCGCGAGACGATCTCCGCCTGGAAGTTCCTGACCTCCGGCGGGATCGAGGCTTCCACCAGCATGCCGTCAATGCGGTAGCGGACGCGCAGTTCGTTCTCGAACGGCTCGATGTGCACGTCGGTCGCGCGCCGGTCAATCCCCTCGGTCAGCACCTGGTTGACGAACTTGATGATCGAGGCGTCCTCGGTGCCGCCGGCGAGGTTGAGTCCCTGCTCGTCCTCGTCCTGGACGACCTGGATGCCCGCGTCGGCGGCGTCGGAGACGAGGGTCTGCAGCGTGTCCGCGCCGACGCCGAGGCCGTTCTTGATGCACCGGTCAATCTCGGAGGCCGGCGCCAGCGCCAGGCGGAACTCCTGTCCGGAGAACAGGCGCAATTCGTCCACGCCGGTGGTGCCGAACAGGCGGCTGGTCACCGCCCAGACTTCGCCGCCGGGCGCTTCCATCGGCAGCAGGCGGTGCTTGAGCAGGATCCGCGCCGGGAATTTCGCGAGGAATTCCTTGGCCGGCGGCAATTGCTCCAGGTCCACGTACGGCACCTGGAACTCGGCCGCCAGGTAGCGCAGCACCTTGTCCTCCGGCAGCCCGCTCGCTTCCAGCAGCGCCGCGTCGAGCGGTTTGCCCTCGGTCATGAGCGCGCGCACCCGGTCCGCAACGGCCGGATCGAACAGCCGCTCATCCAGCATTTTGGAGACGATGTCCTTCATGATCTTCCTTGCAACCACACCTTTCCCGGCAGTCGCCGCGAATCCGCTGAGATCACAGAGAGAAGGCGCTTCGGGAAATTTTGTCCGCCGTTTCTCTGTACTCTCGGCGGGCGCGCCGTCCCGCATCGTCGCGGGACGGCGCGTCAGCTTTCAGCATCCTTAGTCCAGCAGCCCCGCGAGCACCAACCGTGCTTCCTGGCGAGGCGTGAGCACTTCCTTCAGTTCGGCCTGGGCCTTGACCAACTCGCCCCTCACCCGTTCACGCGCATCGCGCACGGCGGCCAGCTTCGTTGCGATGTCCTTCGGGTCGGAATCCTTGTTGTCGAGCGCATCGCTGAGGGCCTTGGTCTTGTCACCGATGTCCGTGGTCGCCGCCGGAGCGCCGCCGCCACCGCCGCCACCGCCGCCACCGCGGCCGCCGCGGCCGCCGAACCGCCCCGTCATCATTTCGCGGTTCAGGTCCATCACCTTCTGCACCTTCGGCTGCAGGACGTTCCACTCCTCGTCGGTGGCGCCCAGTTGCGTCTGGATGTTGGCCATCATGTTGCCTCTTCCGCCACGCCCGCCGCCGCCGCCGGGCGCGCCCTGAGCGAACGCCATGCCCGCCGTCGCCATCACCGTCACCAGGCCTGCCACAAGCAGGCCCAACGCCACTTTCCTATGCGCCATAGTCTAACTCCTCTCCTAAAATACCGGGCGTCCGCGCCCGGCGACCCCTATGTGCCACTGCCCGATGCAGTGTATTCCTCAGCCTTGGCCGGCGCCGCGGGTTGCTGCGACGCCTTCAACTCGGCCGGCGCGCCGCTCGGATGCCGATCGTCGCGCCAGCTCTTGAGCCATTCCTCGTACTTCTTCTGCTGCTCCGGGTTCAGGATCAGCTTGGTTTTCTCAACGGCTTCCTGGAACGTCTTCTCGCGCGCCTTGCCAAGCTCCGCCATCTTGGCGGCGTAGTCCTTGAGAACCCCGTCGTACTTGACTTTCTGCTCCTCGGTCAGAAGGGCGCGGACGGCCTCTTCGCGCTGCTTCTGGAACGCCTGGCGCTGGTCGCTCTGGAGCTTGCGGGCATCGTGCATGACGGCGTTCCAGATCGCGTCCATCTTCGCGTTCTGGTCCGCGGTCAATTTCAAATCCGGGAAACGCCTGGCGGGGCGATGGGTGTACGACCGGACGGCGTATCCCCCCACAAGGCCGGCGGCCAGCGTAACCGCGAAGGCGGCGATCAGGATCAGCATCAGTCTGGCTTTGGTCACGGGCGTTCCTTCATCGCAATTCGGTGAGAATGATCTGCGCGACGTGCGCTCCCGGGTCGTTATCGGTCGAGGCATCCACCTGGTACGTCACCGGCACCTCTTGCCATGCGGGCATGCCGGCCAGCTCCTGCGGCGTGGAGGCGCGCCAGAGCCAGGCCCCGCACACCAGCAGTATGGCCGCGGCGGCCGCCGCGAAGAACTCGCTGGTCCGCACGAGCGCCGGCTGGAGCACCACGATCTTGCTGCGGTGCAGCCGCTGGAACGCCGCGGGCGAAAGCTCCGGCAGGCGCGCCGAGGCGAAGAGATCGGACATCCGGCGGAGGCGCTCGAGTTCCCGCGCGCATGCCGGGCAAGCCTTCAGATGGACCTCGAACGATTGCCGGTCCGCCGGCGGCAGCTCGCCGTCATGGTACGCGTGAACTTTGACTTGATATTCGCAGTCAGTCATGTTCAGCCCTCACCATAGAAGCTGTCGGCGGCAGACATTTCGGCGCTCACGGAAGATAAGCCTTCAATCGCTCTCTCAACTCCTGGCGCGCGCGGAAAAGCCTCGACTCCACCGTCCCGCGCGGCACGCCGAGCACCTCGGCTATTTCCTCATACGACATGCCCTGAAACTCCCGCAATGCGATCACTTCGCGATGTTCCGGTGAAAGTGTTTCCAGCGTGCCGAGCACGTCTATTCGCAGGCCCTGCTCCGGGCTTGGCCCTGGCGCAGTCGCGTCCAGCACCACGGTGCGCCGGACATTCCGCCTTCTGCACCACTTCGCCGCTTGCTTCACCAGAATGCGGCTGAGCCATGTTCGCACCGAAGAACGCCCTTCGAAGTTCGGCATCGCCTGGAACGCGCCTGCGAAAGTCTCCTGCAGCACGTCCTCCGCGTCCGCCGCGTTACCGACGAGCGACACGGCCAGGCGGAACATCTCGTTCGCGTAGCGGTCCACCAGTTCGTGGAAAGCCGCCTCATCGTCGCGCTCCCGCTTGTGCGGGGCCGCAGACTCGGTCTCACTCGGACACAAGGTGCAGTCTCCGCCGCAGAAGCCTCGGGGTGCATGCGCTCCCGAGCCGAACCGGTCTATATAGATAGTTCCCCAGCATACTCACTTTCTTCCCTGGATTCCTTCGGAATTTAGAAATTGTCGCTTATATTGCGCTTCCGAAGCAAGCGCAGCGCGGCCCGAGTAACGCAACCTGCTACCAGCACGCGGGTTATGCTAATCCAGCCCGCTCGCGGCGCCGGCCGGCCCCTCAGCCGCCGGCGCGAGGGATTCCAGCGCGCTTATTGACATTGGGTAATCCGCATGGTACGAAATAGACGCTCATAGCCGCCACAAGGAGCGGGCGCGCCGGGCGCCACGGTCTTCCGGATCCATATGGAATCCAAAGAACGCGGGGACAACCAGCCGTCGCAGCCGTCTTCGGAAATAACCGCCGACTTCCAGGCGCTGGTGGAAAATCTTGCCCAGCCGGTGGTGATCCTGGACCGCGCCGGCAAGATCCGCTTCATGAACCCGCGCGCCGAGCAACTGCTCACGCGCGGGTTCAGGGAGCGCCTCGAGGCGCACCTGCAAAACGTGGCCCTGCGCCCGCCGGCCGGCCTGATCCGGCTCCGCGTGGAAGGCGCCGCCGACCTGATCCTGCAAATGCGACTTTCCGACATCGCGTGGCAGGGCCAGCGGGCGATGCAGCTTTCGCTGGTGGACGTGACCACCTACGCCATCAACGAGGAACGCCTCTCGCAGGACATGGCGAAGCTCAAGGAGCGCCACCACACCCTGCGGGAGTGGCGCGTCAGGCTCGAGGCGCAGGTGAGGAGCCTCGCGGCCGAACGCGACACCGTCTACGCCGCGAGCGCGCAGCGGCTCGCGCAGGAGGCCGCCCGATCCCAGAAAAGCCAGCGCGAGGCGCAGGCGCAGCGCGATCGCCTCGAAGCGCAGATCAAAGAACTCAACGCCGAATTGGCGCAGCTTCGCGCCGCCGCGCCTGCAGCGGAGCCGGTCAACGAGGAGTTCGTCCAGGCACGCCGGACCATTGACGAATTGACCGCCGCCCGCCGCGAACTCGAAGCGCGCGCCGAACAGAGCGCAGCGCAGGTGAGGCAACTCCAGGAGGACGCCGCGCAAACGGAGAGCCGGCTTGCGGCGCAGGAGCAGTCCCGCGGCCAGGCGCAGGATGAGGCGCAGCAACTCCGCGGGCAAATCGCCGAGGGCGAGCGCGCGATGGCGGAGTCGGCCGAGCGCAACCGCCGCCTCGACGAACAGCTCAACCAGCTCTCCGCCGCGCGGGACCGGGCGCAGGAGGAAATCGCGCGGTTGCAGCCGCAGCTCGAGGCCGCCGGCCGCGCGCAGGAGGAATCGAAAGCCGCGCGCGCAGCGCTCGAAGGGCGGCTTCAGCCGCTCACCGACCAGTTGGCGCAGGCCGGCGCACAACTCCGGCAGAAGGTCGCCGAGCTGGATCGCTTGCGCGAGGCCGGCAGCGCAACGGAGCGCGAGTCGGCCGCGTCGCGCCGCGCCCTCGAGGAATTGCGCGCCGGCCAACTGGCGCTCGAGGAGCGCGCCCGGCAGCAGGCTGACGAACTGCTGAAGTCCAACGCGCAGATTCAGGAGCAGGCTGCCGAGGGCGACAAGGCCCGGGCGGAACATGAACGCCTTCGACAGCAGGCCGCCGAATTGCGCGCGGCGCTGGCGGAGCGCGACGCCGAGCGCGCGCGGTTCCAGGCGCAGGTGAAAGAGCTGAGCGCCGCCCACGCGCAGTCGAAGGCGGAGCTGGACCGGGAGCGCGCCGAGCGAACGAAGGCGCTTGAGGAGGCCGCGCGGCTTCAGCAGGAAATCCCGAACTCCACGCTGGCGCGAAGCAAAATCGAGGAGCATCGCGCGCAGCTCCAGGCGAGGGTGCAGGAACTGACCTTCGCACAGGCGCAATCCAAATCCGAACTCGACCGGGAGCGCGCCGAGCGCAAGAAGGCGCTCGACGAGGCCGCGCGGCTTCAGCAGGAAATCTCGAAGTCCGCCCAGGCGCGAAGCAGAATCGAGGCGCAGCAACAGCAGCTCCAGGCGCTGGTGCAAGAGCTGACCGCCGCGCAGGCGGAGTCCAAGTCCGAACTCGACCGGGAGCGCGCCGAGCGGAAGAAGGCTCTTGATGAGGCCGCGCGGCTTCAGCAGGAAATCTCGAAGTCCGCCCAGGCGCGAAGCAGAATCGAGGCGCAGCAACAGCAGCTCCAGGCGCTGGTGCAGGAGCTGACCGCCGCGCAGGCGGAGTCCAAATCCGAACTCGACCGGGAGCGCGCCGGGCGCAGGAAGGCGCTCGAAGAGACCGCACGGCTTCAGCAGGAACTTCTGGAGTCGGCCCAGGCGCAGGACGAATTGTCGGCGCAGCGCGAGCGACTTCAGGCCCTGGTGCAGGAACTGGCCGCCGCGCAGGCGCAATCCGAATCCGAACTCGACCAGCAGAGCGCCGGGCGCAGGAAGGCGCTCGACGAGGCTGCGCGGCTTCAACAGGAACTCTCGAAGTCGGTCCAGGCGCAGGACGAATTATCGGCGCAGCGCGAGCGACTTCAGGCGCTGGTGCAGGAACTGACCGCCGCGCAGGCGCAGTCCAAATCGGAACTCGACCAGGAGCGCGCCGAGCGAAGGAAGGCGCTCGAGGAGGCCGCACGGCTTCAACAGGAAATCCCGAAGTCAACGCTGGCGCGAAGCAAAATCGAGGCGCAGCGCGCGCAACTTCAGGCGCTGGTGCAGGACCTGACCGCCTCGGAGGCGCGATCGAAATCCGAACTCGACCAGGAGCGCGCCGAGCGGAAGAAGGCGATCGAGGAGGCCGCGCGGCTTCAGCAGGAAATCTCGGAGTCGGCGCGCGCCAGGGATGAATGGTCCGCGCAGCGCGAGCAGCTTCAACAGCAGGTGAACGACCTCTCCTCGGCGCGGACTCGGTCGGAGGCGGAGATCGAGCGCGCGCGGCAGCAGCTTCAGGAGGAGACTTCACGCCGGCAGGCGGTCGAGACGTCGAGCGCAAAGCTGCTCGAGGAGATCGAGACGCTCAAGCGGGCGCTCGATGACCGCCGGCGCGAAGCCGACGCGCTCGCACAAACGCGCGCCGCCGAGCTGGAGAAGGCCGTGCAGCCATTCCAATCGGAGAACGCCGAGCGCCAGCGGCTCGCGGAACAGAGCGGCGCCCTGGAAGGCGACCAGGCGGCGCTGCAGTCCGAGATCGAGCGGCGCGCAACCGAGCACGCCGAGGCGCTCGCGGCCGTGCGCGAGCAACTCCAGAAGGAGACGCTCGAGCGGATACTGGTTGAGGAGGAAAATGATCAGCTCCGGCGCGAAATCGTCGCGTCCAGAACGGGCTCGGCGGAACCGGCCGAGAACGGCGGCGATGCGGATGCGCGCATTGCGGAAGCGCTGCAAAGCGCCGACCCGACCCGGCGCGAACTCGCCGTCGGCCGGGAAGCGCAGTTGCTCAACAAGGTGCTGCGGAAGAAGCTCACCGAGCTCCGCCACGCGGCGCAGCAAGGGCAGGTCGAACGCGCGGCCCTGGCGCAACAGGTCCAGTCCCAGGCGGCCGCGCTGGAGAAGGCGAGGATGGAAATCCGCCAGGAAGTCGCAGGCCGCCAACAGGCGACGGAGGAGAACCAGCGGCTCCGCCAAAGCCTCGCCGAAGCCGCGGACGGCGCCCTGACGTTGAAGGCCGGCCAGGAGACGCTCGAAGACCCGGCGAAGAAGAGCGCCGACGAACCCGCGAAGGCCGACGGGGCCGCCGCCAAGAGCGCCGACAAGACTGAAGAGAGATGGACCCGGCGCCTGTTCTCGCAGCGCAAGAACCCGCCCGACGGTTGATCTATTCCGGGCACATTAGCCGCGCCAACGGCTGCGCGGCTGGTGCATCAATAGAAAATGCGCGTCGAGCGCGCGTTTTCTCCGGGCACATTAGCCGCGCCAACGGCTGCGCGGCTGGTGCATCAATAGAAAATGCGCGTCGAGCGCGCATTTTCTTAGGAGCCGCCCGCCGTCGCCAGGACCGTGCGCGCGCTCGGGTGGTTCATCAGGCTCTGGATGTGGAGCAGGTCCTCGTAGTCAATCGCCGGGATCATGGCCGGCACCAGGTTCATGGTCTGCTCGATGACGTATCCCGCCTGCGCCGCCGCGCCCTCCTTTCTCCTGTAGGACAGGACGCGAACCACTCCGGCGCTTTGCGGGGCCTTCCACTCGATTTCGGCCGGCTGCAAGGCCAGTGTGGCGAATTCCTGCGGCAGCGTGAGCGTGGTGCGGATGGTGACCCGCCGCGGGCCCGACCAGAAGATCGGGTTGTCGCGCGTCTCCGACCGGAAGCCGAAAAGGTCCTGCAGACTGGCCGGCATCGTGAAATAGAGATAGTCGCCGTTTCGGGCGGCGTAGGCCGGGACGCGGACGGTGAATTGCTCGACGCCGGGATACGAATCGAACGCCGTCTCCAGCTCGCCCTCGGCGGCCGCGGCCTGGGAAATCTGCGCGATGGCCTCCAGGAAGTACCGGCGGCGCTCCTCGGGCACCATCTCGGCGAACCGTTTGCGCGCGTCGGCATAGCCGGAGCCGTAGTAATTCGTGCGCTTGCGGATGACGGCGTCGCCGTTGGCCTGCACGGTCACGTCGAAGTCCTCGTCGCTCCGGTCCCGCATCATGGGCCGGGCGTTGATGGTGAAGAGCTTGCCGCCGTCCATGCCGAGTCCGTAGCAACCGTCGTGCGCGGTGGCGCCGAGCGCGGCGTACTCATCGGTGTCGTTCAGGTACACCTCTTTGCCGTCGAGCCGCACGCGCACGAGCACGGCGCTGAAGTCCGACGGGCTCGGCGCGCCGTCGAGCGGCGGCGCCAGATTGGCGACGACCGACACGCCGGAGGCGAGGACGAACGCCGGCCGGAAGCCGGCGGCCCGCAGCATGGCGTGGAGCAGCACGGCGCGGTCGGCGCTGTTGCCGTAGCTTTCCTTGAGCGTCCGGTCGGCCGGCGTGACGGCCGAAAGCGGCAGCTCGTCCAGCCCCGGCCCGGCGAAGCGGACCTGCTTCGCGACGAAATTGCGGATGGCGGTCAGCCGGGCCGCGTCGTCTGCGGCGCCCTGGATCAGCGCCTTCGCCTGCCGCTGCGCTTCCTTCTGGCCGGAGGCGGCCTCCTTCAATCTGGCCGCGACCTCGGCGCCGTAGGTTTTCCAGTTCCCCGTCGAGAGGCAGATGGTCGGCAGGTACGCCCACGACGGCGGGAGCAGGATCTCGGGCTTGACGGCGCGCTGCTCCGCCGCCGACCATTGGCGGCGCACGGCGCTCTCGAGCGTCTCCGACTGCTCCTGGAGCGCCTCGGCGAAGTGCGGCTGGACGGCCAGCGGGAGGTCGGCCGGGACGGTGACGCTCAGCGTGCGCGAATGGACCGGGTCAATGCCGCGGAACGCGACGCGCGCGGCGAAGAACGGCCGGTCCTTGCAGACGCGCCTGACCTTGTACTCGATCACGCTGCCGACCTCGACGCCGGGCAGGCTGACGACGAGCGTCTTGGCGGCCGGATATCGCGGGGCCGATCCGGCCCACTCGGCGTCCATGAGGTTCTGCTCTTCCTTCTTCGCGGCTTTCACCGACGACCCGTCCGGGCTGGTGACCGTGGCGCTTTCGAGCGTCAGCTCTTCCCACGCCGGGTTGTAGCCGAGCTTGACCTCGGAGTTCTTTTTCTTCCCGCCGTACGTGAGCACCTTCATGCGGACGGTGCGCGTCTCGGTCCAGGAGTGGGAATCGGCCAGCTCGAACTCCGTGCTGTCGCTGAGGATCTCCGCGTCGGCGGGCGGCTGCGCGGCGGCGAAGATCGCCTTCTGCCGCGCGTCGCGCTCCATCGTCCTCAGCGCCTCCTTCAGCGTGAGGTACTGAGCGGGCGTGAACTCGACGACCTTCAGCAGGAACGTCTCCGTGCGCGTGAGCGTGTTCCCGTCGCGCGCGAACGATTCCGAGTAACTCACCGCCTCGTTCTCCACCGGCTCGTACGCCGGCAGCGCGAGCGTCTGGCCGATGTCCTCGGCCTGCAGCTTCAGCGTCTCCTGCAGGCCGCAGGCGATCTCGGTGACGAGCGGGTACTTGCGCTTCTCGAGACCGGTTCCGCCGAGGATGAAATTGACCATGCCCACGCGCGCGCCGATGCCCGGCAGCGGCAGGAGCACCGTTTCGCCGTTGGTGATCGGTATGCCGCGCGCCTCGAACCGCAGCTTGGCCGTGAGCGGCGCGGTCGTGTCCATCAAGTCCGCCGGCGTCAGCTCGAACCCGCTCAGCCGCGCGCCCGTCGCGACGCGCCGCACCAGGCCCTCGAAGAACACCCGCCGCTCCTCCGGCGGCATGCGCGAGAAATGGTCGCGGTACACGCTGTCGTTGATCCCGTCGAAATGCAGCACGCTCTCGGCGGTCAGGTCGCCGGCGGCGTTGAGCGTGGCCGTCGTCTCGATGCGCATCAGGTTCTCCGTCGCCGGCGTGATCGGAGAGGTCTTCAGCGTTTCGCCCTCGGGCGTGGCGACCAGGTAGCTGTCGTTCGAGAGGTAGGCCGGCAGCAGCTCGCGGGTGTTCTCGTCAGTCGGGTCCATCAGCAGGTACGAGCCGTCAGGCTCGCGCGCGGCGACGATGGCGTGGTTGAAATACGGCTGCGGGACGTCGGCGTCCTTCTTGGGGCCGACCTCGATCAGCACGGGGAACGCCTCGATCTCCGCCAGGCGCAGCATCTCGACGAGGAGCGCCGCCTTGTCGCGGCAGACGCCGTACTTGTTGTCGAACGTGATACGCACGTCGTGCGGCTCGTATCCGGGCGCGTCCTTCTCGAGCGTGATGCCCATGTACCGCACCTTCTGCGAGACGAACTTGAACAGCGCCTCGATCTTCTTCCGGCGGTCGGTCAGGCCCTGGGTGAGTTCGGCCACGGTCGCCTTCATGCCATCCGTCGGCGCAAGGTGCGGCAGGCTGATCTGCCAGTACCACTTGGAGATTTCGCGCCAGTCGGCGATGGTGCTGACCAGCAGGCGCTGGACGCAGGTGTAGATCGGCGGCATGCTCGGCTCTTGATACATGCGCGGCACGTCGCGCGCCTCCCAGTGATAGATGAGGCGGCCGTCCCGCTCGGACTGCGAGAAGGTCACCGTGCCGGGCACCTCGTCCTTGAGCGCGATGCTGCGCAGCGGAAGTTCCTTCGGGCCGGAGACCTCGTAGAGGAAGTGGCGGATCGGCGAGGTGGCCTCGAGCTCGGTCCAATCGCTCCAGGTGTTCTGCACGCGCGCCTTGAACGTGGTGTGGATCGCGCGGTAATGGACGATGTCGCCGACGGCCAGGCCGGGAATGCCGACCTCGAGCAGCTTGCGGTTCGGGTCGTAGATATTTGAACTCATCTGGCCGCTCTCGGTCGTCACGCGGCTCTGCGCGGCGATGTCCACCGGCACGGCCGCGCCGTCCGGCTTGATCACCTCGAGGAGGTCGAGCGACACCTTGCTGAACGCCTCGTCGAAATCGAGCGACATCCGCTCGTTATCGCGCCGGCCCTTGTCGGTGAGCACCTTCGTCCAGGTCTCGTCGAACGTCACCGACGTGCCGTCGGCCTCGTAGCGGATGAAAATGAAATCGTCCACCAGCACGTCGTCCGCGTCGGGATACTTGGCCTTCGTGACCTCCGCGGCCGCCGCGAGCGTCGCCGCGCGGTCCATCAGCGCGGGCTTGGCCGCCTCCGGCGCAGCCTTCGGCGCCTCCTGGGCGAACGTCGCCGAAACCAGCCCCACCGCCAGCAACAACGCGACCCACCATGAGGATTGATGTTTCATGCGGACTCCGTTCGTGAAGAAGCATCGGGACAAGCCGGACGATTTTTTGATCTTCGCGTAAGAAAAGGAAAGGTCTCTCGCAAAGACGCCAAGAGCGCCAAGAACGACATAATCAAGTTGTTTTTCGTTCTTTGCGTTCTTTGCGTCTTGGCGAGAGCATTCCTTTCTATATGCGAACATCAGTAATGATACGCTCCGGCACGGCGCAGCGTCAACAAGCGTCGTCGGCGGAGTCTTCGCTCAATCACCGAGTCGGCTGCGCGGGCTGGCCAAGGGAGCGCAGGAGTTCCTCCGGCACCGTCCCGCCGAGTTGCCGGACTGTCAGCAGGTCCGCGAGCGCCTCGCGGTCTTGTTTCATGCGGTGACGTGCGACGGCGCGGTTGAAATACGCATCCGCGTCCCGCGGCCGCAGCTCGATCGCCCGGCTGAAGTCAAGGACCGCCTCCGCCGGCCGGCCGGCGGCCAGATGAACGTTGCCGCGATTGTACCAGGCGTCGGCGTTGCGCGGGTTGCAAGCGATAGCTTGATCGTAGTCGCGCAGGGCCTGGTCCTGGCGCCCGGCGGACGCGTGGATGATGCCGCGATTGACGTACGCCTCGGCGTAATCGGGCTTGAGCGCAATGGCCTGGTCCAGGTCGCGCAGGGCATCTTCAGGGTGGCCGGCCTTGGCATAGACGTTGCCTCGGATGAACCACTCCTCGGCGTAACCGGGCCTGAGTTCGATGGCCTGGTCCAGGTCACGCAGCGCCTCCTCGGGGCGGCCGGCCTTGGCATAGACGTTGCCTCGGTGGAACCAGGCCGCGGCGTAAGCCGGCTTGAGCGCGATGGCCCGGTCGTAGTCGCGCAGGGCTTCGTCGTAACGCCCGGCGGCCGCGTGGATGTTGGCGCGGTTGACGTACGCCTCGGCGAAGTCGGGGTTGAGCGCGATGGCCTGATCCAGGTCGCGCAAGGCCTCCGCGGATCGGCCGGCGCTGAAGTAGCTGTTGCCGCGGTTGTACCACGCCGCGACGTAGTCGGGCTTGAGCGCGATGGCCTGGTCGTAGTCGTAGATGCCCTCGGCGTAGCGCCGGGCTTCCACCTGGATATTGCCGCGATCGAGGTACGCTTGCGCGTCGTCGGGCCTGAGAACAATGGCCTGGTCCAGGTTGCGAATCGCCTCCTGGCGGTATCGTCCCGCCTCGGCGAGGAGCGCGGCCGAGTCCGCGCCGGGCGCCGTCGCGCGCCGGAGGAGCAGGTCGCTCAGGTTGACTTTAGCGATCCACGCCTTCGGGTTCTTCGCCAGCGTGTCGCGCCAGAGCGTTTCCTCGTCATGGTAGACGAAGGTCCGGCAGAAAGTGAGGGCGGCGCAGGCCAGGACCAGCGCGCCGGCGGCGGCCACTGCGACCGGGCGCCACCTGCCTTCGCGGGGGCTTCGGCGGGCGGGCGCGCCGGGCCGCTCCATGACGCAAGCCAGCAGTCCCGCCGCCAGCGCCAGGATGCCGGGCATCGCCGCGTACTGAAGATGGTCCGCCACCAGCGACAGTTCCATGAACGTCATTTCCACAAACCCCAGCACCGGCAGGAGCAGGACCATGAAGTACGCCCAGGCGACCAGCGGCCCCGAGCCCCAGCGCCTGCGTCCCGCCCAGAGAAGCGCCGTCGTCGCCGCCAGCAGCGCGATCGGGAGGAAACACAGGACGCTGGAGCCATCCACTTCCCACAGCGGGTAGGCGGCGCACAGTCCTGCCGGCAGCAGGATCTTGTAGAGGTAGAACCACACGATCCAGCCGGCGCCGGCGACGCGCGAGGCCGCGCCCTCCGTGCGGATCATCTCATGCCCGATGGCGTTGTGCCATTGGAACCACACCGTCACCAGCCCCAGCGCCAGCGACAGCGCGAAGAACGGAACCATCCGGAGCAGGTCCCGCGCCGTAACTTTTCCGCGCCGCCACCACGCGCAGAGAAGCAGCACCGCCGGCAGCATCACTACCGAGGTCTTCGCCAGCAGGGCCAGCAGGAACAGGCCAAGAGAAAACAAATACTGCGGATTGCCGTCCGTCGTGTCGTCGTGGTGAGAACAGCCGTCCTCAAAACGCAGATACGCCAGGATACTCGCCAGGTAGAACACCATCGGCAGGGTGTTCTTGCGCTCGGTGATCCACGCCACCGACTCGACCGCCACCGGGTGCACCGCGAAGAGCAGCCCCGCCAGCCACGCGCCGGGAACCTTGAGCCGCAGAAGCACGCGCCAGAGCAGCACCGCGCTCGCCGCATGCAGCAGCACGTTGACCAGGTGGTAGCCGAATGCGTTCGGCCCCCACAAACGCCACTCGAACCAGAGCATGCTGGAGGTCAGCGGGAAGTAGTCCGGCGGCTCCGCGGTGAACCAGAAACGGTACAGGCCGTCGGGGGCATGGATGAGCGGGTTCTCGGTCAGGAACTTGTCATCGTCCCAGATGAACCCGGCGCGGAAAACCGGCGCGTAGGCGAGCAGCACCGCCGCGACGATCAGTGCGGCTGGAAGGAATCGGCGTGAGGCGCGCGGGCGCTCCGGGGCCTGGCTCATGCGCCCCATTTTGACGGCGCAGGCCGGTCGCGTCAAGCGATTGGCCTCGCGGCGCCTTGGAGCAGGTCGCGGCAGCCCCGGGCGGAAAATCAGCGAGTCGGTTGCGCAGAGTGGGCGAGGGAGCGCAGGAGTTCCTCCGGCACCGTCCCGCCGAGTTGCCGGACCATCAGCAGGTCCGCGAGCGCCTCGCTGTCTTGCTTCATGAGCCTGCGGGCGGTGGCGCGCAGGTAATACCCGCGCGCTTCCCGCGGCCGCAGCTCGATCAGCCGATCCAGGTCCTGGACCGCCTCCGCCGGCCGGTTGGCGGCCAGGCAAGCGTTGGCGCGATTGTACCAGGCATCGGCATTGCGCGGATCGCAGGCGACGGCCTTGCCGTAGTCGCCGATAGCCTCGGCGTAACGCCGTGCGGCCATGTAGACGTTGCCGCGATTGATGTACGCCTGGGTGTAATCGGGCTTGAGCGCGATGGCCTCGTCCAGGTCGCGCAGGGCCAAGTCCAGGCGGCCGGCGCGGGCATAAGCGGTGCCGCGGTTGTACCACGCCTCGACGCAATCGGGCTTGAGTTCGATGGCCTGATCGTAGTCGCGCATGGCCTCGGCGGACCGGTTGGTAGCCGCGAAGACCAGGCCGCGATTGACGTAGGCCTGGGCGCAATCGGACTGGACCGCAATGGCCTGGTCGTAGTCGCGTACGGCCTCGGCGTAGCGCCTGGCGGCCGCGTAGATGAGGCCGCGGTTGAGGTACGCCTCAGCGTAATCGGGATTGAGCGCGATGGCCTTGTCCAGGTCGCGCAGCGCCTCCGCCGGGTGGCCGGTGTTGAAGTAGGCGTTGCTCCGGTTATACCACGCCACGGCGGAGTCCGGCTTGAACGCAATGGCCTGGTCGTAGTCGCGGATGGCCTCGGCGGACCGGTTGGCGGCGGCGCGGGCGATGCCTCGTCCGAGCCACGCGTGGTAGTACCTGGGGTCCAGTTCCAGCGACTTGTCGAAGTAGCGGATCGCCTCGTCCGGGGCGCCCGCGGCGAAGTACGCCAGGCCCAGGTCGCACCAGAGCGGCGCCGAGCGCGGGCTCTTCACCAGGTTATCGCGCCAGAGGCGCTGGTTGCTGCTGAAGACGCCGGCGCGCTGGAACGTGAGCGCCGCCAGCGCCGCCAGGCAGATTCCCACGGCCACGGCGGCTCGACGGCCTCCGCTCCCGCCGGCCGTCGCGCGCGCGAGGAGCGCCGCCGCCAGCGCAAGGATCCCCGGCATGGCCAGATATTGAAGATGATCCGCCACCAGTGACAGGTGCATGAACGACATCTCTGCGAACCCCAGCACCGGCAGGAGCGAGACCATGAAGTACGCCCACGCGACCAGCGGTCCCGGGCCCCAGCGCTTGCGCTTTGCCCAGAGGAGCGCCGTCGCCGCCGCCAGCAGCGCGAGCGGAAGGAAAGAGAGGACGGACGAGCCGCTCACTTCCCACCGCGGGTAGATCGCGTACAGGCCCGCCGGCAGCAGTATCTTGTAGAGGTAGAACCACGCGATCCAGCCGGCGGCGGCGACGCGCGAGGCGGCACCCTCGGGCCGGGCCACCTCCTGCCCGATGGCGTTATGCCATTGGAACCACACCGTCACCAGTCCCAGCGCCAGCGACAACGCGAAGAACGGGACTGTCCGAAGCAGGTCCCGGCCCGCCACCTTTCCTCGCCGCCACCACGCCAGCAGCAACAGCACCACCGGCAGCATCACCACCGAGGTCTTCGCGAGCAGCGCCAACAGGAACAAGCCAAGAGAAAGAAAATAATGCCGCTGGCCCTTCGCCGTGTCGTCGTGTTGAGGACCGGCGCGATCCGGGACGTCCTCAAAGTGCAGATACGCCAGGATGCTCCCGAGGTAGAGGACCATCGAGAGCGTGTTCTTGCGTTCGGAGAGCCACGCGGCGGAGGCGACCGCCACCGGGTGCAGGGCGAAGAGGAGCGCGGCCAGCCACGCCCCGGGCACGCGCAGCCGCTGGAGGACGAAACCGAGCAGCGCCGCGCTCAGGCCATGGAGCAGGACGTTGATCACGTGCGGGCCCGTCGCCGACCCCTTGAAAACGCGCCACTCCAGCCAGTGCATGCTGTAGGTCAGCGGGAGGTATTCGAGCGACTTGCGGTTGAACCAGACTCGGAGCAGCCCGTCCTCCGCGCGCACGTCGCGGTTCTTGACAATCAGGACCTCGTCGTCCCAGATATAGCCGCCGCGCAGCGCCGGCCAGTAGGCGAGCAGCGCCGCCGCAACGATCAGCGCGGCTGGAAGGAATCGGCGTGCGGCGCGCAGGCGCTCCGGAGCCTTTTTCATGCGCGATATTCTGACGGCGCAGGCCGCTCCCGTCAAGCCGCTCGCAGTGTGCCCGCCAAGGCATGCGAAGCAGCGCCTGACGGCGCCGCTACAAGCGATGGCCTCGCGGCAGCGCGGCGCACAGGTCGCGGCTGTTCCGGCGCAGGAGACGGCGCACTTCGTGGTGCAGGCTCATGCGCAACAGAATGGAGTGCGTGAGCAGGTCCTTGCAGCGCTCCGACGCGGCGTCCTGCCGGCGCGGCTCGATGACCAGCCGCTGCGCGCACCATTCGGCGATGAAGTCCCCACCCACGTACAGCCGCACGCCGTCGGACCGGAGCGGAGCAGCCTCCGCTTTCATTCCAGCCAGGAAGGCGTTGATGACGTCCTGTTCGGTCATGGCTTCTTCCAAAGGGTTTTCAGGTTCCCCACAACCTATATGGAAGAATAACGCCGCAAAGTTAGGCGCACTTGAGGGGCGCGCAAATAACAGGATAATTCGTTCCCTCGTCCGCCGGGCCTCAGCGCGCCGCGAAGTCGCCGTACTTCAGGCAGGTCTCGTGGTATGCGGCGAAGTGCTCGATGGGGACCTCGGGGCTGATGGAGTGCGCGCCGATGACCAGGCCGCCGTCGCGGCCGAGATCAATCAGCTCGCGCGCCTGCGCCCGGATGCGCTCGACGGGGCCGCGAATGAGCGCGTCGGAGTTGTCCATGCCGCCGGCCAGGATGAGCCGAGGGTAACGCTTGCGGATTTCCGCCGGGTCCATGTTCGCGCGGCGCTCCAGCGGGTTCAGCCCGTCAATTCCGGCGTCCACGAGCATGTCCAGCAGCGGACGGATGTCGCCGTCGGAGTGCAGGAAAACGTACCGCGCACCGGCGCGCTTGTACGCGGCGATCATCCGCCGGTATGCCGGCAGCAAAACGCGCTCGAATGACTTCGGGCTGAACATCGGACCGTCGTTATACCCCATGTCGTCGTAAATCCAGACCCCGGTTTCCTGCAGGCCGTAGCGCGTGACCGCCTCGACTCCGACGGCGGCGAGGTGATCGGCGACCTTGCCGGCCAGCGCAGCGGCCAGCGGCGGATCGCCGGCGATGTCGAGCAGGAACTGCGTCTCGCCGCGCACGAAACTGGTGCGCAGAAAAGGGCCGCCCGTCTTAGCGAACAGGGCGCGCTGCCGCTTGAGCCGCCCGATCTCCTCCAGGCTCTTCACGGCGTAACGGGCGTCGAGACCGGGAGAGTCGAACCGGACGGAATCCGGGTCAGCGCCCGCGGGGATCGGCGTTCGGAGCACCTCGACGAAGAACGCATCCGGCCTGCGGCGGAGGGTCCGGCCCCAGCCGTCCACCTCGTAAATCCAGCCGGCTTCTTCCCTGGTCCGCCGGGCGCGGCTGGGGAACGGCGTTTCGTCCGGGACGATGATCTCCATGTCCACCAGAGATACCGCCGGCCCGAACCGCGACTCCCACTCCTTCGTATACTCCTGGAAGTTGTCGAACCGCGGGATGCGGTCCGGCCGCCGGAAGGCGCAAGCGGCCAGCGTGCGCTCGCGCGATGTCATGTTTTCCGTTTCAATTTACAGGGCGACTTTTTGGCGGCATGTCCACGCGGATTATATCGCAGAATCGTGTGAGCGTCCAAATCGCCGCCCTTCCCGCTTGCAGAAGTTTCACGGCGATGTAAAATATCTGCGATCGCTTCCAGCCGCGCAGCGCTATGAGACGACGCCATGAAATCCGCTCAACCCGGGCCGGCCCTGCCGCTGGTCGCCTGCATCGGCGAGATTCTCTGGGACTGCTTCCCGGACCGCAAGGTGCTCGGCGGCGCGCCGCTGAACTGCGGCTACATGGCCCAGTGCATGGGCGCGCGGGCGCTGCCGATCAGCCGCGTGGGAGACGATCCCGACGGCCAGGCGATCCTGCAAGTGATGAAGGATAAACGGCTCGATACTTCCTGCGTCCAGGTGGACCCGGTCCATCCGACCGGCATCGTCCGCGTGGCCGTCTCAGCCCGGGGCGAACCGAGCTACACGATCGTCGAGAACGCGGCGTACGATTTCCTGGCGTGGGAGGAGAATCTCGCCGAGCCGCTCTCGCGCTGCGACGCGGTCTGCTTCGGGTCGCTGGCCCAGCGCAATCCCGCCGGCCGCGCCGGAATCCTGCGCATGATTGACCAGGCGAAGAAGGCGCTGAAGGTCTTTGACGTCAACCTGCGCCAGAATTTCTTCAGCCGCGAAACCCTCGCCGGCGGATTCAAACGCGCGCAGGTGGTCAAGCTCAACGAGGCGGAGCTGGAAGTCCTCAAGGACCTCTTCGCGTCCGATTTCGCCGGCGGAATCCGCGGCTTCATGGAGCGTTACGGCATCGAGTTGATGGCCGTCACGCGCGGCGCCGACGGCTGCACGCTCTATCGCGGCGGCGAGGAAGTCCACGCGCCCGGGTTGAAAGTGACCGTGGCGGACACCGTCGGATCGGGCGACGCCTTCACTGCGTCGCTGATGATCTCCTGCCTCAAGCGGCTGCCGCCGGCGGAAATCGGCCGCGAGGCGAACCTCTGGGGCGCGTACGTCGCCACGCAGCGCGGCGGCACGCCCGAGGTCCGGCAGGACGCGATCGCCCGGCTGCGGCAACTTTAGCAGGATCAACACGCCTCGCGGCGGATGGCTTCCTTTTTGAGCCCGATCCTGTTATGTTATTTTCGCTGTTGATGGGCGCGATTCCCGCCGCCTGCGCGCATCGGCCGGGAATGAGAGGAGCAGCAGGAGATCGGCATGCCGCCGGAACCTTCGGAGAAGAATGACGAGGGGCTCGCGGAACGCAAGCCCGGCGCGCGAACGCCGGGGCGGCGTCATGAGCCGATGGACCTCACGCGCGGCGCGCTGCCGAAAATCTTCGAGAAACAGGTCACGCCGTTCCGCCTTTTCCTCACCAGCATCGTCGCCGTATTCATCTCGCAATTCTTCGTCTGCCTGGCGTTGCGCCTGACCGGCATCCGCAATATTCGCAGTCCCTATGCCGAGGCGCTTCTGACGGGCATCTCGCTGGTGGTCTTGATCATGCCGGTGATGTACGCCGGCCTGTACCGCCCGATGATCAAGAATATCGCGCGGCAGTTGCTGCTCGAGAACGCCCTGCGCGAACTGGCCACCGTGGATGAGCTGACCGACATCCTCAATCGCCGCGGGTTCCATGCGGTTGCCGAAGACTATCTCAGGCTGGCCAGGCGCCTCCGGGAAGGCCTCTGCTGCCTGTTCCTGGACCTGAACGGCTTCAAGCGGATCAACGACACGCTCGGCCATAATGTGGGCGACCAGGCGCTGATCGAGACCGCCCGGCTCCTCAAGGCGACCTTCCGCGAGTCCGACCTCATCGCCCGCGTCGGCGGTGACGAGTTCGTCGTCCTCGCCCTCGAGATCGGCCCGAACACCGCGAACCGGATGATCGCGCGCCTGCAGGAAAAGCTCACCGCCGTGAACGCGCAGCCCGGCCGCACGTACCAGATCTCCGTCTGCATCGGCATGGCGCGATCCGAGCCCGGCCAGGAATGCTCCATCGCCGACCTCGTCGCGCGCGCCGACCACCTGATGTACGAGCAGAAACAGGCCCTCCGCCCCGCTCCGCCGCTCAAGGAGTGAGAACCGCGTGAAGTGCCGACTTCTGGAGGAGACGAAATCATGAAGCGCCCGCGCAGCAGCCTTAAATCCACCGCAGCAATCCTGGCGCTGGCTTTGGCGCCCTGTTCGGCCCTGTTCGCCCAGGATTATGAAATCCGTCTGGACCGCCCGGATCCCATCGGGTCCAAGTGCCGCCTGGCGATGGTCGGCAAAGAGTCCACCTCGCAAGTCGTCAAACAGGACGACAAGGTTATCCAGGACAAGAACAGCAAATTTACGGTCGAAGCCGAACTGGTGGCGACCATTCTTGCCGTGAGCGAGAAAGGCGCGAACACCCGGGTCAAGGTCGAAGTGGAAAAACTGACTCGAATCGAAGGCGATGCCCGGAGAGAATTATTGCCCAAGGGCAGCGTCGTCACCGTCGCGTGGGACGGAAAAGGGCAGGCATTCGATATGGCCGGCGGCCTGGACCCGGACACCGAAGAGTCGCTGAGGCTGCTGAACCTGGTCTCCGAGAACCCGAACGGGCCGACGGACGACGAGGTCTTCGGCTCGAAAGAACGGAAGAAGGTGGGCGACCGCTGGGAAGGCAACTCCGAACTGATGGCGAAGGATATCATTCGCTACGGGATCCTGGCGAAAAAGGAAGACTTCAAATCAACCGTCACCCTCGACAAAGTCGTCCGCGTCGGCAAAACGGAATGCCTGCAGTTGACTTGCGCTTTCACCTGCGACAAGTTCGAACCGCCGCTTCCGCCGGGGTTTACCGTTGAGAAGAGCGCGTTGAAGGCCGACTTCAGCAACAAGCTTCCGGTTGCAACATCCCTCAGTCTGCCCGCGGAAGGCTCGATGGACATGGCCATAAAATTGATCGCCCGGGGAAAGCCCAATCCGGGCGCGGGCGAATTTGTCCTTGAGATCGCGAACGACCAAAGCCTGACCGTGCGGGCGACCGAGGTGAAATGAATCGTCCGCCGGCGCGCAGATCGTCCGTTCCCCGCTGATCGCCATCCGCCGCAAAGCTCCACACTCGCCGAAGTCTCCTGTCCAAATGTCAGCGCGCCGCGCGATGAAGAGCGGACCGCCCGGTTCAATTCGCGCGCGCCTTATGATATGATGGGCAATCCGGTCGCAAAAAGGGACGGAAAACTATGTCGAAGCCGCGCCTGAATGGAATCCTCCTGGCCGCCGCATGCCTCCTCGGCGCCACCGCCCTGGCGGCGCCGCGCGAGTACCAGGTTTTTCAGACGGACCATCCGCCGTTCATTGACGGCGACGTGCGCGACGACATCTGGCGCGCGACGCCCTGGAGCGGCGATTTCACCGGGCCCCAGGGAGCCGCGGCGGACGTGCAGACGCAGTTCGCCATGGCCTGGGACGAGAGGTTCCTTTACGTGGCGGTCCGCTGCAAGGAACCCAGGCCCCAGGCGATCCATGCCGAAATCACCGGGCACGATCCGCGGATCGTCAATGACGACCACATCGAGATCCTGCTCGCGTCGTCCGACAAGCCCGCCGCCTTCCTCCAGATCTTCCTGAACCCCGCGGGCGGCCGCGTGGGCCAATGGATCGAGGAGGGCCGGTCGGAGAATGCGCCGGGGGACCGCTGGCTGCGCCTGCAGCAGGCCGGCTTCGACTCCGCCGTGCGGGTGCACGGCGCCGAGTGGGTGATCGAGGCGGCCATTCCGCTGCCGAGCATCGCGTTTCCGCTCAAGGAAGGAATCACGTACGCCGGCAACATCTGCCGCGTTCGTCCCGGCGCCCCCGTGAAAGACATGGCCTGGAACCCGGTGCACCGCGACCTTCGCAAATCGGCCGACTTCGGCCTGTTCAAGCTCTGCGGCCCCGCTCCGAAGGCGCCGCCGGTCCTGGGCGGCGACGCGGTCTGCCTGCGCAACGACGACCTGATCAACGGCAACCTCCTCAGCCTCGCCGACGGAAAAATCCGGTTCTCCTCGCCCACGTTCGCCGAAGACGTCAGCTTCGGCGCCGACGAGGTGCAGCGGCTGGACCTGGCGTGGACGGAGGTGGACGCCGCTCCCTCGCGGTTCTTCCTGAACAACGGCGACCAGATCAGCGGCAAGATCGTCTCGCTCTCCGCCGAGACGCTCGAGATCGAATCTCCGTCGCTCGGGCGCGTCTCCATCCCGCGCGGGCTCCTGTCGAACATCTCCTTGAGCGGCTTCTGGCTCGACAGCCGTTTCGAGACCGGCGTCCTCAAGCCCTGGGAACTGCTCGCGGGAAGCTGCAATTTCAGCAACGGCCTCCTGCACCTTTCCGGCGGGACGCCCGGCGGCCAATACCAGGCGATCCTCTCGCTGCCGCTGCACCAGGACAAGCCCGTGACGCTCATCGCCGACTACGACTCGGCGCCGCCCTTCACACCGCTCCACATCCAGCTTTTCGCCGACCGCGCGCATCCGCAGATGGAGATTCAGAACGGCATCATGCTCCATATCATTCCGTCGGCCATGTTCGTCGTGTACAACGACGGGCAGGCGTGGTCTCCGCCCAGGCCGCGCCAGCGCTTGACGCAGGCGGCGGCCAAGGAGCGCGTTCGGATCAAGGTGACGTACGACCCGTCGGACGGCTACGCCGGAGCATGGTACAACGGCAAGCAGGTCGCCGAAATCACCACGCCCCAAGGCCCCAGGACGGGAGAATACGTCATCTTCGGCGCGACGCGGCCGCTGGACCTCCACCGCCTGTCCGTGTACTGCGGCTTGCCCGCGCCGGAGCACCCGATGGCCGGCCCGAAGCCCGGCGAGATTCTCAGCTACCTCACGAACGGCGACATCGTGCGCGCCGGCCAGGTCGAGTTCGCGGACGGCAGCTTCGTCTACACGACGGAATTCGGCCCGATGAAGGTCAGCCCCGACCGCGTCGTCGCCATCACATTCCCGGCCAAGGCCGAGAAGCCGCCCGCCGCCGAAACCGCCGCCGCCTTCGTGGAGACCAGCGGCAGCCGTTTTGCGCTTGACGTGGAGGCGATCACCGACGAGTTCGTCATCGGCAAGAGCCCGGACCTCGGCGAACTCAAACTCTCGCGCCGCGTCGTCAAGAGCATCTCCTTCCCGGCGTCGTAGTCGCGCCCTGTTCTCGATTTTCTTGACACCGCCGCCGCCCGCAGATATAGTGCGCTCTGTCGTACGTCCCCCGATTCCCTCGGAGAGAAATCATGATCGGCTGCCGATTCGAAGACTGCCTGCGCGACGCCGGCGTCGAGTTGACGAAGGGCGGACGCGAAGCGCGGCTCGCGCCCACCGTCCTCTTCCACAATGAAGAGGCCCAGAAGCTCGGGCTGCGGGACGACATCACGCCCGCGCAGTGGGCGAAGGTCCTTTTCGATTTGCCGTCGCCCGGAAGAATCAAGGACGCCACGCTCCTGTGGTTCGTCAACCAGCCGCCCGCCGACAGCGATGCGCTCTGGACGATCCTCGTCAACGGCCACAAGATCGCGCATCAGCAGCGCGTGGCGCGGCTCCTGACCGGCGGGTGGGACCGCTGCTCCGTGCCGGGACGTTTCCTGAAAGCGGGGCGCAACGAGGTGGTCTTCGCCGGGCACGGCTGGCTTTACCTGGAGTCCGCCTCGGGCCTGCCGGCGAAAGCGTCGGCCTTCTCCGGCGGCGATCTCTCGGAATCCACCCTGGCGGGCGCCGGCGCCGGCGGCCGCAGCCTCCGCAGTTTCAACGGCGGCCGGACGTGGCACTTCAACGCCGCCGGGCCGAACCGGAACCAGCCGGGCGAGTACCTCGTCCGCCTGCGCGCGATGGGCCATCCGGTTGCGGCCAGCCTGACCTCGCCCGTGGCGGACCTGGGCGATCCGGACGGCGCAGGGCGCATTGCGCCGGTGATGGAAATCCGCTCCTGCCGACTGGAGGCGCGCCGCACCGCGCCGGCCGGGACGGCCGTCCTCTTCGAGATGCGCAGCGGCCCGACGCCGGCGTTCGACCCGAAGAGCTGGTCCGCCTGGCGCCCGGTCGCGCGGCTCGATCGGCCGGGCCGCTTTGTGCAATGGCGCGCGACGCTCTCGAGCCGGCGGCTCGACGCGACGCCGGTCGTCTCGCGCGTCACGCTCAAGCCGGAGATCAAGGTGGCGCAGCCCGCCGCCGATTGCCGGATCGCGCACTGGGACCGCCCGGAGCTGGCGCGCAGCTCCTACGCCTTCGAGTGGATGGCGCCCAACCCGCGCGCGCAGCGCCTGGTCAGGCAATACCGCCTGGACGACGTCATCGCGCGCGGCAAGACCGACCTGGAGCGCCTCTGCCTCCTGCGCGACTGGTGCTGGAAACAGTGGTTCGGCTGGCAGAGCCGCGATTTCCCGTACTGCCCGTCCTGGGACCCGTTCGAGATCCTCGATACGGTCAAGAACAACTGGGGCTTCGGCATGTGCACGCACTGGTCGGCGCTCTACGCCGCCTGCGCCGGCGCGCTGGGCTTCCACGCGCGCATCATCGTCATTGACCACCACTGCCTCAACGAGGTCTGGGTGGATGAACTCGGCAAGTGGATCCTCATGGATTCCGCCGGCGACAACAATTTCATCTGGGAACTCGACGGCCGGCCCATCAACGCGCTGGAGCTTCACGAGGCCGTCCGCCTGGGACGCGGCGAGCGACTGACGCAGCGCGTCTGGCGGGCGCCCTGGCAGCCGCGGCTCCCCAACGTCATCAGCGGCCCGACTCCCGTCTTCAGCTCCAGCGAGTACATCTGCAAGCCGCTGGAAAGCTCGATGAAGATCTACTGCCGCTTCGCCCTCTGCCTGCGGAACGACTACCTCGTCGAACCGGCCCCGGTCGAGCATGCGCACGGCACCGACCACTACCACTGGAACGGCTTCCTCTGGTGGACGGATGCGGCGAACCCGAAGTACCCGGAGCATTCCCTTCAGACGCAGCGCCGCAGCGATTTCTGTTGGACGGTCGGCCGCGTGCGCGCGTACCTCCAGCAGACGCGCCGGCCCGGCGTATTGGAAGTGCGCTTCGAGCACGCGATGCCGAACTTCACCCATTACGAGGTCAAGCGCGGCCCGGCAACGGTTGCAACGGAGGCCGAATCGTGGGAGCGGACGGACGAATGCCTGGAGTGGCCGTTGACCCAAGGCGCGAACCGGCTGGAAGTCCGCGCGGTCAGCGCCTTCCGGCGCGCGGGCCCGCCGACCGTCATCGAACTGGTTGTCACGTAATATTAGGAGTTCCGGGGATGGCCGCAGACAAGATGGGCGATGTCGTATCGTGCAGGATCGGCGACGTGTCCGTCCTTCTGCACGTGGATTCGGAAGTCTGGCCGGGCGAGACGATGAGCTTCGAGCGCTGGCGCGCGGACACCTACGCCACCAAGGAGCCCGACACGATCGCGTGGATAGATTCATTTGTGCATGAGGGCGACGTCCTCTATGACGTCGGCGCCAATATCGGCCAGTACGGGCTCTATGCGGCCAAGCGATTGAACGGGAACTGCCGCGTGCTCGCCTTCGAGCCGGAGGCCCTCAATTACGCCCGGCTGAACCGGAACATCGTCCTGAACGGCCTATCGGAAGCCGTAACCGCTCACTGCCTGGCGATCACGGACCAGACCGGCATGGACTTCTTCTACGTGAAGTCCTTCGCGCCGGGCGCCTCGCTCCACACGTATGGCCGGCCCGTCACGCAGTGCGAGAAGCCCTTCACTCCGAAGAACCGCCAGGGCATGATGGGCGTCTCGCTCGACGACCTGACCGGCCGGTTCGGCCTGCCTTTTCCGACCCATATCAAGGTGGACGTGGACGGGCTCGAGGAGCAGGTCGCCCGCGGCGCGGCCCGCGTGCTGAACGACGCCCGCCTGAAGAGCGTGCTGATCGAGGTCTGCATGTACCAGGACGTCGCGTCGCGGGTCAAGAGCCTGTTTTTCGCGGCCGGCTGGACCTTGCACAATGCCGACATCATTGACTATACCGAAGGGAAGGTGCAGAACCTCATCTTTACGCGATAATATCCCGGGGTTCTATAGCAGGAGGCGACCATGCGCGTATCTAAGTACGCAGTTGCGATCATCGCAGCCATTCTGTTAGGTGTGTTCAGTCAGAACGCCCGCGCTGAGAAAACGGACACCATTACCCAATACGGGATCACATGGAAACTAAGTGAACCGGTTGAGGTCGGGCGGTTTGTCACCGGCGATTATTATGTTGTGGGGAACTGTGAAGTGGTTTCAATCACTCCTCCGCCGGGAAACGGGCGAAATGGAAGCGAGTTGAATCCGCCGCTTTCGGACGGCGCCAGCGGATATGACAGTCGTGAAGAGGGAGGTCGTTTTGACGCCAAGATGTGCGCTTCTCTCCCGATTCACATGAAGCCCGGCGATGCGCTGATCTCCACGATCAGCGCGACCGATGCTGAATTCGGGAAACTTCCTAACTGGCTTCGAAGGGCCGACAAGTCGCCCTGCCCGGTGAAAAGCGCTTGCGTGCTCACTTGTCTCGCTGCGGCTGTGCCGGCGGATGCCTTTCGTCCGTCCTATTGCGACCGGTCCCAGAAAATCTACCGGGCAAGCAATCTAAAAAGGAACCTTTTGCCCAGTTTGCCTTACGGCAAAGACACTTTCAGCACCGAGCAGGATATGGTGACGATGAAGGAGATTGAGGATCACTACATCCGCGTGTGGCTCGATCTGGTTTTCTTTTCCTTCGACGCCCCGATGGAATACCAGCCCCAGTATGGAAGAGAGTTAGCCCGGTCCGCCAGCCTGGCCAGCTTGATTCTAATGACCGATCTGCCGCCGGCGAAAAAAGAGAAGCTCCTGATTGGTTTCGTTCAGAACGGAATTGATCTGTGGGGTATTGTGAGAGCAGGCTTCCACGGCTGGCAGGCTCACGGCGGACATGGGTCGGGAAGGAAGTGGCCGATTGTATTTGCCGGGATCATGCTGGGCGACGACGCAATGGCGTCGCCTAACAAGAGTTACCCAAACTGCCAGTTCGGGGAAGACATGCAGACCTTGTACAGGCGCTGCTGGACCGGAGCGGAGGTGGTTTATGCGGGGCATATGGGAGTTGACAAGAACGGGCATGATGTCAATACGAAAACGCCCGGCTGGGGCCAGTACGAACATCTTCAGCCCAAGGACTGGCCGATTGACCCGGAGGAGCCCGGCATGAACGAAGCGTACCGCCGCGGCTGCACGAGTCTTGCATGGATGGGCGAAGCCCTGGCGGCCAGGCTTATGCATGCGGAAAAATACTGGGACCATGACGCGTTCTTCAGCTATGTGGATCGCTGGATGACGGAGGACGATACGCAGTTCCTGAAGACCATCCAGACCCAAACCAATTTTCGTCCCTATCCTGCCGGCGGACTGACCTATCCCGACTATTGCTGGCAAAGGCAGACGTGGGATTCATTCATGATGGAAATGTGGCGCAAATATCGCGACCACATCCCGCCGGGCCCGGATGGAGAGAAAACTCCGCCGGCGGAGACGACTTGGAAGTAGGCCGTGTATCACCGGATCCCAATGAGAAGATGCCGCGGCCTGGCTCTGAGGAAGCTCATACTGCTTCTTGCCACACTATGCGTGCTCTACCTGGCCGGGTTCCTTTTTCTCCACTACTCGGGACTGCTGGACGTGGCGAAAGAGCAGTCGCACCCGCAGACGGATACGTGGCTCTATCGTCTCTACAAACCACTCGAGGACAGATGGCCGTGGTGACGTTGCGCCGCGGGCGCGCGACTTAGCGCACTGCCCCACCAGAGCAAAGTATCAAAAGAAAAACCGCGGCACTACTACGCAATACGTAGTTGTGCCGCGGGGCGCCAAGTAAAACGGGGCGCCAGAAAAGGAGAAGGCGTCGCGCTCCTGCTCTATGCTATGCGCAGCAGCGGAGCGATCACTGTGCGCTCGGCGGAGCCGCCAGGATTTTGCCGAGGGCCGCGACCGTGTCCATCGGGTCAATGCGATTGCCGTGGCCGTCATCGCTGTCGGCCAGCACCTTTCCGAAACGGTCCACGATGATCAGGTGCGGGATGAGCTGGACCTCGTAATCCGAGAGCGGGTTCGAATGAGTCAAGACTTTCGGAGGCACGGCCGGGAAAGTCATTTCTTCCTTCTGCATGTAGGCGAGCATGTCGGCGACTTGCTTGTCGGAGCTCAGGAAGACGACCGCCAGCTCGGGATGCCGGGGCATGGCGTCATGGACGAATTTCACGAAATCCGGCGAGAAGACCTGGCAGGGCGGGCACCAGCCGGCGCCGAAATAGAGCGCGAAGATCTTCTTGTCGCCTAGATGCTCGTCGTGATACGGCTTTCCGTCCGCGCCCACGAGGATGCCTTGAAGGGCCGCGGCGATGCGCGAGGGGCGCTGGTCCGGAGCGATCAGGGCCAGTTGCCGCGCGCGCGCGATCAGGTCAATGCTGCCGAAATCAATGGAAAGCCGATTGGCGGAATTCGGCCAGGCCACGTCCGCGCCCTTTTGGGAGGCCGTCAGCAGCGTCACCTCAGTCCCGGCGGGCAGCTTCCCCAAAGTGCAGGAGATCTCGGAATTCACGGCGACCCGCACGGGCCAGAGAGAAAGGTCGCCGGCGAGCGTTTCCGGGGCGACGGCCCGTTGCGCCGGGGTGAGCGCCGCCCACGCCTGGTTTGCGGCGTCGAGCAGCCCGCAATCATCGGGCATGACCTTGAACAGATGACCGGCGGCATCAGCCACCAGCGCCTGCGAGCCGTCGAAACGCACCAGCCGGAGCTGCCCGCCCTGGTGGACGACGAGCCCGCTGGTGAAACGAAGATCCCTCTGGAGCGTGACCGTGGCCGGCCAGTGGTCCGGCCGATTGGCGAGGTCGGCCAGCGACAGGGTTTCCGGCGGCGCGGCCACCGCCAGCGCGGCGCAGAGCCCCCAGGCCAATCCGAGCAACGCCAGACTGCGCAACGCATTCTTTTTCATGGGCATGTCCTTTGAAGGTTCAAGGGGTCACTTGTCCTTGGCCACCGGCGCGGCGGCCAGCATGGTGCCGACGTTCGCGTCGGCCGACGGGGTCACGCGGAAGCGCACGAGCTTCCCATCCTTGAGGGCCACGAACGTCAGGACGCCGTCGGCGGAGAATTCAAAGTTCACGGGCAATCCGCCGCCGGCTTCGGAATAGTGAGCCGCCGGTTTGCCGTCGACGCAGAGCATGTGTGCGTCCTTGGTTCCCTGGGCCCGGAGGTTCCACGACGAGACCCAATAGAGATGCCGGCTGTCGGGGCTGAAGAACGCATAATTGACCGAGTACACATCCTCGGCGACGACCTTGCCGTCCATGATGAAGCATCCGCGGTCCGCCAGCTCGGCCGGGTAGGCGAGATGCTGGTCATCGGGGCTGAAGACGTAGGACGCGCCGTTGATGACGCCGGGCTGAGCGACGCCGTCGAGGCAGATCCTTTGGCCGTAGAGGTAAGCGTAGTGCGCCAGGCCGGGGCTGAAGGTCAGGCAGGAGATCCGCTGCGCTCCCGCCGCCTGAAACGAAGTGAGCGTCTGGTCCTTGTCGTCCACGAGCACATGCTGCTTTCCGTCGGGCGCGACGGCCAGCATCCCGACGCGGCTTCCGGTGGAGCTCAACATCAGCGAGATCACGTTCCCGAAGCCGTTCGATTCCTGGCCATCCACAACCAGGAAAGACCGCGCCCCTTGCTTGGCGAGATAGACGAACTTGGAGGAATCGGCGGTGAACGCCGGCGTCACCGGCTGCATGCTCGCGACGGTCACCTGATCATTGGCGGTCGTGAAACGCCAGTGGGCCTGCGTGTCCGGAATCAGGCTGTTCGGGATGTCCTGATATTCCTCGCCGCGCTTGCCGTCCACGATCATGAACTTGCTGCCGGTCCGGGTCTCGCAGAGCGCGGCATATCGCTTGCCGTCGGCGCTGAAATACAGGCTGTCAACCCTCAGTCCCTGCGTATCCGGGACGACCTTCCCGTTGACGGTGAACTCGCTCGGATCGCCGCTCCGCGGCGTGACGACGATGGCGATCTGGCGGCCGTCCGGAGAGATCCACATCGGGCTGAGCTGGTACGCCTTGATCTCGGGCTTGCCGTTCAGGACGAGGATGTTCGCGCCGTCGCCGCTCATTTTGCTGACGAGAACGTTCCGGCCGGTGAACTGCAGCTCTTCGCCGAAAAAGTTGACCTGGCGGCCGTCCACTACGCCCCATTTGGTCTGCGCCCGGTCATGCTCGTAGCCGACGTAGGCATAATGCTCGCCGTCGGGGCTGATGACCAACTGCATCGGTATGTAGCACGCGGGACCGGGCTGGCCGTCCGCCACGATATGGTATTTGCCCGCGTCATCCTGGTTCATGTAGAAGAAATGCCGGCCGCCGCGCGAAAACGTCAGAGGCAGCGTGATCTGCCCCCCGGTGGAAATCGGGCCGCGCCCCGCTTCCTTGCCGTCCAGCATAATAATGTAATCATCGCCCGATTTCGCCACGTAGGCGCAGTGTTCGCCGCCGTCGGAGAACAGGATCGGAACCTGCCCGATCCAGTAGCCGCCGGAAACCGGGGCGCCCTGGATGCTTGAAAGCAGCTCTTCAATGCGAGGCCCTTCAACGCCGTCAATCAGGACGACGAAGCGGCTGCCCTTGACGGCCAGGACGGCCGCATGCGCCCCGTGCGAACTGATGGCGCAGCCGAGGCCGCCCTCGTCAGGGCTCAAGGGTTGTTCTTCGACTTTCGCATCCGCCAGAGCGACGGCGGACGCGGCGAGCAGGCAAAAGAAAGAAACGGCCGCAGAATTAAAACGCCGCGTCGCACTTCCATGGACCATGGCTTGGTTACCCCCTTCCACGCGTCCTGAATAACCCCGAATTCCCCTTGGCCGCGCGCCCCGGTGCCGGCCAAGCCTCCTCTATCCATTTCTAGCGCCAGAGATCGCCTTTGTCAAGTTGCGATCGCTGTTGCCGACTGCGCCAATTCGAGGTTGATTCGACCCGGATTGACTTGTCGTGGAACTCGACCACGCGGGCCACGTCGGCATCCACGATGGGATTGCACCCGACCTTCGCCCGGATCGCCCGGCCTCATCCGCCGCTGCCGGACGGAGCGGAACGGCACGGCTTCCTCTGCGGTTCGGGCGCCGGCGGGACGGCCGCGCTGCGGCATCTCCCTTGACGCCGGACCGTCGGGTGAGGCTGGTCACCGAGTTAGGACGCGAATCTCGCTTGCTTTTTCAGCCGGGGAAGGTAGAATTAGGCTTCGCAGGTTCACGGCGGTCGTGAACTGCGAGTCAGCCGGGAAGTCCCGGTTCAGATAAGAAAGGGCAGAACATGAGGTACGTCGCAGTCGCAGCAGTGGTTGTCGCAATAGCGTTGGCAGTCCCGGCCATGGCGCAGCCCGCCACCGGGTCCGCCCCCGCCAACACGCGTATGGCCCAGCAGTACGCCCGCATCTCCGGAAAAATAACCAAGATTGACGGCCAGGCGCTCACCATCGCGGTGACTGCTAATGGCGAGACGAAGGACGTGGTCATCACCTGCAACGAAACGACGCGCATCCTCAAAGCGGTGGCGCCCGCCGCCGCAGCCACCAATGCGCCGCGTGGACGCGGACCCACCCCGCAGGTGAAGTTCGAGGAACTCAAGGTCGGGCAGGAAGTGATGGCGGCTTACAGCACTGCCGACAACATCGCCAGGATGGTCAGGATTACGAGCGACGTTGCTGCTCCGGCGTCAGGCGCCGGCGAAGCGACCACCACGAAGTAGCGCCTCGGCGGGCGACCGTGCTTTCCGCTTCAGGCCGCCGACCTGAAGCAAGGGCTTGCGGGAGCAGGCGAACTGTTTCCCTCAAGCCCTTTTCGGTTGTGACGCGATTTCCCGGCTGCGACCGGCAGGTCGCTGCCGGTCAGGAATTTTGGCGGGGATACACGACCTGACAGACCGCCCCACATTGCCCTGTTCCTGCTTTTCCTGGCAATGCCGCTGCCGGCGGATGAAATGCGTCTGGCGAACAGGGCCGCAGTTCGAGAGTGCGGGGCGATAATAGGGCGTGTGTCTCCGCGTCCTCGAAGGGAACCTCCGCATGAATTTCATCGTCATCGTCTCCGACACGTTCCGCCGCGACCATGCCGGCTGTTACGGGAACCGCTGGATCAGCACGCCGCACCTCGACGCCTTCGCGCGCACCGCCCAGGTGTTTGAGAACGCGTACAGCGCCAGTTTCCCTACGGTCCCGAACCGGCGCGACGTGATGACCGGCTGCTTCACCGCCGCCTACACCGGCTGGGCGCCGATGACGGAGAAGGAGACGGTGATCTCGCAGGTGCTCTCCGACGCCGGCTACGCCACCGCCATGGTGACCGATTGCCCGCACATCCTGGAGAACGGGTATTACTTCGACCGGGGCTTCCAGTCGTGGGAATGGATCCGCGGCCAGGAGTCCGACCGCTGGAAGACGCACCCCAGGCGCCCGGAATCCCCTTGCGACCCGAAGAAAATCCGCGGCGCCGCCCGGCTGGCCGAGCGCCATCGCCGCGCCGTGGCCGCCCGGCGCTACGAGTCCGACACCTTCGTCGCGCAGACCATGACCCGCGCCTGCGAGTGGCTCGAGGACAACTACCGCGACGGGCCGTTCTTCCTCTATACGGACACCTTCGATCCGCATGAGCCGTGGGACGCGCCGCCCTGGTACGTCGAGCGCTACAACCCCGGCTACACCGGCCAAGTGGTGGACTACCCGCGATACGCCAGCGTCAAGGGCTACCTGTCGCCGGAGGAACTCAACCATTGCCGCGCCCTGTACGCGGCCGAGGTCACCCTGGTGGACCGCTGGACGGGCCGGCTGCTCCAGAAGATCAGCGACCTTAACCTGCTTGACGATACGCTCGTCATCTTTACGACCGACCACGGCTTCCTCCTCGGCGAGCACGGCATCATCGGCAAGGGGATCCTCCCGGAGCCGGGCCAGCTCAAATACATCCCGCTCTACGAGGAAATCAGCCACATCCCCTTCATCATTCACGTCCCCGGCGGAAGCGCCGGCCGGCGCAGCGCCGTCGTGCAGCCGCAGGACATCATGCCGACCCTCCTGGAACTGGCGCACGTTCCGATCCCCAGGACCGTCAACGGCCGGTCGTTCGCCGGCGTCGTCACGGGCGGGCCGGACCGCCATCGCGACTTCGCCGTGAGCGTGCCCTTCATCGGAATGGAAACGGTGTTCGCCACCGTCCGGAAAGACCACTGGGCCGCGATGCTCCGCCCCGGAAAACCCGTGGCCGGCGCGAAACATGCCGATAAGGCCATTGACGGCTACGCGAAAACGGAACGCGCTGCCGGCCTTGAAGTCGAGCTGCTGTTCGACATGGCCGCCGATCCGCAACAGGAGAGAAACCTCGCCCGGGAGCACCCCGGCGTCATGTCCGAGCTGCGGGCGGACCTCCTGAGCTACTTCGAATCAACCCGCGCCGACAAGAAGTTCATTGAGGCGTGGCGAAAAGCGCCGGCGAAAAAGTAGAACGCGGGCCTTCCGCGGACGCACGGCTTGACAGACAGCTCCACCTTGCCCCGTTCCTCTCGTCCTTGACAATGCCGCTGCCGGCGGATAGAGTGGGTTGAGCCAGCAGGAGCGAAGTTCGATCGGCCGGATGGCCAACAGACCGTATACCCGCACTCCGCGCACTCATGGAAGGAAACGAAGCATGAACGGCAAGAAAATCGCGATCATCGTGTTGCTGATCGCCGTCATCGGCGTCGCAACGGCGTTCACCGTGACGCGGATCCTGAACGAAGCAGGCGGCCCCACGTTGTACGTGGACCAGAAGTTCGAGAAGATTGACATGAAGTCCTATGAAGTTTTCGGAGAGACGAACAGCGACTGGCAGACCAAATATACGCCCGATGCGTCCGGTCACTGGAAGAACCCGAAGACGGGCGAATACACACTAACGTACATGATGAAGTGCGCGTCGTGCGGCCGGCCCATTCCTCTGCCCCAGCTTCCCGCCGAACTCCGGCCGAAGACTGCGTCTGGGAGGCCGAGCCGGGCGGACACCGAGGCGATAGCGGAAGCGATGCACCAATATGAACTCATCTACAAGTGCCCGCTCTGCGGCAAAAACGCGTTTGAGACTGTCGCGAGCCCGGCCCCGTCCAAGTCCAAGTGACGGCAAGCAGCGTATTCCGGGCGCGCACGGCGCATTTCCCGTCTCGCATGCCGGGGCACATCCCTTCACAGACAGCCCCATCTTCGTCTGTTGTCATTTTTTTGACAGCGCCGCTGCCCGCGGATAGATTGCTTTTTGTCATCGCGGGCGAAGTTCGAGACGACAGGTGGGCAACAGGTCGTGCATCCCCGGATTTCCATGATGGCCTGAGGTGATTAGCAATGAAACCTCGAATGGCAAGAGCGTTAACGTATCGCCTGCCCGCGAACTTGAACCCATCTGGGAATCCACTGCCGAAGAAGCCGAAGAGGGCAAGAGTCTATGTTCGCCTGGACATGAAAAATGGCAGCGTGTGGGTGCTCGGCAACTCGGTGGGATTGGCTTACTTGGCTAAGTGTTTTGCAGGGATGGCGCTTCACAACGGCTGCGACGGCTATCATGTTCACATGGCTTGGCCGGTAGTACAAACGCTGGACAAAGGAAGCGTGGAACTATCCATACGTAACCGGGACTTCGGCGGAGCGAGTTATCGCAAGTTTTTACAGATGACGACTACGTTTCCGCGAAGACCCGCGTATAAGACAAATTGTAGCGGGAACGCATTCCGTTTACACCCATAACCGCCTTCAAGTTGAAGATGGATAGGTAGAAAAGCTGCGGCCGGAACCCATAAACGGAGGCCCGCAGCAAGGATCGCGGCGGATTCGGCGGCTAAGCCTTCGATGTAATCCTGCACTTGGCGTACACGAACTCGGGGTCAAGATCTGCTCCGGCGTCCCATTCAATCGTGTCGAACGCTACCCGGACGCGCTTGAAGTTGTCGCTATCTCCTATCTTTCGAAAGACCCCGAAGTCCAGGTAAGGTTTCATGTCAAGCAGCCCTTCCTCACCATTGTCAAAGTGCAGAGTGAGTGTGAAATCTTCGTTGGGCGTCACGCCTGAAACTGAAGGAATCACGTTCCGGTCCTCCCTTATCGAAGTGGCTGAATCTGGAATGGATTTTCACCGTTCATCACAAAGCGTCTGCTAGCGTCCGATCGCGCAGCTTTTCACAAATAAGTCCCGTAATAAGCGGTCATTCCGAGCAGGGCGAGGAATCTCATACGCGGCGCGCAGGCAACAGTTTGTGGTATGAGACCCTTCGCTGCACTCAGGGTGACGCGGTCTGAACTTATCCGTATTACTTCCGGAACACGACACTAGCGACCCTTGACGTGCTTGAAGTCGGCGCCGATGGACTGCGTGCCTCGGCCGCCGAAGCGGATTTCCAGCGTCGGGCTTTTTGCGGCGACGCCGGTTACGCGCAGGCGATGCAGGCCCTTCGCGAGTGAGACGGGCAGGAAGGTCCACGCGTCGCCGCCGGCCGACTGGGCGGCGACGACCAGCTCGGCTCCATCGCTCGCCGGCTGGGGGTCCGGTTTCGGACCTTCGATCGTCCGGCCATCCACCTCGACCACCGGGCCGACGTTGCCGCGGACCTGGAATTGATACACGGTCTCCTCGGGCGCGTCGAAGTACCCTTCGAGCGTGAACGACTGCCCTTCCTTGACGCCGGCGCCGGTGAGCCAATTCTTCCTGCCGGTGTCGGGGACGGCGACCGGAGCGCCGCCTTCCGCCGTCAGCAGCAGCCCTGGCTCCGACAATCCTCCTTCGGGCGGGGCGACGGCCGGCGCGGGCGCGGGCGGAACGACGCGCAGCTCGATGAACGCGCTCACCGCCATCGGCTTCTTCGCGGCGTCCACGGCCATGCACTGGATACGGCAGGGACCCTGGCCGAGGAAGTTCGGGTCAATCTCGGCCGCGCCTTTCTCTCCATGAATGACGCCCACCAGGCGCAGGTTGTGGAAGAACAGGATCTCCGCTGCGCCGGCGAGTTCGGCCTGCATGCGCACCGGCCGATCCCAGGGCGAGTCGCTCTTCTCCGGGCCGGAGATCGTCAGTTGCCGGCCGGACGTGTCCACGGTGAACGGCACGACGGTCGAGGTGCGCTCCTCGAGCTGCCCGCCGGTGACCGCGACGACGCGCACTTCGTGATAGCCTTTGACCATCAGCTTCGCATCGCCTCCGGCGCTCTGGCCGGGCGTGAGCCGGCCGCGGTACCGGCCGTCCACGTAGAACTCGAACCTCTGCACGGGCACGGTGCTGAGCGGCGCGGCCGACGGCTTCAGGGAAAACACCCCGTTGACCGCCTGCCCGGCGGCAAGGCCTTCGATGACCACGCCCGGCTGTTCCCGCCACGGCGCGCAGAGCGGGTCGCCGACGATGAGGAGCTGGTACGGCGTCCCGACGGATTGATAGAACGCCTCGGCCAGCGTGCAGCCGCGCGCGTAATGGACGTGGAGGAACGGCGACGGGAATTTCTCCTCGATGGCGATCGGCTCGGTCACGGTGCCGCTGGAGCCGGCCGCGCCGCAGGCGATCAGGCTGGTGAGCGGCGTCTGGCCGCCGCCCACGGTCAGGATGCCGCCGGCGCTGGTGAAATCCTCGCAGATGGCGCCCGGAAGGATTTTGCTGCCGGAGCCTTTCCAATCGTACTCGGCCGCGCCGATGACCGCGCCGAGCACGTCGGGCTTGTTCATGGGCACGATGCCGTCCTCCAGTTCGGCGGCCAGGCCCATCGCGCGCAGTTTCTGGACGGCGGAGGGGAAAAGCCAGTCGCGGACGGTCGAACGGATGTTCTCGTTGCGCATGAAATAGAACGTGCCTTTCGGGGCCGTGGCGCCGGCGCCGGCGGAGGCGCGGAGCGCGTCCAGCGCCTCCGGCACGGAGTTGCCGCGCCCGCTCGTGACGGCCAGCATGACGGAGAGCAGGTATCGCACGTCCTTCTCCGACGCGGTCCGTTCGCCCTTGGCGTTCCAGCCGTAGCTGTTGCGGAACCCCAGCGAGGGCGCGACGTCCTCGATGACCGCCTTGGATTTCTCGAGCGCCTCCTTGAACTCCTTCCGGCCCTGCAGCGCGGCGAAGGCTTCGTTCTCCTGCCACGCGCGCCAGTTGCCCCAGCCGCACTCGGCCGCGCGCTGGAGCGATTCGACGGCCGCGTCCTGGTCGCCGCGATGGGCCAGGCAGACCGCGAGATAACAATTCGCCTGGGCGCTGTCGGGACATTCCTGCAGGAGCGGCCGAAGCACGGCCTCGGCGTCCGTCCATGCCTCGCTGTGAATCAGCCGGCCGGCCTCCCTCAATCGGCTCTGCTGCGCGTCGGTCAGCTCCGGGCCTTTCCTGGGAACGAGAGCGCGGCGGAAATAACGGTTGTTGCCCGGAAGCGTGTAGCTGCCCGGCGGCGCGTGGGCCGAGTCGGCGAAGACGAACTGGTAGAGATACGTCAGCCCGGTGATGGAGCCGGCGGTGCCGACGGTGGCCGCCGGCGCGGAGGTGAAGTCCTTCGTGATGTCCACGATGTACGGGATGTCGGAGGACCACGCGACGCAGTCAATCTGCGCGGCCAGCTTGCGCTGTTCGAGCGTCTCGATGATCGGCTTGAGCAGATGCGCGCGCAGGGACTCGATGTCCGTCTGCTCGAAATCCGGCAGGCGCTTGAGGTAGATCACGTTCGCCGGCGGAATGCCGTAGAGGGCGATGAATTCGTTGGCGACCGCCTTGGAGGCCCAACTGTCCTCGTTGATGATGACCGCCACGTTCTCCGGTCCGAGCCCGGCCGAACAGCGCGCGGCGAAGCCGAACAGAAGAGCGACCTGCGCGATGACCGCGACTGCGCGGGAAATCTTCATTCGATCTCCATTCCGATGCCGGGCGGACGCCCTAATACTGCGGCTCGTCCGCCAGAGTTTCAAGGGTCAGGACGCACCAAGCCGTGACGAGGACGGGGTCCTTCTCGGCGCCTTCGCCCCGGCCATTCACCCAATAACCGAGTCCCTGCGAGTCGGTGCGCTGCAGGGAGATCAACCGGATCATCAGTTCGCGGCGCCAGTCAGCGGCGCGCTTTTCGGGGCGCAGGAGCGGCTCTTCGCCGTAGAGGCTGAGCGCGCCGGCGAGGGAGTAATAATAGAAGCAGAGTCCCTGCTTGCCCGGGCCGCCGGCCGGCGTGTCGAGCGTGTAGTTCGAGCGGATCCAGTCCACCGCCCCGACCACGCGCGGATCGCTGCGGGCGACGTTGGATTCGAGCAGCGCGGCCAGCCCGAGCGCGGTGGCGCTGCCTTCGGAAAGCCGCGGCGTCAGAGGCCCCGCCTTATCCGGCTCGTTGAAAAAACCGCCGAGGTCCTGCGGGCGCCCGCTGTAAGCTGTCGGCAGGTTCTGGCAGCGGTCGAGAAAAGCAACGGCCGCGGTCCAGTCCGGATCGGCGGGGGCGGAATGGTTCTTCTCGGCGTCGGCGGTTGAGAGGCGCTGGGTCGCCGCCAGCGCCTCGATCGCGAGGGCGGTCATCCTCATGTCCGCAGGTGGATCGCTGTCCGCCCAGCCGCCGAATTGTTCGGAATTCTCGCGCCGGTTCTGCCCGCGCACCAGGAAGCGGCGCGCGGCGAGGATCAGCGGCTCATAACGGTCCTGCCGCGAGCCGGCCAACGCGAGCACCGACGCGGTCGTGCTGCAGGTGCGCGACGCTGAATCGCGGTAAATGCCGCCGTCCTTCTGCGCGCAGGAGGCGATGAATTCTAGCCCTTTGGCGGCGCTCGCGTCCAGCTTCCCCCGCTCGCGCGCGGGGTCCCGAAGGATGGCGCGCGTCGCAAAGGCGGATACGGCCGGCTGCGGCGACGGCGGCCAGGAGCCGTCGGCGTTCTGGCGGGCCTTCAGCCATTGAATGCCCTGGTCCACAGCGCGGAGCGCGTCCTTCTTCGTCGAAAGGTCGAGCCCCGGCATCGGCTCGTCGCCGCCGAAGCCCGGCTGCGCCGACAGCGCTAGCGCGCCACAGATGACGATGGACGATAGACGATGGACGATGGACGATGGCAGATGCCGGGCGATCGTCCATCGTCCATCGTCGGTCGTCCCTCGCCGGTTGTCCATCATCGGTCGCCCGCAAAGAATTGACAGTTCCGACAGAAAGCGTAACATTAATTTCCCCTTGGGGAAAAGTGCCGGAGATCGCGCGGATCGGGTCCGGCCGGAACCGATTCTCCGCGCATGCGTCCAATTAAAGAAGAGTTGACAGTATCTCCTGAAAAAGAATAACATGAATTGTTTTCCGCGCAACGCCGGCCGCCGGCGCGCACGGCGCTCTGGACGGCATGCGGTCGCGCGCCCTGGGATGCAGCTCAGGGCCGCGAGCGTGGTCGAGCCTCTCATGGAGCGCCAGCTGATGAGAAACCGGATTCCCACCCCATTGCTGGCGATCCTCTGTTCGGCGGTCCTGGCGGCCGCCGCCTGGGCGGAGCCACGGACGTACACGGTTTATCGCGCGCAGACTCCTCCGAAGATTGACGGGCGCCTGGACGACGAATGCTGGCGCGCCGTGCCCTGGCAGACGGGCTTTACGCTGCTCGGCGGCGGCGAGGTCGGCGAGCCGTCGCAGACGCAGTTCGCGATGGTGTGGGATGACGCGTCCCTCTACCTGGCCGTGCGCTGCACCGACTCGGCGATGGACCGCCTGGTTGCGAAGGCGGACGACGGCAGCAAGGACCTGCTCCACGACGATCACGTCGAGATCTTCCTCGCCCCCGAGAAGCAGCGCGACGACTATGCCCAGTTCGCCGTCAATTCGCTCAACAAGAAAATAGACCTGTCTTACCAGGCGAAGAAGGAAACCGCGACGCAGGCGATCAGCAAGGGCAGTATGTGGATTTCCGCCTGCCGCCGCGGCAAGTCCTCGTGGGAATTGGAGATGGCCCTGCCGCTGGCCGCGCTGAAGCTCGACCCGCACGAAGGCGTCGTCTTCCTCGGCAACATCGGCCGCGTCCGCTGGGCCGACCCGCCGGCCAAACCGGCCAATTACACCTGGACGCCGCAGACGGACGCTTTCGACCACGACACCGCCGCGTTCGGCGTCTTCAAGCTGGCGGGCGCGCCGCCGCCGGCGGCGCGCACGTATTCGCTCGCCGTCGAGGACTGGCGCGACACGGTGCAGACTCTCCAGGGCGATCGCTTCACCGGCGCGGTGCTCGGCATCAGCGCGGACGGCTGGCTGCACCTCAACGGGCCCCAGTTCGGCGGCGACGTGAGCCTGGCCACCTCCGTGGTCTCGCACGTCGAGTTCGCGCCGGCCCGCGAAGAGAAAGCCGGCCCGCGCGTCGTCATGAACAACGGCGACTTCGTCCTCGGACAGGTCCAGTCCATCACCGCGGACCAGACCGTCATCGCGAACCCGGAGATCGGGACGCTGACGGCGCCCACCTCGTCGCTGACGGAAATCTTGATGGACAGCTCCTCGGCCAACTTCGTGGACACGGGGTTCGAATGGGGCACCCTGGAGCCGTGGATGGCCGTCCAGGGCAACTGGACCCTCGCCGACGGCAAGGCCACGTTGACGGCCGGCTCGCAGGGACAAGTCGTGCCCGGCATACTCGCGGTCCCGCTGGATCAGAGCGGGCCGATCACCTTCTTCGCCGACATCGAATTGCCGCAGGCGGGGACTTGGCTCGACTGCGAGATATTCGTCTACAGCGACCGGGCGGACCTTCAGAACATGCACAACGGCGTCATGTTTCATTTGAAGAGCAACGACAGCGGCTGCGCCGCGGTGACGCCGGAAGCGGGCGTCCAGAACCTGGGCAGTTGGGGAACCGGCAACCAGTTGGTGTCGAAGCCCCGCATTCAGTTCCAGCTTCAATACGATCCGAAGGAGGGCACGATTCAGCCGTGGGTGAGCGACGTGCCGAACCTGGGCGACACGCTGGCGGGCCAGTACCGGTTCACCGTCGGCCCGAAGACCGGGCGATACGTGCTGTTCGTCGCGAACACGCCCCTGGCCGTCAGGCATCTCCGCGCGGAGCCCGGCCTGGTGCTGCCGCGCAAGGCGCTGCCCGCCGCGATGGATTCCGTCCAGGTGATGCTGCTCAACGGCGACACGATCTCCGCGAAGTCGGTGACTTTCGCGGAGGGCAAGTTCACCATCGTCACCGACTTCGGCAATATCGAGCCGGAGTTGAAACGCGTGCAACTGGTCCGCTTCCCTCGCCGGGCCGCGGCGCCGTCCGCGCTGCCGGCGGAAGCCACCGTGCAGACCACGCAGGGCAATTTCACGCTGCATTCCTGCGTGCTGGCCGATGACCGGCTCACCGGCCAGTCGGACCTGTTCGGCTCGGTTTCCCTCCAGCGCGACGCGCTCCGTTCGATTCGTTTTCGCCGCGGCGCGCCCTAACTGACCTGATACCGGATCGCTTTTTTGAGGAGCTTGCTCATGGCCCAGAACGCGCCGAACATGCAGGACAATGACGTACAGGAGATCGAACGGTTTCGAGACTCCTGCGCCCGGCTCGTCAAGGAACTGCAGCACGTCATCGTCGGGCAGGACCAGGTCATCGAGGACGTGCTCATCGCCATGTTCTCGCGCGGGCACTGCCTGCTCGAGGGCGTGCCCGGCCTGGCCAAGACGCTCCTCGTGCGCACGCTCTCCGAGGCGCTCTCGCTCCAGTTCCACCGCATCCAGTTCACGCCCGACCTGATGCCCGCCGACATCATCGGCACCGAGATCCTCCGCGAAGACCGCGCCACGGGCCACCGCGAGTTCGCCTTCGTCAAGGGTCCGCTCTTCGCCAACGTCATCCTCGCCGACGAGGTCAACCGCACGCCGCCGAAGACCCAGGCCGCGCTCCTCGAGGCCATGCAGGAGCACCACGTCACCGCCGGCGGCAAGGAATACCGCCTCAACGAGCCGTTCCTCGTGCTGGCCACGCAGAACCCCATCGAGCAGGAAGGCACCTATCCGCTGCCCGAAGCCCAGCGCGACCGCTTCATGTTTCACGTGAAAGTGGATTATCCCTCCTTCGACGAGGAGATCCAGATCGTCCGCCAGACCACCACGCACCGCGAGGTCGCCGTCCAGAAAGTGCTCAGCGGCGAGGACATCGTCTCGCTGCAGGACCTGGTCTATCGCATCCCGGTGCCCGACCACGTCTACAAGTACGCCGTGACGCTGGCCCGCCGCACGCGCAAGGGCGAGGCCGACGCGCCCGGCTACATCCGCGACTGGGTCGCCTGGGGCGCGGGTCCGCGCGCCTCGCAATACCTGATCCTCGGCGCCAAGGCCCGCTCGATCCTCCGCGGCCGGCCGTATGCCGCCATCGAGGACGTGCGCGCGGTCGCCGGCCCGGTCCTCCGCCACCGCATCCTGCTCAACTTCAACGCGGAAGCTGACGGAGTGACCTCCGACGACGTCGCCAAGAAACTCATGGACGAGATCCCCGCGCTGGAACAGGAATAATTCCTTCATTCGGCAATCGGCATTCGGCAAACGGAAATAAAGATGGCCCTCAAAGCCAGGAAAACGATCCGGACGATTGACCGCCGCGCAGTGGCGCGCATCAGCCACATGGAACTCCGCGCCCGCAAGGCGATGGAAGGCTACTATACCGGCATCCATAAAAGCCCCTACCACGGGCTGAACGTCGAGTTCGCCGAGTACCGCGAATATGTCCCCGGCGACGACCTGCGCTACCTGGACTGGCGCGTCGTCGCCCGCTCCGACCGCTACTTCATCAAGCAGTTCGACGCCGAGACGAACCTGAACTGCTACATCCTCCTCGATTGCAGCGGCTCGATGGACTTCGGCACCTCGGGCATGACGCGCCTGGACTACGCCGCCTCGGCCGCCGCCGCCCTGGCGCTGCTCATGCTCGGCCAGGGCGACCACGTCGGCCTCGTCTGCTTCGACAGCGCCGTGCGGCAGTTCATCCCGCCGCGCGGCAACGCCCGGCACTTCCACGCCATCCTCGAGACGCTCGAGTCCGCCGCGCCCGGCAAGGACACCGACCTGCCCGCCGTCCTGCACGAGATCGCCGAGCAGGTCCGCCGCCGCAGCATGGTCATCATCCTCAGCGACTTCTTCGACAACGTCGAGGAAATCCTCAACGGCCTGCAGCACTTCCAGCACCGCCGCCACGAGGTCATCGCCTTCCACCTGGTGGACGACGCCGAGATTGATTTCCCCTACGACCGCGTGACGCTCTTCGAGGGCATGGAGCGCGGCGAGGAGATCATCGCGGACCCGCAGGTGGTCGCCGAGGGGTACCGCGAGCGCTTCCGCGAGTACCTCGCAAAAATCAAGCGCGGCTGCACCGAGAAGGGCATTGACTACGAGCTCATGCGCCTCTCGCTGCCGTTCGACCGCGCGCTAACGGGATTCCTGGCGAGGAGAAAATAACGACAGCCGTGGAGCAACGATGAGTTTTCTGCATCCCGAGTTTTTCTGGCTGCTTCCGCTGGTGGCCGCGCCGCTGATCATCCACCTGCTCACGCGCCTGCGGTATCGGCGCGTGCGGTGGGCTGCGATTGACTTCCTGCTCAACAACGAGACCAAGGCCGTCCGCCGCGCGCGCCTGCAGCAGATCCTCCTGATGATCCTGCGCACGCTGATCCTGGCCGCCGCGCTCATGGTGCTGCTCGAGCCGATCCTGCGCGGCGGCATCGGCCGGCTCCTCGGCAGCGGAAACAAGATGGTCATCCTGCTCGACGGTTCCGCCAGCATGAGCAGCACCACCGCGGGCGGCACCTGCTTCGAGCGCGGCAAGCGCGCCGCACTGAACGCCATCGCCATGTTCCCGCGCGGCACCGCCGCGGCCTTCGGGCTCATGGCCGGCGAGTGCCGCATCTCTTCGCGCGAGCCGCTCCGCGACCTGCGCGCCGTCTCCAACGCCATCGAAACCGCCCGCCTCACCGACGGCGCGGCCGACATCCCGCAGGCGATCACCGCCGCCGCCGAAACGCTCCAGCGCAGCGGCGGCGGAGGCGTCATCTGGATCCTCACCGACACCCAGGCCTCCGACTGGCGCCCGTCGGACTCCGGCGCCTGGGAGGCCACGCGGAAGGCCCTCGAGCTGGCCGGCAAGCCCGAAATCGTCGTCACGCCCCTCGAACGCAGCACCGGAGTCAATTTCTCGTTCGCCGGCCTCAGCCTTTCGCCGCCGATCCCCACCGAAGGCGATGCGCCGCGCCTCACCGCCACCGTGCAACTGAACGCCGAGCGCCGGACCGGTGGCGCCGAATCCGCCTCCGAGCCGACGAGCGCCCTGGCGAACGTGTCGCTGTACTTCGACGGCGAGCGCGTGGACTCCGCCTCCGTCAACTTCCACGAGGCCGGCCGCGCCGATTGCGTCTTCAACCTGCCCACGCTCAAGGCCGGCGCGCACTCCGGATACGTCCAGCTCGATCCGGACGTCATCCCCGCCGACAACCGCTTCTACTTCACCCTCAGCACCGAGGACCAGGTGCCGGTCCTCGTCGTCGAGGGCGCGCCCGCCGGCCGGCCGGACAAGGCCGCCTCGCACTTCGTCTCGCTGGCGCTGCGGCCCACCGAGGCGGAGGCTGGCTACCGCTCGCCCTTCCTGCCGAAGGTCGTCGAGGCCGATGCGCTTTCCGACATGCTGCTGCAACCGTTCGAGGCCGTGTTCCTGACCGACGTCCCGTCGCTTTCCGACGCCGTGCGCCAGCGCCTCGACGAATACGTCCAGGCGGGCGGACTGCTCGTCATCTTCCCCGGCGAGCACACCGTCCCGGCCGAGTGGACCGCCGACAAGTTCCCGCGCATACCGCTGCAGGGATTCAGGGATTTCCCGACCGACAAACGCGCCAAGGTCAACTGGGCCTCGCAACAGAACCCGCTGACCCAGACGCTGCCGCTCGAAGGGCTCAACCGGCTGCTGATCTCGCGCCTGTTCCCCATCGAGCCGCCGCCCGCCTCCACCGAGAAGCTCGCCGCGCAGGTGCTCATGAGCACCGACTCCGGCCAGCCGTTCCTCGTCGTCCAGCAGACCGGCAAAGGCCGTGTCTTCCTCTTCGCCGTCTCGGCGCAGGTGGATTTCTCGAACCTGCCGCTCACGCCGTTTTTCCCGCCGACGGTCCATCGGCTCGTCTTGAACCACCTGATCGAAAAAGGCATCACGGCCTCGCACCGCGCCTTCATGCCGCTGATCGTGCCCGCCCTGGCCGAATGGCCGCGCATCGTCACGCCCGACGGGCGCGTCGAGCCGCTGGCCCCGATGAAGAGCGACCCGGACAAGGCGTCGTTCGAGGATACCGGCATCGCGGGATTCTATCGCCTCACCGCGGCGCCCGCCGGCTCCGTGCCGCCCAAGGACGAAGGCGGGCCGATCGTCGGCACCATCAACGTGCCGCCGGAGGAATCGGACATGGAGCTGATTCCCCAGGCCGTCATGGGCAACCTCCTGCAAGGTTTCCGCGTCACCGCCATGGCCGCCAACGGCGACCTGGCCGCGACCGGTCACGAAGCTTCCGCCGGGACGTGGAGTTTTCCATTTGCGATCATGGCCCTCTGCGCGATCCTGGGCGCCGTGATCCTGGCTTGGGCGATTGACCGGCCCACGCCGGCGAAGCCCGCCGAAGCGGCCGCCGGCGGAAGCCGACGATAAACTGACGATAGACGACAGACCCTGGACGATGGAAGCTTGACGATGGGCCCGGTTGATAATCTGTCGCGCACTGGTGCTGAGATTAGTTGCCTGATCTCGGGTCATTCCGAGCGGAGCGAGGAATCTCGTGCGCCGCTTGTAGTGGCGCCGTCAGGCGCTATTCCGTATGCCCTGACGGGCACACTACGAGCAGCACGACGCGGGCTGGATTCATGTATGTTATTTTCGGGACGCTGCACTATGAAGGCGATGCTGCTTGGGTAGAACGAACGTCATTTTCGACCTGCCGTTTTCGCCCTGGCTCGTGGGCGCGCTGGCGCTGCTGGTCCTTGCGGCGGTGATCTTCTGGACCGTCCGCGACCTCGCCCGCATCAAGCTGTTCACCCGCATCGTCATCATCTTCCTGACCATCGTCGGCACGCTGCTGGCCATCGGGCTGCTGCTCAACCCGCGCCTGGTGCGCGAATGGCCCGACCCGCAGAAGCCGATGCTCTACGTCCTGGCGGACAACTCCCGCAGCATGAGCCTGACCGACAGCTACAAAGGCCCCGAGGCGGACTATATCCGCAACGCGCAGATTCAAACCTCCGGCGCCCAGGCGGGCGAAGTCGCCCGCGTGGACATCGAACGCTCGCTGCTGAACCTGGCGCCGGGCTCGTGGCTCGCCGACGTGAGCCGCGTCTTCGACATCCAGCTCTGGGGCTTCGCCGGCGCCGCGAAAAAACTCCCGCTCGAAGGCGCCTCCACGGCCTTCCGGGTGGACGACGAAGGCCAGGAGACGGCCATCGGCAATGTGCTCGAATTCATCAACGCCGGCGGCGACGAAAGCGGGCAGAGGACTCCCGCCGCCATCGTCCTGATCACCGACGGCGCCTGGAACGCCGGCAGCGACCCGGCCGAATCGGCGCGCGCGCTCGGCCTGCGCAACATCCCGGTCTATCCCATCGGCCTCGGAAACCCGGAGCCGCCGCTCGACGCCTCGGTCCTCTCGCTGCGTGGGCCGCAGGAATCGCTGCTCGGAGACATGCTGTTCCTCGAGGCCACCGTCATGGCCACCAGCGCCGTGCCCATGCGCGTCACCCTCGAACTGCTCGACGGCGGCCGCGTCGTGGCCGAACAGCCGGTGGTGACGCTGCCCGGCGCCCGGCCGCTGCAAGTCGAGATGGCTTACGAGCCGCGCACCGCCGGCCGACGCACCTTCATCGCGCGCGTCCGCCCGACCGAGGACCAGCCCGGCCTCGGCAAGAACCACGCCGAGACGACCGTGGAGATCGTGGACCGCAAGATCCGCGTGCTGCTGATTGACGCCGAGCCGCGCTGGGAGTTCCGTTTCATCCGCAGCGTCCTCGAGCGCGACCCGGGCGTGACGCCCACCATCTGCCTGCTCCGGCCCGGCGTCGGCCCCATCCGCGGACCCGGTTACCTGGCCGAACTGCCGACCGACAAGAAGGACTTCGCCGACTACGACCTGGTTTTCCTGGGCGACGTGCCGCGCGACCTGCTGCCCGACGCCTTCCTCAAGGAACTGGCCGACATGGTCCGCGTCCGCGGCGGCTCCCTGGCGCTCATCGCCGGCCGGCGGCAGAACTATCGCAACCTGGTCGGCACGCCGCTCGAGGACGTCCTGCCCGTGCTGCTCACGCGCACGCCCGCCAGCGGCGAGCGCACCGTGAAGCTGGAGCTGACGCAGGAAGGCGCCTCGCACCTCCTCACGCGCCTCTCGCCCGATGCCGTGGAGAACGAGCGCATCTGGACCAACCTGCCCGCCATGGGCTGGTCCGCCGACGTCGCCGGACTCGCGCGCGGCGCCGCCATGCTCCTGGCGAACTCGAACCAGGTCGCCGGCACCGGCCACCAGCCCATCCTCGCGATCCAGTACGTCGGCGCGGGCAAAACGCTCTTCTCCGGCGTCGAAGAGACCTGGCGTTGGCGCAAGAGCATCGGCGACAAGTACCACTACCGCTTCTGGGCGCAGGCGATCCGCTGGCTGATCCGCAAGCATTTCAACGAGGGCGACCGTCTCTGCCGGCTGAGCCTCAGCCGCGTGGAATGCAACGTGGGCGAGAAGGTCGAGGTCGAGGCGTACTGCCTCGACAACGACGGCTACCCGCTCACGAACGCCGACGTCTCGGTCCTGATCACGCCCGAGAAGGGCGAACCGCAGCGCATGGCGCTGGCGGCGGCACCCGGCGGCTGGGGTATTTACCGCGGCACATTCGTCCCGCAGCAGGAGGGCCAGCTCAAATTCAACCCGATCGTCGCGAAGTACGGGCAGAACCCGCTCGACTCCAAGGCGATCCTCCAGGTGCTGCGGCCGGACCTCGAAAAATCGTTCCTGGCCCAGGATGTGAGCGCGCTCAAGGCCATTGCGGCCGCCAGCGGCGGGAAGTATAATGACGTTGCCGGCACGGGCGACTTGAAGTCGCTCCTGACGGCGAAGGCGGGGCACCGCATGTTGACTGAGGAATACGCGCCTTTCCGCAACCGGATCTACTACGCCGTACTCGCCCTCGTTCTGTCGGCGGCATGGTTCCTGAGAAAGCGCACAGGACTCGCGTAACGTAATTGCGGACTTGTCCGCCGAAGCCTTGGCGAAGGCGGATTGCCGAAGGCGTTCGCAAGTTGCAAGGAGAACCTATGGCTGCTATCCCGAAACGCTTGCGCGACCTGCTGGACCATTATCGGCTTCGCTGGCGCGTCGTGCAGGCGACGATGGGCCTGCTGATGATGTTCTGCGCGATCCTCGGCGGCGCGGGCCTGGGCGTGCTGGTGGACCGCTTGCTGCTGGGCGCTCCGAGAGGGCTGCGGTGGGTCCTCCTGGTGGTCGTCGCGCTGGCGGTCGTGGCGCTGCTGGTGCGCCGCGTCCTGACGCCCGTGTCGAAGCGCATGGGCGACGAGCGCACCGCCGCCCGCCTGGGCCGGAACTTCCCCAACATGGCCGAAGACCTGGTGACCGGCGTCGAGCTGAGCCGCGACCAGGATTCTTACGGCGTCTCCAAGGGCCTCGTGGACGTTGCGCTCAGCCAGATTGACCAGCGCAGCCAGACGGTGAGCTGGCGCCAGGCCGTGCCGCTCGACAAACTGGCGCGCATCGCCGCGCTCTTCGGCGTCCTCGCCCTGGCGATGGCGATGGCGTATCTCTTCGCGCCGGAGGCCGTCTCCAACAGCGTCGGGCGCCTGCTCCAGCCGAACCGCGAAGATTTCTTCTCCTACACCAAGCTGAACGTCGAGCCGGGCGACCAGGTCATCCGCAAGGGCGACGTGATGCAGGTCCGGTTCACAACCACCGGCCGCCCCGTGACGCGCGCCAGCCTGGAAGTCCGCCAGGCCCGCGAATCGTTCTCCGCCGACGTGGTCGTGGTCGCCGGCGTCGGCGCCTGGCAGAGCGCGCCGCTCCTCGACGACCTGCGCTATCGCGTCAAGGCGGGCGACAACGTCTCGCCCTGGTACGCCGTCCGCACGCTGCCGTCGCCGGCGCTCATCGGAAAGTCCGTCCTCGTCACCCCGCCGGCTTACACGGAACGGCCCGAGACGACCGTCGAGGGCGTCGCGGGCCCGGTGACGGTGGTCAACGGACCCGAAAGGGACGGCGTCCCGCAGCCTTCGACCGTGGTCATTCAGGTCCGGCCCGCGGTTCGCGGCGATGATCCGAAGCTCGTCTGCAGCGCGTGGCTGACCGCCGGCGACCAAACCTATCCCTTGAAGGCCGAAGGCGGCATGTTCGTCTCTCCCAAGCTGACGCCGACGGAGGACGTGGACTACAAGATCACCCTCAAGGACGGCTTCGGGCTGACGAACCGCGCGCCGGAAATAATCTCGATCAAGGTCGTGCCCGACACGAAGCCGGAGGTGACCATCCCGAAGCCCGGCTCCGACCTTTCGCAACTGCCCGGCGCCAGCGTCCCGATCACCGCCTCCGCGACCGACGATTACGGCGTCCGCGACTTGAAGCTGCAAACGCGCCTGGTGCACGACAAGGCCCCGACGGACGCCGCGCTCGACGACTGGAAAACCGTCCCACTCTCCGAGGGCGGGGCGACCCAGCAGCGGCTCGAAGGAAGCACCGCCCTGCTGCTCGCGGACTTCAACCCGATCCCCGGCGACCGCATCGAGATCCGCGCGATGGCTTCCGACTACGCCGACGAGGCGATGTTCCGGAACGGCTACTCGGAAGTCTATCGCATCAACATTATCAGCAACGCCGATCACCTGGACATGATGCTGGACCGGCTGCTGCAGATCGCGGACAAGGTGGACCTGGCCTCCCGCAAGCAGGGCGCCGAGGCGAAGCAGACCGGCGAACTGAAGGACGCGCCCACGGACAACAAGGCCCCCGAGGCCGCCGACGCGCAGCAGCGCCAGGAGGAACTCCGCGACAAGGTCAAAGGCCTCGAGACCCAACTGGGCGAGGTGATCGCCGACCTCAGCGATAACCCGATGACGCCCGCCGGCCTGCTCTCCGACCTGACCAAGGCGGAATCCGGCATGGACAAAGCCGAGTCCGAGCCCATGAAACAGGCCTCCGACAACCTCGCCAAGGCCGCGCAGAGCAAGGCGGGCAAGCCCGACTCGGGACAGAAGCAGCAACTCCAGGACGCCCAGAAAGCGCAGAAAGAAGCCGCCGAGGACCTGGAGAAACTCTCCTCGGAGATCAGCCGCATCCAGCGCCGCAAGCTGCTGGAGATCCTCGCCGACGAGGCCGAGCAACTCTCGCGCGACCAGGCGGATGCCCGCAACCTCACCGGCAAGGCCGCCACGGAAGTCGGCGGACGGCTGGCCTCCGAACTGTCGCAGGCCGACCTCGACCGGATCGTGCGCCTCTCCGGCTTCCAGAAGCTGGTCTCCAACGGCATCGCCACGCTCGACAAGGACATCCAGAAGGTCCTCGAGAATTTGACCCAGGAGAACGTGAGCGAGGCCGAAAAGGCCTCCGACGCGCTCAGCCAGATGCAGGATGACCACCTGACCGAAAACTCCGAAGAGGTCGCCTCGCAGATCTCCGAGAACAACCTCTTCGCGCAGACGCCCCGGCAGCAGGCGATCTCCGATTCGCTCATGGACGTGGCCCAGACCCTGCGCACCTCCGACGACATGAGCGAGGCCGCGAAGGAACTCCAGGAGTTCATCAAGCGGCAGAAAGAGATCAACGCCCGCACGGAGAAACTGATCGGCGGCGACGTCAAGGGCGCCGATCCGGACGAGCCGCTCCCGAAGCCCGCGCCCAACCCCTCCGACTCGGGCGCGATGAATCCCGAACCGGCGCGGCCCGCGGTCGTGATCGTCAACGGGCCGGCCAGAATGCAGGTCATCCGCCGGCCGACGCCTCGGATTGCCTCGGCGACGGTGACCCGCATGCCGCAAGTGGTCCGGGTCGAGGCGACGGTCGCCCCGCTCGTCGTTGCGCAGAACTCGGCGCCGGCGCCCGCCGCGCCCGCAGCCGCGCCCGTGCCGCCCCAGGTGAAGATCGTCGGCAGCCGGCTCGGCGAGCGCGAGGGCATGCTGGGACAGGATGTCAGCGAACATTCGCTCGCCATGCGCGATCTCTTCAAGGAACTCGGCCTGTTCAAGATCGAGACGGCCGACAAGCTCGACCAGGCCTCCGCCGAGATGGGCCTCGCCGCGCAGGACCTGCCCGTGCCGTCGCTCCCGCAGGCCCTCGAACACGGCAAGAAGGCCCTCGAACTGCTCGAAGAGGCGTCCAAGAGCCTCGCGGAAGATGAGCAGCAGATGGACGAGCAGCAGAAGGATGACGAGGAGATGTCCCTGGAAGAGATGATGCAACTGGCCAAGATCATCGGGCAGATGAAAACGCTCCACGCCGACACGGGCGCCGCCGACCATGCCCGCATGCAGGCGCCGTCCGCGTTCCCCGAGCGTGTCATGGCCCTCGCCCGCCACCAGGGCCGCATCCGCTACGACACCACCAAGATCACCCGCAAGCTCCAGGCGAAGCAATCCCATCTCGCCCAGACCCTGGAGATGGCCGGCGCCAAGATGGACCTGAGCCACACCGCCCTCGAATCCGGCGACGCCGGCGCGGAAACGCGCAAGAACCAGAGCGCGGCCATCCAGGTGCTCGAGGCGGTGCTCAAGGAACAGGAGGAGAAGAACGGCGGCCGCTCCTCCCAGGCGATGTCGGCGATGCAGGCGATGCACACGTTATCCCAGGCCAACCACGGCGGCGGGTTCCACGGCGGCACCAACGGCCCGCTCGAGCCGGCCCGGCTCGACACGGCCGGCTACCAGGTCACGACTCAGCAGAAGTACGACGACAAATTGGCGGCCGGGTTCGAGTCGGAATTCCCGCCCGAGTTCCGCGGGCTGCTCAATTCCTACTTCGACCAGGTCCGCAAGGAGACCCGACCGTGAGCAGGGCGCGCATCTGGGTGGCCGTCATCGGCCTGTTCTGCTTCGCCGGCGCCGCTTGCGCGCAGGAGATGGACCTGCGCGTGACCGACGATATCGAGAAGGCCGTCAGCCGCGGGCTGGAGTTCCTCGCCCGCACGCAGAACGCCGACGGCTCCTGGCCGCCGCCCAACGGACAGGGCTGCGGCGTCGTCGGACTGCACCTGCTGGCCTTCCTGGCGCACGGCGAAACCCCCGACGAAGGCAGGTACGGCCTGGTCATGCGCCGCGCGGTGGAATACATCGTCAGCCACCAGGAGGCCAACGGCCTGCTCTGCGGGCCGAACGGCAGCCCGATGTATAACCACGGCTTCGCGACGCTGGCGCTCGCCGAAGTTTACGGCATGATTGATTACCCCAAGCTGGGCCCGGCGCTCAAGAAAGCCGTGGGCCTGATCGTCACCAGCCAGAACCGCCAGGGCGGCTGGCGATACAACGTGGGCGAGGAGGACTCGGACACCACCGTCTCCGGCGCGCAGATGGTTGCCCTGCGCGCGGCCGCCAGCGGCGGCATCGAGGTGCCGCTCGAGACCATGCAGCGCGGCGTGCAGTATTACAAGTCCATGTACTGCCCCGGCGGCGGTTTCGGATACCAGGCGCCCAACGGCCCGAACGACGCCCGCTCCGGCATCGGCCTGCTCGTCATGTGTCTCAGCGGCGCGTACCATTCCGAAGAGGCCAAGGTCACCGCCGACTGGCTCGCCAACAACCCGTGGGGCTTGACCTACTTCTCCTATCGCAACTATTATTGCGCCCAAGCCATGCTCCAGGCCGGCGGCCGGTACTGGAAGAAATGGAACGACGTCCAGACCCCGGTCATCCTGAACGCCCAGCAGCCGGACGAGTCCTGGATTGACCAGACGATCGGCCCCACGCTGCCGACGGCCTTCAACCTTCTCGCGCTCGAAGTGAATTACTATTACTTGCCGATTTACCAGAGATAGCGTTCGGGCGGGGCTAGTGAGGCGCCCCGAAAATAAGTTGCATAATGCGCGGTCATCCTGAGCGACGCGAAGAATCTCATACGCCGCGCGCCGGCAACGGTTTAAGATGTGAGATGCTTCGCCGTTCGGCCCTGAGCTCGCGGCCGAAGGGCTGCGCGCAGCATGACGCGGGCTGGACTTCGGTATGATATTTTCGGGACACTACGCCAGAACAGCTTGTTATTGGGGAGTCATCCGCGTGCAACGTCATGCTATCGTCGGGTTCGTCCTTCCGGTGGTCGTCGCGGCCGCCTGCCAGATTTTCGCGGTCAACCCCGCATCGGCGCAGAGTCCCGCCGCGCCCGGCGGGGGCATCTTCGTCCCGAAGCCGCGCGGCTCGGAAGATTCCTTCGATCCCGGCGCCGTCCCCGCCGCGCAGCTCGGCACCACGATTTTCGGGCGCGCCGGCGACCGGCTGACCGGATCGGTCAACAGCATCGCCAACGGCGTGGTCCGGTTCTCCGGCCCCTTCTTCGACCAGGAAGTCGGCATCTTCACCGAGGCGGTCCGCGACATCCAGTTCCCCGCCGGCAGCATCGTCGAGAGCGGGCGGGACCTGGTTGTCCTGACGAACGACGACCGCCTCTTCGGCAAGATCGAGGGCATGACGCCCGAGGACGTCGCCTTCGACAGCACCGCGGTCGGCTTCATCAAGATCAGCAAGCGCAGCATCAAGCAAATGTGGTTCCAGGGCAGCGTGGACGCCCTCGCGCGCACCAATTTCACCACCGGCCAGCCGGGGCCGCTGCAGATTGACCGCGGCGCCTGGCAGATCGCCGGCGGCGCGCTGCGCATCACCAGTTTTCCCTTCACGGCGACGCTGCCACTCGACCAGAGCGGCGCCGTCACGGCCGTCATTGACTTCGCCCGCATGGGCCAGAGCTGGAGCCTGAGCCTCTTCGCCGACGAGCCCGGCCGAGGCGATAGCGAGATGCCGCTGCGCAACGGCGCGCGCAGCGGCTTCGGCGTCGAAGGGAACGCCGTCATCCTCGGTCTCGCGCAGAACGGCTATTCGATCATCGCATTGAAAGCCACCGACGCGCAGCACAACGCGATTGTCGCCGGCCTTCCCGCGAAGCCCGCGGAGACCCAGGAGGTCCGCTTCGCGTACGATCCGGCCACGACGGATGTCAAGCTCTGGGTCAACGGCCAGCTCGTCAACGAGACGAAGGCTCCCGGCGGCCCGAAACAGGGCAAGTTCGTCGTCTTCAGCACCTTCCGGGACAATTGCGACCTCAAGTCGTTCTCCGTGCTGGATGGCGTGGTGGCCCCGGGGAAAGTGATCGAGGACGCCGACCCGAAGTTCGAGACGATCTTCTACCAGAACGGTGAACGCATGCACGCGCAAAGCATCGAGCTCGCGGACGGCGCGTTCACCGTCAAGACGAATTTCGCGGACAAACCGCTCTCCGTCCCCGCCGAGAAAGTGGTCTCCGTCAGCATCGGCAAGGCCGAGCGCGAGACGCTGCCGCCGCCGGAACATCCCGTCCAGATCTGCCTGCCGAAGTCCCTCATCACCGCGGACCTGGTCGAACTGACCGCCAAGACGGCGGTGGCCAGATCGCCCTACCTGGGCGACATCAAGATCGTGCGCGACACGATCCAGTCGCTGCGTTTCCTCGCGCCTTCTTCGTAACCGCCCTGTCCGTCTCGGAGGCGTATCATGGCCGACTGCATCTTCTGTAAGATCGTTGCGGGGGAAATCCCGTCGGCGAAGGTCTATGAAGACGCGGCCAAGCTCGCCTTCATGGACCTCAACCCGGTGCAGCCCGGACACGTGCTGCTCATCCCGAAGAAGCACTACGAGCGCCTGACGGACCTGCCGGACGAGGCGGCGGCCGACCTCGCCGCGGCGCTGCCCCGCCTGGCCCGCGCCGCCGTCGCCGCCGCGCGCGCCGACGGCTTCAACATCTTCCAGACCAACGGCCGCTGCTCCGGGCAGACGGTCTCCCACGTCCACATCCACATCATCCCGCGGCATAACGGCGACGGCTACTCGTTCCACTGGAGCCCCGGCCAGTATGCGCCGGGCGAGCAGGAAGCCTGGCGCAAAAAGATCAGCGACGAGCTGAAGAAAACAAAGACATAGTCGCCACGGATTTCACGGATTCCCACGGATTACCGACGAACAGCTTCTATGATTGAAACGGCCCTTATCTCCGTTTTCCGTTAATCCGTGGAAATCCGTGTAATCCGTGCCATCCGTGGCAAAAACTGGTCGTTAATCATGCCAACATCAGCGGCTCATGAGGCGCTCTGCCGGCGCTGCGGGCGATGCTGCTACGAGAAGTTCATCGTGGACGGCTGCGTCTTCACACGCCGCACGCCCTGCCCGTACCTCGACGTCCAGACCAACCTGTGCACCGTGTACGAGACGAGGTTCCAGGTCAACCCGCGCTGCCTCGACGTGGAGCAGGGCATCCAGTTCGGCGTCTTCCCCGCAAGCTGCCCTTATGTGCGCGGACTGCGCGGCTACAAGCCTTCCGAGGAAGGCTGGCTGGAGGACGAGGTCGCGCGGCAGATCGAGCGCGGCGCCTTGCGCACGCGCGAAGAGGTGCTCCGGGAAATGCGGCGATCGAAGCGCGGACGTTGACCGCCCCGCTCGGCGTCAGCGGTCAACTCCGGCGAGAGCGTTGATGCCGGCCACCGCGGCGGCCCGCAGAGTCTGGTTGACCTTGTCCACGGGCGCAGCGGCGACTTTGGAAAACTCGGCGCGCGCCTCGGCGGCGCGACCCGACCTCTGGAGCGCGACGGCGAGGTTGAATCGCGTTTCATAATCCTCCGGGTCCGCCTCCACCACGATCGCCAGCGCCCTCGCCGCCTCGACGGGCCGATTCAAAGCCGCCTCGGCGAGCCCCAGCTTCAGCGCCGCCATCGCGTTGCGCGGTTCCAGGCTCAGCGCGCGCTGCGAAGCCTCGACGCACCCGGCATAGTCCTTCATCGCCGCGTCCATCGCGCCCAGCGCCACCCAGTAGTCAGCGTGCGTCGAGTCCTCATCGAGCGCCGCCAGGCACTCCGCCCGGGCGGCCGCGTAATCGCCCCGCGCCTGCAGCACCAGGGCGAGGTTATAATGACCCGGCGCGTGGTCCGGGTACTCGCTGACGCATCCCTGGAGGACATTCGAGGCGTCGTTGAGCGTATGCCGCGCATCATCCGCGCGCCCGTCGAGGGAAAGCTCCTCGCTGCGGTGGTACAGCGCGCTCCCGTAATTCGCCAGCACCCGCGCGCCGGGATGCGGATTGCAGTCGAGGGTCCATTCCCAAAGCGCGACGGAATTGTGCCAGACGGCGATCTGCGACCAGGTGAGGACTGCGAAGACTAGAATCCAGAGGCATGCCAGGCCGCGCGCCAGCATGCCGGGCCACTCCGCAGGGCCGTCTTTCCCGTGATCGAAACGCGAGATCAGGTCTCCGACCGCCAGCGCCGCGCCGAGCGCGGGCAGATAGGCATAGCGGTCGGCCACCGAGGAAACGGCCAGGTAGCCGAACGGCACCAACCCTGAAATCGGGGCCCAGCCCGCCACAAAGACAATCGCGCCCAGCCACCAGCGCCGCCCCAGCCAGAGAACGATCAGGACCGCGGCGCACAGGGCCGCGACGCGGATCGCGGCCTCGGGCATGCGCAGGCCGTGCTCGATGCCTCGCGCGTAGACCGGGCAGAGCGAAGCGGGCCAGGAGAGCTTCTCCAGGTAGAACGCCGCGGAATCCGCCATGATCAGGAGCCTGGGCACAACGCCGCCAGGGAGGTGCACGCCGCCCTGCTCGGGCTGTTGGACCTTCAAGGTGATGCCGACGGTCAGCAGGCTCACGGCCAGGAACAGCGCCAGCGGAGCCAGTTCGCACCACTTCCGGCCGCCGATCAGCAGGTCGTATCCCGCCAGCACCAGCGGGAACAGCACCACGTTCGGCTTGGCCTGGCAGGCCAGCAGGAACGCCAGCCACGAGGCGCAGAACAGCAGCCGGCGCCGCGCGGCCGCCGAAACACCCGCTCTTCGCAGTTCCGCCGCTTCGGCGGGCAGAGAGGAGTCCGCCGGCTGCTCGCGCCAAGCGATGTACAAGCGCCAGCAGGCCAGCGCGAGCATGCCGCTGAGCACGTCCTTCAGGCCGGTGATCCAGGCGACCGGCTCGACCTGGAGCGGCTGGAGCGCCCACCAGGCGCAGGCCAGCACCGCCGCCCAACGGCTCTTCAGGATGGATTTCAGGATCTGATAGAACAGCACGGCGCTGACGAGATGGCACACCAGGTTCAGGGCGTGGTACCCGGCCGCGGCGTTGCCCCACAAATGATAACCCGCCCAGAACAAGGCGTAAGTGACCGGGACGTAGAGGTGCCAATAAGGCCGGCTCAGCAGCGGCAGCAGGCCGTCGTGGAGGCCGGCGTGGACATAGGGATTGTTCGTGACATTGACGTCGTCGTCCCAATTGGTGAAGGCGCCGCCGAGCGCGGGCAGGAAGGGAATCGCCACAATCGCGCACAGGCACAGCACGAACCGGATATCGCGATGACGCTCAGTCAACAGGATGCCTCTTCCCACCCCAGACAGCGTAAACATTCCCCTTCAGGGTTCAAACCACATTGTCCCTAAAGCAACGTCGTTGTTCAACTGGTCCGGCGATCTCGACCAAGGAAAAGCCGTGATCGCCAACTGGTTACGATACGCACCTGGCGGCTGGTTACGTTACGTATCCAGCGATGCTCTCGGCGATCGGTGGACGTCTCATTCGCCAGAGCGAGCACTGAGCGAGACTCGCTCTCGGACGGGCTTGACCCTTGACCAGGTGGTGTTCAGACGCGCGCCTTGGGGCAAAGCAGGGATAAGCGGAAACTCGGCGGACTCTCCGAAGCGGACGCGCGCTCAGGTGACCCCCTCGATCGCCTCCGGGCCGATGGCGGCGCGGAGTTTTTCGAGGGCGCGCGCCTCGATCTGGCGCACGCGCTCGCGCGTCAGCCCGATGAGTTGGCCGATCTCCTCCAGCGTCTTCGCCGGCTGGCCCCGCGTGCCGAAGCGCGAGGCGATGATCGTCCGCTCGCGTTCGCTGAGATGGACGATGGCCCGGTCGAGGACCGCCCGGATGTGCTCGGTCAATTCCGTGCGCTCGGACGAGGTTTCGCGGGCGTCGCCGGCCGCGTCGAGCCGGGCCTGCTGCCCGGTCACGAAGGCCGACATGCGATAGTTCTCCTCCGGCACGACCCGCGCGAAATGCTTTGTCAGCGCCCACGTCGCGTAGGTCGCGAAGCGCGCCTCGCGGCTGAAGTCGTAGCACTCCACCGCGCGGATCAGGCACAGGTTCCCTTCGCTGGTCAGGTCGGAGAGGGTCGCCAGCGGGCCGATGTGGCGCTTGGCGACGCTCACGACCAGCCGCAGGTTGCAGCGGATGAGGATCCGCCGGATCTGCGCCGCGGCCTCCCTCAACTCCTCGAAGCGCTCGAGCATCCCGGCTCGGTAGCCGGTCCGCCGGATCTTCTCCTGCAGCATCGCCGCGCGGTACTTGATGTAATTGTACTTGCGGAACAGCTCCTTCTCGCGCTCGCGGGAGAGGAGCGGGATGCCGTACAACTCCGCCAGGTAGGGCGGAATGCCTTCCGGCGGTTCGAGCATGCCCGGCGGCGGCTCCGGCGGGTACGTGAAGAGCTTTTCGTCGCCCAGGCAGATTTCGTCCGCGTCCGGAGCGGCGAAGACGGGGTTCGGGATGTACTTCACGCGGAAGCTGAGCACCATCTCCATCAGCGCGTGGTGGAGCGAGCGGTAGATCGAGGCCGGCGTGCGGCTGAAGCGCCGGGCGATGTCCTGCACCGGCACGCCGCTTCGATACAGCCGCACCATCTCTTCGCAGTCCGCGCTCAGGCGGTTGTCGGCGTCTCCGGCCGGAGAGCGTTCCTGGCGCAGCAGGCGCCGGACGCTCGCGGCCGGCAGCCCCATGCCCTCGGCCAGCCGGCGGACGATCTCGGGCCGGGCGACATTCTTTCCGGCCAGTTCGTGCGCCTCGGCCAGGAGCGCGCGCCTCTGCTCTTCGGTGATGCGCTTGCCGTGCCGGGCCGAGCGCGAAGGCCGCGACGCGAGGAACTTCTTGAGCGCCCCGCGCCGCACGCCCCAGGTCCGGCTGCGGTCCGGCAGCACGTAGAAGCTGATCGGCAGCCCGGCGGCGCCCCATCGCCAGACGGTGTTGGGCGAAACGCCGCACGCCGCCGCTGCCTCGCGCAGAGGCAACACGGCGTCGTCCTCATCCGCGCCGCCCTTCCCGGCCGCCTCCAGCGGCGCCTGGCGGGTGAGATCGCGCAGGAGCGCGCCGAGGCCGCAGCAAAGCGCGCGCCCGGAGAAAACCGCCATGCCGTTGGAGTCGGGATTGAACAGAGTGATGCGGTGGAAGATGTACTCGTAGGTGTACATGCGGTCGGCGACGAGTTCGGGGATGAGCTTCTCGAGCCGTGCGAGGTGAGCGCAACGCATGCGCAGCGGTGTGTACAGAAGCTCCGCTGTAATTTCGCGGAACCCAGCCTGATCCTTGGCCGCCATCCCGGCGCCTCCGAACTGGAGCGCCTGCCGCGCCTTCGACGCCCTGCCGCACACATTGACCGGCAACTTAATACTACCCGACGGGCACCTGTATGTCAATGAGGCGCCTGCTTTTCCGGCGGTTTTTCCGGGCCTTTCTCCGGGGCCGTATTCTCCGCAACGACCGCAAACGCGGCCATGAGCGCCTGGACGCTCTCGGCCGTGGCGCCCAGGTGCAGCCCGAGGTCATCGGGGCTCCTGCGGAACGCGCCGAGAAGCAGGTCTCTCTGGACAAGGTAGAACGCATTCTCAGGCCGGTACTGCATGTTCAGCAGGAAGAGCGCCGCGCTGCGGACCGGCGCCGGGTACTGCGCCACCGGCCGCTGCAGCATGCTGGCGGCCTCGTAAGCGGCGGCCAGGCCGCAAGTGCCCGCGGCTGCGGCCTGCATGTCCGGCGGTATTATCCCTCCTTCCGCGAATCCGCCGACGTAATCGGCGAACCGCGCTTTCTCGGCGGTGACCTGCCGGCTCATCAGCACGTCCGCGATCTTGAGGACCGCCTTCGCGTGTCTTTCGCTGCGCGACACTTTGTAGTGCGCCGCCAGCGCTGCGGCCACGCGCCCCATCGCGATATCGTCCGTCAGGACCCGCACGTCCGGCGGAAAACTCGCCAGCAGGTCCGCGATGAGCGCGGCCGCCTCGCGCCGCTCCTTCGTGGGCGACACCCGTTGCAGCAGGTCCAGCGCCGTCAGCACCTCCGCATACGTTACGCCGTTGGCGCTGAACGGCCCGCTCTTCTCGTCCGCGCCGGCGGATGAGGCGTACAGCCTTCCGTCCGGCGCGACCCTTCCGCACAGGTACAGGCCCAGGCTCTTCATCCGGCCGTCCGCCGTCGGCGTCGCGTCGTCCAGCGCCCGGTAGCAGAGCGCCGTCAGCAGCAGCGCCGAAGGCGAAATCTCTTCCCTGGCCAGGCGATTGCCGCGTTGGATGATCCCGTGTTGCAGGTCCGTCTGCTCGCTCGGCTCTTCGACCGTCCGCCCGGCGCGGTCGGTCGCGTTCACCGACAGCCAGAACCGCCCCTGGCGGTCCTCGTTGGCGAACTGGGGAGCGTAGCAGTATTCCATCGCGCGGTCGCAGGCGGCGGCGAAACGCTGGTCCTGGGTGTGATGATACAGCAGGGCGAGCGCCACCGTCGCGCGCAGATGGTCCGTCACGCCGTAGGTCGGCTCCGATCCCTCATCCGCCGGGTAATAATTCGGCAGGAACGAGCCGTCCGGCTGCTGCGTCTGCAGGAACCATCGCCCGGTGCGGAGCATCGCCCCCTCGATCTCCTGCGCGGTCGGCGGCGGCAGCAGCACGTTGCCGCGATAGAGCGGAAAGACCGGGCCGCCGGGCCATTTTTCCACGAAGCCGAGGGTCAGAATCTGCTCCACCTCTTCGGGCAGCGGCGGCTCCCTGGACTCCTGCGCAATGTAGGCGGCCTTCACCATGTCGGCGGACCTGGCCGCTCCGAGAGTTCCCCAGTTCCGGAAGAGCGCGATCGGCGTGAAATAGTCCGTCTTCCCGCCCGCCGTATACGCCAGCCCCTGAATCCCCGGATCGAAGGAAACGATGAACCTGCGCCGGTCGCGCTCGGCGAGCACTCTCCGCTCGACCACCACGTCCAATTCCACCACGCCCCAGCGCGAGGAGATTTCATCCGACTTCCTGGAGAGGAAGAGCCCCAACTGGTCGCCGGCCGTCTCAGCCGCATCGTTCAGGCTCGGCCCGATGACCGTGCGCACCACCGGCCGGCCGGCGGAGTAGAGCGTGACGATGAGCGGAGCCTGCGAAGGAGCGCGGAGACTCGCGGGGACTTCCGCCGGCATCGCCTCCTTCATCGCGTGGCTGCGGACGATGGCGATCAGCGCCGCGGCCTCCTCGACGGTGACGGCCGGCTTGGCCGCCGGCTTCACCTCGGGCTGGCCGGTCGTGCTTGCGGCCGGCGCGGCCGGCGGTTCGGCCTGGCCCCGCGCGGACGCCGCGAAAAAGATCCCCGCCAGGAGCAATGCCGCGGCGGCGTTCAACACCCGAAGTCCAGCATTTGGATTTCGCCGTTCTCCGTGATCCACAAACCGTCTCCCGCGATTAATCAGGGCAGGAAAAACCCCGGCTTTCAGACTATACTTGTCCGTCCGACGAAGTGCAAGGCACTATTTTCAGCGCCGTCTCAGGAGTGTAGAATGCCGAGTCGGACCGCCGGCGCATGATCAGGGCGGGTTTCGCGCAATGATTTGGAGGAAACGGCGATGGACTTGAAAGCGATGATTCGCACCGTGCCGGACTTCCCGAAAAAGGGGATCATGTTCCGCGACATCACGACGCTCGTCCAGGACGGCGCGGCGCTGGATGAGGCGGCGACGCGCCTGGCGGAGCGATTCCGGGCGAAGCGGCCCGAGATCGTGCTCGGGATCGAGTCGCGCGGCTTCATCATCGGCGCGGCGGTGGCGCTGAAGCTCGGCGTCGGCTTCGCGCCGGTCCGCAAGAAAGGCAAGCTGCCGGCGAAGACGATCCGCGCGGAGTATGCGCTCGAGTATGGGACCGATTGCATCGAGATGCACGCCGACGCGGTGGCGCGCGGGCAGCGCGTCCTGTTGATTGACGACCTGGTCGCCACCGGCGGCACCGCTGAAGCCGCCGCGCGCCTGATCGAGCAGGCCGGCGGCAAAGTCGTCGGCTGCGGATTCCTGATAGACCTCACGTTCCTCAAGGGGGCGGAGAAGTTGAAAAAATACGACGTCTACTCGCTGATCCAGTACGACTCGGAATAGGAAAACTGTCCGGCAATGCGCGCCCGAAGATTGAACGCGGCGCGAGGTCCGGTATATACTCACGGTGCTCCTTGAGCCGACTCGAAATAGAAGACTGCGATTTCGTATCGTCGAATGTTGAAAGGGACTTGACCATGAAACGTAATCCTTTAGTATTGAGTCTGTACGTCATGTCATTCGGCATGGTCATTCTCGGCGTTGGTGCGGCGTTAGGCGTTATTATCACACACGAGGCTCCTGGAAGGGGCATGTTGCCGGTCCTTTACTGTATGACGGGAAGTATGGGCACTATTTGCGCGGCTCTCTTAGTGACCATGAGCAGGCGCCTGAATACTCTCGAATCAAAGCAGAACCAGCGCAATTCACCTAGTGAAGCGGCAAAATGAACGAAAGAACACCTGCCTTCGAGCTTCTGCAATCGGCTTCGCTGAAGAGTTATCGGAGATCCGCATGACAAAAAATCCCGAGCCGTTACTCTCGGTCGTCATTCCCGTCTACAACGAGAAGGACTTCCTCGCCCAGGTCGTCCGGCTGGTCCAGGCCACGCCGTACCGCAAGGAAATCGTCATCGTGGACGACGCCTCGACCGACGGGACGCGCGAGGTGGTGGACCAGCTCCGGAGCGACGAGGTGCGCGTTTTCCACCACGAGCGCAACCAGGGCAAAGGCGCGGCGCTGCGGACCGGCTTCGCCCAGACGAAGGGCGATATCGTCCTCATCCAGGATGCCGACCTGGAGTACAGCCCGGCGGATTACCCGACGCTCCTGCAGCCGATCCTGGATGGGCGCGCCGACGCGGTGTTCGGTTCGCGCTTCCTCGGCGGGCCGCACCGCGTGATGTTCTTCTGGCATCGCGTGGGGAACGCGATGCTGACGACGCTGAGCAACATGATGACGAACTTGGACCTCTCCGACATGGAGACCGGCTACAAGGTGTTCCGCGGCGACTTGGCGCGGAGCCTGCAGATCAAGAGCAACCGCTTCTCCGTGGAACCGGAGATGACCGCGAAGCTGGCGCGGATGAAGGTGCGGATTTACGAAACCCCGATTTCCTACAGCGGCCGCGACTACGCCCAGGGCAAAAAAATCACCTGGCGCGACGGCTTCAGCGCGCTATGGCACATCTTCAGGTTCCGGTTCTTCGATTGACGACAACGACGACAGCTTTGCCACGGATTTCACGGGTGGCCACGGGCTAACAGAAGAAACGATTTTGCCACGGATTTCACGGATTACACGGATTACCGGCAACCGCGGACAAGGCAAGTAAGTTGTACGGCGGCAACGAAATTCTTGCCACGGATTTCACGAATGGCCGGATTAACGAAAGAGATGATCAGGTGGCGATGAAGCACGGGGAGATCACCAGCCAGATCATTGGCGCGGCATTCAAGGTTCACGCTTATTTCGGCTTCGGGTTTACGGAAAAGGTTTACGAGAACGCCCTGGCCATCGAATTGCGAAAAATCGGTCTGAAAGTTGAGCAGCAGAAGCCCTTGACCGTAAGGTATCACGATGCGGTAGTCGGCGAGTACGTCTGCGACCTGCTTGTCGAAGACAAGGTGCTGGTAGAGGTGAAATCGGTTTCACGTCTGGCAGAAGCTCACCACGCGCAGATTGTTTGTTACTTGCGGGCCACGCGCGTGGAAGTCGGCCTCTTGCTCAACTTCGGTCACTCCGTTGAGCACAAGCGCAAAATCCTCGATCGATGACCGCCTGTACAGTTGCGCCTACATCTTAATTCCGTTGTCTCTTGTCCGCCGGTAATCCGTGCAATCCGTGAAATCCGTGGCAAAGATGTCGTTGTTGCCGTCGTTTCTTTCGCTAATCCGTGGCCATCCGTGAAATCCGTGGCGAAGATGTCGTTGCCACCGTACTACTTTCTTGTCTTGTCCGCCGTCTGCCGGTAATCCGTGTAATCCGTGGCAAAGATGTCGTTGTTGCCGTCGTTTCTTTTATTAATCCGTGGCCATCTGCTTGAGTTGCAGCTCGGCGATGACGTCTTTCAGGATCTGATCCAAGCCGCGTTTCGGGCGATAGCCGATGGCTTTGTGGATTTTCCCCAGGTCCGGCACTCGGCGACGCATGTCCTCGAACCCCTCGACGTACGCTTCCTCGTACGGGATCAGCTTGATCTCCGAGCGCCCGCCGGTGGCGGCTTTCACGCGCTGCGCCAGTTCGAGCATGGTGACTTCCTCGGTGCTGCCGATGTTGTAGATCTGCCCGCGCGCCTCCGTAAGCTGCACGAGCTTCGGCAGCGCCTCGACCACGTCGAGGACGTGCGCGAAGCAGCGCGTCTGCTTCCCGTCGCCGTACACGGTGATCGGCTCGCCGCTCAGCCCCTGCCGCACGAACCGCGGGACGACCATGCCGTATTGCCCGGTCTGCCGCGGCCCCACGGTGTTGAACAGGCGCGCGATCACCACCGGCAGCCGGTACTCGTACCAGTGCGCCAGCGCCAGGAACTCGTCGAGCGCCTTCGCGCACGCGTAGCTCCAGCGCCGCTGCGTCGTCGGCCCCATGACGCGGTCGTCCTCCTCGCGGAACGGCAGTTTCTCGCTCTTGCCGTAGACCTCGGAGGTCGAGGTGATGAGCACGGGCTTGCGGTACCGCGCGCAGACGCGCAGGACCGTGTCCGTGCCGGAGACGATCGTCTCGATCGTGCGGACCGGCTGGTCAATGATCAGCCGCACGCCGACGGCGGAGGCCAGGTGCATGACCGCGTCGCACTGGCGCGCGCATTCGGTCACCAGGTCGGCGTTGTTGACGCTGCCGAGGATGAAGCGGAAGCGTCCGCCGCCCTCGAGCGCGGCGACGTTCTCATAGCGCCCGGTGCTCAGGTCGTCGAGCACGAGCACGTCGTCGCCCGCTGCAATGAGCTGCTCGCAAAGATGCGAGCCGATGAATCCCGCGCCGCCGGTGATCAGGTGCCGCATCGAGTCCTCCGTCCGAAAACGATGATCGCGCAGGAGCGCGGAGAAAAGCCGCTCAGGATCATACGCAGCCCGGCGCGCGTTTGCAACCGCGCCGCCACCGAGCGGCCGCTTGAAATGCTTTGAGAATTCGACATGCGCAAGGTCGTCACCCTGAGCGCAGCGAAGGGTCTCATACGCATAACTCCAGTCACGCGTGTGAGATGCTTCGCTTTGCTCAGCATGACTTCGACATTGTGGCGTCTGACTGAAGCACTACGCTATGAACGCGCCTCCGAGGCCGTTTCCCGGTCGCGCGCGTCGCCGAGTTCTTCGGGGCTCATCAGCGGCCGCAGCGTGACCTCGGTCCGGTGATGAAGGGCGCGGATGAGGTGGAGGACGATCTCCTTTTCGAGACGCTCTCGCTCGCCCGGTTCCGTGCTTTTCAGCGGAACCCGGCCGGCGGCCATCGTCCCGTGGCCGCCCGCGCGCCCGATCTTCCGCAGGATGCGCGCCAGCACGACGCCCGCGTGCGCTCGGTCGGGCATCGCCCTCAGCGAGACGTAGAGATCGCCCTGCCAGGCGCCCGTGACGATAGACCAGCCCATCCGCTCGTGCCGCAGCAGCAGGTCGGCGACCAGGCTGACCGAGTCCGGGTGCGGAATCTCGCCCAGGTGGCAACCGATGATGTTCCCGTACGTGAAGGCGCACAGCACCGCGCGCGCGAGCGTGGCGAAATAGCTGTGCATCAGCCGCGGATGCAGGATGCGGCCGAGCATGCGCTTGTCCGCGAGCGGATAGAGCTGCACGTAGGCGCGCGTGTCCGCCTCGACGGTCGGGCGGACGAGGTCCTGCGTCTCTGAGGAAATCGCGTAGCACATCGCGGCGGCCAGGTCCGCCGGCGGAGTGACCGATGCGGCGCTCAGGTACTCGGCGAGGATGGTCGTGCAGGCGCCGTAGTCGGTCCGCACGTCCAGGAACCGCGCCTTGGTCTTCGGCCGCAGCGGATGGTGATCAATCACGATGTCCGGCACGCGCCGCGGCGGGAACGAGTTATTGCCTGCGCCCGGCTGCGTATCGAGCAGCGCGACCAGCGGCCATTGGCTCCAGTTCACGCGCGAGACCGGCCGCAGTTTCAGCCGCAGTTCGCGGATGAGCGCGCGGTTCTCGGCGCGCCCGGCGATCGGCTCGCAGCAGATGCGGCAGCGGATCCCGGCTTTCTCCTCGGCCAGCCGCTGCAAGGCGCACGCGCCGGCGAGCGCGTCGGGGTCCGGGTTGTCGTGGATCACCACCAGCAGCCGGCGGGACCTGTCGAGGACCTTCAGCAATTCGTCCACTTCCTGCGGCACGGCCCACTCCTGCGGAAAACCGCTCGCACGGCGCCTGAATCATACCCCAATCCGCCGCTCATTGCCAAGACTTGTGTTAGACCCCCACTTCATGTAAAAATAGAAGGATCAGGTCTCCGATTGTCCGGGACCGCCGAACCCCATTGGAAGAAGGAAGAATCATGGGCGAGAAGGAAATCATCAAAGTTGACGCCGATGAGTGCGTGGGTTGTGAGACGTGCGTGCCTGAGTGCCCGGTCGAAGCCATTTCGATGAGCGGCGACAAGGCCGTCATTGATCAGGAAAAATGCACGAAGTGCAAGACCTGCCTCGAGGCTTGTCCCGTGGACGCGATCAAAGTCCAGCAGTAGCCGGATGACCATGCCCGCCTCGGCCAGAGATCCGATCCGCCTGACGTTCGAGCCCGAAGGCCGGACCGTGTTCGTCCTGCCCGGAACGCTGCTGATCGAGGCGGCGGGCAAGGCCGGCATCGTCCTGGAGACGCCCTGCGGAGGCCAGGGCGTCTGCGGCAAGTGCCGCGTGGAGATCGCCCGCAACGCCCCCGAGCCGTCCGACGCGGACCGGCGCATGCTCACGAAGGCCGAGCTCGAGCGCGGCACGCGCCTGGCCTGCTCGGTGCACGTGACGCGGGAACTGTGCGTCCACGTGCCGATCTCGATGCGCTTCTTCGAGCACAAGATCCTGACCGACGGGCGCGGCCGGGCGGTGGCGCTCCACCCGACGGTCACCAAGCAGCACGTGACGCTGCCGCCGCCGGCGCTGAACGATCAGCGCGCGGACGCGGACCGCCTGCTCGACGCGCTCGGCCGGGCGAAAGTGGAACTCGACCTCAGCGCGCTGCGCACCCTGCCGTCGGTCATCCGGAGCAGGGATTTCAACGTGACGGCGGTCTCCGCCGAAGGGCGGCTCGTCGCGCTCGAACCGGGCGACACGACCGCTCGCAACTACGGGGTCGCGTTCGACATCGGCACCACGACGGTCGTCGGGTTCCTGATGGACCTGGTCAACGGCCGGGAACTGGCCGTCGCGGCGCGCACGAACCCGCAAATCCCGTTCGGCGACGACGTCGTCAGCCGCATCCGCCACGCCGCGACCCACCCGGACGGCCTGCGCGAGCTGCAGGAAAAGATCGTCGGCTGCCTCAACGACATCATCGCCGAATGCTGCAACACCTCCGGCGTCGGCTGCGAGCACCTCTACGAAGCCACCGTCGTCGGCAACACCACGATGAGCCACCTCTTTCTCGGCGTGGACCCGGAATTCATCGCCCAGGCGCCGTACGTCGCCGGGTTCCGCCGCTCGGTCAACGTCCTCGGCCGCGACGTCGGCCTCCGCATCCATCCGCACGGCGTGGTGCATGCTCTGCCGAACATCGCCGGGTTCGTCGGCTCCGACACGGTCGGCGTGATCCTCGCTGCCGGGATGCACAGCGCCGACGAGCGCGTCCTGGCGATTGACATCGGCACGAACGGCGAGCTGGTCATCGGCAACAAGGACCGGCTGGTCAGTTGCTCGACCGCCGCCGGCCCCGCGTTCGAGGGCGCGCGCATCCGTTTCGGCATGCGCGCCGCCGACGGGGCCATTGACAAGTTCGTCATCAATCACGACGTGCAGTACAACGTCATCGGCAACCTGCCGCCGCGCGGTCTCTGCGGCACCGCCGTGATTGACGTCGTCGCCGAGCTGCTCCGCGTCGGCGCGGTCGAGGCGACCGGACGGCTCCTGCCGCCCGACGAAATGCCCGCGTCCGTCCCCGATCCGATCCGGCGGCGCGTCGTCCAGGGCGAGACCGCGCTCGAATTCATCATCGCCCGGAAGGAAGAGACCAGCACCGGCGGCGCGCTCAGCCTGACGCAGCGCGACATCCGCGAGCTGCAACTGGCCAAGGGCGCCATCGCCGCCGGGGCGGCCATCCTGCTCAAGGAGTTCGGCCTCGAGCCGAAGGACCTCGGCCACGTGCTGCTCGCCGGCGCGTTCGGGAACTTCATCCGGCGCAACATGGCGCGGCGCATCGGCCTGCTGCCGGACGTGCCGACCGAGCGCATCCTCTACATCGGCAACGCCGCCGGGGCCGGCGCGCGCATGGCGCTGCAATCGCGCCGCTGCAAGGAAGAGGCCAACCGCATCTCCGATTGCACCGAGTACCTCGAACTCGCCGGCCGCGCCGACTTCCAGCAGGAATTCACCAACGCGATGATGTTCCCGGAGGCGTGAAATTTTTCACCGCCAAGGCTCAGGCTGCGCGCAGCGACGACCGCGTGAGGGAAGGGGCCGAAAATGGGCAAAGAGAAATCGACGGCGAGCAATGTGGAGCAGCAGATCGAAAAGCTCCGCGAGACGATTCGCTACCACGACCAGAAGTACTTCGTCGAGGACGCGCCGGAAATCTCGGATCACGAGTACGATCTCCTGATGGAGCAACTCGAGGATTTAGAGGCGCACCATCCTGATCTGATCACGCCCGATTCCCCGACGCAGCGCGTCGGCGGCGAACCCCTTGCTGCCTTTAAGTCCGTACGCCATGCAGTTCCAATGCGTAGTATCGCCAAGGCGTTATCGGCGGATAAACTGCTCCCCTTTGATAAGCGCGTTCATCAGGATCTGGCCAAAAAGGGGAACCATGACAAGCTGCAATATGTCGTGGAGCCGAAAGTCGATGGCGTAGCCCTCTCACTTCGATACGAGAGAGGCAGTCTTACACTTGCCGCCACACGAGGCGACGGTGAGAAAGGCGATGACGTGACACAAAACGTCAGAACGGTCCGCGCCATACCAGCAGCTCTCCACATCAACGAACCGCCTGATGTCCTTGAAATACGTGGCGAAGCCTACATGTCTTATAAATCTCTCCAGAAGTGCAACAAGGAACGCAAGGAGGCAGGCGCTCCGCTTTTCGCCAATCCGCGAAATGCAACGGCCGGTTCCCTAAAACTCCTCGACTCACGCATAACCGCGAGGCGCGGGTTGCTTTTCTTCGCTTATGCGATCGGCGAGACAAAAGGTGTTACTTTCGACACGCAGTGGGAAATCCTAACGACCCTCATGAAGTTCGGACTGCCGGTCAATCCGCACAGGAAGCTTTGCGGTTCGATTGAGGAAGTTATAACTCTCACGAAAGAATGGGATAAGCTAAGAACCACGCTTGCTTATGCATGGGATGGCATGGTCATAAAAGTCAACTCTCTAAAGCAACAGGAGCTGCTCGGCGAAACCAGCAAGGCGCCAGTCGGCATGATAGCTTTCAAGTTTGAGCCGGAAAAAGTCACAACGAGGCTGCTCGAAGTTGATTGGCAGGTCGGCAGAACCGGAATACTCACGCCTGTGGCTCGGCTCAGTCCGGTGCGATTGGCAGGAACAAAAGTAGCGAATGCGACTTTGCACAACATTAACGAGATCAGAAGAAAGGGCGTCCACCTTGGCGACGACGTCCTGATCGAAAAGGCTGGAGAGATAATTCCGCAAGTTGTAAAGGTTGCCGTTCACCACAAGGGCAAAGACATCCTTCCTCCCAAGACATGTTCTGTTTGTCGGGAAAAGATCCTCGTCGAGGAGCGCAAAGAAGAAGCCTACGAAAAGCTCCAGTACCGCTGCACGAACAATAGCTGCATCAGGGCTAAAGACTGGAAAACACTTCCGAGGTCGAAAGGCGTTGCCAAAGAACGCACACTATGCCCAGTCAATACCTGCAAGTCTCCGGTCGAACTGAGGAAAGTATGCGTGCCAGAGCGCGTGAGTACAAGCTACCGCTGCGTTTTTCCGCTTTGTCCAGCTATGTTGACGGCGCGCCTTGTCTTTTTCGCATCCCGTGGTGCCATGAACATCGAGGGGCTTGGCCCGGAGTTAATAAACCTTCTCGTTGAGAAGGGTGTGGTCAAGGATTTCGCCGACTTGTATTCGCTCGACAGGACCACCCTCGACAGCCTCATCCGTAAGCCGGACGCCAAACGGGAGTTATGGCGCACACTGCGGAATCTTCTCCGACGAAACGCGATAGAGGTCGAGGAACAAGCGGCGCGTAAGCTAACAGAGCGCTTCAGGAACTTCGATGCAATTGAAGGCGCAAGCGTGGAAGCCTTGCTGAAAACCGGTGCAGTAGACGCGGCACTCGCTGAAATGATACACAGATTCTTCGCCAATCCTGCGAGCGCCGAAATAATAGCAAAATACAGGTCAGAGGAGGAAGGCCTCAGTGCCGTCAGCATAATAAAAGCAATTGGGGCCAGCAAGGAGCGTGATTTATGGCGCTTAATTAATGGACTGGGAATCAAACATGTCGGCGCAACCAACGCCCGGAAGCTTGCGGAGCATTTCTTGGACATGGGCAAGTTGGCTCGAGCCAGCGCCGAGGAACTACGGAAGGTAAATGACATCGGAACAGTTGTCGCTCAAAGCGTATACGACTTCTTTCGCAATCCTCGCAGCGAAGCGCTGATAGCAAAACTGCGCGAGGCTGGTCTGAAGATGAAAGAAGATCGTGCGGAGCCTATCCTCGAAGGACCCTTTGTTGGAAAGACTGTGGTGGTAACTGGCTCGCTTAAGAAGTTTACGCGGCCTGAGGCGCAAGAAGCCTTACGCCGGGCGGGCGCGTCGATAAGTGAAAGCGTCGGCAGGAAGACGGATTACCTCGTTGTTGGTGAGAATCCCGGCTCGAAATTGGAGAAGGCTCGCGCTCTTGCGGTGAAGGCTATCAGCGAGGCAGAAATGCTGACCATGCTCGGACACAATGACACTTCCAAGCCAGAGAAACATGTCACACGGGCAAAGGCAGGGCGGCTCTTCTGACACCAAGTCCTGATCGAGGGTGAGCGCGATGCACAACATCGCCGTCATAGATGTTGAGACGACGGGATTGAACCCGTACCGCAACGATCGCATTGTAGAAATCGCCACCGTCTTGCTGCGGCCAGACGGCAGTTCATCGCATTCAGAGTTTGTGACGCTCGTCAATCCCGGGAGGGATATGGGACCAACAAGCATTCACGGGCTGACGGCTGCCGATGTGCTTGCGGCACCTCGCTTTGAAGATATCGCCGGCCTGCTGTGTGATTTCCTTCGCGGTACCAGTGTGCTAGCGGGACATAACGTTCACTTCGATCTTTCCTTCCTTGAAACGGAATTCGCCCGCCTGGGAATTAACCTGCCGAAATGTCACTATCTTTGTACAATGAGGCTTGCCGGAGGAGGAAATCTACAGCATTGCTGCTGTCAATATGACGTGGCGTTACAAGGTGAGTTGCATTCAGCATTGCATGACGCTAGGGCCGCAACAAAGCTATTGTCAAAGCTCTTGGAGATCAAGCCCGGCTTGAGCGCGAAGCTGTCTGGGATGGCGCCGATTCCTTGGCCGTCACTGCCCAAGAGCGAAGTGCAGACAATTACGCGCGCAGAATCGCGCAAGAGGCAGGCGCAGGAACCCTTCTACTTGCGGAAACTTGCGTCGCTGGTCGGTGCGGCCGATCAACCAACCGATGCTTCACTCCTCTCGTACATGGCGCTGCTCGACCATGTACTGGAGAGCGGTAGGGTGGATGAAGCTGAGGGTGCATTACTTGTCGATTGGGCCACCCATTCCGAACTGAGCGGAGTGATCGTCGGGCGAATACATCGCGAATATATTGCCAAACTCGCGAAGGCTGCTCTTGATCACGGAGCAATCTCCAACTCACAGCGGCGCGAACTTGAGTCGTTTGCACATCTTTTGGGAGTTGGGCAGTCTTTTTTGGAACAGGCTTTGACAATCACAAAAAGAAAGATGCCTGACAAGCGAATGGAAGAGAAACCTCGGCCTACCGCTGCAACTTCAGCCGAGCTTCGAGGGAAAAGCGTTTGCTTTACCGGAGAGTCTCAATGCACGCTGGAGGGTATGCAAATATCGCGGGAAATGGCAGAGCGACTTGCGGAGGAACGCGGTCTGGTAGTAGCGGAGACAGTGACCAAGCAATTGGACATTTTGGTCGTAGCGGATCCTTATACCGAGTCAGGGAAGGCCAAGATAGCACGAAAATACGGAACGCGAATCATGCATGAGCCGGTATTCTGGCAGGCCATAGGAGTGATGGTGGATTGAGGCTTCACTCCAAAGCAACCTTGTTGCGTTCGGCTGAAACTGAGCGCTCAGCTCGCCAAGGCACGGAAGCTGGGAGTGAAAGTGATCGGCGAGGAGGAATTTGATAAGCTCGTCCGCTGACGCGACTCTCTATCTGTCATTCCCGCGAAAGCGGGAATCCAGAACTTCCTCCGGCGGGCAAGTCGCAAGCCGATCACCTGGATTCCCGCGTTCGCGGGAATGACGTAGAGAACTGATGCATTCCACGATCAGGAGCCGATGAATGGAAGAGATGATTCGCAAGGCGCTCGCCGGCGTCGCCGGAATGGACTACGCCGAGGCGCGCGTGCATCGCGGGCGCGGGACGAGCGTCAGCTACGTCGGCAAGGAACTCGAGACGATCGGCGAAAGCACGGCGCTCGGCGGGTGCGTGCGCGTGCTCGTGAACGGCGCGTGGGGATTCTGCTCGTTCAATAATATCGCCGACATGCCGCGCTTCGTGCGGATGGCGCGCGACCAGGCCCGGCTGATCGGCGGCGGCAGCGCGCGCCTGGCGCCGGTGCCGCCGCAGTCCGGACATTTCGCCGCCGCGCCGAAGGAGGACCCGGCCAGGGTCACGCTCGCCGAGAAGGAGTCTCTCTGCCGGCGCTACAACGAAATCCTGCGCGCCGCCTCGCCGAAAATCCAGACCGCCTCCGCGCGTTACATGGATTCGGCCGGATCGGTGACTTTCGTCAACTCCGAGGGCACGGCGATCGAGCAGGAAGTGGCGTTCTGCGGCGTGTCGCTCAGCGCGATCGCCATGGAAGGCTCGAACGTCCAGACCGGCCGCTACGGCGTCGGCGACCTGCGCGGGTTCCAGATCTGCCGCCATCTCGAGGCCAAATGCGAGGAGGCCGCGCGCCAGGCGGTGGAACTCCTGACCGCGAAACCGGTCGAGGCCGGCAAATACACCGTCCTCTGCGACCCGCACCTCACCGGCGTGTTCGTGCACGAGGCGTTCGGCCACCTGAGCGAGGCGGATTTCATCTACGAGCACGAGCGGCTCAAGGAGATGATGAAGCTCGGACGCCGGTTCGGCGGCGAGCAGCTCTCCATCGTGGACGACGCGACGCTGCCCTCCGAGGCGGGCAGCTACCGGTTCGACGGCGAGGGCGTCCCGAGCCGCAAGACCTACCTGCTGCGCGAGGGCAAGCTCACCGGGCGGCTGCACTCGCGCGAGACCGCCGCACTCATGGGCGAAGCGCCCACCGGCAACGCGCGCGCGATCAGCTACGGACACGAGCCGATCGTCCGCATGAGCAACACCTACATGGAGCCGCGCGACTATCCGTTCGAGCGCATGCTCGCCGAGACGGCCGACGGCCTTTACGCCAAAGGGTTCCTCGGCGGACAGACCGACATGGAGATGTTCAGTTTCTCCTCCGAGGAGGCGTTCCGCGTCCGCAACGGCAAGCTGGCCGAGCGCGTGCGCGACGTGGTGCTGACCGGCAACGTGTTCTACACGCTCGAACACATTGACGCGATCGGGAATGACCTGAAGATGTACGGCGGGCTCGGCGGCTGCGGCAAGGGCGGACAGTCGCCGCTGCGCGTCGCCGACGGCGGCCCGCATATCCGCATCCGCGACGTGGTGATCGGGGGACAGTGAAGAGGACGGATGAAGACGCGTTGAAAAAGGAGATCCATTTGTTCGACAACGCCGGCGACATCGCTCAGAAAATCCTCGAACAGGCGCGGAAAAAAGCCGACTCCGCCGAAGTGCTCTACGACGAGGCGGAGAGCGCCGGGGTGCGGTTCCAGGACAACCAGCTCAAGTCGGTCTCCGGCAGCTCGTCGAGCGGCGTGGGCCTGCGGGTGATCCATCGCGGCCGGCTGGGGTTTTCCTGCACGAACGATTTCGAAAGTGTGGACCGCCTGGTCGCGAACGCGCTCGACAGCGCGGGGTTCGGCCAGGAGGCGCGGTTCCAGTTCCCCGGCGCCGCGACCGGCGGCTCGGCGGTCAAGGTGTACGACGCGGCCGCGGCGGAGCTGCCGATGGAGCGCGCCGTGGAGATGATGAAGGGCGCGGTGGCGCGCGTGCTCGAGCGCTCTCCGGAGGCGCACTGCGGCGGCGGCGTCGGCCGCGAGTCCGGGCGCAGCGTGCTCTGCAACTCGGCGGGACTTCACCACGAGGAGCCGTCCACCCATTTTGCGATGGGCGTCTCGGCCTTCCTCGTGCGCGGCGAGAGCTTCCTGTGGGTGGACGAAGGCGAGGACTCCTGCCGCTTCTCCGCCGACCTCATGCGCCACGCCGACAAGGTCCTCGAGTGGCTGCGGCTGTCCGAGCGCGAGGTCAAGCTCGGCGCGGAGGAGATGCCGGTGCTGTTCACGCCGAATGCGCTGGATTTCCTGCTGGCTACGTTCGAGACGAACACGAACGGCAAGGTGGTGCAGAAGGGCGCCTCGGTCCTGGCGAAGCGGCTGGGCGAGCGCGTGCTCGACCCGCGCGTGACGCTTTGGGACGATCCGCTCGTGGACTACCGGCCCGGCTCGATGGCCGTGGACGACGAGGGCGTGCCGGCGCGGCGCAAGCCGATCTTCGAGAACGGCGTGCTGAAGGAATTCCTCTACGACCTGCAGACCGCCGGCCACATGGGCGCGCGTTCCACCGGCAACGGCGTGCGGGGCTACTCGAGCGCCCCGTCGCCCGGGAACGCGAACGTGCGGCTCGCCGGCGGCTCAACGCCGTACCGGAAAATCCTCTCCGGCCTTAAGCGCGGGCTGCTGATCGAGGCGGCGCTCGGCGCAGGCCAGTCGAACGTCCTCGCCGGCGCGTTCTCCGTCAACGTCGAGCTGGGGTTCCTGATCGAGAACGGCGAGATCGTCGGCCGGGTGAAGGACTGCATGCTCGCGGGCAACGCGTTCGACGCCTTCAACCACATCCGCGACCTCTCCGCCGAGACCGAATGGCACGGCTCGGCGGAACTGCCGTACGTCTGCTTCGAGGCGCTGAGCGTGGCGGGGCGCGGCGGGTGACGGACGAATCCCCAGGCGCATCGTTCTCGATGGCCATAACGCACGGCGCCGGCAGTTGCGCCAGCCTCAATATTGTGATTAGATGAACTTGAAAGCGGTGCAGCCGGCGAAAGGAGAATGACATGGACTGGCGGAAGCGAATCGTCGTTGACCCTGATATCCTGGTAGGCAAGCCGATCATCAAGGGCACCCGAATTTCCGTGGAGTTCGTGGTGGACCTTCTGGCGCGCGGGTGGACGACGGAGGAAGTGCTCAAGGAATACGACCATCTGAAACCCGAAGACATCCGGGCATGCCTCGCCTACGCCAGCGAGATTCTCAAGAGTGAACGGGTTTACTTGCTGCCGGCGTAAGCGAATAGGACGCGCCATTAGCATCGAGAATCAATTACTCACCACACAATGAAAGATTCACCCTTCATTGCCACTATAGCATAACAACAGGCTTTACACTTTTAATGAACTTTGTGGCGCGTTCCTCCTCTTTCGTCAGGATTACGGGATGGACAGGAACACCTGTTTTCTTTGAAACGGCTTTAACGATTGGACGAACGCGCATGTAAGCCTGTTCTGGCTGAAGTTTTTGTTTATCATAAACGAAGAGCAGGTCAATATCTGAAGGATCATTGAGATACCGCGAGGATCCGAACAGGAACACTTGCACGCCATCAATGCGACCTGCGGTTTTTGTGACGACGTTCTTCGCGCTCTTGGCGAGAGACGTACATTGTGAGTTGCGCATAATTTAGCGCTCCCATGAAATCAGACATTCCGAATACCGCGACGCCAGTGCGCCCTGCAACTTCCCTCCAGTCAAAAGCAATGTGGTTCCAGCACCCATTGTTGACTAGAACCGGTTTCATAACTGCCTCAGGGTGATCATGAGGCATGCGACGTGAAAGAATCCACTATAGATTGTGAGACTGCGATCCCAGCGAACGACCAAACGGCGAAAGTTTCCCAGCCAGGCGAA
>JBEKCB010000019.1:0-92791 GCA_050015075.1 Candidatus Brocadiia bacterium | reverse complement strand
GCTGCGGTCCACAGCATCCTTGAACGCATCCCGAAGGCGTCGGTAGGCGGCTTTCGAGGAGTCGTCGGGCCGCTTGAAGACGTGGGTTGCCCCGGGGCGCTTGTTGATCCACAGCCTCAACCGGGCGGCCGTCGCCGGCGTGTAGGCGATGGGCCGGTTGCGCCTCGTTTTCGATTTCCATTCCGCCGTGCATTCGATCCGCCCCAGGCCCTTGTCGAGGTCCATGTCCGCCACGCGCAGGTTGGCGATCTCGCCGGCGCGGCAGCCTGTGTCGAGCGCGAGCCGGGTGAAGAGGAGTCGGAACTGACTGCCGTTGGAGAGCAGTCCGATGGGAACCTGAGCTTCACGCAGCAGTCGCTCAAACCGGCGGGTATGGGAGGCGGCCCAGCCAGCCATCGCGGATTCTACGGGCTGGTCCAGGTCCACGCCGAGGGGAAGCTCTTGGACGAAGAGCATCCATTCGGAGTCACCTTCCGCCGGTGTCGGATTTCGGAAGGCCAAGGACGGTTCCAGCGTCTCGCCGAATTCGCGCAGCGGAATCTTCAGCGCATCAGGAACGGGATGTTGTGCGTCCTGGCCAACGAGACATTCGTCCGGCCATTCCAGGAACCCACGGACGAAAGCACGCGGGTCCCGCACGACCATGACCTCTTGGTCGCGGATTTCCACTTCCTGAACGCATTCCAGAAACCGCTGCTGAAGCGGCGCGACGTTGCGATTGAGCAGAGCCTGCGAATCCACCAGGGCAGCCGGCGACACGACGAGGCCGTCCGGCTGGAGGTAACCCAGCCATGCCTGATGGTCGCGGATTGCAGGGTCGCTTGCCATTGCCTATTTCGCCGCCGGATAAAGATACGCGATGCCTATCGGCTCGATCCGACTGGAGTTCACGCGATAGAAGTCCAGAATGCGCGCCGGTTCCCGCTCCAGATGGCCTTGGACGTTGGCGATCCATCGCTCCCAGTAGCGCCGGTTCGATTCATACTGCCGGCGCTCCTCCTCGTTGTCGAACAGGCGCAATTGGATAGGAGCGGATTTGCCCAACTCAGCCAGAATGCGCTTTTTCTGCTCCTCGAGAACCTTGCGCATGGTTTCGGACTCTGTCTGTCCCCTGTCCGCGAGGTCCTTCTCAGCGTCCGCGCGAGCGGCCTGCCCACGTTGCTGAAGGAGCGGCACGAGTTCCTCGATGTCGCGGGGGATGGATGCCTGGAGTTGTCTTGCGACCGCCTCGGGGATGTTGTGTCGGGAGCCGGGTCTGAGGGCGGCCTCGAGAAGCTCGACAGTGCGAGCCTCGGCATCGCGGGCATAGGGAGTCAGAACACCCTGTCGGGTCGCCGGGTCAGTCCAGCGCGCCGTGACAGTCAGAATCTCCTCATGAAGCCGGGTCGCGCCCGATCCGTAGAGCGAGAGACGGCCCAATAAGACGACGCGCGGGATGTTGTCCTGGCTTTGGGCCAGACATGCTCGCGAGAGATCATGATAGACAAACCCCTGGCTGAGGAACCGGCCCAGGAGCCGCTGGACGACGCGGTGGTGCAGGTGCAACTGCACCACGCTCTCGTCAATGCCCGTTGGGGAGTCGAAGACAACCGGACGGATCGGGGCGTCCTTGCGCCACTGGAACCCCTTCTCGCCATCTTCAGGCGGCATGCGCAGGGTGTCGAGGGTCGTCGCCCACGTCGGGTCGCCGCCCTTGCGCGTTTCCAGGTTCGGGAAGAAGTAGCGGTCCGGCTCGCCCTTCGGCGTTCCACCAGCGGGCTTCAGCGCATCGGAGCCGATCATCTCCAACGAGCATGAGAGCGCGTCCCGCAGGGATGCCATGTCCAGTCCGATCCACTTCCGGGAATCCTCGACGCGGCGATCCAACTGAGCGATCTCGATCTTCAACTGTTCCCTGCGCTGGCGCTCGGACTCCAATTCCTCTTCGACGGTCTTGCGCTTCTCAGCATCGAGGTCGTCGTCGATAATGTTCCTAACGATCTTTGCCACGTCGTCATGCCGAATGCCGGCGCGGAGCATATCGGCGAGGCGCGATTCGAGGACTTCGGACAGACTGCCGAGTTCATCACGGATCGTTCCCGTCTTCCGCACGAGCGCCCGAAGCACCTTATCCTCGGGGCGCTGCTGATAGACGAAGTAGTGGCAGAAAACTTCTGGCGCCGGCTGTAGCTTGCGGTCTATACGGCCGTTGCGCTGTTCGAGGCGGCTGGGATTCCACGGAACGTCAAAGTGGAACAGATTGTAGCAGTGCGCCTGAAGGTTGATGCCCTCGCGGGCAGCGTCGGTCGCCACGAGGATGCGGATCGGATGATCTTTGGGCGGCAGGTTAAAGGCGCGCTTAATCCTTTCGCGGTCCTTTGGCGAGGTCGGCCCGTGAAAGACCTCGATGCGATGCTCCGCCAACTCCGTACCCTCGATAGCAGCCTCCAGCGTCCGCTGGAGGTAGCGCCTCGTGTCCTCGTACTCGGTGAAGATCAGCAGGCGCAGATCGTTCCACGGTGCATCCGGGGTCGGCGATTCCTTGCCTGGCAACCGGGCTCCGGCGCACATGTGTTCCTGAATCCACTTGATGAGATAACGCACCCGAGCGTCCGGCTGTCCCCGCCCCTGATCGGCGACGGCCTCCATCTGGTCCAGAAGATTCTTCTCCGCCGTCTTGTCGGCCTGCGCGCTGTCGCCGGCGGTGGATTCGGTGGAGGCCTCGAACTGCTCGTCCTCTATCGTCTGAAGTTCGGCCTCGGAAAGCTGCGAACGGTCGTCATCGGAATCGAGGCCGCTCAGGATCGCGAGCTGTTTGCGAGCCAGCGTCTCTGTAGCAGCGGCGTCACGTTCCTCCGGCTTGGTCTCCGTCTCCTTCGACCATAACCGTTCCATCGTGCGGCGGTGGACTTTCAGTGTCCGGGCGAAAGCCTCCACGGACGACAGCAACCGCTGCTGAAGCCCGGAAATCAAGAGGGCCGCTTCGGCCTGCTTCCGCCGGCTGGCGCTCTCAACGCGCTTCTGCCTGACGAGGCGGTACTGGTCGAGCAGCCGCGACAACGCCAGTTCGGGTGCGTCTTCGGGCAAGTCCTCGATGTCAACTTGCCTGACAGTCCGCTTGGGGAACCCGCCCACCAGTTCGCGGATGTCTTCCTTGATCCGGCGAATCATGACGTCATCAAGGTGCCCCTTGAGGACCTTCACGCCGGGAGCGAATCGGTTTGAATCGAGGATCGCCATGAGAGTGCTGAAGCTGTTGGAGTGGCCGTTATGCGGCGTGGCGGACAGGAAGAGGCGGTGCTCGAAGCGGGGCGCGAGATCGCGGATGGCGCGAGTGATCCGCGAGTCAATCGCGTACTTCGCTCCGCTGGCGGGCGCGGCGTGGTGGGCCTCATCCAGAATGAGCAGCGAGCCGGGGCGCAGGTTGTCCAACCAGTCGCGCAGCGGTGCGGCATAGGTCTCATCAATCAGGAGCCGCTGCGAGACCAGAAACCGAGGGAACGTCGTCCACGGGTTTACGCCGTAGCCTCGTTCCTGCCGCACGCGTTCCAGATACTCGCGGTCAAGGACCTCGAATGTTAGGCCGAAGCGCTGCTCTAATTCGTCCTTCCACTGCGGCAGCATGGTGGGAGGGCACGCAACCACGATCTCGCGGACACGGCGCCGCAGCAGAAGTTCGCTGGCAATGAGACCGGCTTCGATGGTCTTGCCGAGGCCGACGTCATCGGCGATGAACAGGTTCACGCGGGGTAACAGCAACGCCTTGCGGAGCGGCTCCAGTTGGTAGGCGTCAATTCGGATGCCGGCTCGGAAGGGCGACTGGAACAGCTTCGGATCGGTAGCGGTGACGCAGTTCCATCGCAGGGAGTGGACGTAAGCGCTGAAATGTCTGGGCGGGTCGAAGCCTTTGCTGCCGATGGACTTCCACACATTGTCGCCGATTACCTCGGCATCCAGTTCCAGTTCCCAGATCGCCTCGAGTGGCTGTCCCTGGGCGTCGTCGTCGAGGCAGGCCATGCGGACATGATGACCCTCGAGCGCGCGTTCGACCCCCTCGACGAGGTACGTGCGCGTTCGGAGCCGGACGATGTCGCCGGCCTGCGGTGTCCTCACCCCCTGAGCGACTGCCATGTTCATGCTTTTTAAGAGAGCCGGACGGTGATTCCAATATCCATTCGGTGAATTCGCACTCAGCGCAAGTCATGTGCGTCGGACTGCAAGGCGCAAGAAACTTTACCACTCCCCACTGATAGGCGCAAGGAGATTAGCGAAGGCCGCCGTGGTAGGGGACAGGGTTGCCGAAGAATATCTGTGAGTTCCGTCGCCATGTGTGCGGCGCAGCCGCTACGGACGAAGTCAGGACGCAATTCCCTAGAGGTCGAAACTCGAAGGGTCAGTGTAGAATCCTGCCGTCGGTATCAACCTGCGACACCTCGCAACCTGCGCAGTCATGCCGTCCGGCGAACGCGCAGGTCCTTCCTCGCCACAAACAGCGTCATCTCGCTCTCCAGGAGAGTCGTATCGTCGGGATGCTCGCGCATGAACTGACGGCAGCGCTCCTGTCCGCGCAGGAATACGTCATCGGGCAGCAGTTGCAGGATCGAGGGCACGCGCAGGCGGATTTCCTCAAACCAGGCAGCAAGTGACGGATGGCTTTGGTGCCGAACTGGCTCAATCTGTATGCGGCTGAAACTGGTCTCTTCCAGCCAGAACTCAATCTCGCGGCTCAAGGGAGTGCGCTGGCGTTCAATAGCCAGCGACTCCGGGAAGAATCGGTGAATCGGATCGCCCGCCGCTTGCTCCAGCGTAGGCTGGCGCACCAGAAGGATGCCGCCTTCCCGTAGCCGGCTGAACGCCGCTCGAAACACGGCTGGCACGTCTGCCAGCAAATGCAGGAGCAGCGACATCAAGACGCAATCACAACTCTGCAACGGCACCGGCGGATCGGCCGCGTGCCCCTCGACCCAGGTGCAAAGACCTGTCCGATCCTTCTGACGCGCTTTGGCGAGCATCTCGGGGGAAGTGTCAACTCCAACGCAGCGACATCCCGCGCGCTCGGCCAGGAGAAGCCCCCAGCGCCCCGTACCGCAGCCCAAGTCCAGCAGTTGCTTACCACGGGTCAACTCTCCCGCCTCGATCAGCCGCCGCACCCACCACTCGACGTGGGGCCGGTCGGTCGGACGCACCTGATCGTAGCTGGCAGCGATCTTGCCGTAGTCGGCTTTTAATTCTTTCATCCTTTGCCCTTCCCTTCATCGCCCCAGTTTGCCCCGACAATCGCCGTCACTGGCATACTCTGTCCTTTCACTGAAAGAGCCGCTCCTTGCCTTGCATCCAGAGCGTACCGTGCGTTATGCTATCAGTCCAATAGATAGTTCTAATCATCATTATCAATGTGGTGGATATCGTGGCATTAGATTTTGAACGGCTGAAGGCGTTTAGGGCTGTCGCGGTGGAAAGAAACTTCTCACGCGGCGCCAGACGCATCTTCCGCACCCAGCCTGCGGTCAGTCAAAGCGTCGCTCAACTCGAACGGCAGGTGGGCCAGAAGCTCTTTGAACGACTGGGCCGGACGGTGGAGCTCACTCCCGCCGGCCGCGTGCTCTTCGAACACGTTCAACAGGCGTTCCGCATCCTCGAAGAGGCCCAAGGCAAGCTGGATGCCCTCGGCGGGCTGAAGCAAGGCAGCCTGCGTATCGGCGCGAGCGACACGGCTACCTGCTACGTGCTGCCTCCGGTCCTGCGCCGGTTCCGCGAGAAGTACCCAGGCGTGGAAATCATCATAGCCGACCGTCCCTCTCCCGCTATCCTCCAGCAAGTTCTGGCGCGTGAAGTCGAATTAGGCATAGTGACGCTGCCGCTTCGTCACTCAGGCATTGTTGTCCGCGAGGCCCTGGAGCGGGAAGATGTGGTCATCTGTTCGCCAAGGCATCCTTTGGCCGCCCGCCGGCGGCTGAAGATGAGCGACCTGGCCGCATACCCGCTTCTACTGCTCGACCGCGGCTCGAATACGCGTGCCTTCATTGATGCCCGATTCCAGGCTGCAGGCTGCGTTCCGAAGATCGCCATGGAGTTGGCCAACATTGAAGCCATAAAGCAGCTTGTGCAACTGGACCTGGGAATCTCCATCGTGCCTCGCGTAGCGGTGGAGCGCGAGGTGTCGAGTGGCGGTCTGTGTGCCTTGCGCCTCTTCCGCGCCGACGAGAGGCGCACCTTGGGCTTTATCCACAGCAAGAGTGCCACTCTTTCACCAGCAGCGCAGGAGTTTCTGCGGATGGCACTTCGGGAGCTGCGTGATCACAGCGTATGAAACGGATGTTGCGCGCGCCCCCAAAATGCTAGAGTGGCCCCGACGAGCAGGCGAAGGCTGCGTAGAGCGGACGACTTGGAGGGGAGACGCTCAGGACGCCAGTCGCACCTCTTTCCAGGCGTCCAAAATCGAAGAATCAGTATTTAATCCTGCCCCCGCTAGACCACTGACCCTCTCGGTTTCGGGCGAGGGCTGACGTGATAAGAAAGCCCGGATCGGCAGCCGCAGGAAGCCGACGCGGGCTTTCCCGTTGAACGGGTCCACCTCGATGCGCCCGTGTACGCGCGGAGCACGGCCTTGACTTCGGGCACGCTGCCCTGCGCCAGAACTTCCTCCAGGTTATCTAGGCCGGCCATGATCTGGGCTAGGGCGGCGTCCTCGTCCTGCGTGAAGTTGCCGGCGGCTTGGGCTGGTGATTCTGAACTAGAGCCTTCGCGCTTTTCGGGGAGGAGGCTACGTGAGATAAGTGGACTTACCGTGGGCAAAGTTGTAGGCTGTCGGCCGCAAGGGTCTTGAATGACTGTCGAGGGAACGTCCCGTGATCCAGCTCCGAAAAATGTCTAAGCGCGACGTGCCCGCTGTCTCCCACCTCGTCGGTGCCGCCTATGAATTCCTGGCCGACGCGGAAAACTACGCCCCGAACCAGCGCCATCGGCTCCGGAAAGAACGCTGTGTGCCGGAATGGGTAGGCCCGCAATTCCTGCGATGCCGTTCTTTCGTCGCCATCTCCGGCAGTCGTATCGTCGGTGTGCTCGCCGTCAACAACGCGGAGGTCGATGAGCTCTACGTCCATCCAGCGTATCATCGCCATGGCATCGGCACGCGTCTCTTCCGCAAAGCCGAGCGGCTCATCGCCGCCGGTGGTCATCGGCGTCTTCAGGTCTCCACAACCGGCTATGCCGTCCCGTTCTACAAAGCCATGGGCGCAAAAATCACGGGCAAAGAGTGCGTCACCTTCGGGCCGCTTGCCGGCTGGCGGAACACAGTTCTATCAAAGGACCTGAGCACTGAACGCGAATAGACCCTTCCATCGAAAATCGCTCACCGCGCACGACTTCAAGACTGAAAAAGCCTCGCTGGAAGACCTGCGCGCGGAATTGAAGCCTGTCTTGGAGGACCTTCGTCCTCGGCTTTCCGAAGACGATCTCGGCGGCCTGGAATGGATACTCATCGAGCTGCTTCTCAATGCTTTGCAAGTGGTTCGACGTAACGGTCAGGCTCATACACTTACCGCGCACGAAGTGCTCATCGAGGTGATTCTTTCAGAAGCCGGACGCGACTTTGATGTCCGCGTAGTAAATATCGGAAAACCTACACAGGCGGACGTTATCCAACTAGACGACCGCTTCCGCAACTACGAGGAGACGCGGCGGAAAACCGAGGAGCAACGCATGCAGCACGCGGATTCCTCGGGGCGCATCCGTATTCCCGGAGCGCTCGGGGGTGGCGGCTTGGCGCTGCTCGAATGCATCCGTGCGGCGCGCGAGCACGGATGGCTTTTTGAGTACTTTACCGAGGAAGCTCCTGTGGCTCGGACCGTATTTCGCGTGGCAAGATGCAGCCAGCAAAGCGGATAATAACTCCGGAGGCCTTGTGAAGAGGGCCGGAAAGAGCGTCGAGACCGTAGCCGACAGTTCAGCCAAATGCCAGTTATCCCGAGACGTGTCTGTGTCAAGACGCCAGTCGGACCTCTACCCAAGCCTCGAAACTCGAAGTGTCAGTGGTGAAGCCTGCCCCCGCTACCATCCTGATTGCGCAACCGGCGGTGATGTAGACGGTATGTAGCGCCGCCTCGGAGTACCGTTTCTTACCGCTGGCTGCCGAGTTGGGTTTGGCGAGTTCCCAAAAAATCTCGCAAAGCTTGACTTTTCCCGCAGGGCGCGGGACAATTCAGGACCTAGTGGGTGTAAGCCCTTGCGAGTTCAAATCTCGCCTTCGGCACCAATAGAAAACGTAGGCCGGGCGTAGAGATTCCGCGCCCGGCCTTTTTTCTAGCGTGCCTGCCAATGCCGTCACCTTCGCCCAAAAGTGATGTAGTTTGTATGTAGCGGTGGTCATCGCTTTCCTTCCGTCCCAGTGGGCCGAAGGCTCACCACCACGCCGCGCGGGGTGTGCCGTCCGCCACACACGCGTTCTGAAACAGAAGAGCGAAGACTTCGTGAACCATGCCTATCCCTTGACACCCACCACCGCGATGCGTCGGCTGCCGCGCGTGAACGGCTCGCCCGTGCGCGAATCATAAACACCTTCGACCCGCAGCCCCGACTTCTCGTAGAGCCGCCGCATCTGTTGAAGCGTGTAGAGCCGCACCGAGGAAACATCGCGCGGGTTCTCCTTCCCGCCGACGATCCGGCGGGAGACGACGCGCTGTGTACGGGCATCCCACCGATTCCGCTGCACCAGGTCGCCGTCTCGCACTTCTTTCAGGAAGTGCCGCAAGATTCGCTCGCGGTTGGGTTGCTCAATCAACAGGCGTCCGCCGCTTCGCAATGCCCGCGCATAGCGCCGCACCAGTTCCTCATTAGCCGATTCGTCGAAGTAGCCGAAGCTGCCAAGCCAATTGTAGATGCCGTGGAAGGCGTTCTCGAAGGTTATCTGGCGCAGGTCCATGACATGGAACTCGCCGGCCACGCCCGCCTGTCGGAATCTGTCGCGCGCCCGCCGGATGAACTGGGGACGCAAGTCAATTCCTGATACGGCGCATCCGGCCATCGCCAAGTGCACCGCCACACGGCCTGCCCCGCACGGCGCATCGAGCACGTGCATCGCGCGCCGCAGGTGCAGCGCCTTTCGAATGAACTTCGACTCCGACTCGCCTTCAGCATCGGGCTTGAGCCAGAAACGGTCTCCCAGGGTCTCGAACCACCGGAACATTGGAGCCTCCTTTCCGGGTGCCCGTAAGAGAATGGACGAATCAGCTTGCCTCGCCTGACAGGCCCACATCAGTGGCCGCAAGAATAGCACGCCTCAGCGAAGGGCGCAACCGGCGGAGTGCACGTGCGCCAACGCTTTTGACCACTACTCGCAAGCTCGTCTGGACGAGTCGGAGGGAGACTGGCAGGGCTGAGATTCTGCCTTCGTCGAGGCACCGGGCGGGTTATGAGGAATCTGCGCAGGATTCAGGATATCGGCTTCCCTTCCGTCCCCGTGGGCCGAAGGCTGACCACCACGCCGCGCAACGTGTCTTCTTGGACGGCCTGGTAGTATTTTGATGTGGTCGTGATGTCGCTGTGGCCGAGGAACTCGGCGGCGACCTTCTGGTTGACCCCGCGCGCGGCCAGGAGGCTGGCCACGGTCCGTCGGCAATCCTGCGGCGTCACCGGGCGCCCGATGCCGCTGCGGTCCACAGCATCCTTGAACGCATCCCGAAGGCGTCGGTAGGCGGCTTTCGAGGAGTCGTCGGGCCGCTTGAAGACGTGGGTTGCCCCGGGGCGCTTGTTGATCCACAGCCTCATCAGCGTTGCTCTTTATCTCGTGCGCCGCCTAGTGAGTGAAACGCTCTCGAATCCAAAAGGCACGACAAGGTAGTCGTCAGTCCAGGGACCGCCCGCGCGGTTGCGTGTCTCGAACCAATTCGGGTCGCGCCGGCCGGAACGGGATGTAGTGTCGCCTCGGAAGGCCGGCTCGCCCCAGCAGGAGTCAGGGTCGCCCGCGGTCCGGTGGTGTGGGCCGAGCAGGTTGCGCAATGTGCCCACGAGTTCGAGCGCCAGTTCGTTTTGTCCCTCCTTCACTGCGTCGGTGATATCCACGGTGAAAGGATCCCAGCCTCGGACGCCGGCCATTGCACCGTTCACGAACACGCGGACCAGGCAGGCATTCAACCCGCGCACGCCGAGGATCAACCGTTCACCTGCGACGGGGCGAGTCAGCGTCAGGCGCCGGCTCGCGCGCATGACGCCGGCAAAGAATGGGTAGCCCCGGCCGATCAAGTCGCGCGCCGACGCCGGTCCGGAAGGCTCGACGCCGATGCGGAACTCGGGCGCCAAGCGCACGCATCCGGGCGCGCCGGCGGTCTCTTTTCCATGGACCGCGAACTCGCCGACGATGTATGACGATTCCAACTCCGTGCCGACCAGGTTCTGGAACAGGCCCGCCAGGCTGGACGACTCGCGCTGCAGGGGCGTGAACTCCCGCCGCAGTTCCAGTGTATTGACGCCCGATTTGAGGAGGGCGGCGATGTCCAGCTTCTGGAATGAGCGGTCGAGGAAGAAACCCTCCGGCTTGCTTTCAACCGCCTTGCCGTTGAGCGAAATCGCCTGCTCTTCCGGATTCTCAACGGCGAGCCATGCCTGTTTCGGAAGCGCTTCGACGTTGAAGACCTGCTGCGTCCACAGCGGGCCGCGGTATTGGCGGGCGCAGAGGATCTGCTGAACGGCAATGACCGGCAACGGTTCGGAGTACGGTCCTTCGCCTGTCCTGTAACGGCAGAAGTCCAGCGTGAGAGCGTTCGGACCAAGCCTTTGGATCTGCCAGGAGTCATCCAGCGCGATTTCGTCCGCGTCGCTTTCACCGATATCCGCGGGGTGTTCGACCGAGGCGGAGTCCACGGCATTCTGCCCTCCGGCAACAGGCGCGTCTTCGAACAAATAAAGTTTCGCCTCGCCCGGCGCCATGCTCGTCTTGATGCGCGCCGCATCTCCGTTCTTCCCGCCGGCCACAATGCTGATCCGGCCGCTGACAGGGTCCAGTTCCCGAATCCGGCGCGCCCCTTCTCTGTGGAGCGAAATCCGCCGCGAACGGCTGCGGTTTCGGTTGCACAGGAATACTAGATGCCCCTCTTCCAATTCCCGCTCGCCGAGCAACAATTCGTTGGCCGCCTCGCCCGGTGATTCGATATGGAGCCGGCGGGGAAGCGCCGCATCCAGCGCCGCAATCCAGGCATGGCGTGTTCCTTCGCCGCGGAGAGTTTCCGCAAAATCTCGAGCCGCCGTGTCCGGCGCGCCCTCCACGCGCTCGGGACCTGCGCCCGCCGCAAGCACGGTTCCTCCCGCGCGCCTGAACTGCTCCAGCAGCCGCAAGGTGGAGCGCCGCAGCGTCAGCAGCATGGGCAGGACCACGGCCCGGTAGGACATCGCGCCCAGGCGAAGCGTGCCGTCAGCGCCCACGCTGCCCATCTTGGCCAGCATCTGCTCGTCGCCCAGATCGAAACTCCGGTGCGATTCCGTCAGCGAGAGAAGAACGCCGACCAGCGAGGCGTTCAACTTTCCAATCTCCACGTTGCTGCGCGGCCCGGCGCCGTCGGGGATATACTGCAACGGTTCAAAGAGCATGAAGGCCGACTCCACCGGGTGCAGCACCAGCACATCGGCGGAGCGGCGGCCCTGGCGCAGGGCGTAACCCAGGCGCGCGAAGTAGTCGCCGGCCATCCGCTGTTCCGGCCACCACGGCTGCTGGTATGAAATGGTCGGCGGGTAGATGCGCTTGCGGCGGCCTCCGAGCGAGTAGAACGTTCCGTGGAGACAGCGCACGTTGATTCCCTTGCTGAAGAAGAAGTCGCCGATGAACTTCTGATCGCGGAAGGTTAGGCTCTGGCTGCTGACTCCGTACATCTCGCAGAGCGCCGCGGATTTCCGCGTCTGGGCGGCGACGCTGACGCATTGCGCAGGAGTGAGCAGGAAGGGAACGCCGCGCTCGCCCGCATCGGCGTAGCATCCCCATTCCAGGCTGCGCGTAAGATGGTCAATGCCCGGGATGTCCATGAATGGATACAGCGGCATGGTCGCGCCGGTCCAGCCGATCTGCGACTCCAGGTAGTCCTCTCCCATGAGGTGGCCGCTGAAGGCCAGGCGGTTCTTGCCGCACCATGCGGCGATGGGGGCGAAATAGGCCTCCTGCAGCCTCTCGACCACTGTGCGCCAATACTGGTATCTGACCAGCTCCCAATTTCCAGTCCGTCCATACAGGCTGGGAACCGCGCCGGCCAGCGGATAGCCCCACTGACGCTCGAACGCGGCCTGCAGCCCGTCTCCCCAGGGAATGTGCGGCGGGTTGAAATGCGGCTCATCCACCCACATGGACACAATCGTCTTGCCGAACTCGCTCTTGAACCGGCGCCACGTTCGTTCATAGGCCAGGTCCAGATAGTAACTCACCGCCGCCGGGTTCAGCAGGTCGAGCCGGCCTGCGGCGCGTTCCGCGTGGATGGAGACCTCGCCGCATACCGCGAGCGGGCGCGCGTCGGCCGCGGCTCCTTTCGCGCGGGCCGTCAGCACCGGCAGGCAGAACTGTTCTGGCAGGTCCGGCACGCAGGCGGGCATGAACCCGGCCTGCAAGTACACACGCAGTCCCACCCGGCCCGCGGCGGCGACGAGGGTTTCCATGCTGGCCATGAAACCCTCGCCCGGATAGTCGCTTCGCAGACCGTTATACGTGCGGGCGATCACCGCGCCGCAGCCGGCCGCGCGGATTCCTTCCAACTGGCGGACCAGCTCATCGCCCTCCAGGCGGTCATTCAGCATCCACAGTGTGACGTCTCTGAATTCGGGTCCCGGGTCGGCGAAAGTGCGAGGGTCTATCATGGGCGATCCTCATTGAAATCCGGCGCGGATTCCGCGCGAACCTGAGAACAGACTAGCGACGGTCAGGGATGGATGCAAGCGCAGCGGCGCTAGAATGTCTTCCGGCTGTCGAGGAGGATCGTGACCGGGCCTGCGTTGACCAGCGAGACGTCCATCATCGCCTGGAACTCGCCGGTGGCGACCTTGGAGACTCCGAGCGCGCTGAGGCGCCGGACGAAGTATTCGTAAAGCGCGCGGGCGCTCTCGGGCGGGGCGGCGTCGCTGAAGGAAGGGCGTTTGCCCCGGCGCACGTCGCCGTAGAGAGTGAACTGCGAGATGACCATCACCTCCGCGTGGAGGTCCGCGGCGGAGCGGTTCATCTTGTCCTGGTCGTCGGCGAAAATCCGCAGGCCGGCGATTTTCTCCGCGAGATAGTCCGCGTCGCCCTCGTTATCGTCGCCGCCGACGCCGAGAAACACAAGCAGACCCTTCCCGATCTCGCCGACCGACCGGGCGCTCACGCTGACGCGCGCCTCGCTTACCCGCTGCACCACCGCGCGCATGGCACGGAGACCTCCTTGCGAGAACCCGCGCAGGAAAGTAGCAGTCCGCCGCGGCGCTGTCAATGTTCGGGGATAAGATCGTTTGACTTATGCCGCGCCGGGCAGTAGGATTTGCCTTGTCCTGCCGCGAGGCAGAAAACTGAACCGAGGAGGACCCGTCCATGAAGAGAACCATCTCGTTCGCCGCCGCAGCCCTGCTGGCCTGCTCATTCGTCGGTTGCGCCCCGAAGAGCCTGCTGCTCGTGACACAGTACCCCGACGATTCGCCGCGCGTCGCCGAGGCGGTTGCGGCGATCCGGACGCGGATGGGCGGCGAGAACGTTCCCTACGCCCTGACGATTTGCAATACGGACATGGTCGGGCAGGAGAGCCCGGTCTGGCGCGTGGAGAGGAACCACCTGGCCGTTGCCAACCTGCACGCGTCGGACCCGTGCATCGTCTTCGTGCAGGGCGACCTCGTGGCGCGCGACTTCGCGCCGAAGGCCATCGAGCTTTCGAGGAAAGTCATCTTCTTCGACATCGCGGGCGACCCGGCCGCATACAAGCTGACCGACCCGGCCCAGGCCACAGGCATCACTGCGCCGGCGCCGGTCGCGGAGCTGTTCGCACTGATGAAGGAGGTTGTGCCCTCGGCGCGCAGCGCGGCCGTCCTCGCGGACAAGAGCATCGAGGGTGACGTGATTGTCGCGCAGATTGATCGGGCGAGCGACCTGCCGATCAAGGTGGTGCAGGTCAAGCGCGCGGGCACGATGGACGAATGGATGACGGCCATCAAGGACGTTCAGGGCCAGGCCGACGTGCTTGTGATCGCGTCCTATTCGGAAGTGCTCAAGGACGCCAGCGGCAGCGCGACGGTGCCGGGGCCGGAAATCCTCCTGGCCACCTCGCGGGCGAACAAGCTGCCGGACTTCAGCTTCGCGAAAGAAGCCGTCGGCCCCAACGGCGTTCTCGGCGCGGTGTCGGTTCCGATCAGCGCTCAGGCGCGGATGGCCGCACGGATCGCGGCGATGGTGCTGTATTATGGCGAGGATTTCCGCGACGAGCCCATCAGGGACTGCCAGAACCGCGCCACGACGACGAATGCCGACCGCGCCATGCAGTTGGGCGTGAAGCTGCCGGAGACCACCGTCGCCCCCGCCGCGCCGCCGGCCCCGGCCAAGCCGGAGACGCCGCCGGCGGAACCGGCGAAACCGGCCCCGGCAACCCCGGCGGAACCTGTGGTGGTGCCGAAGTAGGGCAGCGCGACGGGAACTCGATTCGCCGCGTGCAGGCCGGCCATGCCGAGCGAGCGGAAGCGCCCACTCTATCCCTCGAACCCGGATTTGCCCAATCGGATCGCACTTCCGTCGCCTGGCCGTTGCGCGCTTTAAGGAAAGTGCCATGCGCCCCATCCTGTTTTCCGTGAGCTATGCCGGCTTGTGGGGGCAGTCCCGGTTGACGCTGGAAGAGTTCATCCCGCGCGCAGCCGCGTTGGGCTACGCCGGCGTGGAACTGATGGGCAAACGCCCGCACCTCTCGCCGCTCGACTGGACCGACGATCGGCTCGACCAGCTTCGCGCGCTGTGCGAGCGGCATAGGCTTGAGGTCGCCTGCCTGGCCGCCTACACGAACTTCACCGGCGGCGCCGAAGCCCGCGACGTGCCGTTCAGCGAGATGCAGGTCCAGTACGTCGAGTCGCTCTGCCGCATGGCTCAGCGGTTGAACTGTTCCCTCGTGCGCGTCTTCACGGCATACGAGCGCGACGACATGCTCATGCCCGCGCAGTGGGACCGGACGGCGGCGGCGATCCGCGAATGCTGCACGCGCGCCGCGCCTTACCGGGTCACGATCGGAATCCAGAACCATCACGACCTGGCCGTGCATAGCAAGGCCCTGGTGGAGTTGCTGCGGGAGATCGCCCAGCCGAACTGCCGGCTCATGCTCGACCCATGGTCTCTCTGTGTGCGAGGGGAAGAACTCTACGAGACGGCGAAGCGCGCGGCGCCGCACGTGGTCTATACGACACTGGCCGACTACATTTGCCTGCCGCGCGCGCGATACCGGCCGGGCCTTACCAACTACACGCATGAGCCGGACCTGTTGCGCGCCGTGCCGATCGGCGAAGGCGATATGGAGAACGCCACATTCCTCGCCGGCCTGCGCGCCGGCGGCTACGACGGCCCCGTCGCTTACGAAATGTGCTCGCCCCTGCGCGGCGGAGGCGGCATGGAGAACCTCGATCATTGCGCGCGCGCGTTCGTCGGCTGGCTGAAGGAAAACGCCGCGGATTCCACGCATTAGCCGCAACGAAGAAGACGGCTTTGCCACGGATTTCACGGATTACACGGATTACCGGCAACGAACTGAGAAGGCTGCAACGGCTTTCCTCTTTGCCTTCTGTAATCCGTGGAAATCCGTGAAACCCGCGGCAAAAACCGCCGTCGTTTTCGTTTTCCGCCGATCGGACAGGAAATTGCGGTTGACAGCGCACCGGCCAGGAATTATACTAATGAACTCGTTGCGCCGGATTGTCCCGCCGCGGCAGTGAATTCGGACAAAGACCGGAAACCGAAAGAGAGATTGTTGCGCATGGCTATGAAAAGCTATATGGCGAAAACAGGCTCCATAGAGGGCAAGTGGCTCCACGCGGACGCCACCGGCAAAGTGCTCGGCCGGCTGGCCGTGCGCATCGCCACCGTGCTCATGGGGAAACACCGGGTCACCTACACGCCGCACGTGGCGACCGGGGACTTCGTGATCGTGACGAACGCCTCGAAGATCCGCCTGACCGGCCGGAAGATCGAGCAGAAAGAGTACCAGCGTTACAGCCTTTATCCCGGCGGACTGAAGCGCATCCCGATCAAGACGATGCTCGAGAAGCATCCCGAGGAGGTTATCCGCCTGGCGGTCCGGCGCATGCTGCCGAAGGGCTCGCTCGGCAACCACCTGCTCAAACGGCTGAAGATTTACGCGGGACCGGAACACCCGCACGCGGCGCAATGTCCCGAGGAAATGCCGCTGCTCGAAAGCGCCGCGCGGGCACGACGGGCACGCTAGTGCTTCCTTGCGGAAATAGGTTTCCTATTTCCGCACGGAAGCATGACCGCAATAAGCCGCGTCGTTATGGCGAGTTATAGGTTTCGTTGGGCCGTGTTTAGTTGTGTAACTTGGTACGCCAGTTTACGCAACTAAACACCAGGAGAAGTCATGGTTGAAGAGGCGACCGTATTGGCGACAGGCCGTCGCAAGAGTTCGGTGGCTCGCGTGTGGCTGCACCGCGGCACCGGCGTGGTGAAGATCAACTCGCGGGAGATCGAGCAGTTCTTCCCGATCGAGCGCCATCGCGCCTCGGTCCTGGCGCCGCTGAAGATCACGAAAACGCTCGGGAAGTTCGACGTCGTCGCCGACGTTTTCGGCGGCGGGTTGAGCGGCCAGGCGGAGGCGATCATGCTCGGCGTGGCGCGGGCGCTGCGGCGCATCAGCTCCGACACGGACGCGGCCCTGCGCGAAAGCGGCCTGCTCACGCGCGACAGCCGCATGAAGGAACGGAAGAAATACGGGCGCAGAGCGGCTCGCCGCAGCTTCCAGTTCTCCAAGCGCTGAATCTCCTGCATCCGTTGCGACTGGGGAAGCCTCCTGTGGAAGCGCCTCGCTTCCCGCGCCGCGAATCCCCATGACATACCGGAAAGTGGGCCACTGACATGGCAGAATACGCCAGCAAGGACATCCGGAACGTCGTCGCCGTCGGCCATGCCGGAAGCGGCAAAACCACCCTCCTCGACCAGATGCTCTTCAAGGCCGGCGCAGTCACCCGCGCCGGCAGCGTGGCCGAGAAGAACTCGATCTTCGACTTCGAGGACGAGGAGAAGGAGCGCCAGAGCAGCGTCTTCATGGCGCTGGGCCACTGCCGCTGGAAGGACATCGAGATCAATCTCGTTGATACCCCCGGCTACACGGACTTTGTCGGCGCCGCGCTCTGCGCACTGCAGGCCGCGGACATCGCGCTCCTCCACGTCTCCGCCACGCACGGAATCGAACTCAACACCCGCCGGATGAACGCCGCGTCGAAGGAACGCCGTCTCGCCCGCGTCATCCTGATCAGCAAGATGGACGGCGACAATATCGTGGACTACGCCGGCATCGTGGCCCGGATCAAGGAAGCGCTCGGCGCGGAGTGCGTGCCGTACAACCTGCCCATCGGAGTCGGCGCGGCTTTCAAGGGCGTCGTGAACGTGCTGCAGCCGCCCGCGCAGGCGCCCGAAGGAACCCTGGGCGACCTGGCCGCGGCCACCGGCGCGCTGATGGACAAGATCGTCGAGGCCGACGAGGCGCTGATGGAGCGCTTCCTGAATGATGAGAAGCTTTCTCCGGACGAACTGGTCGGCGCGCTCCGCAAGGCGATCCTGCAGGGCACGCTGGTCCCGATCCTCCATGTCGCGGGGAAGAGCGGCCTGGGCGTCGGGGAAGTGATGGACTTCATCGCGTCGTACCTGCCGTCTCCGATGGAGAAGGGCGAGATCGTCGCGAAGGACACGAAGAAGAACGAAGAGATCAAGCTGCGCCCGGACCCGGCGGCGCCGCTGGTCGCGCAGGTCTTCAAGACGGTCACCGATCCGTTCGTCGGCAAGCTGGCCTACTTCCGGATTCTGCAGGGCACGTTTCCGCACGACACCCACGCCGTGGTCGCGCGCACGGGCAACAGCGAGCGCGTGGCGCAGCTCTTCCGCGTGTTCGGCCGCGAGACCCAGCCGGTCACGCAAGGCATCCCAGGCGATATCCTCGCCGTCGCCAAGATCGAGAATATCCAGATCTCCGACGTGCTGTGCGCGCCGCACACGTCCGTGGAGTTGCCGAAGATCGCGTTCCCGACCCCGATGGTCTCGCTGGCGGTGGAGCCAAAGGCGCGCGGCGACGAGCAGAAGATCTCCGGCGCCGTCCAGAAGCTCGCCGACGAGGACCCCACGCTGCGCATCCATCGCGACCAGCGCACGGGCGAACTGGTCGTCACCGGCATGAGCCGGCTCCACCTCGACGTGCTGCTCCACCGGCTTAACGGCCGGTTCGGCGTCGGCGTCACGACCAAGCCGCCGCGCATCCCGTACAAGGAAACCATCACGGTGCCGTCGGCGGCCGATTACCGCCACAAGAAACAGAGCGGCGGGCACGGCCAGTTCGGCGAGGTCTGGTTCAAGATGGAGCCGCGCGAGCGCGGCGCGGGGTTCGAGTTCGTGGACGCCATCGTCGGCGGCTCAATCCCGAACCAGTACATCCCCGCCGTCGAGAAGGGCGTGCGCGAGACCCTCGCCAAGGGCGTGCTCGCCGGCTACCCCGTCGAGGACGTGCGCGTCATCCTCCACTTCGGCAAGTACCACGACGTGGATTCCTCGGAAGCCGCCTTCAAGCTCGCCGCCTCGATGTGCTTCCAGAAGGCGTTTATGGAAGCCAAGCCGGTCCTTCTCGAACCGATCGTCACCGTCGAGATCACCGTGCCGAGCCAGAACATGGGCGACATCGCGGGCGATCTGAACAGCCGCCGCGGGCGCATCATCGGCATGGACACCGACGGGGATCTCCAGATCATCCGCGCCAACGTCCCGATGTCCGAGGTGATGAACTACGCCACCGAGTTGCGCTCGATGACCGGCGGCACCGGCGGCTACACGATGGAGTTCAGCCACTACGACGTCGTCCCGGCGCGCTCCGCCGAAGCGGTCATCGCCCAGCACAAGCGCGAAAAGGAAGAAGCGGGCGGGCGATAACGACCGAGCCGACCGTCGAGCGCGCGACCTCCCATCGAATCATTCCCTGCCGCGAACTTTCCTCCGCGACCTACTGAATTCAGGCGGACCGCCGATAACCTGGCGTGGCGTCCGGGAAATAAGTGGCGACAAGCTCTGGCCGGATCTGAAGGCGCTGACGGGCGAGTGACGGCTGCGTTCGCTCGCTCACCCCAGTGACAGCGTCGCGGCCAGGAACGATAGCGGCGGGAGCTTGAAGAACGCCTGGCCGTTCTTGATGATCGCCTCGTCACAGGGCTGTGCGCGGACGACGTTGTCCTTCTCGTAGGAGTTCGCGGCTTTGGCATTCGGCCCCGTGAGCAACTCGGCGTTGACGAGAGCTCGAATCGCCCGGTCGGCCACGTTCAGGCGCACCTCCATCGAGTCATCCATGCTTCGGTTGGTGACGAACAGGTGGAGCTGTCCGCCGCTGCCGAGTATGGCGCTGGCATCTGCGTAGTGCACGCTTCCGTTCACCGTCCCCTCGTAAGCGTCGCCGTCCACAACGGTCCGCAGCGAAGCGCCGTCCCTCCGGCTGGAGAACATCTCGAACGGGTAGAAGATGGATTGCACGAGCATCTGATCCCCGCGCGTGAGCACCGGCGCAATCACGTTGACGATCTGAGCGATATTCGCAATCTTGACGACATCCGCGTGCCGGATGAAACTGTGAAGGAAGCCGGCGACGACCAGCGCGTCTTCCAGGTTGTAGACCTCCTCGATCAGGTGCGGGAATTTTTTCCCTTCGCCGGTCATCCCGTGCGCTTTGTACCATACGTTCCACTCGTCGAAAGAGAGATAAGGCCGTTTCCTGCTGCCGCGTTTGGCCTGGACGAAACGGCACGCCGCGTCCATCTCCTCGATCTGCCGGTCAATGCTGTTGGTGACCGCAAGGTAGTCGGGCGTGTCGCCGTTGCGGTTGCCGACGTAGCGGTGAAGGCTGATGTAATCCGCCGCGTCTCCCAGGTACTCCAGCACGCGCCGGTCCCAGTCCATGTAGGTCGGCATCGTCACCGTGCACGAGCCGCAGGCCACCACTTCAATCGTCGGGTCCGCGTCCTTCATCATCTTGGCCGCCTGCTGCGCCCGGATGGCGTACTGGTCCGCGGGCACGTGCCCCAGTTGCCAGGGCCCGTCCATCTCGTTGCCCAGGCACCATAGCTTGACCCCGTACGGTTGAACGGCTCCGTTCGCGCTGCGCAGGTCGGCGTATCTTGTCCCCGCGGGGCAGTTGCAGTATTCCACCCAGTTCCGGGCCTCTTCCGGCGTGCCGGTGCCGAGGTTGACGGTCAGCATCGGCGTCCAGTCCATCTTCCGGCAGAGGCGGATGTACTCGTCCGTCCCGAACTGGTTGGGCTCGACGCTTTGCCATGCCAGTTCGCGAACGGTGGGGCGTTTCTCCCGCGGCCCGACGCCGTCCATCCAGTGGTAACCGGAGGCGAAATTCCCGCCCGGATATCGCAACGCCGTCATGCGCAGACGCCTCAGCGCCTCCATCACGTCGCGCCGGAATCCTTCCTCGTCGGCATGGGAACAATCGGGATCATAGACGCCCTCGTAAACGGCGCGCCCCATGTGCTCGAGGAACCCGCCGAAAATCCTCGGGTCCACCGCCCCGACCTGGAACTGCGTGTGCGTCGTGATCGTGGTCGTGTTCATTTTCTCTTGGCGCTTTCTTTGTCCAGCGACTGCCGATTTGTGCGCGCTGCAGCGGATAGCCGTCCAAGCGGGCCCGTTCAGCCGAAGAACACCTTCGCGGCGTCGTAGAATTCATCGGGGACGGTGCGGCGCTTGTCGGCGGCGACTTCGAGGGGCAGGCCGATGATATGGTTGGCCTGCAGGGCGACCATCTGGCCGAACTGCTCCTTGACGACCAGGCCCATCGCGGCGACGCCGAACCTTCCGGCGAGGACCCGGTCGAAGGCGGTGGGCGTGCCGCCGCGCTGGATGTGGCCGAGCACCGTCACGCGCGTCTCGTAGCCGGTGCGCTTCTCGATCTCCTTGGCGATGACCGAGCCGATCCCGCCGAGCCGGTACCGGCCGAACTCGTCCGGCGGGCTGTCCGCGGTGACGTAAACGCCGTCATTCTCCGGCCGGTCCTTGATCCGCGCCCCTTCGGCGACGACGACGATGCTGAAGTCCTTGCCGCGGTCGTGCCGGTGGATGATGGCGTCGGAGATCTCCTGCAGCATGAACGGCCGCTCCGGGATCAGGATCATGTCCGCGCCGCCGGCGAGGCCGGCGAAGACGGCGATCCAGCCGGAGAGCCGGCCCATGACCTCGATGATCATCACGCGGTCGTGCGACTCGGCGGTCGTGTGGACGCGGTCAATCGCCTCGGTGGCGATGTTGACCGTCGAGTCGAACCCGAAGGCGGCCTCCGTGCCTTCGACGTCGTTGTCAATCGTCGCGGGGATGCCGACCACGCGGAAACCATGCTCCTTATAAAGCCGGTTCGCCACCGTGAACGTGTCCACGCCGCCGATGACGATTACGCCGTCGAGGTTGAACCGCTGGACGTTGGCCATGATCTGCTTCGGGCCTTCGGGAGTGATGAACGGATTGGTGCGCGAGGTGCGCAGGATTGTCCCGCCGCGCGGAAGAATGCCGCTGACGGACTCGATATTGAGCGGCGTCGTCAAGCCGTCCATCAGCCCGCGCCAGCCGCGCATGACGCCGACGCATTCGAGGTGATGGACGGAGATCGCCGCGCGCACGACGGCGCGCAGGACGGCATTCAGGCCGGGGCAGTCGCCGCCGCTGGTCAGCACGCCGACTCGTTTCACCATCGCACAAAATCCCTTTCCGATGCGCCGACGAGCCCGAATTCCAGTCGAATAAGCACCGAGAATAGCGCGACTCTAGCCCAAATCCTGCCGGGAAGTCAAACGACAGGCAGCGCGCTTTGCAGAGCCTGCCGGGCAGTGTCACGCTTCGGGTTATACAGTCGAATCGGGAATTCCGGATGAGACGGCCAAGAAGCGCTTGACGGCGGTGCCTGCGGCCTCTATATTTACAGCACTTGCTGTCTTAACGCCTTTACAACGGGTCATACCGCTATTCCCGGCTGTGACAAGAGGCAACGCAAGCGGCGCAAAGGAGACCATACTATGAACGGCCGGAAAAGCTCGTGGCTTATGGAGACATGTGCTATCGTCGGCATGCTCTGCATTGGAGGGAACTTCAGAGAGGCAGGTGCTTTCCCTTATAGGAATGGGACAATCACCATCCAGCTCGCGCCGCCCGGTGGCGCGCAGAAATTAGCCGGTTTCGGCGAGCCGGATCCCGTAGCCGTGGCCAGCCAACCGGTGGACGGGAGCGTCAAAACGCTGACCGTATGGGACGTTCAAAAAAGAGCTCTTGCGTTCACCAGCCGCCAATGGCTGGAAAGTTATCAAAAGCACGGCCAGCACAATGCCGCCTGTGACGCCGAGGTGATGGAGTTTATCCGCGTCTGGCTTGCCCGCACTCATGGAGGCCCGGAGACAAACAACACGCTGTCGTTGGAAGATGAGAGCGAGCGGCTTGCCAACGACCCCAATTGCACCGACCCGCTGGCGCTGACGGTGGTCGCTAATAACACCGGGGACTGCAACGACTCCATCCGCCGCTACAAGCGCGCCTTCGCGGCGTATGTCGGGAGCGGCTACCAGGCGTATCCGCAACTTTTCGCCAGAGCCCAGTGCATCGCTCAGTTGATGCGGATCAAGGCTTCCGGCGAGGCTGACCAAGTGGGCGTCGCCGCTCTGAAGCTGTTGACGAAATGTTTTACCGACGGCAGTTTCACGCCCGGCGACCAGCAGGAACTTGCGGACATTTTCGTGGTCGGCTGGGGAACACAATTTCTCGCGCGCAACGGCGCCGCCATATGCGAAATCGTGCATAACGCCGGACCGTCCTACCAGTGGCTTGCGCTCGTGCTGGACGGCGAGCGTCATATCAACGCGGCGTGGCAGGCGCGTGGCGGCGGTTACGCCAACACCGTTACGGAGAAAGGCTGGCAAGGGTTCGGGGAGAACCTGGCCGAGGCGCGGAAGGTTTTGCCCCAGGCGTGGAAATTGCAGCCCGACTTTCCAATGGCGCCATGCCTTATGATGAAAGTGTCCCTCGGGGACTCGGGTATTCAGGAAATGCGCGTCTGGTTTGACCGCACGCTGGCTGCGCAAATAGACTATCCGGACGCCTGGTCGGAGATGCGCTGGGGTTTGCGCCCTCGCTGGCACGGCAATCTGGAGGCCCTGCTGGCGCTGGGCCGGACCGCCCTTAACACGGGACGGTTTGACACCGATGTCCCGTACGAATTCATTGAGTGCGTCGGGGACGTGCAACAGGAAATGGGTTTGTCGGCCGAGCGGCATATTTACAGCCGCGCCGACATCTGGCCGGAATTGAAGAAAATGTTCCGGGGTTACATTGCCGTACCGGAGCGAGCGCCTCAGCGCAATGGCTTGCGCACTTCGTACGCGGTGGTCGCTTATTTCGCCGGGGACTACGGCTTGGCCCGCGAACAACTGGAAGCTATGGACTGGAAACCAGTGCCGGGGAATCTGCTCGACTGGGGAACTGACCTCTCTCGCATGCCGCTGGAAGTCGCCGCCCGCACCGGTCCCGCCGGCGCCGCAGTTGCCGCCGCAGAAACCGCCTTCGACGCGAATAATGTCGCGTCCGCACTGAAGCAGTATACCGACTTGGCGTCCCTTCCCGCCGCCGACGCGCGGACGAAGGAATTCAGTCAGTACCGGCTTGCCCAGCTTGCGGTCGAGAATCGCCTGCACCAGGGCGAATGGGTGGACCTGATGCCGGCAAACGTCCAGGACCCCATCTGGATGATCAGCCTGGGCAAGGTTCGGCGACTCGCGGATGGCGCGCTGGAAGTGGAATTCGGACCCAAAGGCCACATGTTGTTCTCGAAGGCCCGCGTGAGCGCAAACTTCGAGGTGCGCGGCCAATTTGAGATGATCAGTTCGTCCGACGGGAATTTCGAGGCGGGCCTGGTCATGGGTCGGCCGGACATCAAGGGTTGGGACTGGTATGCGTTTGGCTTCAGGCGGGCCTTTAGGGAAGGCACCGTCATGTACTTCGGCGACACCTGGTCATCAACGCAACAGATCGCTAAACATGCTACCTTGAATGATGCCGCCAACTCGTTTGATTTCGTTTTCCGGAACGGGAAGGTGACCGCCTCCGCCAATGCGGTTCAAGTTTTCCAGAACGCCAGTTCACCCATGCAAATCCCGGCGCACATTACGACCTACCTGGTCGGGTTTGGGGCGCTTAGCGGTGGCACTAAGACTGTCGTCCGCTATCGCAATGTGCAGTTGCGGGAACTTCAATGAGGGCCGGTAAACAACTTCACCCGCCGGGCAGAAGAGGCGCCTGCGTGCCGGAGCGACGCCCGCGCCGCTATTCCTGATTGCAGATTGCGAACGCGGTCCGCAGCGCCTCGATGGGGTCGCCGCGGGGCGTGAACTCATGCGCGACGTAGAGGCCGTATCCGCTCCTCGCGATGGCCCGGCAGATGCCCACGTAGTTCAACTCCTGCGCGTCGTCCAGGTCCTTGCGGTCGGGGTTGCCTGCGGTGTGGAAGTGGCCGATGTGCGCGATGTTCTCGCGGATCGTGCGGATTACGTCGCCCTCCATGATCTGCATGTGGTAGATGTCGTAGAGCAGCTTCACCCGAGGGGACCCGACTTTGCGGCAGACCGCCGCGCCCCAGGCGGTGTGGTCGGCCTGGTAGCCGGCGTGGTCCACCTTGGAGTTGAGCAGTTCGACGTTCAGGTTGATGCCCTTGGCCTCGGCGTAGGGAGCGACGCGGCGCAGGCCCTCGGCGCACGCCTCGATGGCGTCGGCGTCGGCTTGCCCTGCGTTGCGGTTGCCGCTGAAACAGATCAGGCCCGGGATGCCCAGGCGCGAGGCGATCTCCAGCGACTCGCGGACCTCGGCTTCGATGCGGTCGTGGTTGGACCGCTTGTTGAGGCCGTCGCCGAGAGTCTCATGGCCGCACATGGACGCGAGTGCGAGGCCGGCGCCCTTGGCCGCGGCGGCAAGCTCATCGAAGTCCGGGCCGCGGAACCACAGCTCGACGCCCGCATAGCCGATTTTCGCGGCCGCGTTGCACAGCTCGGCCAGGCTCCGCTCCTTCCGCTTGAAGCAGGGGTAGCAGAACGATTGCTTGATCCGCATGGGCTTTCCTCCGGGTTATCCGGCGATCAAAAAATGCGTCTTTCTCGCGTCCTTTGACCCTCGCTCAACTTCCCGCACCGGCTGGGCCGAGGACCCAATCGAGCGCCTCGTCCATGATGTCCGGCGCGAGGGGCGAATCGTGGTGGCCGCCGGGCAGTTCGCGATAGCGGAAACGGGGATTCTTGCACACAGCCGCCAGGGCGCGGGACTCCTCGACGGGGACGATGGCATCCGCGTCGCCGTGGCACAGGTAAAGGGGCATCGTCAGCCGCGCCGCGTTCTTCAGGGGAGAATGGCGGCGATAGATGTCCGGCCGCTCCGCCGGCGAGCCGTCGTATTGCGCGCGGATGTCCGCGAGGGAGCCGGCGACCGATGCCGGCGGCACGTTGGCGTCGCGCCAACTGTAGAAGGGGCCCAGGTCGGTGACCGGGCAGAGCGCCACGACGGCCGACACGTCGTCGGGATGCAGCACCGCATAGATCAGGTTGCAGCTTCCGCCCATCGAGCCGGAGATGAAAGTGAACCGCTTCGCGCCGAACTCGCGGCGGACGAACTCGAGCTGGGCGTGCAGGTCCGCCGCCGCGCGCGGGCCCATCCAGCCGTTGTTGCGATGGTTCGGCGCCAGGATTCCCATGCCGCGGTCGCGGAAGCGCGGCAGCCAGTCCCGCCGGATGTCCTCGCGCACGAATATCTGGTCGCCGTTCGAGCCGTAGCCGTGAATGACCACGCACCAATGACCGCCGCGCTCGGGCGGCCAGAGGAGCGCCCAGTCCTTCGCTCCGTCAATATTGCTGCGGAACTCCAGCCGAATGACGCCCTGCGGAAACTCGCTCCCGGTCGCGGGCGTTTGCGAGAGGATTTCGATGCCCTGTTTCGACTTGGCCTTCGCCATGACGGTCCTCTCAGAGGGATAAGCTCAAAGAAACTGACTCGAGCACACTCACGGCTTCAGGCTGTACTGCTCCAGGATTCTGCGTATGTTCCCGCCGAGGATGAGCTTCTTCGACTCGACCGGCAGCCGCGAGAAGAGGATCGGACCCAGCCCCCAGGCGATGGGCAGGTCCTGGAGATCGCTGCCGAAGAGCAGGCGGTCGGCGCCGATTTTCGCCACCGTCTCCTCGCACGCCCGCGGGCCGATGAGCGGGCACGAACAGACGAACAGGTTGGCGAACTGCTTCATCAATTCCGCGTACGCCACGTTGCAGTGGCCGGTGATGAGGCAGGCGTTCGGATACGTTTTCAGCAGCCGCTCCATCTGCGCGGGCGAGCCCCAACTGTGGTCCAGAATAACCTGCTTCCGCTCGTGCGCCCACTGCACGGCCACGTCAATCAACGGGCCTTCCTCCGGGTAGCCTTGGTAATAAGGGATCAGCTTTACGCCCCGCAGGCCGAGGCGCGAACATCGTTCCAGCTCGCGGAGCATCCCGTCGCGCCCGCGATGGGGGTTCAACAGAGTAAAGCCGACGAACCGGTCCGGGTGCAGCCGCACGGCCTCGGCCACGTAATCGTTGCCGAATTTCTCGTCGCCGTGGACGCCCGCGAAGCTGAAGACGCAGATCTTCCGCTCGCCCAGCCGATCCATCTCGTGGACGATCCCTTCCAGATCGCAGTCGGGCAGATGGTAGTGGGCGGCGTGTCCGCCGAGGTGGCCGTGGCAATCGTGGAATTCCATGGTCGCCGGCCGCCGGCCGGTGCGCCCGAACTCGACGAACTCGTCCGCGGCCGGGCGGTGGGGCACTTTCGGATGCGCCGGCCTGCACCAGGAGATCAGCCCGCGAAGGTTGTCTCCGGCGATCTTGCGCTTGTCGGCGTCACTGATGTCGGCGCAGGAGAGCGGGGCGATGGTCATGTTCTGGCCGAAGCGGGGCCAGTTGGAGCCGAAGATCAACCGCTCGGCGCCCCATCGCCGGGTGATGTACTCGATACCGTGGTGCAGCCACCAGCCGGCCAACTCGATCCGCAGGTTGGGGCAGGCGTCCAGCGCGCGATAGGCCTGCCGCTGGCCGCGGCGAATGCGGAACTCGCTGACGATGACCGGCAGCTTCGGCCGGCGGCGGCACAGGTCCACGACGGCGTTCCAGTCGGTCTGGTCCTGGTTCTCCCAGCCGGGTCCGATCTCGGCGGCGCAAAGGAATACAGGCGCGCCGGCGGCTTCCAGCGGCTCCAGGAGCGCGTCAATGCACCAGTCGGCCAGGGAAATCCGGTACTGCGCCGTGTAGAGGAACAGGGCGCCGACGCGGTGCTTTCGCATCTGCGCCAGGAGTTCCGCCGGCGCGGGCTGCTCGTCGGTGCCCGGCGGCAGGGCGGCCCAGGCAGGGTGCAGTCGCGGCCGGCCCGCGGTCGCTTCCAGCACGCGGCGGTTGCCCTCGTACGGATGGTTCTCGCGCGAAAGGCTGTCCACGACGAGCGCCTCGGCGATGTCGTAATAGTCCATCTCCTCCAGCAGCTCGTCGGCCGTGTGCAGGCCGCCGGCCTCGAGCTTGCAGTGCCGGCCGACGATGCAGTGCGCGTCGAAGTAGTTCCAGCGGATCGGTTCCATGGGAATCACTCCACTATACTGCCGCTGCTACTGCCACTTCGCCGCGGCGGGATCCGGCGTGCAATACGCTTCCAGCACCTTGTTGATCGCCTTGGCGATGTTGTCGCAGTCGGCCGGCGAGTACCACTGGTCGAGGTAGACGGACACGCAACGGTCGTACAGATCGTCGGCCACCGGGCAGCCGCCGCGGTGATACTCCGCCTTTCCGCCGGCCTTCGTGTAGCGCGGGTCGGTGAAGGGCGACGCGCCGGCCGCCATCGGAGCCTTCAGCACCACCGGGAACATGTACGAATAATGGTGCCAGTCGGGGCCGCCCTTGGAGCCGCGCGTGCCGCACGAAACGCCCTCGGCCTTCAGGGCCGCCACGATCTTCGCGCCCAGCTCCGTCGTCTGCGGGAAAAACCGCAGCAGGTAGCCGATCTGCCCGTCCGCGTCGTTCACCTTCTGCGGAACGACCTGCCGGCACGGCGTGAGCTGCTGAACGATCCGCGTCTTCACGTCGTGGTAGCGGCGGACGACGTCGTCCAGCTTTCCGAGTTGCACCAGGTCCACGGCGGCTTCCAGGTCCGACATGCGGTAGTTCGTACCGAAGAACAGCTCGCCCTCGTAGCGGGGCGGGGCGAATCGGTCCTTGCGCCACAGCCCGCCGCACTCGGCGAGCTGGCAGGCCCGCTCGTAGAGCCGCTCGTCGTTCGTGGTCACCATGCCGCCCTCGCCGCCGCCGATGATCTTGTACGCCGAGATGCTGAAGCAGCCCAGGTCGCCGATCGAGCCGACGTACTTGCCGCGGTACTTCGCGCCGGGCGATTGCGCGCAATCCTCGATCACCTTCAGGTTGTGCTTCCGCGCGATCTTCAGGATCGGGTCCATATCGGCCACTCCGCCCCAGTGGTGCGTCGGCGCCATGGCTGCCGTCCGGGGCGTGATGCAGGCTTCGAGCTTCGCGGGGTCCATGTGCAGCGACTCGTCCACGTCGCAGAAGACCGGCACGCCGCCGGCGAGCAATACGCTGGAGGCCGTCGCCATGAAGCCGATGGCCGGCACGATGACCTCGGTGCCCGGCCCGACGCCTGCCGCCACGAATGCCGCGTGCAGGGCGCCCGTGCCCGAACTCGCCGCGAGCGCGTACTTCACGCCGAACTTCTTCCGCGCCAGGGCCTCGAACTTCGGCCCGGCCGGCCGCTGCGGGTTGGGGCAGTAGTACCGTGCCAGGTTCGCCTCGCCGTCCTGGAGGTCCGCGTTCGAGACGGCCGCCCGGATGCGCTTGATCGCCTCCGCGCTGAACCCGAACCGCTCGGCTATGGCCACGAACTCATCCATGCCGATCTTCGGCTCCTTTTTCCCCTGCATCCCCGGATACGCCTTCGGCCCGCCGTCCAACGCCAGTTTTTCCACGGTTCTTCTCCTGAGAGCGAATCCAACTGGAAACGACTCTCCATTCTCCTCGCCACAAGGCCGAAGGGGAATGGAAAAAACGGCATTCTTCATGTATAATCTTGCAAGCATGAAACCGGCCTGGATCGGTCATACCTGGACGATGGCTCCGGCGGCGGTCCTGCCGCGGGTCGTCTCCGCGCAGTACGGCCAACGACCGCCCGCGGGCGGCCCGACCCACCGCCACCTCAACAAGCTCTGGGTGCTGGACTATGCGCGGTCCGACTGCGGCCTGGCGCGCGTGGGCTCTCCGCGATCTCCCTGGGAGGCGCGGGCGGCCGGCACCGTTCACCTCTACCCGCCCGGCACGCCGTACTGGGAGGACACCTCCGCTCTTCGCGGGCCCGTCCGCGAGGCGTGGGTGATCTTCGCCGGCGGCGAGGAGGCGGCGCTGCGGCGGCTGGTGGACCCTCATCGGCGGTTCGTGCGAATCTCCGACCCCGCGCGCCTGCTGGAACCGCACCTCCACGAGATGGCCCAGGCCGGCGCGACCGCGGGCGAGGCGGGCTTCTGGCGGGCGCAGAGCGAATTGGCCGCGATCCTGGCGCTGCTCTGCTCGCTTCCGGCGCTCCCCGCCGCGGGCAAGCGGGCCGGCGAGATCAGGCAGATCGGCGCGGGCTTCAGCCTGCCCGGCGGCCGCGCCGCGCCGGCCAAGCGCCTCGCGGATGCCGCCCGGGAGTTCTTCCGCCCGCGGCTGGCCGAGCGGATCACCATCGCCGCCGTCGCCCGGCACCTGCGCATGAGCCCGTCGGCCTTCTCGCACCGCTACGCCTGGGAAGCCGGCCAGAGCCCGATGGCCGCGCTGGCCGATCTGCGGATGGAACTGGCCCGCAACCTGCTGCTGCGCGGCCTGAAGATGGACGCCATTGCCCGGCAGACCGGCTTCTGCGACGCCTTCCACTTCTCCAAGGCATTCCGCAAGCGGTGCGGCATGCCTCCCAGCACGTTCCGCCGCGACTTCTGGCGACACATGCGGACTTGAGCGCCTGCGAAAGCGCTCTCACGAGGGCCAACTCATTTCGCGGAACCCGGGTTGGTTTTGGAGGACTTCCATGAAGGCGAGGATGTTCTCCAGGGGGACGTCGCCGGGCACGTCATGCGCCGGGGCGAAGATGTAGCCTCCGCCTCGTCCGATCTCGCGGATCAGCCGGCGCGTCTCGGCGCGGACCTCATCCGGCGTGCCGAACGGCAGCACCCGCTGAATGCTCAAGCCGCCATGAAAAGCCAGCCGTCCGTGATACTTTTTCTTGAGGGCATAGATGTCCATCACCTCGGGCTGGAAGGGATTGAAGAGGTTGAGGCCCAGTTCCACCAAGTCGTCAAACAGCTCGTCCACGTCTCCGCAGGAGTGTATGCTGACGAGCTTCCCCGCCTCGCGCACGCGGCTGTACATCCGCTTGAGCCTCGGCTTGATGAACTCCCGCCAGAGCTTGGGCCCCATGATCAGTCCGCGCTGCTGGCCCCAGTCATCGCCGAAATAGACAAGGTCGGGGTCGAACTGCAATCCCCATTCGATGAGCTGCAGGTTGTGCTGGCAAATCGCGTCGAGCAGTTCGTGGACAAAGCGCGGCCGCGCCACGAAGTCCATCAGGAGGTTCTCCATGCCGCGCAGCGTCCACGCTCGCTCGAACAGGCTGAAGCCGATGCCGAACCGCACGGCAAGGCCGGGCCATGAGCCTATCAGCTCCCGATATTTGTTCTCTCTCGGACGAAGCGCGGGAAAGGAGTACCCCTTCAGCGTCGGCTCGCGCAACGGGTATTCGCAAGGCGTGCCGATATCCTTGTCCACGGTGCGGTCCCACAGGACTCCGTAAGCGTCGCGAAACATCCCCGGCGATTCCTCGAGGAAGTCGCGAGTCGGGGACTTGAGATCGCCCACATGGTTCTTGATGAACGGCTGAAGGTCCCTGGACCCGAAATGCCGCGCGAGCTTTTCCGCCGGCTTCACCGTGAAGCCCACGTTCCAGGGGACATAAGGAGGGTTCTCGAACCGGATCGCCGCAAGGACAACGTCGCGAGGGGTCATGGCGGACAGTGCCTTTCCTGAATGGAAGACGTCAAATCGCCGGTCGCCACGTGAGCGGCCAGCTCGCCGCAGGTCATCCATTGCGCGTCCGACTTCCACGCCGCGCGCACGCGCCGTCCTACCTCCGCCAGTGCTCGCAGGCCCGTGCGGCGACCGTTCGAAAACAGGCTTTGCCAGTGCGTGACCAAAACCATCGGCGTCCCGGCGCGGAACAACTCCGCCAGCCGGCCGCTTCGGCCGTCCTCGGTCAAATACTCGGAAGCCAGCGTCCGCACATACTCGTCGCTGCAGTCGGCCGTCTGCATCGTTTTCCACAGATAATCGTCGCACTGCGCCACGATGCTGACCAGCCAGTCGTCCTTCTCGCGCCACACCACACGCGATAGAAACCGCGTCGCGCGGGTATCCATGTGCAAGAAATACCATGATTGTCCGCGCCCGCTGACCTGCCGCATTGCCGTGCGGATGGCGCGCTGATACTCATCCTCCACCGCCTGCCCGAAGTTCCAGGGCGAAGTGACCCCGGTGGCTTCCAGCCCCGCGTCCTTGAGGATTTGCAGGGCATGAGCGATATACGGCGTCAGGGTCGCGGCCGTCTGATGGATGGACCAGTCGCGCTCGTTCTCGGAGAGGAGCGCGCCTGTCTCCAGGTCCAGCGCTGCGGCATGGGTGAGGATTTCCGGCGTGATATCCATCCGCCCCATAAGCCTCTCACGGGCGATGGCGATCCACTCCGCCAGCGCGCGCCGGTCGCAGCCCGGCCATCCCTCGGTGATCCTGCCCAGCCCCGCAGGATGGGGCAAGACCGTGAACTTGCCGCGGAAACTGCAGGCGGCAACCACGTCGGCGAATTCGCGCATGAAATCGAGCGGCACGTCGCGCAGCACCGGTTCGCCCGTGGCTTCAACCGGCGCATCGCTTTTCTGCCGGGCGGCGACGTGCCACCAGTAGACGTTGATCAGGGGCGCAGGATCGTCAATCATCAGGCAAATGGGGAGACGCATGAAGTGGGCGTCCCTCGATAACACCTTTGCAATTGTGAACGACAGCGCCAGAATGATATCATGTGTCGCGGGAGAATAAAACGCCAGAAGATATGAACATCTTCCGGCACTTCATTACAGGCAACGAAGATGATCCCCGACCCGGCGATTTTGGCAGCGCTCGATAAACTGATAGCGGCCATCCGCGCCTACGACGACCCGCGCCGGGCGTCGGGCGAGTGGAAGCAGGTGTACCGTCTGCTCCAGAAGACCCCGTTGCCGGCCGACCGCGTGGGCGATGTCGTGGGCATGCGCGACGCGGCGGGTTTGGCAGGCCTGGTCGAGGAGTTTAGAAACCCTCCGGTTGCCGGCGCCGTCCCCGATGCGCCCAGCGGCGACATCTGCGCCAAAGCGTTACAGGCGTTTCGAAAGCGGTTCTCGCTCACCGTGCTGGACGAGGAATCGAAGCTGGGCCGCAATCCGTTGACCAAGGGCGCCAAGTCCACCGTCGCGGGCATTATCCCGCCCAGCGAGTGGCCCGAATCGGTCTGGCAGGAACTGGTCCGCCAGGGCAAGCTGCGCTATCTCGGCCGCGGGTTCTACGAACCGGTCAAGCCGTAGCGGAACTTCCCGGTGCGGGCGCTGGAGCGGAGTGGCAATGACAACCCCTGAGTGGATAGGCATCGCCGGCCTGGCGGTCCTTGTCTTCGCCGGGCTGGTCTGTCTGTGCCCCGACCAATTGCGAAACACCTGTGATCGGTTGGCGGGCGGCTTTTCACGCGGACCGAAAGGAAAGAGGCTTGCCGCCGAGTGGCAGAAATGCGCGGCTCGTCGCAAGTTTTTATTCTCTCAGAATATTTTCACCAAGGATGGCGACATCATCAGCACGCTGCCCCAGGACAGGCTGGCTCTAGCGCTTGTTGAAATAGTATCCTGGCAGAGCCAGTTGCATCTAACTATATCCGGCGCAATTTCCGGCTATTGTCTGGCATCCGCCTTCACCGTGGTTATGTTCTTTTGCGGTTATGCCCTTAACTATCCGCCGCTCATTATGAATACCTTGCAAGCGAACGGCTTCATTTACGCCATGCACTTTTGCGCAGCAGCCGGTTGTGTCTGCATCGCACTTATGTTTGTGATAAACATCCGGTTGGCATTATTGCGCGGTCTCGTGAACGCCGTGAAGAAGAAAACAATGATGGCCTTGGCGCTGCGGATGTAGTAGCCCGCGCCGTCTCATGCCTGGGGCGAAGGATTCAATCTACTTCCAAGTCGTTTCCGCCGGCGGGGTCTTCTCGCCATTCGGGCCCGGCGGAAGATTGTCGCGGTATTTATTCCACATTTCCATCACGAATGGGTACCACGTCTGTCTTTGCCAATCATAGGAAGGATAGGTCAGCCCGCGTGAAGGATAAGGCGGGAAGGTTGTCTGCTCCTGGATGATTTTGCGGAAGGGCGCATCGTCCTCCGTCATCCAGCGATCCACATAAGCGAAAAACGCGTCGTGGTCCCAGTATTTTTCCGCGTGCATAATCCTCGCCGCCAGCGCTTCGCCGACCCACGGAGGCCCGTTCAAACGGCGGTAACCTTCGTTCATGCCGGGCTCGTCCGGATCAATCGGCCAGTCCTTCGGCTGAAGATGTTCGTACTGACCCCATCCCGGCTGTTTCTTATTGACGTCCTCTCCATTTCGATCCACGCCGTTATGCCCTGCGTAAACCACGTTCGCTCCCGTCCAGCTACGCTTGAACAGGGTCTGCATGTCTTCCCCGAACTGCACCTTGGGATACGTCTTAGTGGGTGAGGCCATCTCATCGTCGCCGAGCATCATCCCGGCAAACACGATCGGCCATTTCCTGCCGGACCCATGCCCTCCGTGCGCCTGCCATCCATGGAAGCCGGCTCTCACAATGCCCCACAGATCAATCCCGTTCTGCACCACGCCGATCAGAAGCCTCTCTTTTCTCTCCAGCGGCAAATCCGTCTCCAGGAGCAACGTGGCGAGGCCGGGCGCTTCGGTTAATTCTCTGCCATACTGCGGCTGGTATTCCACGGGCGCGTCGAAGGAAAAGAAGACCAGATCGAGCCAGACCCGCATGTAATGATCTTCAAGTTCCTTCAGCGATACGGGGCCGAGGTCGGTATCCACCGTATCCCGGCCGTACGGCAGGCTCGGCAGAAGGTTCCGCTTCAGGTTGCTTGCCAGATAAATCTTCTGCGACCGGTCGCAGTAGGACGGACGAAAGGCATCCGCCGGCACGGCGGCGGCAAGGCAGGTGAGCACGCAGGCGCTTTTCACCGGGCAGGGCGATACGACCATCTTTCGAAGCCAGCGACGAGTGGTCGTCTTGTATTCCTGGTCGGTCACGCTGATGGTGGACATGAGCGCATCGCCCGGCTTCATGCGAACCGGCAGTGGCGTGCACATCTTGGCGTCGTAACGATGTCCCTCTTCGCGGCTGTCATATCCGCTGTGATTGTCATCGAGCGGCGGATTCAGCTCGCATCCGTTCCGTCCATTACCGGGAGGAGGCGTGACGGAAACAACCTCGCAGTCGCCCACGACATAGTAGTCGCCGGTCACAAACTGCCCGACCTCGGTCGGTTGACTTAGTTTCCATGTGATCCCGTATTGAGTGATGGTATCGGTTTTTTCGGCTCGAGCGTTCTGGGCAAGCGCAGAGCAGAGAATGGCCATGGCGATCAGACATACTTTCTTAGATAAGTACATGTGTCCCTCCAGCAGTAATGTTTGGTCACCCGCATATCAACAAGAATAGACGGTTTCATACTGACAGCAACATCAAATGGCGGAGAGGGAGGGATTCGAACCCTCGGTCCGGTTACCCGGACACCGGTTTTCGAGACCGGCCCATTCAACCGCTCTGGCACCTCTCCGTTCTTGCACGGCAGCAACCGGGCTAACGTCTCGCGCGAAAGAACTCCCGAAGCATCCGGGCGGACTCCTCCGCGAGCACGCCGGAGGCCGTCTCGATGCTGTGATTCAGCCGTGGGTCCGAAGGGATCCGGTAGAGCGAAACGCATGCTCCGGCCTTGGGATCATCCGCGCCGTACACCAGCCGCGACACTCTCGCCAGGACCAGCGCCCCGGCGCACATGACGCACGGCTCAACCGTAACATACAGGGTGCAGCCGGTCAAGCGCCACGCCTCGAGGGCCGCGGAGGCCTGGGTCAGCGCGATCATTTCGGCGTGGGCGGTCGGGTCCTTGAGCTGCTCGCGCTGGTTGTGCGCGCGGGCGATGACGGCGCCCTCGTGGACGATGACCGCGCCGACCGGCACGTCGCCGTGATCGAGGGCGGCGGTCGCCTCCTGCAGGGCGAGGTGCATGTATTTTTCGTCGGAGGAACGATCCGCCTGGCTCATCGCAGTTTCTTCCATCGCGCTTCCACTTCGCGGCGCACTTCCTCGCCGGGGAGTTTCTCGAACAGCGCCGCGGCGAGTTCCGGCTTCGCGTCGCGGCGCGCCACTTCCAGCCCGGCGGCGAGCAGGTCGTAATAGCGGTTCGGCCGGACGCCGTTGCGCAGGAGCAGGCGCAGGCCGCCGAGCGCACGCTCGTTGTCGGCGAATTTCTCCTGGATGCCGCGCACGCCGCGCGCGATGAGGTCGCGCAGCGTCGGCGAGAAGAGCCGCCCCGGCAGCCGCGCGACGTACTCATCGAACTCGCCCCGGCCGATCCGCCAGGCGCAGTCCTTCCAGAGCGCGGGAGCGATTTCGCCCTCGAGAAGTTCCCGCGTGGCCGTCGTGACCTCGGCGTCCTGCGCCAGGTCGCTGAATCGTTCCGCGCCGCGGAGGCGGCCCATGGCGGCGACGAAGAAGTGCAACGCATTGTGCGCGAACAGCTTCACGCGCTCGCGGGCGTGGAATTCCTCCTCCGGCACGAACTGGAACGCGCTGGAGTGAAAGACCTTCGCGTCGCGGTGCGCCTCCGACAGCGGAAAGCCGTGAAAGTCCTCGCCGACGACGCCCCAGGCGAGGTCCGGCTCGACGGGCGCGTAGTCCGGCGCGGCGCGCTCGTCGAGGCGGCACATCCTGCCCATGACCGTGTCGCAGAGGTGGACGTTCGTCGGGAACACGGTGCGCCACTTGTCGGCGACGCCTTCTCCGTTTTCGGCGCAGAGGATGAAGAGCGGCTCCGCGCGGCCGCCGATGCGGTCGAACAGGTACGAGAGCGCGCTGTCGAGGTTGCGAATTCCCACCGCCGTGAAGAAAATCCGCGCCTGCGCGATGTGCTCGCGGATGGGTTGGTCCTGTTCCGCCCGGTCGAGCCGGAACGCGTCCACCGGCCTGACCGTCAGCGGCACGATTTTCTCTCCGGCGACGTTGGCGGCGTATTCACGGCGGCGCTGCACGTGCGCGATCAGGTCCGCCCGGGCGTCGGTATCCACGAACGTCAGCGCGTACTGGTCCCGGAGTTCCGGCCCGAAGAAGCCGAGCGAAAGCGCGCCGGCGCCGAGGACGACGATGCGGTCAGCCAGTTCAAAGTCCTTCCTCAGTAGACTGTTTTCGGGTCGAAAACCTGTTCTTCGGCGATGCGGTAGTCATCGCTCTTCGCGTCGTACTGGCGGTAATAGCAGGACATGTAGCCGGCGTGGCAACCGGCGACGTGCTGCTTGACGGTGATCATGAGCGAGTGGCCCTCGCAGTCGGGAAAGAGGCCTTTAACCTCCTGGATGTGGCCGCTGATCTCGCCTTTCAGCATCAGCCTTCCCTTCGACCGGCGGAAGACGTGGACCTTGCCGGTCTCAATCGTCTTCGCGAGCGCCTCGCGGTTCATGTAGCAGAGCGTCAGCGGCCGGCGGTCCGCGACGTTCGCGATGATGACCGGAATCAGTCCCTGGGCGTCGAACGTCAGATCATCCATCAGTCTCATTGTTCATTCCTGATCGAGAGATACTGAGAAGCGATTCTGGTCAGAGCAAATCATCAAACTCATCTACTGTCATTCCTGCGGCACGGATCAGCGCGCGCTCCAGAAAGGACGGGCAAGCGTCCCATCAGACCGCGACCTCGATTTCCCGAACGGCGACCGTGACGGGCATCCCGTTGGCCGCGCGTGCCTCGATGCAGGCCGCGATCGCCTCGCGAATGTTGGCGACCGCTTCCTCTTCCGTTTGTCCCTGCGAAACGCAGCCCGGAATCGCGGGGCACTCCGCCACGAGCATGCCCGTTTCGTCACGTTCCAGCGTAATGATCAGTTTCATTTTAAGCCTCCGGCTTTGCGTAAAACATTATAACACAAGGAATCTCTTTCCTAAGAGTTCCTCCCATTGTGACTGTCACTGATTATCCTATTCGAATTAGATCCAACCGGTTCCTGAACGCCTCCTCCAGCCGCGCGCGGAGCTTTGCGTGTTCCGGCTTCGCGAGGCCGGGATCGTCGGCGACGATCTTGAAGGCGTCGCGGCGCGCGAGCTGCAGCAGGGCGTGGTCGTTAATAATATCCGCAACGCGCAGTTCCGGCAAGCCATGTTGCCGCGTGCCGAAGAATTCGCCCGGGCCACGCAGCTTCAAGTCCTCCTCCGCGATGCGGAAGCCGTCGGTCGTCGAGCAGATGATGTCCAGCCGTTTGCGCGGCTCGTCGCTCTTCGGCTCGGCGAAGAGGAGGAAGAACGAAGGCCGGCTGCCGCGCCCGATGCGGCCGCGCAACTGGTGCAACTGCGCCAGGCCGAACCGCTCCGCGTGCTCGATGACCATAATCGTCGCGTTCGGGATATCAATCCCGACCTCGATGACGACGGTCGAGACGAGGATGTGATACCGTCCCGCGCGGAACTCGGCCATCACGCGGTCCTTTTCATCGGGCCGCATGCGGCCGTGCAGCAGGGCGATGCGGAACTCCGGGAAGATTTTCCGCTGGAGGTGCTCGGCGCTGGTCGTCGCCGCTTTCAGGTCGAGCGCCTCGGACTCCTCCACGAGCGGGTAGACCACGAACGCCTGTTCGCCCGCGGTGATGCGCGCGCGGATGAATTCGTACGCCGCGTCCAGCTTCTCCGGCGGATACCACTTGCTCCTGACCGGCTGCCGGCCCGGCGGCATCTCGTCGAGCGTCGAGAGGTCCAGGTCGCCGAAGACGGTCAGCGCGAGCGTCCGCGGGATCGGCGTCGCTGTCATCACCAGCACGTCCGGGTGGCGGCCTTTCTGGCGCAGCTTGGCCCGCTGGATCACGCCGAACTTGTGCTGCTCGTCCACGACGACCAGCCCGAGTTTCTTGAAAGCCACGTCTCCCTCGACCAGCGCGTGCGTGCCGACGACCAGGTCGGCCTCGCCCGCCGCGACGCGCTCCAGGTCCTGCTTTCGTTCGCGCGCGGTGCGGCCGCCGACGAGCAGGGCGGTCCTCACGCGGCTTCCGGCCAGGTAACGCTGGATCGTTTCGTAGTGCTGCGTCGCCAGGATTTCCGTCGGCGCCATGAGCGCGGCCTGGTACCGGTTCGCCACGGCGACCAGCATGGCGTAAAGCGCCAGGACTGTCTTGCCGGAGCCCACGTCGCCCTGGAGCATGCGGTTCATCGGCTTCGGAGAGCGCATGTCGGCGGCGATCTCCCCGATCACGCGCTCCTGCGCGCCGGTCAGCTTGAACGGGAAGCGCCGCCGGATGCGCTGGTCAATCTCGGGCGTGACCTCGAACGAAAGGCCGGCGTCCTCGCGGCGGATATCGCGGCGGCGTTGCGCCATGCCCAGTTCGAGCAGGAAGAGTTCGTCATACGCCAGCCGACGCCGGGCTTGGCCGGCGGCCTGAGACGAATCGGGGAAATGGATTTCCCGAATCGCGTCCGCGAGCGCCGGCAAATTGTGCTCCTTCAGGAACGCCGCGTCGAACATATCCTCGACCCGCCCGGCGTTTTCGGCGACCGCCTCCTTCATCACGCGGCGCAGCGCGTTCTGGTTCAGGTCCTCGGTCAGCGGGTAGATCGGCAGGATGCGCGGGCCGAAGAACACTTCGCCCTCGTCGGCGAGTTCGTGCTCCGGCGAGACCATCTGCAAGCCGCGGTAAAAATCCACCCGGCCGGTGAAGAGCATCTCGCGGCCGGCGGGGAAATCCTCCTCGCGGAAGAAACGCGAGTTGAACCAGGTGCAGGTCAGGCGGCCGGAATCGTCCTCGACCTCGACTCGCGCCATCGCCCGGCCGCGCTGGCCCCGGAACTTCTCGGCGGCGACCACGCGCGCCTTGATCGTCGCCCGGTCGCCGACGCGGAGGCGGTTGATCGGGGTGATCAGGGAGCGATCTTCATACGCGCGCGGCACGAAGTAAAGCAGGTCGCGGAGCGTCGCGATCCCGAGGCGCTTGAGCAGCTCCAGCCGCTTCGGGCCGACGCCCTTGGTGTATTGGACCGAATCGTCAAGGCTCTTCATGGACGATGCGCAAAAAGGAAGGTCTCGCGGGCCGCGTCCCCTGTTCGGCAAGCAGAATAGCAGCCGGCCTTTATGGTGTCAAACGCGGCGGCAGGGGAAGCTTATTTTCCTGAGAGAGGCGCGATCTGTTGAGCGTACTCCATGCCGGACTCGATCAGGAGCACTTTCAAACGGAACCAAAGTGCCAGATCGCTGAAGAATAGGGTAGTTAAAACGCACCCCATAGACCAGAAGTAAATGAAAAGATACTCTATCCCGCGTTCGGACGCGCCTGAATGATACCGCCATAACGCATATCCCAACGACAATCCGCCCACGCAAATCCGAGAGACCATTCGCCACCGCCCAGGCTGAATCCGGCGCACTTTCTCAGCGAGGTCCTCGAGCCGCGCCGACTCTCCGTCCTTGATCTGTCGCGTTGCCCCTTCATTTGCCATTGGCCATCACCTCGGCGTAAAGAAAGGAAATCGTGACTGACCATCTGTCCGAGCATCGAAGTCCCCGGTGATTATGCAGAATGAAGTTGACGAAGGCAAGTGAAATCGCAGGCGCTAGTTCCGCCTCGTCTCGATCGGCGGGATTGGGCTGGATTCGAGCGCTTGCGCGGACTGGCTCCAGGCGTCGCGGAGTTGGACGAGGACCGCCCGTACGGCGCTGTAGCGGCCGGCGCGCACCTGGCGGATGCAGTGGTCGTAGATGCTGAAGAGCGGCATGGAAACCTCGCGGTGATCGAAGCTCAGCGCGGCGGTCAGTTCGGTCAGCGCGCAGACCAGCCGCTCGCGCTCTTCGCGGTCGCAACTGAGGATGGCGACGTCATACAGCTTCAGCAGGAGCCGGGCAGGGCTCAGGCCGTCGAGTTCCTCCTCAAACCGGTCCCGGCATTGTTCCTGATCAGCGGTGTATTTCGCGTCGGTCATGCGTTCCTGCTTTCCTGTTCAACTCGGGGTCGGCCGCACTGATGGAAGATCGCGTTTCGGCTGAGACCAATTGCCGGAGCGAAGCATCATCCGGATCACGTGCCTGGAGTCAATTTCCGCCACGAGGCTCTTCACCTGACGTTCGAGCTGCTGCGAGGGCATATTGAATTCGACGGCGGCCCGCCACAGGGATTTTGAAGTCCCGCCGAGCCGCGTCTGCCGCAGCACCTGTCCTGGAACCACGATGGGTCCCTGCGCTTCGTGAGCCCCGATGCTGAGCGCAACCCAGCCGTTCTTCGTCAATGCCATCGGCGTCGTAAAACAGGCGCCCCCGACGCTCAGGTCGTGGAGCCGCCCCTTGACGGAAAGCTGCGGCGGCTGCGGCAGTTTGGCGAAATTCGTGAACTGCTCCCGGGTCAGCCGGCCCAACTGGACTATTTCCCGGCAATGGACTCGCGGGTACCTGCGCTGCTGAAGCCGATCCGTCGGAGCGTGAGCCACAGCCAGCGCTGGGCGGTGGCCATCGGTTCCGATGACGCGGCCCTCGAACTGGTACCGCGCGTCCAGTGGTCGCCAGAACGTCACGTGAAGCGCCTGCCCAGGCTCGAAACGCGCCTGCCGCTGCCCGGTCGGCAGCAGCAGGTACAGGGCGTCATCCGCCGCGCGCAGGACGATGGAGTTCATCGTTGTCCCGTCTGCCAATTCCACCCTGACCGGCTGGTGCGGTTCCACCTGCCGGGTGTGAGTGACCAGGTTCAGAGCGGGCCGCGCCTGGACGGAATTCCGTCTATGGGATTCGTTCCATACCTCGGGAATCGCTTCGGTGTCGCTCAAGGGTGCACCTCAATAAATCCCTGCTCACAGTTGCCGATTCAGGCTTCAAGCTTCATGCGCGTGAGACCTGATTGCAAAATCAATGCCAGAGGACGGACAAACTTCTTCGGCCGCGCGGAATCCCGGAATCATTCGCTCGCTCCTGCCTGCGCCCGCCGCCTGCACGAATAATTATCGAGGAAATTCCCGACGAGTTGAATGAATTTTCGACATATCAAACGCACGGCGCGGCAGCTAAATCGGCGGCCGAATATGCCGAAGATTGTGATAGAAGAAACACATGGAAAGGTGGTCGCGTGACAATTCAACTTCCAAAGGCGCCCGCCGCCCCGGCGAGTTTGCAGTGGCATATTCTCGTCGTGACGGATGACCAGCCCTGCGCGGCGCATTCCGTGGCGCTGCTGCGCGGAGAAGGGTACTCCGCCGAGACGGCCGACTCGGTCGCCGGCGCTCTGCGGCAACTTCGCCGGCGGCCCGCGGACCTCGTGATCACCGACGCGATGCCCACGTTGGACGGCATCCAGTTGCTGGCGAGGATCAAGGAGATGTTCCCCGACACGCAGGTCATTGTCATGGCGGGGCCGAACGCACTGGAGTACGCGCTCGAGGGAATGCGTCGCGGCGCGGTGGATTTCCTGCGCAAGCCCTTCGACCCGCAGGATCTCAGGACGCTGACGGCGCGCGCTCTATCGTCGTTGGACGCCGCGCGCAGCAAGTCCTACCTGGCACAGTCGCGGACTCTGCTCGAGACGGCGCGGCTGCTTTCAGCAACGACGGACCGGCACGTCCTGCCGTCGCGCGCGCTCGAAGTGGCGTGCCGCGATTTCCAGGCCGACGGCGCCGTGCTGCTGGCGTACGACGGCGCACAGGACACTCTGTCGGTGGTTGCGCACACGGGCAATTCGGTCGCCGGATGGGCGCACTCCGTACAATTGGACGAGCAAGGTAAAGAGGCGATGGGCGCTGGCGGCGTGCTCCTGGCGACCGACGCGGCGACCGGCGATTGCTACGCCTACGCGCCGTTGAAGGCCGGCGAGCAGACGCGCGGCGTGCTCGGCCTGCGCCGGATCGGCGGGCCCCAGTTCGACGAGAAGTCCGCGCAACTTCTCGACCTCTTCGCCCTGCACCTGACCGTGGCGCTTGAAGCCGCCCGCCGGTGCGACGCGGCCGCGCAACAAGTCTCAGAGCTGGAGGACCTCATCGCCGAAAGCCGTTTGCTGTCCGCGATACCCGACCCGCCCAGGATCTGGAAGCAACTGCTCGTCAGCGCGTCGCGCACGCTCGGCGCCGAAGTCTGCGCAATCCTGCTGGCGGACGGCGAGCAGGGGCGCCTGATGCTCCAGCCGGAGATGCCCGAAAGCTCTCCGCTTGCGGCGGCGCTGCGCGAAACGATGCTCGATCTGCTGAATCGGAATGCGGCTGACCGGTGCGGCGCGCGAGGCCTCCCCTCGGCGGCGGTCCGACGCACTCTCGAATCGTTCATCAGCGCGCCGCTCGAAGTCAAGGGAGAAACGGTCGGCCTGCTGGCAGCGTGCTCCTCGCGGGCAGGCTGCTTCTCGATGGAAGATGCGCGGCGGCTGACGGCGATGGCGGAAAGCGCCTCGACGGCTTCGACCAACCGGGCGGACCTGTCGCAGGTCACCGGCCTTTATCACGAGACGCTCGAGCTTCTGGCCGGCATGGCCGACGCCCGCTGTCCGCATAACGACGGGCACTCGAGCCAGGTCCGCACCTTTGCGGGTCAATTGGCACGCGCGCTCGGTATGCGCGACACGGACCTGTACCGCGTGGAGGACGGCGCTCTGCTGCATGACATCGGCAAGATCCGGATCTCGGATGTGGTGCTGCGCAAGCCCGGACCGCTGTCGCGTGATGAGACCATGATCGTGTCGGCTCATCCGCTGCACGGCGCGAACATGCTCCTGCATGCGCCACACCTGGCGGACTTGATCCCGATTGTCCGAAGCCATCACGAGCAATTCGACGGCAGCGGCTACCCGGACGGACTCAAGGGCGAGGGGATCGCGCTCGGTGCGAGGATCGTGGCGCTTGCGGACGTGTTCGACGCGCTCATCTCGCACCGCGTCTATCGCCCGGCGCTCACACCCGCCTCGGCGCGACAACTGATCGCGGAGAAGGCCGGCTCGCAGTTCGACCCCGATTTGGCCGCCGTATTCCTGTCCTTGCAGCTCGAAGACCTCATTGAGCATTAAACGCATTGAAAATTGTGGCGTTGCAGGTTATGCTGTATCAGGATCGAACGTGCGGGAAGCGGGCGGCACACCCGTGTTCGAGGCTGGTCTTATTGCCCGCTGTGGGGTAAGCGTAGAGATTGATGCCGGGCATTTTTTGAACCTTGTGTTGCTTTTCTCGGACACTGTATGTTGCATTTCGTAGAATCCTGCTCTAGCGAGCTGACTACGTCACTACATAACTCACTATAGCAAAGCGAGTTGTAAATTCGGTAGATGCTTGTTACTGTGGCATGCTGTTTGCGGACTCAACAGAGTTCGGGCGAATTGGGCAGCCTCACTATTGCGTTTTTCCTTGTCGCGAGGAGCAAAAGATGTCCAGCCTGTCCAGCCGGACTTTTCTGGCGTCGCTGCTCGGCGTTATCTCGTTTTGCCTGCTGACAGGATGCAGCGGCAAAGAAGCCATGGAAATCTCGCAGCGGGTCGTGTCGTGGGACGCGCTCAGGAAAAAGCCGCCCGACGCCACCTATATTGTGGAACCGCCCGACGAGATCAAGATCGAGTTCATGAGCCCCGTGCCGCCGCCTGAGGAGCCGAGGATGGAGCAACTGCGGCAGGACGGCATCGTGACGCTGCCGTACCTCGAGGACGTCCAGGTGGCCGGGCTGACCACGATTCAAATCCGCGAGAAGCTCGAGGACCTCTACTCGAAATACTACAAGGAGCCGAAGGTCCTCGTCACCGTCACGGGCTACAACAGCAAGCACGTCTTCATCTATGGCGAGTCGGGCCGGCAAGGCTGGGTGCCGTACCGAGGGCACGAGACGTTCTCCGAACTGATCGGCGAGGTGGGCGGTGTGACGCAGCGCGCCGCGTATTGGCGCTGCAAAGTCATCCGCGGCGATCCGGACAACCCGGAAATCACCTCGGTCAACTTCCGCAAGATTATGCTGGAAGGCGACGTGCGTGAGGACGTGTCGCTCGCCGAGAACGACATCATCCGCGTGCCGCCGACGTGGCTCGCCTGGATCGGGTACCAGATCGGCGATCTGCTCTTCCCGTTCCAGAATATCCTGAACACGGCCGGCACCGTCGGTGCGGCACGGTCCGTCGGGACCAACTTCACCGGATATCCCGGCTCGGCCACCGGTACAACTAACGGTTACTAGCAGCAGGGCGCCTGGGTTCATTGGAGCCGACGAAGCTGTGTACTTAGAGCATTTTGGGCTGACGATGTTTCCGTTCAGCACGACGCCGGATCCGCGCTTTTATTATCCGAGCGCGAAGCACCGCGAAGCGCTGGCCTGCCTGATCTACGCGGTCGAGCAGCGCAAAGGCTTCGCCCTGATCACCGGCGAGGTCGGCGCCGGCAAGAGCATGCTCTGCCGCGCGGCGCTGGAGAAACTCGGCGACCGGGTGGATAAGGCCGTGATCGTCCATAGCTCCCTGTCGCCCAAGCAGTTCTTTCAGGCGACCTGTGAGGAATTCCACATCCAGGGGGCGAAGCGGTCGAAGATCGAGCTGATTCATGCGATCAAGGGCTTCCTGGAGCAGCACTACGAGGAAGGGCGCAACACGGTCCTGATCGTGGACGAGGCCCAGAATCTGTCCAGGAACGTGCTCGAAGAAGTGCGGCTGCTGGGGAACCTGGAAACCAGCTCCGTGAAGCTGCTCCAGATCGTCCTGATCGGCCAGCCGGAACTGCGGCGATTGATCGCCACGCCGGAGCTGCGGCAGTTGAACCAGCGCATCACCGTCAAGTTTCACCTCGGGGCGCTCTCCGCGGCGGACATGGGCGCGTACATCGCGCACCGCCTGGCCGTGGCCGGCCACTCGAACGGCGCGCTGTTCGAGATGGACGCCCAGGAGGAAATCTTCAAGGCCGCCGGCGGAATCCCGCGCATGGTCAACGTCATCTGCGATCAGGCGCTCCTGCAGGCTTACATCGGTGACGACACAGTCGTGCGGCTCGATACCGTAAAGCGCGTCCTGTCCGAGATCGAAGGGTATTATATGGACGCGCCGGCCCAGATGCGCAGCGCCGGCGAGCGCGTCCATTGAAAACCGTTTTCCGGAGGTGAAAGACGTGAACACTCCAGTGCCCGGTACCGTCCGCGATTACCTGCGGCTGCTCTTCCGCCGGAAGTATGCGATCGTGGTGCCGATCGTCTGCAGCCTTTTCCTGATCCTCCCGGTTTGGAAGGTCGTCCCCGAAAAGTACCGCGCCACCGCGCTCGTGAAAAGAAAAGACCTGGCCCTCACCAACGCCGCCGCGGGGAGCATGATGATCCGCGACAACGGTCCTGTCCCCGTCGAGACCATGCGGGCCGAGATCCTCACCTGGACCAACCTCGACCGGGTGATCAAACAGTTGAAGCTGGACGTGGACCTCAAGACCTCCGCCGACTGGCAGGAGGAATACGAGAAACTCAAGACTTCCATCACGATCAAAACGGCCGCGCAAGGGCGCGGCGTGGACCTGATCGAAATCGCCGTGATGGACAAAGATGCATCCTCCTCGCAAAAGATCGCCAACGCGATTGCCGACAACTACGTTGAGGAAAGCCAGCGGAACTCCCGCGATGACACCCTGCAAGCCATTGATTACTTCAAGGCGCAGTGCGACGACAATCTCGGCATCATCCGGAAGATGAATATCGAACTCGATAAATACACTCGCGAGCATTGGACCGAACTGCCCGAGGTCAAACGCGGCATCCTGGCCAGTCTTCAGACGCTGCGCACCACCGAGAGCGAACATCTGCTTCTGCTGAGCGCCGCTCAAAACCGCCTCACCGAAATAGACCGGCAGATCAAGGAAGCGGAGAAAACGGTCAAGAGCGACGTCCAGACCATGGAAAATCCCGCGCGGGAAGACCTGAACAACCAGCTCATGGCGCGCCAGAAACGGCTCACCGAGATGCTGGTCAACTACACCGAGGACCACCCTCTGGTCAAGGCCCTCCGGGAAGAGATCGCCACGCTTGAGGCCCAACTGAAAGACGCCCCCGAACGGGTGCCCGGCAGCATCCACGAGACCATCAATCCGCTGTATCAGACGCTCATCCAGTCCCGGAGTACGGCGGAACAGGAAGTCAAGGCCGATGAGGCCTCGCTTCGCGAGACCCATGCGCAGATCATGGCGAACGAGGCCTCAATCCGTAAGGTGGTGGACGAGGAGAAGCAGTACGCCGACATTCAGCGCCAGCACGACGAAGCCAAACAAGCCTACGAGGAATATCACAAGAGCCTGCTCGCGCTCCAGAACCGCAGCCGAGTGCAGAGCGAGCCGAACGGCACGCAGGTGGAGATCATCGCCCGCGCGCTCGAGCCGGCGGAGCCCTACCACGGCTACCGTTTGCCGCTCGCCATCGCCTGCGTCGGCGGCGCCGCGGCCGCGGGCTTCGTCCTGACGTTTCTCCTCGAATTCGTGGATCATTCTCTGCGCGGACCGGATGACGCCGCCGAGTCGCTGGGCGTGCCCGTGCTCGCGACCCTGACGGAAATCTCGGCGCCCGCGCTGCACGATCCCGCGAAGGCGCGCAGGCGGCTGATACTCTATATCGCCGCCGCGATGCTCCTGACGGCCGTGCTGACCGCAACGCTGGTCGAGGGATTTGTGCCGGGCAAACTGGGCGCAGTGTTAGTCTACGCGAAGCAGTTGCTGCATTAGAACCGATTCCGCAACCTCGAACAGGAGGTCTTTGCCGCATGACTGAAGAAGGCAAATTCTCGCGCGCGATGGCCAAGTCGGCGGGCGCGGTCAGCCCGGTCCCTTCCGCCGCCGCGCCGGTTCCGGCGCCGACGCGTGCGTCGGGCACCGAGGCGCCTGCGGCCCAAGCCGCCCGCGCCGCCGCGTTCCAGCGGGTCAAAGACCATTGGGGGCCGCCGACGGCGTCGGTCCTGCTGTTCCATGACCGCGTCGGGCAGTTCGCCTCGCAGATGCGCAGTCTGCGCGCGAACATCGTCGCGCTCAACAACGGCGCGTCGCCCCGCGTCATCACGGTCACCTCCGCCGGCCGGGAAGAAGGCAAGACCACCGTCTGCGCGAACCTGGCCGCAGCCCTCGGCGAAGTGGAGTCCGGGCGCATCATCATTGTGGACGGCGACATCGTCCAGCCCTCTCTCCATCTGACGATGAACGTCCGCGTCCAGGCCGGCCTGCGCGCCGTCCTCCAGGATGGACTCAAGCTCGACGGCCACATTTACGAGACGGCCATCCCCAACGTGGACATTCTGCCTTCGTTCGGAATCGGCCCGGACGCGGGCTTCGAAGGTCCGTTGCACCAACGCTGCGCGCAGTTGCTGGCGCTCCTGCGGAAGCATTACGCCTACGTGATCATTGACACGCCGCCGGTCCTGGCGGGCAGCCCGGCCGCCACCTTCGCGAAGCACAGCGATGGCGTTATCCTCGTCGCGCGCCTGGAGAAGACCCGGCGCGAGGTCGTCAAACGCACCGCCGACGACCTGACCGACGCCGGCGCGAAGTTGATCGGATGCGTGCTGACGCATCAGAAACACCACGTCCCGGACGCCATCTACCGGTTCCTCGGCACCACGCCGGCGCACTACTACCGGTACGGTCGCGAGCCGCGCGCCAAGGATGCCGTCGTGCCGCAGGCGAAGACCGTCGCCGTAAAGCAGGTGAACCGCAGCGAGACCGAGTAATGAGTGACGCGGCCCTGGGGATCGCGATTCTCGGGATCGGCCTGCCGCTCTATTCCTACCTCGGCTATCCGCTCCTGCTCTTTCTGCTCGCCTCCGTCGTCCAGATGGGGCGCGACGCGTTTTACCTCGTCTCCCGCTCCGAACGCCGGCGCCGCAGCGAGCGGTTGCCGCGCGTCAGCCTCCTCCTCGCCGCCTACAACGAAGAGAAAGTGATCGAGCGCACGCTGCAGAACTGCCTCGCGGTGGACTATCCGCGAGAGAGCCTCGAGATCCTCGTCGGCTCCGACGGCTCCAGCGACGGCACCGATGCGATCGTCCGCCGGTTCGAGGGCCAGGGCGTCCGGTTGCTGCGCTTCGACGAGCGCCGCGGCAAGCTCGCGGTCGTCCGCGACTGCGTCGCGCAGGCGCGCGGCGACATCCTCGTCTTCTCCGACGCGAACACGCTGCTGGAGCCCGAGTCCGTCCGCAGCCTCGTGCGGCACTTCGACAACCCGAAAGTCGGCGCCGTCTGCGGCGAGCTGCGCCTGGTCCATCCGGACGGCGCCTCCGCCGACGAGGGCGCGTACTGGCGATACGAACTGGTCCTGAAGATCCTCGAAAGCCGGCTCGATTCCGTGCTCGGGGCGAACGGCGCGATCTACGCGATGCGCCGCGAGCTTTTTCCGGCGATGACGGCTCGGCTGATCACCGAGGACTTCATCATCCCGATGAAAGTCCGCTCGCGCGGCTTCCGCGTCCTTTACGATCCGGAAGCGGTGGCACTGGAGACTGCCCCGGCCGGCGTCGAGGATGAGTTCCGGCGCCGCGTGCGCATCGGAGCGGGCAACTGGCAGGCGCTCTGGTACTGCCGCGACCTGCTGCTGCCGTGGAAGGGATTCGTCTCGCTCGCGTTCTGGTCGCACAAGGTCCTGCGCTGGTTCGCTCCGTTCATGCTGGTCGCCGGATTTGCGGCGAACGCGTGCCTGCTCCGATCGCCGTTCTGGCGGGTGATCTTCGGGCTCCAATTGGCCTTTTACGCCGCGGCGGCCGCCGGTTACGCCCTGCGCCGGATGCGTCTCCCGGCCGGACCGTTGCGGCTCGCGCACTACTTCGTCGCCATCAACCTCGCCCTGGCGCTCGGCCTGGCGCGCGGCATGCTCGGCCGGCAGCGCGCCGCGTGGGAACGCACCTCCCGCGAGGTCGCCGGGAGCGCGCAAAGACCATGATGCCTTTCCTGGCGGTCATCCCCGTCGCAGCTTTCGGCCTGTGGATTCTTTACAAGTGCCGCAAGGCGAACGTCTTCATCTGGCTGCCGGGATATTTGCGGGGCAACTGGGCGGGCAAGCGCGAGGCGCGTTCGTCGTCCGCGGCGGGGCCGACGCACATTCTCTTCTGCATCGCCGACCATTATGAGCCGGCCGTGGGCAACCCGGGCGCCGCGACGGAGCGCGCGCGCGTCGCTCAGTGGGTGGAGCGGTATCCGAAAACCTTCTCGCGCTTCAAGGACGCCGACGGCCGCTCGCCGCGCCACACGTTCTTCTATCCGGCGGAGCAGTACGACGCCGCGCACGTCGAGCGCCTCGGCGAACTCGTCCGCGCCGGGCACGGCGAGGTTGAGGTGCATCTGCATCACGACCGGGACACCTCCGCCGGGCTGCGCGGTGCGCTCCTCAAGTTCGTCGAACAGCTCCGCAGCCACGGCCATCTCGGCGCCGCGCAGGACGGCCGGCCGAGGTTCGGCTTTGTGCACGGCAACTGGGCGCTCGATAACTCCCTGCCCGACGGAAGCTGGTGCGGGGTGAACGACGAACTGCGCGTGCTGGCCGAGTGCGGCTGCTACGCCGACTTCACGCTGCCTTCGGCCCCCTCGCCGGCGCAGATCCGGCGCATCAACTCCATCTACTATGCGAAGGACGACCCCGACCGCCCGCGCTCGCACGACGACGGCGTCGAGGTCCGCTCCGGCGGCTCGCCCTCCGGCGACCTCCTGATCGTCCAGGGGCCGCTGGCCGTCCTGCGCCGCTCCGGCGGGGTTTTGCCGCGGGTGGAAAACGGGAACTTGGATAACCGCGCGCCCGTCCCGGCGGAGCGCATCGGCGCATGGCTTCGCGCGCGCGTCTGCGTCGCCGGCCGGCCCGACTGGCTCTTCGTCAAGCTCTACACGCATGGCTGCATCGAACGGAACCTGGAGTTTTTCTTCGGCGGACCGATGGCGGATTTGCATACCCGCTTGTGCGAGCATTACAATGACGGCCACCGCTATCGGCTCCATTACGTGACGGCGCGGGAGATGTACAACGCGATTCGCGCGGCCGAACGCGGCCTGGCCGGACACCCGGGCGAATACCGCGACTTGGAAATCGGCCCGCCGCCCTGTGCGCGATGATAGCCATTCGGGAGGATTTCGGTTGAATCACCCCGCAAACGAGAACGACCTGGCCGCGCCGCGCACGAACGTCCCGGTCATCGCCGGCGTCATTCTGCTGGCCCTCCTGGCCGCCATGTTCTGGTGGACCGGCCACTGGATGATCCTCCGCTTCAATCACGAAGGGGGATACTACAGCCACGGTTGGCTCGTGCCGTTCGTCATCGGCTTTCTTCTCTGGCGAAAGCGCGAAGCCCTGGCCGCCTGTCCGAGATGCGCATACCTGCCCGGGCTGTTCCTGCTCGTGCCCGCGCTCCTGACGCAACTCGTGGCCACGCTGCTGCAGGTCGGGTTTCTGTCGGGCCTGGCGTTGCTCGGCGTCATCGCGGGGCTGGTCCTGACGCTGCTGGGACCGCAGTTCCTGCGGCTGACGCTCTTCCCCATCGCATTCCTCGCCTTCATGGTGCCGATACCCGAGTTGGTCATTGACACGATCAGCTTCCGGATGAAGCTCCTCTCGGCCGGCGTGGCCACGGGCGTCGCGGACCTTTTCGGCCTCGTGGCGGTGCGCGAAGGCAGCTTTATCCGGATTCCGCACGGAACGCTGGTGGTGGACGACGTGTGCAGCGGCTTGAAATACCTGATCGCGCTCATGGCGTTCGCCGCCCTCTACGCACACCTCTCGTCGGCCAGGACCTGGCAGAAGTGGGTCCTGTTTCTGCTCTCCATCCCGATCTCGTTCCTCGCCAACGTCGGGCGCGTGACGCTGATGGTGATCGTCGGCTATCAGTGGGGAGTCGTCGAGGTCGAGAAATGGTACTTCCACGACCTGTTCGGCTTCGTCCTCTTCGTCGTCGCGTTCATCTGCCTCTTCGCGGTCGAGTCACTCATGCTGACGAAGCCGCCTTCGCTTCGGCCTCGAAAAGAAGAAGACGCCTCGGCGGCTGAATCTGAAAAACCGCCCGCCGCACCGCCGCGCGCGCCGCAGCCGCCGTATAACGCGCGGAGCCTCGGCGCCGGAGTCCTGTGCGCCATGGCCGTCGTCGCCGCACTTTCCATCTATGTCGGCTGGCAGCGCCATGTGACCCCGGCTTCGGACATCCTCAACGGCATCCCGAGGTCCGTCGGAGACTGGACCGGCTCGGACCAGCCGCTCGACAAACGCTCCTACGAAATCCTCGGTACGCGGAACGTCCTGGCCCGCTCCTACGTCAACTCCAAGGGCGACCAGGTGTCCTTCCTCATCGTCCTGGCGCAGCAAACGCCGTCGCGGACGCATCCGCCAGAGCAATGCCTCTCCGGCGAAGGTTACACCATCGTCGGCGCCACCGACCGCGACGTGAACGTCGGGTTGCGGCCGGTGTCCGTCCGCGAACTCCAGCTTTCCCGCAGCCAGGGCCAGCGGCTCTCCTGGCATTTCTACAAGAGCGGCGATCATCTCAGCACGAGTTACTGGGGGCATCAGATCGGCGTCGCGTTACGCAGGGTCAAGGATCCCTGGGCCGCCGACGTGCTGATTCGCGCCGAGACCGACGCCGACCTGAATGAGCCTGACCGCGGCCCGCGCGTCCTGGCGGATTTCTACGCCGCCGTGACGCCTTACGTCCTGAGCAAGCTGCCGTAGCGTCCGTCGCGAAACCGGACCTGAAAGCGGGCCTGACCTCGGAGACTGACGTTGGAATGCCTGATCCGCAAGCATGACGACCATCAGTTCGAGGTGAAGGTAGCCTATCCGCTCCAGCGCCAGGCGGTCGCGGACCGGTATGCGCTGGACATGTTCATTTTCCTCCCGTATCAGCTCGGCGTGAATGCCGACACCTGCTCGCTGGACGCGTTCTTCGAAGACTTAAGCTCCTACACGCGTTTCAAAACGCCGGAGCTTTCCTTCGAGGAGATCAACGACGCGCAGAACGCGCTGAGCCCGCTGACACGCGTGCAGCGCCAGCTCGAATCCTCCCGACAATCCGGACAGTGGGACCCGATGCACCTGCGGTATGAGCTGCGGGTGCTCGCGAACGTCGTCAGGGTCCAGGTCCGGGAAAGCGCCGCGGCAATCCGGCAGCGCGTGCGCGAACGTGCGTCGCCCGACCGCCGGCGCACGGTCGAGGCTGCCATTGACCATCTGCTCGAAGGACTGACGACGACGCTGCGCCGGTTCCGGGACCTGCGTGGCGCTTTCGAGAGCCCGTCCGCGCCGCCGGAGATGCGCAACCTCTATGAGGCGGTGGATGAGCAGATGAGCAACGAGGCGGAGAAACTGCTTCTGCGGCTCATGAAGTTTCTCCGGAAACAGGCGGCCGACCTGGACGTGCAGGCGGTGTGGCAGCGGCTCTCAGTGACGGTCTCGGGCGAGACCGCCCATCGGCGCGCGCGCGGCTATCCGACGGTTGTCTCGCGCGACGCGCGGCGGAACGAGCGCTTCCTCAACCGCGTCGAGCTGCTGAAGAAGTTGTGCGCCAGCGTGCTCTACCTGTCCGAGGAGAAACTGCCCACCGTCGGCCGCGCGCGGCAGGCGCTCTACGCGATCGCGGCGGCCATCGCTATGGCGTTCACCGTCGTCGCCGCGTGGCTGGTCGGCCGGTTCTACCCGACGAACAGTCTGATCTTCGCGCTCGTGGCGATCGGCGCGTATGCGTTCAAGGATCGCATCAAGGACTTCCTCCGGGATTTCAGCGCGCGCCTGCTGCCGATGTGGACGAGCGACCGCAGCATCAAATTGACGGACCCGCAGTACGGAATGGAAGTCGGCCGCACGCGCGAGAACCTGTACTGGCTCGACCGCGCCCGGTTGCCGGAGGACGTCCTCAAGGCGCGGCAATACCGCGACCCGCTTGAGCAGGCGGTCGCCGAGCCGACGGAGGTCGTTCTCCATTACGCGAAGAAGGTGCGCATCATGACGCAGCGCATCTACCGGAGCCACGAGCGCTCGGTCGCGATTGACGAAATTCTGCGGCTTCAGGTAAGCCGGTGGCTCCAGCGGATGGATGACCCGGAGAAGCGGCTGCTGAAGCTGCGCCGCAACGGCGACGGCGTCGTCGGTATCGCAGCCGCGCGCGTCTACGTTGTGAACCTGGTGATCCGCCTGACTTCGTTCCGCGACCGCAACGTGACGCTCCTCAGGGCGTCGCTGGTGCTGAGCCGGAACGGGATCGAGCGGATTGAGACATGAAATAGATTTCATACGAGTGAAGGAGCGGCGCCACGAGAAGCGGGATCATCACGCTGACGACCGACTTCGGGCTGGACGACGCGTTCGTCGGCGTGATGAAAGGAGTCATCGCCGGCATCAACCCGTCCGCGCGCGTGACGGACCTGACACATTCGATCCCGCCGTTCGACGTCCTCCAGGCGGCGTTCCGGCTGCGCCAGGCGTATCCGTATTTCCCGAAGGGAACGGTGCACGTCGCCGTCGTGGACCCGAGCGTCGGCGGCGAACGGCGGATCGTGGCGATGGAATCCGACGGCCATCTCTTCCTCGCGCCCGACAACGGGACATTGGCCGTCGTGGAAGAAGAGAGCGGCCGCGCCGAACTCGTCTCCGTGACGGAGCCGCGGTTCTTCCTGCCCGAGGTCAGCGCGAGTTTTCACGGCCGCGACATCTTCGCCCCGGTCGCCGCACACCTGGCGGGCGGAACGCCGCTGTCGGAACTCGGCCCGGCGATCGCCGCGCTCGAACCGCTGAAATTCCCGAGGCCCGCTTTCAACGCCGACGGGTCGCTCGACGGCGCGGTCCTGTGGGCGGACCACTTCGGGAACCTCGCCACGAACATCCCCCTGGCGCTCCTGTCCGAGCAGTTCCTGGATCCCGCGGTGCGCGTCGAGATCGCGGGAAAGAGAATCGAGCGCATCCGCCGCACCTACTCCGATGCGGCGGCCGGAGAGCTGCTGGCGATGATCGGCTCGTTCGGGATGCTGGAGATCGCGGTGCGGCAGGGCGACGCGGCCAGGGCGCTGGGCGCCGGGCCGGGCACTCCGGTCCGCGTGCTGGGCGCGTGAGACTTGTTTTGCGCGCTCGATTGCGGTAATCTATCTCCTTTGCCAACGCCCGCTTCTCGATTGGCGAGGTGAGCAACGGTGGAGGAAGATCGGCGCCGCGATGCGTGAAGAAATCAAAATGCTGATCCAGCTTCAGGAACTCGACGCGACGGTCCGGCGCCTGACGCAGACGAAGGAGAAGCTGGCGAAGGAGGCGGCCGAAGCGGACCGGGCCACGGAGGCCGAAAAGCAGACGCTGACGGATAAGTCCTCGGAAGCGAAGTCCTTCCGCATGGCGCTCGACAAGCGCGAGCTGGACCTCAAGGAAGTCGAGGGGCGGATCAAGAAGCTCGAGGTTCAGCTCAACACCGTCAAATCGAACAAGGAATACGCCGCCTTCCAGCACGAGATCCTCGGGCTGAAGGCCGACAAGTCACGCATCGAGGACGAAATCCTCAAGATGTTCGAGCAATCCGAGCAACAGCAGAAAGAGATCAAGCAGCTCGCCGCGAAGGCCGCGGATGCGACCGCGGCCGTGAGCGAGCGCAGGAAGGCGATCCAGACGGCGCTCCAGGACGCAGACGCGCGGGTCGAGCGCGTCCAGAAGGAGCGCGCCGAGCTTTCCGCGAAGATACCGCCGGCCTTCCGCAATCCGTACGAGCGGCTGCTGACGCGGGCCGACGGCCGCGCGATGGCCGCGTGCCACAACTACGTTTGCAGCGGCTGCCGCATGTCGCTCACCGCCAACACCGTCAGCCTGCTCATGGGCGGCGACAAGCTGATCTACTGCCAGTCCTGCGGCCGCATCCTCTACATCGCGGAGGACGAGGACCTCACCGGCGTCGCCGGCGCGGGACGAAAAGATTCGTGGTGAGTGGGGCCTCCGCGGCAATCGTCTTCCTCAATACCAGGAAACCCGGCCCGTCATTTCCTTTTTTGGGAAATGTGCGCCAGGTATTCCGACGGCGTCATGAAGACGCACCCCTTCGATTTGAGGAACTCGACGATTTTGAAGAAGCCTTCCCACTTCGTCTCGACCTTCCACTGGTCCGGGTGCCCCTGGAGGACGAGCATGGGAAGTTCGGCGGCCAGTTGGTTGTACGTGCTCTGAAACTTCTCGAAGTCCGGGACGAAGATCGGATTCTCCAAACCCATGATCCGCGGTAGGCTCAGCCGGGTGAAATACTTCGGCTTCTTCGGCCCGTAGAGCCAGACTTTGATCTGGGGCACGGCCTCGAGGGCGCGGTCGGTGGCCTCGGTCGTTGAGCTCCAGTGCGGGCCGAACGCGGCGAACTCGAACCCGAGCTTCTTCCGGGCGAGTGCCTCGCCGCGCTCCAGGATGGCTTTATGTTCCTGCCAGGTTCCCTGGTCGAACTCGCCGGTCTTCTCCTCGGCGTTCCGCATGTGGCAGCCGTGGTGCCAGAACTCCATGGCGCCTATCTGGTGATGCTCCTTGAGCCAATCGAAATAGGCCGGGTTTTCGCCCTCCAGCGAATCGCAGATAACGCCGGAAGAAGCCTTCAAGTGGTTCTTCTCGATATATTCGGTCATGCGCTGCCATCGCGGCGGGACCACATCGGCCTTATTCTCCCATCCTGCAATAACGTCGTCGAACTTGAAGATGATTATTTGTCCCTTGGCGGGAGCGGCAGGCTTCTTTTTCATGATCGTTTCCTTATCTTAGAGTGGCTTCAGCGATATCGGGCTCGCGCGCCGCTGGTGCTGATGCTGAGGACGAACGTCTCCGCGCGGATTCTCTCGGCCGCGAACGCCTTCTCGAACGCCGCGCCGACCTGGTCGGGGCTGCCGTGGTGATCCACAAATGCCAGGACGGTCGGGCCGGACCCGCTCAGGCACGCGCCGAGCGCCCCGGCTTTGACGGCCGCGGCGACCGCGTTCATCATTCCGGGGACCAGTTTCGCCCGGTACGGCTGGTGAAGACGGTCCTCCATCGCCATCTTCAGCAGCCCGGTGCTGCCGCCCTGGAGCAGGGCGGTCAGCATCGCGGTCCGCGAGAGCGAAAAGACGACGTCCGCCCGGCGGTAGCTCTTCGGCAGCGCGCGGCGCGCCTTCGTCGACGGGAGCATTTTGTCCGGGACGCAGAAGACGCAGATCAGGTCGCGGCGGATGCGCGGCTGAAGGACGCACACCACGCCGTCCTCGCCGACAACGCTGATGGTGAAGCCGCCCAGCAGAGCAGGGGCTACGTTGTCCGGATGGCCTTCCATCTCGGCCGCCAGCGCCAGGAGTTGGTCCGGCTTGAGCGGCCGGCGGCACAGCTCGTTGGCGCCCACGAGGCCGCCGACGATCGCGGCGGCGGAACTGCCCATGCCGCTGCACAGCGGAATCCGGTTGATCAGCCGCACGGTCAGCCGGTCCGGGACGTGCTTCGCCAGCGCGAAGACCCGTTCGGCCGCGCGAACGACCAGGTTCCCGCGCCCGGTGGTCAGCGACTTCTCGCCCAGGCCGTTCACGGTGACGCAGACGTTCGGCTCGCCGGACGACCGGAATCCGCCCGCCGTCTGCAGGATCACCTCGTTGCAGAGGTTCACCGCGAGCCCCAGGCAATCGAAGCCCGGGCCGAGGTTGGCCGCCGTCGCCGGAATTGTCACCTGCACGGAATTGGTCACTTCAGTCCGGCCCCTTTCACCACCGCATCGAGCGTGGCGGCCACGGTCGGGATTTCGCCGCTCGTCTTGATCGCGCGTTCCGGGTCCTTCAGACCGTGGCCGGTCAGGACGCAGACGACCGTCGCTTCCGGCCGGTCCGCGAAGTAACCTCCGCGCGCGCAGCGGATCAGTCCCGCGACCGACGCGGCGGAGGCCGGCTCGGCGAAGACTCCCTCGAGGCGGCCGAGCATCTGGTAGGCGGAGATGATTTCGTCGTCGGTGACCATGTCAATGATCCCGCCGGACTCGTCGCGCGCGGCCTCGGCGCTCTTCCAACTGGCGGGGTTCCCGATCTTGATCGCCGTCGCGAGCGTGCGCGGGTCCTCGATCGGGTGCCCGCGGACGATCGGCGCGGCGCCCTCGGCCTGGAAGCCGAGCATCTTCGGCAATCCGGACCGCCGCGCCGCGTCGTACTCCTTGTATCCCTTCCAGTACGCCGTGATGTTCCCGGCGTTGCCGACCGGGATGCAGTGGAAATCCGGCGCGCGGCCGAGATCGTCCACGATCTCGAACGCGCCGGTCTTCTGCCCTTCGATGCGGTACGGATTGATCGAGTTGACCAGCGTGATGCGGAACCGTTGGCACAATTCGCGAACCAGGCGGAGCGCGTGGTCGAAATTCCCGTCCACCGCGAGGACTTTCGCCCCATAGGCGAGCGCCTGCGAGACTTTCCCGAGCGCCACGCTTCCGGCCGGGAGCAGGACGAGCGCGCTGACGCCCGCCCGCGCCGCGTAGGCCGCCGCCGAGGCGGCCGTGTTGCCGGTCGAGGCGCAGACCACCGCCGTGCTGCCTTCCTCGACCGCCTTCGACAGCGCCATGGTCATGCCGCGGTCTTTGAACGAGCCGGTGGGATTCATCCCTTCGTACTTGAGGAAGATCCGCAGCCCGCCGCCGATCTCGCGCGCCAGCCGCGGCGCCGGGATGAGCGGCGTAGAGCCCTCGCCGAGCGTGACGACCGGCGTCCGGTCGCTCACGGGCAGAAAGCTGCGGTAACGTTGAATGACGCCGGAAAACGCCATGGGCTACTCCTCGATCCGGATCGCCACGGTCGCGCGTTTCACGATGCGCGTCGCGGAATCGGTCTCGGCCAGCGCTTTCCGCACGGCGCCTTCGCGCGCGCGGTGCGTGATGATGATGACCGGCACCGTGCCGCGCTCGGAGCGCCCGCGCTGGTCGCAGGTGGCGATGGAAACCTGGTTCTTCCCCAGCACGCCGGTGATGTACGAGAGCACGCCGGGCCGGTCTATCACCGAGAAACGCAGGTAGAATTTGCTCTCGACCATCTCGATCGGCGCGACGCGCACGCGCTCCTTCGTGGGCCGCAGCGGCACCAGCATTCCTTCGTGGCCGCCCTGATGAATGGCGCGGGCGAGGCCGATCACGTCGCTGATCACGCCGGAGGCGGCCGGTTTCGCGCCGGCGCCCTTGCCGACGAGCAGGACGGACCCGGCGGTCTCCGCGGTGATGAGGATGGCGTTGAACTCGTCCTCGACCGACGCGAGCGGATGCGCCCCGGGGACGAACGTGGGATGGACGCGCGCCTCGACGCCGGCGCCGGAATGCTTGAAGATGGCCAGCGGACGCAGGACGTAGCCGAACTGCTCCTGCGCCTCGGCGAGGTGTTCGCGCTCGATGCCGCCGATGCCTTCGCGATGCACTTCCGCCGGCGGCAGCCACTTGCCCAGCGCCAGCGAGCCGAGGATGGAGAGTTTCTGGGCCGCGTCGTGCCCGTCAATGTCCAGGCTCGCATTCGCCTCGCACAGGCCCTTGCGGCGCGCCTCGTTGAGTGCGCGGCTGAACTCCATGCCGCGGCCGGCCATGCGGGTCAGGACGAAATTCGACGTGCCGTTCAGGATGCCGAGCAGCGACGGGATGACGTTCCCCGCCAGGCCTTCCTCGATCGAGCGGATCACCGGGACGCCGGCCATCACGCTCGCCTCGAACCCAACGGCGCAGCGCCGCTCCTGCGCGAGAGAGAAAATCTCCTGCCAGTGCGTCGCGAGGAGCGCCTTGTTGGCCGTGACGACGTGTTTGCCCGCGCGCAGGGCGCCGAGGACCACCTCGCGCGCCACGCCGATGCCGCCGATGAGCTCGACGACGATCTGGACGTCCGGATCGGCAAGGACGGCGTGGAAATCGCTGCCCAGACACTTGGGCGGTAATCCGATTGCGCGAAGACGCTTCCGATCCAGGTCCACCGCGCGCCGCACTTCGACGCCCACGCCGCAGCGCTCGCGCACGAGCGCGCGGTTCCGCCTCAGCACGCGGACCACCTCACCGCCGACGGTGCCGAGTCCGATGACGCCGATCCCGATTCGACTGCCTCTCACGCCGGCTCCTTTCCTGGATACTTGCCGGATGTCCGCATGTTATCAGCCGGCCGCGCGACCGTCAAATCCAAGTCGCCGGCCTTGCAATCGCCTCGACCGGAAGTCACAATCCGTCAACGGCCATGGTCAACGAAAGCGAGAAAGGACAGGATCAGCGCGGTCCCGGCGAGCGCCGGCGGCGCGTCCGGTATTCCGGAACGCACCCGCGGCGCTTCGAGGAGCGGTACAAGGAACGGCAGCCCGACCGATACCCGCAGATGCAGGAGCACGTCCGCGCGCAGGGGCGCACGCCGGCCGGGACGCACGTGCCGGTACTTCTCCGCGAGGTGATGGAATGCCTGCGCCCGCAGCCGGGAGAGGTCGTGGTTGACTGCACGCTCGGCTACGGCGGACACGCAGCGGAGTTCCTCAAACGCATCGGGCTGGCCGGCCGGCTCATCGGTCTGGACGTGGACGGCCCGGAACTGGATCGGACGCGGGTTCGGCTCGAGGCGATGGGGTTTCGGCTGAGCGCGCGCCGGATGAATTTCGCGCAGGTGGCGCAGGCGCTGAAGGCCGAGCGGCTCGACGCGTGCGACGTCATCTTCGCGGACCTGGGCGTGTCGTCCATGCAGTTGGACGAATCGGCGCGCGGGTTCAGCTACAAGCGCGACGGCCCGCTCGATATGCGCATGGACGACCGGCTGCGGCGAACGGCGGCGGACCTTCTGGCGACCGTCGCCCCCGAAGAGCTTGCCGCGGCGCTGCGCGAGCTTTCTGATGAGCCGGACGCGGAGCGGATCGCCGAGCGGATTGCGTCGGAGCGGCGGAAACGCCGGATCGCGCGGACGCTGGAACTCGTGGAAGTGGTGCTCGCGGCGAAGGACATGACGCCGAAGACTCTGCGCCGCGACGCCGAGTTGCACCCGGCCGCGCGGACTTTCCAGGCGCTGCGCATCCTTGTCAATGACGAGATCGCGAACCTGAATCGCCTGCTCCTCTCGGCGCCCTATTGCCTGAAGCCCGGCGGGCGGCTCGGCATCCTCACGTTTCACAGCGTGGAGGACCGCCTGGTCAAGCACGCGTTCCGCGACGGCCTCCGCGGCGGCGTGTTCGAAGCGGTCTCGGATGAACCGATTCGGCCCGGCGCGGAGGAAATTCGAAGCAACCCGCGCAGCTCTCCGGCGAAGTTCCGCTGGGCGCGCAGGACGCGATGACCGCAGCAGCCGCACTCTCCGCTAGCGTGGAGACGCCGAAATAACTCACATAGTCCAGGCCGCGGCATGCTGCTCGCAGTGTGCCCGTCCCGTCCTTCGTAGCCCTCCGGGCTACTTCGGAGGGCGAAGAAGGAAGGGCATACGAAGTAGCGCCTGACGGCGCCACTACAAGCAGAGTATGAGATTCTTCGCTTCGCTCAGAATGACCGCGCAATGTGGGCTATTCGCCGGGCATCGGCGTGCCGACGGGAGCTTCGGGCGGAATTTGGGGCCTTGGGGTGAGCGGCGATTCCTGATCGGGGATGAGCATGATCGGGAACCGGAACGGCTTGAACATGTGGCCGCGGATCTCAAGCAGGACGGCGACCGGCTGAACGGAGACGAGCCGGCCTTCGCTCGTCTTGATGTTGGGGGCGATCGCCAGGTATAGGCCGTCCGGGACCGCATTCAGGTCCAGCTTCGGGACGAGCATGGAAAGCTCGGTCCCGTTTTCGTTGAGGTATCTGCGTTCGACGCCGATGAACCGGAGCGCGCGCCCCTCGGCGTTGCGGGCGGTCAACTGCCAGAACTCGTCGCCGGGGTTCTTCCAATTCGGCGGGAACCAGGCCCAGACCTGGACGTTGATCTGCTGATCGCGCCAGTAGGTTTTCAGCCCGGTTTGCAGACGGCTCCAGGAAAGGAGCGGAGCGGCGCCCTCTGGAATGGGACTCATCCGATGCGCGAAGAGCGCCGCCGGGACCTCCGGCAGCTTGTCGCTCGCGCAGCCCGTGAGCAGGGCGGTGATCGTCACCGCGCACAAGCTCGCCAGGCCAATAGTCCTGCGCCCATTCATGCTGTTCAGAACGCCGCTCCGCCTCAATGCGCGCCGAAACGCCTTATTCGCCGTAGACGATGGTCTTATATCTCGCGTAAATGCCCAGCACGTTGAACGTCTCGTTATCCACGTGATGGACCCTGGTAATATTGGCGTTCTTCATCGCGGCCACGATGGAGGCATCGCCGTAGGCCACGACGAGGATACCCTCGGCCTGGGCCACGCCGACCTTCATTCCGGCCTTCATGTCGCCCACAGAGACGGGGCCTTTCTCGTCCACCGTGACCATGGCGACGACCGGGCCGAGCGCCATGGCGCTGCAGCCGGTAAGAACCACAAGCCCGACCAACACCGCCGCGCACAATGACAGCCTCATACCTGCCTCCTTCTTCCTTGCGCCCCGCCGGAAACCGACGCCCGCCGCCGGGCGTCGAACCGCTTCCCGCTACCCTTTCGCGAGACCGAAGCGGTCATCACTCACGAACGCACCTGCCGAACTCCAATTGCCCGAGCGTCATTCGCCGTAGACGATCGTCCGATACCGCCCGTAAACCCCCAGCACGTTGAAGGTCTCTTTGTCCACGTGATGGACTTTCGTGAGGTTGCCTTCCTTCATGGCGGCGGAAATCGAGGCATCGCCGTATGCCACCACGAGGATGCCTTCCGCCTGGGACGTGCCGACCTTGGTACCGGCGTCCGCGTCGCCCATCGCGACGGGACCCTTCTCGTCAATCACGATCGCCGCGTGAACCGCCCCCGTCGTCATGACCGTACAGCCGCTGAGACTCACGACCCCAGCGAACGCCAGCGCGCACAGTAACAGCCTCATGCCTGGGCTCCTCTCCTGTGCCTGGCCGGAACGAGACGCCCGTGCCGAGCGCCGAACCGCTTCCTCGCTACCCTTTCACGAGACCGAAGCGGTCATGGTTATCGAAAAGGCGCTTTCGTGTCCCCGAAAGCTGACCTCAATATCCAGTCTACATATTTCCGGCGGCCAGTCAAGGGATTGCAGGCTACTTTAATGACGATAGACGACGGACGATAAACGACACGCAATTGTCCGTCGTCCATCGTCCACTGTCGCTCGTCAGTTATTCCCCTGCGCCGCGCCCTCGACGCGCACGGAGACTTTCTTCGAGACCCCTTTCTCCTGCATCGTGATGCCGTAGAGCACGTCGGCGATGCCGACCGTGCGCTTGTTGTGCGTGATGATGAGGAACTGCGAGTTCTGCACGTACTCGCCGATCATGGCCGTGAAACGGTCCACGTTGCTTTCATCGAGCGCGGCATCCACCTCGTCGAGGATGCAGAAGGGTGAGGGCTTCGAGCGGAAAATAGCGAAGAGCAGCGCAATGGTCGTCATGGTCTTCTCGCCGCCGGACAGGAGCGTGATGGAGCGCAATTCCTTGCCCGGCGGGCACGCCAGCACTTCGATGCCCGCCTCGAGGACGTCCACTTCGTCCTGTTGCAGTACCAGGTCGCAGCGGCCGCCGCCGAACAGCCGGCGGAAGGTCTCCTGGAAATTCTGCCGGACCTCCTCGAAGGTCTTCTGAAACTTCTCCCGGCTGACCCGGTTGAGCTTGCGGATGACTTCCTGCAAGTCCTCCGCCGCCTTGACGAGGTCGGCGCGCTGCGAATCGGTCTGGGCGATCTCGATCTCGAGCCCGGCCTCCTCGTCAATGGACTCCTCGTTCACGCCGCCCATGCGCCGGATTTTCTCGCGCAGCTCGCCGATCTCCGCCTGGAGCGCCTCCCAGTTGCAATCCGGCGGCGGCGTGGATTGCGCTGCGGCTTCGACCAGGCGGACGCCGTGTTCATTGAAGACGCGCTCGGACAGCCCCTCGATCCGCACGCGGAGTTCCTGCTCTTCCAGCCGGGCCTGCTGAAGTTGCTGCTGGAGCCTTTCGCGGTCCGCGCGCAGCGCTTTGAGCCGCTCGGTCTGTTCGGTCCGCCGCGCCTGCGCCACGGCCTGCGCTTCCTGGAGTGCGGCGATCTCGGCGTCCAGCCCCTGTTTGCGCTGTGTGAGTTCCGCAAGGTTCGCCTGCGCGTCGGCGATCTCGCGCTCGGCCTGCGCCTGCTTCGCCCGGAGGTCCTCGATCCGCTGCTGCGTTGCGAGGATCTGCCGGTCGAGGTCCGCGATCAGGTTACCCGCCGCCGCGATGTTTTCCTCCAGGCCGCCGCGGCGCGCCTCCTTCTGAGCGAGTTCCACCTTCAGCCGCTCGACCTCGTTGCGCATCCGGTCCACGGCCGCCTGCTGGTCGGCGAGCGTCCGGCGGGCGGATTCCATCTCCTGCTGAAGCTGGTCGCGCTGGCTGACGGCGGCGGCGAGTTCCTGCTCGATCGCCTTCTCGCGTTCGGTGTAGCCGCGGATCAACTCGTCAATCTCGCCGATTTCGCGCGCGATGACCGCCGATTCGTCCATCAGCGCCTTCTGGCGGCGGCGCAGGTTCAGAATTTCGTTCTCGTTCGAGAGCTTTTCGAGATTGCCCTCCTCGATTTCCTTTCTCAGCGCGGCCGCTTCGGAGCGGACTGACTCGATCCTCTGGGCGATCCGGCCGCTGTCGGCTTCGAGCGCGGCGATGCCTTCGGCCGCGCGCGCGAGGTCAGCCTGGATGGCCTCGAGTTCGCTCTTGCGCGAAACGATGCCCGCGCGCGGGAGCGGCTCGCCGCCGAAGATTGCGCCGGAGGGCTCCACGCGCTCGCCCTCAAGCGTGACGAACCGCACTTCGGCGCCGCCGTCGTTCGAGAGGCGCAGCGCCGTCGCCAGGGTGTCCACGACCCACGTCGCGCCGAGGAGATGGCGAACCACCGGCTCCATCTCCGGGCTGTATCGGACGAGATCCGAGGCGCGGCCGAGCACGCCCGGCTCGGCCGTGAGGTGCGCGTCGGAGCGTTCCGCGGCGCGCGCCCTGGCGATCGGGATCAATCCCGCGCGGCCGGAGCGGTCCGTGCGCAGCAGCGCCACCGCGGCGGCGGCCTCGCGCTCGTCCACGGTCACCACGTACTGCGCCGCTTCGCCGAGGGCCGACTCGATGGCCGACGCGTAACGCAGCTCCGCGCGGACGAGGTCGGCCACCATGCCCCGGACGCAGAATCCGACGCGGTCGTCATCGTCGCGCAGCAACTGCTTGACGCCCGCCTCGACGTCCTCCGCGCGCAACTCCAGGTCCTGAAGGAACTCCCGCCGGGCGAGCATCTGCGTCTCGCGATGGCGCTCTTCGCGCAGGCGCCACTCGACCGACTCCGCCTCCTTTTCGAACCGCTCCGCGTCGGCCTCACGCTCATGCAGCAGGGCGCTGCGGTCGGCCAGGCGTCCGCTGATCTCGTCGCGCCGGCCGGCCAGTTGCCGGACCTCCTCTTCGCTTCGCGCGGCCTCGCCGGTCTTCTCGGCCTGCTGGCCCTGCAGCCGCGACCGGCGCGCCAGTTCCTGCCGCCGGCTGGAATCCATGTGGTTGAGTTCGTTGCGGAGCGTCGTGGCTTTCTCGATGATCTGGAGCATCCGGCCCTTCCACTCCTCGATCGCCGCCGCGATGCGTTCGCGCTCCTGCCCGGCGGAGTCGGCCTTCTGCAATTCGGCGGCGATGATCTCCGCCTGGCGCTGGATGGACTGCCGGATGGACTCCAGGTCGCGCGCGGCGGAGTCGGCCTGGTCGCGCGTCTGGCGCAGCTTTTCCGTCAGCGACCAGAGCTCGCGCGTGCTGCGGTCGGTCTCGTCCTGGAACTCGCGGATACGCTCGGTATTGTGCGCGATGGTCTGCTCGGCGGCCTCGGTCTTCGACCGGACTTCGTGGAGTGCATCGCGCTTCTGGAGATGCGCGGCTTCGAGGGTCGAGATCTCCGCTTCGACGGCCTGGATCAGCGATTCCATCTGTGCCAGGTCGGCGGTCAGCGCGGACTCGCGCGCCTCGACCGCGCCGATCTCGCCCTCGGCGCCTTTGCGCTTCGCCTCCCACTCCAGGTAATTCTTCACCGAGATCGAGATCACGATCTCGCGCAGCCGAGCGGAGCATTCGCGGTGGCGCTTCGCCTTGGCGGCCTGATACTTGATCGAGCGCAACTGCTTGCGCTGCTCATCGAGCTTCACGTCCACCTTCTGGAGATTGATCCGCGTGCGCTCGAGCCGACTCTGCGCCTCGCGCCGCTGCGACTTGTAGCGACTGATGCCGGCGGCTTCCTCGAAGATCACGCGGCGTTCCTTGGCGTTCGACTGGATGAACCGCTCCACCTTGCCCTGCTCGATGATGCTGTACGTGTCCACGCCGACGCCGGTGTCCATGAAGAGCTGGCGGATGTCGCGAAGGCGGCAGGGCTGGCGGTTGAGGAAGTACTCGGACTCGCCGCTGCGGTAGAGGCGGCGCGTGACGCAGACCTCGGTGTACTCGCTCGGCAGCACGCCGCGGTCGTTGAGGAAGCTCAGGCTGGCCTCGGCGTAGCCGAGCGAGCGGCGCGTCGCGGAGCCTCCGAAGATCACTTCGGTCATCTGCGGCGCGCGGACGGCGCGGGCGCTTTGCTCGCCCAGGATCCAGCGCACCGCGTCCACGACGTTGCTCTTGCCGCACCCGTTCGGCCCGACAAAAGCGGTGACGCCGGACCGGAAATCGAATTCGGTCTTGTCCGCGAACGACTTGAAACCGCACATCTCAAGCTTTGTCAGCAGCATGCTGTTTCGTTCTCCCATGTCCTGTCCGCTCGCAGTCTCAGACGGCTGGACGGAGCGGACCGTTTGCGGTCCTGACGTTGACCTCGTTGTTCGTTGCGCGTGCGCCGCAATAGGGCTCGGACAGGGAATTTCCCGGAAGTGGAAACAGTCCCTCATCCGGCCGGGAGATCGTGGGAGGAATCGTACCGGCGCATCCTCAGGTACGTTACTCGGCTGCAAACTCCGCCGCGCCATGGTTGGGTGTGGAGATCGGCGCGGTGCTAGCGGGAGTCTCCAACCAAGCGAGGCGAATTGTAACACCAGGAAAATGAAAAGTCAAGCGATCCCCACTCAATTGTGGTCTGCCTTCGTCCTGGACGCGACCTGCGGTGTATTATTGCGCATCCGCAGCGCGCTGGAGGCGCTTGCGGCGCAAGAGGATCACGCTGAAAGGGGCGGGCGATGAACTAGCGTGTCGGGTCGGGCGGCGCGGCGCGCTCTTCTTCGAAGTTCGCCTTCACGTGGCGCAGAGACAGACGCAGGGCCGTCTCCAGGGCGTTGTCGGTGTAGTCGCGCCCGATCTTGGGACCGGGGACCTCGACGTAGCCCACCATCAGGTCCACCGGCAGGCGCGACTGGCGGGCGAGCAGAAAGCGGCGCACCTCGCTTACGTCCACGATACCGCGCTCGCATTCCTCCGGCATGAAGCCGAAAGTCCGATCGAAACGCGCGTCGGTGTTCTTGAGGTGCAGTTCCACGACGTGCGGCAGGGCGGTCTCCAGCAGCTCAAGCGGCGTGCAGCGGACCGCGCCGGTGGAGTCGGCGTAGCCGTGGCTGACATCGAAACAAAAGCCGACGGGAACGGTCGTGTCGGGGTGCGCGCCATGATGCGCCTGCAACGCGTCGGCCATCATCCTGATTTCCTCCGGCAGCGTGGGCGGCTCCGCCAAGCAGGACATCGGCTCGATCGTCAGCCACTGCGGCCCGACCCGGCGCGCGTACTCCATGAGCGACGGCATGGCGTCCAGGTACCGTTTGATGCCGTCGGACTTCGTTCCCATGAGATCACGCAGGACCGATCCGGGATTGGAGCCCACCGACACGGCGCCCAGCAAAGCGCCGATCTCGATAAGCCGGCGATAGTTCGTCATGGCGACGTCGTGGAACGACTTCTCCGGCCGGAGGAACCCGCCGAGTTCGCGGTGCGAGGTGAATACGCTCCGGAGGCTCAGGCCGAAACCTTCCGCCTGGCGGCGGAGGTCCTGAAAGTAGGCGTCGGGCAGTTGGTACATCTCAAAAAACGAGCCCACCTGCACATAACGGACCTTCTCCTCGCCCAGAAGGCGGAAGAGCCACGGGAACGAGAACCGGTACTCGATGGGGTCCGTCTTGATGCCCACGGCCAGCGTCACGACTTTGTTCATGCTGGAAAGCTCACTTGTAGATGACAGTTGCATGCTAACTGGCAGTAACGCCGTCCATGGCCGAGAAATTCGTAAACCCAAAATCGCCGTTCACGCCGGCGGCGCCTTGGAGAAAGAAGCCGATGCCGGGACTGCCGGTCTTACAGGTGCTGTCTGTGCCCTGGACGACTGCTTTCCCGTTGATGTAAGCGGTGATGGTGTTTCCGACGATGGTCGCCTTGACAACATCGCCGTCGCGCAGGCCGGGGCCGACGGCGGTGTTGACGTAGGTGAATTTGCCGAAGGGGCCGTTCCAGCGGACGATCTGCACATACTGCGAGCCGTCGCGCGTGCATCTGAAGTTGATTTCGTACCCGGTAATGCTGTGAGCGGTGATCGTGGTGCGAAGGCGCAGTTCCACTTCCTCGAAGAACCCCTTGTTCTGATTGACGGTATGAACGGTCGCCTGCGCCATCTGGTCGGGGTTCCACTGGCCGGCGAGCACCGCGGTCGAATCGTCATAGCCGCCTGACCCGGACTCCGTTCCGAAGACGAGGCCCGGCGTGGTTCGCACGTCGGCCCAATCGAGGCCGACCACGTGCCCGTTAATCCAGTTGCCTTGCTCGGAAAGCGGATTCTCTGCGAGCGGAAAGCGGGTGCTGTACATCCTGGGCGCGCTCGGTGAGGAACCGCCTTGTGGGGCGCTTCCTGCAGACAAGGTGGCGGCCAGCAGGATGTTCAGCAGCAGCATGACAAAGCCTCCGGTTGAATCAGTCCTTCAGCAACTTCTCCACGTCTTCCTGCGCGGCCCGGACGAGATAAACCGGGGCCTCGCTGAGGTCCAGTTTCACCTTGCCGTCCTCGATCTTCGCAGTAGAACACTTGCCCAGCATGTCCACGAGGGTGACGGTCTCGCCGGGACCGGGCGGCGCTTTCAGTTCGCAGGGGACCGGTTTATCGCCGTCCGTCCATGCCATGATGACGATGTGGTTGGCGGCGCCGTCGAACGCGTAACTGAATATGCCTGTCTTCTCGTCGCCAAGACTCCGGCTGCCTTTCCTCGGATCCGGGATCAGGCGCTCCATGACCTTCGTCGCGGTGGCCTGCTGGCGCCATTGGCTCGGGGCGGTGAAGAACCCGAAGGTCCGCCGCGTGTTGTCCGGGCCGTAGATGATGTCCTCGATGTACATGATCTGCACCTGCGTGACGCCGTGCGCAGCCGCGAGGGCGAAGAGGCGCGTGGTGAAGCACGCCTGCTGGCGCTCGTCGCGCACCTGCTGGTTCCGCGGGTAATCGAGCGGGAAGCCGACCTCGGTGAACCAGACGGGCTTGTTCTCGAACTTGCCCTCCCTGGCCGCCTCCTTGAGCATGTCGAGCCCGGCGACCACGCCGCCCGCCTCCGGGCCGCGCGGGATCGTGTAGGGGTGCAAGCCGACCGCGTCGAAGGATTCCGGCCCGGCGAGCGCCGTCACGTCCTTGATGAACTTGCGCCAGCCGATGTACTTGAGCCTCGTGAACATCCCGTCGGCCGGCGGCCCTGGCGCGTCGGGCGTACCGCCGGCCACGTTGAAGCCGATGACCACGGCGCCGGGGTCCAGCTTGTGGATCTCCTCGGTTGCCGCCTTCAGGAGCGGCGCGTAGAGCTGCGTCCGCAACATTCCGTTCGGGTCGTCCGGCGGGTTGAGGAACTCGATGTTCGGCTCGTTCCAGATTTCCCAGTAGCGGATCGCGCCGCTGGCGTCGGCCTCCGGGTGCTCCTTCCAGAACGTCCCGCCGGGGCCGTATCGCTGGACGGCGGTGCGGACGGCCTGGCGGAAGTTCTCGACGGCGGCGTCGGCCTGGATCGTCTTGCCGGTCTCCACGCCCAGGACCGGGACGAAGTGCACGCCGTTGGCGGTCGCCAGGAGCAGAGCCTTTTCGTCCTGCGCGCTCCCGGTCCAGTTGCCGATCCGCAGCCAGCGGATGCCGACCTTCTGGACGTCCTGCGCGTACTCCAGGTACCCCTCCGACCAGCAATAAAGGGCGTAGAAGCCGGGAGCCGGGGGCTTCGGCGCCTGGGCGAAGCCGGGCGAGGCCGCCAGAAGAACTGCCACACACGAAGCGATCAAGAGGTTTCTCATCGTCGAATTCCTGAACTGGAATTTCCCATTTGACTGGCTGCCCACGACGGAGGCCGCCCGACATGATCCGGCAAGCCGCCTACTGCGCAGGCGCGTCGTCCGCGGGCACAACCGGGGCGTCCATGGCCCTCTCGTTGGGGAAGCCCGGCGCCACATAGTTGTCCATGCCGCCCAACTTCTTCCACTCGCGGTACAGCATGAAGAGGAAGGTCAGCGCCACGGCAAGGAAGGGCAGTCTCCAGCACGGCATCATGCGGTAGCAGAAGTCCTTGCCGTACACGGCGTCGGGAAAGATGTCCCGCATGTACATCATGAAATACCCTGCAATGAAGGTGCCGCCGATGCTGAAGAGCGACATGACCGTGGCGTCGAACGAAGCGAACTGCCCGTATCGGCTCCTGGGTATAATCCGCATGGCGCACGGCATGCCCGCAATGTCGAAGATCGCGCCCAGGGGCAACTGTATTGCGTTCAGCACGATCAGGATGTAGAAGTTCGTCGAAGGCGGGAGATGATGCCAGATCACCCAGATGAAATCGAGCGGCACGATGAACGCCAGCCCGCATTGGACCCAGAGCATGACGCGCATCGGGTGATACCGGTCCGAGAGGATCCCGGCCGGATACGCCAGGATCGCAGAGACCACCATCACCCCGAAGGAGACCTGCCCGATCTGGGTCAGACTCAGCCCCAGTGAGAAATTCTGCATCAAGAGAACGAATGTTTGGCACGCCCAGGAGAGCCTCCAGAAAAGGTGCAGGCCGAACCAATAGATGTACAACCGATGACAGAGGCACTCTTTCGCATAGGTCCGGAATTTTGCCCAGAACCCAAGCCCCATCGGCTCCGGGGGCGGATACTTACCCTCCTTGATCCCCAGGCACATGATCATGAAGCCCACAAAGTAGACCGCCGCCGCGCACATGAAGATCAACTTCATGTGAGTTCGCGCGTGCGGGAAGATCCACAGGTTAAACACTCCGCTCCCCGCATAGCCCACGAGCCGAAACCAGGCGGCGAATCGCCCCAGGTACAAGTGCGGCACCACGTCGTTGAAGATGTAGTAGTACGTGGTGCCGGCGAACATGTTGAGGACGGTGAAAAGAATCCACAAAACCGCCGTCACCATCAGCATCATCCCGATCTCGCTCCAGCCCAGATGCGCGCCGAAGTGGAGGTTCATCGAAAACCCGATATCATCCGAGAACGCCATCAGAACCAGTGCGCCGCAAATGAACGGCGTGGAGAACAGCAGGAACGGAATCCGCCGCCCGAAACGCCCTCGATGCCGGTCGCTGGCGGTGGAAATGATCGGGTTGAACGCCACGTTGATGACGTTGGGGATCGTCGCCATGATCCAGATGATGAGCCTGTCGGAGCCGCCCAGGTCCTTAAGCCGCAATGGCACGATGCTCGGGGCCACCGACTCCATCAGCGTGAAACAGAAATCGCCCCACAGCAGCATCAAGAACACCCACACCAGCCCCATCTTCGTATACTGCAGCGTGCCGACCCGGAAACGTGCGTTGTCGTCCGGGATGGACAGAGTCTCTGGACTGTCCAAGATTGCTGCCTCCATTCTTCTCGGGCTTTTCAGCCGGGATTGCTTTTACGGTTCTTCGGAATCGTGGGACACATGCTTATTTCCTTCGGTGAGTCCGAATCCGGCGGAATCTACACGCTCGCAATGGCATTGTCAAGGGAAGTAGCGACGAGGGTATACAACCGGGTGTAACCTTCACTTGCACCCGGGCCACTATACAAATAAAATGACGCGCCCAAACTTGCTAATGTTAAAAGGAGGAGAGAATGGATTCCATCCATGTGCTGAAAGGGAGAAGCATGAGCATAGCAAAATTGATGATTGCAGCAACCGCGGCCGGTTGCCTGTTCGCGGCCGGTTGCGTCGTGCGTGAGCGGCCGGTGTACTACGCCGCTCCGCCGCCACCGCCGCCGCCGGGGCCTGTTGCCGCGCCGCCGCCTGAAGTTGTCGCCGGGGAAGCGCCGCCGGCGCCCGTGGTGGAAGAAATGCCTCCTGCTCCGGTTGAGATCGTGGATCCCTTCTGGATTGCCGGATGGTGGGCGTGGGAAGGCCGATGGGTCTGGCACCGCGGCTACTGGGCGCACAGGCCGCACCGGGGCGCCGTGTGGGTCCCGCATGCCTGGGTTCGCGGCCCGCATGGCTGGGTTTTGGCTCCCGGACATTGGCGCTGAAGGCTAGTAGTGTGCGCGTCCCATCCTTCGGAGCCCTCCGTGCTGCCTGGCGGGCGAAGCAGGAAGGGCATAGGAAGTAGCGCCTGACGGCGCCCCTACAAGCAGCGCAGCCGATACTGCCCATGATCGCGAAGATCGGCCGCCTCAACGCCCGGCGAATAGCCCCGCCGTTTCCTCCGCTGGAAGAGTTGGCATATCGTCCGCCGCCGGAGTAAGATGATGGCGGGTCAGGCGCTGGGGTGGCCGGCGCCGGCCACGCGATCCAGTGGGCGGCAGCGGAGGAGAAGCAATGGGCGAGATGGAACCACATCGTCGAACCCCGGCGCGAGAACTCTTTCTTGGCATACTCCTCGTCTTCATCGTGGGCGCAGCGATTATTCTCGCCGCGTGGGCGATGCGACTGCACACGCGCGAACTGGCCTTGCGCGGCCCGGCTTCACCGCCGACGCGAAGCCAGATTCAGCCGCCGACGCGCGCTCCGGCGCCACTGCGGCCGGGCGCGGCGGTCGAGACGAAGACGCCGTTGGACGATTCCGCCGCTGAGCACGTCGGGCGGCTCATCGAGATGGAGCACGATCGCAACATCGCCGCAATCGCGACGGCCAGGCTCCGGCTGGACGAAGACTTCAGGCGCTACTCGGCGCGCGTCCCGCAGTTTATCGAGGCGCTGAACACGCTGCCCGAGAAGGCGCGGCTGGCCAGGACCCTGATCGAGGATAAATCGCAGACCAGCAACGAAACCCAGGCGGAGGCGGCCAAGCTCTTCGCGGAGAACGTGGTCCCGCCCGAGAAACTACGCAGCGACGTCGCGGCGGTGGTCGCGGCATTTCAGCGCGACGTCGAGGCCAACCGCAACCTCGTCCTCGCATCAGGCGCACCGGCCATTGATCTGCCGAGCGCGCCCATCGCGGCGAACATGGACCTGCTGCTGGCCGATTTCAGCGGGCAGCTTGCGCGGTTCCTCGGGTCGCAGGCCGAGCAGGTGCCGACCAGCAGCGTGAGTTCCCTGGCGAAAAGCGTGGTTGTCGAAGAGGCGATGCGCAGGAAGGTCACCGAGACGATGGAGGCGCACGATTCCAACTCCAAGCGTGCGGCCGTTGTCGGGACCGCGGTGGGCGTACTCGCCGCCGCGGCGGACTATTGGCTTATGCAGTCGCGGTTCGAATCCGCGCTGACCAGCCGCTGCCAGGGCGCGCTCGACAAAATCCAGGCGGCGCTCTGGGCCGACCCGCAAAATGGGCTTGAAGTGAGCTTCACCCGCTATGTGGACCTCGTGCGCGAGGCCCAGTTGCTGGCGCTGAAGAGGGCCCCCGGCAAGTAATCCATTTTGGCGCCGGTCGTCCAAATGAACGGGCGTTCACCGGCGTGTTCGCGGTAACGTCTTTCGCCAGAGTTTGAGCATATCGCGATCCAGCAGCTTCCGATACTCGCGGTAAGCGGTCAGAAGCCGTTCGCCGGCGGGCGTGAGGTGGCAGCCGCCGCCGTGTGAGCCGCCGACGCGGCGCGCGACGAGTTTCACGCCGAGCCGCTGCTCCATGTGATTCAGATGCACCCAGGCATTTCGGTACGACATGCCCATGGTCGCCGCGCCGCCATTAATGGAACCGACCCGCCGGATCGCCTCCAACAGCCGCGCGCGGCCGTCCCCGAACACGGGGCGGCCATCCTTCTCAAGCCAGACCCGGCAGCGCGGCGTCAACGGCATTTCGTGGCCTCCTGGAGCGCGGATTATATCACGCGCATCCGAGACACCACAATATTTCGCCGGCTTCCCGGTCCTGTTTCTCCCCTTCAGAACGGCAGCCGCACCGACAAAATGAAACTGTTGTGGTAGAGGGCATGGTCGGTCAGAGCGACTTGATAACCCGCGCCGACGGTCAGCGCCAGGCGGTGCGCAATAGGGATTCGTCCGATGACCAGCCCCGGCGTGAGAAACACCTGGCCACCCTGGTCATTAATTCCTTCGTGCTTGCCACTGGGCCATTCAGTACAATTGAACTCCACTTCCGGCCAAAGAATTTTCAGCAGCCGATACTGGAAAGTCGTGTTAAACAGAAGGGGCGTTCCCGAGCCGTACTTCGAGTCGCCGTTGTCAGGTATGGACATGCCCAAAGTGCTTTGGAAGTCGAAATCGCCCCAGCCTTTGCCGAAGGCGATGGTCGGCGTGAATATATAATGGTCCTCCGTGTAGTTCTCGCCGCCCCACGGCACGGACAGGCCCATAAACGCGGTCAGGATGTAATTGCCCGATTCCTCGTTGGCGGACAACAACCGGTATTTGAGAAGGAAAGCTTCATCGGCCCAACCTTGCTTGCGCGGTGAAGTGTTTTCGGTTTCCCAAGGGGGCACGCCGACAATGAGTTCGATGGGAAGAGCCGGGATTATCTCCAGTCCTTTGCCATTGTCGTAATTCGTCAGGGTCTTGCCGCCGGGCAACCTTTGCCATGACTGGTCGTAACGAAGCTCCTGCTCCAAACGGGGTGTGACGGTCACCAGCGGCGTGATCCAGTGCGGTTGCTCCGCCTGGATTTTTGACACGCGGTCAAACCAGGCATTGAAGAAATCTTCCACGGCGGACTCGGAAGGCGGAATGCCCTCGCTGCCGGCGGGAAGCACGTCGGCAGTCGCGCTGCTTTTTGTCCGGGCCTTCTCGGTCGCTTCGAGCTTTTCGATCTTCTTCTCCAGCGCCTCTATGCGCTCCTTGTCCTTCTGCGACTGCGGCTGCGTATCATCCTGGCCGTGCGCCACAGGGCCCGACAGCGCCAGGCCCGCCACGAGCGTTGCGACTCCCAACGCCATTCCCGCTCTCATAACGCCTTCCTCCACTGAACCGGATGGACACTGGCCGGCGTGCTTGCGAGTGCGCTTGAGGTGTTCGGCGCGCGCGCGCCCATCGGCGCTATGTTATACATAACATAGCGACTTGCGCGGAAGTGTAGCATGCCGGATTGGCAAGTTCAAGGCCGCGAAGCACTCAGGGCCGTCTCCGTCGGCTTCTGTCTGGAAAACGCTCGCAGGTGTGGTGTCCACGAACTCCCACTAAAGAAAACCCGCTTTCCAGACGATAATTCTGATAGACCGCCAATGCCCGCCAGGCAGTGCATTTCTTGACATCGGCACTCCGTCTCAGGTAGGGTAATGATTCGGTAGGTGAATCGGCCGGTATGGAGCGCCGGAGCAGTCGGGGCGAACTCGCGACAGACGCCGGGGCGGCCGTAACGTCTGTGCGAATCGGCCCGCGGCAAAGGGCCAGGTGATGACTGACGGGTTCGCGCTGCACGAGATCATCTGCGACGAGCAGGGCCGGCCCTGCGATTACCGCTTCCTGGAGATCAACCCGGCCTTCGAGCAACTGACCGGCCTCAAGCGCGCCGACGTGCTGGGCAAAACTCTCAAGCAGGTTCTGCCGAACGAAGATCCGAAATGGGTGGAGGTTTACGGCCAGGTGGCCTTAGACGGCCAGCCCGTACATTTCGAAAACTACTCGACGATTCTGAAAAGGCACTTTGAGGTCTTCGCCTGGCGTCCGTCCCCGCGCCAGTTCGCCGTGCTGTTCATGGACATCACCGGCCGCAAGCGAGCGGAAGAGTCGCTGGCCAGAGAGCGGGCTAATCTGCAGACGATCTTCGATGCCGTGAACGTGGGCATGATGCTGATTGACCAGACCGGCGCGGTCAAACGGGTCAACAACACGGTCGCGCGCTGGATCGGGAAGGACTCGGCGACGATCCGCGAGGACCAGCCGGGCGACCTGGTCGGCTGCGCTCACGCCCTCGGTGACGCCGCCGGATGCGGCCATACCGCGCATTGCGCTTCATGTCCGATCCGCAACTCGTTCGAATCGGTCCTGCGCTCGGGAAGTCCCGTCCATGGCGTTCCGGCGGAAGCCGCGATCCTCGTCCACGGAAAACAGGTTCGCCTGTGTCTTGAAGTCAGCGCGGACCCGCTGACCCTGGAAGGGCGGCCGCACGTGCTTCTGACGTTGGCCGACGTCACGGAGCGCCGGCGGACGGAGGACGCCCTTGAGCGCCTCGCGGCCATCATCACCTCTTCCGAAGAAGCCATCATCGGAAAGTCGCTCGACGGCGTGATTGAGAGCTGGAATCAGGGCGCCGAGATGATGTACGGTTATTCCGCCGAAGAGGCCATCGGCCGGCCGATCTCCATCCTCCACTCGCCGGACCGCCCCGATGAAGTGCCGGCGCTCCTGGGAAAAATCCGCAGGGGCGAGCCGGTCGAGCGCTATGAAACCGACCGCATGCGCAAGGACGGCCGGGTGATCCAGGTCTCGCTGACCATTTCTCCGATCAAAGATGGGGCAGGACGGATCGCGGGGGCCGCCACCATCGCGCACGACATTACCGGGCGCAAGCGCGCGGAGGCGGAGCGCGCCCGGCTTGCCTCCTTCCCGGAACGCAACCCGATTCCCATTACCGAGATCAGCATGGACGGGCGCGTCACCTATGCCAACCCGGCCTCCAGGAAACAGTTGCCGGACCTGCTGGAGAAAGGCGCCCGTCATTCATGGCTGGGCGATTGGGAAGCGGTGACGGCCGGCTTCCAAAGAGGCGGCGCGCAGGTGAAGGACCGCGACGTGGCCGTCGGCGACCGTCACTACCATCAGTCGCTGATCTACATCAACGAAGGCCCGTGCATCCGCATTTACGGGCTGGACATCACCGACCTCAAGCGCGACGAGCAGGCGCTCCAGCGCGCGGGCGTTGAGTTGGCGCGCTCCAACGAGGAACTCCGCCACTTCGCGTACGTCGCCTCGCACGACCTGCAGGAGCCGCTGCGCGTGGTCACCGGCTACCTGCAACTGCTCGAGCGGCGCTACAAGGACAAGCTCGACGCCAACGCGGACAAGTACATCAAGTTCGCCGTCGAGGGCGCGGCCTATATGGAGCAGCTTATTAACGACCTGCTGGCCTACTCCCGGGTGAGCAGCGCGCCCAAGCCTTTCCAGCCGACCGACATGCAGGCGGTGCTGGGCAAGGTTCTGGCCATCGTGCAGCATGCGATCAGGGAAAGCGGGGCGGTAATCACCAGCGAGCCGCTGCCTGCGGTGACGGCGGACGAAACGCAGATGATCCAGCTTCTTCAGAACTTGATCGTCAACGCCATCAAGTTCCGGAGCGAACGGCCGCCGGAGATCCACGTCTCCGCGCGCCGCGAGGGCGGCCGATGGACCTTCGCCGTGCGGGACAACGGCATCGGGATTGACAAGCAATACTGGGACCAGATCTTCGTCATCTTCCAACGGCTGCACACGCGGGAGAAATATCAAGGCACCGGGATCGGTCTGGCCATCTGCAAGAAGATCGTGGAGCGCCACGGCGGCCGTATGTGGATTGACTCGACGCCTGGAAAGGGCAGCACTTTCTATTTCAGCATTCAGGGACAGGGAGATTGAAATGGGCATGGCAGGGCAAGGAGGACGGCCGATCGAGATCCTGCTGGTCGAGGACAGCCTGGCGGACGTGGGGCTGACGGTCGAAGCGTTCAAGGACGCCAAGATATACAACCGCATGTCCGTGGTGGAAGACGGCGTCGAGGCGATGGCTTTTCTTCGCCGCGAAGGCCGCTACGCGGGCGCGCCGAGACCCGACTTGATTCTGCTGGACCTTAACCTGCCTCGAAAAGACGGCCGCCAGGTTCTCAAGGAGATTAAGGACGAGCCGCCCCTGCGGAACATTCCCGTGGTCGTCCTGACGACCTCGAAGGGCGAAGAGGACGTGCTGCGGGCTTACGATCTTCACGCGAACTGCTACGTCAAGAAGCCGGTGGACTTCAACCGGTTCATGGATGTAGTGAAATCCATAGAGACTTTCTGGCTGACGGTGGTTACGTTGCCCGCGAGTTGAGATCGGTTCGACGGCATCGAGGCCGGCAGAACCGCAAAGGCGATCGTCATGGAACATGCGCCGATCCGGGTCCTGATGGTCGAGGACAGCGCGCCGTACGCGCTGGCGCTCCAGGAGTACCTGGCGAGCGCCGCCGCGGAACGCGTCGAAGTCGTCCACGTCGAGACGATAGCCGCGGCGCGGCCGCACCTGCTCGAAGGCGGCTTCGACGCCGTGCTGCTGGACCTGTCTTTGCCCGATAGCCGCGGCCTGGCCACGGTCGAGCACGCGACTTCACTCAATCCGCGCCTGCCGATCATCGTGCTGACCGGCCTGGACGATGAGACGATCGGAACCGAGGCGGTGCGCAAGGGCGCCCAGGATTACCTGGTCAAGGGCAACGTGGATGGCGCGCTCCTGGTGCGCTCGATCCGGTACGCCGTCGAGCGCAAGCGCGCCGAGGAAGCCATCCGGGCGCTCTCGCTCGCGGACGAGCTGACCGGCCTCCCGAACCGGCGCGGCTTCTTTGCGCTCGCGGAGCAGCAGCTCAAGCTCGCCCGGCGGACGAAGACCGGGTTGTACCTCCTCTTCGCGGACGTGGACGGCCTGAAGACGATAAACGATCGGTTCGGCCACCCCGAAGGCGATCGGCTGATCCGCGACGCCGCGCGCATCCTGCGGGCGACCTTCCGCGATTCGGATATCGTGGCGCGCATCGGCGGCGATGAGTTTGTCGTGCTGATGATCCAGACCGACGAGTCGGCGCCCGCGCAGTTCCTGACCCGGCTCGCCACGGAGATCGAAAAACGGAACGCCGATGAGAAGCAGAGTCCCTTGTCGCTCAGCATCGGCGTGACTCGATATGCCCGCGAGGCGCCCGTTCCGCTCGACGAGTTGATCCGCCGCGCGGACGCGCTGATGTACGAGGAGAAGCGGAAGAAGCGGCGAGGCTAGCACGCGCGGCGCGAACGTCGCGCCGGCGCAGGCCGGGTGTTTCGCTTTGAGGATGACACTGATGCAATCCGGGCCGATCCGTGTCCTGCTGGTCGAGGACAACATCCCATACGCGCAGTTGCTGCAGGACCACCTTGCGCATGCCCACGGGCGCTTTGACGTGGCACACGTCGAGAGCATGGCCGAGGCGATCCGGCGTCTCCAGCACGGCGACTTCGACGCCGTCTTGCTCGATCTTTCGCTCCCGGACAGCCGAGGCTTGGCCACGGTCGAGCAGGCGACGAAGCTGGGCGCGCGGCTTCCGATCATCGTGCTGACCGGCCTCAACGACGAAGCGATGGCGACCGAGGCGGTCCGCAAGGGCGCCCAGGACTTTCTGCTCAAGGACCAGCGCCTCGACGGGCCGACGCTGGCGCGCACCATTCGATACGCCATCGAGCGGAAACGTCTCGAAACCGACCTCATGGCCCTGAACGATACGCTGGAGCGCCGCGTGGCCGAACGGACCGAGGAGGCCCGGCGGCTTTCGATGCGGCTGCGCGCATTGGCGGCGGAACTCGGCCAGGTCGAGCAGAGGGAGCGCCGGCGGCTGGCGCAGGTCCTGCACGACCACGTCCAGCAGTTGATCGTCGCCGCGCAGATGCGGTTGGGCATCCTTGAGAAACAGCGGCTGACCGCTGCGGGACTGGGCACAGTCAAGGACATCAACGATACGCTGCGCGAGGCGGTCGAGGCCACGCGCTCGCTCACGGTCGAGCTGAGCCCGCCGGTCCTTCACGACGCCGGGCTGACCGCCGCGCTCGCGTGGCTGGCGCGGCGGATGCAGGAGAAAAACCACTTCACGGTCGAACTCGACGCCAACAGCGAGGCCGAACCGACCAATGAAGACGTCCGGCTCTTCCTGTTCGAGGCGGTGCGGGAACTGCTGTTCAACGCCGTAAAACATTCCAGGGTGACCCAGGCCCGAGTGCGCATGGATTGCGACCGGAACGGTTGGACGCGGATCGTCGTCGAGGATGACGGGGTCGGTTTCGACGCCGGGGAGAAGATCGGCAGTCTCGGCGCCGCGGGCTTCGGTCTCTTCAGCATCCAGCAGCGCCTCGCGCACCTCGGTGGGCGCGTCACGTTTTCCAGTTCGCCCGGAAAGGGAACGCGGGTGACGTTGCAGGTCCCGACCGGGCGCAGCGAGGCCAAGCCGGAGACGGCCGCGCGCGAGACGAAGGGCGCCGCCGCGCTGCCGGAGCTGCCGGAGGAATCCGGCGCCGAGCCGAGGACGATCCGAGTGCTGGTCGCCGACGATCACAAAATCGTCCGTCAGGGGCTCGTCGGAATCCTGCAGATCGAGCCGGACATCGAGGTGGCGGGCGAGGCTGCGGACGGCGAGGAGGCCGTCGCGCTCGCGCGCGAGCTTCGGCCGGACGTGGTGATCATGGACGTGGCCATGCCGCGGATGACCGGGATCGAGGCCACAAAAGTGATCCGCCGCGAGTTGCCGAAAACGCGCGTGATCGGGCTTTCCATGCATGCCGAGGGCGACATGGCCGACGCCATGCGCGCGGCGGGCGCCTCCGCGTATCTGACCAAAGGCGGCCCGTCGGAGGACTTGATCGCGGCCATCCGGTCGCGGAAGAACTGATCAATTAGTCGCACGGCGGCTCATGACACTCGCAATGCGGGTCACCGCTGCCACAGGATGTGAGCGGCTTCGATAGGGACCGCGGCGCCGGCCCAGCTCGGTATCGCGCGCGCGGTATAGTTCGCCGCGGGTCGCGCGGACGCCACGCGGGCGCGATAAAGGCGGACATCCGCATCTGAAGGCGCCGGTTCGATGAGCAGCATCGGATGCCGCTCGGGTGCGGCACCGTTGATTCCATCGGCATAAAGCTCAACCCGCAGCATGTCCGGGTCAAGCGTGTTGAGGTGAAGCTGAACGCTGAACACATGGTGCCGGGCGTTCGTCTCCACTTTCACCTCGCCGAAACGCAGACCGGGCCATTTCTGATCCAATGTCCGTCGCCAGTCCACCAGCCGCTTTCCCAGGGCGCCGCGGTCGGCGGCGCGCCCGAGGTAGGCTGCGGCGGCGGGGATGTAATGTTGCTCCGCGTACTCGCGCACCGAGCGGTTGGCCGAAAATCGGGGCGTCAATTGCGCCATGCTCTCGCGCATGCGCGCCACCCAGGCCGCCGGAATGCCGTTCGCGCCGCGCGCGTAGAACTCCGGGATGACCTCGTGTTCCAGAATCTCGTAGAGCGCTTCAGCTTCGATAGCGTCCCAGGCGGGATCTTCGCCATGTTCTTTGCCGTCGCCGATCGCCCAGCCGACCTCGGGCGTATAGGCCTCCATCCACCAGCCGTCCAGCTCCGACAGGTTGAGGCCGCCGTTGACCAGCACCTTCATGCCGCTCGTCCCGCTGGCTTCCCATGGGCGGCGCGGCGTGTTGATCCAGACATCCACTCCCTGCACCAGCCGCTCGGTCAGGAGCATGTCGTAGTCGCTCAGGAAGACCACGTGTCCGCGCGCCTCGGGCCTTCGGATGAATTTCGTCCACTCCTGGATCATCGCCTGCCCGGCCTCGTCGGCCGGGTGCGCCTTGCCTGCGACGATCAGTTGCACGCGCCGATGCGGGTCCGTCAGCAGGCGCAGCAGCCGCGCCGGGTCGTGCAGCAGCAGGTTCGGCCGCTTGTAGGTGGCGAAGCGGCGCGCGAAACCCAGAATGAGCGCGTCCGGGTCGAACACGTGTTTCGCCGCCTCGATCGCTTCGGCTGACTGGCCGGAGATGGCGAGTTGCCGGGACCATCGTTCGCGCACGTAGGCGACGAGCGACTTTCCAGCCTCGGTGCGCATCTGCCAGAGCCGGGAATCGGAGACGCGGCGGATGCAGCACTCCATCGTGTCGAGCGTGCCCATCCAGCGGTCCTTTCCGCAGGTCTCCATCCAGAGGTCGTCGGCCTCCGCCGAGTCCCAGGTCGGCACGTGGATGCCGTTGGTGATATGGCCGACGGGCACTTCGGCTTCGGGCCAGCGCGGGAAGAGCGGCTGAAAAATATGCCGGCTCACCTTCTCGTGCATGCGGCTCACGCCGTTGACCGCGCCGCAGCCGCGGAACGCCAGGTACGCCATATTGAAATCTTCCGACGCGTCGTCCGGGTTCCGGCGGCCGAGCGCCAGGAAATCGCGAAGCGATATGCCGAGCCGGGTCTTTGCGTACCGGGTGAGGTACTGCTCGATGAGCGGTTGAGGATAATGGTCGAAGCCGGCGGCCACCGCCGTATGGGTGGTGAAGAGGTTGCCTGCCCGCGTGACGGCGAGGGCGACTTCGAACGGCTGGCCGGTCGCGTCCATGAAATGCCGTGCGCGCTCGAGCACCGCGAACGCGGCGTGTCCTTCGTTCAGGTGGCAGACTTCCGGCTGAATGCCGAGCGCCGCCAGCAGCCGCCAGCCGCCGAACCCGAGCGCCAGTTCCTGCTGCAACCGGATTTCCAGTCCGCCGCCGTACAGCTCGCTGGTGATTCCGCGATGGGCGGGGAAATTCGCCGCGTCGTTCGAGTCGAGCAGGTAGAGCTTCACGCGGCCGACCTCGACCTGCCACGTGCGCAGCCAGAGCGAATAGCCGGGCAGCATAATCTCCAGCCGCAGCCATTCGCCGTTCGGCTTCCGCAGCGGCGTGATCGGCAGTTGGCCGGGATCGTTGTAGGGGAACAGCGCCCGCTGCGCGCCGTTGCGGTCAATCAGTTGCCGGAAATACCCCTGCTGATAGAGCAGTCCGACGGCGACCACCGGCACGCCGAGATCACTCGCCGTCTTGAGCTGGTCGCCGGCCACGTTGCCGAGGCCGCCCGAGTAAATGGGCAGTGCTTCACTCAGCATGAACTCCATGCTGAAATAGGCCACGCAGGTCAGCAGCGATTTCGGGTGCGCCTGCTGAAACCACGCGGGCGTTTGCGCTGCGCGGCGCTTGGCTTTGACCAGCTCGCGCACTTCTTTGCGGATGCCCGGATCCGCCAGCAGCCGCTCGAGCCGGTCCCGCGCCACCGTCTGCAGGACGACCCAGGGGTTTTGCGTCAGGTCCCAGAGCGCGGGGTCCAGCCGCCGCCAGAGCTTGTCGGCATGGTGGTTCCACGACCAGCGCAGGTCCAGCGCCAGTTCCGCCAGCGCGTCGAAGCCCTCGACCTCGGTGGGCAGAAAAGTATGGGCCGGATTGACGACACGCCTGTGATTGCTCACGGCTGCTCCTTGCCCATTAGTATGCCTGCGCGATTCGCTTGAAGTAAAACCACCGGGCATTGTCACGGGTCTGCATGGCGACGAGTTCCCAGCCGGACGCGCCGATGGCCGAGAGCACGTCCATCTCGGGGTCCGGATTGGCGACATTTGTGGCGGATGGATGCTGCTTACGGTAGCTCTGGCCCAGGTTCTGCAAGCTGTCCTCGATCAAGTCGCCATTCGTTTGCGTCCAAGTGCTCGTTTCTTTCTCGCCGAGATTCACCACAAGCCTGCCGTACTCCCACGTGGCCGCCAGCGGATGCGCGCGCTCCGTCTGCCCCAGGCCGATCATGGCGGCGGCTGCCAGCACGCATGCTGCGGCTGCGATTCCAACCGGCCACCTCGCGAAGATCTTCACGGTGCGCCCCCTTTCCTTTCGCTATCCTGGACCTCGCCGGTCCTGGCGAAGACAGCACGCGCCCCAACCGCACGTGGAGCCTTTTCGTCTGCGAGTTGAATTGAATTTCAGGCGCCGGCCCGCGCAAGGAAAGACGAAAACCGCCAAAACCCGCCCATCAGGAACACCGGCCTGCCACCTCGCCGGATGCCACTGTGCCCCGGCAGCAGCGGCTTTTATACGTTGGGGTGAGAGACGGGATTCGAACCCGCGACCCTCAGAGCCACAGTCTGATGCTCTAACCAACTGAGCTACTCTCACCATCCGGTGGAGTAAGTTTATCACAGGCGCCACGCCAAATCAATGAGCGGCCCCGCGATGGACGCGGTGGCGCGGCGTCTTCGCGCAGACCAGGCTGAATTCATGGCAGTTGGCGCATTCCTTCAACTGGTGGTCGCGGGCGAACGCGTCCCAGTGGCGCTTCTGGTTCGGCGTGAGAATGCCGCTTCCCTTGCAGAGCGGGCAAACGCTCTCGAGCGCGTGAAGCACGGCGCTGCGAATGAACTCCGATCGGTTCGAGATGCCTTTCATCGCATCGCGCAGCGCCTCATCGGCCTTGAACGTTACGACCTCGATTTTCTTCGGCATGAAACAGCCTCCAGGGTTCCAACACTTGCGTTCGCCTCATGCGCGGCGGGCCTTGCGGCCCGAAGCGCGCTGCCACACCAGTCCGCGGCCCGGCGCGAAGAGAAATGCCAGGAAGAAAATCCCGGTGGCCGCCAGGACGATCGCCGCGCCGGAGGCGACGTCGAACCAGTAGCTCGCATAGGCGCCGACGACGCTCGATACGACGCCGATGACCGCGGCGATCGCCATCATTCTCGGAAGCCGCCTCGCCAGCAGATAGGCCGCCGCGCCCGGCGTGACGAGCATACCCGCGGCCAGGCCGACGCCGACCGTCTGAAGCGATACGACGATCGTCAGCGCCAGCAGGACGAACATGAGCAGTTGCAGCCGCTCCGTCTTCAGCTTCAGCGTCAGCGCCAAGATCGGGTCGAACGAGATCACCAGGAACTCCCGGTAGTACAGGAGGATGGCGCTCAGCACGATGACGGCCAGTATGGCGAGCCGCCAGAGGTCCTTCGGCGCCACGCCGAGGATGTTGCCGAACAGGATCTCCGTCAGATTGCGCGCCGCGTAGGACTTCATCGTGCTGATGAGGGCCACTCCGAGCGAGAAGGCGCCGGCGAACAGGATGCCGATTGCCGTGTCCTCCTTGACCGTGCCGCGCCGCGTGAAGAAACTCAGCCCCAGCGCCACCGTGAGCGCCGCGACGAGCGCTCCGTAGGCGAGATCTTTTCCGAGAAGGCACGCCACCGCCACGCCCGGCAGAATGGCGTGGGCCATCGCGTCGCCCAGGAATGCCATGGAGCGAAGCACAACGTAGCACCCGATGACCGCGCACAGCACGCCGACGATCATGCCGGCCAGGAGGGCGCGCACCATGAACGGATATTGCAGCGGTTCCCGGATGCAGGTCGCCAGAAAGTGCAGCGCGTGCGGAATCCACGCCATCGTTGGGGGGTCTCCTACTCGTGCAGATGGGGCGAATAACAGTGGTCCACGACGATCGCGCCGCCGACCATCAGGACTTTTCCCTGGAATGCGCGGGTGACGTTCTCGTGCGTGAAGACCTCCGCCGGCTTGCCGCAGGCGATGACCGTGCCGTTGATGAGCAGCACGCGCTCGAATTGCGACGCGGCGAGGTCGAGATCGTGCGTGGAGGCGAAGACGGTGACGCCGCGGGCGTGCAGCCGCTCGAGGAGGGCGAGCGTGGCCCGCTGAGTCGGAACGTCCACGCCCGTGAACGGCTCATCAAGGAGAATGACGTGCGGGTCCTGGGCGAGCGCGCGCGCGAGGAAGACCCGCTGCTGCTGACCGCCCGACAGCATCGAGATGGGCCGGTCGGCGAGGTCGGCGATGCCCATCTCCTCCAGGCCGCGCGCGACGGCGTCCTTGTCCTCGCGGCGCGGCCAACTCAGACGGCCGAACCGTCCGTAGCGGCCCATCATCACGACGTCGGTGACCGTCACGGGGAACCGCCAATCCACCTCCTCGCGCTGCGGAACGTAGGCGACGCAGTCCTGGTGGTCGCCGTAAGGCAGCCCGTGGATCAGCACGCAGCCCTGGAACGGCAGAAGGCCGATGATGGCCTTGAAGAGAGTGGACTTCCCGGCGCCGTTCGGCCCCACGAGCGCCACGCGCTCGCCGGCCGGAATCTGCACGTTCAGATCCTCGATCGCTGGCTTGCCGTCGTACCTTACGGTGAGCCCTTCCAGTTCGATCATGGCGGTTTCCGCTGACGGCGGCACAGCGACGGTCGCGCCTTTCATTTCGGGGCGCCCTCCAACAGTGTGGTGACGATCCGCGTCACGTTATGTCGCATCATTTTCATATAGGTCGGCGCCGGGCCGTCCTGATCAGAGAGAGTCTCCAGGTAGAGGTCCATGACGACCTTCACGCCGGTCTCCCGTGCGACTTGCTGCGCCAACTGCGGGTTCGTTTCAGGTTCGACGAAGATCGCCGGCGCGTGAGCGGCGCGGACGCGGTCCACCAGCCGGGCGATCTGCCGGGCCGACGGCGCGGCCTCCGTGCTCACGCTGGGGACGATCGTGCCGATGACCCGGAAGCCGTAGTGGTCGGCGAAATAGCCGAAGCAGTCGTGGCTCGTCACGAGCATCCGGCGGTCCGGCGGCACGCGGGCGACCTGCTCCTTGACCCAGGCGTCGAGCTTCTCCAGTTCGGCGGTGTAGGTTTTGGCATTTCCGGCGTAGATCGCCGCGCCGGCCGGATCGGCCTGGCTCAGCCCGTCGCGGATGTTGCGGACGTAGCGGATGACGTTGGTCGGATCGAGCCAGAAGTGCGGATCGCCGCGGAGGGGCGCTTCGCCGAACGCGCCGATGAGCAGCGGCGTCTCGGGCGACCCGAAGCCGGTCAAAGCCAGGACGTATTTATCGCCCTTCGCCAGCTCGACGACGTATCCGCGCTTGAGAGCGGGGCCGTTGAGCGACAGCGTCTTTTCGGCCGGCTTCGCTTCGGCGCCGCCGGCCTTGAGCACCCTGGCTTCACCTGCGCCGACCGCGATCTGGAAATCGGCGGTCTCATCCGTCGCGTAAGCGATGAATCCGCCGAAGGAACCGTCGGCCATCTTCACCAGCTTGACCGTGAACAGGCCCGATTCCTCGGGCAGGGCTGCCGCGGATGCGGCGTCCTTCCCGGCGGCGACCGGCTGCGGCTTCAGGCCGGCGGCGGAGGAGGTTATCGCCTCGGCGGCGTCCTCGTTGCTCATCTCCGCGACTTCGCCCTCGCGGGCGTTCCGGCTGGTGAGGCCCTTGGAGGCCACGATCACGAAATGTTCCCCGCCGGCGTTCTGCAGCAGCCGCTCCTGAAACTCTTCATAGCCTGCGCCGTTCACGATGAGCACCTGGCAGCGCGCCACCTTGCGGATATCGCCGGGCGACGGTTCGTAGGTGTGCGGGTCCACGCCGAACGACATCATGGACTCGACGCGCAGCCGGTCGCCGGCGACGTTCTGCGCGATGTCCGCCATGAACGTCTCCGCGGCCAGCACGTTGATCCGGGCCGGCTTCTCATCCGCCGTCTGGCCGAAGGCCGCCGGCAGCGCCGCAAGCGCGCCAGCCACACAGGCCGTCACGATGAATTTCATGGCCGTCTCCTGCAAAAAATATTACACAGTAATACGTAACATACGGCACAGCGCATGTCAAGAAGGCGCCCATGGGCAGGAATGGCAGGAGAGCGCGCTGATCGCCTCGCCCCGGGCGGCTACTTTGCGGCCTGGGCCGCCTCGAGCTGTTTCGCCAGCGCGTTGTACTGGGCCACGATGTCGTTGCGCTCCTTCTGCAACGCCTCCATCTGCTTCACCAGCGCGTTATACTTCGTGACGACGTCGTTGCGTTCGTTCTGCGCCGTCTCGAAGTCTTTCACCAGGGCGTTGTACTTCGTGACGGTGTCGTTGCGTTCCTTGATGCTCTGGTTCAGCCGGTCGGCATAGTCGTCGCGCTCCTGCACCAGGGCCTTCAGGGAGTCGGCCTGGCGGCGGATCGCCTCGTCCGCCTGCTTGAGACGGCTTTCCAACTCGGCGAGGACTTTGGAATACTGCTCGACCGAACCGGTCAGGCGGGTATTCTCGGCGCGCAGCTTCGAGATCACGTCGTCATCGCTGCTGACGGTGGCCCTCAGGTCGGTGAGGCGGGCGTCCATCTGGGCGATCTGGTCGTCCATCTTCTTGACCGAGCTCACGTAGCCTTGGATCGCCACGGACTGATCGTAGTTGGATTGGGCCAGTGCGTCCATCCTTTTCTGCTGCAGCATCTGGCCGTACCATTGCCAGGTGCAGAGCCCGCAAAGGGCGATGGCCAGGACGATCAGTAGGGATTGAAGCGGGTTTTTCATAGTGGCCTTCAGAAGTTGGATGGCGCGAGTTTGACGGAGAAGGCAACTTTTTGGATGCCGGCGCGCTTCACGAAGTCGAGCACGTAGATCATGGACGCGTGAGTGGTTTCTTTCTGCCCCTGGATGTATACGGGATAATTCGGGTCGGCGGCCGCGCGCTGGCTCAGCAGGGCGGACAAGTCGGGAAACGAGATGGCCTTTCCGTCCATGGACACCTGCCCGAAGCGGTCAACGGTCAGGACGATCATGTCGGGCTTGGCGGTGGACTTCGCCTGCGTGGCCGTCGGCAGGCTGACGCTGATGCTCATGAGATGCTGCATCGTCAGGCTGACCATCATGAAGGAAGCCAGCAGAAAGAACATGATATCTATCAGCGGGATGATCTCCAGCCGTCCTCGCTTGCGGGGCAATGGCGAGAGTATTTTCATGGCAGCTCCACGGGCGAATCAGCCGCCCGCGCCGGCCGAAGCGGGCGTCGCCTCGGCGGTGACGGTGAATGCGACCTTCTGTATTCCCGCCCTGCGCACGAGGTCGAGCACCGCCGCCATGTCGCCGTGGCGCGTGTCCGCGTCGCCGCCGATGTAAACGGGCAGTTGCGCGTTCTGATGGAACCGGTTCTGCAGCAGCGTGAACAAATCGGGCAGCGCGATCGGCTGCTTCTCCACCCAGCACTTCCCGTCCTTGTCCACCGCGATGTGGACCAAGTCCGCGCCGAAGTCGCTCTGCACCTGGGTGGCGGAAGGGACGTTCACTCGGATGTTCTCGATCTTCGTCATGTCCAGGCTGACCATCATGAAGGAGGCCAGCAGAAAAAACATGATGTCAATCAGCGGGATGATCTCGATCCGCGCGTGCTTGCGATGCGTCGGTGGCTGAATGCGCATGGTTCCCGCCTGCGGCCGGCGCCGCGGTTATTTAAACTCGGCTCGAATTGTCGGCCTGGCGCGAACGGCTTTGGATGCGGTTAAGCTGCACCTCGACGTTCGAGGCGCTGGTTTCCAGTTCGTACTGCAATTCCGCCACCTTCCCGCCGAAGTAGTTCAGCGGCACCAGTGAGACGATAGCGATGCACAGGCCGCAGGCGGTGGCGATCAGCGCCTCGCCGATGCCGCCGGTGACCTTGCCGACGGCCAGCTCCGCGCTGCCGATGGAGGTGAACGAGCGCATGATCCCGGTCACCGTCCCCAGCAGCCCCAGCAGCGGCGCCAGCGTCACCAGCGTGTCCATGACCGGGAGAAACCGGCCTGCGCGCCGCAGCACGGCGCCCGCGGCGGTCTGCATCGCGACCTGGAAGCACGAATCGTGTTCGCTCAGGCCCTGATACACCATCTGGATCACCGGGTCGCGGGAGCCCTTGGACAAGCCGGCGGCCTCGTTGACGTTGCCTTTATGCAGGGCATCCATGATCTTCAATAGCGCGTTGTGGTCCCGCAGCCGCGATTCGTACCACCACCAGAAAGTGCGCTCGCCGACAACCGCCGCCGCGATCAAGGCGCACAGCAGAATCGGCCACATCACCGGGCCGCCCTTCAGAAAGAGCGAAACGACATTATTTCCCATGATAGATGTTCTCCTCCGGTTATTGATTCTCAGTCAGGTGAAAAGAAATCGGCGCTTCGAACTTCCGCGGGTGATCGGCGGAGTCGAAAAGCCAGTGCCGCTTCACGTAATCGGCGGTCGCGTAATCCAGTTGCGGATGGCCGGAGGAAGTCTTGACCGTTACGGAAGTGATCTTCCCGGATTCATCCACTTCGATAAGCAGCACCACGCGGCCCTCTTCCCGGTTCGCCAGCGACTCCTCGGGATAAGGCGGCGCAGGACGATTGCCCTCAAGCCCGGTCGCCCTGATCTGCTCGACGCGCGGCAGTTGCACCATCGGCGGAAGCGGCGGGCGGCCGGCTCCGGCATCGGACGCGCCGAGCGGTTCGCGGGGCGGCGCGCTGAGCGGTTGGACGCTTTCCATGGGCTTCGGCGGCGGCGCCGGAGCCATGGCCAGCGGCACGAGAAGATTTCCGATCGTCGGCACGGAAAACGCGACGGCCGGTGAATCCAAAGCCACCATGACCGCCGCGTTGTTCTCTTCGGGTTTCTCGCTCGGCGCCTCGTTGGGAATAGGATTGGGGGCATCGGTCTGGGCCGTGGTGACCAGCGGTTCGATGACCGTCGGCGCAGCTTCCAGTCCGGCGGATGCCGCCCTATGGATGACCGGCGCCGCCGGCTTGAGACCTAGTGCGCCGATCACCAGGAAGATGAAGCAGATGGAATTCACCCAGGCCAGCACGCGGTTCGGCTCCGCAGGGTCCGGCTCCAAGCAGAATTGCGAGAGGTCGGCCTCCGCAGCGGCGATAGCCGCTTTGTCAGTCATCGTTTTCGAATTGCGGCTCAGTTCCATGTCGCAGCGGAGTCCTTTAAAAGTCATAAGCCAGCGTGAGGAAGAAGCCGCGCCGCGCGCCATATTGCGCGGCGTTGACGCCGACGCCGGTGCCGTTGCGCAGTTCGTACGAATTGTCGGTCACGTTCACGATGTCCAGACGGACCTTCACGAATTGCTTGTCGTGCACTTTGAACTTCTGCTCCACGCCCACATTCGCGGAGTAGTAACTGGGGACATGATCGCCGTTGGGTATGACTTCGCCGCTGGAGGTCACCTCATCCGCTCTCAGGCCGGTTCCGAAAAGCACGTCGGCATACGCCATCGTGCCGCCGCCAAACGTTTTCTTCCACGTGTAAGAAGCGCCGACGGAGGCGGTTACGCTCTGGTCGTGATCCAGATAGATCCAATTGTTCTTGACATAAGCCAACTGGGCGGGATTGAACAGAAACTGGGCCGAGTCCCAATTCTCGCCCTTTGCCTGGGAGAGCGCAACGTTGGCATAGGTTGACAGGCCGCCCTGGATATACGACCCTGCGAATTCCACGCCATAAACCTGTCCCTTCTCATAGTTGAACGCGGACGGAATGAGCGTCTGCCCGAACAAACCGTCGTCAATCTGTTCGTGGGCCCATTTGTAATAGGCGTCCACGCCTCCCTGCAATCCGGGAAGGAACTTGTGAGTAATCCCGGCGTCGACATAATCCGAGCTTTCGGCCTTGACGGGAGTGTCCAGCGTTACCGCGGATGCATTCGACGTGCCGTTGAATATCGTCACCCCCGAGGTCGGCACGTTTTCCAAGGGCGGCGGCGTGAAATAGCGGGCATAGCCCGCGTGGAGCGTCGTGGTGTCGGTGGGCTTGTAGATGGTATTCACGCGCGGGCTGAACTGATACTCGTTATCGAAGGAAGAGTTGAAGATATCAAAGCGGCCGCCGTAGTTGATCGTGACCTTGGGTGTGACCTTCCACTCATCCTGCAAATACATGCCCGCGAACAAGGCCTGCGAATGGTTGTTGTCCGTGATGGGGAATGCCGGCCCCGTCTCGTTGCCGGCGCCGTCCACCGGAAAGACTGTGGTGGTCGTGTCCGAGGTCAGAAGTTCATCCACGACCAGGATTCCGCCTCGCAGGGTGTGCTGATCGTTGAGCTTGTAACTGCCATCGCCCTGGACGCCGCCGGAGGAAAGCATGCGATTAACGTCGCTGGCCACCCCGTTAAAGAAAAGGTCGCCGACGGAGTCGGGGACGAAATGGGCGCTGCTGTAGCGGCCGAACCCGGAGATTTGATAATCCAGGTCCCCGAAGGTTTTCTGGTAGCTCAAGATCGCGTAATAGTTCTGCTCGTATTGGTTCTCGTTGAGATGAGAGGAATTGAACGTCCCGGGCAGCCATGGATTGCCGTTGGGCTGCGTGCCCGGCGGCAGGCCCGGCGTGTCGGGGATCTGAAAATCTTCATGAGTCGCGCTGATCATCAGGCTGATCCGGCTCGAGTCGTCCAGGACGTACGACAGGTATGAAAAAAGCTTGTACTGCTCCGTGTTATCGTGGTCGGCGACCTCGGTGTCCGTGGGATTCTCGATCCCGTTGCCGTTCTGATCGTAGCTTGCATCCAGGAAGTAAGTCACCTTTCCGTCGGAACCGCCGTACTCGACGAACGGCCGCACCGTGTCGTACGTGCCGAGTTGCACGCCCACTTCGCCGCCGGGCTCGATGACGCCGGTCTTGGTGTGAATGTCCACGATTCCCGCCGTGCGATAGCCGTATTCGGCCGGCAGCGAACCGGTCGTCAGCGCCATGCTCTCCACGAATCTCGCATCGAGCTCCTGTCCGAAAACGGTGATGCCTTCCGGTATGATGACACCGTTGATGCGGTACTGCAGGTTCGCGTGTTCGCCCCGGACGTGCAGCCCCCCGAACGAATCCTCAGCCACGCCGGGCGCGCGCAGGAGCACCTGGTTCATCGGCGCATTCGCCCCTTGTGACATCTGGTCAAGTTGCGTCTCATTGATTGAGTAGGAGGTTGCCCCCAGACTCGGCAGGATCTGGTTGCGGGCATGGTCCAGTCGGCCGTAGATGCTGATCTCGGGCAGTTGCGTCTCGTTCTCGGCGGTTTCCGGAGGCGGCGGCGTTGCCCGTGCGGGCGGGTTGGTCGTTTCGGCCGATGGCGCCGCAACGGGCGGTGCGGGCGCGTTAGTGGTTCCAGCCGACGGAGCGGCAGTCGGCGGCACGCTTGCGTTCGGTGAAGGGGCGTTTGCCGGTTCGTCGGCCGCGGCCTGAAGGCATGTAAGCATGAGCACCAGCGACGCCAGTATGAGGCTCCATAGCCGCGTCATAATTCGCGATCCTTCCCAAGGAGACAAGGCGCCGAGGCCCGGGTAATATTACTACGTAATACGTATCACAACGTATTACTTAGCACAGCGCGCGGGCGATGTCAAGAGGGCGTCAAAAATAAAACGACGGCCCTCGCGAGGGGTAGTGTCAACTCTTGTGTGTAAATTGGAGTGAAGGGCATATCCTCTTTCCACTCAAGCGGCCGTGAGAGCGGCCTTGAACTCCGAGCAAGGTTTGCCGGCCCGTCTTTCAT
>JBEKCB010000018.1:0-97750 GCA_050015075.1 Candidatus Brocadiia bacterium | reverse complement strand
CCCAACTTCCAAGTACGATGACTTATGGCCGTTCCTCCTATCAGAGAAATGTTTCTGCCGCGAAGGATTGTACTCCTTCGCAGGAGGAACGGCCTTCATCATAACTGAGCGCAGCGAAGCATCTCACGCCATAACGCCTTGCTAGAGCGCTGCTTATGAGATTCCTCGCCCCGCTCAGAATGACCGCGCATTGTGCAACTTATCTTCAAGACGCCACACTGGCTCATATCTAAAAATCCTCTCGTCCGGCTTGCCCCAATCCGTCAGACAGCGCCCCTCTGCCGATAGAATAAGTATTTTTCTTATTCACCCTTGACAGCTATCATAAGACTTATTATAATCGGGGCGTCGGCAATGACCATGACATTCCCGTGATTGCAGGTTCGGAAAGGAGTCTCCGATGACCGTACGGAAGGCGCAGGCGGCGTTGAGGACTTGGTCGGAAGTGGACGCCGCGCTCGCGCGGCTCTGCCGGCTGGAGCAAAACCGTCAGCGGGCCCTCGCGGAGATGAACGCGGAACTCGCCGCCGTGAAGCTGCGGTTCAACGCTCCGCTCGAGGAGATGGCGGGCGAGGACGCGCTGCTGCGCGAGGCGCTCGAGCAGTTCGCCCGCGGGCGCCAGGAGCAATTCTCGCCGCAGAAGACCATCGAGCGGCTGCACGGCGTCCTGAGTTTCCGCACCACGCCGCCGGCGGTGAAGGTCCTCCGGCGTCCGTGGACCGACGGCGAGCGGATCGAACGCGTGCGCGCCGCCCTCGGTGCCGACTGCATCCGCGTCCGAGAGGAGATCGCCCGCGACGCCATTCTTTCCAGGGCCGCCGCCGGCCTCATCGGCCCCGACCAACTGGCCGAGGCCGGCCTGCGGATCGGCCGGCGCGAGGTGTTCGAACTGGAGCTGAAGGGGGAGAAGATTGCCGAATGTCGAATGCCGATTGCCGAATAAAGGTGGAGAAGTGGAAAGGAACGGAAAATGGCGGACCATGCTTGCCCGGTATGCCGAAAGCCGTTTAACGACGATAAGGAGGTGGGCCTTGTCCCGGCGTGCGAGTGCGGCACTCGGGGCAAAGTGGATCAAGAGGCCGGCGAGAGCCCTGCCGGCGAAACCGAGGACGAATTCCGATTCCCAACCCGTCTCGTCCGTTCGCACTGCCCATACCCGTTGAACCTGGAGATGGACACCGATGAAGACCGCTAAGAAGAGCAAGCCCAAAGAAATGCGCGCCCGTGTTCCGCAGCGGCGACAGACCGCCCTCGCCGGCGCGCTCGATCCCGCCGTGGTCCGCAGTTGCGATGCGCGATGCGAACGCTTTGCGGCCTGCCGGCCCGATTCGTCCGGCTGGGTCCTGAAAAAACAGGCCGCCGCGAACCTGGAATCCACGCCGTCGGCGCTGCGCCAGCGCGCGGCGCGGCTGGGTTACGTTTCGCCGTCCTGCCATTCGATGCCGCGCCGCGACCAGCCGAAGCTCTGCCTCCAAGCAGCGTACTTCGTCCTGCAGGCGCAGGCGAGGAAACGGAAATGATTTCCGCTGAGATTACAGGAGTCTCAAGACGTTGATGGGCAGGAAGATAAGGAGTAAAAGGCGATTTGAAAAAACGAACCCAGCGCGTCGCAACAGCTTGTGCCTATGATACTTACGTCACAGGCTCACATAACCCATTCGCCGGTAAAGACTTCCGTAGCTGGGCCGGCCATAAAAACGTGGTTGTCGGCGGAGAACTCCAGGTCGAGGTCGCCGCCGGGTAAGTGCGCCAGGAGCTTGCGGCCGGTCCGGCCGGTGAGCACGCCGGCGACGCAGACGGCGCTCGCGCCGGTGCCGCAGGCGAGCGTAACGCCGCTGCCGCGCTCCCACGTCCGCATGATCACCTCGTCCGGCCGCACGACCTGCGCGAAATGGACGTTCGTGCGCTCAGGGAACGCTTCGTGCCGCTCGATCAGCGGGCCGATCTGCTCCAGCGCGATGGCCTGGACGTCCGGGACGAAAATCACGCAATGCGGGTTGCCCATCGAGACGCAGGTGGCCTGGAACGTCGTCGCACGAGAAGTCGCGTGGAACTCAACACGCCCCGGGCCCAGTTGACGGCCGCGCCGCACTTCGACTGCAGGCGAGGTGACTGTCAGCGCCGCGTCCACGCATTGCTCGTTCGCCGGGCCGGTCATCGGGATGTCCTTGCGGAGGAGGCGCGGCTCGCCCATGTCCACCCGCGCGCGCGTCACGCGGCCGTCGGCGACGGTCACGCGGACGCTCTTGACGCCCGCCGGCGTCTCGACGCGCACCTCTTCCGACCGCGCGAGCTTGTGCTCGAACGCGTACTTGGCGACGCAGCGGATGCCGTTGCCGCACATCTGCGCCTCGGAGCCGTCGGCGTTGAAAACGCGCATCGAGACGTCGCCGGCCTTGCTCGGCCCGATGAGGATCAGGCCGTCCGAGCCGATCCCGAAATGCCGGTCGCTGACCGCGATCGCCAGCGCGACCGGGTCGGGGACTTTTTCCTTGAACAGGTCCACGTAGACGTAATCGTTCCCGATGCCGTGCATCTTCGTAAAGCGCAGCGCGCGGCGCGGACTCATTTCTGGACTCCTGTGACGATCTGCGCCAGGTCGGCGAACTTCGCGGAGAAGAGCCGGTTGATCCGCCGCAGCAGCAACAGCCGGTTGGCGCGCACGTCAGCGTCCTCGACGTTGACGAACACCTTCTCGAAGAACTCGTGCAGCGGCGCGGCGAAGACCTCCGCGTAGCGCCGCCCGGCCTTCGCGTAATCGCGCTCGGCCTGGAGCCGCTCGATCTCGGCGCGGTGCGTCTCGAAGCGCGACCAGAGGTCCTTCTCCAGCGGCTCGGAGAAGAGCGCGGGCGCGACTTCCACGTCCGCCGGCAGCGCCTTACTGATATTATACGTCCGCTCGACGGCGGTGACCAGCCCCGGCCAGCAGGGCTCGGCCGAAAGGCCGCGCAGCGCATCGAGCCGCAGCCAGAAATCGCAGATGTCCTCGAAGCCCGGCGCGAGCGCGGCGCGGATCAGGTCGTGCGGCGCGCCGCGGTCGAGCGCCATCTGGACGAGGCGGTCCTGGAGGAACTCCATCGCCTTCGGCACGGCCGCGTCGGCGCGGCAGTGCGGCTCGGGCAGGCCCTTGAGCGCGTCGCGGACCAGCGACGAGACCTTGAAGTGCCGACGGCCGGTCTCGACGATTCGGAGGATGCCCTGCGACTGCCGCCGGAGCGCGTACGGGTCGGCGGAGCCGCTCGGGATCAGCCCGGCGGCGAAGCAACTGGCGAGGTTGTCGAGCTTTTCCGCAACGCTCAGCGCGCGCCCGGCCATGCTCGCGGGAAGTTCGCCGTCGGCGGAGCGCGGCATGTAGTGCTCTGCGATGGCGGCGGCCACCTCCGGCGGCTCGCCGTCGCGCAGCGCGTAGACGCGGCCGACTTCGCCCTGGAGCGCGGGGAACTCGCCGACCATTTCGGTCAGCAGGTCCGCCTTGCAGAGCCGCGCGGCGCGCACCGCAAACGCGGCGTCGCGGTCGTCGAGGCCGAGATGCTCCGCGACGCTTTTCGTGAGCTGCTCGAGCCGTTGCGTCTTGTCGAAGTAGTTGCCCAGTCCCTTGAGGAACGCCACGCCGCGCAGCGCCTCGACGCGATCGGCGAGCCGGACTTTGCGGTCCTGCTGGTCGAAGAACTGCGCGTCGGCCAGGCGCGCGCGAAGGACGCGCTCGTTGCCGGCGCGGATGAGCGCCTCGTGCTCCGGGCCGCGGTCGCTCACGACGAGGAAGTGCGGCAGCAGCGCGCCGGCCGCGTCGCGAACCGGGAAATAGCGCTGGTGCTCTATCATCGCCGCCTCAACCGCCGGCGCCGGGACTTTCAGGAACACCGGATCGAAATTGCACGTCGCTACCGACGGCCACTGGACGAGGTTGGTCACTTCGCTGAGCGCCGCATTGTTGCTAAAGCCTCCGATCTTACGCAGCGCAGTTTGGATGCCCTTGAAGATCATGTCGGTGCGCTCGGCGATGTCCACGACGACGAGATGCTCGCGCAGCAATTTCTTGTACCGCTCGAAATCCGCGTCGGGCACTTCGACCCGGCCGGGGCAGAGGATCGGATGCCCCTCGGTCGTCCGGCCGGAGGCGACCTCGAAGAGCGTGAACGGCACGACCTCGGTCCCCAGCAGCGCCAGGAGCGAGCGGATCGGCCGGGCGAAGCCGCGCTGGCCGGAGAGCCAGACCATGGACTTCGGGAACGAGATTTCGAGCGTGATTTTCGGGAGCGCCTCGGCGAGGATCTCCGCCGCGCTGCGGCCTTTCACGCGTTTGCGCGCCGCGCAGTAGAGCCCGCGCGGGGTTTCCTTGCGGAGGATCTCGGTCACGGCGATTCCCTGCGAGCGCGCGAAGCCTTCGGCGGCCCGGGTCGGCTTGCCTTGCGCGTCGAACGCCGCCTTCACCGACGGCCCGATCGCTTCCTCTTCGGAATCCGCCTGCCGCTCGGCGACGTTCGCGGCGGCGACGACCAGCCGGCGCGGCGTGCCCGCCACGGTGACGGGGCCGTGGCTCAGCCGCGCCGCGTCCAGCTCGCGCGCGAGCGCCCGCGCCAACTGCTCCAGCGCCGGCTCGATGTACCCGGCCGGAATCTCCTCCGCGCCGATTTCGTAAAGCAAATCCGCCATGGGTTCCTCGCCAGTAGAAATGCGTCGGCAAGTCAGGATACTATCAGAACGCCGCGAAACCGGTCAACCGGCGGCTCGCTCGTAGTGGCGCCGAAAGGCGCTACCGTCTATGCCCTGACGGGCACACTACAAGCGCTCTTGCGAAAAGGCGGCGGATGGACGAAAATGCCTGCGCGGTCCGCCGCTCGCTGTTCGCTCCTGGAGGCGCATGCCTTGCGCAAGCAGATTCCGGTCCTCGTCATCGCGGTGTCCATGTTGATCACGCTCGTGGCGCTTTTCACGCTGCCGCGGATGTCGCGAAGGGAAACTCCGTCGTCGGAGGCCGGCGGCGCGAGCCGCGTGATCATCATCTCCATCCAGAACGACGGCATCGAGCGCGAGTTCAAGCGCGGGTTCGAGGCCTGGCACCAGGCGAAATTCAACGCGCCCTGCGAGGTCATCTGGAACGATCACGGCGGCACCAGCCTGGCGGTGCGCTTCATCAAGTCGGAGTTCTCCGGCTCGCCCGACGGCATCGGCGCGGACCTGCTCTGGGGCGGCGGCGTCGAGCCGTATCTGCAGCTCGCCGACCTGGGCCTGCTGGAGCCGGTGCGGCTGCCGCAGGCAACCATGGCCGCGCTGCCGGCTTCGATCGAGGGCATCCCGCTCTACGATCCGAAGCTCCAGTGGTTCGGCACGGCGCTGAGCGGCTTCGGCATTCTCTGGAACAAGCCGCGCCTGGCCCAGTTGCATCTGCCGGAGCCGAAGACCTGGGCCGACCTCGCCGAGCCGGCTTTCTTCGGAGAAGTCGCCGCGGCCGACCCGCGCCAGAGCGGCACCGCGCAGGTCATGGTCGAGGTCATCCTGGAGGCGTACGGCTGGGACAAGGGATTCGAGATGCTCGCGCGGATCGCCGGGAACCTGAAGACCTTCTCGCGCGGCTCGGCCGACATCCCCAAGCAGGTCAGCATGGGCAACGCGGCCGCCGCGCTGGCGATTGACTTCTACGCGTGGACGCAGATCAAGCTCGACGGCCGGGACAAGATCGGCTACGTGCTGCCGGCGGGCCTGACGCCGATCACGCCCGACCCGATCGGCATGCTCAAGGGCGCGCCGGACGCCGTCGCCGCGCGCCGCTTCATCGAGTACGCGCTCTCGCCCGAGGCGCAGCGGCTCTGGTTCCTGCCGAAGGGATATCCGGGCGGGCCGGTGGAGACGGAACTGCTGCGCATTCCCGTGCTGCCGGGCCTCTACCGGCAATACGCTGGCGTGACGAACGTGCTGTTCGATCCGTCGAGCGCGCACCTGGGATTCCGGCACGACCCGGTCAAGGCCGCCGCCGACCGCGACACGCTCAAGGACCTCTACGGCGCGGTGTTCGTGGACCTGCAGCCGGAACTGGCCGAGGCGTGGAAAGCGGTCATCCGGCGCGGCCTGAAGCCGCAGGAAGTCCACGCGCTCTGCGCGCCGTTCGTGACCGAGGCGGAGCTCGCCCGCCTGGCCCGGACGGAATGGTCCGACCCCGCCGCCCGCAACCGCATGATCACCGAATGGACCAACCAGGCCCGAGACCGCTACCGCGCGCTGGCCGAGAAGGCTGATTGAAGAGCGAATGGCTTGGACGGGATAACGGGATCAAGGGGATTGATTGAAGCGGGTTCGTAACTGAATGCCTTGGGAAAGTGGGCCAGTTGAAAAAGCCATCGGGTGAGAGCGCCTGGCCTGCAAAAGACTGCAATTCCCGTGAAATCGTGCAGACCGGAGGCCCGCTGCCGATATACTCCTGTCAAGGCGTGACTTTTTCATCAGGCACGCGGCCCTCATTATTAAGCGTTCCAGGTTCGAGTCCTGGGTGGCCAGCCATTATTTTGCGGCGAACCCGGAATTACGGGATAGGGATTCCAGGTTAGAGCGGGCACCATTCTTCGGGCCAGATGGGGCCGCTTTCGGGGACGTATTCGCCTGTGGGACTCGAGGACGTAGCGCTCGCGGGGGCCGCGGTCGAGGAGATCGCGGATGGTCTCCGCGACGCAGTCGGCCTCCTGGCGCGTGTTGTAGAGGCCTGCGCTGATGCGCGGGAGGCCGGGGAAACCGGAGTGGTCGTTGACTTCGGCCTTGCGGGCGAAATTCTCGAGTTCCGCCGCGCCGACGCCGAGGAGGCGCATGGCGCAGGGATGCGCGCAGAAGCAGCCGTGGCGCAGGCCGACGGCCCATTCGTGGCCGAGCGCAGCGGCAAGGAGGCCGTGGTCTATTCCCTCGGCGGTGAAGCCGATGACGCCGACCTGGGGATAAATCGTGTATCCCCCGAACTCCTCCAGTGTGTCCTTCGAACTCCCGCCGAACTCCCGAACTCAGAATGTCGCGCGCTCATTTGCCGTCGGGGCAGCCGTGCCGGGCGGCTCGCACGGCGGGTTCCGGTCCGGCAGCCAGATCCAATGTCCGAATTTCTTCCCGTCGTCCTGCGAGAGATTGATTGTCGTCCAGCCCACAACGAAGTTCAGCACCTCGAACCAGCGAAAATTGGCGACCAGGCCGAACCGGCCCAGATGAATGACATGCATTCAAGACGGCACGTAGTTGGGATTGGAATCGGTGAACAGCCCCACGGGCATGCCGATCAACCCCACGGTCTGCGTGAACAGAGTGGAGGGGTCGTCCACGTCGAAGTCCTCCCAGCCCACTTTCTCATGTCCCCAGACGAGGACTCCCCACGCGTCGAGGGAATTGCGGGTCGCGCCGAACTGGCCGCCTCCCCATCCGGCGAAGTGACCGTCGAAATGGGCGTAGCCGAGGGGAAGAATGGACTCGAAGCTCGAGTAGAGGACGAATTGATTCTTGTCCGACCAGGTGACTCCGATGTCCGCCATCTGAGAGAAGTCGTGCCAGCGGTTATGAAAGTAGGCGCATCCCGAAGAGGCGGTGAGTCCCAGCCCGAGCGCAATTACGAACATGCATCTCGTGATCCGCCTGCTCACGCGCATGACGTTCCTTTCAAGCCGAAATCTGCCATACGGCCGTCCATCTCAGGGCGGTTGTCTCCCCACAGGAGCATTGTACCCGCCAAGCGGCCGTTGTCAAAGTCCATTTCGGATGATTTCCCGCTCTTGCAGGGCCTTCGACGACCCTGAGCAGGTAGAACCCGGGCCAAGCTGCTGTTCTGTAAGAGGATGCGCCCACGCGCGCCCCTCGCGCGCATGATGGGAAATGGGAGCCGGGGTGGTTTGTCGCAGGTACGGGGTGGCCGGCCATCCGCGGAGTACGACGAAATCTTTGGCGAATCCCTGACCTTCAGCCCCGACGGTGTTATGGAGTACCTCGCGACCCAGGACGACTCGCTCTGCCGTGTAAAATACATCCCGGCGCCGTGAGGCGATCGAGTCATCGGGCCCAGGCTGCGCGGGCTCTTTTCCGCCGAAACAGCCTCAGAATTTGCTTGTGTTGCGCGCGGGGCGATATAATCGCCTTCGGTCCGGCCTGTGAAACGGCCTGTTTTCCGCAAAGGGAGAGAACATGACGTTGCGAAAAGTGGTTGCATCGCTGTGCGCCGCGCTACTGGTGTGCGCGGTGAGTTGGGCCGCGGTCTGCCCGTTGTGCCTGCAGCAGATCCCCGACGGCGAGAAATACTGCGCCCGGCACAAGGCCGAAATCCTGGCCGAGACGCTCACCGCCGGCGAGGAGCAGAAGATCGCCGATGATGCCATGCGCGCCCGTGCCGCCTACGAGGCCAAGCTTGCGGCGCTGGAGACCTATTACGAAAGCCGCGGCAACGCGGAGCGCCTGATCCAGGTCCGCAAGGAGCGCAAGGACGAGGCCGAGTCGCGGCACTTCGAATATGTCCACTGGGAAGACCGGCTGCCGGAGCTTTCCGCGACGACCGAAATCCCCGAGGCCACGCAACTGCTCAAGGAGGCCGACTCGACGCGCACGGCCATCAACCCGTTCAATCGCGGCGACCGCTACAAGCAGGCCGCCGTCCAGTACCAGCAGATCCTGATCCAGTATCCGAACAGCACGGCGGTGGACTCGGCCGCGTTCGCGCTGGGAGAGATTTACTCCAGCAGCGTCGTCGGCGAACCGGCCCGCGCGGTCAAGCTCTACAAACTCGCGTACCTGGCGAACCCGGAGACCCCGCACGACGCGGTGTACCGCGCCGCGCAGATCTGCGACAACGACTTGAGCGAATACGAGCACGCCGCGCACTACTACTGGCTGGCCGCGAAGAGGGGCAAGTCGCTGCTCACGCGCAAGCAGGCCGCGTTCCGGCTGGGGCAATTGCAGAAGAAGGACTTCGGCACGAGCTACTCGCTCGACGAGAAAACGCCCGAGCCGGCGGCTGCGCCGGCGAATGCCAAACCGGCTCGACCGTAGTTTGGCCTTGCGAGCTGCATGACATCAGCCGGCTACGCCCAGCGCAAGGCGCGCCTTTGTCGGAAGCCTGAGAGGTATGAAATAAGACGCGGGATAGAGGTAGCTTTCGCCCGAATCGTCAACAATCCTCAGGTAGCCTTCCTTCGCGGCCGCTTTATCGGGCAGAACCTGGTAGATCTTCCGCTTCTCCAGGTCCTCAGAATCCGCGTTCTGCACACAAAGCGCATACCTTGGTTGCGGATGTCTCAATGTCATGGCGTTTCATCCAACAAACGTTTGATCTTGAATCCTTTTCTCCCGATTATTGCGCGACCACCTGCGCAAATCAGGATCCTTCTCCATCAGCCCGTTACCCAGGCCCTGCGCGCTGTGGTAAGATGCGCTCTTCTCGGTTGCAGTAAGCCCGATCTTGAGTTCGCTCTGAAGGAGCATCGAGTCATGATTCATCGGATGAATGGAATGGCGTTGCTTCTCGGGTTGGCCGCAGCGGCGGTTTGTTCGGCCGCTGAGCCGGCCGACCGGGACCCGCTCCTGACCGGCTGCCGCGATGCGCTGCTGGCGCAGTTCGCGCAACTGGAGTCGGCGTTGCCGGAGATGACGCGCTCGGCGGATGCGGCGGCGGCGCGGCTTCTGGGCGGCGGGCGGTTGTTCGCGGCCGGGCAAGCGGGGTTCGTGAACGAAGCGCGCGGGCGCGCGGGCGGATTGATGATGCTCGCCGGCCTCGACGCCAAGACTGCGCTTTCGGAGAAGGACGTGCTGCTGGTCGGCGCGCTGACGAACGCGGACTCCGCCGCGGAAAACGCCTGCCGGCGCGGGAAGGAAGCGGGCGCGTACGTGGTGCTGTTCTCGCCGGCGTTCGAGGAGCCGACCCCGCCGATCGCCGCGCTGTGCGCCGCGCACGTCGTCAACTTCGCGCCCGCGGTCCCTCTCGAAGTCGCGGCCATAACCGCTGAAGGCGCCGCCGAGGAGCGGCGTGCGGTTGCCGCCTCGTCGCTTTTCAACATGTCGGCGCTCTGGACCTGGACCGGCGAGCTGATCGGCTCGCTCACGCGCAAAGGGAAGATGCCGGTCGTCTGGCAGAGCATCATGCTCCAGGGCAGCAAGGAGCGCAACGCGAAGTACTTTGTGGAAGGCGACTCGTCGAAGAGGCGCTTCCACGAGGACCTCTCCGTGCCGGCTCAGCCGGAAGGGCGGATCGGCCGGTTGTACCTCGACGCGCTGCGACGGCAAGTCCGCGGGCTCCGCGGCGCGGCGCTCGAACAGTTGGCCGCCGCGGCCGGGCTGATGGCCGACTGCGTGCGCGGCGGCGGCGCGGTGCACGTGGAGTCCGTGTCGCATTACACCATCTACGATATAGACCTGCCCGGCCTGCCCGCATGGGCGAAACACCCGAAGCGTTATCCCGAGCCGGAGGAGATCGCCGCGGCGATGAAACCGGGTGACGTGTACTTCGAGATCGGGTACATGGAACTGCGGCTGCCGTTCCTCGAAGCGGCCGCCAGGGCGGGCGGCAAGTCCGTCGTTGCGCTCTGCCACGCGCCGCCCACCCCGCTGGACGGCCCGCAGCCGGCGATGCTCATGGACGCGCAATGGGAATACGGCGACGCCGCCGTTCTCCTGCCCGGTTACGACGTGGAGATCCTGCCGACCTCGGCCGTGCTGCAGACCGCGCTCTTCCGCGCGGTGCTCGCCAAGGCGGAGGCGCTGGCGGCGAAGTGAGCGGAAATAAGCTGCGTAAGTTCCGGTCATTCCGAGCGAAGCGAGGAATCTCATACGCCGCTTGTAGTGGCGCCGGCAGGCGCTAATTCGTATGCCCTGACGGGCACACTACGAGCGGCCAGAGCGCGCAGCGTACTACGCGCGACATGACGCCGGCTAGAAGTATGCGTGCTGCTCTCAGGACGCCGCTCTACGTCTGCTCCGGCGGGTATTTCACGGAGCACCCGTACGACTTCGTCTCGGTGATGGCGACCGGCGTCCCGGCGAGGACCGCGTTGAGTGCCTGCGCGACGTAGTTCACCACGCCCTCTTTTTTCTCCCCGCTCGCGTCGTTGTCAATCGCGCCCTGGTAGGCGATATTCCCGTTCGCGTCAATGACGAACATGTGCGGGGAAGTCTTTGCGCCGTACGCCTGGCCGACCTTTCCATCGTGATCGCCGAGGACCGGATAGGCGATCTGCTGCTTTTCCGCCCACTCCGCATCTTTCTCGCGGTTCATGTAATAGGTCGAGTTGATCGCCAGCCAGACCACGCTCCTGGCCGCGTAGGACTTCGCCATGGCCGCCATCGTCCCGGCCTTGTAGTGCCGCTGGACGAACGGGCAGTCCGGGTTCGTCCACTCCAGCACGACGACCTTGCCCTTGAAATCGGAAAGCTTGACGGTGTTGCCCTTCTGGTCCGTCAGCGTGAAATCCGGCGCGGGCTTCCGGACCGGCGCGGACGCCGGACCGTTCTGCGCCTGCGCCCGCAAACCGTAAATCCCGAGCGCCGCGACTATGACAGCCGCCGCTGTGACGACGTGCAGGGTCTTCAAGCGTCATCCTCCTTGTCTATGGCGTGGACGGAGCGGCGGCTTCTCCGGCGGGCATATTGAGCTGGATCGGAAATCCGCCGCGCTCCCCGTCCGCCAGAGTGAATACCACAAGGCAATCGAGACGGTCCGCCGCGCCGACGCCGGAGCGGCGCGCCGTCATCACGATCGCGGTCCGGTCCTCGGCGGTATTCACCGACGGCTTGTCCGTGAGCACCGCCTCCGTCGGCGCCGGGAAGAACTCGACCTTCGCGGGCTTCGCCCCCCATACGATCACGATAGCGATTTTCGTCTCGGCGGACGCCGGCAGCGTGTCGGCGTTCGCGACCACGCTGCGCAAATGCTTGGCCGCGGTCCACGACTCCTCCGTCCGCGGCAGCCGCGCGGCCCACTTTCCGAAGAGCGTCCCGTTGGCCGGCTCGCGCTGCGCGGCGACGGCGAGCCGGGCGTTCAGCTCCGCGCGGCCCGGCCGGCAGACGTCATGACAACTGAGCCACGACGCCTTGGCGCGGATTGCGAACTCCTCTCCGACCCGCAGGTCTTTGGGCGGTGTGATCTGGGCCGTCAGCAGCACCTCGCCGGTGTAACCGTAGCCGGCCACGTCGCCCGGCTGGACGAACGACTGCGGCAGCGGCCACTGGAGTTCGCCGGCGACGAAGCCCTTCGGCAATTCGAATTTCACCTCCGTCGCCAGCCCCGCGTCGCCGGGATACTTCCAGTAGATATGCCATTCCGGCGCGATGCGGAAGAGCACGCCGACCTTGAACGGCTGCCCCGCAGCCACGGCCGACGCGTCCGCAAAAAACGCCGTCTGCACCGGCTCGTCGCCCGCGGCCGCAAGCGCCGTCGGCGCGGGCCCGAAACCCGCCGCCGCGATCAGCAGCCATAGCCCTGCATGCAACAGCCTGCGCATCGGTGCCGCCTTTTCTGCAATCTGGAGGATCGGACTATTCCCATTCGCGGCCGGCTCGCGCCCCGCAAGCCGTGACCACTTCCATTCTACCTTGCGAGCACGGCCAGTCAAGGCACAATCGCGCGGGCGCGGCTCGGCGCTTCTGCAGAAGCCCGCGAGATTGGGAAAACTCGCGCCAAACGTGGTAAAATCTGTCCAGCGTGAGACCGGAGAGGGCAATGTCCATCAACGTGAAGTGCGAAGGCTGCGGAAAGATTCTGAGCGTTCCGGACGGTTGCGAAGGTCTCTTGATTCAGTGCGCTACCTGCGACAAGCGGATGCGCGTTCCGAATAAGGCCCCGCAAACGGCGGCGGAGCCCGCTCAGCCGGTCGCGCCGGCGAGCGGAGACGCGCCGGACGGTCAGGACGCTTTTCTCAGGGCGCTTGCCGAAGAGGCCGCGCGCGAGCAACGCCAGGCGGACGTCGCCCGGGCCGCCAAAGCGAACGTCGAAGCCGAGCTTGCGCCCTTGCCCGAAGCAGCCCCCGGCGAGCCCGGCTATGCCGTTACTCAAGGCCCTGTGCCGCCGGCTGCGCCGTCCCCGGTCGCGCCGGCGGGCGGAGACAGGCCGGAGGACAAGGACGCTCTCTTCAAGATACTCGCCGAAGAGGCCGCACGCGAGCACAGCGGGGCGGTCCAGGCGGCCAAAACAGGCGCCGGAGCCTATCGGGCGCCTTCGCCCGAAGCGCTCGTCCGCGGCCAGTCGGCCGCAGCCAAGGAACTCCGCATTAAGACGGCCGCCGACAAGTCCGGCTATGCCGTCGCCTCGGACGCCGCGCCGGCGTCTCCGGGCGGGTCCGGCAAACGGCGGCAGCCGCTGCGGACTCTGGTCGGCGTAGCGGGCGGCCTGCTGCTGCTCATCGTCGTCATCGTCGCGCTCAGCATCGGCTTCAGCAGCAGGAAGCCGCGCGTAAGAGCGCAGCCGATTCTCGTGACCCAGCCTGCGCCGCAGCCGGAGGCGGCGCCTGAGTTCCCGGCGGCGCTGAAGGAAGCCGCCCAGGCCCTGGCCGCCAAGGCGCCCGTCGAGGTGGAAGTGGTCGAAGCTTCGGCGGGGGCCGCCGCGCCGCCGATGCCGGTCCTCACCCCGACCGGCGACCTGATGCTGGAGGCAGCGAACCTGCACATCCGTGACAAGGACGACGCCGACGCCGGCATTCAAGAGATGCGCTCGGCGAGCCGGGCGACGGTCTATGAGGGCGTGGCCGCCATACTTCGCGAGAAGGGCCTGGCGCCGGCCGAGGCGGGGCAGTCCACCGGCGCCGCGAATCCCGGAGAGCTGCGCAGCCGCCTCAAGGTTTTCTTCAGCACCGCGCCGGCGTGGGCCAGGTTCAATTTCAGCGAGGGCGGGACTCCGCCGGTGCTGATGCCGTCTCGGCCGGGCCGGCCGGGGCGAGGCCAACCGGGGCCGAATTTCTCACGCCGTGGCCCGCGCGCGGCGGGCCGCGGGCCGGCGATGGCGCCGCCGTCGCCGGTGAGACTCTGGGAGAAACTGGTGAGCGGCGGCCTGACGATAAACGCGCAATTCATCCCCGGCGCCGCGGAGATTTGGTACGCGGTCCCCAGCGACGATGCCCAGGCGGACCCCTTGCCCTGCGGGCTGCGCATCTCGATCGTGCGGGTCGTCTGGGAAGTCGGCGGCCAGACGCACGAGATGATCGGCGGGCCCGTCGAGGCGGACGCGGCGCTCTCCGACAAGGGCGCCGAAACCGGCGCGGCGCCGCCGTTCCACCGTCCGAAGCAGCTCCGCGAAATCCATCTCACCGGCCAGATGGGCCCGGACCGAGCCTGCCTTCTCTCCGGCTTCTGCCAATATGATGACCTGGACCTGCACGCCGATGCAGCGGAGGCGGGCAAACTGGCGGCCGGGCTCCTGGCCGCGCCCGAGGCGGACTGGCAAACGCTCTGGGACGGAAAGGCCGACAAGGGGGCGACCGCCGCCGCTTGCCGGAATATCCTGCGACTCGGCGGCGGCCCGGCCATCGCCGGGGTCGTGACGGCAACGCCGGACCGGCTGCCGCATCCCTCGGCGGACGCGCTGGTCGCGGTCCTCAAGGAAGAACGCAGCAGCCCGGAATGGGCGGGCCCGTTCCTCGCCCTGCGCGGCCCCTTCGGCGACGCGGCAATGGTCTGCCTGGCGCGCCAGGCGAAGGAGGAGAACCAGAAGGATTTCCTCCAGTGGGTCGCGACGCCGGCCGACCATTCGCCGGAGTCCGTCCAGGCGGCCACTTGCGCGCTGATTGACCTGGGCCGGCCCGGGCCGGAAGTGAATGCCCTGATTGACAAGCATGCGGTGAAAGCGTTCTCCGAGGTGCGCCAGCCCCGCGCCAGCCTGATGTTTCCGCCGCAGACGGCGCAGACGGTGCTCGAGTGGCTGATCCGCAGCGGTACGCCCGGCCAGCGGGTCGACGCGGCGGTGACGGTGGTCACCGAGGGAAACCTCAAGGAACTGCAGGACGATGTTCGGGCATTCGTCGGCCAGTCTCTCGGACCCGACCCGGAAACGCTCTACAGCCTGTGCAAAGGGATCGAAAAAGAGCAATCGCCGCTGGCCTTCGAGATCCTGTCGTCCGTGGCGCGCCTGCTCATGCAGTCCGACGCGGGCGACCGCTTTCCGCCGCCGGCGGCTCTTGCGGAAGCGGGCGCACGGCCGCCCGCGGAGCAGCGGTACTCGCGGACGGTGGCCGCGCTGGTGTGCGCCGGCCTCGCGCGGTTCGACAGGTTCGAGGCGGGCAAGGTGCTCGTGGGGCTTATCCAGAGTCCGGGTCCGGCCACGCGGTATTGCGCGATCGAGACGCTGATGACGCTCGACGACGTGGACGTCTCGAAGGAAATACGAGCCCGGTACGAGGCCCTCTCTCATCAGGCGCGCAATGCGTACGAGGAGCAGGAGTGGGAACTGCTCAATCCGGTCAAGAACAAGCTCTGCCGGTACGACGTCCCCATGATCAGCGCCGAAAACGCCTTGAAGAACGGCGTCAGGACGAACGAAGTGATAGAGACTTGTGACGGCATCATCAAGGATAATCCCAGTCCGACGCTGGTCGAGCGCGCCAGGGAGATGAAGCGCCAGGCCGAGAAAGCGCTGCAGCTCAACCCCGGCGCGGCTCGCTGAGCGCTCCGCCCTCGCTGGCGGCCGGACCGGGAAGTTTTCACGGCGCGCGGCAAGTCTCAGGAGTCACGATGCAGCGGCTGCTGAGTCGGATCAGCAAGTTCCTCTTCTGCGCGCCGCACGATAGCCGCGGCGCGCGGGCCTGTCAGGCCGCCTTCCTGGCCGTCCTCTTCGTCCTCGGCGCGCTGCACTGGGCCGCCTTCCTCGACCTGGGCGAGATGCGGATGACTGTCGAGGACTGGCCGCTGCAGCTCATGTACGGCAACGTCCTCAAGCAGGCCGTCACGCAGCATGCGATGCCGTGGCACATCTCGCGGCAGGTGCTCAACACCACGCACTTCCTGGCGATCCCGGAGACGACGCTCTCGCCGCAGGTGCTCGCGCTCGCCTGGCTGCCGGTCGGGCAGTACGCGCTCTGCAACATTTTGCTGCTCTACACGGCCGGGTTCATCGGGTGCCTGCTGATCCGGCGGAAGTACCGGCTCTCGGCCTTCGCCACCGCCGTGCTGTTCCTGCTTTTCAACTTCAACGGCTTCGTCACCAGCCACGTCGGCGTCGGGCATGCGTGGTCTCTCGGCTACTTCTTCCTGCCGTTCTTCTGCCTGATCACGCTGAACCTGGCCGAGGGAAAAACCGGCCCGGGCGCCGCCGCCGCCATGGCGTTCGTCCTCCTCGCGATGCTTCTGCAAGGGTCGTTCCACATCGTGATCTGGTGCTGCATGTTCCTGGCGCTGCTGGCGATCGCCCACCGGCCGAGCCGCGCGACGGTCGCGTGGACGATCCTCTTCACCGCGCTCCTCGGCGCGTTCCGGTTCCTACCCTCGGCGCTTGAGTACCGGAACATGAGCGCCTATCGCTTCATCAGCGGCCACCGCTCGCTGTACGACCTCTTCCAAAGCTTCGTCGCCATCAAGGAGCGCTCGGAGTTCAGCATCGGCGGCATCTTCGGGCGGCAGGGATGGTGGGAATACGATTACTACGTCGGGGTCCTCGGGCTCGCCATGCTGATTGTCCTGGGGATCGCCGTCCGCTGGCGCAAGGACTGGGACCTGCGCGGGGGGGAATACAAGGCGCTCGACTGGCCGCTCGGGCTGATGGCGCTGCTCTCGATGGGCTACTTCTGGGCGTTCATCGCCCTGCTGCCGCTGCCGCTGGTCAACTCCGAGCGCGCCTCGTCGCGCTTCCTGATCATCCCCGTCCTGCTGCTGGTGGTGATCTCCTGCGCGCGCATGCAGGAGGCGCTCGACCGCCTGATCGCGAGGGGAAACTTGAAGTGGCTCCTCGTGCCGGCGTTCCTCATCAGCGCGTTCGAGATCATCAACCATTCCGTCCGCTGGTCCGTCGTGCTGTTCGAGCGGACGGAAGTTCTCTACCCGTATCCGGTGGACGTCCGCATCGTCGCCGCGCCCGCGACGGCGTACGAAACGGTCTTGAAGCTCTCGCTCCTCGTCTCCGCCGCGACGGCGGTTTTCCTGCTCGGGCTGCTCATCTGGCGCAAGTGGAAGGGCGACCGCTCGACCGGGGATCGCGCACTCGGCTGAAAGGAGGCGCGATGAAAAATCAGGGGCTTACACTCGTCGAAGTGGTCGTGGTTCTCTTCATAGTCGCACTTCTCTGCCTGATCTTGATTCCGGTTTTCACCGCTTCAAGCCCGGATCGTCGCCCGAGATGCGCGAGTAACCTCTACGATATCGGCGCAACGCTCGCCATCTATTGCGCCAGTAACGACGATTATCTGCCGAGTTGGGCGTGCTACGGCTCGACCACGGCCACAGTCTGTCCGAATCCCAACGGCGACCTGCACAATCCGATCACGAACTACGCGCTTCCTCCGGTGCCAAGCCGGCACATGGTTGTTGCGTGCAGCTTAGAGCACAACGCAGCCACCGGCGCCCCGTGGAACGTCAAGGACCTCTCGCCACGGACCGGCGGTTCCCAGGTGAAGGCGAATTTCGTCCCGGTGGGGCTTGGAATCCTAGTGGCGAGCCAATATCTGGCTGACGTGCGGGTGCTCGATTGCCCTCAGATGCGAAGCAGCGCCACCACGTACTATAACAACTTCGAATACCATTACGACCCCGCGGCATGGGAGAAGATCGCCGGCTCGCCTGGCATCGGGATGCTTACGCAGATGTTTCTAGCCGGCGACGGCAGGTGGCTGTTCCAGACGCCGCTGGCTGACGGCAATAAAGGTGTTGCGATCCTCTCCAGCTATGCCTACCGCGATACCCCATTTTATTATGACCCGAATCCCGCAGGCGGAAGTGATCCGGCGGGCTTGGACAATGGCAGCGGCCAGTGCGTCGTGCCGCTGGAATCAGTGTCCCCTTTGGTATTTCCCCAATTCATGACACCGGCGTTCAAGACGCGCCGCGCGCTGCAGGACCGGGCCATCTGCTCCGACACCTTTGATTATGCCTGGAACACATCCATGCCAACCGGCTTCAAATCGGGCGGCGGCCTCGCGAGATCGGCGCACAAGGTCGGTTATAACGTTCTCTACGGAGACAACCACGTCAAGTGGTATGATGATTCGGACCACCGCATCAGCAACTTCAGTGGATGGAATACCGGCTACACTTATACCTTGCCCAACGGAACTACCGGCCGCGCAACCGCCCTTATGGGCGTGGACGATTTGACGATCAGTTCACCGACCAGCCAACGGGTCTGGAACCTTTTCGACCGCGACGCCGGCATCGACACGAAGTAGCTGGCAGCCATCATCGGTTGAGCCGCATGGGAACGGCTTACGCTTTTCAGAGAGCCCCAATCTCCCAATTTCCCAATGTCCCGATTTCCTAATGACAGCAGCACGCTGCACGTTTCACGGCCATAACGGTGACGGACGACGCGGCGTTTTTGAGATCGGAGGCGACGTCGGCGGTGATCGGGTCGCCGCCGATGTCAGCCTTGTTGCGCCGGCGGTCGGAGAGGATCTTCACGCTCGCGAAGCCGGCCGCGCGGATCGCGTCCAGGTAGTCGCGCCGCAGCAGCGCGCCGGCGATGCAGGCGCTGTAGAGCTGTTCGTCCGCCTTCAGCTTCGCCGGCAGCGCGCGTTCGAGGACGATGTCCGAGACGATCATCCGCCCGCCGGGCTTCAACACGCGGTGCACCTCGCGGAACACCTGCGGCTTGTCCGTCGAGAGGTTGATGACGCAGTTGGAGATCACGACGTCCACGGCCGCGTCGGCGACCGGCAGCTTTTCGATGAGCCCCCTGCGGAACTCCACATTGTCGAGCCGCGCCGCTGTGCGGAATTTCTCCGCGTTGCGGCGCGCGAGCCGGAGCATCTCCGGCGTCATGTCCACGCCGATGGCCTTTCCCTTCGAGCCGACTTTCTGCGCGGCCAGGAACACGTCGCGCCCCGCGCCGCTGCCCAGGTCGAGGACGGTGTCGCCTTTCTTCAGGTGCGAGAAGGCCACCGGGTTGCCGCACGAGAGGCCCAGTTCCGCTTCCGGGACCGGCTGGTCCGGCACGTCGCAGGACTTGTCGCAGCACGAGGCCGCGCGCCTGCCGCAGCGGGAGGACTGCCGCCGGGCAACGGCCGCATAAGCCTTCTTCACCATCGTGTGAGTCGCGTCATTTCGTCGCATGGTTTTTCTCCTGGTTAGGAGATTGGGTGATTAGGAGATTGGGAGATTAGGAGGCTGTCGCAGCGCTCTTCAGATGTCCCAATCTCCTAATCTCCCAATTTCCCAATGTCCTAACGTTTCTCCACAGGGTTCAAGAGATCTTCGATAATCTCGATCGCGTCGCGGATGGCCTTGGGGCAGATGGTCTGGTGGCGGCCGCTCTCGACGGCGTACTTGTAGCCTTCCGCCGTGGACAGGTCGCAGCCGATGATGTCGCGGCACAGGAGCGATCCGCTGCGCGCCTTGAAGCGCGCGAGGAATTCCTGCGCGATGCGGCCGGCCTCCGCTTTCGCCGCGAGGTCCGTCGCGTCCTTCACGGAGCATTTCAGCCCGACGGTCATCAGCGCGCCGGTCGCCGCGCCGCAGACGTTGCCGCTGCGGCCGATGCCGCCGCCGAACGCCTGCGCCACCCGCACCGCCGTCTCGCGCGGCAGGCCGTACTCTTGCCCGCAGCTCACCAGCACGGATTGCGCGCAGTTGTACCCCTGCAGGAACATCGCCACGGCGGCCTCGCCGTTCTTGCTCATGGTTTTCCTCCTGCAACGACGACTTCACTTCATGCTCCAGCGGAGCGAAGGGCCTCCGCCGGGACCCCAGGAATCGTTCTTCCGCGCCGCCTCACGGGCGGCGCAACGTCGTTACTTCCCTCAGCCAAAGCCTGTGCCGGTCGCCGTGAACTTGATGGCGCCGGGCGCCAGCCCCAGCGAGGTCCCGATGGCCGACCCCATGTTGGCCCAGATCGCTTCGCCCTGATAGCCGACCTTGCCGGCCGGGCTGATGTAAACGACGACCGGAACCGAATGCACGTTCCACCCGTCGCGCGTGGCTGCTCCGACGTCGTAAAGGACCGGCGCGCCAGGGTCGTTCCGCGCGTAGAACTCCCGCACGTCGGACTGCGAATCGCCGGTGTTCAGGACGACTGCGTTAACGTTCCGCCCGGCGAGCGTCTTGGAGACCGCCGGCATCTCCCGCAACGCGGCCGCCGAGAAAGGACAGGAGGTATCCACGAACAGCAGCACCAGCCCGCCGCTTCCTTTGTACTCGCCCAGGGGCTTGATCCGGTCTTTCAGGTCGGGCAGTTTGTCCGCCAGGAGTTTCTCGACGTCGAGCTCCCTTGCGCCGAATTGCGGCGCGTTGCCGTCCGGGTCCTGGTTCTCGGCCACGAGAGCCTGGGCCCACTTCACCAGGTTCTCCTGCGGGTAATTGCCCTGGTAGCGAATGTGCCCGAACTTGTCCGCCAGCAGGAACGTGGGATAGGCCGTGGCGCTGAGCGCCTTGGCCAGAGCGGATTGGCGGTCCCGGTAAACGGGAAACGGCGGCGCCTTGTCTTTGAAGTACTGCGCGACGGCTGCGTCGTCCGGGTTGCCTTCCACGCGCACGAACGCCAGGCCGGGCACTGTGCCGGCCGATTGCAGGGCGATCATGTTGTCGAGGCCCTGTCCGCTCAACACGCAGCCGACCATTCCGAACTCGATCAGGACGGGCTTGCCCTCCAACTTCAACCCGCTGAGGAAGCCGGCCAGGGCGAGTTCCTTCGGCGACTTGACCGCGGTAGAAGTGGCGCAGCCGACGACAACAGGTTTTTGCTGCACGTCGGCACCGGGATTGCACCCGGACCAGAGCAAGCCGCCGGCCGCCAGCGCCACGCCCAGGACGACTCTTGCAGGCGAACATCGCGTCAGTTTCGCATCCATCGCCGCCTCCTTATTGCGCTGAGCGCCCGCCGACGGCGCAGCCGGGCGCGACCTCGGCCGGCTCGCCGGCGAACCACTTCCTCTTGAGCCACAGGCTGACATTCACCAGGCCGATCAGCGCCGGCACTTCCACCAGCGGGCCGATGACCGCGGCGAATGCGGCCCCGTGGTTGATGCCGAACACCCCGACGGCCACCGCGATGGCCAGCTCGAAGTTATTGCTGGCCGCCGTGAACGACAGCGTGGCGCTCTGCGCGTAATTCGCGCCGACCTTCCGGCTCATCCAGAAGCTCGCCAGGAACATCACGACGAAGTAGATCAGCAGCGGCACGGCGATCAGCACCACGTCAAGCGGCCGCGCGATAATCTTCCGGCCCTGCATGGAGAACATTACCACAATCGTGAACAGCAGCGCCACCAGCGTGATCGGGCTGATCTTCGGAATGAAGGCGCCATGGTACCACTCCTTGCCCTTGAGCTTCACCAGGACCGCGCGCGTGATCATGCCGGCCAGGAACGGAATGCCCAGGTAGATGAACACGCTCCGCGCGATCTGCCCGATGGTGATGGCCGAGGTGTCGGCCCCTTTCAGTCCGAGCATCGGCGGCAGGACGGTGATGAAAAACCATGCATACACGCTGTAGAAAAACACCTGGAAGATGGAGTTGAACGCCACCAGCCCGGCGGCGTATTCGGCGTCCCCTTTGGCCAGGTCGTTCCACACGATCACCATCGCGATGCAGCGGGCAAGGCCGATCATAATCAGGCCGATCATGAACTCCGGCCGCCCGCGCAGGAACAGCACGGCCAGGCCGAACATCAGGACCGGGCCGATGACCCAGTTCTGGAGCAGCGACAGGCCCAGCACCTTGTAATTGCGGAAGACGTCGCCGAGTTCCTCGTACTTCACCTTCGCCAGCGGCGGGTACATCATCAGGATGAGGCCGACGGCGATGGGGATGCTCGTCTGCGTGCCGGCGGGGCGAAGCGAGCCGATCCAGTCGCCGACGCCCGGCGCGAGATATCCCAGCAGTACGCCCGCCGCCATGGCCAGGAAAATCCAGAGCGTCAGGTACCGGTCGAGAAACGACAAACGCCTTGCGAGGCTTTCATTCATTCGATCTTTCCGTTGCTGTGAGAGTCATGGCTGGCTCTTGATCCACTCCCTGATGCGAGCCTCGATCCGGTCGCGGACTTCACGGAACCTGGCCAGCTTTTCGTCGTCGGCGCCGGCGAATGAGGCGGGGTCTTCAAAGGGCCAGAACAGCCGGCCGCCGATGCCGGGGAAGGTCGTCGGACAGTTGCGGTCGGCTTGCTCGCACACGACGATCAGGTGGTGAAAATGCATCTTGCCCAGGTACTCGCGCACGCTTTTCGAGCGCTGCCGGCGGATGTCTATCCCGGCCTCCTGCATCACGCGCACCGCCAATGGGTGGATGGGCCGCGGGTCCAACCCCGCGCTGTGCGGTTCAAAGCGGTCTCCGCCGTACTTGCGCAGGAAGGCCTCGGCCATCTGGCTGCGCGCGGAATTGCCTGTACATAAGAAGAGCACGCGCGCCTTGTGATTCCAGCCCGCGCCGGTCAATGCCTCCGGAATGCGCTCGACGTACGCGCGGATCTCATCCCGGACGCGCCGGTAATGTCCCAGCGCCTCCTCTTCGGTCCTGGCGTCCCTGGCGAGGCGCGGCGGATCGTCGAATCCCACGTGGACGATCTTCGCCTTGCCCGGAAACAGCGGGCAGCTCTCGTGCGCGTGGTCGCAGACGGTCACCACGTAGTCGAAAGGCACGTCCTTCACTTCGGCCACGCTCTTCGAGCGCTGGCGCGAGATGTCCACTCCGGCCTCGGCCATCGCCTTCACCGCCAGCGGGTTCAGCCCGTGGGTTTCGATGCCGGCGGACCAAGCCTCGATCACGTCGCCTTTGAGGCGTCGCGCCCAGCCCTCGGCCATCTGGCTTCGGCAGGAATTGCCCGTGCACAGGAACAGGACCTTGAGCGTCTTCGCCATAACTCTCTCCACGGCAGCGACTAACTACGATACCGTTCACACAGTTGCCGCACGTCCATCTTGCGGATCGCTTTGAGCCGGGCGGCGTCGCGGGCGATCTGCGGGTCTTTCGCGAGCGACTGGCGGACCCAGCGCAGCGCCTCGCGCGCGGCCTCCGGCGCGTCCGGGCCGGCGAGCCGGTAATAGATCCAGCGCCCCTCCTTGCGCGACTCGAGCAGCCCGGCCCGGTGCAGGATATTCAAGTGCTTCGAGACCGTCGAGGGCGCGAGCTGCAGCAGCTCGATGATCTGGCAGACGCACAGTTCGCCGTCGCGCAGGCACATCAGCGCCCGCGTCCGGTTGTCGTCGGCCAGCGCCTTCGTGACCGCCATGAACTCCTTCATCTTTCGCTCCTATACTTCGCCATATAACGAATTATATCGCGTCGCGGGCTGAGCGTCAAGCGCCTCGTTGACACGCGCCGCCGCAATGGCGGATAATCCCGCCGAGGGAAGAGGCGCCTCCTGTCGGAAGGACCGCAGGGCCGCAATGAGCTCAAAGAGAAAAAAGCCGGGCACGGCTCCTGATGCGCAATCCGGCCGCGCCGAGGCAGCCGCCGCTGAGGCGCGGGCCGAGCGCCCGCGGCGCACGTGGCTCGCCGCCGCAATCCTGCTGGCCTTTGTGCTGGTGATCTTCGGCGACGTGCTCTTCGCGACCGGCGACCGGGTCGTCTCCGAAGCGCGCACCGACATCTGCCTGCAATACGCGCCGTGGCGGGACTTCGGCTTCTCGCAGTTGCGCCACGGGAATTTCCCCCTGTGGAACCCGCACATCTTTTCCGGCGCGCCGTTCTTCGGCGGGGCGCAGACGGGCCTGCTCTATCCGCTGAATTGGCCGTACCTCTTCCTGCCGCTGGCCCGGGCGATCAACACCGGCGTGGCGCTGCACGTGTTCCTGGGCGGCCTGTTCATGTACCTGTGGGCGAGCCGGCGCGGGCTGCGGTTCCTGGCCTGCCTGTTCTGCGGCGTGCTGTGGATGTTCTGCGGGCAGCACTATTACCATATCATGGCGGGGCACCTGACCGGCCTGATCTCGACGGCGTGGATCCCGTTGCTGTTCCTTACGCTGGACGGCCTTTTCGAGGACGCGAACGCCTCTTTCATTCCGCACTCCGCCTTCGCCAAGGCTTCGGCGGACGAGTCCGTACTCCGCACTTTGCACTCCAAATGGATTCTGCTGGGCTCGCTGACGATTGCGATGATGGCCCTCGGCGGCGACCCGCAGTATCTCTTCCACGTCGGCGTGGCCGCGGCGATCTATTCGGCGCTCTGCTGGGTGAGGTCCGTGAACCGGGCGCGGATCCTGGCGGGGCTCGCGGCGATATGCGCCGTCGGCGCCGCGATCGCGGCCGTGCAGATCCTCTCGGGCATGGAGACGACCGGCGAGAGCCTTCGCGGCGGGCACGGCGTGCCGTACGATTTCGCCCGCGTGTTCTGGCTGCCGCCGGAGAATTTCCTGACCTTCCTGGCGCCGGGCTTCTTCGGGCCGGAGACCGAGACGGCCTTTTTCCGGTACTGGGGCCGGTGCTTCGTGTGGGAGATGTGCCTGTTCATCGGCCTCACCGGCCTGCTGCTGGCGATTTACGGGGCCGTCGCCGGCGAGCGCGCGAAGCGGCGGTTCTCGCTCGCGATGGTGCTGGTGCTGCTGGTGCTCGCGCTCGGAGCCTGGCTGCCGCCGGTGGTGACGGGGCTTTTCCCTTCGCTCATCGGCGTGGTCCTTCTGCTGAGGTTCTGGAGGGCGGCCGCGGACAGGCCTCGGCTGCGGCTGTTCATCCGGACGGCGCTGGTCCTTCTGCTATCGGCGGTGCTGGCTCTGTGGTGGTTCACGCCGCTTTTCGACGTGCGGCTTTTCCGCCTCCTTTACGATTGGGCGCCGGGGTTCAACCGGTTCCGCGGCATGTCGAAATTCGCCGTGCCGGCCACGGCGTTCCTGGTGCTGCTTTCGGGCATCGGGCTGGACCGGCTCCTGCGCGCGGAGAAGTTCAACGTGCGCCTGGCGGCGGCGCCGCTGGTACTGGCGGCGCTGCTGATCGGCCTCGGCGCGGGAATGGCGGTGTCGGTCGGGCCGACGGAACCGGCGCCCTGGTGGTGGCGGATCATGCGCGACGTCCGCGACACGCCGGAAATTCACATGTACAACAGGCTGTACAACGATCCCGCGTTCGCGCGACAGGCCCAGGTCCATGCGGGCCAATCGCTGCTGTGGGCGGCCGGCCCGTGCGTGGTCGCCGGAATCTGCCTGCTCTTCCTCAAATCGCCGCGGAAACTCGGCCTCTGCCTGGCGGTCCTCGGCATGGGCGAGATGCTCCTCTTCGCCGGGTCGCTGAGGACGTCGTTCGATCTCTCGAAGAGAGCGTTCGGCCTCAAGGATTTCTTCCAGGGCCACCCCGGCGACTTCCGCGTCCTGCAGCCGGCCGAGGGCGATTTCGTCATGGCGGCCGGCGGATACGACATCTGGGGATATGGCCCGCTGGTGCCCGAGCGCTACGGGCGCTTCATGTGGTTCACGCAGGGCATAGACCCGGACGTGGCGGAGCCTTCGCTGCCGTTCCGCCTGTATCTGCCGATTTACAAAATGCTCCGCTGCCAGTACAGCATTCTGCCGGCCATCCCGGCGGAGGTGCACGACATCCTGCCGCACGTCGCGCTGATGCGGGACTACGTGCTTCTGACGAAGCGCGACGACATCTTCGCCGCGCTGATTGACGTGCGCTTCGATCCGAGCCGCCAGGTGATCCTCGAGTCGCGGCCGGACCCGGAGCCCGCGCCGGCGAGCAAGCCGGGCTACGCGGCGGTGGTGGAATCGGGCACGGACTACCTGGTCATCGAAGCGGAGACGGAGCGGCCGGCGATCCTGCTGGTGACCGACGACTATTCCGCCGGCTGGCGCGCGCGGCCGCTGGAGGCCGGCCCGCAGTCGCACTACGAGATCATGCCCGCGAACTACTGCCTGCGCGCGGTGCCGCTGCAGGCGGGCCATCACAAGATCCTGATGGAGTACGCGCCGCGAGGCTTCCGGATCGGGTTGTGGATTTCCATCATCGCGGCGGCCGGCTGGCTGGCGGCGCTCGGCGGGCTGCTCGCCCGAAAAGCGCGGCGTTATTGACGGTCCATGTCCACGAAGTAAACGACGGTGGCGGGCTCTAAGGTCTTCTCAGTGTCCCGGCGCCAGCGCCAGAGTCCGGCCGGGAGCTTGGATTGCGTGACCTCGATCAAGAATTTGTTCTCGCTCGGCGACCAATGAACGTACGACGGGCCGAACGGCATTGCCGGAGCCGGCAAGCGGAATTTTCTGCCGGTCTTCGTGTCCACGATGAACGCCGGGGCGAAGAAGCCGCGTTCGGCAGCCGCGAACGCAAAACGTCCGTCAAAGGAGCGCGTCCGGGGCATCCAGGGCTGGTGGAACTCGAACTCATCTTGCGATATCGTTGTCTGGGCGGGCGGCGACTGCGCGAAATCGAGCGTGACGCACTCGACCCGCGCAGGCGGATTCTCTGAGACGCGGCAGACGTAAAGCCGCTGGGACTTGTCCGGCCGGCGCCATTCAAGCCACTGGGTCCCGGCGGCGTAGAGCTTCGCGGGCGCATCGACGGAATTGATCTTCCACGCCCAGACGACGAACGGTTTGCCGGGATGCGGGAACTCGCCGCTCTCGGGCAGCGGGGTAAGGTGGGTCGTCGGGTAATTCCCCTTGTCCAGCGGCCGCGAGCCGGACAGCCATAGGACCGTTCCGTCGTCGCGGAGCGTGATCGGGGAAACCTCTTTCAGCGGCACGGGGAAGTTCACGGTCTCCACCTCGCCGGTCTCAAGGTCATAGACTTTCCACGCAACCGGTTCACGCTCCGTACCCCAAATGGAAACGAGAGCATGACGAGAATCGGGCGATATAACAGCGCCGTTCCCGAAGTACGGCGCCTCGTCAACGACTCGCGGTTCCGCGTTCCTGGGGACGAGCCAGAGCTGGTCATCCGGCTGGCCCTTGACGCAGAGGAGCGCCGCATCCTCGCCGACCGCGAGAGTGTGCGCATGGCCGGGCAGGACGGCGCGGCGTTCCAGTTTTAAGTCGCGCGAATACCAGCACACCGAGGCCGGCTCATCGGGTGAGGCGAAAGAATCGCCCTCCGTTATCCAGAAAGCATCGCCCTTGGGCGTCCACGGGCTGCGAATGTCAAGGCTGCCGGCGTCCACGCGTATCTCGCTGATCTGGTGAAAGCTTGTCCACGCGCACCAGAACCCGGCCGCGGCCAGAACAAAAGTCGCGCCGGCGTAGCCCCATCCGCCGGCCTTCCTGCCTTTGATCACCATGATCGCCGCACCGGCCAACGTACCGGCCGCGGCGCCCAGGCCAGCGGCGATCAGCGCCAGGCCGCTCGGGAAGAAAAATGGCATGAAAGGGCCTGTAAGCGAGAGAAAGGCGAACGTATTGAAGATCCCTGCGATCAGTCCGAATGCCCTGGGCGCATGGCTGGCGCAAAACGCCATGGCCATCGCTCCGATCATCAGTGCGATGACCGCCGCCAAAAGGGCCGCCAGGAAATTCTCGCCGCGAATAATAGCGAAGCTGCACCCTGCGGTCATGGCGGCGCAGGCGAGCATCACTAAAACCAAGACCCACCGGTATCGGGCTGATAAGGAAAGGCGTTCGTCGCAGGCCAGTTCCCCATGGATCCGCTCAGCCGGGACGTGAGCGCGGATCGCCTCGGCAAACTGCGGGTTCGCACAGACGCCTCGGGGGACCGAGATCAAATCCTGCCGCTGCGGACTGAACGTCCAGAATTTCCGCGGGCGGTCCAGGCGCACTTGCAACGCGCAGCCTTTCCAGCGCGATGCGCGCCGGACTTCGAGCACCTCGTCCCAGCGAAAATGCAGCGGACGCCCGCTGAAGCGGCCGGTCTCCAGCGGAAGCAACGTCATTCCCTCGCGATCAAGGAGCGCCCGGCGAGGCATTCTATATCGGGCCGAGTAAAGAGCATCGGCCCCTACGGCAATGCCAATGAGCAGCAGGCAGACCACGCCCCAAATGCCCAAAGTCACGAATTCCAAAAGGACGCAGAACGCAAATGGTATGATCATAGGCAACGCGGCCGCCAGCTTGGATTCCGTCCCAGCGACGATCTCCGTCTGCGAGCCGGCGTTCGCCTGAGAATCGTTCATCATGTCCAACCCCTTTAGCCGGCGCGGTCGTTGCGATGCCGCGGCGCTATTGACGGTCCATGTCTACGAAGTAGACGACCATGGCGGCATCGAACATCCCCTCGGAACCGCGGCGCCAGTGCCAACGCCCGCCCGTCAGCTTCACTTCCGGGATTTCCATCAAGCACTTGTGCGCCTTCGGCGACCACCAAAGAGGCACCGTGCCAAGTATCACTGCTTGCAACTGCATGCCGAATTTCCTGCCGGCCTTCGTGTCCACAATCCATGCGGGAGCGAATCTGCCACCGCCGATCTCAAACGCGAACCGTCCGTCAAAGGAGCTGGCCGGCCGCGGCGTCCACGTCGTGACGAACTCCTCCTCGGAGATCGTTGCCTCCGCAGGAAGCGACTGCGTGAAATCCAGCTCGACGTACTCGACCCGCGCGGGCGGGTTTTCGGAGACACGGCAGACGCGAATTCGCCCGGGCTCGTCCGAGGGCCTCCAATCGAGCCACTGCGTTTTGGCGGCGCAGACTTTCACAGGCGAGTCGGCGGAATTGACCTTCCACGACCAGACGACGTACGGCTTGCCGGGAACCTGGAAGTCGCCGCTCTCGGGCACCGGAACGTGGCGGCTCACCTTGAGATTCCCTTTGTCCATCGCCAGCGAGCCGCGCAGCCATAGAGCCGTCAGGTCGTCGTGGAGCGCAATCAAGTCAACCTCACTCACCGGCATGGGAAGGTTGACCGGCTCGACCTTGCCGGTATCAAGGTCGCAGATTTTCCAGGCGAGGATTTTGCCTCGCCTGTCCCGATCTGCCATGAGTGCGTGCCGAACATCGGGCGACGTGCTGACATTGATGAAGTAGGGCGCCTCGTTAATGACTCGCGGCTCCGCGCGTCTCGGCACGAACCAGAGTTGATCGTGCGACTCGCCGGCCTTGAAGAACGCCGCTTCCCGGCCGACTGCGAGAAGGCTCGCACCGGCGGGCAGGACGCTCCGGCGTTCCAGTTTCGCATCGGATGAATACCAGCACACCGTCTTCGGCCGCCCGACCGCCCCGGAAGAATCGTCCTCCGTCAACAGGAACCCGTCGCCGTTGGGCGTCCAGGCACTGCGATAATCCACCTCTCCTGCGCCCAGGCGTATCCCGGCGACCTGGGGAAAGCCGGCCCATCCGCACCAGAACCCGGCCGCGGCCAGAAGAAAAGTCGCGCCGGCGCAGAATCCTGCGCGGGACTTCCTGCCGTTCATCACCATGACCGCCGCGCCGATCAGCGCGCCGGCCAGCGCGCCCCAGTAACCGGCGATCAGCTTCAGAGCGTGGGGAAACGAAAACGCTACAATTATGGTGAACGCCGCCAGAAACACGAATGTAAACAGGAAACCCGCGACCACCCTGAACGCGGGCCGCGCACTATCCGTGCAAAGGACCATGGCCACCGCCAGGATTAACAGGTCGAGGATTGACCTCGGGAGACCCGCGCTGCGGAAAGCGACGAAGCTGCACCCTGCGGCCGCCGCAGCGCAAAGGAAGAGCACCAGCATCAGGACCCAGGCGTATCGCACCGGGAAAGAAAGGCATTCGTCGAATGCCAGTTCCGCATGGATGCGCTCAGCCGGCACGAAGGTGCGAAGCGCCTCGGCGAATCGCGGCTCCGTCCAGATGCGTTGGGGGACCACGACTGAATTCTTCGACTGCGAAAAGAACGCCCAGAATTTCCGCGGGCGGTTGAGGCGGAGCCGCATCGTCCCGAACGGCATCCGCCGGACTTCGACGACCTCGTCCCAGCGAAAATGCTGCGGACGCGCGCTCAGGCGGCCGATGCCGCGTGGAAGCAACGTCATTCCCTCGCGATCAAAGAGCGCACGGCGCAGCTCTGCATATCGGACGCCGAATAGAAAGCAACACGCGACGGCGATGCCCATGAGCGACAGGAAAACCGCGCTGCGGACGCCCAAAATCAGGAAATCGACAGATACCGTCAACGCAAACGCTATGATAAAAGGCAGCACGCTCCGTAGATCGAGTCGCGTCCTGGCGGCGATCTCCGTCTGAGGTCCGGCGTCTGCGCTTGAACCATTCACCATGGCCCAACCTCTTTAACCGGTGCGGTAATTGCGATGCCGCGGCGTTATTGGCGGTCCATGTCCACGAAGTAGACGACGAAGACGGTGTCGAACATCTCCTCGGACATGTGGCGCCAGTGCCACCGGCCGCCCGCAAGCACGAATTCCGGGACTTCCATCAGGAACTTGTGCGCGCCCGGCGACCACCAAAGGGACGCGTCGTTATACGCCGTAGCCCGCGACACCATGCCGAATTTCCGGCCGGTCTTCGTGTCCACAATCCAGCCGGGAGCGAACCTGCCTGCATCTTTGGGCTCGAACGCGAAGCGTCCGTCGAAGCACCTGTCCTGCGGCTGCCTCCACGTCCTGTCGAACTCCTCCTCTGAAATCGTTGTCTCGGCAGGCGGCGACTGCGAGAAATCCAGCGCGACGTACTCGGTCCGCGCGGGCGGACTTTCGGCGACGCGCAAGACGCAAAGCCGCCCGGGCTCAGCGGACCGTTCCCAATGAACCCACTGCGTTTTGGCGGCATGGAGCCGCGCCGGGGCGTCGGCGGAATTGATCTTCCATGACCAGACGACGTACGGCTTGCCGGGATGCGGGAATTCGCCGCTCTCCGGCACGGGATTAGCGCGCGGCCACGGGCGATTCTCTTTGTCCAGCGGCCCGGAGCCGGATAGCCATAGGACCGTTCCGTCGTCGCGCAGCGCGATCACGGTGGTCTCGCTCAGCGGCACGGGAAAGTTGACCGGCTCGACCGCGCCGGTCTCAAGGTCGCAGATTTTCCAGGCGAGAATATTGCCTCGTCTGTCCCAATCGGCGATGAGTGCGTGCCGACAATCGGGGGATATCATGTTCCTGTATCCGAAATATGTCGCCGTATCAATGACTCGCGCTTCCGCGTGCCTGGGAACGAACCAGAGTTGCGAGCCCTCCTTGCGGTTGGCGTAAAAAAGCGCCGCTTCCTGGCCGACCGCGATAAGGAACGCATCGACAGGCAGGACGGCCCGGTGTTCCAGTTTCAAGTCGGAGGAATACCAGCGCACCGTCAACTGCCTTTCAGGCGACCCGGAATGAGCGACCCCTGTCCACAGGAAAGCCTCGCCGTTGGGTGTCCAAGGACTCCGGTAAAACCATCCGGTGCCCAGACATGTTGCGGCGACCCCGTGAAAGCCGGCCCAGCCGCACCAGAACCCGGCCGCAGCCAGAAGAAAAGTCGCGCCGGCATAGCGCCATCCGCCGCGCTTCCTGCCGTGTATCACCATAATCGCCGAGCCGATCAGCGCGCCGGCCAGCGCGCCCCAGTAACCGGTGGCCAGCTTCAGACCCCGGGGCAGCAACAACGCCGCCATTGCCGTGGACGACATCAGAAGCGTGAATGTGAACAGGAGTCCCGCGACCACCACGAGCGCGGGCCGCGCGCGGTCAGCGGACCGGCGAAGGAGCATGACCAACGCCAGGATGACCAGCCCAAGACCGCACCTCGCGAGAAATACCATGAACTCCAGGCTGCGGAACGCGACTGAGCCGCACCCCGCGGCCGCCGCAGCGCAGAGGAGCATGACCGGCGCCAGAATCCACCCATACCGGGCAGACCATGAAAGGCGTTCGTCGAATACCAGTTCCGCACGGATTCGCTCAGCCGGCACGAAAGTGCGAAGCGCCTCGGTGAACTGTGGCTCAGTCCGGATGCGTTTGGGAACCCAGATCGAATTCTTCGGCTGCGAACGGAACGTCCAGAATTTCCGCGGGCGGTTGAGGCGGAGCCGCATCGTCCCGAGCATCGCGGGCCGGATTTCAGCGACTTCGTCCCAGCGGAAATGGAAAGGAGGCGCGCGCAGGCGGCCGATGCCGCGCGCAAGAAAAGTCATTCCCTCGCGATCGAAGAGCACGCGGCGGGACTCTGCATATCGGCAGCCGAGAAAAACGAAGAGCACGACGGCGAACTCAAAGAGTGATATGTAAACCGTGTCGGTGATGCCTCCAAGCAGGAATTGGACAGGCACCATCAATGAAAACGGTATGATCAAAAACAGCAGGATCCGCAGATCGAGTTCCGTCCCGACGACGATCTCCGTTTGCGGTCCGGCGTCTGCCTGAGAATCGTTCACCATGGCCTGATCCCCTTAACTGGCCTGGGCGTTCCGGAGCAGAACTTCGGCGAATTCGCGGTCGTTGCGGAGGCGCGGCGCTTTGTTCTGCGGGCCGAAGCGGCCGATCTCCTTCATCGCGCGGTAGAACGTCTTCGGCGGAAGCGCCACGACCTCCGGCGGGCGCATGCCGGCGTCGCCCTGCCGGTGCGCGGCGTAGTCCTCGTTCTGCCGCCGCAGCGCGTCGTCGAGGGCCGCGCCGAACTTCTCCGCGTCGGCCGGCGGCTGGATAAATTCCACGAGCCATTGATGCTGCGGGCGCATGTCCGTCCCGGCCGGCTTGCCCGCTGGATCAGAGATGGGATAGACCGGCACGACGTGGAAGTCCTGCACCTGCGCGCCGGCGGCACGGCAGGCGGCGGCCATCGCGATCTCGACGTCCTCGACGACCAGGTGCTCGCCGAAGGCGCTGAGGAACTGCTGCGTCCGCCCGGTGACGCGCAGGCGGTGCGGGCGCAGCGAGGTGAACCGGACCGTGTCGCCGACGAGGTAGCTCCACAGCCCGCTGTTCGTGCTGAGCGCGATGGCGTAGTCCACGCCGGTCTCCACGTCGGCGACCGTCCGCCGCGCCGGCGGTGCGCCGCCGACCTCCGCGGCCGGGATGAATTCGTAGAACAGCCCCGAGTCCATCATCAGCAGCAGGTCCTGCGTGCCGGGCACGTCCTCGACGCCGATGAATCCCTCGGAGGCGGGATAGACTTCGAGCGTGGTCACCGGCTTGCCGAAGAGCGCCTCGAACGCGGCGCGGTAGGGGCTAAAGTTCACGCCGCCGTGGACGAGGAGCGACAGGTGCGGCCAGACGTCGGCCAGCGTGCGCGCCGGGCGGCCGGCCTTGCGGCGCAGCTCCAGGACGCGCTCGAAAACGCAGATCAGCCACGAGGGCGTGCCGCCGATGCCGCGCACGTCGGCCGCGTGGGCCTCGCGCGCGACTGCGTCGAGCTTCTGCTCCCAGTCCGCGATGGCCGCCGTCCGCCCGGTGGGCAGGCGCAGGAAACCGGTGTAGAGCGGCGTCTCGAGCGCCATGATGCCGCTGAGGTCGCCGGTGAGTATGCCGTGCGGATGGCGCTTCAGCTCCGTGCTGCCGGCGAGAAACATGAACCGCCCGCGGAAGAGGTCCGTGTCGTGCGTGTGGTTGAAGTAGAAGTTGAGGATATCGCGGCCCACGCGCATCTGGCTGTGGATGCCTTCGTCGGAGACCGGGATGTACTTGTTCCCCGCGGCGGCGATCGAGGTCGTGCCGGAGGTGACGGCGAAATACCGCGGGTGGCCCCGCCAGGTGACGTCGCGTTCGCCCTCGAACACGCGGTCCCAGTACGGCTTGAAGTCCGCGTAGGTCCTCAGCGGCACGCGCGCCTGGTAATCGGCGATGGACCCGATGGATTCAAAATGGTGTTCGGCGCCGAAGCGCGTCCGCGCGGCGGTTCCGACGAGGTGGTCGAGCAGGGCTTTCTGGGTCGGCGCCGGGTCGCGCTGCCATTCCGCGACGGTCCGCATCCGAGGACCGGACAGGCCCCGGAAGACCTTACCGATCACGCCTCTCATACATATCCGATCTCGGCCAGGAACTCATCGGCCAGGCGGTTGAGCTCGTCGGGCTGCTCGATGTTCGGCGCGTGGCCGCAGCGGTCGAGCACGAACATCCGCGCCTGGGGCAGGCGCTGGGCGAAGATCTCTCCTACCTCCACCGGCGTGATCGAGTCCTGCTTTCCCCACACCAGCAGCGTCGGCGCGGTGATCGCCGGCAGGCGGTCGTGCAGGTTGAACTCGCGCACCGACCGCGCCAGCTTCACCAGCCGCAGCTTGTTGCGGTTGTCGCGGAGGATGCTCTGGACCTCGTCCACGATCTGGTCGGTCGCGTGGCGCGGATCGAAGAAGACCTGCTCGACTTTGCCGCGGATGTATTCTCGCGGCGGGTCCAGCGGCGGGTACTCGGCCAGGTTCCGCTCCATCAGCCCCGCCGAGCCGGTGAGCACCAGCCCGGCCACGCGATGCGGCTGCTCGAGCGCCACGTTCAGGGCGATCTGCCCGCCCATCGAGTTCCCGAAGAGCACCGCCTGCGCCAGGCCCAGCCGGTCCATCTCCTCGCACACCGTGCGCGTCAGGCTGGCCACGGTGTGATAGGGGGCGTCGCGCCGGTAGAGCTGGAACGCCATCGGCAGGACGCGGTACCGCTCCTGGAAGCGCTCGACCGTCGCAGCCCAGTTGGACACGTCGCCGAAAAAGCCGGAAAAGAGGACCAGCGCCCGAGTCGCGGTCTGCTTCCGTTGACCTGGTCCCAGGAGCGTCCGGCTCGGCATCATCAGGCCTCCACGCAATGAACCCGTCGGCAGGCGAAGAAACCGTCTTGTCCCCGGTGGAGAAGGCGGAAGCCCGCGGCCGCGGGAGCCTTTCAACGCATGCGGGAGGAGTTTATCGGGTTAGGCGCCGTGTGTCAATAACTTGACGCGCTATTAACCCTCGCGCGCCGGAGAATGACGCGAGACCGATTGAACCGCGCGCGCGAGACCGGTATAGTGTTAGCGCGGCCGGTGGAATCTCGCGCTTTCTTCATCGCCGAGGTGGACATGAAGAATATCCTGTGCATCGGCGCCGGATACGTCGGCGGCCCGACGATGGCCGTGATCGCCAAGCACTGCCCCGAGCACCGCGTGGAGATCGTGGACATCAACGCGGAGCGCATCGCGGCCTGGCAGACCGACCGGCTGCCGATCTTCGAGCCGGGGCTGCTCGAGACGATCCGGCTCGCGCGCGGCCGCAACCTCTTCTTCTACACCGACGTCGAGGACCGCATTGACCGCGCGGACATCGTCTTCGTGAGCGTCAACACGCCGACGAAGACCTTCGGCCAGGGAGCCGGCCGAGCCGCCGACCTGCAGTACTGGGAACAGACCGCCCGCCTCATCGCCCGCCGCAGCACGCGCCCGAAAATCGTCGTCGAGAAGAGCACCCTGCCGGTGCGCACCGCCGAGGCGATGGAGGCCATCCTCTCCGGCAGCGGCGGCCGCGTCCATTTCGAGGTCGTCTCCAACCCCGAGTTCCTCGCCGAGGGCAGCGCGCTGAGCGACCTGGAGCACCCCGACCGCGTGCTGATCGGCGCCCACTCGACGCCGACCGGGCGCCAGGCCCAGCAGGACCTCGTGGACATCTACGCGCACTGGGTCCCGCGCGACCGCATCCTTACCACCGGCCTCTGGTCGAGTGAACTGGCCAAGCTGGCCGCCAACGCCATGCTCGCCCAGCGCGTCAGCTCGATCAACGCCGTCGCCGCCCTCTGCGAGCGCACCGGCGCCAACATCGCCGAGGTCAGCCGCGCCGTCGGCATGGACCACCGCATCGGGGCCGAGTTCCTCCGCGCCGGACTGGGCTTCGGCGGCTCCTGCTTCCGCAAAGACATCCTCCACCTCGCCTACCTCTGCGAATCCAACGGCCTGCCCGAGGCGGCGCGCTACTGGGAAGAGGTGCTCCGGATGAACGAAGACCAGAAGGAGCGCTTCGTCAAGACGATGGTCCACACGATGTTCAACACGCTGGCCGGGAAACGCATCGCCGTCCTCGGCTTCGCTTTCAAGCCCGGCACGAGCGACACGCGCGATTCGCCGGCGCTGGCGGTCTGCAAGCTGCTGCTCGACGAGCGCGCCCGGCTGGCGATCAGCGACCCGCGCGCGCTCGAGAGCGCGCAGGAGGACCTGAAAGCCGCCGCCGAGTGCAGTTTCACCGCCGACCCCTACGAAGCCGCGCGCGGCGCGCATGCCATCGCGCTGCTGACCGCCTGGCCGGAGTACCGCGACCTGGACTTCCGCCGCATCTTCGACGCGATGGAGAAGCCCGCCTTCCTCTTCGACGGCTGGAATTTCCTGGACCACGACGCGCTGGCGAAGATCGGCTTCCACGCCTACCGGATCGGAGCGGCTGCGGCGGACTGAGAACTTAACCACCAAGACGCCAAGGCACCAAGGACGATGACGGATTTAGGAACCACAGATGAACACAGATAAACACAGATGGGGCCAAAACGAAATTCGTATCTGTGCTCATCTGTGTTCATCTGTGGTTCCGAAAACTGCCGTCGTCCTTGGTGCCTTGGTGTCTTGGTGGTTAATAGAACCGTTTAGCGCCAGACCCTCGGCACGCGGGCTGTGAGCGAGGTCATCAGTTCGTAGGGGATCGTGCCGAGCGTCTCGGCCGCTTCGACGATGGAGATCTCCGCCGCGCCCTGCCGGCCGTAGAGCACCGCCTCGTCGCCGGCTTGCGCGCCCGCCACGTCGGTCACGTCCACCAGCACCGTGTCCATGGACACCCGCCCGACGATCGGCGCGCGCCGCCCGCGGACCAGCGCCTGCCCCTTGTTCGAGTGCGCGCGGCTGAATCCGTCCGCATAGCCGATCGGCAGCGCCGCGATGCGCGAGGCGCGTGCGGTCCGGAAGGTCCGCCCGTAGCCCAGCGTCGCGCCGGCCGGGAACTCGCGGACGAGCACGATCCGTGTCTTGAGCGTCATCGCCTGGCGCAGCTTCGCCGGAGGCGGCACCTGCGCCGCCGGGAACCCGCCGTAGAGCGCCAGCCCGGGCCGCACCGCGTCCAGGCGCGACTCGGGATGCAGCAGGATGCCCGCCGAATTCGCCGCGTGCCAGAGCGGCAGCCGGATTCCCGCCGCCGCGACCGCCTCGCGGATTTTCAGGAACGCGCCGATCTGCCCGCGCGTGAACTCCACGCCGTCGCTCCCGCGGCCCGGCGGCCCGGCTTCATCCGCCGAGGGAAAATGCGTCATCGCGCCGACCAGCCTCAGACCGCGCAGGCCGGCCAGTTCGCAGATGACGTCCAGCGCCCGCTTCAGCGGGAATCCAAACCGGCCCATGCCGGTATCGAGCTTCACGTGGACGCCGACCGGCGGACCGTGCCGCCGGCGGGAAACTTCGTCCAGCCGGCGGGCGAAATCCAGGTCGCTCAGCGCCGCCTCGAACCCATTCTCGACGATCTCCGGCGCGTCCTCCGGCAGCAGCGCGCCGAGGACGAGCACTTCTCCGGGGATCCCCGCTGCGCGCAGCGCCGCGCCTTCCTCGACCAGCGCCACGCCGAACCGCTTCACGTCCTCCGCCGCCAGCGTCCGGCCGACCGCCGCCGCGCCATGGCCGTACGCGTCGGCCTTGACCATGCCGATGATCTCCACCGCCGGCCCAACCAGCGCCCGTATCGCGCGCAGGTTGTCGCGGATGGCGGAGAGATCAATTTCCACGATCGTGGGGCGAGGCATGGGGTTCCAACGACAAAACCTAAGAGCCGAGAAAACCAGGAGCGCCTACTTTTCGTAATCGTAATCTTGCTCCTAATCGTACTCGTCCGTTCGTCCGGCTGTAGGTAAAACGGCGATTACGATTACGAGTTTGGTTATTCCCTAAATCATACCTTTCGTTGACGGCACGCCCTTGATCCGCGGATCGAGCTGCATCGCCTGGTCCAGCGCGCGGGCGAAGGACTTGAAGACCGCTTCGGCGACGTGGTGGCTGTTCTTGCCGTACGGGACGTTGACGTGCAGGTTCATGCCGGAGTTGCCCGCGACGGCGCGGAAGAATTCCTCGACGAGGACCACGTCGAAATCGCCGGTCTTCGGAGTCGGGAACGCGACGTTGAAGACGAGCGCGCCGCGGCCGCCGAGGTCCAGCGCCACCTGCGCCAGCGAGTCCTCCATCGGCACGGCGCAATCGCCGAACCGGCGGATGCCCCTGCGGTCGCCGAGCGCCTCCTTCAGCGCCTGGCCGAAGCAGATGCCGACGTCCTCGACGGTGTGGTGCGCGTCCACGTGCGTATCGCCCGTCGCCTTCACGGTCAGGTCCAGCAGCCCGTGCCGCGCCAGCAGGTCGAGCATGTGATCGAGGAACCCGACTCCGGTGGAAATCGCGCCCGCGCCGCCGCCGTCGAGCACCAGCGAGAGCGTCACGTCCGTCTCCTTCGTCTTGCGGCGGACCTCGGACTTGCGGGATGCCATGTTCATCTCCTCAGTTTAATTCATTTTGAAACCACAGATGGACACAGATGAGCACAGATGTGGACAAGAAAGTTATTGCGTATCTGTGTTCATCTGTGTCCATCTGTGGTTAAAATTCTTTGTTCCTCGATGCTTCGCAGGCCGCGGATCAATGCGCTGATCTCGCGGTCGCTGCCGATGGTGATGCGCAGCCCGTCGTCGAGACCGGGCGCGTCGAAATAGCGGACGAGGATTTTCCGGCGCTTCAGCTCCTGGTAAATCCGGCGCGCCGAGAGCGGCGGCGGCACACGCGCGAAGATGAAGTTGCTCTGCGAAGGATAAACGAACCAGCCGCGCGATTCCAGCGCCGCCGTCAGCCGCGCGCGCGTCCGGCGGATTTTCTCCGCGTTCGCCCGCATCGAGCCGATGTCGTCGAGCGCCGCCGCGCCCGCCACGATCGCCAGCCGGTTGACGTTGTAGCTGTCCTTGACCTTGGCCATGCCCTCGATGAGCTTCTCGTCGGCGACGGCCAGGCCGAGCCGGAGGCCGCAGAGCGAAAACGACTTCGAGAACGTCCGCAGCACGATCACGTTGCTGTGGCGTCTCGCGAGTTCCATGCAGTCGAGGTCCGCGAAATCCACGTACGCCTCGTCAATCACCAGCACGCCGCTGACCGCGCGCGCCAGCCGCGCGAGTTCTTTCGGCAACGCCGCGGTGCCGGTCGGGCTGTTCGGGTTCGCCACGATCGTCACCGCCGCGCCCTTGCGGAAAAGCCCGGCGGGCAGCGAGAAATCGCGCGGGTACGGGACCGGGCGCGTGCGCGCGTCCTCGATGGCGGCGAGCGTCGGATAGAGCGAATAGGTCGGCGTCGGATACGCCACGACGCGCTTCGGCCCGGCGAACGCGCGCACAACGATCGTGAGCAGCTCATCCGACCCGTTCCCCGCCAGCACGCATTCCGGCCGAGTCCCGAAGAGTTCCGCCGCCCTGCGCCGGAGCGCGTTGGCCATCGGGTCGGGGTAGAGCCGCACGTCCGCGTTCACCGCCGCCCGGACCGCGCGGAGCACCTTCCGCGATGGCGGATACGGCGACTCGTTCGTGTTGAGCTTGATAAACCCTTTCTCCTGCGGTTGCTCGCCCGGCACGTAGCCGGTCATGCGCTGGATGTTGCGGCGGAAGTAACTCATGTTGCACCTTAGAAGAACTGCAGACGATGGACGATGGAACGAAACCGGTAGTCTATTGTCCCTCGTCTTCAAACCGTATCGTGGCCGCCCGCGCGTGCGCGTCGAGGCCCTCGGCTCGGGCGAGCGTGTCGATGTCGGCGACGCTCTTCCTGAGCGCCGCTTTCGTGTAGCGCAGCACGCTGATGCGGCGGAGGAAATCGTTCACGCTCAGTCCGCTGAAGAACCGCGCGGTGCCGCCGGTCGGCAGCACGTGCGACGGGCCGGCCAGGTAATCGCCGACCGGTTCGGGCGTATAGGCGCCCATGAAGACCGCGCCGGCGGACCGGATTCTTCCGAGCAGAGCGTCCGGCTTCTCGACCGCGAGTTCAAGGTGCTCCGGCGCGAACTGGTTCGCCAGGACGACGGCCTGGTCCAGATCGCGCGTGACGGCGATCAAACCATATCGCTCGAGGCCGTCGCGCGCGGCCTTCTCGCGCGAGAGCTTCGGCAGTTGCCGCTCGATCTCCGCGAGCGTCTCGCGCGCCACGCGTTCATCGGGCGTCAGCAGCACGGCCGCGGCCGGGTCGTGCTCGGCCTGGCTGAGCAGATCGGCGGCCGCGAAACGCGGATCGGCCTTCGCGTCGGCGATGATCAGCACCTCGCTCGGCCCGGCAAGCATGTCGAGGGCGACTTCGCCGTACACCTCGCGCTTGGCCAGCGTGACGAAAATGCTTCCGGGGCCGACGATCTTGTCCACGCGGCGGATGGTCTTCGTCCCGTAGGCGAGCGCGGCGACCGCCGGCGCGCCGCTGATGCGATAGACTTCGGTCAGCTCCGCCACGCGCGCCGCGGCGAGCGTCTGCGGCCAGACGGTCCCGTCGGGCCGGCACGGCGTGACCATCGCGATCTCGTCCACGCCGGCGACCTGCGCCGGGATGGCCGTCATCAGCACCGAGGACGGATACGCGGCGCGGCCGCCGGGCACGCAGAGGCCGACGCGCGCCAGCGGCCGGTACTCCACCGCGACCCGGCCTCCTTCGCGGTTCCACAGCGGCGCGGGCGCCTTGAGCTTGATGCGCTCCTGGAAGCGGCGGATGTTGGCGCTCGCCCGCGCGAGGCTCTTCCGGAAACGCGCCGGCACGGAGCGCCAAGCGGCGTCCATCTCCCTGCGCGTGACAAGGAACTTTTTCGGCGGCAGCGTCGCGCCGTCGAGCTTGCGCGCGTATTCGGAGATCGCCTCGTCCCCGCGCGCGCGCACGTCGCGCAGGATCCTCCGCACGACCTCGAGCGGCGTGAGCGCCTCGCCGAAGATTTCCAGCGTCTTCCGGCGGCTGCTCTCGGAGACCATGCCGCCGCCGAGTCCCAGCTTCGACGAGAGTTCCCGGAGCGCGGCCGAGAGATCGGTTTCTCCGGCGCGGAGAATCTTCATGGCCGAGGGGCCTTCGGGTCGGCCGGCGAATCCAGTTTGCATTCGCGGACGACGTCGCCGACGGAGATGGGGCCGACGCGTGGGATACCGGCGACCTGCGCGCGGTTCACGTTGAGCCGGTCGCCGGCGCCGCCCCAGGTTTCCGGCCGCAGGGAATCGGAGATCATGGTGGCCGAGAGCACGCCGGTCTCGTCGGTCGAGCGCGAGTCCTGCCCCGGCGCCGGAATGCCCTCGCACGTGGTCATCCGCTCCTGCACGTGCGTCGCGCGCAGGTAGCCCTTCGGCAGTTCCCACCGGCCGAGCACCGCGCCGGTGGCGGGATCCTTCACCTCTTCGCCCTGCATGAGGACGACGAAGGTCATCCCAACCTTCGCGCCGGCGAGCGCGCCGACGGCGATGACGATGTACTTGTCCGACAGGATCTGCGCCACCTGGCTTTGCAGCAGTTCGGCCATCGCATGCTCCTTCTGAATTCCAACCCGTTCGTGCATTATAGTCGCAGGGCGCGGCCTGTCAAGGAGAACCCCGCCGTTCGGCCAATCAGGACGGCCTTGAACCCGCCGCGTCGAAAAAACTTGTCTCAAAGTCGCACATGTGATATACTGCCTCGCCGTAGCAGGGTCAATACGGGCACCGCTCAGTCGTGCGGGGACGGGTGTTCTCATCGCCGTCATCGTTTCTGAACGCAACTTGAACGCAACCTCAACGGATCGGAACGAACCTGATGAAGCAAGTCACCTTCGGGAAGACCGGCGTCAAAGTCTCGCACCTGTGCCTCGGCACGATGATGTTCGGCCGGCGCACCGACGAGGCCGAGGCGAGCCGCATCATCTCCGCGGCGCTCGACGCGGGCGTGAATTTCGTGGACACCGCCGCGATGTACGGCGAAGGCGCCGCCGAGGAACTCCTGGGCCGCATCCTCAAGCCCGCGCGCAAGAAAGTCTTCCTGGCGACGAAGGTGCACCGCGGCATTGACGCCGAGGCGATCACCCAGAGCATCGAGGAGAGCCTGCGCCGCCTCCAGACGGACTTCGTGGATCTCTACATGATCCACTGGCCGAAGAAAGGCATGAAGCCGATGGAGGTGATGGAGGCGCTGGACCGCGTCGTGAAGTCCGGCAAGGCGCGCTTCGTCGGCTGCTGCAACTACCCGGCCTGGCTGTTCTGCTACTCGAACGCGATCTCCAGGCTCCACGGCTGGACGGAACTCGTCTGCAACCAGGTGCCGTACAACCCGATCGAGCGCGGCGTCGAGGTCGAAGTGCTGCCGCAGGCGCTCGCGGAAGGGAGCGCCATCACCATTTACCGCACGCTGCTGATCGGGCTGCTGGCCGGGAAATATCAGCCGGGCGGGCCGATTCCCAAGGACTCGCGCGCGGAGACGGACGAGCGCATCACCGACTGGCTCGATCGCTACACCAGCGGCATGCGCTTCCTCCTGGAACTGGCCGCGCGGCGCGGCGTTTCGCCCGTGCATGTGGCCATCGCGTGGGTTTCCTCCTGCCCCGCGGTCACCTGCCCGATCGTGGGCGCCAGCCGGCTCGATCAACTCGAAGACAGCCTCAAGGCGTCCGATTTCGAACTTACCGCCGAGGAGCGCGACGGGATCTCGCGCGCTTTCGGCGCCGAGGTGAAGGAAGAATCCGGCGGCGCTTACGCGGAGCTGCGGCGCGAGTTGTACCTGACGTCGTAGCCGGCGAAGACCGCTCGGCCCGTGCCCGTCCGCCATCATCAGGGACTGCCCGATGGATAACCCTATTGCCGTCTGCGTGGACCGGAATCCGTTTTCGAGCCTCGACGCGCTCGTCGAGGCAATCGCGCAGGTCGGGTTCGCGCGCGTCGAGTGGTTCGAGCCCGGCAGCGCGGATCCGTGGTCCGGGACCGAGACGGCGCCTCAGTTGTGCGCGCTGGACAAGCGGCACAAGCTGGCGCCGCAGTATCACGGGCCATACGAAGCGCCGTTCGACCTCTCGCGCGCCGGCGAAACGCTGCGCCCGCCGCAGGCCATCGCGGCGACGATCTCGACGATCCTCGACCGCGCGCAGCGCCTGGAGGCGTCGCTCGTCACGCTGCATCTCGGCTCCTGCCCGGCCGGGACCGGCCGCGCCGCGGCGCTCGGCAACGTCGCCGCGGGAATCCGCCTGGCGGTTCCGGAACTCGAGCGGCGGCGAATGCGCCTCGCGCTCGAGAACCACACGAAGGCCATCATCACCGACGCGCTCGGCGATCGGCCGGAGGATTTCGAACAGGTCATGGCCGAACTTCCCTCGCCGCGGATCGGGCGCACGCTCGACCTCGGGCACGCGCACATCAACAACCAGCTCGAGGAATTCCTCCGCCAGCCGTTCGACCGCGTGTTCAACATCCACCTGCACGACAACCTCGGCGCGGAGGACCAGCACCTGCCGCTGGGCGATGGAGCGATCCGGTGGGGCGAGATTTTGCCGCGCATCGCCGGGGAAGGCTATCGCGGGCCGCTGACGTTCGAGTTTTTCGCGCCGGCGGACGCATACCTGCGGGCGATGGCGATCGTTCGCAACGCTACCCCAAGCGCCTGAACGAGTTGCGATACGCGCTCCGGCGCCTCCCGCCGGACCCGGTTGTTTTCCGCCGAAGCACTCTGGTAGAATCTTTCGTCACTGCCTGGGGTTGAAAACGCGCATCAGCGCGAGCGCAGAAGCTTTGCCTTGCAAGGAGTCGGTGCATGCAGAAGAGCATCAACTACTGGTCGTTTCCGGGCGGACTGGAAGCGAAGAAGAGTCTCAGCGAGTTTTTCGCCGAGGCCAAAGCCGCCGGCTTCCCCGCAGTTGAACTGTGCTGCGCCGAGTCGGGGCCGTTGACGCTCAAGACGACGCTGAAGGAATGCTCCGACATCCGCGCGAAGGCCGAGAAGACCGGTGTGAAAATCGCCTCGCTCGCCAGCGGCATCTACTGGTCGTACAGCCTCGGCGGCGACAAGGTCACCGACCGCAACCGCGCCGAGCAGGCCGCGAAGAAGATGCTGCAAATCGCGCAATGGCTCGGGACGGACGCGCTGCTCTTCATCCCGGGCGCGGTGGACGTGTTCTTCAATCCGGCGGCGGAGGTGATCCCGTACGACATCCTCTTCGCGCGCGCCAAGGAAGGCACGCAGCGGCTGCTCCGCACCGCCGAGCAGTGCAAGGTCGTCCTGTGCGTCGAGAACGTCTGGAACAAGTTTCTCCTCAGCCCGATCGAGATGCGCGACTTCATTGACGGGTTCGACAGCGAGTTCGTCGCGGCGTACTTCGACGTCGGCAACGTCGTGGCGTTCGGATACCCGCAGCACTGGATCCGCATCCTCGGCAAGCGCATCAAGCGCGTGCATTTCAAGGATTACAAGGCCTCCGCCGGCGGCGCGGACGGGTTCTGCGACCTGCTCGAAGGCGACGTGAACTGGCCGGAGGTCGTCAAGGCGTTGAAGGCCGTCGGATATGATGGCTTCTGCACCGCCGAGATGGTCCCGGCCTACAGGACGGGCCCCATGGTGCGGATCCAGAACACCTCGAACGCCATGGACGCCATCCTGGCGATGTGAGAGTCGTCGCCTTCCTGCGCGATAGGAGCGGTCATGATCAAAGTCGGTCTCTGCGGCGTCGGCTTCATGGGAAGAATGCACGCGGCCTGTTACGCCGCGATCCCTGATGTCCGAATCGTCGCCATCGCCGATGACCAGGCGGAGAACGCGCAGCCGCTCGCCGCGAAACACGGCGCCGCCGTCTTCTCCACCGCGCGCGAACTCATCACCCGCGCGCCGGTAGACCTCGTGGACATCTGCCTGCCGACCTACCTGCATTGCGAGGCGGCGCTCCTTGCCGCAAAGCGCGGCCTGGATTGCCTTTGCGAAAAACCCATCGCGCGCGATCCGGCCCAGGCCAACCGCATGGTCAAGGCCATCCGCGACGCGAAAATCAAATTCATGGTCGGCCACGTCCTCCGCTTCTGGCCGGAGTATCAGCTCCTGAAGCAGTACACCGAGCAGAAAACGCTCGGTCCGCTCGTCTCGCTCGAGATGCGGCGCTTCGGCGAAATGCCCGTCGGCTGGAAAGGGTGGTTCCGCAAGCCGGCCCTCAGCGGCGGCGCCGCGCTCGACCTGCACATCCACGACGTGGACTACGCGCTGTACCTGTTGGGCAAGCCGAAGGGCCTCGACAGCGTCGGCGTGTGCCAGGGCGGCGCGTGGAACCAGATCGCGACGCACTATCACTACCCGGCCGTCGCCGTCACCGCCCAGGGCGGCTGGTGCGACGCACCCGAGCCGTTCGAGATGGCTTTCCGCGCCGTCTTCGCGAAGGGCGTGCTCAGCTACTCCTCGAAGAGTCAGCCGCTCGCCCGTTACGAAAAAGGCAAGCCCCCGGCGCTGGTCAGTGTGCCCCAAGTGAAGGCCGGAGAAGTCCAGGCCGGCGGCAACATCAGCAGCCTCGGCGGTTACTTCAACGAGGTGAAATACTTCGTGGACTGCTTGAAAGCCGGCCGCGCGCCCGAGACCGCCACCGCGGAAGACGCGCGCGACGCCGTCGCCCTGGTCTTCCGCGAGATGGCCTCCGCGCAAAAGAAACTCAGGAAGCGAGGATGATGGTGGAGTCCGCCGGCCGTGCTCACCCGCAGCGCCGCGTCGTCGTCACCGGCATGGGGCTTCTCAGCCCGGCCGGGTGCGACCTCGACGCGTATTGGGCCGGCCTTACCTGCGGCCGTTCCGCCGTCCGCGCCATCCGCAATTTCGACAGCAGCGAAATGCCCATCCACAGCGCCGGCGAGGTGGACCAGGCGGACCTGCTCAAAGCCGTGCCGGCGAGCGCCATCGAGCGCACCGACCGCAGCGCGCTGCTCGGGCTCATTGCCGCGCGGCGCGCCCTGGAGGATGCTGCGTTGGCGGAGGCCGCGCGCAACGGCGCGCGCATCGGACTCCTGATCGGCTCCGGCCTCGGCCCGTGCGAGACGGTCACCGAATCCTACGCCCTCTACAACGCGCGCGGCTGGCAGGGCGTCCGGCCGACCACCGTCCCGCGCTCGATGTACAACGTCATCGCCAGCCACATCTCCATGGAATGCCACCTCCTCGGCGGTCATCACGTCGTCGCCGCCGCCTGCGCCAGCGGCGCGCTCGCCATGGCCGACGCCTGCGAATGGATCCAGACCGGCCGCGAGGACATGGTCGTCACCGGCGGGTGCGATTCGCCGATCATCCAGAGCATGTTCGGCGCGTGGATCAACCTGCGCGTCCTCTCCAAGAACCCGGACCCGGCCAAGGCCTGCCGCCCGTTCGACCGCCGGCGCGACGGCCTGGTCCTCGCCGAGGGCTCCGCCATGCTCGTCTTCGAAGAGGCCGAGCACGCCGTGCGCCGCGGCGCTCACATCTACGCCGAGATCCTCGGCAGCGGCTCCTCCAGCGACGCCACGCACATCACCAAGCCCAGCCCCGAAGGCCAGGCCAGCGCCATCCGCCACGCGCTGCGCGTCACCGGCCTGGCCGCCGAAGACGTGGACTACATCAACGCCCACGGCACCAGCACGCTCCTCAACGACAGCACCGAGACGCAGGCGATCAAGCTGGCGCTCGGCGCACACGCGCGGCGCGTCGGCATCAGCTCCACCAAGTCCGTCGTCGGACACGCCCTGGGCGCCAGCGGCGCGCTGGAGCTCATCGCCACCATCCTCGCCATCCGGCATCAGGTCATGCCGCCGACGGTCAACCTCGATGAGCCCGACCCGGAGTGCGACCTGGATTACGTCCCCAATGTCGCGCGGCCCGCCCGCATCCGCGCCGCGCTCAGCAATTCGTTCGCGTTCGGAGGATCCAACGCCGTTCTCGCCGTCCGAGCCTACGAGGGATGAAGCCAATGGACAGACAGCAGATCAAGGCCGAGCTGGAAAAAATTCTGAACATCGTGGACGATCAGCTCCTCAAGCGCGTGCAGGTGCAGGAAGAAACCGTCATGCGCGAGGGACTGGGGTTCGACTCGCTGCAGCTCACCGAGCTCCTGTTCGAGATCGAGGAGCGGCTCAATGTCAAGATCGCCGACGACGAAGCCATGAAACTCCGCACCGTCGGCGACCTGATCACCCTGATCGACTCCAAGCTCAACGGCGGCGCGGCGAAAGCGGCGGAATAGGCGGACGGTTCTGCAGGAAGTCAACTCGCCGCCCGCGTTCTTTGCTGGGGTCGTACGGCGGCTGCATCTGCCGCGGACCTCTGGTTGCCCCGCCTGCGGCCGGCAGGGCGTGGATTGAAACCTGTGCAATATCCCGATCTGAAGACGCTGCACGTCCTCCGTTATCCGGCGCCGGCGCTGCGCGCGCACGCGGATCGCATCAAGGAAATCAACAGTTTCCTCCGCGAGATGTCCGAACGCATGGCGGAACTGATGCACCAGGAGAAGGGCGTCGGGCTGGCCGCTACGCAGGTCGGCTGGCCGTTCCGGTTCATGCTCATCAACACGACCTCGGAGCCGGGAAAGGTCGAGACGTTCATCAATCCGGTGATCCTGTCCAAGCGCGGAAAGCTCTTCGAGGAGGAAGGCTGCCTGAGCGTGCCCGGCGTCTTCGCCAAAGTGCGCCGCGCGGAGATCGTCACCGTCCGCGCGATGCTCCCGTCCGGCGAGACGGTCGAGATGGAGGCGCAGGGCCTGGTCGCGCGCGCGTGGCAGCACGAGTTGGACCACCTCGACGGCACGCTCTTCGTGGACCGCCTCACCCCGACCGCCAAGCTCATCATCGAGCCGAAGCTCCAGGAGATGGCTGAACGTCAGGCGTCCGGCCCGCCCTCGTCTGACGACCAACGTTAGTGTTGAACCACCAAGGCGTCAAAAACGCCAACTGATATTGCAACCACGGAACACACGGAAGACACTGAAGCTGTTCAGGAAAGTCATTCGGTGTGCTCCGTGTATTCCGTGGTGGAAGCCGTTGTCTCTTTGAGCCTTGGTAACTTAGTGGTAAATTCGGGTTAACGGAAAACGCCGAGTGAAGATCTGTTTCGCCGGAACCCCCGATTTCGCCGTCCCGACGCTGGAGGCGCTGCTGCGCAGCCGCCACGCGGTCTGCCTGGTCGTCACGCAGCCGGACAAGCCGCGCGGGCGCGGGCGCGTGCCGTGGGCACCGCCGGTCAAGCAGGTCGCCCAATCGCGGGGCGTGCCGGTGATCCAGCCGGAGAGCATCAACCGGCCCGAGGCGGTGCAGTCGCTGCGCGCCGCCGCGCCGGACGCGATCGTCGTCACCGCGTACGGCAAGCGCCTGGGGCGGCGCGTGCTGGCGCTGCCGCGGCTCGGCTGCTTCAACGCGCATGCCTCGCTCCTGCCGAAGTACCGCGGCGCCGCGCCGATCGAGCGCGCGATCCTGTGCGGCGAATCGGAGACCGGCGTCACCATCCAGCGCATGGCGCCCGAGCTGGACGCCGGCGCAATTCTCGTCCAGCGCGCGCTGCGCATCGGCGACGAGGAGACCGCCGGCGAGCTTTCCGTGCGTCTCGCGGTGCTGGCGGCCGAGATGATCGCGCCGCTGCTCGACGCGGTCGAGTCCGGCGCGGCCGTCGAGCAGCCGCAGGATGCCGCGCGGGCGACCGAGGCGCCGAGCCTGCGGAAAAACGACGGCCTGGTTCCTTGGCGCCTCGATGCGCGCGGCGTCTGCAATTTCATCCGCGGCATGACGCCCTGGCCGGGCGCGTTCACGTTCTACCTCTGCGGCGAGCGGCGCGAGCGGCTGATCCTGCTGGCCGCGCGTCCGGCTGACGATGCGGGCGCGGCGGCGACGCCCGGACAGGTCCTCCGCGCCGAGGATCGGCTCATCGTCGGGACCGGGCGTGGATGCGTCACCGTATTGCGCGTCCAGCCCGAAGGCCGCAAGCCGATGGACGCCGCCGCGTACCTGCGCGGCCACGTTGTCAAACCCGGAGACCTTCTCCATGGCGCGTGAAACCGGCGACGAACCGCGCGGCTTCTCGCCCAATCCGCGGCGCTGCGCGCTCGAGGTCATCAGCCAGGCGCTGTCGCCGACCGGCAAAGCGTTCGCCCGCGAGCTGCTCGACGAGCGGTTCTCGGGCGCGCCGATGAAACCCGAGGACCGGCGCTTGGCGGCGGACCTGACGTATGGCGTCATTCGGCGGTTGGCCACGCTCGATGCGGTGCTCGCGGCGTATTCGGCGCGGCCGCTGGACGAACTCGACCCGGTGGTCCGGCAGGCGCTGCGGCTGGGCGTCTACCAGATGCTCTTCCTCGAGCGCGTCCCGCAGCACGCGATCGTGGACGAATCGGTTCGGCTGGCGCGCGCGACGGGAAAATCGCGCGCGACCGGTTTCGTCAACGCCGTCCTGCGCTCCATCGGCCGCGACCTGCGCTTCGCCGCCGAGCCCGATCTCGCCCAGCCGCAATGTTCCTTCGAGGTTCGGCCGGGCCGTGCCTGCGTGCTCGGGAAAAAAGTCCTGCCGCCGCCCGCGGAATCCGCGGCGCACCTGGCCGCCGCGCTCTCGTTCCCGGTCGGGCTGATGCGGCGCTGGCTGGCGCGGTTCGGCACGTCGCGCGCGTGCGAGCTCTGCCGGCTGGCGAACGAGCCGCCGCCGCTTTTCATTCGGCCGAACGCGCTGCGGACTTCGCCGGAGCAGCTCATCGCGAGCCTTCTCGCCGAGCAGGTGGAAGCCCGCCCGTCGGCGACCGGCCGTACGCTGCTGCTGCCGCCGGGAACGCAGGTGTCGCGGCTGCGCGCCTTCCGCGAGGGGCTCTTCCAGGTGCAGGACGATTCCAGTGCCGCGGTCGCGCCGTTCGTCGGGCCGCAGCCGGGCGAGAACGTCCTCGACCTCTGCGCCGCGCCGGGCGGCAAGGCGTGCCACATGGCCGAGCGGATGCAGAACCGGGGCATGATCGCCGCGGTGGACGACTCGGCGCGGCGGCTCAAGCGGCTGGTCGAGAACGTGCAGCGCCTGGACCTGCGGATCATCGCGACGGTCGAGTCGGAAGGCGCGAACTTCGCGCGGCAGCATCCGGGCAAGTTCGACCGCGTGCTGCTCGACGCGCCCTGCTCGAACACCGGCGTCCTGCGCCGGCGCGTGGAGGCGCGCTGGCGTTTCTCCGACGCGGGCCTGGCCGAACTGACCGCGCAGCAGCGCGCGCTGCTCGAGGCCGCGCTGCATTGCCTCCGCCCCGGCGGCACGCTGGTTTACAGCACGTGCAGCGTGGAGCCGGACGAGAACGCGCACGTCGTCGCCGCGGCGCTGCGCTCCGCGCCGGGCTTCCGGCTCGAAGCGCAGGAGGAATTCCTGCCGGCGCACGACGGTGGAGACGGGCTGTTCATGGCCAGGCTGACCAGGAATGCCGAGTGAGGAGTGCAGACGAGCAATCCGCTCGTCCATACCTCCCGGCATTCCCCATTCCTCCCATCGAACTGAGGACCGCAGAGTGCCGCATAAAGTCTTCATCCACGCCTTCGGCTGCCAGATGAACAAGCTGGACGCCGAACTGGCGCTCTCCGCGCTTCGGCGCGCCGGCTACGAAGAGGCCGCCACGCCCGACGAGGCTGACGTGGTGCTCTACAACACCTGCTCGGTGCGCGCGCACGCCGAGGAGCGCGTGTACAGCAACGTCGGCAAGCTCAAGAGCCTGAAACGCCGCAAGCCCCGCCTGATCATCGGCATCCTCGGCTGCATGGCTCAGAAGGACGGCGAGAAAATCTTCGAGCGGCTGCCGCACGTGGACCTCGTCTGCGGCACGCGCGAGTTCCCGCGCATCGCCGAGCTGATCGAGGAGGCGCGCCGCGCGGACCGCGTGCTGGCGTGCAGCGAGGCCGCGGCGGTCTCGGAGGCGCGCGAGATCTCGGTCCGGCCGGACCGCCGCCGCGCGTTCCTCGGCATCATGCGCGGCTGCGACAACTACTGCGCCTACTGCGTGGTGCCGTACGTGCGCGGGCCTGAAATCAGCCGGCCCATCACCGAAGTCGTGGACGAGGCGCATCGCCTCGCCGATGACGGCTGCCGCGAGATCACGCTGCTCGGCCAGAACGTCAACAGCTATGGGAAGTCGTTCGACCCGCCGGCGCACGCGCTGGCGGACCTGCTCGCGCGGCTGGACCGGATCGCCGGGCTGGCGCGAGTGCGTTTCGTCACCTCGCATCCGAAGGACATGTCGCGCGAAATCCTCGAGGCCGTGCGCGACCTGCCGGCGGTCTGCGAGCATCTGCACATGCCTGCGCAGTCCGGGAGCGACCGCGTCCTGGCCGCGATGAACCGCAGCTACACCGCGCGCGGTTACCGCGACCTCGTCGCCCTCGCGCGCGAACTCGTGCCGGGCATCGCCATCGCCAGCGACTTCATCGTCGGCTTCCCCGGCGAGACGGAGGCGGAATTCGACGAGACCGCCGCGCTCGTCCGCGACCTTCGCTTCCAGAACTCCTTTGTCTTCAAGTACTCAACGCGCCCCGGCACCGCCGCCGCGAAACTCGCCGACGACGTGCCCTGGGAAGAGAAGCGCCGCCGAAACCTGGCGCTGCTGGAGATTCAGTCAGCGGTCCAGCTCGAGGAGAACCGCAAGTTCATCGGGCAGGAGGTGGAAGTCCTCGTCGAAGGGCGCAGCCACCGCGACGCCTCGCGCCTGACCGGCCGCCTGCGCACCAACCAGATCGTCGTCTTCGAGGGTCCGGAGGCGCTCGCCGGCGAACTCGTCCGCGTCCGCGTCGAGTCCGCCACGCCGCTCACGCTCGCCGGCAGCCAAGCGCCGGCCGGCGATTTGCGGCCGACGATCGGCGGTTGAGGATTGATGGCCGCCACCCATTGAACGCCTCTTGCAAAACCGCTAGACTGCAATATGCTTGGTCGGTTGTTTTCAGCCGTTCGGCGCTGACCCGTTCGGCTCCTCTCACGGCCGAAGGGCTGAAAACCGGAAAAACGGAAACGTTGTTATCGGAGAGATAAGCCGTAAGCACCGTAGCTATAATCTGTTATGATTATAATCTGTATGCATGGCACCATTAAAACAGCAGCGCGGCCCTTGACATATCAGAAAACTTATTGTATAATCCAAGCCTCGAGATGCCGTAAGTTATTGGCAGGCAAGGATATGAAGCTGAAAATGCGATTTGAAAAAACGAATCCAATTTGCAGCAAACACTGTGCTGAAAACACCTTACGTCATTGCCGCGAAAGCGGGAATCCAGGCGTCCTGAGTTCGTGATAGAGGAGGCGCGCGGAACGATGCGAAATCCACCGGTGATTCGTCTGGTCTTCGCCGCGTTATGCCTGGGCGTGCTCTCATTGCCGGCGTCCGGCGAAACGAAGCCGGCGACGGAATCTTTCGGCTTCTCCGGTATGGAGATGTACAAGCTCGACTGGGACACGAGCAACCTGCGCCTCGCCGACGTCAACGGCGACGGGCTGACCGACATCGTCGTGGTGAACAACGCGCGCGCGCGGATCGAGTGCCTGCTGCAGCGCCCGAAAACGGCCGGCGCTGCGAAGGCCCCGGCGGCGAAGCCGGCGGACGCGGAGCCGAACGAGGTTCCCAACGACGCGCAGTTCGACAGCCGGCCCTATCTGACCGAGAAGCACGTCTACAGCCTGGAGCTTGGCGACCTCAACGGCGACGGCCGGACGGACATGGCGTACTACGGCGATCCGCGCGAACTCGTCGTGGTCTACCAGGACAAGAACGGGCAATGGGGACCGCGCCGGACGTTTGACATCGCCGACGGCTCCACGCAGATGAACGCCCTGGCGATCGGCGACCTGCGCAAGAGCGGCCGGAACGACCTGGTCCTCCTCGGCACGGACGGCACCTACTTCTTCCACCAGAACGCCGCCGGCCAGCTCGAAGCGCCGATCAAGGAATCGGGCCTGCCCGAGGGCGCCGTCGGCATCGCCATCGCCGATTTCGACGGCAACGGCCGGAAGGACCTGCTCTACTTCTGCAGCGACGAGGCCGCGCCGTTCTGCTTCCGGTTCCAGAACGCCGAAGGGCGGCTCGGCCCCGAAGTGCGCTGCAAGGCGCCGCCGATGAGCAGCGTAGCCCTCGGCGACCTCGACAAGGACGGCTGCACCGAACTGGTCGCGATTGAGCGGTCACAGGGCCGGCTGGTGGTTTACAAGGTCGGCACGGAGCCGGCGGATCCGGGCGTGCTCCTCGACGGGCCGTTCGAGCGTTACGCGCTGCGCGGGACCGGCTCGCGGCGCGCGCACCCGCTCGCTTTCGGCCCGTTGACCGATCCGAGACGGATGGACATCGTCGTCGCTGACCCCGACGCGGCCGAGATCGAACTCTTCCGCCAGAACCAGTCCGGCCAGTGGGACCGGCAGGCGGCCTTCCCGTGCCTGCAGGGAGTGACGGACGTCGCCGTGCTCGAAGTGGACGGCGCCCCGGCGGTGCTCGTCCTCAGCCCCGATGAACCGATGCTGGGCCTGATGCGCCTCGACGCGCAGGGCCGCCTGACCTTCCCGCGGTCGCTGCCGATCGTCGGCAAGCCGACCTGCATGTGCGTCGCCGACCTCTTCGCCGACGGCAAACGCGAGATCCTCTACGTCTCCTCCCAGGCACGCGACAAGTCCATTCGCGTGCTGACCATCGGGCCGGGCGCGACCTTCGTCGAGTCCCTGCGCATCCCGATCGAGGACGCGCGCACCGATCCCGACGGCCTGCTCGTGGCCGACGCGAACCAGGACGGCCGGCCGGACATCCTGCTCTTCACGCCGTACCAGGAGATGCGCATCTTCAAGCAGACGGCCGACGCGCAATTCGTTGACGTCTCGCGCGGGCCGGATTACGGCAAGGGGCTCGTGCAGGGCGTCACGCGGCGGGCCGTCTCGATCGCCGACCTCAAGGGTGACGGCAAGCCGACGATCCTCGTCGCCGCGAAGAGCTTCGCGCGCGCGCTGCGGCTCGACGACAAGGACCGGATCGAGATCGTCGAGCAGTTCAACGGCGTGGCGCCGACCAGCCAGATCGTCGCGGCCTCCGCTGTCCGGCTCAACGGAAGTTCGACCACGGACATCCTCCTCGCGGACGCGGCGAACCATTGCCTGACCGTGCTCCGGGCGAACAAGACCGGCGTGTACGAAGTCGCGGACAAACTCCAGACCGGCGCGGTCAACCTCGAGCGGCTGCACGTCGCGGACCTGGATGGAAGCGGCAAGCCGGCCGTCATCCTGGCCGGGCAGGACGATTTCCACATCCTGCGCCCGGGCCTGCCGCGCGTGGCGCTGCGCTCGATCGCCTCGTACGAATCGCCGGTGCGCAACGGGCGGCTGGAGAACGTCGAGGTCGGCGACCTCCGCGGCGACGGCCGGCCGCAGATCATCGTCACCGAGGGGACGAAGCAGTTGATGGAACTGCTGACGTGGCGGAAAGAAGAGCCGCGCATCGAGCGCGTGCTCGCCTGGCCGGTCTTCGAAGCCAAGGCGTTCGTCGGCGGCCGCATGGGTCCGGCGCCGGCGGCCTCGTCGGAACCGCGCGAGTTCGCCATCGGCGCCGTCACCGGCGGCAAGCCCGACATCGTGCTGCTCATCCATGACCGGATTGTGATTTACACGCAAGAGTGACGGGAAAAACTTGCTCAGTTCGGAGGCGTGTGATATCGTATGCGACGGAGGCTACCTGGATGAAGATTGAAATCGAGCGCGAAACGGATGGCCGCTGGATCGCCGAAGTGCCGGATCTGCCGGGAGTTATGGCGTATGGCAAGACCCGGAAAGAGGCGGTTTGCAAAGCCGAGGCATTGGCTCTGCGTGTCATCGCTGACCGCCTGGAGCACGGTGAAGCGATTCCGGAACTGGACGAACTTTTCGCGATGCCGGTATGAGCGATTGGCCGTCCGCCAAGACACGTCACGTTCGCGCTGTGCTCCTTCGCGTCGGCGGGTCCGTTAAACGAGAGGCTAAAGGGTCTCACAGCGTGCTGGCGCGAAACGCCTCACGTTGGTATACTCCAAGGCAACGGATGCGAACGGTCAACGTATTACGTGGACGTCTTGTCAGAAGCGTTTACCCTGCGGATGGCCTTGAACATCAATGAACGCACTCGAAAAGATTGATTTTGGCTTCGGTGCTGCGCAGCATGATACCAATCTGAAGCACTATTTCTATAAGTCGGTTGCTTTTGATTTGACATGCTCCGATAGGATTTACCTCGTTCTCGGAGCAAAGGGCGCCGGTAAAAGCGCCATTTACCAAATGTTGCGCGAGTGGGAAGACAAGATCCCGATTTTCAAGAAACCGAACCTTTGGCTCGGTGAAGAGCCGCAACTTCAACAACACTGGGCCACTTTGCATCCGGCTGTTTCATCATCGAAGGTTGGGTTATGGCGTTTTCATATCGCGTCACTCATCGCGGGGCTTCTCATCAATGAAGACCGTCTGGCCGAGACGACAAGAAAGACGTTCGAGCGATTCTTAGTGCGTTGGGGACTGGTCGGGATAGTTCCTACGCCGTGGCAGTCGTTGAGGACTTTGAAGTTCAAGGTCGGGATCGGTGAGTATGTGACTACAGAGATACCGCCGAAGATACCCCTTGCGATGACGGAATGCGATCAGGTTATCCATCTGGCAAGTTCATGGTTGGATGAGCAAGGAGCAGACTTGTGGATTTGCCTCGACAGTCTGGACGAGGTCCGGCTGAACGGCAGTAAGGAAGATGAAATCGCCGAGCTCCTCAGCAGCCTAATGACGGCTGTCAGCGACTTGATACGACTCAGGAGATTGAAGTTTAAGCTGTTTTTCCGGTCTGACATTTATGACGAACTCGGCTATGTCAACAAAGACCATTTCAGCGCGTTGAAATTGACTTTGAAGTGGACTAAGGAGGACATAGGGATTCTTCTCGCCCACCGTCTCGCTGTCTTACATCCAGAGCATAATGACGACATCATCTATCCCGTTGCCCAAAAGTGGCTCGATGAAGTTTTCGATTGGGAAGAGCCTTACGCGGGCGGGTTTGAAGTGCTGTATGAACGCTTCAAGGACGGAAATGGCGATGCACTTCCGCGCGATTTTGTAAATTTCTGCATCGAGGCTCAGAAATCGCAGTTAACTTTCAACCGCCAGGGTGTAAACAAGCCGACGTGTTTGATTTCCGCTGAGGCAATTCGACAGGCAATAGATCTTACCGCTGCGGATAAGCTGAACGATTTCCTTCAGGTTTTTCCAAACTACAGCCAAACATATAAACAGTTGAGCGGGCACAACTCGCGGACTTTCAACCGGAAGCAACTATCTGCTGCTCTTGGTAAGGCTGATCTAGACGCCAAGTTGGTCATATCCGATCTTGTCAGGATTGGTGCTGTGGCCGTAAAAGACAGGAAGGCGGTCAATCAATCTGATTCGTTTGAGATTCCTTACCTTTATGCCTTGGCCCTAAAGATTGGAGGCGCGTCATGAGTAAAGATGAGGAACAAAAAGTCGAGCAACAAATAAAGACAAAACTGCCGAAGCTTACAGCAGAGAAAGCGCTTCCCCTTTCTGGAGCGGACGTACTTGTCAGAGTAATAAAGGGTTATGTCGTTGCCTCGAATGGCGGAGAGTCTCCGGTCAAGTACAGCGATGTGGCAAGCGCTACTGGTTTGGGGCAGTCTACGGTTAGTGCCAACAACAATTTCTTGTCGGAGTCCCAGATTCTGGTATCGCCCAAGTACGGGTATTATGTTCCCAGCCAAGAGGCTGTTCGGTTTGCTCGCGAAGCGGCGTGGGATGAGGAGAAGGCGAAATCTTATCTTCGTAGGCTCGTAGCTCGGTGCTGGTATGGACAGGTCGTAGTTCAGAACTTTGCTTTGCGTCCTTCGTTGTCCAGGTCCGAGATGAAGAAATCACTAGCAATCAAGGCGGGGGCGACCGAGGGCGATTCATCCGCTTTGGACCGACTCATCGATTTCATCCTGTACACCGGGCTAGTGTTGGCAGATGACGCCGGTACGCTCACAAAGGGGAACCTCGATGAAGTTGAAGTACCGGCGCAAACTCCCACTCCAAACATTGAACAGATGGCGGCAGTCGCAACACAAGTGAAAGGTGATGTGTGCGTTCAGCAGAAACACGCGGTAGCTATGTCTGTCGTCCTACATGTTCATCTCAAGGACTGGAATGAGCTAACGCCTGAGAACGCCGCACGTCTTCGTGATTGGATTGATAAGGTTGGAATACCCGATGCGATAGTAGAGACGGAAATCGAAACTAACCCTTCTTCGACGTAATAATCCGCTAGCTGTGCGGGCGAATCATTAATCGTTGCTGTGCCAGGAATTGTACGAAAGGGAAATGCTCGTTTTGCCTTATCGGGCCATCTTCTTCAGTTCCTCATGCCGGAAGCAGCCCACGACGTGGTCGTTCACCATCCCGACCGCCTGCATGAAGGCGTAGCAGATCGTCGAGCCCGCGAAGCTGAATCCCCGCTTCTTCAACTCTTTACTCATCCTGTCGGAGAGCGCGGTTCTGGCCGGCAGTTCGGCCAGCGTGCGCCAGGCATTCTGCCGAGGCTGGTGGTCCACGTAGCGCCAGATGAAGGAGTCGAAGGAGCCGAACTCGTCAGCGGCGGCGAGCGCGCACCGCGCGTTTCGAATGGCCGATTCGATCTTCAGGCGATTGCGCACAATGCCGGGGTCGGCACGAAGGCGCCGGACATCCGCCGCCGAATAGCGCGCGACCTTCTGCGGATCGAACCGGTCGAACGCCTTGCGATAGTTGTCGCGTTTCCGGAGGATGGTCAGCCAGCTCAGCCCCGCTTGCGCGCCCTCCAGAACCAGGAACTCGAAAAGCCCGTGATCGTCATGCAGAGGCGTTCCCCATTCGCGGTCGTGGTACTTCACATACAGCGGATCGCTGACGCCCCATTCGCATCGGTTTTTCATGTGTTTCAGGCATGACGAGGGACAAAGAAGCTTCACCGCTTCCTGGCCGTCAGCGGAAGTATCTCCGCACATCGGCTATGAGCATCGGCAGAGACATGAGTTTCTGGCGGATGGGATCGAATATCAACCCGAGGTTCTCCAGCGTGGTCACACCGAGAAGAGTGCTGTCGCCTTTCTCGCCGAAGAGCACCACGCAGGTGGCCGAGTCCGCGTTCAGTTTGATGCGCGCTTCTCCCGTGCGGCGCTTGACAGGCTGCCCGTTGGCGAGAAAGAACGTCCGCTGGCCGGTGCTGGCAATGCCCAGCGCCTTGAGTTGCGCAGACGGGATCACCGAGTAGACCGCCCCGGAATCCACAAGAAAGGTCAGCATCTTTTTCCGCTTCAAGTCAAACGGATTCGCCACCTCGGCCGTCACATTGGTCAGGCCCATTCTCGATCCTTTCGCCTCGCCGCGAGGAGGTTCTCTGAAACTCCTCCCGATCGCATCATACCATATTTGACGCCGTCTGTGCCGCGCCGGACCAGCGCCGCTTTCCCCGCCGCTCATCATTCATCACTCATCCTTCAGCCTTCCGGACAGCCCATGCCGCGAGAGCATCTTCTCGAACTGCGACCGGTTCATTCCGGCGCGGCGGGCGGCTTCGCCGGGGCGATTGTCGCTCAGGGCGAGCGCCTGGAGCAGGAAGGCGCGCTCGAGTTCGGCGGCGGCCGTGCGCGCCGAGTCGCGTTTCGCCGCGAGCAGTTGCGCAGCCGTGGCCGGCACGCGGACCGGCACGAGCAGCGTCTCGGCGCCGGCCTTCGTCAGCGACGGCGGCAGCGCCTCGATCCCGATCTTCCCCTGGCGGGCGAAGAGGACGGCCCGACGGATGACCGTCTCGAGCTCGCGGACGTTGCCGGGATAATCGTAAGCCATCAGGCAGGCGCGCGCCTCGTCCGTCAGCGCCGGCTCCTCGCCGCTGACCTTGAACTTCTCCAGGAACCGGCCGATCAGCAGCGGGATGTCCTCGCGGCGCTCGCGCAGCGGGGGCACGCGGACGTGGACGCCGTTCAGCCGGAAGAAGAGGTCCTCGCGGAACCGTCCGGCTCGGACCTCCTCGGCGAGGCTGCGCTTCGTGGCGGCCACGACGCGCACGTCCGCATGGGCCGCCTCGTCGCTGCCGACGGGGCGATACTCGCCCGACTGGAGCACGCGCAGCAGCGCCCCTTGGAGTTCGGGCGCCATTTCGCCGATCTCGTCGAGGAAGATCGTGCCTCCGTGCGCGGAGCTGAACAGCCCGCGCCGGTCGCGCACCGCGCCGGTGAACGCGCCGCGCGTGTGGCCGAAAAGCTCGCTCTCGAGCAGCCCGTGCGGCAGCGCTGCGCAGTTGACGCTCACGAACGCGCGGTCACGGCGCGGCGAGCCGAGGTGCACCGCGCGCGCGATCAGCTCTTTGCCGGTGCCGCTTTCGCCCTCGATCAGGATCGGGATGTCGCCCTTCGCCGCCGTCGCGACGGTCTTGAGCAGTTCGCAGAAGCCGCGGTCGCGGCCCTCGATGCCCTCGAAGCCGTGCTCGCGCGTCACCGCCGCGCGGAGCGCGTCGCGGCTGAGGCGCAGGTCCTCGAACGCCTCCGCGTTGCGCAGCGCGGCGCCGACGGTCTCGGCGAACTCCGCGACCAGCCGCTCGGTCTCCTCGGTGAAAATGCCCGTGACCTTGCGGTTCTCCAGGTACAGCGCGCCCGCGATGCGTCCGCCGGCGCGGATCGGCGCGCACAGCACCGAGAGCAGCTTGAGGCGCGTGACGCTTTCCGCGAGCGAGAACGGCGCGGTGTGGAGCGCGTCCTCCAGCCGCACCGGCTTCCCGTCGGCGAGCACGGCGCCGACCACGCGCCGGCTGATCTCGGAGGCCGCGTCGGCGACTCGTCCGCGCTCCATGTTCCGCGCCGCGGCCACTTCCTGCGCGCCGTCGGCGTGCGAGAGCAGAATGAACCCGCGCTGCGCCCCGCTCAGCCGGATCATCGCGTCGAGCGCCAGCTCCAGCACGCGGGGCGCGCTGGTCGCCGAGATCACCAGCGCCGCCTCGCGCAGCAGCGCCACGCTTTCCTCCTCGCGCTGCCGGCCCTCGCGGGCCAGCGCATCGAGCTGCCTCAGCAGTTCGCGCCACCGCCCGCTCGGCGAGCCGCTGGCCGCCTCCAGCTCAACGCGGCAGTCCGCGAGGCGTTTCCAGATGTCCGCCACGGCGTTCCTCCTCATGTGCGGCCTCAATCATGATCACGATGACGGATCGTAACACGTCGTTTCCGTCTTGTCCATCGTTTGACCGGCCGGACGCGGTGCACCTATAATCCTGGGCGAAATGGAGAGAGGCGGGCAATGGACAAGCGCGCGCGCAGGGATATCCTCGCAATCTTCAAGGCCGGGCTCGCGGCGGCCGACCCGGTTGACGCGGTCCGGCGCCACGTGGTCCGGCGCGGGCGGAAGCTGCGGCTCGGCGATTACTCCTGGGACCTGACGAAGGTGCGGAATATTTTTGTCGTCGGCGCGGGCAAGGCGTCGGCGCGGATGGCCGGCGCGCTGGAGGAAATCCTCGGCGACCGAATCGCCGGCGGCTGGATCAACGTCAAGTCGGCCGCCGCGGAGAAACCGCTGCGGCGGATTCATGTCCATGAGGCCGGGCATCCGGTGCCGGACGAAGCCGGACTGGGCGGCGCGCGCGAGATCGTCAAGATCCTCGAATCGGCCGGCGCAGGCGACCTGGTGCTGCTGTGCCTGAGCGGCGGCGGCTCGGCGCTGATGCCGCTGCCGGTTGAAGGCGTGTCGCTGGCGGACAAGCAGGCGGTCACGCAGGCGCTCCTGGCGTGCGGCGCGGACATCCGCGAAATCAACACCGTGCGCAAGCATCTGTCGCAGTTGAAGGGCGGGCGATTCGCGCAAGCGGCGCAGCCGGCCGAGGTCGTCGCGCTGATCCTCTCCGACGTCGTCGGCGACCCGCTCGACGCCATCGCGTCGGGGCCGTCGGCGCCGGACAGCACCACCTTCGCCGACGCGCTGGCCGTGTTGAGCAAGTACGGCATCGAGTCCCGCGCGCCGCGAGGCGTGCTGGAGCATCTGCGCGCCGGCGCGGCCGGTGCGAAACCCGAGACGCCGAAGCCCGGCGACCCGATCTTCGCGAAGGTCCGCAACCTGCTCATCGCGAACAACGCCGCCTCCGTCGCCGCCTGCGCCCGGAAGGCCCGCGAACTCGGCTATCGCCCGCTGGTGCTCTCGTCCACGATCGAGGGCGAGGCCCGCGAAGTGGCGCGCGTGTGCGTGGCCATCGCGCGCGAGTCGCTGGCGAGCGGCCGGCCCGTCGCGCCGCCGGCCTGCCTGATCGCCGGCGGCGAGACCACCGTCACGCTCCGCGGGAGCGGGCTCGGCGGCCGAAACCAGGAGTTCGCGCTCGCCGCCGCCCTCGCCGCGCGCGGGCTGGAAGGCGTGGCCATCCTCGCCGGCGGCACCGACGGGACCGACGGCCCGACCGACGCGGCCGGCGCCCTGGCCGACGGCGCGACGTGCGACCGCGCCGCTGGACTCGGCCTCAGCGCGGCGGATTTCCTGGCCCGCAACGACTCGTACCATTTCTTCCAGCCGCTCGGCGACCTGCTGATGACCGGGCCGACCGGCACGAACGTCATGGACTTGTACCTGTTCCTCGTCGGCGGGCCGAAGCGGAATCCGCGCTGAGGTCAGCCAGCCTTGCACGGTTTACAGCGCTGCGCCCGGCGCCGCGGAGAGTGGGAAATTGCGCGCTGTTCTGCGTTGCGAAGGCGGCGGCGTTTCTGGTAGGCTGATTCCGATTCGCTTGGTCGCGCGCGTTCGGAGGGGAGCAAAATGATCCCATTCGCAGAATTTCAAAAGCTGGACCTCCGCGTCGCGAAGGTCCTTTCCGTCGAGAACCATCCTAACGCCGACAAGCTGTACGTGCTCAAAATTGATCTGGGGGGCACGGAGCGGCAGATCGTCGCCGGTCTGCGGGCGTATTACACGCCCGAGCAGCTCCTGGGCTCGACGATCGTCGTCGTGGCGAACCTGGAACCGGCCGTGCTGCGCGGAGTGGAGAGCCAGGGCATGCTGCTGGCGGCGCAGGACGGGCCGAAGGTGCTGGTGCTCCGGCCGGATGGCCAGGCGGCGCCCGGTTCTCGCGTCTCATAGCGCCTGCTGGCTCGGCGTTTGCGGAGATTCGGATTTGGTTGTGATGCAAGGCGGGTATTACGAAGTCGCCACCGGCACGCGCGCCGTCTATGTGCGCGTGCACGGACTGGCGACGATGAGCAACTGCCTGTGCCTGCGCACCTTCATGGAAGGCCTGCTCGCCGCGGGACGGAGTTTCATCGTCGTGGACCTGGGCGATTGCACCGGCATGGACAGCACGTTCATGGGCGTGCTCGCCGGCGCGGCCACCTTCGAGCAGAACGACAAGACGCCCGGTATCGCCGCGGTCAACGTCTCCGCGCCGCTGCTGCAACTGTTGAAAAATGTGGGGCTCACGGAGTTGATTTTCGTCGAGTCGGAGCCGTTCGAGACGCCGGCGCTGGAATTCGTCCGGCTCGAGGAACAACGCGGCGAAAAGGAACGCCTGGCGTGCGTCCATGCCGCGCACGAGCACCTGATGAAGATCAACGACCGCAACGAGGAGATCTTCCGCCCGTTCGTCGCCGCGCTGGAGCTGGAGATGAAGCAGCGCGGGATGAAGGGACCGGACTAGGGAGTGCGGAGTGGACGGCGAAAGCCGGCACGCTAATCCGCAGTCCGCATTCCCCAATCCGCAATTCGTAAGGGTCAGTCTTCCGTTTTCCCGCCCTGAACGCTTCTCTTCAACTCCCGCATCATCTCGTAGAGCCGCGAGAGTTTCTTGATCATCACGATCTGGCGTTTCTCGTCCTGTATGCGCTGCGCGGGCGCGCCGAGGATGACGGAGTCGGCCGGCCAGGAACGGGAGACCTTGGAGCAGGCCCCGACAATGCAGCGGTCGCCGAGCGTAATCCCGTTCGTGAGTCCCACGTCCTCGGCGAGCAGCACGTTCCGGCCCAGCACCGTGCTGCCGCCCATGCGCGCGTAGGCGATCAGCATCGAGTTCGCCCCGATCCGGCAATTGTGCGCGATGTGGCTGTGGTTGTCTATCTTCACGCCGTTCTCGATGATCGTCTTGTCCATCGTCGCGCGGTCCACGGTGCAGTTGCAGCCGATCTCGACGTCGTCGCCGATCTCGACCGTGCCCACCTGCGGCACCTTCACGTGGCGGCCTTCGACCTGGAGGTAGCCGAAGCCGTCGCCGCCGATCGAGCAGCCGCTGTGGATGATCGTCCGGCTCCCGAGGCTCACGCACTCGCGGATGGCGACGTTGGAGTAAATGATCGAATCCGACCCGACGGAGCAATGCGCGCCCAGGGTGCTGTTCGGATAAATGACGGTCCGGTCGCCGAGAACGCAGCCGTCGCCGAGGACCGCGTGCGCGCCGAGCCCGACGTCCTTCCCCAGCCGGACGCCCGCTCCGAGGACCGCCGACGGGTGAATGCCGGCCGGGTGCGCGCGCTGCTCCTTCTCCACGAGGGCGAGCAGCACCCCGAAGGCGAAGTGCGGGTTCGCGACGACGATCTGCGCCGCGGCCATTCCGGCGACGCGCTCCGGGACCAGCACGGCGGTCGCGCGGCTGGCGGCCGCCGCCTTGAGGTTCTCGCGCTTCGCGAAGGTGATGTCGCCCGGCCCGGCCTGCGACAGGCCGGCCACGCGCTCGACGATCGCTTCGCCCGGTCCGATCAACTCGCCGCCTACAAGGCGGCTCACTTCCGCGACGGTCAGTTTCATGGTGCGAGCTCCTGTGCCTGTTTCAGTCCGCCGGCGCCCGGCTGGAATGCCTCTTCAAACGCGTCCCGCCCTTGTGATATCAGGTCGAACGCAATCATAGCACGGCGCGAAAACCGAGACAACCGGCGGCGGCGCGGGCGGCCCTTCGACTTTCGCTCAGGGCCGCCCTGAGCATGGTCGAACGGGCGGGCCGCTGAATATTTTCAAAATTCTGTCGAATTAGGGTTGACAAGGCAGTTTCCGATGGTATAATTCGCCCCTTTGATGCCTGCAGTTGCACCGCGGATGGCTCTAACCCGGACAGCCCTATTGAAGGAGAAGGCGCAAGCATGATCGCGAAGGCTCAGATGTCGAACAAGAGATCGAGGACCGCGCGGCTGCCGCTTCTGAAGGAGCGCTACCAGAAGCTCATTCTGAAGCAGCGGCAGGAGATCGAGAAGGAACTGCTGGAGAGTTTCCAGGAAGAGAACGACCTGGAAATGGACATGGAGTCCGAACCCGATCAGGCGGCCATGATCGAAGCCGAGTAACGCTCTCCCTCGAACGACACAATCCCGCTTCGTCCACGGCACACCCCATCGCGACCGAGCGCCGGTTCCCGGAACCAGTCCGCGCCCAGGAACCGGCCGACGCTCCTCGTGTCGGCGCGCCGCGCGGCCGGGCCCGGCGAGTCCCGGTCACTTCGAGGAATCTCCATATTCCGCAATGAGCTTCTCGTCCGCCGCGGCCTCGGATCCGGCAAGCCCTTCGTCCAGGAACGCGACGAAGCGCTTCTCGGGTATGCGCTCTGACAGGGCGTTCATCCGGTCGCCGATCTCCCTGATCCGTTTCGCGCGTTCCAGGACGCGTTTCAACTCCGCCGCGCTGCCGGTTTGAGCGAATCTCGTCATGGCCGCCGACTGCAGCGTCAGGCCCATCAACTCGCCGACCAGGAGCGTTTTTTCGGCCTCCAGGCGCTTGCCGAGGACGATGCAGTCGCGCGCCACCTGCTCGTTCGCGCCTTGCCAATCCAGGCAACGCCAGGCGGCATTGGCGAAAGGCGCCTCGCCGGGAAAAGTGAGGGCCAGGTAGCGCGCGGTGAATTTCGGATAGTCGGCGAAATCGCCCGCGGCGACGACGTCCAGTCGCAGCGCCGCGCAGTACGAGTCGAATTTCGGATGGCGGCTCGCCTCGGCCAGCGCCCGGGCGGCGTCCCCGAACTTCTTTTCATTCACCCGCCACGCCGCCTCGAGGTAATAAGGGACTGAGTTTTCCGGCTCCAGTTTCCGCCATCGGTCCAGGGCATCCAGAAACTCCGATTCGGGCATTTCCCGCTGCTGCTGAAAAAAAGTCGCCCGGTACGCAAGAACGGCCAGCAGCGCGGGATCGTCCGGCGCTTTCGAAAGGGCCAGGCTCAGAAGCGCCGGCGCGAGCAGGTTCTCGCCGTCGGTGACCGCGAGCGCTCCGGCCATCAGGCGGACATCGCCGCTGTCCTGAATTTTCCGCAGTTCCGCCGGCGTGAACTGTATGGCCTGGTGAAGCTCCTGCAACATCTTCATTTTCGCCGCGGCCGGAAGCTGCGAGCCTTTCACCGCCGTCAACCCGAGCAACTCCTTGAACGAAGGCGGGTGGCTCGGCGCGGTCCGGCATGCGGCAAGGGAGACGGCGACCCACGCGGCGGCCGCGGTCGTGAGCAGGGTTCGCTTCATGGTCATCTCCTCTCCATCAGATTTTCCGACCCGCAATCGCTCAGCCGTCCGAAGGCGCCCGGTCTTTCTTCCGGCGGAGGGACTGGAGGAACTCGCTCAGTTCCGTCGCGCGCAGCGCCCACGCCGCCAGCAGGAAGACCGCGCACACGGCGGCCAGGCCGCACGAGAGCGCCAGGAGTTGAGGCCAGGCCCGCGGCGAGGTCATCGCCGGCCCGCCGGCCGCTCGCAGAGTTCCGTAAAATGCGCCGTACCCGGCGAGCCCTGCGATCGCGGCGGCGACGGCGGACTTCACCGCGCTGGCCGCCACAGCGCGCCCGCCGATCGGACCGATCTTCTTTCTCAGGTGTATCCACAGCAGCACCATGTTCCCGACCCCGCAGATGCTGCTCGACAGCGCCAGTCCCGCCTCGCGCATCGGCCAGACCAAAATCGCGTTCAGGACGAAGTTTGCGCCGACCATCATGACCGCAATCCGCCTGGGCGCGCGCACGTCCTGCTGAGCGTAGAACGCGCGCGCCAGCACCTGGATGGCGCAGAACGCCCACAGGCCCGCGGTGAAACAGAGGAAGACCGCCGCCGTCCGCGCCGTGGATTCAGGCGTAAACCGCCCGCCCTCATAGAGCACCCGCACGATCGGCGCGCTGAGCGCGACCGTGGCGGCGACGCAGGGAAGCGAGACGAAGAACGCCGTCCGGAGCGACAGGCCGATGGCGTCCACGAACGACTTGCGGTCGCCCACGGCCTCGTGGTGCGCCAGCGCCGGAAGCACCGCCGTCGCCAGCGCGGTACCCAGCACGCCCAGCGGAAATTGCATCAGGTTGTTGCCATACCACAGCGCGCTGTTGGCGCCCGCATCCCGCACGCAGAACTGCGCAAAGAGCGAATCCACGAACGTGTTGACCTGGATGACGCCCACTCCCAGCGCCACCGGGAGCGTCAGGTGAACGATCTGCCGCAGGCCCGGATGCGCCAGGTCCCAGACCAGCCGAAAATGGAGCTTGCAGCGGCGCAGCATCATCGCCTGATAGGCGAACTGGAGCCCGCCCGAAATCAGCACTCCGACCGCGAGCGCGGTGGCGCCCAGGCTCAAGTCCTTGACGTGCCAAAACCGCAGCAGGACAATCGCGCCGATCCAGCAGATGTTCATGATCGTCGGCGCGAACGCGGGCCGGAGGAAATGCCCTTTCACGTTCAGCGCGGCGCCCTGCAGCGCGGTGAGGCAGATGAGCGGAAGGTACGGCAGCAGGATCATCAGCAGCAGGCAGAACAGCTTGCCGTTGGGCGGCAGGCGGCCGGAGAGCAGGGCGATGCCGCAGATCAGCCAGCCCAGGCAGGTGATGCCCATCAGCAGCGCGGCGAGCGCCGTCATGACGGCGTTGAGCAGCCGCCGCGCATCGCCCGCCGGATCGAGCCCCTCGCGCGTGAAGACCGGGATGAACGACGCGTTCAACGCGCCCTCGCCGAAGAGCGCACGAAAGAGGTTCGGCACGCGGAAGGCGATGACGAACATATCGAACGCGGGGCCGGCGCCGAAAAAGCGCGTGGTGAACACCTCGCGCAGAAGCCCCAGAATCCGGCTGGCCAATGTCCCCGCGCCGGTCTTGAGCATGCCGGGAAGAATGTCGTGTTTTTCAGGCATCTATAACGCCGATTGCGCCTCGATCGTCCTCGTCGTCGTCCTCCGCCTCGGCCGTTATGACCTACCGTTCGAGGACGAGGACGAGAGCGAGGACGAGGACGATTGGGAGTTCATCCGCACAGCTTCGCCCGCGAGCCGGCGATGCCGTAAACCTCGACGATGAGTTCCTCGACCTTCGCGGCGACCGCCTCCTGCGCGGCCTTCTCGCCCTTGCCGGCGGCCAGCGGCTTCTCGTAAGCCTGTCGTATCTCGGTTCCGATATTGATCTTAGCGATGCCGTTGCGGATGCCCTCAAGGACGGATTCCTTCTGCACGCCCGATCCGCCGTGGAGCACCAGCGGCACGCCGGTGGCCTTGCGGAGCGTGCGCAGATGCTCGCTGTGCAGCCGTGCGGCGACTTTCGCCTGGTCCTTGCCCGCGCCGGTGATCGCGCCGTGGATGCTGCCGACGGCCACGCTGAGCCAGTCCACGCCGGTCTCCTTCACGAACCGCCGCGCCTCGTCCGGGTCGGTGAATCCTCTCTTCGTCCGGAAGAGTTCCTCGTACGGCGGGATCGGCCCGGCCTCGTGTCCGAGCACCGCGCCGAGCTCCGCCTCGACGGCGACCCTGGGGTGGCACATCTCTACGACCTGACGCACCGCCGCGATGTTCTCCTCCAGCGGCAGGCGCGAGCCGTCGAGCATCACCGACTCGAACCGGAGATCCAGTCCCTTGCGGATCAGCGCTTCCCAATCCAGGCGCTTGTGTTCCTCGTCAATCACCGGCACGTGGTCGAGGTGGAGCGCCACGAACTCCGGGTTCGCCTCCTTGCGGTACTCGGCGGCGACCGCGTCGAAACTCTTCGCGCCGAAGCGCGTCACGTCCGGCATCGCCACCTCGGCCAGCCCGAACGTCCCGAGCCGTTCGAGCGTCCGCGCCACCGGCCGCGTCATCGGCAGGTAGGCGATGTTGAACGCCGGGATCAGGATCTGCTTCTCGCACGCCGCCTGCATCATTGTGGCGACAGAGGGTCTCTTCACTCGTGAGTCTCCCCATAAGCCAATCGTCCTCGTCCCCGTCCTCGTCCTCGTCCTCGAACGGCCGTTAGAAAACGGCCGAGGACGAGTTCGAGGACGAGGACGATCCATTCCAACAAATGGCGCAGCATATCGCGCGCAGGGTCGCGACGTCAAACGGGCGGACCTATATCGGTTTGGAGTCAGGTGTTAGAGCGGCCAGGCCCCACCTGCTCGGGCCGCGAAACTCATTGGTGAAGGCTTTCCGTGTTGGCTTTCTTGACTGCATCAAGTATCTGTTGCATTGCGGCGTCACTCAACGCGTTCCCGCGCCGACCCAGCGGGTAAGCCAAAAGAATGCCGCAAATTCGATCACGGTCAGAATCGTCGCGAAGCAGAAGTACGTCTTCAGTTGCCGGAGCGCATGCTCCAGTGGCCGGCCGTCGCTCTGCTCAACTCTTGCTAGCCGGCGAAAGGAGCCGGCGCTTTGCCATAAATAGAATAGCGCGAAGCATTCTATTAGTCCGCTGATGACGGCGAAAACGAATTCGGATGCCGAGGCGAATTTTGCTTGCGGCAACATCCTACCCCACTGGTAGAGTACGCCGAGAAAGCCCATGATGGCCACTACCCGCATCCAGAGTGCGAGACCGCCTGCAACACGCTTAACCTCCTCAGAGATTCCGGGACTTTCCTCTTTCGGAAGCGCATCAGCCATGGATTTTCCTCCACCGGGAGCCGCCGTCCTTGCGCGCGGACTGTATCGCACCCGTTGCGTGCGACTTGCCTCTTCGTGGCGAGTCGCCCATTAGCCAAGCGTCCTCGTCGTCGTCCTCGTCCCCGTCCTCGAACGGCCGTTACGAACAGCCGAGGACGAGGACGAGTTCGAAGACGAGGACGATCCGTTCCGACGGCTCGCGCAGCATATCGCGAGCAGGGTCGCGACGTCAAACGGGCGAGCCTCTGTCAGTTTGCACAAAGCTCTTGCAAAAACCGCCGCCTCGGAGATAATAGTGCAACGGTGGACGCCTGCTGGATGTCAGAATGTTCCGGGAGAGCCGGCGATGAAGAGATATGCGTTGGGACTCGACTACGGGACGAACTCCTGCCGCTGCCTGATCGTGGACCTGGCCGACGGGCGCGAGGTGGAAAGCTGCGTCTTCGATTTTCCGTCCGGCGCGGCGGGGATTCTGCTCGATCCGCGCGAGCCGAACCTGGCGCGGCAGAATCCGCAGGACTACGTCGCCGCGCTGGGCGTTGTGCCGCGGACGATCCGCCGCGCGAAGAAGGCGGACCGCCGGTTCGACCCGGCGCAGATCGTCGGCATCGGCATTGACACCACCGGCAGCACGCCGATGCCGGTGGACCGCGACGGCACGCCGCTGGCCATGCTGCCGCAGTTCAAGGGGAACCTCGATGCGATGGCCTGGCTCTGGAAGGACCACACCGGCCACGCCGAGGCGGCGGAGATCACCGCGCGCGCGCGGAAAATCCGGCCGCAGTACCTGGCCAAATGCGGCGGGACTTATTCCTCGGAGTGGTTCTGGAGCAAGGCCCTGCGCTGCAAGCGCGCCGCGCCGAAGGTCTTCGCCGCCGCGCACAGCTTCGTCGAGCACTGCGACTGGATGCCCGCGCTGCTCGCCGGCGACACGCGGCCGGAGCAAATCGTCCGCGGCGTCTGCGCCGCCGGCCACAAGGCGATGTACTGCCCGGAATGGGGCGGCCTGCCGGACGAGGAGTTCCTGCGCGGGCTCGACCCGGCTCTGGCCGCGCTGCGCCGGCGGCTCTACGAGAAGGCGGTGCCGGCTGACCACGCGGCGGGGCGACTCTCGGCGGAATGGGCGAAGAAGCTCGGGCTGAAGCCGGGCATCGCGATCGCCGCCGGCGCGTTCGACGCGCACATGGGCGCGGTAGGCGCCGGCGTCCGCGAAGGGACGCTCGTGAAAATCCTCGGCACGAGCACCTGCGACATGATGGTCATGCCCAACGCGAAGAAGCTCGCCGACATCCCCGGCGTCTGCGGGATCGTGGACGGCTCGATCCTGCCCGGGTTCTACGGCATCGAGGCCGGGCAGTCCGCCGTCGGCGACATTTTCCTCTGGTTCATCGCCCATCTCGTGCCGGAGCGCTTCGGCCGGACGACGGACGAGAAATTCAAGACGCTTGGCGCGCTCGCCGCGAAGCAGAAGCCCGGCGAGCACGGCCTGCTGGCGCTCGACTGGAACAACGGCAACCGCACGATCCTGGTGGACGTGCGCCTGAGCGGACTGCTGCTCGGGCAGACGCTGCACACCGAGGCGCACGAGATTTACCGCGCGCTGATCGAGGCGACCGCGTTCGGCGCGCTGACGATCGCCAAGCGCATCGAGGAGTACGGCGTGCCGGTGAAGGAGTTCGTCAACTGCGGCGGCCTGGCGGCGAAGAACCCGCTGCTGATGCAGATCTACGCCGACGTCACCGGCCGCCCGATGAAGGTCTCGCGCAGCGACCAGACCTGCGCGCTCGGCGCGGCGATCTTCGGCGCGGTCGCCGCCGGCAAAGAGGCCGGCGGGTTCGCGGACGCGGCCGAGGCGCAGCGCGCCGTCTGCGGCGTGAAGGACAAGTTCTACCGCCCGAACCCGAAGGCGCAGGCGGTCTACGCCGAACTCTACCCGCTCTACCGCACGCTGCACGACGCCTTCGGCACGCGCGAGTGGTCGGGCAAGCTCGACCACGTGATGAAGGACCTCATCCGCATCCGCGAACGTCAGCGCGGATAATGATAACGGATTTGACAGGATTACAGGATAAAACGGGATCGAAGGGAACTCATGCTTGAGGACTTGAAAGAACAAGTGTGCCGGGCGAACCGGGAACTGGAGCGCTGCCGGCTGGTGACGCTGACGTTCGGCAACGTCAGCGGCTTCGACCGCGCGAAAGGGATGATGGCGATCAAGCCCAGCGGCGTCGGCTATGCCGCTTTGAAGCGGCACGACATCGTGCTCGTGGACCTGGACGGAGCGCGCGCGGAGGGCAGGCTCCAGCCCTCGACGGACGCGCCGACGCACCTGGCGCTCTACCGCGCCTTTGCGGGAATCGGCGGCGTGACGCACACGCACAGCCCCTGCGCGACAATGTTCGCGCAGGCCGGCCGCGGCATTCCGTGCCTGGGGACGACGCACGCGGACCATTTCAACGGCGAGGTTCCCGTCACGCGCGCCCTGACCCGCAAAGAGGTCGCCGGCAAGTACGAGGAGAACACCGGCCGCGCGATCGTCGAGCGGTTCAAGAAGATCAACCCGAACGAGATGCCCGCCGTCCTCGTCGCGCATCATGGCCCGTTCACGTGGGGCAGGACCGCCGCCGAATCGCTGACGAACAGCGTCGCGCTGGAGCTGGTCGCGCAGACCGCGCTGGGCACGTTGCAGCTCAACGGCGCGGCGGGCCCCATCCCGGAGTTCCTCCTCGCGAAACACTTCCTCCGCAAGCACGGGCCGGACGCGTATTACGGGCAGAAAAGCTAAGCGCCGCATTTACCGCCAAGACACCAAGGCACAAAGAGACAACGGCTTCCACCACGGAATACACGGAGCACACCGAAAGGCTTTGCTAAACAGTTTCAGTGTCTTCCGTGTGTTCCGTGGTTGCATTATCATTTGGCGTTCTTGGTGCTTTGGTGTCTCGGTGGTTCGTACACGTGTCCGGCTACTCGAGGGACCTTTCACGTGCAGGGAAAAACGCCGCGCCGCACGTGGCGGGGATCATCAGGATGAAGCAGATCGCGTAGAGGCAGTGGAACTGCCCGAGCGTGAGCGGGCCGATCTGAACGGCCGCGCCCTGGAGAGCTTCCAGGATCGGGACCGCCACGACGCCGCCGATGCAGAAAATGCCGATGGACAGCACGTTGGCGATGGCGAAATAGACCGGCCGCCCGGGAGTCTCCGGCACGCAATCGTAAAGCGCCATCGCCGCGGCGATCGAGAAGGCCGCGTCCGCAATGCCGACCAGCGCCCACGCCGCATAGAGCGGCCAGGTGCGTTCCGGCGTGCAGAAGAGGTACGCCAGGAAGAACAGCGCGTACAGCGGCCCGCACGCCCAGAGCACCCGCCGGATCCCGTACCGGCGAATGACCCGCGCGCAGAATCCCGTCACGAGCAGCTTCATGCCCAGATAGCCGATGGCCACGTACGCGATCCGGCTCTCCTTCATCTGAAGCACTTTGAGATTGAACACCTGGTAATACGGGATGGCCGCCAGGAACGGAATGTTGTAGACGAAGAACCCGGCCAGGTAATTGCGGAACGGTTTGACGCGGAGCGCCTCGCGCGCATCCTTCCAGGCGACGCGCGCGAGCGCCGACCGGACCGGCATCGGCGCGCGCCGCAGCGCCAGAATGGAGAGCACCCCGAACACGCCGCCGCCGGCCAGCGCCAGGCCGAGGCCGAACGAATCGGACTTCGCGATCCGCTCAGCCACGCAGCCCGCCAGCAGCATCGCCACGATCGTGCATGCGCTGATCACCCGGAACCGCCCGCCGAGGTAGCTCGGCCGGATGGCCACCGGGATGCTCGAGACCAGCCAATCGTCCGCCAGGGGACGCGTCAGGTGATAGGCGGCGCCCGCCAGAAAAATTCCCGCGCCCAGCGCCCAGAGCCGCAGGCCCGCCGGCAGAAACGGCGTCGCCAGCGCCGTGACGATCAGCGCCAGCGGCTCGCAGAGCCCGACCGAGAGGATGAACCGCTTCTTGTCCGGAATGAAATTGACCACCGCAATGCTCACGACCTGCAGCAGGCAGGCAAAGCTCACGACCGAGGTGATCAACCCGACGCGCTCCTTGGCCAGGCCCAGCGAGAGCGCGAACGAGACAAAGATGAACAGCCCGCCGCCGCAGGTGGTGTCGTAGAAACTCCGCAGCCCGACGCTCCAGTTGAACGCCGCAAGGGACGTCCGGCTTTGCGCGCGGCGAACATTGGGATTCATGCTGGAGTCTTCCATGGCGTGATTCTACAACGGACGGCGTTGCCTGCGCGAGTGGTGCCTGATGTCGCGTCATGCCGAGTGCAGGGAAGATTCTCATGCGCAGCTTGTAGTGGCGCCGTCAGGCGCTAGTTCGTATGCCCTGACGGGCACACTACGAGCAGCCGCAATCGCTTGACAGTTTCGCCCCGGCCTGATAATTTGAAAGCCTGCCGCTCAGGCTGCTCGAGAGCGCACGGCGGGGTAGCTTAAGGGATAAAGCAGGTTCTTCATAAGGACAAGAGTGTGGGTTCGACTCCCACCCCCGCCACTCATTATGCCCCGTGCGATGCCGCGGGACGCATGGGCTCTCCGACCTCAATCGCCTTGCCGGCGAACACCCGGCAACGCGCAAGGCCGCGCCGGATGCAACCCTCGCTCATTTTCCCCTTGGCGAAAGGAAGTTTGTGATAACGCCACGTAAACTTCGCACTCACGCGGAAATTTCCTTGAGTCTGTTCGGCAAGCAACAGATTCAGACCCTTCACGCGGCCGCGCTGAAAATTCTGGACCGGACCGGCGTGGCCGTGCAGGATGCGGCGGCGCTGGGCCTGCTCAAGAAGGCGGGCGCGCGGGTGGAGGGCGAGCGGGTCCGCATGAAGGCCGTTCTCGTGGAGCGCGCGCTGAAGACCGCGCCCAAGAGTATTCAGATCTATAACCGCGCCGGCCAACCGGCGATGCGTCTCGAAGGCTGGAACTCTTACTACGGCACCGGGTCCGATTGCCCCAGCGCCCTGGACGCCGACACCGGCCTGCATCGGCCCAGCACCAAGGCGGACGTGGGCCGCCTGGCCCTCCTCTGCGACCGTCTCGCCAACATTGATTTCTGCATGTCCATGGGGATCGCATCGGACGCCAGCCGCCTGACGAGCTTTGTCCACCAGTTCGACGCCATGGTCCGGAACACGTCTAAACCGGTCCTGTTCACCGCACACGATGCGGAGGACATGCGCGACATCCTGTCCCTGGCCGAGATTGCAACCGGGGGCGGGCGCCGGGACCTGGAGGAGCGGCCGCGGTACGTTCACTACAACGAACCGGTCAGTCCCTTGCACCACACTCCGAACGGAACGGGCAAGCTGCTGTTCTGCGCCGAGCACCGGATGCCGATGATCTATATCGCCAGCCCGATGATGGGGGCGTCGGCCCCGGTGACCATGGCCGGCTGCATCGCCCTGGCGAACGCCGAGGCGCTCTCCGGGCTGGTGATCCATCAGTTGAAGAACCCCGGCGCGCCGTTCATCTTCGGGGCGGATGCGTCCATCATGGATATGCGCACCATGATCTTCTCCTATGGAGCGCCGGAACTTCAGATGATGAACATCGCCTTCGCGGACTTGGCCCATCACTACCAACTGCCCTTCTTCTGCATCGCGGGCGCGACGGATTCCAAAGTACTCGACGCGCAGGCAGGAGCGGAGATGGCCGCTTCCCTTCTGGTCAGCGCCCTGAACGGCTGCAACCTGATTCACGACGTCGGATACCTGGAGACCGGACTGTGCTGCTCGATGGAGAGCATCGTCCTGGCCGACGAGATCATCGGCATGGTCAAACGCTATCGCGCGGGGACGGAGATCAATGCCGAGGCCCTGGCTTTGGACGTCATTGACGCCGTCGGCCCGCAGGGCGACTTCATGAGCCATCCGCACACGGTGAAGCACTTCCGGCGCGAGGTGTGGTATCCGCAGATCTTCGACCGCTCACGGCATGACGCGTGGTCCGCGGCCGGCGGTCAGCCGGTGGACGCCGCCGCGCGCCGCAAAGCTCAAGAAGTGTTGTCCACGGCCCAGCCCCAAGCATTCACGCGGGGTCAAGCCCGGGCGATGGACCAGGCGCTGGCGCGACGCGGATAGAGGCCGGATGCGCCGCCGCCGAAAGCGCAACGCTTCACACAACTGGACATTGGACACGCGCAAGAATGAATTCCCGGGAGCGCGTTAAGGCGGCGCTGGCTCACAAGGCGCCGGACCGGATCCCCCTCGACATCGGCGCTACGGACTCCTCGGGCATGACCGGGATTGCCTATGCCCGTCTGAAAGCGGCCCTGGGGCTCGGCGGCGCGCCGAGGATCTACGACCCGTACCAGCAATTGTCCCTGATCGAACCCGCCATCCTGGACGCGCTGGAGATTGACGCGGTATCGCTGAATTGGGAGCCGAGAACGTGGAAGCGGTCAACCCTGCCCGATGGATCGGCGTGCGAAGTCCCCGGACTTTGGAACGAGAAGTTCTTGCCGGACGGCTCGCGCGAGGTGCGCGGTGACGGCGGAAGCCTGCTGGCGCGCATGCCGGCGGAGGGATTCTATTTTGAGTGGTGCGACGCGCCGCTCAGGAGCTTGACGTCCGCATCGCAGGTGGACCCCGCGGCGCCCTGCATTGTGAACTTCGACGTGCCAGGATTCTCCGACGAAACGTGGGAAGAGCGCGCCGCCCGAGCCCGGCGCCTGCACGCCACCGGTCGCGCCGTGGTCGGCAACCTCGCCTGCCACCTTCTGGCCGCCGGCGAAGCGCTTCGAGGTTACGAGAATTTCATGTGCGATCTCGTGGCCGAGAAGGCGCTGGCCCACGCGCTCCTCGATGCGCTCTGCGCCGCGTACATGCGCCGCGCCGATCGCTATGTGAAAACACTCGGTCCGTATCTGGATGTCATTCTCGTCAACGACGATCTCGGAACGCAGAACGGGCCGATCATCTCTCTGAGCACGTACCGGGAAATGATCCGGCCGTACCAGAAGCGGTTCTTCGGCCATCTCAGGCAAGTTTTCGACGGCGTCTTGCTTTTGCACTCCTGCGGGGCCATCGCGGAGTTTCTTCCGGACCTGATCGAATGCGGCGTGCAGGCGATCAACCCCGTGCAGATTTCGGCGGCCGGCATGGACCCAGCGCAGCTCAAGCGCGAATTCGGCAAGGACATCGTCTTCTGGGGCGGCGGGTGCGACACCCAGCGCACGTTGAACCGCGCCTCCGCGGCGCAGGTCGGCCGGGAAGTGCGCCGAAACGCGGCGATCTTCGGAGCGCATGGAGGATTTGTCTTTACGCAGGTTCACAATATCCAACCGGACGTCCCGGCGGAGAATGTGCTGGCGATGGTCAGGGCGCTCCGGGCAATCTGATCGGAGAACAGGGCGTCCGGCGGCGCGCGTCGAAGCACTTGCTCCGAGCCGCCGGGTCCATGTAAGATGCCGCCTTTGTTCCTGGTCTTTTCCTTCGAACTTCCATCAGCCCTCAAGGAAAGCGCCGGATGCAGTCTTCCTCGTCCAAACATCTGCCCACCGTCGCGGGCATCCTGGCGGTGCTGTTCTGGAGCACGACGGTGGCGGTCGCGCGGGACATCGTCGAATGCCTGGGACCGCTGACGGCGAGCGCCGTGCTTTACCTGGCCGGCGGCGTGCTGAGCAGTCTTCCGCTGCTCATCCGGCCGGAACGCATCCAGCGGATGCTCCGGCTGCCGCGCGCGTACCTGTTCGGCTGCGGCGGACTGGTCGTACTCTACGTCCTCTGCTTCTTCCTGGCCGTGGGGCTGGCCGCTGACCGCGCGCAGGCCGTCGAGGTCGGTTTGATCAACTACCTATGGCCGGTGCTGACGCTCTTGCTCGCCATGCCGATCCTGGGCGATCGCGCGCGCATCGGCCTCGTCCCCGGCGTGCTGATCGCCTTCGCGGGCATCGCTCTCGTCGCCAGTGCGCAGAACCAGGTCCTGTCCTGGTCGGGATTCACGGCCGACCTGCGCGCGAACGCTGCGCCGTATCTGCTCGCGCTCGCGGCGGCGGTCGCCTGGGCGCTCTATTCCAACCTCAGCCGCCGCTGGGCCGCGGACGCCGGCGGCGGGGCGATGAATCTGTTCATGGTCGCGAGCGGGCTGGTCCTGCTCCTCGCGCGCTGCTTTTTCCACGAGCACCCGCACTGGAGCCCGGACATCGCCGTAAAAATGGCGCTCTATGTCATCTTCCCGATCGGCCTGGCCTATCCGTTCTGGGACATCGCCATGCGCCGCGGGCGGATGGTCTTCGTCGCGTCCTTCTCGTACCTGCTGCCGCTCTTCTCGACGGTCATCAGCTCGCTGTATCTGCGCGTCCCGCTGACGCGCGCGCTGTGGCTCGGTTGCGGGCTGGTCATCGCCGGCGCCGTCATCTGCAAGTTCTCCGTGGTTGAACGGAGGGACGATAGGCCGCCGGCGGAGGACTGGCGATAGACCGCGGACCATCATTTATCGTGCGCCGCTCCGAGTGATATAATCGAAGCCGTCGCGTTGACGATTCCATGGAAACGGAGGACGATCGTGGAGATCATCTATCTGAGCCGCAGCGCCGTCGAGTCCCTCGGCATGACCATGGCGGAAGTGCTTGAGGCGGTGGAGAACGGGTTTCGCCTGAAGGGGCTCGGCCGGACCGAGATGCCGCCGAAGCCGGGGATCCATCCGCGCGCGGACTGCTTCATCCACGCGATGCCCGCCTACGTGCGCGAGGTCGAGGCCGCCGGCTTGAAATGGGTGAGCGGCTATCCGCCGAACATGGCCAAGGGGCTGCCGTACATCAGCGGCTTGCTGGTGCTGAATGACCCGGAGACGGGCATCCCGATCGCGGTGATGGACTGCGCGTGGATCACGGCGATGCGGACCGGCGCGAGCGTCGGCATCTCGGCGAAGTACCTGGCGCGGACCGACAGCGCCGTCGCAGGGATCATCGGCTGCGGCGTCCAGGCGCGCGCCAGCCTCATGGCGCTGGTCGAGACGCTGCCGAAACTGCGCGAGGTGCGCTGTCACGATCTTCGTCCGGCCTCGACGGATGCGTTCATCCGCGAGATGTCCGCGCGGTTCGGCCGGCTGAAGTTCACGCCGTGCAACAGCCCGGCGGAGATGGCGCTCGGCGCCGACGTGATCGTCTCCGCGATCCCCATCGTCACCAAGCCCGAACCGCCGCTCGACGCCGGCCTGCTCAAGAGCGGCGGACTCGCCGTCTCGCTCGACTACGATTCGGCCTGGACCGGCGCGGCCATGAAGCAGTGCGGCAAGTTCGTCACCGACGATACCGGCCAGCTCCTGAGCACCCGCGAGCACGGCGTGTATTTCGGCGGCATCCCGGAGAAGATTTACGCCGACCTCGGCGAACTCGCCGCCGGCCTCAAGAAAGGCCGCGAGAGCGCGACGGAGCGGATTTTCTCCATGAACATGGGCATCGCCGTGGACGACATGGTCACCGCTAAAGCGCTGTACCAGAAGGCTTTAGAGCGCAAGGTCGGCGTGCGGCTGCCGCTGTGAACGGAAGGACGATAGACTATGGACGATAGACGATAGACGATGGACGATACTGCATAGTCTATCGTCCATCGTCGTCCGTATCCTGTGGCTCATGGCGAAAGGGGAAATCATGAAAGTCGTCGCATTCAACGGAAGCCCGCGCAAGGACGGGAACACGTTTTGCCTGATCAACCACGTCTTCGGCGCGCTGCAGAAGGAGGGCATCGAGACGGAAATCGTGCAGCTCGGCGGGAACCTGGTGCACGGCTGCATCGCCTGCTTCGAGTGCTTCAAGCGGAAGAACGGTCGCTGCGCGCTGGAGGACGACGTGGTCAATGGCTGCATCGAGAAAATGCGCCAGGCCGACGGGATCATCCTCGCCTCGCCGACCTATTTCGCCGACGTGACCTCCGAGACGAAGGCGCTCATGGACCGCGGCGGCTTCGTGGCGCGCGCGAACGGCAATTTCCTCCGGCGCAAAGTCGGCGCCGCGATCTCGGTGGCGCGCAAGGCCGGCGCGATCCACGCCTTCGACACGATGAATCACTTTTTCCTGATCAGCGAGATGATCGTCCCCGGCTCCAATTACTGGAACCTGGCGCTCGGGCGGGAGAAAGGCGAGGTCGAAAAGGACGTCGAAGCCGTCGGCACGATGAAAACCCTCGGCGAGAATATGGCGTGGTTGCTGAAGAAATTTCGGTGAAAGCGGCGTTGACGCTCGGACCCTTCCGAGGACTGTTGAAGCCGCGCGCCGTCAGCGCCGGTCCTGCTGCCAACGGATGATCGTGAAGAGGTTGCTGAAGTCATCCGTCCAGTAGCACGGGCGCGCGGTGATCTCCTCCGCGCCGTCCTGGACCTCGGGCGTGGTCAGGAACTCCTCGTTGTTGGTCAGAAGTATCCACTGCGTGTTGAACTGGACGTCGTACGCATCGGGCGTCGTCTCGCGGGAGACCATCTGCAGGTGGAACCAGTCCGCCAGCCCGACGACGACCGGCTCGAGGTTCAGATGCCGATTGGAGATGTGGACGGCGATGATGCCGCCGGGGTTCATGTGGCGCAGGTAGATCTCGAATGCCTCGCGCGTGAGCAGGTGCACCGGGATGGCATCGCTGCTGAAGGCGTCGAGGACGAGGACGTCGAAGCGCTGGTCCGGCGGCTCGCGCTCGATGGAGAGGCGCCCGTCGCCCATGACCACCTCGCACTGCGCGGGGCTGTCGGTGAAGTAGGTGAAGTATCCCTTGTTCTGCGTCAGGTCCACGACGTTGGAGTTGATCTCGAAGAAGCGGTAGAGGTCGCCGGGCTGCCCATACGCCGCCAGCGTCGCGGTGCCCATGCCGATCGCCCAGACGCAGATGCCGTCGCGGCGCGGGTAATAATCCAGCGCCAGCCCGAGGCCGGTCTCTTTGCCGTAGTAACTCACCGGCGTGCGGCGGAGGCTGCCGGTATATTGTACGCCGTGGGTGATCCGGCCGTGCTGCAGCCAGAAGGAGTGCTTTTCGGGGTCATCCGGCTGCTTTTCGATCACTCTGAGAACGCCGTAGAAGTTGCGCGTGGTGCAGATAATCTTCTGCTGTCCCTGTATGTTCTGCTGCGCCTGGACCGCGAACTGCACCAGGCGCACGCCCAGCCAGACCAGCCCGGCCGCGGCGAGCGAAATGCCGCTCCAGCGCAGCCAGGCCGGGAAGCGACGGACCACACGCGCCCACCGCGCGTCCGGCAGGCGATACCGCAGGCTGTACACGAGCGCCGCCAGCGCCACGGCCGCCGAAAGCCAGATGCCCGCGTGCAGTTCCACGTACGTCTTGAAGATGAGCGGCGCCACGAGCGTGACGAACACGCCGCCGAGGGCGCCGCCGGCGGCGACCATGAGGTAGAACGCCGTCAGACGCCGCGGGCCCGGCCTCAGCCGCACCAGCTCGCCGTGGCAGACCATTGCGCAGGCGAACAGCCCCATCGAGAAGCCGCTGATCTGCACCGCCAGGTCCGCGTCGGCGCCGGCGGGAAGCACGCAGCACATGTACACGATCATGCCGATCATCAGAGGCCAGAAGACCGGGCGATAGTACCAGCGCTCGCTGTCGAAGCAGATGATGAACGACAGCAGATAGAGTCCCAGCGGCAGCACCCACAGGAACGGGACCACGGCGATGTCCTGGCACATGGCGTTGGTCACGGCCAGGAGCATGATGGAGGCGCACGCCGGCAGCAGCAGCCAGAGGAGCCAGACCGGCGCGGGCACGCGCTCATCCTGCGGCGAGCCTGCCGCGGCGGAGTCGCTCCCGGCGGCGCGCTCCGCAGGCACGCCGGCCCGCAGCGCACCTAGGCCCGACCACGCGCACAGCAGGACGAATCCGGCGAAACCCGCCGCCCACGCGATCGCCAGCGTGCGCGCGCTCAGCAGCGGCTCCATGACCACCGGGAAAGTCACCAGCGCCAGCAGCGAGCCGACGTTCGAGAGCGCGTACAGCCGGTAGACCGCGCCCTGCGGCCGCGCGAGCGTGAACCACTTCTGCAACAGGGGACTCGTCGAGCTGAGCGCGAAAAACGGCAGGCCGACCGTCACCGCCAGCAGCCACGCGATCCGCCACGTCGGCGAATCCGGACTCGACGGCTTCCACGAGCCGCCCATGTAGAGCGGCAGGAAAAGCAGCGGCAATGCCAGCACCGCCGCCCCGAGCACCGCCAGGTGCACGACGACCTGCCGGCGCTGTCCCAGGCGCGTGCCGATCAGGTGCGCATACACATAGCCGCCCAGCAGCAGGAGCTGGAAAAAGAGCATGCAGGTCGTCCACACCGCCGGGCTGCCGCCGAACCACGGCAGGATGCGCTTGCTGACGAGCGGCTGCACCTGGAACAACAGGAACGCGCCCAGAAAAATCGTCAACGCAAATCGGACCAAGGCGTCATCCTTCCCTTCACGGTCTCCGCGGCGCCGTCTCATGGAAACCCGCCGCGCCGACCATGATAAGCAGCCGGCGGGAAAATGCAACCGTGCCGATCAACAGGTCACAGCCCCATGGTCATGAAAAACGTGAACACCAGGGTGGAATCGCCGCGGTACGTGCTCAGCGGCCAGCCGAGGTTGATTCCCGCGGTCAATCCATCCGCCTTCGGCAACACGGCGCGCAGGCCGACGCCGGAGCCGATGCGGATGCGGCCGAGTTCCGCAGGAGTCGTCTCCACGTCGCCGTAGTCGGTGAACAGCGCGCCGCGGAAGTACACCTCCTCGCCGACGTGGACGATCGGGAAACTGTACTCCGCGGTCCCCGTGACCATCCAGTAGCCCCCGATCGGCACGCCGTCGAACTGCGGCGAGATGCCCCACTCGTCGAACCCGCGAACGGAGCCGAGCCCGCCGGCATAGAACCGGTCGAAGACCGGCGCTTTGCCGCCGATGACGCCGGCATTGGCGCTCAATTCCAGCACGTGCGCGTCGAATCCCTCGCCATGCACCGGGATGAACTGGCTGGCGGAGAGCAGCGAGTGGACGAAGGGCGTGTCCTCGTACATCGGTTCGACGAACAGGCTGGCGCGCACCCCGCGGTTGACGATGACCGTGTCGGGCGTGGTGGCGTACGATAACCGGCCCCAGGCGCCGTAACCGGGCGTGTAGCCGGTGACGGCGTTGTAGTCGGGGATATTGTGCTGGGACAGGTCCCACATTTCGGTCCCTTCCACGGTCGGGCCGAAGCTCACGCGCCAGTGGTCGGAAAGGTCCCGCGCCAGGCCGATGCGCGTCTGGACCTGCCACACGTTGTAATCGGGCAGTTCCTCGCGGCTGTACGAGGCGTTGGCCAGGAACGTGTTGTCGGTCCCGAACGTGTGCGGCTGCTCGAAGCCGCCGCCGATGGTCGTGAAACGCTGGCCCGGCGCGGCCGTCAGGGTCAGGCGCTCGCCGCGCCCGCGGAACATGTTCCAGTCCCAGAAGTCCTGCCAGGATTTCGGCGGGCGGGTGAAGTCGAAGTCCGATTCCTGGAACATCAGCGTCGCGCCGAGCCCCGAATAGCTGGCGGCCGACCCTCCAGCGCTGACGCGCGAGGTCGAGCCTTCCTCCAGGCTGACCACGACGATCGCCTGGTCGGCAGTGGCGCCCGGCTCCACCCGATACTGCACCGACTTGAACCACCGGTATTTTCGGAGCCGGGCGATCACGAAGTCAATCGGCTCGATCGTCAGCGCCATTCCCTCGTGCAGTTTCCGATCCAGCTCGCACCGGACCAGCCATTCCTCCGTGATGCGCTCATTCACCCATTCCAGCTTGACCGATTGGAGCGTGACGGGCGGGCCTTCCGTGATGAGGTACTGCACCGACGCCAGGTTCGGCCCCGGCGGCGGCGCCATCTTCGGCAGCACCAGCGTCGTCAGGCGGCCGACCTCGCCGTAATGCTCCCAGATGCGCTTCGCGCCGTCCAGGAAAGCCCTCTTCGAAAAATAGCCGTCCTTCTCCGGCTTCACCAGCGGGCGCAGTTCCAGCGTGGAGAAGAGCTTGTTGCCGACGATCTCCACGGTGCTCAGCTTGTAGCGTGGGCCCTCGGCGATGGTGAAGAGGAGTTCCTGATCGGTGGTGCCCGCGAGGTGCTCGCTGGTGACGTTCACCTTCGCCTCGAGGAACCCGTCGTCCTCGTATTTCGTGACGATCTTGTCCACGTCGGCCGAGAGCACCTTCACGTCCACCGGTTTGTTGGCCCTGGTATCCAGGTCGCGCTTCAGGGAGCCGGTGGAGAAATGCTCGTTGCCGACGAAGCGGAGCGAGACGATGTTGGGAAGTTGCCGGGAAGGCGCTGCGGCGGGCGGTTCCGCCACGCTTGCCGGGGGCTCATTCGTCGTGCTTGCGGGCGTCTGGTCCGCTGTATTTGCGGCGGATTCAGGGGCCTTTTCAGCGGGCGAGGCGCTTTCGGCGCCGAAGGCCGGGATGGCCGAAAGCAGCAACGCCAGAGTGGCCGGAGCGAATCGCCAAGCGACAGGTTGAAATCGCACGATGCGTACCCATAGCGGATTGCGGGGGCGGGTTAAGACAAGAGAGAGCGTGACGCGCCTGCGCCACGCTCTCTCTTCCATCCTTCCGGACGACTGTCGCTTACCACCAATATGCCAAGCCTGCGGAGATGCCGTTGTCGCGGACCCTGATGCTCCCGCCGCCCAAGTCGCTCCCGTTCAGCTTGAACTGGGTGTAATCGTACTCGACGAAGAGCGAGGTCTGCTTGCTGAGGAAGATATCCGCGCCCAGGACTGCGCCCCAGATGAACACGGCGTCATGGAAGGTATTGCCCGCGTGTTTGCCGCCGATTGCCACGGCGCCCGCTCCGCTGGCGGTCACGTACGCCGCGCCGGCCTTAGGGCCGATGTACGGCGAGATGTTGCCTTCCATCGGGATGCGCCATTTCGGGACGAACACGATCGAATACGCCTGCATCCGGACGTCTGCGCCGTTGCTGCCTATCTGGGCCAGCGCGACAATCGCCCGCGCCGCCATTTCGAACTGGTCGCACACCATGTAGCCGTATTCGCCCGCGACCATGAACATCGCGGCATACGCGTCGATATCGCCGGCCACGTCGCCGTAGTTCGCGCCGCCCATGACGGCAATCTTCTCGCTGCCCTGTGCTACGATCTCAGCCGCGCTCGCGCTGCAACCGAGGTAGCCCACCAAAGCCAGCGCCAGTACGCCCGCTACAATGCGCTTCATGAATGTTTCCCCCCGCAATAAAACCCAAGATGTGCCCCGTCCTCCATTAGGGCGGGGTTAGAAAGGCGTTACGGACTAGTTGTCTACGCGCCGCCCTCCTTTCTTTTTCGAAACTGAAATTACGTTGGTGTCTGTCTTCGACTGGCTGCGCCACACTCCCCCGCGACCCGCTTTCCCAAAAGTATAGGCACTCCCCGCTTGCCAGTCAAGCCAAAACCAATGAAATTCGATTCAGCCGCTCCTACAGGCCGTTTTCGCGTCGAGGAGCCGTTTTTCGGCCTCGCGCGCACCGGCTGCGGTGAGCCTCAGCCGCCGCCCACCGTCACGCGCGCCTCGTCGCTGTGTCCGCTGACGACCTCGGTCGCGCGGATGAGCCATTCTCCGGGGGCGTCGTTGAGGGCCAACGGGATGACCGTCTCGGCGCGGCCGCCGTCGCAGGCGATAGTCCGCGTGTACGCCGCGCTCAGGCTCCCGTCCGGACCGTACACCCCGATGCGGAAGACCGTGCGCCCCAGGTCCGCCTTCCAGTCGCTGAGCGTGACGGAGACCGGCGCGGGGCGGCCGCGGTCGGCCCGCTGCGGCGCGCTCAGCCGCACCTTGCCGATTTCCCGAGGCATGAGCGCGAGCAGTTCGCCGTACGATTCCTTCATGGTGTAGTCGAAACTCTGGGTGCGGCCGAGGTACTTGTGCGCGAGGACGTCGTAGACGAAGCGTTTCGCCGGCACGAGTCCATTCAGCGAGATAAAGACGTTGCGGCTGCCGCCCGGCGGCGCCGAGAGGCCCAGGTACACCGCTTCACCGCTGCGGAAACGGGCGCAGAACGCGGAACCGGCGGGCGGCTCGGCGCGAAGGCTGATCGCCGGCTGAATCCGGCCGGCGGCGAGGAACGTCCGCACGAGTTTCTGCGTCGCCTCGGCGCGCCCGACCTGCGTGTCGGACGAAACCGGTCCCTCGGCGGCGCGGTAGCCGGCCAGGCTGAAGTTCAGCAGCATGCTCAGCCCCGCTCCGATGCGGTGGAAAGTCGCCGCGGGCGCCCGCGCGCCGCCCTCGCCCTCGAACGTCGCCCACGCGACGGCGCCGTTGAGCCGCAGGCTCGGCTCGCCGAGCACGGCATTGAATTCCATCGCGGGCAGCAGGTACTCCGACTGCGGCTGGACGACCAGGCGGCCCGGACGGTACAGCGGCCGATGGTACTGGCGCTTCAGGCCGAGGAGTTCATCCATCTGGCTGAAGTCGTACGCTTTTCCGTGCGCGTCGGTCACGCCCGGGCAGAGGTCGGCGAGCAACGCGCCGCCGGCCATGAGGAAACTGCGGATCTTCCCGATCTCTTCCGGCGAGATCGCCTGCGAGAACGGGACCACGAGCAGGCGGCAGCCGCGTTTCCGCAGCGCGTCGGCGGCCACTTCGTCGCCGGCGATATAGCGGAACTGGAGGCCGAGGTCGCCGAGGAGAGCCTCGCATCCTGCAAGGCTTTGCACATAGGTCTCCTCGCCCACCGGCCGCCCGCGCGCCCCCTCGGCGGCGGCCGCGTGCAGGCTCGGTTGCGAGTAGAGGATGGCGACGCCGTCGTCCTCGCGCGTCGCCCCGGCGACCAGGTCGGCGGGTCCGGCGCGGAGCGCGCGGACGGCGCGCGCCACGGCCATGCCGTTCGGCCGCAGGCTGAGGTCGGGCCAGAAGAGCGGGGAATTTGCGGCGGCGGTGGAGTCCATCACGCCGTTGAGTCCGCAGAAGAGCGCGTCCCAGATTTCCCGCGCGCACCGGCCCGGCTCGGCGCCGGGCGCACTGTCGGCCACCGCGCGCATGAGCAACTGGCCGGGCCGCGCGAACGAGCGGGCCAATTGCACCTGCGGCCCATCGCCCAGCGAGACCGCGTCCACGGCGCCCATCAACTTCCACCAGTCATATCCGGCCACGTCGGAAGGATTGAGCGTGCCGGAGAGCGCCAGGCGGAAGCCGGGATAAACCTCCTTCCCGGCCGCGGCGCACTTCTTGAAGAACTCGGCGACGACGCTCTCGTCGGAGCGGCGCTTGTCAATCCAGTCGGAGAATTTTCCACTCTGGCAGGCCTGTTCCCAGAGTGGCGCGACGACCTTGTCCCAGTTCGCGTAGCGCGTACCCCACTCGGAATTGAGCCGGTCGAGCGTGCTGAATTCGGCGCGCGCCTGGTCGCGGAACGCCTGCTCGCTCGCGGGGCTGTGGGAGAGGTTCGTGACCACCGCGCCGCGGCCGGCGTAGTTCCACGCATCGGCGACGAACAGGCCGAGCTCGCCGGTGAGCGCCATGCTTTGCGCCTGCCCGCGAATCCAGTCCTGGCTGCGCTCGAGATAACCCGCCTCGGCCAGGCACGGCTTGCGGACGAGCTGGTCGAGCGGGACGGTCTGGGTGATCTCGAGCTCGGGCATCGCATCGCGGCGCCAACTCTCCAGGTCCAGCCGAGCGGCCAGCGGGCCGGGACCGATCATGGCTGGCATGCCGATCTGCTCCGCCGCCTCGCGGAAGCAGTCTCCGCCGGCGATGTAATAGAGAAAATTCTGCGCCCCGTTCCGCGTTTCGGAACGGGCGACGAGGGCGGCGGCCTCCGCGCGGACGAGGGCTCTATCTCCCTCGAACAGCGTGGCGCGCGCGAGGGCGGTCTTCGCCACCGCCAGGTTCATCGGGAAGGTGAAGCGCATCGTCTCTGCGCCCGATCCGGCCGCCAGCGCTCGCGTCTCGGTGGCCATGAGCCGCCCGGACGCGTCGGTCAGCGAGCACTGGAGGCTCGGCTCGTGCCCGGCGGCCTTCGTCACCTCCACAGTCACCGAGGCGGAGTCGCCGGGGCCGTATTGCGGCTGGTTGAATTCGACTTTGAGCCCCGAGTCGCAGGTGATCGTGAGCGCGGCGCTCGTCCAGGCCAGAGAGGCGCGGTCCGCGTCGCGCGCAATCGCGTGGAGGATGTACTGCCCCGCGGGCAGGTGCGGCAGATTGAGTTCGGCCTGCGTGCCCGGCTCCTTGAAATACTCGCGGCCTTCGGAGACGGGCGGCGCATCGCCGGCTGGCTGGACGTACCAGTCCATCCACTGGACGCCGGGGCCGCTGATCCCGGCCAGGACGGGGCCCTCCGGCATCCGCTCGCTCTTGAGCGTGAGGTTCTCGGGCAGCGATACCGACACGCCCGTTGCGCGGCGGCTCGCCCAGAGGAGCGACTGGGCCAGCAGCGAGCACGCGGCCTCGCGCTGCGGGTCGTTCAGCGTGGCCAGTCCGCCGCCGGTGGGGCTGAAGAGCAGGCTGTTCTTTGCGGCCTCCGCCGGGAAGCCGAGGAACACCACGCGCCCCTTGCCGAATTGCCCGGCGCGGACCGCGGCGCCGCGCAGATTCGGCGGGATGCCGTTGAGCAGCACTTGAGCGGCTTGCGGATCGGCGGTGAAATCGCGGCCCATCTCCTGCGCCACCGGCGCCGGATCGCCGGCGTAGACGAGCCCTTTTCCGGATTGCACGGCCTCCAGAAGCGCCTTCCGCGTCGGCGCGCGCAGGTCGGTCCACGGGCACGGGCTGCTGCTGAAGGCGATCACCGGCTCGTCGCCCTTGAGGCTTTCCAGCAGGCGCTTCTCCAGCGGCTCGAACAGGTTCGAGCCATGCCGGTCGAGCGGCGGCCAGTCCTGCTCGCGCAGGAGCGCCACGTGCGTGCACTTCAGGTCGAGCCGCTGCGCGAGCTCGACGACCTCGCGTCCGGCGAACCACGAATGCAGGATCAGTGCGCGCACCGGGCCGCCGGCGAGCGGCTTGCCCCAGGCGATCCGCGGCGTCGCGGCGCTTTCGTCCAGGTCGCGGAAGAATCCGTACTCCCGCGCGAGATCCATCTGCCGGTCCGCGGTTTCCGGCGACGGCAGCCCGCCGCGATACTGCGAGGCCTCTGTCGCGAGGCGCGGGAGATCCATCGCCGCCGCGCGCCGCGCGACCGCCGATCCGAACGCGATACATGCCGCGATGGCGATCCACTCGGTCAATGAACGCCGCATGGAATTTCCTTGAACGAAAAGTGGGCCGATGATCGGACTCCGCCGGCGTCGCCCGCTCCGCGCTCCGCCGCTATAGCCACCGCCGGACCAGGTACGCGGCCGATTCCATGAGCATCTGGCGCCACGGCCGTGATTCGTGCTCCATCAGGGTGATCTCGCGGCACTTGGCGAGGTCGGCCAGCATCTGGTCGCGCAGCCGCCGCGCGAAGGCCGCATCAGCCACTACCGCGACCGATTCGAGCTGATGCAGCAGGCTGCGATGGTCGAAATTATAGCTTCCCACGGTCGCCCACGCATCATCAATCGCCGCGGTCTTGGCGTGCATCATGCCGAAGGGCCACTCGAAGAGCCGCACGCCGGAGGCGAGCAATTCGCTGTAGAGGCTCCGGCTGGCGTAGGCGGCGGTGGTCACGTCGCTGTTCCGCGAGAGAATGACGGCGACGAGCACACCGCGCCCCGCCGCACGGGCCAGCGCGCGGCGAACGCCGCGGTCGGGAATGAAATAGGCGTTCTCGATCAGGATGTAGCGTCGCGCGTTATGGAAGGCGTGCAGGTACGCGCGCCGGATGTCCTGGCGGTGGCGGAATTCCCAATTGCCGATGATCCGCACGGCAACGCCGCCGCCCGCCCAAAGCGCGTCGGAGACTTCCGGGCCGCGCCGCCGCGCGCCCGGCCCGAGCGGTAGGCCCAGCCGCCGGCGCACGCCGCTGGCCAGTTGCCGCGCGGCAGGCCCCGGCTCGCCGTACGGCGCCGCGGACTGCCAAGCGTACTCGAAAAGCTCCTCGATCTGCTCGGCCGGCGCCCGGCCCTCCATCCGAAGGTGTGTATCGCGCCATCCGCCGGATTCCGGCGGCGCATTGTACTCGTCGGCGATGTTCAGCCCGCCTGTGAACGAGACCTGCCCGTCCACCACGAGATTTTTCCGGTGGTTGCGCCGGCTCACCGCCCAACTCGGACGCGTGATCACCAGCGGGTGGTACACCGCGACGGCGACTCCGGCATGGATCAGCGGCTGCACGAAGCGGTCGGGCAGGCCGAGTGAGCCGATGTGGTCGTAGAGCAGCCGGACGTGCACGCCGCGGCCGGCTGCGGCCGCGAGCGCGTCGCGGAAGCGCGTGCCGGTGCGGTCCGCGCGGATCATGTACGTCTCAAGGTCCACCGTCCGCCGCGCACCCTCGATGGCCGCCAGCATCTCCGGGAACGCCTCGCCGCCGTCCACGAGCAGCCGGACGCGCTCGGCGCACTCGAACTCCTGCGGCGCGCGCGCGTAACGGGCCAGTGCGTCGGCCGGCGCCGGCGGCGGCGCATCGCTGCCGGGCAGCTCGAGCGTCCGCGGCGCTTCCTTCTTGCGGCTGCGGATGAGCCGCAGGCTCCGCCGCCGCGCGCGCCACGTCCAGACCGCGATCACCGCCAGCGGATACGAGATCGCCGCGGCGATCAGCCCGGTGACGAGATACCCGAGCGCCAGCGGCCCCATGAAGCTCAGGCCGGCATCGCCCATCAGCGCGGCCAGTCCCTTCACCGACGCCCAGGGCGCGCTCCAGGCCCACCCGGTCATCAGCCCCGCGATCCGGTGCGATCCGCTCGCGTGCGCCGGCCATAGCCAGACGCCGATCCGGAACTGCACATAGGCCAGCGGCAGCATCGTCGCCGGGTTCCACAGGAACAGCGGGAAGATCGCGGCCAGCTTGTTGCCCCGGACGATCCAGGCCGTGATGAGGCCCATGCCGACGTGAACGCCCGGCACCGGGCAGGCGGCCGCGAAGAAGCCCGCCGCCACGCCGCGCGCGATCCGCGTTGCCGGCTCCTTGCGGCTCAGGACCTTGCGCCCGGCCACGCGCGTCCGCCGCCATAGCTGTCGCGACGCCATCCTCCGCTCTCCGGCCCGTTCATTGAACATTCGGCATTCGGCAATCAGCATTCGGCAATCAGGAAAGGGCTTCCACCGGCACGACACTGATCGTCACACGTTCCCGCCCCCGCAGGATTGCCAGCGCCACCGGCTGCCCGATCGGCCACTCCGCCAGCACGCGGTGCAGATCGTCCACGCTCGCCACATCGCGCCCCTCGATCGCCACGATCAGGTCGCCGGTCTGCACGCTCGCCTGCCGCGCGGGGCCGTTCGGATCCACGGCCAGCACCTCCACCGCCCGGTCATGGTTCAGACTGTGGAACCGCACCAGCCGCCGGTCCAGCGGGCGCTGCCGGCCGGCGATCCCCAGCGAGCCGCGCCGCACGCGCCCGTGCACGAGCAGTTGCGACACGACCCACTTCGCCGTGGCCGAGGGAATCGCGAACCCGATCCCCTGCGCCTGCGGGATGATCGCCGTGTTGATCCCCACGACGGCGCCGCGCGAATCCACCAGCGGCCCGCCCGAGTTCCCCGGGTTCAACGGCGCGGTGTGCTGGATGATGTTCTCGATCAGCCGCCCCTCGCGGGTGCGGAACGCGCGGCCGAGCGCGCTGATGACGCCGGTCGAGACGGTGGACTGGAAGCCGAACGGGTTCCCGACGGCGATGACCAGTTGCCCGGCGCGCAGCGACGCGGAATCGCCGATCGAGGCGTGCGCCAGCCCCGAGCCTTCCGCCCGGATCACCGCCAAGTCCGTCGCCGGATCCACGCCCACGACGGTCGCGACGAGCGCCCGCCCGTCGGCGAGCGTGACGGTGAGCCCGCGGGCGCTGGCGACGACATGGTGGTTCGTGAGGACATATCCGTCCGGCGCGATGATGACGCCGGACCCGGCGCCGACGTGCTCCGGTGCGGGCGACGACGCGTCGCCGAACGACACGCCGACGACTGCCGGCCCCATCGCCTCGATGACCGAGATCACCGCGCGCGAATACGCGTCGAGGACCTCCGCCTCGCCCGGCGCCGCCGCGCTGGTCTCGCGCGGAGCCGGTGCGCCGACGACCGGTCCTGAATCGTTGATCACCTGCAAGACCCGCCGCACGCGCTCATCCGCGGCGGATGAGGCGACCGTCTCCGCCGAGCGCACCGTAGCACTTTTCCTGCGTCTCATACGCTGCCCTCGCCCCTCGTTCAGCCGGAGTTCGCCCGCACGGGCGACCGCGCCCGTTTCGGCTGCGCCCCGCGCTCACAGTGTAATTATAGGCGCTCGCGCGGACAAGTCCAGACGGCCGGCATCAAGTTCGGTTCTCAGCCGGGCGAGGCGTTGCTTGATGCGGGTGCGGGAGCGGTGGCGGGCAGGACCGGGTTCCCGCCGGCTTTCGCGCGCAGTTCGCGAAGCTTGGCGGCGGTGGCGGCGCCGCCCAGATCGGGGCTGTCCTTCTCAAGGGCATTCACCGCGGCAACGGCTTTCTTTGGGTCGCCGGCGGCGATCTGCTCGACGACGTGGACGGTTTCCTGCCAGCAGTAGTCCGCAAGCTCGGGAGCGGCTTTGCGCGTCTGGAGAAGGAGGGCCAGCAGCGCGTCATAGTCCGCCTGGGCGGTGAGGCAGGCATCCAGGGATTTGACGTACTGGGGTTCTTTGGGCGATTGCGCGACGAGGATTTCAAGCTGAGTCCGGGCGCGGGCCCATTCTTTGGCGGCCATCAGGCCGGCGGCCAGGCGCTGGCGCAAGCCCGCGGCCGGCTGGGCGTTGTTCGGGCCGAGCTGCGGCACCGCGGCATCCAGGACGATCGCGGCCAGGGCGTAGCTGTGCGCCGCCATGAGCCGGTCGAGCGCGGAGGCATAGAGGTCGGTTTTGGAGTCGGCCACCTGGGTCAGGGAGCGCAAGGCCTGGTCGGCCACGCGCTTCTCTTTGTCGGAGAGCGCGTCCACCAGGGTGTCGAGCGTGGATGGGGACTGGTCGCCGATCCTGCTGAGCGAGGCGAGGGCCACCTCGCGGTTCTGCGGGTTCGGGTCCTTGAGCGCGACGTTCGCCAGCGGCTTGACGGCGTCGGCGACGCCGAGTCCGCCGAGGGCGTCGGCGGACGCCCAGCGGACGTCTTCCTTGGGGCTTCCGAGGAGCTTGACGAGGATCGGGACGGCGCGCGGGTCATGGATTTTGGCGAGCGCGTTGGCGGCGGCGCCGTAGAGCGGCGCCGGGGTGTCGGCGGCGGTCACGATACTAATGAGCTTGTCGAGAGCGGCCGGATCGGCCAGTTCGGCCAGGGCGTTGGCGGCCGCGACGGCGGCTTCGACGTCGGTGTCGGAGAGCATGTCCTTCAGCGCGCTCACGGCGTCTTTGGCTTTCAGGGCGCCGAGCGCATGCGCGGCGGCGGCGCGGACGGAGCTTTCAGGGTCGTTCATCGCTTTGAGGAGCGCCGGGGCGGTTGAGGCGTCCGCCTGGGCGGCCAGCGCGTCGGCGGCGGCCTGCCGCACGGAGGCATCCGTCTCGGCCAGGGCGTTGATGAGGGCGGTTCGGACCGCCGGGCCGTGCAGCGGCGTGATCCCTTTGATGGCGCGCTTCTTGACGGAGGCGAGGTCGCACTGCGTCAGGGCCTCGATGAACGCGGCGGAGTCGCCCTGGTTCTTGGGGTCGTCGAGGATTTTCAGATAGAGTTTTTCGAGGACGCGGCTGAGGTTCTCGATCCGTTCAGTCTGGAACTCCACGAGGTGCTGGAGCATCTCCTCGCGCGTGAGGTTGGGGTTCTGGCGCCACCAGTCGAGCCATTCGCGGGCGGTGTTGAAGCGGCGCAGGGTGATGGTTTCGAGCGCGGCGCGCGAAGCGGTGCGGACGGCTTCGTCGGGGTCCGAGAGCAGCTTGATGAGCGCCTGGAGCGCCTCGGTGGCGCGGAGGTCGCCGAGGAGACTGACCGCCTGGACGCGGATGACCAGCGGGCGCTTGAGATCGCCGGCGGCCTGTTCGAGCAGGCGCACGGACGGGGTGGTGTGGATCTGCTGGAGCGCGCTCCGGGCGGCCTGGCGAACGCCTTCGCTCGGGTCGGCGAGCGCGGCGATGATCGGGCCGCAGGCGCGGTCGTCGGTCTGGACGCCGAAGGCGGTGATGACGCTGATGCGGACCGTTTCGGGTTGATCGGGCTGAAGGGCTTCGAGGAGGACTTTCAGCGCGGCTTCATCCTCGGCCGCGACGAGCGAGGTGGCGGCGGAGGAGCGCTTCTGCGGGTCGTCGGAGCGGAGCAGGCGCGTCCATTCGCCGAGTTGCTTCTTGCTCATCCGCTGGCCGAAGGCCGGGAATGCGCCGCAGAAAACCAACAGGGCGGCAAGACAAAGCCACCAGTGGCGCACGGGAGACATGGAAATCCTCCGCAGAGAGGGGCGCGATGAAACCGGGCGCGACGAATTGTGAATCTCGATTTCAGAACCCCGAATGTCGCCGGTCAAACTAGTACACTGTTCCGTGAATAGCGCACGTAAGTCCAGCCTGCGTCATGCTGAGCGCAGCGAAGCATCTCATACCCTAAGCCGTTGCCGGTGCGCTGCGTATGAGATTCCTCGATGCGCTCGGAATGACAGGCATTATGCAACTAATTTCCGCAACGCAACGCTTGCGTCAAGCGCGCCGGCGGACGCGCTCGAGTTCCTCTTTCATTTTTATCGCCGCGCCGGCGACGGCGGAATCCCAATCCGGCGGCGCCTGCGGCTGGTCGGGCCGGCGATAGGCGAAGATGATGCCGCGCGAAGAATTGACGACCGCGCCGCGGCCCTGGGCGTCGAAGCACGGGCGGCAGTCCTCGGCCGTTGCGCCCTGCGCGCCGTAACCGGGGACGAGGAAGAGCGCGTGCGGCATGAGCCGGCGCAGTTTCTCCGCGGCGGCCGGGAACGTGGCGCCGACGACGGCGCCGACGGCGCTGTAGCCGCATTCCCCGCGGCATTCGCCGCCCCAGCGCTCGACGAGTTCGGCGACTTTCTCGTACAGCTTCGCGCCGGAGGCGTCGAGATCCTGCAGGTCCACCGAGGACGGGTTCGAGGTCTTGACGAGGACGAAAATCCCCTTTCCATCCCGGGCGCGCTTGAGGAACGGCGCGACGCCGTCAATGCCCAGGTACGGGTTCACCGTGACGGCGTCCGCCTGGAGCAGGTCGAGATGGCCTTGCGCGTAGGCTTCGGCGGTGGAGCCGATGTCGCCGCGCTTGACGTCGGCGATGACCAGCAGGCCGCAGTCGTGCGCGGCGCGGACCGTGCCGGCCAGCGCGCGCACGCCTTCCCAGCCGAGCGCCTCGTAAAAGGCCGACTGAGGTTTGACGGCGGCGGCGTGATCGGCGACGGCGGCGAGGACGCGGCGGTTGAATTCCATCACCGCGTCGGCCGCGTCGGCGGTCGAGCGGCGGGCTTTCTCTCGGAGATCGGACGGGAGCGAGTCGAGCTGCGGATCGAGCCCGACGACCACGCAGGTCCGCTTGCACTCGACGGTCTCGATCAGGCGGTCGGCAAAGTTTTTCATGTTGGTTCGAGCCGAGGTCCCGCGGCGCGCGCGGCCGCTCGGGCGCCGGCCGGCCGCCGGTTCACTTGCCTTTCGAAGCGGACGAGTGGCCGCCGCCGGTGCCGACGGCAAGGACCAGGCCGGTGAAGGCGCCGACGGCGAAGAAGGTGAAATACATGAAGGCGGACTTTATCGGATCGGACGTGTAGGAGAGAATCTTGAAACGGACCGGGTCGCCGTTCGACATGCCCATCATGACCATGAAGAGCAGGACGGCGAGGACGACGACCAGCTTCAGCAAATGACGCGCATTCACGCTTGAGATCTCCTATTAGGGCTCCGCGCCCGACAGTAGTTTGCCATTGGTGAGAAGAAAAGTCAAATTCTGGCGATTTTGAGCGCTTAAACGCCGAATGGGCAACCACTTACGGAGATTGCCCATTCGAATCCCGCCGACCGGCGCGCGACCGGGTCCCTCACTTTTTGGCTTTAGGCTTCGGCATCCCGGCGCCGGGGCTTTGGAGGAACTTTTCCATGGCTTTGCGGCGCTTGGAGAGGATCTCGAAGGGCAGCCCGCGGACCTTGGCGGCGTTCGAGCACCAGCGCTGGTCGAAGCCGGTTGCCTTGATCGAGCGGATCTCCGGCGAGAAGAGGCTCGTCTCCGAGGCCCGATGGGTGATCACGATGTTGCCCTTGTAGAGCTTCACGCGGTAATCCGCGTTGCACACATCCTGCGTCGCGAGGACGAACGCGTCCAGCGCGTTCTTCAGCGGGGTGTACCACATTCCGTGGTAGACCAGGAACGCCCACTTCGCGTCCACGCTCTTCTTGAACTGGATCTCGTCTTTCGTCAGGCAGTACTGCTCCAGGTCGCGGTGGAGCTTGATCAGGACATGCGCCGCCGGCGCCTCGTAAATCTCGCGGCTCTTCAGGTCCATGATCCCGTCCTCGAACATGTCAATCAGGCCGACGCCCGCCGCGCCGGCGATGACGTTCAGCTCGCTGATCAACGCGTCGAGCGGCATCTTCTTGCCGTTCAGGGTCGCCGGCAGGCCCGCGCGGAACTGGATGTCCACGAACGTCGGCTGGTTCGGCGCTTTCTCGAGCGGCACCTTCCACATCCAGATGTCGTCCGGGATTTCCTGGTTCAGGTCCACCGCGCCCGAGGCGATCGAGCGGCACCAGAGCGTCTTGTCGTCGCCGCCGGTGATCTGCTCGGTGACCGGGACGCCCCACGCCTCGCACAGCATCTTCTCCTCCGCGCGCGTCATGTCGAAATCGCGCACCGGCACCAGCACTTCCATCTGCGGGGCGAACATCTTGAACACGTTGTGCATGCGGTACTGGTCGTTGCCCTTGCCGGTGGAGCCTTCCATCAGCCCGTCGCAGCCGAGTTCGAGCGCCTTCTCCGCCACGATCCGCGCCACGAGCTGCCGCGTCATCGAGGTCGAGACCGGGTACCCGTTGTAATCGCTGTTCGCGCGGATCGCCTTCGGCAGCCACACCTCGGCGAACTCCTTCCTCGCGTCAATCACGATCGGCTTCACGCCGAGCACCTTCGCCTTCGACCGCATCTCCTCCTGTTCCTGCTCGCCCTGGCCGACGTCGATGTTGATCGGAAAAATTTCCTTCGCCTTGTACTTCCGCCGCAGCAGTTCGATGCTCAACGACGAGTCCAGCCCGCCCGAATACGCCAGCGCGACCTTCGTCACCTTCGGCACCTGGCACGCCTCGACCTTCTTCCACACATCTTTCCAGTCTGCCATGGTTGCAGTCTCCGCGCGTTAGGGGAACCTGGGATTGGGACGGCGCTCTGCCTCCCCATGATTGGAATCGGAGTATATCAACGCCGTGCGGCGGCTGTCAAGAGGCATTTCTGCGGGCCGCGGCGGGCGGATGAAATGGGTCATGTGTCCTCGAAAAGCCCCGCGAATGGCGGACTTCCGGAATTCGTGCGGACGGCTCAGCCGCGCCACGGCAGCATCGCGCAGAGGGCCAGCAGGTTCTCCCGCGGCGTGCCGGCGGGGATTTCGCAGCCGGCGTTGACCAGGTAGGGGTTGCCGACCGTCTCGTAGGTCTGCCGCATGGCCGATGCAATCTCCTCGGGGGCGCGGTAACGCACCGTCAGGGGATTGATGTTCCCGGCGAGGGCGACCTTCGCGCCGACCGCCCGGCGCGCAAGCTGCATGTCCACCATGTGGTCCACGTCCAGGACGTCCACGCCCAGGTCGGCAATGCCCGGGAGCAGATGGGTGATATTCCCGCAAATGTGCAGGCGCACGAAGGCGCCCATCCGCCGCACTTCTCCGACGAGGAGTTTCTCCCGAGGCTGGATCAGCCGCTCGTAGACCGAAGGCGAAACCTGGCTGGCGATCGCGTCGCCGATGCCGATCGTGTCAGCGCCGGCCTCCACCTGCGCCCGGGCGAACCCAACCGCCACTTCCACGCACCGGTCCATCAGCGCCCCTGAATATCCCTCGTCGTCCATCAGGTCCGTCAGGAAGTTCATCACGTTGCGCAGGTCAGCGGCTTCCGCCGCCGGGCCCTCGATCCACCCGAGAATGGAGCGCCGGCCGCCGACGCTCGCCTTGTACGCGCGGACGGCATTGACGCGGTCGAGCATCCGCACCGAGCGCAACGGATCGGGACGAGGCAGGGCGGAGAACTCCCGGCGGTCCTCCAGCGGATGACGCTCGCAGCGCGGCACGCTGTCCCGCTCGAAAATGATCCGCGCGCCGAAGCCCTCCGTCTCGCGGTACGGATCGGAGATCGCGCTGACATGGTCCATCCCGAACACTTCGGCGCAATGGAGGTTCGCCTCCACCAGCACGCGATAGTCCGAAGCGAAGGCCCCGTAATTCGACCCGATGCTCTCGGCCGCCAACTGCATGAGAATGGGCACGCGCGGCACGAAGTCCACCGCTTCCCCCTTGAGCATGCTCAAATACCGTTCCAGGCTATTCATGCCGGCTTCCTTGGCGCTATAACTCTCCTGTTCAAGCGGCAGACTATTGTAGTGCCTCGGAAATAACATACATAAATCTGGCCCGCGTCATGCTGCTTGTAGTGTGCCCGTCAGGGCATACGACGTAGCGCCTGACGGCGCCACTACAAACCGCGTATGAGATTCCTCGCTCCGCTCGGAATCACCAGACATTATGCAATTCATTTCCGGGAAATCACACTACGAGAATATTTCTTATATGTCAAGCGGTTTTCCGCGCTTTGTTTTTCCTTGACAACCTACGCACGCGCCGATAGATTCGGCTTGGGGAATGGGGGCGAATCGGCGCGCGGCGACGAAAGGAAAAAGCATGAACTACAAGCTTCTCGGAAAATCCGGACTTCGCGTCTCTGAACTGGCGCTCGGCGCCTGGACTTTCGGCACTGAGACGGGTTTTGGCGCGGACCAAAGCGAAAGTCACAGGATGTTCGACGCCTTTGCGGCGGCCGGCGGCAATTTCATTGACACCGCCGACGGCTATACCGGCGGCACGAGCGAAAAGATGGTCGGCGAATTCGTCAAGGCTGACCGCCGGCGCTTCGTCATCGCCAGCAAATATTCGTTCTGCAGCAATCCGGGCGATCCCAATGCCGGCGGCAATCATCGCAAGCACATGATGGAAGCCTTGAACGGGAGCCTCAAGCGCCTCAACGTGGACTACCTCGAT
>JBEKCB010000017.1:0-98497 GCA_050015075.1 Candidatus Brocadiia bacterium | reverse complement strand
CTCGAAGGGACCGCGCTGGCGGATTTCCGAAGCCGCCGCGTCGGCTTCGTCTTCCAGGACCATCACCTGCTGCCGCAGTGCACCGCAATCGAGAACGTGCTCCTGCCGACGCTGGCCGTGCCGCCTGCGTCGCGGGGCGGCGCCGGCCGCGCGCGCGAGCTGCTGGAGCGCGTCGGTCTGAAGGACCGCCTGCACTCGTTCCCGGCGCAGCTTTCCGGCGGCGAGCGCCAGCGCGTGGCCGTCGCGCGCGCGCTGGTCAACGGGCCGCCGCTGCTGCTCTGCGACGAGCCGACCGGCAACCTCGACCCGGAGACCTCCGCCGAAGTGGGCGCGCTATTCCTGGAACTCGCCCGCGAGCGCGGCGCGATGCTGATCGTCGTCACGCACAACCTGGAATTCGCCCGGCTCTTCGGCCGATGCCTGGAACTGCGCGCGGGGGCGCTGCATGAGAAAGGGAAATCAGGAGATTAGGAGATTGGGTGATTTGGAGATTAGGAGATTAAGCGCCGCGCTTTTTCGCAATCTCCCAATCTCCCAGTTTCCCAATCTTCCAACAGCATGAAACAAGCTCTCACCATCAGCGGCCTGGTCCGGCGGAACCTGCGGTACTACTGGCGGACGAACCTGGCCGTGGCGCTGGGCTGCGCGATCGCCGTCGCAGCGCTCGTCGGATCACTGCTCGTCGGGGATTCCGTCCGCGGCAGCCTGCACGACCTGGCGATCGAGCGGCTCGGGCGCGTCGAATATGCGGTCGAGTCGCCCGCGTTCTTCCGCGAGCAGTTGGCGGCGGACCTCCTCGCGCAACCGCAGGCGAAAGGCGCCGCCGATTTCGCCGTGCCCGCCATTCTGGCCGTTGGCGCGGTGAAACCCGCCGAAGGCGGCGCGGTCGTCAATCGGGTCAACGTCATCGGCGTCCCGCCGGAATTCTCGAACATTGCCGTCGAGCCTTTCAGCCCGCCGCAGGAGCGCCGGATCGTCGTCAATTCCACGCTCGCCGCGGACCTCGGGATTTCCGAGGGCGACGCGGTCCTGCTGACCCTCGGCCGCGAGCAGGACGCTCCGGCGGACTCGATCTTCATGCGCCGAAGCCGCGCGCAGACGACGCGCACGCTCAGGCTCGTCGTCGGGCGGATTATTCCTTCGCGCGGGATCGGCGCGTTCAGCCTGCGGCAGGAATCGTCGCCGCCGAGGAACCTCTACGTTGCCCTCGACTGGCTCCAGGCGCAGTTGAAGCAACCGGCGCAGGCGAACGCGATCCTTATCGGCCGCAGAGCCGCTCAAGCCGCGGCCGAGGGGCAGGCGGCTGCGCTCGCGGACGCGCTGGCCGCGTCCTGGCGGCTGACGGATTGCGGCCTGCGGCTGAGGCCGGACCCGGAGTTCGGTTACCTGGCGCTGCAGAGCGGCCAAATTGTGCTGCCGCCCGCCGCCGTCGCCCGCGCCGAACACATTGCGGGCGAATTCGGGATGAGCTATCGGCCGTCTTCGATCTACCTGGTGACCACGCTCGAGCGGATGGTCCCCGAGACTCACGAAGCCGCGATTCACTATTGCCTGGTTGCCGGTTTGGACCCGCGCGCGGCCCCTGCCGGACCGCTCCCGATGGCCGGCGGCGGCGCGCCTCCGGCGCTCGGCAAGAACGACATCCTCCTGAACGCGTGGGCGGCGCAGGCCCTTGGCGCGCGAGTGGGCGACTCAATCGGACCCTGGAAGGCGCAGGTGCGCGGCATCGTGGCCATGGAAGGCGCGGCGCTGGACCAGGGACTTGTGCCGGAGTTCGAGGGGATCACCGATGCCGTCAGCATCGCGGACTGGGACCTGCCCTTCGCGATAGACGCGAAATTGATCACTCCCGCCGACGAAGCCTACTGGCGGCAGTACCGCACCGTGCCGAAGGCATTCCTGCCGCTGGACGTCGTCCGCAGCTTCTGGCCCGGGGCGCAGGAGAGCGCAGCGGCATCGCCGTACGGCGGCCTCACGTCCGTCGCGCTGGTCCCGCCGGAAGGAATGTCGTTGAAGGCGGCGGCGGAGTGTTTTGAGAGCGCGTTCCGCCGCGGCCTCGCGTCCGACTTCGGCCTGGCGGTTCAGCCGGTGCGCGCGCAGGCGCTGGCGACCGCGAAGGGCACAACGGATTTCGGCGTGATCTTTCTCTCGATGAGTTTCTTCCTCGTGGCGGCCGCGGCGGGCATGGTCGGACTGCTGCTGCGGCTGGCCGTCGAGCGGCGCGCGAGCCAGTTCGGGATCATGTCGGCCACCGGCTTCACGGCTCGAAGCGCGGCGCGCGTTCTCGTCGGCGAGGGATTCCTCCTCGGCGCGGCCGGCGTGCTGCTCGGCGTGCCCGCGGGCATCGGCTATGCATGGCTGATCATCCGCGCGCTTCGGACGCGATGGGCGGGCGCGGTCGGAGATTTGAGTCTCACCCTGCATGTGACGCCGCTGAGCCTGGCGATCGGCGCGGTCGCGGGGTTCCTCGTCTCCGCGGCCGCCGTCATCTGGGCCGCTCGACTGTTGCGCCTGACGCCGACGCTGCGTCTGCTCGCCGGCTGGCGCGCGATGGCCGCGCAGCCGCAGAGGCGCATTCGCCGGCGCGCGCTCGGAATCGGCATCGCCGCGCTGGTCCTGGCGGCGGGACTGCTGGCGTGCGGACTGCTGGCGACCGGTTCGGCCGAAGGCGCGTTCCTGGGCGGCGGCGCATGCTTGCTCGCCGGATTCCTGGCGCTGGCCTGTGCGGGATTCCAGCGGGCCGAGCGCGCGCCGGCTGAGAAAGTTTCCCTCTGGCGGCTGGGTTGGCGCGGCGCGTCGCGCGACTGGGTGCGGAGCCTGCTCACCGCCGGCCTCATCGCGTGCGCGAGCTTCATCATCGTGGTGGTGGCGGCGAACCGGAAAGACCTGTCGCGCGCGAACACCGCGGAACTCCGCTCCGGCGCGGGCGGATTTTCGCTTCTCGCGCGAAGTGACGTTCCGATAATGACCGATCTGAACACCGCCGCCGGCCGCGAGGCGCTCGGCCTGCCGCCCGAAACCGCCGGCAAACTCGCGCGGACGAAGTTCCTTTCGTTCCGCATGACCGCCGGAGATGACGCCAGTTGCCTGAATATCCAGCAGCCGGCCCAGCCGCGAGTCCTCGGTGTGCCGCACGAACTGGTGGAGCGTGGCGGCTTCAGCTTCACGGCGCCGCAGCAGGGATCGGCGAACCCGTGGGCGCTCCTGGAGAGCGATGAGCACAGCGACGCGCCGATCCCGGCATTCGCGGACGCGACGAGCGCGGAGTGGGTGCTGCACGTCGGGCTCGGTGATGAAGTCCGCGTCACGGATTCGTCGGGCAAGCCGGTCCGGCTGAAGATCGTCGGGCTGCTGGCGGACAGCGTCTTCCAGGGCGAACTGCTCATCAGCGACGCGCAATTCCGCCGACATTTCGCGGACCGTCCGGGTTACCGGTTCTTCCTCGTCGAGACTCCGCCCGGCCAAGAAGCGGCGGTGGCCAAAGCGCTCAGAGAGAACCTGGGCGAACTGGGCTTCGACGTGCGGCGGACGGCGGACGTGCTGGCTGGTTACGCGCGGGTCCAGAACACCTACTTGGCGACGTTCGAGACCCTCGGCGGACTCGGACTGCTGCTGGGCACATTCGGCATCGTGACCGTGCTGCTGCGGAGCGTGGTCGAGCGGCGCGGCGAGCTGGCGATGCTGCTGGCGCTGGGTTTGCGACGACGGCAAGTCGTTGCTATGATAGTGATTGAGCACGGCATCCTTCTGCTTCTGGGTTTGGCGGTGGGGAGTTCAGCGGCGCTGGTGGCCGTCGTGCCCCACGCCGTTTCGGCGCTCGCCGACGTGAATTGGCTGTCGCTGGGCGGGATGCTTTCCGCCTGCCTGATTGCCGGGTTACTCAGTTGTGCGTTCGCGGCGGCGGTCTCCGTCCGAGGCGAGTTGCTGCCATCCCTGCGCTCCTAAGAAAATGCGCGCCCAGCGCGCATTTCCTACTCATGCACCAGCCGCGCAGCCGTTGGCGCGGCTAATGTGCTCCGAATGACGGCATCGCCGGGCGAAGGATCGTTAAGGAACGCACATTGTCGAGAACGTCGGCCGCAATTCCTGCCTGGCGGATCGCCCTGATCTGCGCCGCGGCGCTGACCTGCCTGGCCGCGGATCGGGAGAAGCCCGCGCCGTGGCCGACGTTCCGCGGCAACGCCGCCCAGACCGGCGTCGCGGCCTGCCCGCTCTCCGACCGGTTGAAACTCCTGTGGACCTGCGAAGCCGGCGCGCCCGTCGAATCCACCGCCGCGATCCAGGACGGAGTCGCTTATCTGGGCACGATGAAGGGCGAACTGCTGGCGATTGATCTCGCGACCGGCAAAGTGAAGTGGCGCTATAAGGCGCAGGGCGCCATCGAGGCCGCGCCGGGGATTCGGGACGGGAAGCTGTTCTTCGGCACCAGCCAGGGCGTCTTCCACGCCGTCAGCGCCGCGACCGGCGAGAAACTCTGGACCTTCGAGGCCGCCGGCCAGATCGTCGGCTCCGCGAACTTCATCGGCGCCAACGTCCTCTTCGGCTCTTACGACCACTTTCTCTACTGCCTCGCGCAGGACACGGGCAAGGTCGTCTGGAAATTCCAGACCGACGCCGAGCTTCACGCCAGCCCGTGCGTCGCGGACGGCGCGGTGGTCATCGGCGGATGCGACGCCCAATTGCGCGTGATAGACGCGGCCGCCGGAACCCAGCGCGGCATCCTGCAACTCAGTTTCAACGTCGCATCGTCGCCCGCCTTCGACGGCAAGCGCATTTTCGACTCAACCTACGACAACCACATGTACTGCGCCGATCCGTCCGGCGTCCTCAGGCCGGGCGAATCGCATGAGCTGCGGAAAGTCTGGGACGTCAAAGTCGCCGAGGACATGCATTTCCGCGCGTCGCCCGCGCTCTCCGGCGACCGGGTGATTTTCGCCGGGCAGGACGGCATCGTGCGCTGCATGGCCAAGGCGGACGGCCGCGAGCTGTGGAAGTTCATGGCGCGCGGCGAGATTGATTCCTCGCCGGTCATCGCCGGCGACCGCGTTTTCTTCGGGAGCAACGACGGGACGCTCTATGCGCTGGAGGTCGCCGACGGCGCGAAAGTGTGGAGCTTCGCGGCCGGCGCGGAGATCGAGGCATCGCCCGCCGTCGGCGAGGAACGGCTCGTGATCGGCGCCCGCGACGGAGCGGTCTACTGCTTCGGCCCTGCCGGAGGTGCCGGATGAGCGGGCGCAGGCTGGAGTTCATTCTGCCGGCCGTCATCGCGGCGGCCGGCGTGGCGGCGCTCGCCGTATGGCTCCACGCCACGCGGACGGAGAACGTGAAGCCGCGGCTTCCCGGCCAGGAGGAATCGCTGGGGTTCGAGTCGAAGTCCGCCGCCGCTGCGGGGCCGATCAACACCGGCACCACCATCGCCGGTCCCGGCGCTCCGTCGCAACTGACCGGAAGCTGGCCGGGGTTTCGAGGCGCGGACCGGACGAACATCGTCCGCGAGCCGCTGCACCTGGCCCGCGCGTGGCCGCAGGGCGGGCCGAAGGTGCTGTGGAAACTGCCCGTCGGCGAAGGGCACGCGGGCGCCGCAATCGCCAACGGCTGCGTCTACCTCGTGGACTACGACGCTACAAAAAAGGAAGACGCCATTCGCTGCCTGTCGCTCGACGATGCGCGCGAGATCTGGCGCTATACCTACTCGGTCAAGGTCCTGCGCAACCACGGCATGTCGCGCACCGTGCCCGCCGTCAACGACCGCTTCGTGGTCAGCCTCGGCCCGATGTGCCACGTGACCTGCCTGGAAGCGCGGACGGGAAAGCTGGTCTGGAAACTCGATCTCGTCAAGCAGTTCGGCGCCACCGTGCCGCCCTGGTACGCCGGCCAATGCCCGATCATTGACGGCGACGCGGTGGTCCTGGCGCCCGGCGGCGACCCGCTGATGATGGCGGTGGAGCTGGCCAGCGGGCGCGTCCTGTGGCAGACGCCGAACGCCGGCGGCCCTTCGACAATTGCTCAGGGCCGCCCTGAGGAGAATCGAACGGGCGGCTGGGGCATGACGCATTCCTCCATCATGCCGATGGATTACCATGGCCAGCGGCAGTACATTTATTGCACCACCGGCGGCGTGGTTGGCGTTTCAGCGAGCGACGGCAAGGTGCTCTGGCGGAAGCCGGACTGGAAGATCGCCCTGGCGATGGTGCCCTCGCCGCTGGTGATTGACGGCGAGCGCGTGTTCTTCTCCGGCGGCTATAACAACGGCAGCGTCATGGTGCGGATCAAAGGCGATGGCGACCGGCTCGACACTGAAGAACTTTTTCGCCTGAAGGTCGCCGTCTTCGGCGCCGACCAGCAGACGCCGATCCTCTACGACGGGCACATCTACGGCATCACGCCGCCGGGAGAACTCGCCTGCCTCGACCTCGACGGCCGCCGCCTCTGGAGCAGCGCGCCGAGGCGGTTCGGGCTGGGGCCGTTCATCCTGGCCGACGGTCTGCTGTTCGCGCTGAGCGACGAGGACGGCACGCTGCACGTCGCCCAGGCGAGCCCTTCCGGTTACCAGGAAATCGCCTCAGCAAAATTGCTGGAAGGCAACGACGCGTGGGGACCGATCGCCGTCGCGGCGGGCCGCCTGATCCTGCGCGACCTGACGACCATGGTCTGCGTCGAACTGCCGAAGGAGGCGTCATGAGCAGACGGCGGCTGACTCTGATCGTAATAGGCGTCCTCATTCTTATCGTCGCCGTTATCATCGCCTTCCTCCCGGTTCCCTTACCGCCCTCACGCCCTGTCGTCGCGGTCCAGTCAAAGCCGGCGACAGCACCGATCGCAGCAGTGCCTGCGCCGGTGAACACGGCCGAGAAGTATGAGCTCATCGGAACCCTTGATCTTCTGGCCAGCGTTGATCCCGGGTTCGGGAAGTTGAAAGGCATCGCGCTGAGCGCGCACGACGAACTCTACGCGGCCGGCGACGGCGGCGTCTTAGTCTGGAGGCGCGGCCGCGGCCGCGTGCGCGAAAGCGAATGGCAGACCTCCGGTCCGGCGACCTGCATCGCGCTGGACGACGACGGAAACGTCTATATCGGACAGCAAACCAGTGTCGAGGTGCTCGACCGCGGGGGCAAGCGGCTGCGCTCCTGGGGAAAGGAAGGCCGCGGACCCGGCGAACTGGACTGGGTGACCGGCATCGCCGTCTTCCAGTCGAACGTCCTCGTTGCCGACGCCGGCAACCGGTGCATCCACCGGTTCGACACGACCGGCGACTTCATTGCGGACATCGGCAAGCGCGACCCGGAGGCCAAGCTGGATGGGCTGGTCTGTCCGAGCCCCTACTGCGGCCTTGCGGTGGACAAGGCCGGCGTGATTTACGTCACGAACCCTGGGATGACGCGCGTGGAACGCTACAGCCTCGACGGCAAGCTGCTCGGCTTCTGGGGCGAAGGCGGCGCGCTGCCGCAGCAATTCTCCGGCTGCTGCAATCCGACGGCCGTGGCGTTGTTCGGCGACGGGCGCGTTGCGACCGCGGAGAAAATCACCCCGCGCGTGAAGGTCTACGACGCGAAGGGCGAAATGCGGGCGTTCATCGGCCCGGAGCATTTCACGAAGGAAGCCGCCGGGCTCGGCCTGGCGATTGACTCAGAGGGACGGTTGTTCGTCCTGGACCCGGGCGACGCAAACGTCCGCGTCTTTCAGCAGCAGAAGTGACGGAGGCCGCCACAGAGCGGAGAGAGTCATGGCAGGTCAGACCAGACGCGAGTTCCTCCGCACGGCCGCGCGCACGGCCGCGCTGTTCGGCCTGGGCGCAATCGCATGGATCGCGACGGGCAAGTCCGGCGGCCAAGGGCCGGACGGAGCGAGGCCGCGCTTTCCCTGCGAGCGTTGCCCGGCGCTTTCGTCGTGCTCTCAGGCGGACAGTCTCCAGGCGCGGGACGCGCTCGGCCCTCGCGCGCGGACCGAAAATCCAGCGCGCGACATTCCGCCGCGGAGACTCTGCGTAGATCCATGATGACCACGGCAACGCGAAACAGCGAATGTTTTGACCGCGAAAACGCGAAAGCGCGAAAAACAAATTTAAAGCACAGATGGACACAGATGAACACAGATACGAAGTTTTGTAACTGCTTGCATCTGTGTACATCTGTGGTTCCAAAACTCGTTTTCCGTCGCCGTTTTTCGCGCTTTCGCGCTTTCGCGATCAAAAGTTGTCGTTCGTTTTCCGTGATTCGTTGAGTGGAGTTGAAGTACGATGGACCTGAACGACCCGGCCTATCGGCCGCAACACAAGACGACGCGCCGCGCGTTCCTGGCCGGCGTCGGGCGTGGCGCGGCGCTCGTGGCGCTCGGCGGCGTCCTCGGCGCGCTCAGCGGACGTTCGCGCCGCAAAAGGACCGTCTGGCAGATTGACCCGTGGAAGTGCACGGCGTGCGGGCTCTGCCAGACAAGCTGCGTGCTCGACCTCTCGGCGGCGAAGTGCGTCCACAACTTCCCGATGTGCGGCTACTGTAAACTGTGCTTCGGGTTCTTCCAGACCAATCCGCCCGCGCTCGACACCGGCGCGGAGAACCAGATGTGCCCCACCGGCGCCATCCGCCGCGCGTTCGTCCAGGACCCGTATCACCAGTACACGATTGACGAGCCGCTCTGCAACGCCTGCGGAAAGTGCGTCAAGGGATGCGGCACGTTCGGCAACGGCTCGTTGTGCCTGCAGGTGCGCCACGACCGGTGCCTGAACTGCAACGAGTGCTCGATCGCCGCCGCCTGCCCGGCCGACGCGTTCATCCGGATGCCGATTGACAGGCCCTACGTCATCAAGCAACTCGGGCCGGAGCAATTGAAGAACATATGAGACTACGTTCCATCGCAATCCTCTCCGTCATTGTCGCGTGGCTGGCCGCCGGCGCCGTCGCTTGGGCCGCGCCGCGCTTTCCGCCGCCGGACTTCGAATCGGGATACCAGTTGCCGAAGGCGGCTTATCCGGACGCGCGCGCGTTCTGGCGCGACGCCGCGGACGTCGCCGTCCTTGCCGCGGCGCTCTCCGTCGCCGCGTGGCTGGCGCTGAAGAAACGCAGCCGCAACGGAATGCTGGCCCTCTCGATTTTCTCGCTGGCCTACTTCGGCTTCTATCGCGGCGGCTGCATCTGCCCGATCGGCGCGATCGAGAACGTGACGCTGGCCCTGGCGAGCAGCCGGTACGCGGTGCCGGCCTCCGCCGTGCTGTTCTTCGCGCTGCCGCTCGCGTTCGCGCTGGTCTTCGGGCGCGTCTTCTGCGGCGGAGTCTGCCCGCTTGGCGCAATCCAGGACCTGGTCCTCATCCGGCCGGTGACCGTTCCGATGCCGCTGCAGAAAGCGCTGGCCGTGTTCCCGGTGGTTTACCTCGGCGCGGCGGTGCTCTTCGCGTGGCTCGACACGGTGTTCCTCATCTGTCGTTACGACCCGTTCGTCGCCTTCTTCCGGCTCGGCGGCCAATTCTATATGCTGGTCGTGGGCGCAATCGTCCTGCTCGTGTCTCTCTTCGTCGGGCGGCCGTACTGCCGGTTCGCGTGCCCGTATCGCGTGCTGCTCGGCCTGTGCTCGCGGGTCGCATGGCGGCACGCGACCATCACGCCCGATCAATGCGTCGTGTGCAGCCTGTGCGAAGGCGAATGTCCCTTCGGCGCCATCCGCAAGCCGACGCCGGAATCCGTGGCGGGCGAAGAATGAGGAAACTGTTCTGGCTGGCGACTCTCTGCGCCGCCGCGATCGGCGCCCTGCTCGGCTGGCGCGCTGGCGCGTTCTTCGCGCGGGAGAACTTCACCGTTCAGCTCGCCGCGCGCATCGCCTTGGAGGATTCGACCGGGACGGACGAGCGCACGCTGGAAAGCGAAGCATTCCGCGCCACGGACCGCCCCGCGGCGGAACTGTACGCCGAGGCGGCGCAAATCGAGCGGCGGTTCCGCGTCGGCAGCGCGCTGCTCGGCGCGTTCTGCGGCCTGGCTCTGGGAGTCCAGTTGCTTGGGCAGACGCGCATCCCGCGCTCGCGCATTTACTACATTGACCAGGATTACTGCGTCTCCTGCGCGCGCTGCTTCCTGGCCTGCCCGCGCGAGAGACTGCGGCTGAAGGAACTCGCCGGCGGCGCACCCGCCACAACCATCGCGGAGAAAGCAAGCCCGTGACCGAGAACGCTCAGAAGGACGCTCCGACTCGACCGGATCCGGCGGCGGCCGAAAAGGCGCGGCGCCTGCGCACGCTCGCCGTGTCGCTGCTGCTGACCACCGCCCTGTTCTCGGGCATCGTCATGGGCGTGATGCTCGTCACGCGCCTCGCGGAGCCAGCGGTCCCGCCCGAGACGCCGACGCTCCTGATGCTCCGCGCCGCGCTGGCGCAGGATTCGAGCAACGAGGTCCTCAAGGAAGCGCTGCGCGAGGAGGACCAGCAGGCGCGGCAGAATTTCTTCGCGCACCGCCGCCGGCTTACGACCGGCGCGTACCTGCTGCTGGCCGGCCTGGCCGCCACGGTGTTCTGCGCGCGGTGGTACATTTCGCTCGAGCGCAAGACGCCGCGTCCCACGCTGCCGGCCGAGCGCGAGGACGCAGACCGCTGGCTCGCGCGGCGGCGGCGGAATATCATCGCCGTGGCCGTCGTCAGCGTCGCCGTTCTCGCCGGATTGCTGATCTTCGGACTCGCCGGCGGCCCGCCGATTCCGCCGGCGCCGTTCGCCGGACAGGCGGGGCCGCAAACCGCCGCGCCGTCCGTCGCGACATCATCGCCCGTGGAGAGCGCCTTCAAGGAGAATTGGCCGAGATTCCGCGGTCCCGACGGCGACGGCCTGGTCAAGCCCGGCGACTGGCCGCAGAAATGGGACGCCGCGACCGGCGACAATATCATCTGGAAAACCCCGGTCCCGATGCCCGGCAACAGCTCGCCCGTCCTCTGGGGCGACCGGCTGTTCCTCACGGGCGCGAACGCCGAGACGCAGGAAGCCTTCTGCTTCGCGCGCGCCTCGGGCAAGCTGCTCTGGCAAACGCCGATCTTCGCGGCGCGCGGCGACGTGAAGGCGGAGGACATCAGGCCGCTGCCGGTCACCGGCTACGCCTCGCCGACGCCGGCGACGGACGGCGCGCGGCTCTACGTGACCTTCGCCAGCGCCGACATCGCGGCAGTGGATTTCGACGGCAGGGTCCTCTGGGCGCGCAACCTGGGAAAGCCGGAGGACGCCCAGGACAGTTCCTACGGCCGCGCCACTTCCCTGCTCGTCTATAAGGACAAGGTCATCGTCCAGTTCGACCGCGGCATGGAGCCGGCCGACGGATTGTCCGTCCTTCTGGCGCTGGACGCGAAGACCGGCAAGCCGGTCTGGAGCGCGCCGCGGCCGGTCCGCCGCTGCTGGTGCACGCCGATCCTCATCACCGTCGCCGGCCGCGCCGAGCTGGTCGCCAACGGCAGCCCGTGGATCATCGCGTACGATCCGGACAACGGCAAGGAACTCTGGCGCTGCGCCGGAATGAAGGAGGACGTCGCCGCCTCTCCCGCGTTCGCCGACGGGCTGGTTTACGTCACGAACGATCACGCCAAGGTCTTCGCGATCCGCCCCGCCGCCGCCGAACAGGGCGACGTGACCGCGACGAACATCGTCTGGACCGCCGAGGAAGGCCTCTCCGACACGCCGAGCCCGGTCTGCGACGGCCGGTTTTTCCTCCAGGCCAACAGCAGCGGCCTCCTGACCTGCTTCGATGCGAAGAGCGGCAAGCTGTTCTGGAGCGAGATGCTCGACGGGCGGGTCTGGGCCTCGCCCACGCTCGCCGGCGACCGCGTCTATGTCCCGAGCGAGGACGGCAACGTATACCTTTTCGACCTGGCGGAGAAGTTCGGCCCGGTGACCGCGTGCAAACTCGGCGAGCCGCTGCTGGCAACGCCGGCCTTCGCCGACGGCCGCATCTTTTTCCGCGGCGATAAGACATTGTTCTGCGTCGGCGCGCCGGAGAACAAGCCATGAGCAAAGCCCAAATCCCGACGCCGCCGAGCCCCAATCAATCGCCCTCGTCCATGCCGTCAATGCCGTTGTCCACCTCGTCCACCATGGCCGCTCCTCCGGAGACCGAACCGCTCGACCTCGCCGCCGTGGATCGCATCATCTCGGAAATCGGCCGCGAGCGCCGCTGCGCGCTGCCGATCCTTCAGGCCGTGCAGGCGCAGTATCATTACCTGCCGCTGCCGGCGCTGATCCGCGTCTGCGAGACCACCGAGATTTCGCCGGCGCAGATCGAGGGCGTCGCCACGTTCTACTCGCAGTTCCGCCGCATGCCGGTCGGCCGGCACCTGGTCAGCGTCTGTCATGGCACGGCGTGCCACGTCGCCGGCGCGGAGAAAGTCACCGAGGCGGTCCGGCGGCACCTGCGGCTGGAAGGCGAGGCGGACACCGACTCCGACAAACTTTTCACCGTGCAGAAAGTCGCCTGCCTCGGGTGCTGCTCGCTGGCGCCGGTCGTGCGCATTGACGACCGCGTTTACGGCCACGTCGCGGGCGAAACCGCCGGGAGCGTGCTGGAAAAGTTCCTTCGCCAGGAAGAGGAGCGCGCGCGCTCGAAGGCCGCGCCGGAGCGCCGTCCACCGCGCAGGCGGCGCGGCGCGGAAGAGCCGGTCGAGATTCGGATCGGGTTGGGCTCGTGCTGCATGGCCAGCGGCAGCGCCGAGGTGAAGGAGCGCCTGGACGCGACGCTGCGCGCCATGGGCGAGGACGTCGTCGTGAAGTGCGGCGCGTGCATCGGCATGTGCCATCGCGTGCCGCTGGTGGAGTTCACCCGCGCTGGCCGGCAAGCCCGTTACGCCGGTGTGAAGCCCTCCGCCGTCCGCAACATCCTCGCGGAGCAACTCCGGCCGGCGGGGATTCTGCGCCAGGCGCAGTCGGCGCTGCGGCGCGCGGGCGACCTGCTCACAACAGACTCCTCGTGGCAGCCGGCCCGCAGCTATTCGCTCGACCCGGAGAGCGGCCCGGTCCGCGCGTTCCTCGCCAAGCAGAAGGAAATCGTGCTCGAAGGGCGCGGCGAAATGGATCCGCTGGACATTGACGAATATCGCGCCCACGGCGGCTACGCGGCGCTCGAAAAGTGCCTCCGCGAGCTTTCGCCCGACGCGGTCATCCAGATCATCAAGGACTCCGGCCTCCGCGGCCGCGGCGGCGCGGGCTATCCGGCCGGCGCCAAGTGGGCCGCCGTCCGCAGACACGCCGCGCCGAAGAAGTGCATCATCATGAACGGCGACGAGGGCGATCCCGGCGCGTTCATGGACCGCATGATGCTCGAGTCCTACCCGCACCGCGTCCTGGAGGGCCTCGCCATCGCCGCCTACGCCGTCGGCGCGGGCGACGCGTTCCTCTACATCCGCGCCGAGTATCCGCTCGCCGTCCGCCGCGCGCGCGAGGCCATCCGCCAGGCCGCCGAACGCGGCTATTTCGGGAACGGCGATCCCGGCGCTTTCAACGTGAAGCTTCACGTCATGGAGGGCGCCGGCGCGTTCGTCTGCGGCGAGGAGACCGGCCTGATCGCCTCGCTCGAAGGCCGGCGCGGCATGCCGCGTTTCCGCCCGCCCTACCCGGCCGAATCCGGCCTCTGGGGAATGCCGACGAGCGTGAATAACGTGGAGACCTACGCGAACGTCCCGTGGATCATCCGCCACGGCGCCGAGGCGTACGCCGCGGTCGGGACGGCGACGAGCAAGGGGACCAAGGTCTTCGCGCTCGCGGGCAAGGTCGTGCGCGGCGGGCTGATCGAGGTGCCGATGGGCATCACGATCGGCGAGATCGTCGAGGATATCGGCGGCGGCATCCGCGACGAACGCAAGTTCAAGGCCGTCCAGATCGGCGGCCCGTCCGGCGGCTGCATCCCCGCGTCGCTGCGCGACACGCGCATTGACTATGAGGAGCTGACCAAGCTCGGCGCGATGATGGGCTCCGGCGGACTGGTCGTGATGGACGACACCGCGTGCATGGTGGACATGGCGCGCTTCTTCCTGCAATTCACGCAGAACGAGTCCTGCGGCAAGTGCACGTTCTGCCGAATCGGAACGAAAAGGATGCTGGAAATCCTCGACCGTCTCTGCGCGGGTGAAGGGAAAGGCGGCGACATCGAGCGGCTCGAAGAGCTCAGCGAGCAGATCCGCCGCACCAGCCTCTGCGGCCTGGGGCAGACCGCGCCGAACCCGGTCCGGACCACGCTGAAATATTTCCGCGACGAGTACGAGGCGCATCTCCATGAAAAGCGCTGCCCCGCCAAGCGCTGCCGAGCGCTGATCCGCTACACGATCACCGACCGCTGCTTCTGGTGCACCCTCTGCGCCCAGCAATGCCCCGCAGACGCCATCGAGCCGCGCCCCTACGAGCAGCACGAGATTGACCAGACCAAGTGCATCCGCTGCGGCACCTGCGCGGCGATCTGTCCGGCTAAGGCGGTGGATGTGGAGACGGGGTGATTAAAGATGACCCGAGACCTTTACAGAAAACTGTGTGATCCAACGGTTCTCAAGATCGCCGCGAATTATGTTCACGACGACAAGACGAACGACTTCATTCCTGATACCTTCAGGAATCAGGACTACATCTTCAACCTTCGGGATAACCTGCAGAGACTCGGCCAGGGTCTCAAGAACGGCACGTATCGGCCACGACCGCTAAAGGAAATCGACGTTCCGAAAAGCGGCTTGGCGGTTCGTCCCGGAAGCTCACTCGACATCGAAGACCACATAGTTCTTTTCGGGATTGCTTATCTGCTTGCGCCCCTTATGGACCGCTTCCTGCCTGAAAGCGTTTTCCATTTTCGCGTCAAGAAGAAGGGCAAGCGCCCAGATCCTGACAAGTTCTTCCAAAACGAAGGGCCAGTCCTAATCCGAAAGGAACTGCGCCGAGAACTTCGGATTTTTGAGGACTGGTACGAAGCCTGGCCGGAGTTTGTAGAGGAGGCTCAGAGCATCTACGAGAAGGAAGGATTCACCTTAATGGTCGAATCCGACATCAGCGCCTATTTCGAGAATATAAGCCATCCGATACTGGCCGATATTCTCCGGCAGTATGCGCCGCACCAACTGCACCTTATCAATCTCCTGATGGAGATGCTTTCTTTTTGGGCAACACCATCGTTGACCGGCTTTCGACCGCAGCGGGGAATTCCGCAAGGCAACGAGATTTCAAGCTGGCTCGGCACTCTCTACCTCGTAGAGATGGATGCCGAGCTTCTGAAACTGCAACGCAAAGGTTTAATCAAGTACGTCCGCTACGTGGATGATATAAAGGTCTTTACCAAGGACCGGAAAACGGCACGGTATGTTATATTCATGATCAACCGCATTCTGCGGCGCCTTCATTTAAATATGCAGTCAAGCAAGACCGAAATTTATGAAGGTGACGAGGTACGCAAAAGGCTTTATGACGAGCGCGTTGACCAAGTCACGAAGATCATAGATGGCTTGCCTAAAGACCCGGCCAACATCACGCGCGCGCAAAAGCAAGAGGCAATCTCCGCCGTTCGACCCGTTTTCAAGAAGCACCTAGCCTACAAGCGAAAGATGGAAAAGGAAGACCTTCGTCTATTCAAGAGAACGCTCACACTCCTATCGCGTATCCATTCCCCGATGGCCGTCAAGCAGTCGCTCAAGTGGATATGGAGGCAACCTGCGTTGACAGAGAAAGTTGCCCGGTATCTTTCAAACTGGATGGGCCGCAAGTCGGTGCAGGCTGGCGTGGAAAAGGCATTGCTGGGGGAAGAAGAACTCTTCGACGCGCAATATCTTTACCTTCTGCCGATGTTTCGCAGCTCAGGCGTGCTGAGTTCCAAGCACAAAAGCCCACTCATTCGATTGGGATGCGGCGGTGCGTATCATTGGGCCGTACGCGCTGAGTCTCTGCTGAGCCTCATGCTTTTTCCATTTAACGACCGCGACTTCAAAATGCTTCGTGCGCGTTACTTAAAGGAAACTTCCCCAGCCGTTAAGAAGACGATTCTCGCCCTGTTCGTGAAGGCTCCAGGGCGGGTCAAGAACTCGATGTTTTCTGAGACGATCCAGGAGCCGCAAGAGGAGATAAACCGGTTTCGGAAATATCTTTGGTCGTTGACTTTTAGCCCCGCACTGGGCCAAGCCAGTCTCGCAGCCCTAGGTCGCCATGAGAGAGACCCCGCCCGACTTCTCGCTTCGCTACACGGCGCATTACAATCCCGGAACTCAGATACCCTAAAGCAGGTTCAGCAGATCGCCGACGAGCGTATTCAGATGGCCGGACAATCCGAACTCGCTCGCCTTGCCTTTGAGCAGATTTCGACCGATGCCAACCGCATGGTTAAGCACTTGGCTAAAGCGAAGAAATGAGGTCTTAGCAGGCTCCCCGGACACATGACTTATTTTTGCAGCTTCGGCCCTAAGTTTACTCTGGAACGGCTGAAAATAAAAAAAGCGGAAAATATTTTGGCGGAGAGCCAAGTCATAACTGGCATCTCGGATGGGTAGTACGACATCAGTGCGCATATAGCGTCGGCAGAACAGCAGAATGCCACTTGACACATAAGAATTATTATGGTATGCTTCCGCACAAGTCGCAAGATACACGCGGAGAGGAAGATATCGCACAAAAGACGATTTGAAAAAACGAATCCAATTTGCCTCAAGACGCTGTGGTAACGTAGTTTACGATTGATACATGGTAAGAACATATGACTCGTCACCTTACGACCAGATGCCACAGAAGGCGTAGGTCCAACACGAACTACGACCGATCTTGGCCGCCCACTAAAAACAGGGTCAAGTGCGGCCATCGGACTTGAAAAAACGAACCCAGCGCGCCGTAACATACGCTAGTGACATAACTTCTGATTATACATCGCTAACTAATTATGCCTATTACACTTACGATTGACGGACACACGGTCGAGGTCGAGCGCGGCGCGACGATTCTTGACGCGGCGCGGAAGCTTGGCATCGGGATTCCCACGCTCTGCAACGCGGACGGCGTCGCGCCGTTCGGGTCGTGCTTCCTCTGCGTGGTGCGCGTCGAGGGTCGACGGAACCTGGTGCCCTCGTGCGTGGCGCCGGCGGCGGACGGGATGGTCGTGACCACGCGCTCCGACGAAATCAGCGCGGCGCGGAGGACGGCGCTGGAGCTGCTCTTCTCGGACCACGTCGGCGACTGCGTCGCGCCTTGCACGCTGGCCTGCCCTGCCGGGATGGACATCCCGGCGATGAACCGGCGTATCCGCGAGGGCGATCCATCAGGCGCGCTGGAGGTCATCCGCGAGCGGATCCCATTCGGCGGCGCGCTCGGTCGCATCTGCCCGCGGTTCTGCGAGCGCGTCTGCCGGCGCGGCGAACTCGATCAGCCCATCGCCATCTGCGCCCTCAAACGATTCCCGGCAGACTCCGCGGTGGCGAAGGGCGACGCCGATCTTCCGCCGAAGGAACCTTCAACCGGCAAGAAAATCGCCATCGTCGGCGCCGGACCGGCGGGGCTCACGGCGGCGTTCTATCTTTTGCGGGAAGGACATGCCTGCACGGTCTTCGACGCCTCCGCGGAGCCGGGCGGGCTGTTGCGGTACGCGGTCCCCGAGTTCCGCCTGCCGAAGCGCGCGCTGGAAGCCGAGATCGCCGTCGTCCGCCGCCTCGGCGCAGAATTCCGGATGAATGAGCGGTTAGGCGAGAGTCTCGATTTCGAGAGACTGCGCCGCGAGCACGACGCCGTGTTCCTGGCGCTCGGCTCTTCTACGCCCGCCGAAGCAGCGGAGCTGCGAAGAGCGGGCACGGACGGCGGCCAGGCGCTCGCGTTCCTGCGGCAGGTCGCCGAAGGCCAACGTCCGGTAATGCCTGAATCGGTCGTGGTTCTCGGCGGCGGCGACGAGGCGGTGGCGGCGGCGCAGACGGCGCTGCGGCTCGGCGCGCGCCGCGTCACGCTGGTCTGCGAGACCACGCGCGAACGCATGTCCTGCTTCGGCGAATGGGTTGACGCCGCCGAGGCCGAAGGCGTCAAGCTGGAATTGAGTGCGAAGCTGGTGAGAACCGATTCGACCGGCGGCGAGGCGGTGCGCGTGACGTTCGAGCGAGACGGCGCAACATTCGCCCTCGACGCGGGACGATTGATCGCCGCCCCGCCGCGCCGGGTGGACACCGAGTTCTTCAAGAAGCTCGGCCTGAGCGTCTCCGCCCGCGGCATCGCGGCCGACCGGCGCACGCTGGCGACGAACCTCGACGGCGTCTTCGCCGGAGGAGAGTGCGTCGCCGGGCCGGGCGCGGCGGTGCGCGCGGTCGCGGCCGGCCGGCTGGCGGCACTCTCCATCGGCCAGTTCCTGCGTGCCGAACCTGTCGTCGGTGAGACAAAGCCGCTGCACGTGCTGATGGGAAAGTTGTCCGATTCGGAGCATGCCGCGCTCTTCCGGGAGTTCGTTCGCGGCGAAAAACGCGCCGAGGGTACTTCACTTGACGCGGCGCGGCGGCGGACGACGTTCGACGAGGTCACCGGCGGGCTCTCGGACGCCGAGGCCGTCCGCGAAGCGCGGCGCTGCATCCAGTGCGACTGCCTGGCGCGGGACACGTGCGGGCTTCGGCGGTACGGGACGGAGTACGCGGCCGAGCCGGGGAAATACAAGGGCGCGCGCCGCGCGTTCGCTCGCGACGCCTCGCATCCGGAGATCGTGTACGAGTCGGGCAAGTGCATCCTCTGCGGGCTCTGCGTGCGGATCGCGGAACAGGAGGGCGAGCGGCCGGGGATCACGTTCGAGGGACGCGGCTTCCCGACTGTGGCGGCGATTCCCTTCGACCGCCCGGTCGCCGAAGGTCTCGCCCGGACCGGCGCGCGCTGCGCGGCGGCGTGTCCGACCGGCGCGCTTGCGCGGAGACGTGGCCCCGAACACAACGTGTTCTAAACCACCAAAGCACCAAGAACGGCAATTGATATTGCAACCACGGAACACACGGAAGACACTGAAGTTTTTTAGGAAAGTCATTCGGTGTGCTCCGTGTATTCCGTGGTGGAAGCCGTGGTTTCTTTGAGCTTGACCCATGCGCATCGTCTACATCGCCGCCGGCGCGGCGGGAAGCTACTGCGGGGCCTGCGCGCGCGACCTGGCGCTGTGCCGCGGGCTGATCGCGCGCGGGCACGACGTGCTGCTCGTTCCGCTCTACACGCCGCTTCGCTCCGACGTGCCGATGCCGCGCGCGGAGCGCGTGTTCTACGGCGGCATCAACGCGTGGCTCCAGGACCGGTCCGGCATCTTCCGGCGGACGCCGCGCTTCCTGGACTGGCTCCTCGACCGTCCCTGGCTGCTGAACCTGGCCTCGCGCGCCATCGAGACGCGGCCGGAGAACCTCGGCGCGATGACCGTCTCGGTCCTGCGCGGCGCGGACGGGCGGCAGCGGAAGGCGCTCGAAGAACTGCTCCGCTTCCTCGAAAGCGGTCGCCGGCCCGAGGTGATCAACCTGACCAACTCGCTGCTCTCCGCCGTCGCGCCGGAGATCAAGCGCCGGCTCGGCGTGCCGCTGTTCTGCACGCTCCAGGGCGAAGAATCATTCGTCGCGCGGCTGCCGCAGCCGTACCGCGACGAAGCCACGTCGCTCATGCGCAGCCACGCGCAGCATTTCGACCGGCTGTTCTCGCCGGGCGAGGCACACGCGGACGAGATGAGCGAGTTCCTCGCGGTCCCGCGCGAGCGAATCCAGGTCGTGCGCCCCGGCGTGGAGGCGCTGAGATACCGTTCGGCCGGCGCTCGCGTGCGCGCGCCGTTCCGCATCGGGTTCCTCTCGCGCGTTTCGCCGGCCAAGGGGCTGGACATCCTCGTCGAGGCGTTCATCCTGCTGGAGAAAAGGCGGCCGGGGAAAGACATGGTGCTGAGCGTGGCGGGCGAGGTGACGCGGCCGAACAGCCGTTTTCTGGACCGGTTGCGCGAGCGGATCGCATCGGCCGGGCTGACGGAGCGGTTCGAGTACCTCGGCGAGGTCGGCCTCGAGGAGAAAGTGCGCTTCCTGCAGAACCTCAGCGCCTTCTGCCTGCCGAGCCGATACGCCGAGCAGCGCGCGATGGCCTGCCTGGAAGCCATGGCGGCCGGCGTGCCGGCCGTGGCGCCGAGACTGGGCCTTTTCCCGGAACTGTTCGGGCTCACCGGCGGCGGCCTGCTCGTGCCGGTCGAGGACCCTGCGGCGGTCGCGGAGGCGCTCGCTGCGCTGATGGACGATCCGGACCGGGCGGACCAGATGGGCCGCGCCGCGTCGGAAGGCGTCGCGCGGCTCTTCTCGTCGGAGGCCATGACGGCGCGGACGCTGGCGATTTACGAGGAGGCGCTGAGGGCGATCCCGGACGGCAATAAGCCGGCATAGCATTGCAACGGACCGGCGCAAACCTGTATAATCTCATGACTGGGGCTTCCAGAACTCAATCAAGGAGGAAGAGATGGTGAGTCATCGTGTCCGCGCGGCGGCGTTCGGCCTCATCGTGGCCTTGAGCATGGCGGCATGCGCGGCGGCCGACGACTGGCCGCAGTTCCTCGGGCCGCAGAGCGACGGCGTCGCTCACGACGCGAAGGGCCTGGCGCGCGCCTGGCCGGCGGGCGGACCGAAGGTTCTCTGGGAGCAGGCGGTCGGCCCGGGCTACGGCGGCGCGGCGATCTACGGCGACAGCGTGTTCCTGCTCGACCGCGAGGACGACAAGGCCGACTCGCTCCGGCGGTTCAACATGGCCGACGGGAAGGAAGTCTGGCATTACACCTATCCCGCGCCCGGCGGCATTGATCACAACGGCAGCCGCTCGACTCCGGCCACCGACGGAAACATGGTGTTCGGCATCGGCCCCTTCGGCCAAATCTCCGCGGTCAAGTTCAGCGACGGAAGCCTGGTCTGGAAAAAGAACCTGCTCGCGGACTGGGGCGCCGGCAAACCGCAGTGGGCGGTCTCCACTTCGCCGCTCCTGTACGGCGACTACGTCATCGTGATGCCCTGGGGCAAGAAGGCGGTGCTCGTCGCGTACGAGAAGACTACCGGCAAGGTCGCCTGGACCACGCCGAACCTCAAAGGCGTCGAGGAGGAATACGAGTCGCCGATCCTCATGAAGTTCGACGGCCGCGACATGGTCCTGGCGCTCGGGATGCAAGGCTACCTGGTCGGCGCGGATGCCAAGACCGGAGCGCAGCTCTTCGAGCACTTGGTTTATCCGGCGAGCAAGTCCTGGTGGGACATCCCCTCGCCGCTGCCGATCGGCGACGGGCGCATCTTCTTCACGACCGGCTACGGCCACGGCGCCGTGATGCTCAAGGTCGCGCGCGCGGCGGGCGAAGCGAACGGCGGCCAGCAGTACAAAGTCACGCAGCTCTGGGCGAACAAGAACATGGGCTCGAAGTGCGCGCAGGCGCTGCTCTGGGACGGATACATCTACGGCAACAGCTCCGACGTGGGCGGCGGGCTGCGGTGCATCACGCTCGACGGGCAGATCAAGTGGGACTCCAAGCCCAAGACCTTCGATCTTGGCTACCTGCTCATCGCCGACGGGTTGATCTACGTCATCCAGGGCGGCAATGGGGAATTGTGCATGGCGGAAGCCTCGCCGGCCGGATACAAGGAACTCGGCCGTGTGCCGATGCTCACTCAGCCGGAACCGTGGGCGCCGCTGGCATATAAGGACGGCAAGCTCGTCGTCCGCGACATGCACAAGATGTTCTGCCTGGACGTCACCGCCGCAGGCAATGGGACGGCCGGACAATAAGGCGGACGGGCGTCCCGCGGACGGGCCTGCTCAGGCGACGTAGAGCGTGTACGCTCCGCCGAGGAGGATCAGCGCGCCGCAGGCCCGCTTGAGCCAGCGGGCGCCGCGGGAGTTTTCGTTCCAGTTCAGCCCGCGTTGCACCCACTTCGTGCTGGTCCCGGCAAGGACGATCACGGAGCAGTGGCCCAGGCCGTAAGCCAGCAGCAGGAGCGCGCCGTAGGCCACGCTGGCGGCGGCGACGCTGAACGCCACGCTCACCATGGGCGCCATGTACGCAAAAGTGCACGGGCCCAGCGCCACGCCGAAGAGCAGTCCGCAGATCAGCGCGGCCGCCGCGCCTTTCCGCTGCGTGCCGATCAGCCCCGCGCCCGACCAAGGCAGTGGCAGCACGTCGAAGAAGTGAAGTCCCACCGCGAAGAGCACCGCCGCCATGAGATACCGGGCGAACGGTCCGACTTCTCCCGCCAGCCGCCCGGCCGCAACGGTGACGCCGCCGACGACGCCGAACATCGTGAGGATTCCCGCCGCGAAGAGCGCCGAGAGCCCGAAGGCGCGCCGAGCCGTGATGCGCCCCTGCCCGGCGATGAACCCGATGACGAGCGGGATGTTCGCCAGGTGGCACGGGCTCAGGATGACGCTCAGCACGCCCCAGAGGAACGCCGCCAGAAGCGCCGCCGCCGGCGCGCCTGCCACCGCATGGCTGAGCGCACCGAAGAGTCGCACCAGCAATCCCGCCGCGCTCGCGGGCGCCTGCAGGTCGTATCCGAGCTCGCGCCACTTCGACAGGATGTCCTCTCGCGGCATGAACCCTTCATGCCGGAACAGCTCCGCGCCCGAGGAATCCGTGAAGACCTGCGTGGGGCTGAAGCGCACGCGGTACGCCGCCTCGATGTCGCGGTGCGCGCGGACGTCAATTACCTCGATGGCCAGGCGGCCGGCGCACTCGCGCTGGAGGCCGGCCAGCACCGTCTGCATCGCCTTGCACGGCGCGCAGTCCACCGCGTCCAGCTCGATCAGCCGCGGCAGCCCCGCCGCGGGAAGCGCCGCCGCGTGCGCGCGCTCAGCCCGCTGCCGGTGCTTCTCCGCGAGCACGCCGGCCACCGCGATTGCAAGCGCCGTCACGACGAGAAATCTGCCGAGCCGGCTCATCGTCACGCTCATGCCAGCAGCTTCCTGATCTCCTCGACGTCCGGCACGCGGCCGACGACTTTGACCTCGCCGTCCACAGCCAGCGCGGGAGTCATCATCACGCCGAACTTCAGGATCTCGGCGATGTCGGTAATCTTCTCGACGCGGTATTCCGCGCCGAGCGCCGACACCGCCGCCTGCGCGTTCTCCGCCAGCTTCCGGCAACGCGGGCAGCCGGCGCCCAGCACCTGAACTTTCTTCATCGCGGTCACGCTCCAGGACTTCTCGATGATACCAGAACCGGTTTCACGACCTCAAAGAGGTTTTCCGCGCGGTCCGGGAAAGGTTAGAATGGGGAGATGGAATCTCCGAGCCATGGAATCTATCTCGACTGGAACGCGACCAGCCCGGTCCATCCGGAAGTGGCCGACGCGGTGATGCCGTTCCTTCGCGGGGAGTACGGCAACCCGTCGGCGCCGTACGCGCCGGGCCGGGCCGCGCGCGAGCGGATCGAAGCGGCGCGCGCGCAGACTGCCGCTTTGATCGGAGCGGCGCCGGAAGAGATCATCTTCACCAGCGGCGGCACCGAGTCGAACAACCTCGCGATCAAGGGAGCATGCGCCGCGCAGGGCAAGTCGCGGCTCCGCCGCCTGGTCACCAGCGTCGTCGAGCATCCGTCCGTGATCGAAACCTGCCGATGGCTCGCGCGCCAGGGATGTGAACTGACCGTCGTGCCGGTGGACGGCGCCGGCCGCGTGGACGTGCGCGACGTCGAAGCCGCGCTCCGTCCGGACGCGACGCTCCTCTCGATCATGCACGCGAACAACGAGACGGGCACGATCGAGCCGGTTCAGGAGATCGGCCGGCTTTGCCGCGAGCGCGGGATCCTCTTCCACGTGGACGGCATCCAGGCGGCGGGGAAGATCCGCGTGGACGTGAGGGAACTCGGCTGCGACCTGTACTCGATCTCCGCGCATAAGTTCGGCGGCCTCAAAGGCGCCGGCGCGCTCTACGTCCGCAAGGGCGTCGCCATCGAGTGGACGCAGCAAGGCGGGCGGCAGGAAGGCGACCGCCGCGCCGGCACGGAGAACGTGCCCGGAATCGTCGCGCTGGGCCAGGCGGCGGAAGTGGCGCGCCGCGACCTTGAACGCAACCTGGGACATTATCCCGAGGTCATGCGCCCGTTCGGCGACCTCGTCCGCAAGCTGCCCGCCGCGCGGCTCAACGGCCACCCAACCGACCGGTTGCCGAACACCGTCAACCTCTGCTGCCTCTACGCCGACGCCGTCAACGTCGTCCTGTCGCTGAGCCTGCTGGGCGTGTACGTCGGGACCGGTTCCGCCTGCTCCAGCCGGCGGCAGGAGCCGTCGCGCGTGCTGCGGGCGATGGGGCTGAGCGAGATGGCCGCGCTCTGCTCGATTCGCATCTCCGCCGGACCGGCCACCGTCCTCGATGAGGCCGAACGCGCCGCCGGGCTGATCGCCGAGACCGTCGAGCGGATTCGGCGCGTCAACGGCCCCGAGACCATCGGCCGCTGCGCCGCCGACTGCCCCTGCTTCTTCAGCGCGGACGCCGGGTGACCAACGGCGGAGATTGGGAAATTCGGAAATTAGGAAATTGGGACTTGGTAAAGCACCCGTCTTAATTTCCCAATCACCCAATCTCCCAATCACCAATCTCCACGTCAAACGATATCGCTATACCGGTGCGTCGGCTTCGGGCGGCCGGGCTTGAAGCTGGCCATCGTGAGGATTTCCACGGCGACGTCTTGCTGCGCACCGCTCGCGAGCGCGTTCTCGATCACCGCCTGAAGCTCTTCGGGTTCCGCGCGGACGCGCGCGTTGACGATCAGCAGCGCTTCGCTCGGCTCGCCCTGGATCGTCCCCTGGAAAAGCGGGTCGCCGCGCGAACTGGTCAGGTTCGCCTGCACGCTGCCGCCGGCGGTATTGAGCAGCAACTTCAAGTGCGCGATCTCCGCCACGCCGCCGCGAAGTCCCTCTCGCACGCGCTCGATGAAACTCGCGCAGAACTCGCGCCAGTCCGTCGCCGCCGCGGCGCGAATCTTTGCCGTGCAATTCAGCCAGCCGAGCGCCGCTTCGCCGTCGGCGTACTTGTCATAATCCACTTCCGTTATGCGAGTCCCGGCGCGCGGCGCCTTCAGCACGAAATCCAGCCACACGTCCACTCCGTCGCCATTCAGCGCCGAGGCGCAGAGCAGCGGCGTCGCGGGATATTCCTTCGCGACCTTCCGCTTCAGCGCGGCCAGCTCGCCCGGCGAGAGCAGGTCGGTCTTGTTCAGCACGATGACGTCGGCCTCCTCCAACTGCTTTCGGAAGATGTACACGACGGTCTCCGGAAACGCGCCCGCGCTCGCGTCCAGCGCCTCTTCCAGCCGCGCGGGATCCGTCACAACCGTGAACGGCGCCAGGCGGAACCACTCGGCGTAGAGCTGCTTGAGCGGCTGAAGCACAGTGGCGGAAAGGTCGGTGCAACTGCCGACCGGCTCTCCGAAGAGCACGTCGGGCTGAAGGTCATTGAGGAGCTTGTCCGCTGCCGCGACGAAGTCGCTGAACCGGCAGCAGAAGCATCCACCGGCGACCTCTCCGACGCCGAAGCCGCCCTGCCGCAGAATCCCCGTGTCCACGAGGTTGGCGGCCTGGTCATTGGTGATGATTCCCACGCTCCGGCCCTGGTCCGCGAGCCGCCGCGCCGCCTGCGCCAGCAGCGTGGTCTTCCCCGCGCCGAGGAAGCCGCCGACGAGGACCATCCGCACTTCTTTCCGGGTCTCATTCACAGCGCCTCTCCTTCGCGCGCAACCGCGCGGCTGGGTTGCTGCGCCGCGGCGGCGCGCGGGCGGATCAACAATTGGAACACGCCCGCGCCGGCCAGGCTGCCCAGGATGGGCGAGAGGATGTAAACCGTGAAGAATCCGCCGCGCGGACCGGGAATTGCCACCGATCCCCAGCCGGCCGCCCACGCGAACAGCCGCGGGCCGAAGTCGCGCGCCGGATTCAGCCCGGCCCCCGTCAGCGGCGCGACGACGCAGATGATGATCGAGACCGTCAGGCCGATCATCAGGCCGAAAAGGATCTTGGCGGGCTTTTCGCCTTCGTGCTCGTGCGTCATCGCGAAGACGAAGAAGGCGAGGAAGGCCGTGCCGAGGCCTTCCGCCAGCATCGCCTGCCCTTGCGAGACGCACGCGAGCGCGCCGGCGTTGACGCCGACGATCACCGGGTTCGGAAAATAATTGCCGTAGATCATGGCGGACAGTTCGCTGCCGGATTGGCCGCGCACGATGGAGTTCAGTTGCTCGAACCGGAGGATCAGGCCGTGGAAGAGCCCGTAAAGCATCGCGGCCGCCGCCACCGCGCCGGTCAACTGCGCCAGGACGTAAGCGGGAATTTTCTTGAGCGGGAAGTCGCGGTACGTCGCGAACGCGGCCGTCATGGCCGGGTTCATGTGCGCGCCGCTGACGCTCCCGAGCGCATAGATAGCCAGCGAGATTCCGAGTCCCCACACGATCGCGACCTGCCAGAGTCCTGTCAGCGCGCCGGTCAGCACCGCCACGTGCACGGAGCCGACGCCGAAGAACACCAGGATGAACGTCCCGACCACTTCTCCCGCGCACTCGCGCGCCAGCGAGTTATACTTGATCATGTTTCAGCTTTGGCCTCGCAAGCGTCGTCTTCCAGCGGAAGAAATCGAATAAGGCAGCAGCCGAAGTCGAGGGTCTGCGACCTGGGGCTGCTGTGAAACTCGCGGCTGAGCCGATAGATCACCCGCTGGCCGTCGCGCTCGCCTTCGACAATGCCGGCGGCGCGAAGGATCGCCAGGTGATGCGAAATCCGGGTCCCGGGCAGCCCGACGCGCTTCGCCAGCGCCGCGACGCACGTGCCGCCCGCGAACAGCCCGCGCACGATCTTCAACCGCGTCTCATCCGCCAGGACGCCCATCACTCGGGCGCACGCGTGAGGTCCGCTGCACTTGGCCATAGTTCATCCCGCCGCTTCGCTGAAATCTTGAAAATATTCCAAGATATCTACATATCTGCAAACCTTATATAGCCATTCGGCGCGCAATGTCAAGCTCGAACTCGTCCCCCAGGGCCCGGGAAACGATTATCGTTCTTACATTTGCTCTCCCGGCCACTTTGTGGTATCATAGTTTGAAAGTGAAGCATCGGTTGGCAACGCGATTGGCAGGAGCCGGGGCGGCTCCGGACAGTTTCCTGCAAGTCCTTTCCACCCGTCAACTGCTTCGGCCGGTTCGTTTTGTGCGAATCCTTTGCCGGCCGGAGTCCTTTCAGCCAGTTGGGCCTTCACTGCAAGGCGCCCGCAACAAAAAACGAACAGCCGGGCGCAAGCAGGGAGTGTGGCGCGGATGCGCCTGCCCTGGTACGCCGTCCCGGTTGAACCTCCCGTGTGGGAGCGCCGGCGCGGCAATCTACGCCCGACGGAGTGCGCCGAGTACGGTGCACGAATCGTTTAGGCGCTTTCGCAAGTGAGGTGTTTTTTGAAGTCGGAATCAGAGGTGAAGTCTTTTTCGGATTACGGTCTGCTGCCGAGTATCCTCAAGGACGTTGCTGAACTGGGCTATCAGCAACCGACTCCCATCCAGGCCCAATGCATTCCGCCATTGCTCGAAGGCAAGGACGTCATCGGACTGGCCCAGACCGGCACGGGCAAGACGGCGGCGTACGGTCTGCCGATCATCCAACGCACGGCGGGCAAAGTGGAGATGGGTGCGCTGATCCTGGCGCCCACGCGCGAGCTGGCGCAACAGATCGCCGTCGCGCTCCGGCAGCTCGGCAAGTCCACCGGCGTCCGCGTGGCCGTCGTGGTCGGCGGAATCCCCATCAAGGAAGACTACAAGGCGCTCCAGGCCTGGCCCAACGTCCTCGTCGCCACGCCGGGCCGCCTCATTGACCACATCCATTCGCGCACGATCGTGCTCTCGGACATCGAGATTTTCACCGTGGACGAGGCGGACCGGATGTACGACATGGGCTTCATCCCGCAGATCAACTCCATCATGGAGGTCCTGCCGAAGAAGCGCCAGACGCTGATGTTCACCGCGACGATGCCGCCCGAGGTGGAGAAACTTGTGCGCCGGAACATGCAATCGCCGGTGCGCATCCAGATCGGCCTCACGGCGCCGCCCGCGCGCGCGGAGCAGAAACTTTATCACGTCCAGGAGCCGGATAAGATGCCGCTGCTGCTGGACCTGCTGGCGCGGAGCGAGGGGCGCGTGCTGGTGTTCGCGCGGACCAAGCGCAAGGTCGAGCGCCTGGCGCGCACCGTCTCGGCCCGCCGGCACAATGTCGCGCGGCTGCACGGGGACCGCGAACAGGTCCAGCGCGATGCCGCCATGGCCGGCTTCCGCAACGGGCAGTACCGCATCCTCATCGCGACCGACATCGCCGCCCGCGGGATTGACGTGGCCGACATCGAGCACGTCATCAATTACGATTTCCCCGGCTCCGCCGAGGACTACATCCATCGCATCGGCCGCACCGCGCGCGTGGCGGCCAAGGGCATGGCGACGAGCTTCGTCACGCACACCGACCGCCTCTGCCTGAGCCAGCTCGAGAAGCTGATTTCGACGAAGCTGCCGCTGACGCACATAGGCTCCTCCGCGCCCGAGGAGCCGGCGCAAGCTTCCGCGCCCGCCGAGGGCCAGAAGCGCCGCCGTTCGCGCGGCGGCCGCTCACATCGCGGCGGCCGAAGCCGTTCGCAGCATCCGGTAGCGCAGGCGTCATAACGCAACAATGAGTGCGTCTTCACCGCGGAGGCACGATTCTTCGTGCCTCCGCGGCTTCGTCTTGAATCACCGCGCCTCGCTCGCCTGATTCAACGCGTCAATGGACGCGCGATCCAGCTTAAGACTCGCCGCTGCAATCAAGTCGTTCAACTGCTTCAGGTCTGTCGCACTGGCGATCGGCGCGGTGATGCCGGGACGCGCCATCAGCCAGGCCAGAGCGACGGTGGCGGGAGCGGACTTGTTTTCCTTCGCCACTTGATCCAGGGCTCGAAGGATTTTCAATCCCCGGTCATTCAGATAACCCTTGACGCGATCGCCGCGCGCGCGCTGCGCCAGGTCCTTTTTCGACCTGTACTTTCCCGTGAGAAATCCGCTGGCCAGCGAGAAATAAGTGATTACGCCCAATCCCTCAGCCCGGCATAGCGGCTCGAGCTTCGCCTCGTACTCTGCGCGGTCATAGAGGTTGTAGAGCGGCTGAAGGCTCTGATAGCTGGGATAGCCCTGCCGCCGGCTGACCTCCAGCGCCTCGGCCAGCCGCTCCGCGCCGTAGTTGGATGCGCCGATCGCCCGCACTTTCCCTTCCTTCACCAACTGCGCGTAGGCCTCGAGAGTTTCCTCCAGCGGCGTCTTCGCATCGTCCAGGTGCGACTGATACAGGTCAATGTAGTCGGTTTGCAGCCGCCGCAGCGACTCCTCCACCGCGCGCAGAATATAGGCCTTCGAGAGGCCTTTTTTCTTCGGTCCCATTTCGCTTCCGACCTTGGTGGCGAGGATGATCTTCTTGCGCTTTCCGCCTCGTTTCAGCCAGTTGCCGATCATCGTTTCGGACTCGCCGCCCTTGTTGCCGGAGACCCACTTCGAGTAAATATCCGCGGTGTCAATCAAGTTGAACCCGGCCGCCACGAACGCGTCCAGTATTTTGAACCCCATCGGCTCGTCCACGGTCCACCCGAAAACGTTGCCTCCCAACGCCAGCGGAGCGACCTCGATCCCGGAATTTCCCAACTTGCGCCGATCCATTGCCGCCTCCTTTCGAGTTTCTACACAAATGTTAAACCGCGACGAAACGAGTTTTCACCACAACAACACGACGACCACGACGAACGCATTACGACGAACGCCAACAGAATGGATTGCTGTAACGACGGTTCCGTCGTGCCCGTTGTGTCGTCGTGGTGAAAGATCGCGCCATCGTAGTAGAAGCCTTGCGAAACGACTCGCAGGACGATTTTGCCGCGCGTGTGGCCGGTCTGGCTCATCTCCTGCGCGCGACGCGCTTCCGACAGCGGCAGAACCGTCTCGACGAAGACCTTGACCTTCCCTGAATCAATCAGTCCGGCGATCTCCGCCAACTGGGCCGCGTTCGGCTGCACCATGATCATGCCCTGGCGCACGCCGCGCCGCGCGGCTTCCTCCGCCGGAGGCGGGCTGACGGTCGAAACCAGCATGCCGCCCTTCTTGAGCGTCTGCCATGACCGCGCCTGGGTCTCGCCTCCGATCGTGTCGAACACCACGTCCACGTCCCGGACGATCTCCTCGAATTTCGCCGCAGCGTAATCTATCGCCTCGTCGGCGCCGAGTTGCCGCAGGAAGTCTTGATTGCGCGCCGAGGCCGTCCCGATGACGTGCGCGCCCTTCCACTTCGCCAGCTGCACGGCGAACCCGCCGACTCCGCCCGCGGCGCCGTGGATCAACACCTTTTGCCCCGCGCGAAGTCCGCCGGCGCCGAACAGAGCCTGCCAGGCCGTCAATGACGCGGCCGGGACCGCCGCGGCGTGAGCGTGGTCAAGCGTTTTCGGCTTCGGCGCGAGTTCCGTTTCCTTCACCGCCATGTATTCGGCATACGCGCCGTATCGGGGATGATCGGGGAAGCTGAAGACCTCATCGCCCTTTTTGAAACGCACGGCGCCGGCGCCCGCGGCCTCCACGACACCCGAAACGTCCCAACCGGGAGTGTAAGGCATCGAGTATTTGAAAACGTCCTTGAGGTAGCCCTCGCGGACTTTCCAGTCCACCGGGTTCACGCCGGCGGCATGGACTCGAATCAGCAGTTCGCCCGGTCCCGGTTTCGGGCGCGGCGCGTCCTCGTACTTCAGCACTTCCGGTCCGCCATACGCATAGACTCGAACGGCCTTCATCGTCGCCATTGGAATGTCCCCTTTCGCTCTTCCTTGCGCTCCCATTCAAGAAATCCCCAACCTCGACGATAGTCGTGACAGCGCCCGCTGTCAAGACCGAGCGGCGCGGGTGCGGTTGACTCGCGATGCGCCCGCCGGTAACATACAGGGCATCAGCCGGTCGTGGAAGGTCTCTTTACACCTATACAATTGACTGCTATACTATGTCCATGGGGCGTTATGCGTTTGAGGGAAAAGAGCCAGTGAAAATGAGGACGATGCGCGCTCTGCCGATTCTTGCCAGCCTGGCCGCAACTCTCATGCTCACCATCGGATGCAGCAAGAAGCCCGTCGCGGAGCCTCCTCCGCCGGACGTGCTGGTGGCGCCGGTGACGCAGCAGGATATCGCGATCCACAGCGAGTGGACCGGCGTGCTGGACGGCTTCGTGAATGCGACGATCCGCGCGCAGGTCCCGGGCTACCTGCTGCGCCAGGGCTATCGCGAAGGCTCGAAGGTCAAGAAAGGCGACCTGCTCTTCGAGATTGACCCGCGGCCGTTTCAAGCGGTGCTCGACCAGGCGCTGGCGCAATTGGGCAAGACGGATCTGGATGTGAAGCGCCTGACGCCGCTGGCGAAAGAGAACGCCGTCAGCCGCGAGGAACTCGATGACGCGACGCAGGCGAACCTCGCCGCCAAGGCGGCAGCCGACGCGGCGCGCTTGAACCTTGAATTCACCCGGATCACTTCTCCCGTGGACGGCATCGCCGGAATCGCCACCGCCCAGATCGGCGACTTGGTCGGGCCGGCCAGCGGCCCGCTGACGACCGTCTCGACGGTGGACCCGATCAAAGCTTACTTCCAAGTCAGCGAGCAGGAATACCTGAGTTCTCCCGCCGCGTATGCCAACCAGGCGGACGCGGACGACGCCTCGGCCCCGCGGAACCTGCAACTGATCCTGGCCGACGGATCGGTTTTCCCGCAGCCGGGCCGGCTGTATATCACCGGCCGCCAGGTGGACGCGCAGACCGGCACGCTTCAGGTCGTGGCGCTGTTCCCGAACCCGGGCGACGTGCTGCGCCCCGGCCAGTTCGCGCGGGTGCGCGCGATCACTCGAACGGCGACCGCCGCCCTGCTGGTGCCGCAGCGCGCGGTCATAGAGCTTCAAGGGAAACGTCAGGTCGTCGTCATCGGCGAGGACGACAAAGCGAGCTTCCGGGACGTCACCGTCGGCGCGCGGATCGGCACAATGTGGGTCGTCGAGAAGGGATTGAAGCCCGGAGAGCGCGTCGTCGTCGAGGGCTTGCAGAAAGTGGGCGAAGGCCACGCGGTGAACGCCAAGCCGTACGAGCCCGCCGCGCCTGCGGCCGCCGCAACAGCGCCGTAAAGATCTCTCGCCGTACGCGACATTCGTGGATCAGCATTAAGGTGATTCCTGCGCATGTCTAAATTCTTCATCAACCGTCCCATCGTCTCGATGGTGATCGCCATCGTCATGGTGATCTGCGGCCTCATCGCCCTCGTCTCGCTGCCCGTCGCGCAGTTCCCGGACATCGTGCCGCCGGAAGTCACCATCCAGGCAACGTACACCGGCGCCGACGCCATCACCATGGAGCAGTCCGTCGCCACGCCCCTCGAGCAGCAATTGTCCGGCGTGGACAACATGAACTACATGTACTCCATCAACGCCAGCAACGGCACGCTGCGCGAGATTGTGAACTTCGACGTCAAGACGAAACCGAACGACGACCTGGTTCTGACGGTGTTGCGCCAGACGCAGGCGAACTCTCAACTGCCCGCCGACGTCGTCAACCTCGGCCTGACCGTGCAGAAATCCCGCACCTCGCCGATGATGCTCATTGCGCTCAATTCTCCGAAGGGCACCTACGACAACAATTTCCTGGCGAACTACGCCTATATCAATCTCATTGACCAGCTCGTGCGCATCCCGGGCATCGCGCAGGTGAACGTCTTCGGCGCGGGCCAGTATGCCATGCGGCTGTGGGTGAAACCCGACCAGCTCGCCAAGCTCAATCTGACCGTCTCGGACGTCGTCCAGGCGTTGCAGGCGCAGAATACCGTGAACCCCGCCGGCCAGATCGGCGCGGAGCCGGCGCCGCCGGGACAGGAGTTCACGTACACCGTCCTCGCGCAGGGACGGCTGCTGACGGCGGAGGAGTTCGGCGAGATCGTGCTGCGCGCCAATCCTGACGGCTCCATGGTGCGGGTGAAGGACGTGGCGCGCATCGAACTCGGCGTGCAGACCTACAACCTGTCGGGGCGCTTGAACGGAAAACCCGCCGCGGTCCTGGCGCTCTATCAGCTTCCCGGCTCGAACGCCCTCGAGGCCGCCGCAGCCGTCAAGGCCAAGCTGGCTGAACTCAAACCGCACTTTCCCGCCGACCTCGAATATACGGTCTCACTCGACACCACCCGCGCCGTCTCCGCGGGCATGCACGAGATCTTCACCACGCTCTGGGAGGCGCTGCTCCTGGTCATCCTGGTGGTGTTCATCTTCCTGCAGGGCTGGCGCGCAACGCTGATCCCGATGCTGGCGGTGCCGGTGTCGCTCATCGGCGCCTTCATCCTCTTCCCGGTCTTCGGGTTCTCCGTCAACACCCTCTCGCTGTTCGGGCTGATCCTGGCGATCGGGCTGGTGGTGGACGACGCGATCGTGGTGGTCGAGTGCGTGGAGCGCCACATCGAGGAAGGCCAGGCGCCGCGCGAAGCGGCGCTGAAGGCGATGGAGGAGGTCTCCAGCCCGGTCATCGCCATCGCGATCATCCTCTCGGCGGTGTTCGTCCCGACGGCGTTCATTCCCGGCATCACGGGCCGGCTGTATCAGCAGTTCGCGCTGACCATCGCCATCTCGGTGATCTTCTCGGCGTTCAACGCGCTGACGCTCAGTCCGGCGCTCGCCGCGCTGCTGCTCAAGCCGAAAGGCGCGGCGCGCGGCCCGCTGGGCGGGTTCTACCGCGGGTTCGACAAGTTCTTCGGCCGCGCGCGGGATGGATACGTCGGCACGTGCCGGCGGCTCATCGGCAAGAGCGCGTTCGGCGTGGTGCTCCTCGCCGCGTTCGCCGTGGCGGCGGTGTTATTCGGGCGGCATCTGCCGAGCAGTTTCCTGCCCGAGGAGGACCAGGGATATGTCTTCGTCGGCCTTCAACTGCCCAACGCCGCCTCCCTGCAGCGGACCGACCAGGCGTGCCGGAAAGTCGAGGAGGTCCTCAAGAACACGCCCGGCGTGGAGAGCTACACGACCGTCATCGGCTTCAGCCTGCTCAGCACCGTGCAGAACACGTACAGCGGATTCTTTTTCGTGACGCTGAAGCCCTGGGACGAGCGGACGAAGCCCGAGGAACAATACACGGCCATCAAGGCGCACCTGAGCCGCGAGCTGAGTAAAGTGCCGGAAGGCAACGCGTTTGCCTTTCCGCCGCCGGCAATCCAGGGCATCGGCACCGCCGGCGGCGTCACCTTCATCCTCATGGACCTTTCCGGCGGCGACATCTCTTTCCTCGACCGGAACCTGAAGACGTTCATGGAGGCCGCGGGCAAGCGCCCCGAACTGACCAAGCCGACCACGACGTTCCTCCCGTCCGTGCCGCAGAAGTACGTGAAGGTGGACCGCGACAAGGTCCTCAAACAAGGCGTGGCGATCAACGACGTCTACCGCACGCTCCAGACGTACATGGGCGGGCTGTTCGTGAACTATTTCAACCGTTTCGGGCGGCAGTGGCAGGTGTATGTGGAGGCCGAGGGCGAGTATCGCACCCGCGCCGAGGACCTCGATCGGTTCTACGTGCGGAACCGCGCGGGAGCCGCGGTGCCGCTCAGCGCGCTGACGACCGTCGAGTCGCGCCTCGGGCCGGAGTTCATCATGCGCTACAACCTCTACCGCAGCGCGCAGATCAACACCGCCGCCGCGCCCGGCTACAGCAGCGTGCAGGCGATGGAGGCGCTCGAACAGGTCTTCGCCCAGACCATGCCGCGCGAGATGGGGTATGCCTATCGCGACATGTCGTTCCAGGAGAACGCAGCCCGGAAAGGCGTGCCGCCGGCGGCGGTCTTCGCGCTCTCGGTGATCTTCGTCTTTCTGATCCTCGCGGCGCTGTACGAGAGCTGGTCCCTGCCGTTCAGCGTGCTGCTCTGCACGCCGATCGCGGTGTTCGGCGCGTACGCGCTGCTGTGGACGCGGCAGATGGAGAACAACGTCTTCGCGCAGATCGGGCTGATCATGCTCATCGGCCTCAGCGCCAAGAACGCGATCCTGATCGTCGAGTTCTCCAGGACGCGCTACGAGCACGGCCAGTCACTCACCGAGTCCGCGCTCGAGGGCGCCCGGCTGCGGTTGCGGCCGATCCTGATGACGAGCTTCGCATTCCTGCTCGGCTGTCTGCCGCTGGCCTTCGCCCACGGCGCCGGCGCCGTAGCCCGGCGCGTCATGGGCAGTTGCATCGTCGGCGGCACGCTCGCCGCGAGCTTCATCGCCGTCTTCCTCATTCCCGTCATGTTCTACATCGTCGAGAGAGCGCGCGGCGCCAAACACGCGGCGCCGAAGCCGGGCGACGAGACGAAGCCGGTCGAGGAGGAAAAGCAATGACCTTGCCCAGGAAAGCGATGGCCGCGGCGGCCGCGCTGGTCATGCTCCTTGCCGGTTGCGCGGTGGGACCGGATTACCGGAAGCCCGAAACTCCAATGCCCGACAACTTCCGCGGCGCGCAGGCGTCCGCCGCCGCCCAGTCGCTGGCCGACCTGCCCTGGTGGGATATCTACAAGGACGAGACGCTGACCGGCCTGATCCGCGCGGCCCTGTCCGATAACTTCGACCTGCGCGTAGCCGTCACCCGAGTCGAGCAGGCGCGCGCCATGGTCGCCGAGGCGCGCGCGCAGTTGTTCCCGTGGTTTTCCTACCAGGGGAACCTCACCTTCGGGCGGGACGAGTTCTACGGCCAGCCTGATCCCAGCGGCACCAACAGCACCGCCGGCTACTTCACGGGAAGCGTTCTCTGGGAACTGGACATCTGGGGCCGCGTGCGCCGGCTCACCGAATCCGCGCGCGCGCAGTTCCTCGCGACTGAGGAAGCGCGGCGCGGCGTGGTGCTGACGCTCGTCTCCGACGTGGCCACGGCGTACTTCGAGCTGCTCGAACTCGATGAAGAACTGGCCATCGCCCGGCGGAACGCCGACTCATTCGCCCAGAGCCTGAAACTGTTCCAGGACCGTCTCGGAGGAGGCGTTGCGTCAACGTTGGAGACCGACAGCGCCGAGGCTCTTTTCGAATCGGCCTCCGCGAGCATACCCGAACTCGAGCGCCAGATCGCCATCAAGGAGAACCAGATCAGCATTCTCCTCGGCCGCAGCCCGCGCGAAGTCGCACACCGCGCGGCGCTGCTGGAACAGGCGCTGCCGCCTGAAGTCCCCGCCGGCCTGCCCAGCGCCCTGCTCGAACGGCGGCCGGACGTGCGCCAGGCCGAGCAGTTGCTCCGCTCCGCCAACGCGCAGATCGGCGTCGCCAAGGCCGATTTCTTTCCGCAGATTAACCTGACCGGTTTCCTGGGCCGGGTCGCTCCCAGCCTGCCCGCCATGACCAATGGCACGTGGAACGCCTGGTCGCTCGGCGGCACCCTGGTCGGCCCCATCTTTCAAGGCGGCCTGCTCCGCGCCCAGTATCGCCAGGCCAAAGCGGCGTGGGAACAGGCGAAGCTCCAGTATCAGCAGACCGCGCTGAGCGCGCTGCAGGAAGTTTCCGACGCGCTGATCTCGCGGCAGAAGTTCGAGGAGGTCCGGCAGCAGCAGGCCCGAGCCGTGGCCGCATATCGCGAGGCCGTCCGCGTCGCCATGGAGCGCTTCCGCGCCGGGCGCGCGAGCTACTACGAAGTCCTCCTGGCTCAGCAGCAGATTTTCCCCGCCGAGACCGCCCTGGCCCGGACGCAGCTCGGGCAGTTGCTCACCGTCGTGCAACTCTATAAAGCGCTCGGCGGCGGCTGGCAAACCGAAGGCGCGCAGGCCGCGAAGCCCGGCTCTCCGGGCGCGCCGCCGCGCTGAACGAGTCCCGGCGTTGAGCGCCGATCATCGCGCGCCGACGGCGGCTTTGACCTGCTCGATCCTCCTGCTCAACTCCTTCACGCCGCCTTCAGGCTCTCTCACGGCGCCAAGTCCCGCCGGCAAAATTATTGACTCGCGCCACCGCAGGTGATAGGTTGAAAGGTGCATAACGAATCGGAATCGGAATGAGAGGACCGCGAATGGACTCATTCGAGCAGTCGTGCACCAAGGCGCTCGGCCAGCCGATCTGCGCGGTGGAAGTCGGGACGCTGCAAGTCAACCTCGGCCTGCGGTGCAACCAGTCGTGCGCGCACTGCCATCTGGACGCATCGCCCGCAAGGGCCGAGGCGATGCCCTGGCCGACGATGGAGCAGGTGTTCCGCGCGGCCCGAAACTGCCGTTGCCGGCTCGTGGACGTCACCGGCGGCGCGCCGGAGTTGAACCCGCATTTTCGGAAGTTCGTTGCCCAGCTCCGCAGCGACGGATTCGCCGTGCAGGTGCGGACGAATCTGACGGTGCTCCTCGAGCCGGGCATGCAGGACCTGCCGGAGTTCTTCGGCAGCCACGAAGTCCAACTCGTCGCCTCGATGCCGTGCTATACCGAGGAGAACGTCCGCGCGCAGCGCGGCGCGGGCGTCTATGAGCGGAGCGTCGCCGCTCTGCGCCGGCTGAACGCGCTCGGCTATGGCGTGGATGAGCGCCGGACCTTGAACCTGGTCTACAACCCCGGCGGCGCATTCCTGCCGGGCGGCCAGGCCGCGCTCGAAGCGGACTACCGGCGCGAACTGGACGCCCGTTTCGGCATCCGCTTCACGCGCCTCCTGACGATCACCAACATGCCGCTCGGCCGCTTCCGCGACTTGCTCCGCCGCGACGGGCAGGAAGAGGAATACCTGCAACTCCTGCGTGCGGCGTTCAACCCGCAGACGCTCGATGGCCTGATGTGCCGCCGCCAGTTGAGCGTTGCGTGGGACGGCACGCTTTACGACTGCGACTTCAACCTGGCCCTAGGCTGTCCGGTGAACCACGGCGCGCCGAGCCACCTGCGGCGGTTCGACGGCGGCATGCTGGCGCGGCGGCGCATCACCACCGGCGACCACTGCTACGGCTGCACCGCCGGCCCCGGCTCGTCCTGCGGCGGAGCGCTCGTGCTGAAGACATGACATTCGACCGATTCTGTCCGCTCTGCGGTCGCTTCACCGAGGGATATTTCATCCCGTGGAACCTCAAGCGTCCGCTCCTCGAAGAACGGATCAAACCGTCGTGGCGGAAGCTCTACGCCGCCTATCAAGAACGTCCTCCCCGGCTTACGCGCTACCGCTGAGCAGGACGCCCGAGAAGTGCGGACCGCCGCAAGCATGAATCGCCGTCCTGCATTCGCGGGAATGACGACGAGACTTGTTCAGCAGCCCCACCGCCCTCTATTATCGAAAGTGGAGTTGACACCCGACGCACCAAGCGTAGAATATCGTGCGAGGACCTGGTGGTCCTCCGGAAGACGGTCAAGCGGGATAGTCCGGCCGAGCGTTCAGTGTCCCCGCCATTCGTCCGTTGAGTCCGACAACCGTTTCGCGGCGTCGCCGCGATTGGCCAGGAGGTTCAGCGATGATCCGAGACGCGCTTCAGAAGGTGTCCGCCGACCGCATCCGCCGCGATCTGTTCTACCTCTGCCGAGACCCGCTGCTGTTCCGCAAAGTGAACTATACCCGGCCGGGCCAGAGCGTTTGCTCGCTGGACGAGGCCGACAAATATATCAGCGGCCTGCTCAAGTCGGCCGGTTACGAAGTGGCGGCCACCCATTACAAAGTCCAGGCCTGGCGCTGCGACAAGACCAAGCAGCCGTCGAGTTCCTGGTTCTCTATGCCCGAGCCGAGCGACCCCTGGTATGACGCAGCGAACCTCGAAGCGACCCGCCTAGGCCGCGGGCAGCCTGAGGAGATCGTCCAGTTGATCGCGCACAAGGATTCCATGAGCTGGATAGATTCACCCGGCGCGCACGACAACGGAACCGGAACCGTGGCCAACCTGGAGATAGCGCGGATTCTGGCGGCCTGCGATCTGAAGCGCTCGGTCCGCTTCCTCTTCTGCAACGAGGAGCATGTGCCGTGGACGAGCCGCCCCGCGGCCGAAGCCGCCGCCGCGCGCGGCGACCGGCTCATCGCCGTATTGAACCAGGACCTGCTGGACGCCAGGTCGGACGCGGAGATGCTCGCCGGCAAGCTGATGCATGGCATCGCGTACAGCACCGACGAAGGCAAGCCCCTGGCTGACTTCATCGCGTCCTGCGCTGCCCGTTACGGCATCGGCCTGAACGTGCAAACTCATTTCAAGGCGCATGTGAACGACGATGACGGCATGTACATCAAGGCGGGGTTTCGCACGACGGTGATGAACATGGGGGGCGGCCGCGATACGGAATACCACCTGCCCGGCGACATCCCCGAACGCGTGAACCTCGAGAACCTGGTCCGCAGCACGCAATTGCTGCTGGCGGCGGTCCTCGAGATCGCCGAGAACGGCGCCGGCGTCCTGCACAAGACGTAGCCGGCCGTTGCGGAAGAGTCATTCCCGCTCCTGCGGCGGGCAAACCGCGGAAGCGGGAATCCATGAGTTCGTCGTGCCGTCATGGTGGAAGGCCGACCGTTTACCACCGGTGACGGATGCGCAGTCGGGAAGAGGCCCGCTGCACCGCCACCACCGGTGGCCCGATGCTGCTCAAGCTGCCCTGCCTCCAGCGTAACGCGCGCTCACTTCGGCAGGTTTACGTCAGATCGCCCGCTCCCGCCGGCGCGGAGATGATGATGACCGTCTCGGCGACGTCGTCGCCCACAGTGTAATACACCTTGACCGTCTCTCCAACCAGGACGTCCGCGGATGTTACCGCATTCCCTTGAGACCCTGCGCCTACCTGCGATTGCGCGTTGCCCTCCTGAGCGGCGCCGAAGTGCGTCCGCCTGTCGAAGGTGACAACCACGACCTGCGCCTGACCATTAACGGTGGCTGAAATGGTGAGCGTGTTGCCGCTGATCCCAGTCACTTGACCTACGGCGCGGGCGACCATGCGGTGACCTTCCTGCCAGGGCGGCGGGTATTGCCCGCCCTCGCCGCGCTGCCTGTGTTGGGCCTGCGCCACGGCGGTGAATCCGAATACCATTGTGACGACGAGCAGTGCGATCCCGATGTGCCTCATATCCTATCCTCCTTTTCCCTGGAACCGAAGTCTCCCGAATAGCCGGCGGTTCACGGATGTCGTGGACTTCCTCGCCAGTATGGTACGCTCCAAGGCCGCGAATGCATGTTTCCGCAGCATCTCTTGAACAAGCTTTCTCACTGCGCTCGATTCCTCCTTTCACAATTCAAGATGCCTCATTCCTGAACGATAAAACTATCCAGGTATGGCTTGTAGCAAAGGCCGTGCCTTCTCGGTGCTTTCGCCCAATTACCGCGATCCAGCGCCGCAGCAAGGTCATAGCCGGCATTGACCCAAAAAGTTGCGTCGCGTCTTTTTACATGCTGGGTCATTATTGAACAAGCGCCGATACACTCTGTTCTTCGTGTACAGAGTCGAACGTTTTACCGGTGAAGGGCTATGAGCAACTGGATAAACGGAAACATATTTTCAGGAAAAGATATGTCTGAACCGGCGTCTTCAGTGTGAGCTGCGGCAACAGGCTGCTCGCCCGGCGCCGTGAAAATCGCGCCGGCCGCTTGACAAATAAGAAATATTATGATACACTGGAGTAGTGATATGTGTGCATGAGAAGTCGTAAGATGCTGGCGTGGTACCAGATAACGCGCGAAAGGCGATTTGAAAAAACGAATCCAATTTGCATGCCTGAATCAACACTGATCGTGTTTACCCGCTGGCCTGAGCCTGGCGCGTCGAAGACGCGCCTTATTCCCGTCCTCGGCGCGGACGGGGCCGCGGATTTGCAGCGGCAGATGGTGCTCCACACGATCTCGCACGCGCGCGAGGTCGCGCGACGGGAGCGCGTCGCTCTGGAAGTGCGGTTCGCCGGCGGAACCGCCGACCGCATGCGTGAGTGGCTCGGCAGCGAGATGGATTACCAGCCGCAGGGCGAAGGCGACCTGGGTGTGAAGATGGAGACCGCGTTCCGCGACGCCTTTTCGCGCGGCGCCGGCCGCGTAGTGCTGGTCGGAACCGATTGCCCGGGTCTGGATGCGCCGGTCATGCGCGCGGCGCTCGCGGCATTGCGCAGGACGGACCTCGTCCTTGGGCCGGCGACCGATGGCGGTTACTGGCTGATCGGGCTGCGCCGGCCGGCGCCCGCGCTGTTCGCCGACATGCCCTGGAGCACGGATTCCGTACTCGAGCGGACGCGCGATCGCGCCCGATCTCTCGGCCTTTCAGTCCGCCTCCTCGAGCCGCTACCGGACGTGGATCGGCCGGAGGACCTTCCGATTTGGGAGGAGGCGAAGAAGCGCTCTCCTTCTCGTCTGAGCGGGGCGAATATCTCCGTCGTCATCCCAACGCTCAACGAGGCGGCGCAGATCGCAGACCGGATATCCGAGCTGCGCGCCGTCGGCGGCATCGAAGTGATCGTTGTGGACGGAGGCAGCGCGGACGGGACGCTCGACCGCGCGCTGGCCGCCGGCGCGCACGCGTATTCCAGCCCGCCGGGCCGGGCGCGCCAGATGAACCTCGGCGCAGCGAGGGCGGAGTCGCCGATACTGCTTTTCCTTCACGCCGACACGCGCCTGCCGAATGATTTCGCCGAAAGCGTGCGCTGGACGCTGTGCCTGGAAGGAGTCGTGGCCGGCGCGTTCGAGCTGCGCATCGAGTCGGCGAGCCGCGGATTGCGCATGATCGAGCGCCTCGCCAACGCGCGCTCGCGCTGGCTGCAGATGCCGTATGGCGACCAGGCGCTCTTCCTGACGGCGGAGGCGTTCCGGCAAAGCGGCGGGTTCCCGGAAATTCCGGTCATGGAGGATTTCAACTTCGTGCGCCGGCTGAAATGCCGGGGCCGCATCGCCATCGTCCCGGCGCCCGCGCTGACCTCCGCGCGGCGCTGGGTGCAACACGGCGTGCTCCGGCAGACCTGCCTGAACCAAGTGCTGATCTGCGGCTGCCTGCTCGGCGTATCGCCCGCCCGCCTCGCGCGGTGGCACGGCGGCCGGCGCGGCTAGTGTGCCGCGGCCTTGTCGAAGACGGGCAGGTACTTGCCGTAGCCTTCCTTCTCCAGGTCTTCCTTCGGGATGAACCGGAGCGCGGCGGAGTTCATGCAGTAGCGCAGTCCGGTCGGCGCGGGCCCGTCGTCGAAGACGTGGCCGAGATGCGAATCCGCGCCCTTGCTGCGAACTTCCGTGCGCTTCGAGAAGAGCGAGTTGTCCTCGCGCTCGACGATGTTGCCCGGTTCCAGCGGCCGCGTGAAACTCGGCCAGCCCGTGCCGGATTCGAATTTGTCCAGCGAGGAGAAGAGCGGCTCCCCGGAAACGACGTCCACATAGATCCCGGCGCGCTCGTTGTTCCAGTACTCGTTCTTGAACGGCGGCTCAGTGCCGCTCTCCTGCGTGACCTTGTACTGGATCGCGGTCAGGCTCTTCTTGAGCTCCGCCAGGGTGGGCTTGGAGAATCCCTGGGCGCTCGCGTGCGACTCACTCACGTTGCGGTCCTTGCCCCAGACCTTGTCGAGGTAATCGTCGCGCCCGGACCTGGAGCGATAGAATTTGTACCGGATCGGGTTTTTCTTGTAGTAGTCCTGGTGATAGTCCTCGGCCTTGTAGAAGACGGAGGCCTTGACGATTTCGGTGACGACCGGCTTGTCGAACTTCCCGGACGCGGCGAGGTCCTGTCTGGACTTCTCCGCCAGAAGTTTCTGTTGATCGTTGAGGTAGAAAATGGCCGACCGGTACTGAGGGCCGCGATCCACGAACTGTCCGCCGGCGTCGGTGGGATCAATCTGCCGCCAGAAGACGTCGAGAAGTTGAGAATACGTAATCTGCGCCGGATCGAACGTCACGTCAATCGCCTCGACGTGGCCTTTCTCCGCGTAATCGTCGTAAGTCGGGTTCTGGCCTGCACCGCCGGTATAACCGGAGACGACGCTCGAAACGCCTTTGAGCTTCTCGAACGGCGCCTGCATGCACCAGAAGCATCCGCCCGCAAAAATGGCTTCTTCCATTGGCGCCCCTCCTGTCTTGTCCTCAGCGCGAGCCGTATGGCTGTCGATGCCGCCCCCGCAACTGCTCAGCAGGAGCAATACCGCCAAGCCCGACGCGAAAGATGGGATTTTCAGCATATCCATGTTTGTCTCCTTTGCAACTACCCCTCCTGTAATAATTATATCCCAGCGCGCGGCTGGTCGCCGGGACCTGAAATAAAAAAACGGGGCGGTGCAGGTCACTCCGGGTCCGAAACGATCCGGATCAACCTGCGCACCGCCCCGCCTATTTCTGCGGAACGACTCGCTCGAAGCGGACTAGTACCGCGGTCCGCGTCCGCCGCCGCCACCGCCGCCACCGAATCCGCCGCGTCCGCCGCCACCGCCGCCGCCGCCACGGCCGCCTTCAGGCTTCGGCCGCGCTTCGTTGACAATGATCGAGCGTCCGTCGAGTTCCTTGCCGTTCAGCCCGGTAATCGCCGCCTTCGCTTCCTCTTCCGTGCTCATCTCCACGAAACCGAAGCCCTTGCTCCGGCCGGTTTCGCGGTCCATCACCACATCCGCGCTGGTCACCGTGCCGAACGCGGCGAACTGCTTCTGCAATTCCGCGCTCGTCACATTATAGCTAAGGCTCCCCACGTACAATTTCTTCCCCACCGTCGGCCTCCTGACAAAAAGCACAGCGACCCGATCCCTGGTGGCCGGGTCATCGAACGGGCGCACTTTCGGCTGGCGGAACCCTGAGTTCCGCCGGACAGCACGCGACGCGCCTCATCAAAGTATCGCATGTCAAGGGGGCAAAAGCAACTTGTTTTTCACACCCACCACGGCGCGCGGGCAAGCTCGCCGTACACGACCACGTCGAAAGCGACGTGCGCCGCGAGCGCCGGGGCAACATTCCGCGCGACCTGCCTCAACACGCCGAAGATCAGGCCACCTGAAAACGTCCAGAACACCAGGACGCGCCAGTCCACGTCAACGCCGGCCGGCGGGCCGCTCGACGGGCCCAGGACAGGCGGCAGGAACAGCGCAGTCTTGTACGCTGTATGCGCGGCGGCGGCGCCGATCACGCCCAGGACGCCGTTGATCCGGTTCAGACGCCCCTGCACGTATCCACGGTAGAGCAGTTCTTCGACGCCGCCGATGGCCCCCGCCACCGGCGCGAACGGCCCCAGCGCGCCCGGGAACCAGTGCAGCCCGAACTTCCATCGAAAGAGCAACCCGAACCCGAGCCCCAGCCCAATGCCGAGAAGTCCCATGAACGCGGCGCGCCTGCCGAAGGGCACCAGGCCGAGAAGGCCGGCCATCGTCCGCTCGCGGCGCAGCGACAGCAGCACCGCCAGCGCCGTCAGCGCCAATCCAAGGCAGGAGACAAGACTCCACGGCGGGCCGCTTCGGACGAAAAGCGCAAAGAGGACCATTCCCGCCGCGGCCAGCAGCGCTTCCAGAAGCGGTTGCGTTCGGCCGGAACTCATGCCGCCCGACTCCGCCGTCCGGCGATGAACAGCCACCCCAAAGCCACCGCCGGGACGAGCAGCAGGATGCGGCCGGAGCCCAGGCAGAATGGCTCACCCTCGGCGATGACGCAACCGGGCAATTCGGCGCGCAGTTCGGCCAAGTCGCCCGGCTTTTCCTTGAACGCCTCCTCCGAAAGGACCAGCAGGCGGAGTTGCTTCATCTGTTTGAATGGCTCGATCGAGACTTCATTGTCCTTCTCGGCGGGAGTCGGCAGGAAGACCAGCGCCTTGAGCTCATGCAGGCTCGCCAACGGCGCGAGACTTTTGATCCCCTCGCATCCCAAAACCTCGACCACTTGAAGGTCCGGATGCGTTTGAACGACCCGCACGAACTCGTCGGCCGAGACGCACGGCCCGAGCGCCAACCATCGAAGCCGCTTCAGGCCGTCGAGCGGGGCGCAATCCAGCGCCTTTTTATCCTTGCAATTAACGCCCACCTCCTGAAGCTGCGGCAGCGCTTCGATACCCTTGAGGCTGATCGTGGTACCCAGAGTGATGTTCAATTCCTTCAGCCCGGTCAACGGCTTGAGCGGCGTCAGATCCTGGAGAGTGCTATCATAGAAAGTAAGCGATTCCAGGCGCGGCAAGTCGGGCAGGGCCGTTTTCGCCGATTCATGTTTCTCGAGCATGAGCCGGCGCAGCTTCGGCAGCGCCGCGAGTCCCTGGAGATTCAAATCCGCGTTCTCCAGACTGAGCTGGAGGGTCTCAATTGCGTTCCGCTTCGCAAGCGCGTCCAAGTCCGCCTGCGCGACCGGGCCGTCCTCCAGCATGAGAAAGCGCGGATCAAGCGAGGGCACGCGTGCCAGGACTGCGCTGCCGGGCACCGCAAGGCCGACGTGCGGGTTGACCTGCGCTAGTTTCTCGAACAGACCATACCGGTCGTCCGGGATCGCCCCGTCAACCTTGACGAACTGCAGCGCGGCCAAGTCCCCCTTCGAGGCTTTGGCGAGCCAGTCCCAACCCGCCGCATCTTTCCCGAGGACGAGCGAAACGACCCGCTCGCCCAGAATCAGGCACGGGCCCTCCATCTTAAGCGACAGTTTCGCGCCGTCGTCGAGCCTCCACGGAACGATGAAGTCTTCTTTATCGGCATCTTTCCCCTCCAGTTTGACATACAGCAGGTCGCCGTCCCGTACCAGCAGCGCGCCTGGATTTCCATCAGCCGGCGCGGTCAACCAACGCATGTAACCCAGGGAGAAGTTCCCCGCAGTCAGGCCCGGTCCCTCCACGCGAACGATGGTGGAGGATTCCCAGCATGACCCGTTGTGCTGCGTAATGCCCATCCAGGCGCACGCGGCGAACGCAACCGCCAGCGCACACGCCAGAACCCCGACGATGGCCTTCTTCATCGCCGCATCCCTCCGCAGTTTGCCCTGAACCGCATGGAACGCTCCGCGCTCGACGCTCATTTCGCCCGCGGACCCTCGTTCGGCCCGGTCGGCTCGACAACCTCGAAATCCGAGCCTTTCAACTTTCGCAGTTCGTTCAGCCCCTTGATTCGCGTGTCCGGCGCGACGGAGATGCGCCAGTCGCCGCCGTTATCGGCCACGAACATGCCGTACTTCTTCAGCCCCTTGAGAATCGCCTGCATGTGCGGCGAGAAGCCGGTGATGTCGAAATCCGCCCGCAGTCTGAACCGCTCGCCCATCCGCGGCAGATTCGGGTCCGGATTCCTGCTGGCGAAATGTGTGGCCGGATAAACGTACGTCCGGCGCGTGTGCCTCACCGTGAAGCGCATCGCGTGTTCGACCATACCGCGCTCGACCTCGTCGTAGCGAATGATCGCCGGGAAGATCGGCAGTCCGGCCGCGTCGGTCGAAGTCCAGCCGTCGGGCCGGAGTTTGTTCGACTTCAGGTCGAAGACCGCCGCGCTGGTGCACGTCCAACCGGTGGCGGTCTTGCGCCCCTGGTAGAACTCATAGAGCATGCGGTTCACCGGGTCCACGACGATCATGTGCCGGTCTGTGTCTTCCGTACCGGTCTGCGCGGCGGCGAGCGTGCGCCCGTCCAGCGGCCAGCCCTCGATCGGCGCGTTGTCGGGAATCGGGTACGGGCCTTTATCCGATTCACCCGGATAGCCCAGGATTTTCGCCTCGACGCGCTCCTGGTCGCCCGGGACCAGGACGAAGTTCATATCGAGGTTATATGCCAACTTCTTCTGCGGCCCGATCGTCGCGATCATCGCTTCAGAGTTCTTGAGGACGGGGAGTTTCGAGATGTCCTCGTTCCAGGGATTGTCGGGCGGGAACACCTGCAGCGCGACGAGGATTTTATCGGCCTCGGGCGTATTGAACAATACCGGTTGAGTCACGGCCGGCATCGCCGGCCGGTCGCCGGCGGAAGACCCGAAGCCGAAACAAAGCGCGCCCAGCGCCGCCCCAGTCAGAATGCGCACGGAACGTTTCAGCGATGACCGATGTATGCCCATCTTGTTTCCTCCCCTCGCCCCGAAAGCACGCGGAAGCCCTGCTCCATTAAGCATTCGACATAGGCATAAATGGGCCCACCCCGATTCGAACGGGGGACCAACGGATTATGAGTCCGCCGCTCTATCCAACTGAGCTATGGGCCCGTGATTCTTCGGACGCGGCTGCCAAGCCGTATCCTATCCCGTTCAGGAGGTTCGGTCAACAGAGTGCGACTGTGGATTGCGGAATGCTGAAGGCGGATTGCGGACTGGAGCACATACTGCCGTTCGTTCACTCCGCACTCCGCACTCAGATCTGGAAGGTCACCGGCTCGCCCGGTGTGGACTCATTGCAGATTCGAGCGCTGGACTCGACGAGGTCGTGGAGCGACCTGCTTTGCAGATAGGCGCGCATCTGTTCCGCAAGGCCAAGCCAGAGGAGGTGCGTCGCGCAGCGGCTCATCCGCTTGCAGCGCTTCTTCGGCACGCGGGCGAGGAGTTTCTCATCCACGCAGAACACCGGGGCGATGTCCGGCTCCAGCGCCGCGAGGATTTCCCACACGTGAACCTTCTCCGACGGCTTCGCCAGCGCAAAGCCGCCGTGCGGCCCGCGGACGCTCCGCACGAGCCCCGCTGTCCGCAGGCGACGCAGGAGTTGCTCCAGGTAATCCACGGAGATTTCCTGCCGCGCGGAGATTTCCTTGAGATTGACCGGCCCCTCGGCGCCGTAAATCGCGATGTCCATCATCGCCCGCAGACCGTAACGACCTCTCGTGGATAAGCGCATTAGAACTGGATCTCCATCGCCTTGTAAATGCACACCGGGATGCACAGCTCGCACCCGATGCACTTGTCGCTGTCGAACGACACGATCATGGTGGACCGGTTCACCTGGAGCGCCGCCGTCGGGCAGACCGAGATGCACGCCGTGCAATGCACGCACCGGTCTTCACGCCAGAGCACGTCCTTCGAAAGCGGCTGCAGCAGCACGCCTTTCCTCTCGAGGTACTCGCGTCCCGCCTCGAGCTGCTTCTTGTTCCCCTCGATCGCCAGGACCATCTGGCCGGCTTCATCGGGGTTGATGCTGGCCCGCATGATGCTCACGCGCAGGTCGTAGTCCTTGATCAGATGGTACACGATCGGCTCGCGGACGATGTGCGGCGGGAACTTGAGGACGACTTTTTCGCTGGCCATGACCGAACTCCTTCAGCTTCTCATCTGTTCTTCAGACCGGCGGCCGCTCGACGAACGGCTTGCATTTCTGGCCGCTCTCCAGTCCCGGAAGCGGCGACACGGGCTGCGTCAGGAGGAACTCGCCCTTCTTGATCCAGTCCTTGAGGACCGTGGCGATCTCTTTCGCGCGGGCATAGCTGGAAAGTCCGGCCGTGGGGATCGCCTTCCCGTTCACCGTGATCTTGCCGCTCTTGAGTTCCTTGTAGCTCACCGTGCCGAGGTTGCCCGGGACGCATTGCGGATAGTCGGTGGAGTAATCCACGATGGGCGCGACGAGGTCCGCGTCGCTGACTGCGCAGTAGCGCATCGTTTCCTCGTCGAGGATCGGGATCGGGATCCCGACGCCGACGGCGAGGCTGACGCCGTAGCCGACGAGCGAGACGCCCTTGATCCAGCGAGGGTTCATCCCCTTAAGGTCGCCGCAGACGGCCAGCGTTCCGGCCGGCGCGAGCGGCGCGCCGTTCGGCGCGCGGGCGGCCGCCGGCGCGTGCTGAGTGCCTTCCCACCAGACATAACCGACGCCTCCGCCGAGGAAGATGCGCGTGCCCAGGCCGATGGTGCGGTAGAGCGGGTCGTTCAGCAGCGGACTGAGCTGGCCGGCCGAGCAGTAATTGGCATTGCCCATGTTCGGCTGGAGCAGGCCCATGTAGGTGTAGAGGACGCGCTTGGCGTCGCGGTTCACCGCCACGTTGTAGTTCTGGTACACGTTGCGCGGGTTGGTGAGCACCGCCTGGTTGAGGTCCTTCAGGCAGATGCGCGACCGGACTTCCTTGCGCGGATAGCAGTCCGTCGGATACGCCTCGGCGCGCAGTTCCACGTCCTTGCCGGCGACGAGGTCCTCGATCACGTGCCCGCCGCCGTACTCGAACTTGCCGGGGAAGACACTGTTGGCCGGATCGCCGGCGGGCAGTTCGGTGGCGCCGATGTAGATATCCACGGCCGCGAGCCCGGCATACGCGTTGATGTTATTGAGCCAGGCTCGCGCGAACTTGCAGCGCGGCTTGGTGTGGCCGGTGTTCAGGAATGCGCCCGAAGAGCACATCGGTCCGAACGTTCCGGTCGTCACGACGTCCACTTCCTGCGCCGCCTTCTTCGCGCCCTTCTCGGCGACGATCTCGATGACCTCCTCGGCGTCCACAACGACCACCTGGCCCTTGCGGATTTTCTCGTTGATCTCTTGGATGGTCTTTGCCATGTCCTGAATTCCCTGGTGTTTCGTTACACGCGAACTGATAAGATCGTCATTCCGAGCGCAGCGAGGAATCTCATACGCAACGGCCTGCAACGGTTCATGGTGTGAGACCCTTCGCTTCGCTCAGGGTGACACGGCCTGTCATTTCTTGTGTAACCGACCACTCGTTCCGTTCCGTCTTACGCCATCGCCTCGAAAAGGTCCGTGCTCAGGTATCGCTCTCCGGTATCCGGCAGCAGGACGACGAGGTTCTTTCCGCTGCCCAGCTCGCGGGCGACCTGCAGCGCCGCGAAGGCCGCGGCGCCGGAGGAGATGCCCGCAAAGATGCCTTCTTCCCGCGCCAGCCGGCGCGCCGTCTCCGCCGCCTGCTCATCGGGCACAGGAATGATGCGGTCCACGATACTGCGGTTGAACACCGCCGGCACGAAGCCCGCGCCGATGCCCTGGATGCGATGCCGGCCCGGCGGGCCGCCGCTCAACACCGGCGAGGCGGCCGGCTCGACGGCGATGATCTGCACCGTCGGGATCCGCTTCTTCAATATTTCTCCCACGCCGGTGATCGTGCCGCCGGTGCCGATGCCGGCCACGAACGCGTCCACCTTGCCGTCCATCTGCTCAAGGATCTCCAGCGCAGTCGTACACCGATGCGCCTCCGGGTTGGCCGGATTGTTGAACTGCTGCGGCATGTAGTAATCCCGGCTCGACGCGACCAGTTCCTCGGCTTTGCGGATGGCGCCGGGCATCCCTTCGGCGCCGGACGTCAGGACCAATTCCGCCCCGAGCGCCTTCAGCAGTTTTCGCCGCTCGACGGACATCGTATCGGGCATGGTGAGGATCAGCCGATAGCCTTTAACCGTCGCGACCATGGCCAGGCCGATGCCGGTGTTCCCGCTCGTGGGCTCGACGACCGTCATGCCATTCTTGAGCTTCCCTTCCTTCTCGGCGGCCTCGATCATCGCCAGGCAGATGCGGTCCTTAACCGAGGACATCGGGTTGAACGACTCCAGCTTCGCCCAGACGGTGGCGTCTTTCGGTCCCGGCAGGCGGTTCAGCCGAACAATCGGCGTGTCGCCGACCAGTTCGAGAATATTGAGCGCGCACTTCGCCATGGAAGTTCCTTTCGCTGGATAATTTATCCAATCTAACATACCCGACTTGGCAGGTCAACTAGCCCGTTCCTTGCGCCGTTCATGCAGCCCTTCTGAAAACCTGAATTCTTGTGACTCATCGCGGTCGGGAATGTAGTATAATCGCCGCCATTGGAAATCAGCCCGGGACAGGAAGACGCCCAATGAAATTCGACTTGGTTTTCCCCAGGAAGATTCTGTTCGGGACGGGGACGTTTTCGCGCCTCGGCGAGGTCTGCCGAGGAAACGGCCGGCGCACGCTGCTGGTGACGGGCCGCTCGGCGCTGCGCCGCTCCGGCAAACTGGCGCAGGCGGAAGAGATGCTGGCGGCCGCGGGAATCGCCGTGCGGCTTTTCGAGGGCGTCGAGAACGACCCGAGCCTGGCCACGTGCGACCGCGCCATCGCCGCTGCGCGCGATGCCGGCTGCGACATGGTCGTCTCGATCGGCGGCGGCAGCGCGCTCGACGCGGGCAAGATCGTCGCGGCGATGCTGCCGCAGTCTTTCACGGTTCGCGAGTTCTTCCGCGGGCAGCGCAATCTCGAAAGGCCGTCGCTCTTCTTCGCCGCCGCGCCCACGACGGCGGGCACAGGCTCCGAATGCACGCGCGTCTCCGTTCTCACTGACGAGGTGACGCAGACCAAGAAGGGAATCCGGCACGAGTTCATGGTGCCGCAGGCGGCGCTGGTGGACCCGGAGTTGACGCTGGCTCTTCCGCCGGACGTCACCGCCCAGAGCGGCATGGACGCGCTGACGCAAGCGATCGAGTGCTTCGTCGGCCGTATCGCGAACCCGGCGTCGGACGCGCTGGCGCTCCAGGCGATCGAGCTTCTCGCGCGGCATCTTCCGGCGGCGGTCGAGGACGGCTCGAAGATCGAGAACCGCGAACCGGTGGCGCTCGGCAGCCTGCTGACGGGCCTCGCATTCACGAACGCGGCGCTGGGCGCGGTCCATGGCCTGGCGCACCCGGTCGGCGCGCTCTTTCACGTGCCGCATGGGCTGGCCTGCGCGCTGCTGCTGCCGCAGGTGTGCGAGTTCAATCTGCCCGCGCAGCCGGAGAAGTTCGACCGGATCGCGGAGCGGATCGGCTGCAAGTCCGGCCGCGAGGTCCCGGCGGCGCTGAACGCGCTGAACCGCCGCGTCGGCATCACCGGCGGGCTCGAGAGATTCGGCGTCGAGGAATCTGCGTTTCCGCGGATCCTCGCTGAGAGTCGCAGCGGCAGCACGGCGAACAACCCGCGGGTCCCGACTGACGCGGACCTCGTCGAGATTCTCCGAAAAACGATTTGAGGAATCCCCGGAGGCAAACCATGCAGAAGGTCAACGAGCGCGATTGCGAATTCCGCGGCGGCGATTGGGGCGTGAAGTATTTCATGCGCGGCCCGAAACTCGACTGGGGCCTGATCCTGCTCAAGCCGGGCCAGGCGATGGGCGAGCACGGGCACAAGGAAGTCGAGGAAACTTTTTACGTCCTCGAGGGGACCCCGACCCTGGTTGTGGACGGCCGAAGGATCCGGACCGGGCCGGGCGACGTTTTCCGGCTGGAACCGCCGGAACGACACGACCTCTGCAACGAAGCCGGCGGACCCGCGCGGGTGATCTTTATCAAGACGCCCTACCTGCCCGCCGACAAAACCTGATGGCTTGCAACTTTCCGCGCCGTCGGTTATCCTGACTATTCCGCAGTTCGGTCCGCGCGAGGCGGCGTCGCCAAGTGGATGAAGGCAACGGTTTGCAAAACCGTCATCCCCGGTTCGAATCCGGGCGCCGCCTCCAATTCGGACCGCGTGGAAACGCGCGGATTCTCTAGCGTTTTCGCGCCTATTCCGCTCGTTTCAAGCTCCCTTTCCGAATCGCCGTTCTGTGTCCCAGAATGGCCAGAAATCGCGGTGAAAATCCGGTCCCGTTGCAGAAAACGTGCAGTGGTTCCCGCCGGAGCGGGTGCCTTCACGAGCGCAACGTCATCCGTGCCGGTCTTCCGAATTTCTGCCGCCTCGGCCTTCGGAGCGTCCAACGACGGGAGCGCCATGAGACCGTCCGCCGCACGATCAACGCTCAGGTGAGTGTACCTGTCCATCGTGAGGCTAATCGTTGAATGTCGCGCGAGCGCCTGCGCGACCTTCGGATGGACACCAGCGGCGCAGAGGTTCGTTATGAACGTATGCCGCAGCGCGTGGAAGTCCATTACGCGGCCAGCCGCGTCCTTGTACCGAAGGAAGTCCGTCTTCGCGCGTCGCTTGAGTTCGTCCACGTCGGGCAGCGCCTCCCGCAGCCAGGCAGTCCGCGCGGCCAAGCGGTCGGCCTGAATCATCCGCACAGCCTTGTTGCACGCTGAACCCATCCCGAAGGCGGGTGCACGGGCATCGCTGCCGGCGAGGTAGTCGGCCAGGAGCGCCGCCGTCTCTCGCCGCAGCGGTTGCCGATCCTCGCGCCGATGCTTCGAATACGCCGCCTCAACGGTGACGGTCGGCGCATCCCCGGCAAGGGTGAAATTACCGCACTTCAGCGTCCGCAACTCATTCCAGCGCAGGCCGGTTTCCAGCGCGAACCGGTAGAGCAGCGACCGCTCCGAGCCGGCCATTTGCAGGATCGTCTTGCCGCTCTTCTGCGTCGTCCCGATGAGCCTCCGGCATTCGTCCAGCGTCAGCGCGCGCCGATCGTGCCGACGGTCTACTCGCACGTTGAACCCCTCCAAGTGGGCGATCGGATTGTCCGTTGCGCGCCGCTCGCGGATCATCCACTTGCAGAATCCCTTAACCGCCTGAAGATACCAGTTCGAACTTTGGAGACCCACGCCCTTCCGCTTCCTGCCGCCGGCGAAGTGTTCTGAGCGGATGCCCGCGAGGTACGAGAGAACTTTCGCCGGCGAGACATCCGCGTAACCCTTGAAGCCGCACCCCTCGACCACGGCCTTGGCGCGGTTGGCGGTCAACTGCGCATGTGCGGCCGTGGCCCCCTTGGCAACGAGCGCCGCGCGGAACTCCTCCACCTGGTCAACGAGCGCCCGGGCTCCGGCTGCCCTGCCGGCGTCCAAGAGATGGACTTCTGCCAGAAGCTTGCGCGTCTCCGCAGGAAGCTTCTGAACCCACCGAACCAGGTCTGCGTCAAGCGCCTCGCCGCAGCTCGCACGGTCAATGAGGTGCTCAAGGTTCGTGCAGAAACTCTGCGTCACGCGATCATCCGTGAACCCCTCCAAGCGGTGAACATCGCCAGCCAGGTCCTTGAAGATGATCGTGGTCTTCTTGCTCCACCGCCTGGCCTTTTTCGTCAGAAGAACCTGCCGCTCCTTGATCTCCGCGAGTCTGGCATCCAGGAGGTCAGGCTCACGGATCGTCGCCCGAGCCGTCTCGCGAGCCGCGTTCGCTTCCTTGACAATCCGGGCGATCCGTTTCTTTCCCTCTTCGTCCACCCACCATCTGCGGAAGTATCGAACCATGATTCTGTTTCCTCCTCCTGGCTCAGTGCTACAATGTGTTTCGCACGAAATCAAGTCCTATTTGTCAGATTCGCCGGCGCGGGCCAAATCCACCTGTCGCGCGGCGGCATTCCGGCGTCAATCCATGCTTCCAGTTCGCGGCGGCGCCACTGCGTAAGGCGGCCAGAGTGCATCGGCGCTGGCATCAAGCCCGCCGCGTGTTGCCGCCAGACGTGCGACACGGACCATCCCAACAGTTCGGCGGTTCGTTTCGCGTCCAGCAGCAGCGGCGACAGCGCCGGCCCACTTGCCACGCACTCGATTGTGCCGATCCCAGTCATGCGCTCTCCGCTACGCTACAGCGCATCCGCGATGTTCCGAGTGTCAAAGTACCACCCCCTGCCAAATCAGCCCCTTTTCGCCCAATAAACAAAGGGCCTTTTTTCGTAAACTGTCCACGTCGGCAACGTCGCTGATAGTCGCGTTTCGTCCGTCGCCGATGGGCGAGCCGGCAATCCGGGCAGAGACGATCCCGTTCGTACAACGGCTTGCCGCATTCGCAGTAGTCGCGCGGCACTCCCTTCGTGACTGCCAGCAGGCCAGAATAGTGGGCCAGGCATAGCCCCGGCGCGCCGTTCCGACAATTCGCGCATCGGCCGCAGGGAGTCATTCCCGTCTCCTCGTCGTAACCCAGGATGGCCGCGCGTCGTGCGGCATGCGAAATTCCATATTTTCCCCTTGCATTCGGACAAAAAGGATGCCCTCATGTCTGGTGTAAAGCATTGATGGTAGGCGGGTTACAGAAATGGGACGACGATGCCTGAAGGAAAGAGGACGCAGGTGGTCGAGACGCCCGCGACGGAGTCGAACACGGTAACCATCGATGTGAAGCAACTGCGCCGCGAGGGCAGCGGGCGGCTGTACTGGACAGTCCTCGCCGGAATCGAGGAACACGAATACAGCTCCTTCGAGCACATGGTCGCCGCCGTGCGTGGCCTCCACCTGAACAACAAGGACCGCACCATCGTCATGCGACTGGCGACTTTCGCTCCCGGCGTCGGGGCGAGCGATCTCCGAAGAATGACTGGCCGGTAGGACGACCGCCCCTCTGCCCACCCGCGTGGTGGGCGGAGATGGCGGCCGCCAATGGGCTGGCCGAGACGAGGCAGCAAGAACCGTTTGGGAGGGCGTGCGATGAAGCTCGAGAACGTGAAGGTGGGAGAGACGTACACGTTGGCGATCGGGAAGAACAAGGTCGCCGTGACGGTCAAGGGCGTGGACCCGAAGGGCAAGATCAGCGTGGTCAGCGCCGGCGGCAAGCGGATGACCGTCGCGGACGCGGGGCGGCTTACCGTGAGGACCGTGGCCGACGACGTAGGCCGGCTCACCACGAAACAGGCGGCCCACGGCGCGCCCGGAAAGGCCTCCGCGAGCAAAGGCGCAAAGGCGGCCCGTGGGCGCAACGTGGGCCAACAGGGCGCGCGCCAGGCCAAAGAGAAACGCCTTGGTCTGGTGGATGCGGCGATCCTGGTCCTGCGTGAGACCAAGAAGGCGATGAACGTGAAGGAGATCGTCGAGGTGGTCCTGGCCAGGAAGCTGTGGAGCACAACCGGCAAGACGCCCGCCGCGACGCTCTACTCCTGCATCCTGCGCGAGATTCAGAAGAAGGGTGACGAGGCCCGGTTCAAGAAGGTCGACCGTGGGCAGTTCGCGCTGGCCGGCTGATACGTTCATCGTTTCACCTTTCGGGAGGCCCGGACGCATTTCCGGGCCTCCTGTGCTTTCACGCCTGTGGCCGCTTGAGCAGCCGCTCTCCTGCCTTTCTTTCACTGGTCAGCCCTCTTCTCCGGGGTCGCGGAATGCAGGCACTGAACGTCCTGAACATCCTGAACGTTTTCCAAGCGCTCCCGGTAACGATTCTTCTTCAGAGGATTCATTTCTCACGCGCGGGGGAAAATGTTCAGCACGTTCAGGACGTTCAGCCGCCGTAAGAAGCTTCCACTGTTGGGCTCCATCCTTCTTGGCGCCTGCAACAACCCGATATGCTCCGAACTGGCGGTCGCGCTGCGCCGACAACGCCTTGCCGAGACGGGTCTTCTGGCTCTTCTCGGTCCCATCGCCAAGGTCAATCGGCGCGCTGCCGTCCTCCGTGGCGGCGAGGGAATAGAGTTCAGCAACACCCACCTCACGTTCGCCATGAGAATTAAACCAGGCCGCGACGAAGTTTCTCCACGCTTCGCCTTCCACGTCGGAGCACTCGTAGAACTCGTCAAGGTTCCCCAAGAACCCCGCAATCCCGGCGCAGGCCAGGATGCCGCCCATCACGTCACTCCAAGCTTCGAACATGCCGAAGGTAGGGAGTGCGGGTGGGCGAGGTCGGCCTTTTGCCAGCCAGTTCTGAGCCAGCGTCAGTGCAGCCCATACCAATTCCACACGGTGTTCAGCAGCCCACCGTCGAATGTCGGGATGCCGGAAGCCCTGGCGAAGCCATGGGCGGTCGCTCTTCGCATCGAGGCGGATTCGCACGGTTCGGCGCGTGATCTCGGAGGAGAGGGCGGGGTTGTTACCAGTGGCGATCCAGGCCCAGCGCATGGGCAACCTCACGGTATCGGAAGTGCCGAGAATGCGGTCTTCCCAGAACAGTGCAGTTATCGCGGACGAGACGCTCGATGAATCCAGCCGGCGGCGCAGGTTGTCAATCAGTATGACAGGACCACCATGCCGGGCTGCGGCTGTGAGACGTTTGCGCCATTCGTCCTCATCGCGGCCTTCAGTCAGTGAGGCAGGGGGCCGTCCCAGAGCCGGGTAGACCAAGAGATCAGCGAGAAGAGTTGCACCAGTACCGGGAGTGGGTTTCTCGATCAAATGCAAGGGGGTCGAACCCGCAATGAGAGGCCGCACAAAGGGATGAAGCAATAGTGCGAGAGCGTGAGCACGTTCGGTTTCAGATGTAAAGGGGAAGTCGCCGAGCAGTTCCGTAACAATGAGCGCCCGGGCTTTATCAACGTCGCCCTCGGATGGCACAGCTGAGACGGGAGGAACGACAAACCGCGCGCTGGGGGCATAGAATAATCGACTTTCGGGAGAATAGCCTGGCGCGATCACTAATGTTCCATCTGGCGCGAACACGGGCGCCTCCGCCAGTCCGTCCAACACTGGCAGCGGCTTCCCGCGAAGCGCGAGGGCATCCTCGACGATATCCAGGGGTGGGGCGGCATCCTTCGGTTCGGGTGGTTCGCCCTTCCTCCCCTTCACCCAGCGATACCATCTGGCAACGCGGGCAAGCAGGTGCCGAAACTTGATCCTGTCCAGGGCGACAGTGATCGGCATGCCTTCATCATCTTCATCTATCCACACGACCTGCCCTGCACGGTGAAAGAGATGCGGCGGCTCGTTCTGTGCTACCACCGCATCCCACACAGCCCGCGTTATGCGAGGAAGGTTACGGTCGCCAGCGTCCAGTTGTGGGAGATCGTCAGCGGAGTTGGTGGACCTCATGTCCGCCGCTGCCTTTACTGCTTTGGACACGTTGCCACGATGTTCAAAGTGAGCGTATATGTCGAAGGCGTCATGGCAACCGCACCCGCCCTTGCCTCGGCCGTCGTTCAATGGATCGTTGCTCGACCAGTGGCAGCTTCGCCCATCCTTGACCGATACTGATTCGCTCTTTCCCCCGGGCCGAATGTACCGCCCATGTGCCCCCTTGACGTACCCGTACCTCTGCAACAGATTTTTGATGGGATGCGCCGCGTTGAAGGCGGCGATGACGCTGGGTTGGCCAGGGCGGTAGGTCTGTCGTTGCCGGTGGGCTTCGCGGGCCTGGGTCTCCAGCCGTTCCTGCTCCTGCCGGGTCAACGGAGCCTGATCCAGCTTGCGGGCGGCCGCCATCAGGGCATCGGCACGGGCTTGAGGAACGACAGGGATGTTCGTGAGGCTTCCGACCAGCATCTTGTACCGATTCCCCGACGGATGCAGCGACGGCGCCACTACGGCATAGCCGCCCTCGCCGCGCGTCTCGATGGCAATGGTGCGACCTGTTTCCTCTTTCTCATCCTGCGCCCAAGCCAGCTTGTCATTTCCGCCAGGACGGGCGCAGCGCAGGAGTACTTGATAGCCGCCGCCTCCAGTCCGTTGGACCGGTAGCCCGTTCGCCCGCTCACCCACGGCCTCGACCCACTGCTCGTAGAATTCCGGCGCGTCGAAGTCCAAAATCAGCAGCCCGCCGGATACCTTGCCGCCGACAACGGCAAAACTCTGGATGCCGGTCTTGAACCATTGTCGGACCGTCCCCTCATCAGCGATGGCGGCCTGGTACGGCTTCCATGCCGGCTTGCCTTCAGCGTTCGTGGGCAACAGGTTCGCCGCCGGACGCTTGGTCGTGTGGTCGATGGGGATGATTGAAACGCCAGCCTCAATGCACCCCAAGGCAACCGACAGCAAAGAATCCGCCAGCTCTGGCGCGCCGAGACAGACTTCGGTAGTGGAGATCGTATCAGTCATCGGTGGGCCCTTGGTCTGGAAGACGCCGAAGTCGCCGCGCGTTCTGCGGCGCAATCATCCATCGGCCCCCAAGCCGATAGACGCCCGGCAGTTGCCCTGTTCGCGCTAGGCGGCGCAAGGTTTCAGGATGCCGGCGAGTGATTCTAGCGAGTTCCGCAAGGGTCAGGTCTTTGACCATGTCACACTCTCCCATGAAGCCTCAGTTCATAGGACAGTATGACCGCGTGTGGTGGGTTTTACAGTATCATAATGGTAGCTATTTCGGTGGCTATTTCGGTTCCCTCGGCAACACACCGCCGCCCGTACAACGCGTAATATGCCCCGAATCTTTAAGCTCTTTAACGGCCTTGATTACGGTTTTCCGGCTGAAGCCCCATCCCTCCATATCGTCGGTAGTCTGAGGTTTCTGCACAGCGCGCAACTTCTCCCAAAGCCTGCGGGTGGAGCGGGAGAGGTTCGGATTCTTCAATGGGTCCATCTTTGACGCGGCGTCTGCCCGCACCGGGCCCTCGGCCGTGTGACACAAGTCCCCGACAGCATCTGCTAAGCGCGCGAGCGTTCCACCATCGCGGTCCTTCGCGCAGGTCACTCTCTCAATGGCAAACCGTATGCCCATCCTCTCTTTTCTGTCATAGATTGACGACTCTACCGGAATCTCAGCTTGCCCGATGGCCGTATGCACTACGCTAAGGGCACGCAGGACTTCCGATTTGAGTGGGTCCCCGAGAAGCAGCGCGGTGTTGTCTTCTGCCTCGTGTATGAGGCGATCTAGCGCCAGCAGGTTTTGCAAGGCGTACTTCGCCCCGGTCTTAACAGGCAGTCCCACCTCTCCGAAGGGATTCTCCTCGTCAAAATCCGTAGTATCAGGTTCCCAATGTATCTCGTCTGGTTTTTCAAGTATCTCGCGTATATCGAGAAGGCAGCGACTGAGAACGCTCAGTCCCAACTGACGCGGCGAGAACCCAGAATAGTCTAGTCCCAATTGACGCGCCGGCTTTCCAGCAAGCGCAGCACCTTTCGGCTTCGCTTTGTGTTGCGGGTTCCGGCCCATGTGAGTCTCACTCCTCACGTTGCGAGAGAATGGCGCGGAAGGTCGGGCAAGTCCGGCGGTTCGCGCTATCTATTCGCCCCGCGCAGCAACATGCCGTCGCACCACTTCATCCAAATCGAGCACCGTCAATGCGCCGTCGCCGTCCAGGTCACCGGCGGTCAGCGTCCCGGCGCATTCGTGGCAGAAATGGATGGTCTTGAGATACTTCTTTTCCAGCAGCGCCGGGATGAAGTCGAAGAAGTCGCCGTCGGGATCGCCGGAGAGTTCCGCGAAGAAGGCGTAAAGGCCTTTGGTGCTCTTCCTGGAGTTGCAGGGGGCGCAGCACCAGACCTGGTTATGGATGCCCTGGAGGTGGTCGCAGGCGGGGCAGCGGTCATTGATGTGGAGAGACCGGGGCACGATGTGCTCCCAGACGAGGTTCTCCGTTGCGCCGCAGAAGACGCAAACCTTGGGCGCCTCCACGAGTTGCTTGTCCTCCCGCAGGATGTCCGACCAACTCTTGCGCCCGCTCTGGAGGTCGCGGAAGGTCTTCTTGATGAAGCCGTAGTGCTGCTTCTTGGCCGCCTCGCCGTCCGAGCAGCGAAAGGCGCTCCGCGCGATTAATTTCGCGTACTGGTAGAAGATGAGATCCCGAACGCTGCGTACATCCCGGTCAGGCATGTCATGCCTCACTTTCGCAGGCTCGCGCGATGGAAGACGTGGTGGTCACCCGGTGTGAGTAGCCGGTTTGGGACACACGCCGTCCGTCATTTGCCCACCCTCTTGTTCCTACGGTTTCGGAACCGTCTTCACGGGAACGTTCGCCGTGCCTGGCAATGGTGCTGTCCGAATGTATTGGCCAAAGAGTTCATCAAAGAGCTTCTTAAGCTCATCCATTGTTTGGTTAGGGGCCAGAGTTTTCATATGGCTGCTGACAACTTGCAATTTGTCGCCATAGTCCATCACGGTAACCTCCCACATTGTGTGCGGGTAAAACGACACTGGGTTGAAACCCGGAGTGTGGGTTGTCTCGTTAAGATTGGAGAAGAGAAAAACGTAAGTGCCGTTGTCGTTCTTCGTCATCAACCTGCGAATCGGCCTTGACGGGAAAGCTTCTGAGCAGAAGTCGCCGATGGCCGAGCCGTATGCCAATTTCCAAGCTAGAAGGTCATTGCCTTTGAGTTCCGGTGCTTCGGCAATGCTCGCAGATTTCGCAGGGCCCTGCGACGATGCTGTCAAGTCGTCACGTTGCCACAACTGGTTTCTCAACTCCTTTGCGTCTCTCCAAGCCGAAACTGCAACAATCACGGCCAGCACCGTTATCCCGACGCAGACGTATGTTATGGCGTGCAGTTTCACGTTCGTCGCCGAAGGAGGTGTGGGTGACTCAGTTTTTTGCGGTCTGCTGTCGTCACTATCGCGCACTTCCTGTTTCGCAGTCTCTGCCTTTGCTTCACGGGCTTGTGGGCCGGGTATCTTGATTCGCTCCCCGCAGCCTTTGCAGGCAATGACCTTTCCCGCATTCATAGCAGGGGTCGAATAGCTCTTTCCGCACTTGCACTGGAAACGGATGGTTCCTTCGGGCGTCTCTGCCGTGGACGTGTCATCTGCCATCGTAATTGCCCTCCGTCTTTGCCCATGAACAGAATCGGGAGCATCAGCCGATATCATACTCTCTCGCCCAGCGGCGTCAAGCCGCCCATAGGTCAGGAATGGCGGTCTCCTTCCCGCTTCCCCCGGCACGTAGCTTTTTAGGGGCGGGCATTGTAGAATCTCACGCGGGCGGATTTTACCACAGCGACTGGCAGCCGGTTATGGGGTTGGTCAAGAACAGTCCTGACGTGTTTGCGTGCGGTGCGGATCGGCGCAGGGCTTAGGCGCACCGAGTCGCAGGTGATTCAGTGCACGCGGGGGAGCCTGCGGGCGAAAAAACGAGAATTCTGAAAAAATAGTTGCCCAAGATCGCTAGTCTATGTTGGACAGTAACTTAGCAATGCGCTGGCGAGGCGCATAGATTTGACAATACTAGCTATGGTGCCTTATACTTGTCATTCGTCTAGATGTAGGGGGAATGATCCGAATCTAGTTGCGGCGCTTTTCAATGGACAGGGACGCAAAGAGGCACGCCTAGCAAGGGGTTTGCGGTATGCGCTGTTCTTACTGCCGTGAGAACCGCGATAAGGTCGTGGACTCACGCGCGTCAGGCGCTGCCGGTATAATTCGCAGCCGGGAGCGCGGGCGGGTTTTGGAGGGATTGGCGTAAAGCGAACAATTAGGCTCGCATAGACCCCGGAGCCACCTGCTACACATCCGGGCACCCTTTGGCTAAGACGTTGGGATTAGCGAGGGCGCGAAACTATACTGGTCTGGTCGCTGGCTTTGAGGCAAACGGCCGAACGCAGCGACCTTCGTAGCGAGTGCAAAAACCGGGTTGGCGGTTTATGAGCGCAAGGGCGCTGTAAGCCGTCTCGGCTCGGCGGATCAATTCCGCAGAACTGCATAGGGCGGTTCGAGGCGCGAGAGCGCTTTGACCGCCCTATTTCGTTTAAGGGCTTCACTGGTGCGTACCTATGGAGAGGGCGCGCTGACTACTTGCCCCTCGCCTAGCTGTGGTGAGGGCGTGGACTCGCGCGCTGTGGGCACTGACCGCGCATTCTGCGGCCGGCGCTTCACTACGTATGAAAGAATCGAGGTCCGCCCGATCCGGGTGATGAAGAAGGAAGGGCGTCACGTCGAGTTCGACCGCAGCAAGATCATGAGCGGTCTCGTCCGCGCGTGCGAGAAGCGGCCGATCTCGACGGAGGCGCTCGAAAGGACGGTCTCGGAAATCGAACAGGAGGTGTATTCGCGCTACCACAAGGAGGTCACGTCACGCCGGGTCGGACAGTTGATGATAAGGAAGCTACGGTCGCTCGGGCGGGTGGCTTGCGCGTGGTTCGCGTCGGTGTACCGGGGATTCAAGGACGTGAGCGAGTTCGTCGAGGAAGTGAAGCCTGATACGTTTTGCCCCGAGCTTCTTGGGGCTGGAAGGCGAGGCTCACCATGACGGTAAGCGAAGAGATTGCGGGGCGTATGGTGCAAGCAATCGCATCGGGCAATCCCCTTGCGCCAGCCGAGGCCGAGTGGTCCGAAAGCGAGATGGTACACGCGGCGGGCGCGCTCCTCTGCTGGACCATAGCCCGTCGCGTCATGGCCAGCAACGACGCGGAGGACGTGACAATCGGAGACGAAGTGCTGGCGCTCGCGCATCAAGCGTTGTGCGCGGCTGTGGACAGCCTTCAGCCGGACAAGGCAGCTATGGAGGGGTAGCCCATGAAACGGCAAGGGTTGGCGTGTATCGCACCGTGTTGCGCTTGGAATTGTGAAGGGAGTGACTGACGATGATACCTGATTTGCACGGACGCGAGCATGAGGGATTCTTGCTCAGCGGAGACGCCGTGCTGCGCATCTCGGCTTTTGTCAAGGCTTACGAGCAGCGGCCTGGCGACTTGACGAGCCTGCTCGGCGGCGGCGACGCGCCTTGGGTGCGCGGGCCTTCCCACGCGGAAAGGGATACCGAGAAATCAACCGTGGTGCCTGTTTTTTATTGAGGTGTGACCGTGGAGATTGATCGAAACGAGGGCTATCTGGTGACGGGCGATTTTGTTCAACGCGCGTCCGCTGCGGTCCGCGCCTATGAGCACCGTGTGACCGACCTGACGGTCGGGCGACAGCGCATCTACCCGCTGTACCAACCGGCGCAGCCCTCGCAGCCGCCGCTGTCTCTCACGACGCAAGCGCCCAGCACCGCAGCGCCGAGTACCGCAGCGCCGACGACCGAGATACCCACGTTCTGTCTTACCATATCGGGCGTAACAGACAATAATCCGCCAGCAGACTCGAACTTTCTTGCGTTCAATGGCACCTTCACGCTGACTAACGGCGCGGGTACATGGAATGGCAACCAGAACGGTGCGAGTCTCATCTGGTGCGAACCTTACGGCGGCGGTCCTGGCTCATGGTTTGTAATGCTTAGTGCGGAGGCCATATTCGGGGGCTGGATCGGCGGATTTCAGGGCGGAAGCAACTACGATGACCCAACCGACGGCGACTATAGTTGGAACCCCGATATCGGCGGAACTACCGTTACCAATTTCGAGAACGCAACGGCAACGCTGGTTCTAGGCCCCTGTGCGGCCACAACCGCCGCTCCGTCAACGGCGGCTCCGACTACACCACCCCCGACGACGCAACCGCCGTCAACGGCCGCACCGACTACCAAGCCGCCGACCACTGCGGCCCCGACCTCTGCGGGCACGACTGCGGCTGGTACGACCCCGGCTCCAACGACTGCCGCGCCTGCCTTCACCGCATCCGGCGCTGGAACCTCATCCGCAAATGGCGGTTACAACGCCAATGGAACCTACGGTGTCTATACCGCTTATGAAAACTCCAATGGCGACTGGATTATCTTTACCACGAGCGGTGAGTACGCTGGCCACTGGATTCTGACGACGGGCAAGGGATCGGGGACAACTCTCTATGCGGCAGCTACGAGCGGATCGAGCACGAGCAACATAACCGGTTCCTGGAACGTCGCCGGCGGGACAAGCCCTGCCCCGACCATCGTGTCAGGGTAAACGGATGCCGTGCAATTGCGGAAAGATCACCTACAGCACCGAAGAACTGCCTGGAGTCCAGGCGCTGAACTGTGAGGCTTGACGTGGCCAACAGGATTCCGCAACACCGGCCGCATAATACGCCTGCGGCAGCGCTGCACTGCAGCAGCGCGCAGACAGAGCGGAACCGCGTTTATGGAAGGAGATGGAGAGAGGGAATACGGGTGATGGCGCTGCATCGGGCGGGCGCGTTCTGCCCGAAGTGCGGGAAGCTGATGACTGGCAAGGTTGACGTTCACCACAAGACGGCACGCAGCCGGGGAGGTCTGGACATGCTGGAGAACCTGCAAGCCATGTGTCATGGGTGCCACAGCAGAGAAACGAGGCGCGAACGCCGATGACGCCTGACCGGTAACCGGTCGAGAAATCACCTCGTGACCGAGCGGACAACGTGCGCGTGCCGCACGCATGTTTTGGCAAGTTTTGGAAAATGGGCCGAATCAATCGGCGCAATACTTTAGGACAAAAAGGAGGCCGAAAAATGGGTAGAAGAGGGCCAAAATCGAAGCCTTTATCTCTTCTAAGGCTCTCTGGCGGGTATCGTTTCGACCGTCACGGCGGTGTCCCGGAGCCCGCTCCGGCGGTGCCGAGGCGCCCAAAATGGCTCTCGCCGAATGCGCGCCGCCATTGGCGCGAGCTGGTCCCGATGCTCCAGCGGATGGGCGTGCTCGCGGCACCTTACAGCATTACGCTGGGTCTCCTCACCGAGGCGCTGGCGAATTACATCGCGTACAGCGAGATGGCCTCGAAAACGTCCCTGATCATTAAGACACCGGCGGGCGGCTACATGCATAATCCGATTTACCGGGCCAGAGACGACGCCTGGGAACGCGTCCTGAAGGCGGCGCGCGAGTTCGGCCTGTCGCCCTCGGCTGTGCGAGGCGTCCTCAAAATCCCCGGTGCCAATCCGCATCCAAGCGGCCTTGATGCATACCGGTGAGGTGTCTGAGGTCGCTGACTCCGTGGTCTGAGCGCAAAGGTTCTTTCAGGAGGCGCAAATGAAGATCGTCATGATGAGGCCGGACGAGTTGAAGCCTTACGAGCGTAACCCCCGCATCAACGACAAGGCGGTGGACGGTGTGGCGCGCAGCATCCAGGAATTCGGCTTCCGGCAGCCGATCGTGGTGGATGCCGAGAACGTCATCGTCTGCGGCCACACGCGCCTGAAGGCCGCGCTGAAGTTGGGGCTGAAGGAGGTACCGGTCCACGTCGCCACGGAACTCACCCCTGAGCAGGTCCGCGCCTACCGCATCGCGGACAACAAACTCCAAGACCTGGCGGTCTGGGACATGGAGTTGCTGCCGATCGAGCTGAAGGAGATCCAGGACCTCGGCGTGGACCTGTCGCTCATCGGATTTCCCGAAGAGGAGTTGGGGCGCCTGCTCGAGAGCGGGCTGACCCCGGGGCAGACCGACCCGGATGCCGTGCCCGAGCCGCCCGATGAGGCGGTGTCAAAGCCGGGTGAAATCTACCAGCTCGGCAACCACCGCCTCATGTGCGGAGACTCCGGCAGCGTCTCCGACCTCGACCTGCTCCTGGGCGGCCAGCCGATCCACCTGGTCAACACCGACCCGCCTTACAACGTGAAGGTCGAACCGAGGAGCAACAACGCCATCGCCGCTGGCCTCTCGTCGTTCGCGGGGTACGGCAACAAGCAGCATGCCCCTGGCGCGGGCAAGGGGCTGACCCACCACCAGGGGTTCGACTTGGCGCGCGGCAAGAGCAAGGCCCATGGCACCACGAAAAAGATGCGGCCGAAGGACCGCCCCCTCGAGAACGATTTTGTGACGGACGAGGCGTTCGAGGAGATGCTGAAAGCCTGGTTCGGCAACATCGCCCGCGTACTCCTGCCGGGCCGCTCGTTCTACATCTGGGGCGGGTACGCGAACTGCGGCAACTACCCGCCGGTCCTGAAAGTCTGCGAGCTGTACTTCAGCCAGGCGATCATCTGGGTCAAGGAGCACCCGGTCCTGACGCGGAAGGACTTCATGGGCAACCACGAATGGTGCTTCTACGGCTGGCGCGCCGGCGCGGGGCATAAATTCTTCGGGCCGACGAACGCCACGGACGTCTGGCCGATCAAGAAAGTCAACCCTCAGAGCATGATCCACTTGACCGAGAAGCCAGTAGAATTGGCCGCACGCGCGATCCAGTACTCCTCCAGGAAGGGGGAGAACGTCCTCGACTTGTTCGGCGGTTCGGGGAGCACGTTGATCGCCTGCGAGCAGACCGGGCGCAAGGCCTTCCTGATGGAGCTTGACCCGCAATACTGCGACGTGATCAGACGCCGATGGGCGGAGTTCGTTCACGGGACCGGATGCGATTGGCAAGCGCTCGCGGCGGCCTCCGGCCGAAGAGACGCCCCAGCGGTACAAGCCGAGGCATCAATTGGAGTGTCAACTTGATGGCGATGGCGTAACTCGTTCAAGGCGAACTGTCTTCGGCCAGCCTTCTTAAGCCGGGCCTTGTTGCCACTTGCCGCCGGATTGTACCATGCACCACTGGCATGCGGAATGGACCGCGTCGTTCGAGGTCCGCTCTCACCGAGCAGGGCACCGAAAATATTGTGGCGGGTCAGGTGCGTGTGCTATAATCCTATCACTCAAGGTGGCAAGGGAATGCTTCTGAATGACTCTGCTCGCGCCGGAGGCAACATGGAAGGTGGACGCATAGCGCTTGCCGGATTTCTTCACCAGATTTTCGTGATCGGTGGAATACTGGCGCAGACTGAACCTGAGACAGAGAGAACGTCACAAGGTGCTCTGTCCGCAATGTTAGAAATCGTCCGCGATGGCTCCGTCACCCCAGAGACATATGGTCAGGATGCCGAAGTGGTAGGCCTTTTCAATGGAGGGTTGCAGCGCCTTCTCGTTCAAGTTAAATACTCACGCAACCCCATAGCGTATCCAATCGAGCCACACGAACTCTTTGAGATAACACATACGCTACTGAAGAGCAGCACCCTGGCAAATGAATGTAAGTCTCTCCCCACTGGTTTTGCCCTTATCAGCAATCGTTCTCTCAGTCCTGACTCCAAGAAGGTCATGGAAGCTGCAGAAAATGGACAACCGTATCCCAAACTGGACGAGCAAGAGAATGCTGCAGTACTTCGAGATAGCCTCAAGCGACTAATACACCTTGTGGTAAAGGAAGCGGCGTGGTCTTTAGCGCTTCGTGAGCATGCGCGTCACCTTGGCGTCTTGGACTCTGAGTACGCGCGTAACCTCAATGCGTTCATAGGTCATGTCATGCGCGAGAGCGCTGAAATGACACCGAGCTCCTTGAACCGCCACGATCTGGACAGGGATCTGGCTGGTTTTCCCTTACCCTATGAGATAACGCGTAAAGCATTATCGTGCCAGATGAAGAACGAAGTCCAGTCCTTTCAAAAACGTGCGTCTATTCCGGCCCTACTGCAATTTCGTAAAGTTGCAACCACGGTATCGTCCATTGGGGACGCACCGATGGTGATAATTCAGGGGCAAGGAGGGTGTGGCAAGAGTGTAGTTGCGTTGCAGGTCGCTCAGCAGTTGCTCAACTGCGAAGACGTACCCCCGCACTATGTGCTGATAGACTTCGCAGTAAGTATCGCTAAGGTGTGGATCAGTGAAACTATCGCCAAATGGCGCAATGCTCCATCAAGTGCCTATGAAGAACACCCAGCACAGGCTCTTGAGAGATTGCAGTGTGCACACGGAAAGTGCGAGCGGCCAGTTCTGTTAATGGTGCTCGATGGGGTTGATGAGGCGAGAGACTTGGGGCAGCAGGATCGCATACGCCAGGTTTTCCAATTGGTAGCAAGTGAGTTTGAAACCGCACGAAACAGAGGGGAGCGAACCCGGTTGGTCTTAGTTGCTAGCTGTAGGGAGGCCGAGGCGGTTGAGAATCTGTGGTATTATCCAGCATTCAAGCTGGGATCCCCTCATCTGAAGGAAGTGTCGTTGGACGACTTCAGTGAGACAGAGTTCGCTGAGCTTGTGGCGCGTGTATCCGCCATAGCTATCAAAAACAGATTACTGTATCCTAATCAAGGGCCGGCGACAGATGGCAATGCGGAGCCTGCCAGCGCGTTGCAAACAATTGAAGACGGATTCTCATTGGTCGCGCCCGTGGACGCAGAGATCCGGACTGCCTTGCATCATCCGTTGATGTGGGGTTTGTTTACCGAAATGGCCGACTCACTTCAGCAAGGTATCTTGGATAAGGAACGAGAGGCGCTTAATAAGTTGTGCGAGAAGTATGTCAAGCGCTTTTCGGAGAAAGCTAATCTGCGCCTCGGCCTAAGGCAAGGCGAGGCCCGTCATGTGCTAAGCCAAGTTGCAGTCTCGTTCTCGGACAGTAGGCGTGTCGGCCTTTACGAAAGAGACTGGGCCAATCCCGTTAGAAGCTGCTTGTTTGTGGTTCCTCCACACCAGCTCTACGAAGAAGCTGTATCCTTCGGGCTGATCAGGAAAGTGTCTTCTGGCAAGTGGAGTTGGCGACACCCCTTTGTGTGCGAATATCTGACTAGGTGCGTTGCGCCTTGACGAATGGAAGACGACCCTATGAATGACAATCCAATTCTGCGGAATTTCCAGCAACGGTTAATGGGTGCATCATCAGTGGCCGCAATGCTGCCGCTGCTTGACGAGGTGGTTGCCAAAGCGGCGTCCGCCGAACTAACTCCTGGTCAAGCGATGGATGTGGAACACCTTGGCTTCCACATACTGAAAGAAATGACGCAGGACGACCCGAGGTTGGGCAGGCATATTCTTGTTGAAAGGCTGCTGCCGAAATGCCTTTCTACTCCCTCCGGGGATGACTCTATGCTTCAAGCCCGGCAGTCGCTTTTGAGGGGCTTACTAACGGAGTGGATGGAGCAGTATCCCGAGCCTAGCAGGCGCCAGATTCGCGCAGAGATACTTGGCATAGCTAAGCACACACTTCAGGGTGATGACCCTGCCCCGGCCTGCCATACGATGTCTGCAATTGGATACCGATCTGAGGAGATCCTTCAACCACTCTGGGCGCTCGTTCATCATGGTGGAGACATTGGCGACACAGCCTTAGCAACCATAGCTGCATTGGGTATTCCGCCCGAGACAAGGAAGACAATAACCACGGTACTGAGGTCCCGATTTCAGTTGCCGCCCACCCATTCCCTTCTTTTCACGCTCCAACAAATCGCCGATCGCGAAACGTTGGATTTGGTGGAGCAGATCATTCGACAAGGGAGCACTACTAGTAAGGGAATAAATACGTTTAGAGAACTCGGCTTGTCTCTCCTGGCCCGGATTGCTGATATCCACTGGCAAGACCATCGTCTTCATGACGATATCTGGTCACTACTGTCTACACTGGCTACACAGTGGCCAGCGGAGTTGAGGTGGACCATTTATCTAAATGGCCACCTAGTTTCAAGCTGTAACAGCAGTCAGGTTGTCCCAAGCCTTTTGGGGTGGCTGATGGACCGGGAGTTACAGCATCCTCAGCACGGTAGGAACGTGCTTTATGCCCGGCTGGAGGAATGTGTTCTGCCACTTCAGCTCCTCGGATGGAAGGACGGCGCCAGCCCAGAATCTCTTGCTGCACTTCGCCGGGACGCATGTGCTAACACTGGTGAGGTCGGACAGTGGGCAACTACGAGCACAAGAACTAAGGAAAGTGCCTGGAACACGGCGTTGTGTATTGGCGCAGACGAGTCCCTCGGATGGGTGGAAAATGCCCTAAAGGGCGAGCAAAACGGGCATGTGGTACATGCCGTATTAACTACTGCAGCGTGCTGTAGAGGGGTTCAGATGTCGGAGGCGGTTGCACACTTGATAACTGAAGAGTGTGACATAGATCCCGCTGTGGGAGGGGCTGACCTCGTCGCGCGTTTGGGTGGTATTCGTCTCGCGCAAAGCACTGCCACACTGGAGGCATTCTCATTGTTGTGCAACTTTGGTTTTACCATCAAAGGGAATGTTCTGCTGGCAATTTGCGAAGCCATCGGTGACGTTGCTGAAGTTCTTGTTAAAGGTGGTAATGAGGATGTTATTCCGAAGCTATTTGGCATTGCACTTGCGGAGGGTGTCCCAAAGCGCCATCGCGTTGCCGCCATGGCAGCAATACGTCAGTTGGCAAGGTCACGACTGGTGGGGCCGCAATGGATTGACACGATCCTGCGTCTCGCGAGGACCGCCGACCTCGACTGGTACGCGAAAGCGCACACCGTTGAGATGTTGGGATGCATGCCGACAGAGGTGATCACAGAAGACGTCGAGGGCTTTCTGAGAAACACGGTCTTGAGGAATGAGAACGCGGAGGTCGTGTGGCGTGCAGTTGCGGTACTAGCTGAACACGGCCTTCTTCACATTGATTCCGATCCAACCGTGGCAGATCGATTGGGGCTTGTAAGAACGGAATCTGTCTTCAAGATCGCGGCGGCCAGAAAATACACGGCATGGCAGGCGCATGTGGTTGGACTCCTTAGCGAAAGATATCCTGGTGCGTTGGAACCAGCAATCGTAGCGCTGTTGGAGGAGGGGGACACATCAGCGATATGGAACGTGATGCCTCACGTAGTGCGGAATGAAACGCAGCGCAGGTCACTCAATGGCAGTAATATTGAAAATGCCCTAGTTCGTCGGATAGGGAAGGAAGTGGGGCCTGACAGTGTAGATACAGAACTGTTTGCTGCGCTTGCACAGATTAGTTCCTTCCGACTGATTACCGAACCGTGGAACGATGCGTGGGAGCAGTGGCACCCCGAGGCCAAAGTAGCTTTGGCGGACGCGATAGGTGCTCTTAAGATCAGTGAGCCTCTCCAACTAGTTCGCACCGTGTCAGTTTTGACTGTCTTGACTGGCGATGGAATGTATGCTGTGCGACGGGCGGCCTATCGTGCGCTATCCAGTGTGGACATGGATGCGCTTCGTAGATTATGCCTGCAATGGGCAGAATCAGAGTTCGTGGAGATGCGCAAACGAGCAGCAGAGATGCTTGCGTGGTGCTCGACGGCTGCATCGCCTGAAGTCAACACAGAGATTGCTGAGCAGCTCCTCGCAGACTCAGAGCCAACTGTACGGCATCTGGCAAAACAGTCCCTGGGCGACCATCGGCGAATGCATCTTGCCGCAACATATCTGGAGCGAGTGGAGAGAGTAATGGGCGAGAACGACGCAGAAGTGTTAAATGCGTACTGCTACGGTCAGGCGCTGACCAGGGTCGGTGATGATTCGACACGAGACACTCTTCAGAAGCATTTGGCCAACACGGAGCTACCTCCCAATATACGGTACTGGATTGGGAAGCTGATTCGCGCCATTGATGACCGCTGGCGAGATGTGACTCGAAAATGGCCGGAGCCCTGGTTCGGCTGGGAGGGCAAAATTGAGGAGTTGGACGGCGAGATAGCCGACCACCAGGGACGTTCGTTAAAGGTTCACCTCTCGCTTTGGTACGAACCACAGAGACACCCGACACACTTCGGACAGTGGGGAGGGGCGGCCTCGCCCCGCAACATGGATCGAAGCATGTTCATGAGCATGCCACCCGAGGTTGATCTGTTCATCCCTGGGCGTCTTCCCGCCAAGGCGATTGTGGTAAGACACGAACTGGGCCGTGTTATGCTGCTCACGGGCAATGGTCCCTATCCTGCATTGACAGACACTTGAGCTACAGGACAGCAATGTGTCGGTGCCTAGTGTCCACCCGCTTGCAGGAGGCGGCCCCTTTTTATCAAGAGCGCTCCGCATGTTCATATATGTCGACGAATCAGGAGCTTTTGCACATCCTATCGGCGGCGGCCATTCCTATGGCTGTGCAGGGGCACTGACGATTCCGGGCCGGTCCCACGGGCAGATTATCGAGGAGTTCGATAAACTCAAATGCCTTTGGGGCTACACCACTCAAGAAGTCAAAGGCAATAAGTTGAAAGAAACAGAGGTCGCCAGTATCGTAGACGTACTCTATGCTGGCAAAGCTCGGCTTCATGTCGCTGTCACTGACATGGCCTATAACACGCCAAACGTTATTGCCGAACGAAAACGTGAACAGGCAGACCGACTCATGGCACATATCACGAGCAAACACACCCCTGAAGTCATAGAGTGGGTCCGCACCCTTCAGAATAAAATGAGGTCGTTACCAGACCAGCTTTTCGTTCAGATGCTTGTCATGATTGAGGTCGTGGATATGCAACTCCAAGATGCAATTGTTCATTACGCGCTGTTTGATCCACCCGAAATCGGCGAATTCCACTGGGTTGTTGACCGAAAAGGCACATCGCTGACTGTCTACGAGGATCTCTTCCACACGCTCGCCGCTCCTTTCATTCAGGCCCGGCAGTTCTCGATCGCCGTCAGTGATCGAATCCGCGTTGGTGCAGGCGACTATACCCATTTTGATAGATTCTGCAGGCGGATAGACAAATGGCCCGAGCATCTGCCCCCTCGGCAAACGGTGAATGAAGACAAACCCATTGACATCATCGACATTGGTAAGATTCTGCAAGACTCTTTTAGGTTGGGCGATTCTGCTACATGTCCTGGCCTTCAACTGGCAGACGTTGTTACGAATGTCTTCCGACGCGCGATTTGCGGACGCCTCCAATATGATGGCTGGAAGGATTTAGGCCGGCTTATGGTTCGGCGAGGAAACAGCGCGGCGCGGCTCGTTAACTTCGGGGGCCACGATGTGCCCATGATTGCGTCCGAGGAGCAATTTGCTGCGAGAGCAATCATGGAGATGACTCGTGTAGCCAGGAGTCCATTAACGGACTAATGAGACTCCCTGAAGCTGGTGCTGTCGAAAAAGAGCACTACGGCGCAATTCGGATTTGTCACTTTACCAGCACGCAGGTAACATAACGGTCGTTCAGCATTCGCCCGTTATTGTCCTATCCGGCCAATAAGTGAAGCAGACGTTGCTCCTCAGCAAGGTACTCAGGAAGCGCATTCGGCGAGTTATTAAGCTCCGCAACAATGTCCGCGCACGCCCTCGGTGGTACTCGAAGCCATTTAAGTTGACGATTATTGACCTGCACGCATTCGTAGGCGAGCATTTCACTGAGCCAGTTCTTGTTGACTGCGATTGCTTTGTCTGCACGGACGAAGTGTGCCATGTATCTGCCGTTAGTGTCCGTGGCGGCAGCATACGACCAGCAGTGGCGTCTATCTGTGCATGTTTTGCCGCGGCGGCCGCATTGCAGCGGGAACTTGTCGCGGACATCCCGGAAGCTATTGCCATCAACGACATAATAGCCCACGAGAATGTGCCTTGTCGGTTCGAAGTTCGTCACCCAAAAGGCGAATCGCGGTTTCTCCCTCTGCATTCGCTCCGTGACTCGGACCTCGCAGCAGCACTCCTGCATGTACGATGGAGGATGCCTCTCCCACTCAGGTTCCTTCCAGTGCGACTCTTCTGCATGGTCTTTCGTAATATCCCTCACAGGCAGGGGACTGCTCATGGTACTGCAATATGTTAAAATCTGGCCGGAGTCGCCCGTCCGAAAACAGGCTTTGGAGTATGCATCTGGGTCAATATTACCGATTTCGGGGGGCGGACAGTCTTCCCCATCGGTGGCTTGCTTCCCGAAGAGTCGCGCCAATAGACTACCCTTGCCTTTTGTCGTGCATTTCATGCTTTTCCCTTCACCCTTCAGACCCGATAAGGAATCCGCATCCCTCCATGCGACAGGTCAAAGGCAACTGGACGACGCATTGCCGTGTCTCATGAGTTCGTTGCGAAGGATCTCCACCTTGCGTTCATCGCATACCAATCGTGGAAACCGTGTTAGGTGGTTGATGCGCTCATTGTCCTGAAAGACATGCCCTGTGCGCGGGTTGCGGATTGTCCACATCTTTCCGTCCGGGAGAAAAGCTTCGGCTGCGAGGCTGCGCGTGATCGCCACGGCCTTCGGAAGCAATTGGCCTTCCTTGCCCAAGAAGACGGAGAATCCGTAATCGTCCCGGCGCAGAATGTGCGCATTCCGCTGGCACCGTGCATCTTTACGTGCATCATTTTCTGAGAGTACTGCTGCAACCAATATCCACCCGATGAAGTAGAACCTACGAACGCCGGTGCGAACATGATCAAGAGACGCCAAGAACAGCAGCAGGTCGCCGGTTCCGATTCTCCTGAGGTTGGGCTTGTTGCCGAGGTAGTCCCCATAGGTCGGTCCGCCGAACTCCGGGTCATAATGGGCCGTCATGTTAGGGTCCGGCACATAGTCAGTCAACCCAAGAGAACGATACGTCGGGCCGCGACTGACGTCGTCACCTTCGGGGATCGGTTTGTAACGAAACGTCCGATCATCAAATACCGGACCAGGTCCGCCGATTTGAGGCATGGCCGAATTGGCAGCCACGTTGATGATCAGTGCCTTCATCAACAGCTCCTTCTGTCCCGATGCCTCTGTTCAGTCATTCTCTCTGTCGAGCAGTAAGCTGATTCGAGGTCACCCAGTGCCGACAACTCGCGAAGCGACGGCCAAGCGTCGGTGATGGCCTGCCAGGTGGCGGTGCCGATCCGCTTGCCAAACTCACGCCGGAGGTTTTCGGGAATGTGCGGCCAACCGCCTGTCCATGTGCCGGACCGGTAGCCTTCCACCAGGAGTTTCTCGTGGTGCTTCAAGGGGTGTTCGTGGCAGATGATCAGGCAGTAGTCCTTGTTGGCGTTGATGGCGAGTGACCAGACGGCTTCGAGGTTGCGCGCGAGTTGGTCGCGCGTCACATCCCACTTGATCGACGGGGAGAGCCAGTCGAATCGCTTGCCCTCGATCCAGATCAAAGCCTCCTCACATTCGATTAGGCAGTCTGCGTGGGTCTTGCCTTCTAGAACAAGTTTGCGGGGCAGGTGGTCACTCCGTCCGACGTCCAGTTGAGCGAGTGCGCGCGATACCGATTTGTTCTCCGATACGCGCTGCCTGAGTTCCCGCCATTCCCTTCCGTCATGCGGTGCGAGGAGTTCGGCGTTGTGAAGCATCCAGGCTAGACGTGCAGGCGTGGGTGGTATAGCCTCCTCAGGATCGAGTTTTACGCGTCTGACCGCGCCACATCTAGGCACGTGCTCCATTCCCTGCGCCAACCCGATCAACAGTTGCGGCCATCCCGGGGTACAGTTGGCCTGCAACCACCCGAACACAGGTTGGACCCGCGTCATTTTGCTGTTCGTTCGACCCACCATCAGGTCCTCACCGAATGCCCCATGCAGGAGCGACTGGACCTCCGGATAGAAGTCCGTCTTTGCCGTTTTCGTCTTGGCTCTACGGGGCATGGCTTTTGCTCGCCAAGGGAACGAGAGTCCCTCTGGGAAATGATCGCTATTTCGGAATGGCCCCGGCCACTATGATTCCCAGCACTGCGCCTGCAATAGCCCCTGACCAGGGGCTGGCGATGAGCGGTCAGCCAAGTCCTGCACACTTTGTGAAGTGCCCGATGAGGCCGCCAATCGCACCTCCTATGACAGCCCCAACGATGTATCTCAACACGATGGCGACCTTCCTGATCTTCGGTCCTCAGCGTCCGGCCAACGGCTAACCACGACACATGACTCACTTCTTCCGATACACGTTCAGTCCGAGTTTCTCCTCACGGTCGACAACGCTGACGTTCCCCTCGGTGGAGGCGATAATGATTGTCTTGCCGGAGGACGATGGGCCGAACTCCTTGGTCAGGTCCACCTTGATCGTCAGGATGTTGCCCTCGACCTTCATGTCCACGTTCTTCACGCCTATTCTCCCGTACCTTTCACCTGATTGTGCCGTAAGCCCATCCGCGCGCTGAATCCTCGTCCGACTCTATACCTGCGGCTGAGTTGCGTCAACAGCACTTCAGAGAAGGGGACAGGAGACCGTGCGAGCACGCCCCCGGCGGCCAACCGTTGCCGCGCCGTGCCATGGGCTTATACCATGCGCTACTGACATGCGGAATGGGCCGTATATCACTTCATAATCCAATCAAGAAGTCTTTGCTTGGTCGCATCCGGTAGTGCCACACAAAGGGCAAACAGTACCAGCACAATTGCTGTAAGTATGATGATCGGCCACTTAAGCCAAGGCGGGAAGCGCCACACCCAACCAAACAAAGCTTGCCAGACGCCCTCCGGCGGCGGCTCATGCTGCGCCCCCTGCACGCTCGCCTTGTCGGACTGCGCCGCGCCGCCTGGAGTCTTCGCTGCTCCTGCGCCTTCGCTGAGCAAGCTCTCGATGTACCTGATGGCTCCCTCCGGGTCTGGCGGGTCCAGAAAGCGGTTGAATACTTCGAGCGTCTGTTTCGCCAATGCGTTCAGTGTGTCGCCACAGACCGCCTGGTAAGCGCGTTCCAGAGCACCTCTCGCGTCTCTGTGCCAAGCCCTATACCCCTGGCAGAAATCCGCGGCTTTCGGGTTCAGATTCTTGCCGTCTTCCAGTATTTTCGCTAAAGCCGGGGTGCCAGGAAGCCTCGGCAGCAGGGTAGCTATCGAGGCGAGTTGTGCTTTAGGGGCAATGCTGCGAAGCGCATTAGCCGCATGAGCCTGAATGATGTCATCGGACACCTTGAAGGCATCGGCAACAGGGTCCATTGTCGTTTTCGCTGCCTCACCCGGGGCCGCCGCGTGAACAGGGCCGCCGGCAGGAGCGTCCGGTTGCTCCGCTGTGGCCGGGATCGCTGGCGCGTCCGGCTTCCTCGCCATCGCGTATCCGTCAATCACAGCCCGAAGCGCGCGCTTCAAGGCCTCCACAAACTCCATAAAAGCGTGCGGTGTGTCAGTCTTTCGCCCCATGAATAACCAGTCTAACGGAAGTTCAGCACCCAGTCCCCGCAATTGAAGCCCCACCAACTCCGCAAAGCGGTTCGCCGTGAGTCCCTTCCGCCCGTCTTCCTCAGGCGCGTTGGCTGCAAGTCGGGCCAGTTTGTCTTCGCCGACGCCAAGCTCCGCAGCATCGCGCTTGCAGAGCCATATAAGGCGGCGCTCCCTGTCAACGTACCGGGTCTCAAGCAGGAATCGAGCGGCCACAGCCACGTTGTATGCATTCTTGGCGGGTTCCATGTCGCGCATCGCGTTCGCAACCTCGCCATTAAAGGCAGGAGGCGGTTCTGCCAGCGCCACGCCCTTCTCTTGCGCGCCTTCGAGCGTCGGAGGGACAGGGGCAGATTTTGCTGGCTCCCCTTGAAGCGCCGCGCATTCGGCTTCAGCCGTTTTCCACCAACCGGACAGCTTGTCAACGGCTTCCGGCGTCACTTCGTGCATGCTCCACTTCAATGTATTCGTCCACTCGCGGGCCATGAACAGGTCAAGCGGCGTTAGCGCGGAGTCCACCGAGGAATAGGTCCACCAATCATCCGGGGCTGCGTGGCCCACGGGGACGACGTGCGACCCGCTGTCATGAATCAAGGCGAGAAGAACATAAGCCGCGTCGAGGCTTTTGGGGCCTTCCACTATCAGCCGTCCGAGCGGCGTCCGGCGTGCCCACCCGCCTTCCCAGACGAAATGTTCCCCCTCTTCATCTGTGTATTTTCTGACGGGAACAGATTTGCGGAGGTCCGCCTCGGCTTCTGGTTTGCAGAAGGCAACGACCTTTTCCCGAAAGCGGTCCCGCACCAAGGCATGGCTAAGAAGGTCCGGCAGTGCCGCGCGAAAATTAGTCAGACTCGCCTCGATCTTGTCAGCATCGGTCATGTTGCTCTCTCCATGCAACCTCTCGCGTCGGGGTTCCGGCACCGACTGAATGCACTCAGATCAACAAGTCGTGACTCGCAGAAATTCTGAGGCACACGCCCCCGACCTCTACCGTATGCACACCGTCGAGAAGCATTTGCCCCGTAAGGCGCACTTTATCAACCTTCGTTCCGATTGTGCTCCCCAAGTCATAGAGCCACACGTCGTCAAGATAGTTCACAATGACGCAGTGACGACGGCTCACACTCTGATCGTGGATAACGATATCATTCCCAGGCAGGGAACCAATCGTCACGATGGACTGCTTGAAGTCCGTGTGGGGACCGTCGGGGCTGTAGGCGACGAGAGTGTTCCGTCTCCCGGTAGGGTTTGCTTTCCCGAATCGGTACTCCTCGAAAAGCAGTTTCGACTTGAGAGACGGTTTGTTCTCTCCCCACGCTGGCGGTTTTTCAGTTGCGACCATGAGATTGTAGGCGATGAAGGGATTCGTCTCATCGCGGCTATTGACTTTGCCCCCGGATGGGTCTTCCCCATTCAAAAGCTGAAAGAGGATTTGATTGGCGCGGAAGCACGTATTCGGGGCTTTCTCCGCGATCATCGTGCCGGCGAGCGATTCTGCCGCCTCATACCGGTCCGTCAGGTAGAAGCACTTCAGGAGCAGGTTGTACGCCTCGTAGTCGGAGGCATTCCTCTGCAAATGATCCGTCAACATGGAGATAGCCGTTGGCAGCCGACCTTGCTCCATGTTTATCCATCCGAGTTCTTTCTGAACCGGGGTTCGCGGGCTAATCGCCAGAGCCTTGGAGAAACACTCGCTGGCGCGGTCAATTCGGCGCAGCAGTAGTTGGCACCGGCCTGCCGCCAGCAATGCCGCAACGCAGTCGGGACTCAGGTCCAGCGCGTACTTTGCCAGCTTTTCGGCGGTCCTCCACTTCCTCCGCGCGAGGGCAGTCTCAACCTTCCTGGCCAGCGCGTCTGCCTTGATGCGGTTACCATCGAAAACATACGAAACGTGCCGGCCCCGGATCGCCTCAGCAAAATCCTCCGCCGTCTGAAAGCGCAATTCCGGCGTCGGATGGGTCGCCTTCAACAGAATTTCCTGCACCCACCGGGACATGCCCGTCGAAACGAAATCATGCCTCACCCGGGCCTGAATGGCCTCGTTCAGTTCAAAACGCTCGAAGGGATTCCGACCCGTAATCAGTTCGAGCAACGTCAACCCCAGGGCATAGATATCCACTCGTGGATCAGTGCGCGAAACGCGTTCCCCCAGGAGCATTTCCGGCGGCATGTACGGGAGGGTGCCGACACGGGTATTCGCAACGCCGAAGTCCCCAAACTTGACCGTCCCATCCGCCGTGAAGAGGATGTTCATCGGCTTGATGTCGTGGTGAACGATGCGCTTCCCGTGGACAAAAGCGAGGGTCTCGCACAGTTCCAACCCCCAGGCGAGGGCCTGTTCTTCAGAAAACTGCCCCGCAGCGGTCAGCCGATCATGGAGACTCCCGCCTGCGCAAAACTCCATGACCAGACACAAGCGGTCCTCATGTGTGAAGTGGTGGTAAAACGTGACTACGTGCGGATGGTTGAACTCTGCCAGCGCCTGCATTTCCCACTTGAGCGCGCTGTGGTCGCCCTCTTTCGGCTGCGAGAGCATCTTGATGGCAACTTGCCGGTTCGGAACTTCCTCGTCGTTGGCGAGAAACACCTCTCCAAACCCACCGGCCCCCAGCCTGCGTGTGATGACATACTTGCCGTCCAGCTTGTCGCCAATGGAGATTTCAGCCATACGATGCTATCCGCCTCTTCGGATGAACGGCTAAACCGCCTGTCACTGCCGGGTCTTCCCCGTCCTGTCAAGCTCCAACAGCGCGCGCAGGCCGTGATAGAAACACTCTTTCCGGTAGCGCGTCTCCCAATCACGGAGGATGATGATGTCAGCCGGCTTGCCCTTTTTCAGAACCCGCGCCACATCTTTCTGAAGCCTCTTCCGGGAGTATCGCGCTCGGTCTATCCATGCCGGGGGAATGTTCCCGCCTGATGCCTTGATTCGAAGATAACCCTCGACCACGCTGCCAGCCGCCGCCTCGTAAAGTCCCGCTTCTCTGGGCATAATCGCCTCTTTATCCGCCCAAGCGCCTGCGACCCCCGCCGCGCACAGAGCGGCAACGACGTAACTCAGTCCACTTGACTCGCAGGATAGGCCGCGCGGAGCTTGTCAATGGCCTTCTCCAACTGACCGTTGATCTCAGAGGCGTCGAGCTCCACGCCGTGATGTGATGCGCGTACGGTGAACTTCGGCTTCCCTCTCTCCACCTGTAGGTGCAAAGAGTAATGTGGGCCGAACGCGACACGCAGTTCACACACCTTCCCGGCCGAGTCAACGTCCAAATGCAGGTCACGAATCGAGCCAGCCATCGTTGCCTCCTTTTGTTGTGGATGTCACCTCACACTTCAGACCGCCCGTGGCGCGAATAATCTGCCGTTCGGAACCTTTGGGGCTCTTGCTAACCGTCAGTCCTTTAAGATTTCCCACCAGTTCAGTCTGGTAAGGAAATCCTCAATACCGGTTGGCCCAACGACAGCTATGGTCCGTGCGCTTTCGTTCCACAGGTAATCGCCGAGGAGACGGTTCTCATCAATCTTGTCTACGCTCGACAGTGAATGTCTGAGACCAGGTGACTGATGGTACTGGTAAAGCAGCCAGTCAGCTTTTTTGATTTGACCTTTGGACGGGTCGAAGGTCCCTGTCGCGAGGTCGGCACGGGACAAGTCAATCTCAGTCGTGTACAATCGAGCCGTGGTGAATATTACGGGGAGGAAAATAGCGTCTCTGGCGCTGTTCTCTGCCCAAAAATTCACGAGGCCATTCAAGCCACGACAAACCTGCGTTGCGGCTTCCTCAATCGTGCCGCGCCCTGATCCATGCTGGTCTCCCGGCTCTTGTGACCGGAATTCAAGGGCGACATGGTAGATTACATATCCTGGGAGCGGGTAATGAGTGGCAATCTTCGCACGTCGTTGGCCTCCTCCGCTGGTCACGATTTTCTGCGCGATAATATCAGAAGGCTTGTCCCTCTGAACGAACGGAGCCTTGGCGAAGCACCAATTGACCAGTGCCCGGTTAGCGCGTTTGCATTCCGCCACAAGATACAGGTCGGTGTTGTTGTAATGAAGGACGAAATCTATGCGCGTCCCTTGGCCGCGTGCTTCGACGGGAAATTCTGAGACTTCAAACAACCATCGAGACTGGCCGCCGTTCCACATCACCATCGCTTTGCGAAGCACTGCGTAGTGGAATCCGTAGCCGTGGGAGTTCAGCGTCTTGCAGAATGCCGCGAATGGGTTGTTGGAGGGTGCCTTCTCCGCCCCGGCCTGAGCCTGTTTTTCTGTCTCGTCTGCCACAGTCCGCTCCATTCTCTTAGCAGCGCGTGATCGCCACAATGCGGTCGCTTATCTCCCCCTCGGGCTCTACGAGACCCTTGCCACTCTAAAAGTCCCCTCCGTCGTGGTCCAGAACCGTTCGCGCGGCACGTTCAGCTTGCCTCGGATACGCTTCACGTTGCCGGGCACTTTGATCTTGCGCTTTTCCAGTTCTTCCCAGGGCACGGCAAACGGAATGTCGTCCGGGACGCTTTGCTCTCTGACCAGGGCCTTGAAGAACCCGACGAACTCTGCGTAGTTCGCGTAGAGGGACTCTTGCCGCTTCGACTCGTGCGATTCTCCGGCTCGCTTCCACGCTTCGAGTCGCTGGTCCGCCTCAGCTGCAACCGGCCACGCCGCCTTGACGCGCCGATCATCCCAGAGTGCGGCCGCCCAGTCTTCGATTGAGACGGGGCCGCCGGCCTTTCGGTGTTCCAGCCACCACTCCGCCTTTTCAGAAAGCCACCAGGAGAAGGCGTCAAGAAACTCGGCGTCGTAAGCCGACTGGCCGCACTGCCAGCTATTGCCGATCTTCCACTGCTCATCCCACCTCCGCTTGTAAACCGGCTGCTCGATGCGGCGAACGTGCTCGTTGTCCCAGATAAGTTCCAGACGTTTCCGCCAAAGCGCCTTCCGCTGGGAAGACCAGTCCGGCGGAATCGAGGCGACTGCCTTATCGAGGTCGCCGTTCGCCTGCGCCCACACAGAGAATGGGCGCTGCTCACGCGCAAGGGAGAGTTCGGAATCCGGCAGAGGTTCCCCCACCTCCGCGTCCAATCCGTAGCATTCGTACACCAACCAATCCATTTCCTCCTGTCGTGCGATCATCTCAGCGCGGAGGGTTTCGCGGATTTCGATTGCGCGGCTCAGGGTTTTCCGAAGTTGTTTTGCAGTCTCAAAAGGGTTGGCGATCTCCTTGTCTGGCGGGACGTAACCTGGCAGTCCCGAGTTCCACTCGTAGTAGGCTTCGCGTTCTTTCTCCAAGACTTTCTTCATGGATAGGGCGCGGACCCTTTGTCCTCGTTTCCAGCAGGCCACAGAAAGACTGGTAAGCCGGCCAGCAGCCGAACTCGACTTCCCCTTCAAAGAACCTGCCAGCGCATCCGGCACTGGTAACTGCTCGACCTTGCCTCCAGCATATACGAAGCGATCTCGTTCCTCGTCTGCTCCCGCGCCTTTGTTGAAACACACCTGTTTCAGCCAAAAGAGTGCGGCTTTGTTGAAACACACCTGTTTCAGCCAAAAGAGTGCGGCGCTGGAGTTCAGAAGAGCAACAAGAAGATGATGAGCATCGTCACTAGCAGCGGCAGGTAACTTAATCACCGGTGCGGTTTGTGGGAAAAGCTGTTGTGTCGGTGAAAACACAAAATGGCAATGGGTCGCAATCTCGCAGAAGGCAATTGACCTTGGCAACAATGCGCGTGCTACCGGAATCTGGTGATATTGGTATATTGCTCTTCCATCGAGAGCAAACGTGCCTGAGAAAGTGGGGCGGGTTGACAGCTCGCGCTCAAACCGTTTGAAGAAGCGCTTTTCTGGGTCGGCGGCCTTGAACTTGACCAAGTCTATTGTGGAACGGTCATAAGGGAAGAGGCCGTATTCATGACCACGTATTTCCCAATTTCGCACCTCTTCACCTGGCGTGAGTGCAAGTAGATAGTCTAGGCTGAACGACTGCCGTCGGGCTGCGTCCGCCGAGTGCGTGAATATCTCATTCCGTCCCATGACGAACATGAACCCGATATCCTCACCCAATGATTTGCGAAGGCGTGAGCTTGATGCTTCCGCAAATCTGTCCTGTGTAGATTCCGCACTGGATTCTAGACTCCACGGCCACTTTGCCATCGAATCTCGTGGACGATCCGCGACTACCACGCTCGCGTCCGCGTATCCCGGCTGGTCATGGAACTCCGCCAACGTATGCCAGAGGGGACTTTCTTCCGGCGGTGTACGGAGATCGCCGCCTCCTGGCAGGATAGCGGCAACGCGTACCGGCGATTCCGGGTCGGGCATCTGATTGCGCCCAAACACAAGACAGGTTGGCGTACCATGTCCGGGGAACATTAGCCCTGAGCAGTCTATCACTTTCTGGAGGTCCACGGTCGGGAAGAATTTCTCTACGAGCGGTTTGCCGAATTCGCGCTTGGCGAAGGCATTCGACACGATGAACCCGAGTTGTCCCCCATGCCGGAGCAAGCCGAAACTGAGGTCGAAAAACGGGCAGACCAAGAGATACTTTCCGTGGCAGACGCGTGGCCAGCGTTCTCGCCAAAGCTCGCGCTTCTCTGGATTACGGGCGGTCACAAAAGGCGGATTACCAACGACGATGTCGAATCCGCCGGCTTCCGTGCGGGGCTGCAAAAGCATCTTCTGCGGGCGAACTTCATTGACGAATGCGAAACGGCCATCGAATGTCGCGATTGGCTCGGCGCGTCTTGGAGCGAAGACGTCCGCAAAATCCAAGTGCCATGAGAAGTTGAATGGGCTGTTGAAGTCCGCTCCTTCGAGCTGTCGGAGTTTGGGATAAAAACCGCTGTCGAAGACGCGAGTGGCCAGCTTTTCCAGGCTTCTCCGGTCGGACTGAACTTTTGCGAGGGCCTCTTTGACGTGAATCATCTCCTGCGCCAGTTGTCGCCGCTTCTCCGCGTCAGATTCGGTTTCCTCGAACAACACGGCCGCCAGCTTGCCGTCATGGTCCTTAAGCTTTCCGAGTTCGTTAGAGAGAATCCTATCGGCGATGTCCAAGCGCCGCCGAAGGATTTCCACCCGGAGATTCCTTTTGCGCTCCGACTTCACGGCATGATGGAGCTGAGCACCGAGTTTGCGGATTGCCTCAAAACCCGTCTGGAAACTGCCGGCGATCCCCGGCTCAATACGCACCGGAATGCCGGAAATGTGATCGTGGAGGCTGTCCCCCCGGCGGAAGTTCATGTCCAGGTTCGGCAGTTGAGAGATACGGTCAATCGCCGTTTGAAATTGAACGTGGTCAGCCGTGAATGGGTCCACACCTGGGTCATAGTCCACGACCAGGCTGAGCCAGAGCCTGAGACGGCAAATCTCGATGGCTTGTTGCTGAATGTCCACGCCGTAAAGCGACCTTTCCACGATGCGGGCTTTCACCAGATGCGTCCACTGCGTCCCTTCCTTGCGCACCGGGTCCACGTACCCATTGGCTGCCGTCTCCACGATGCGGAGAAGGTTCACCAACTCATGCAGAAGGCCGACGGGAAATGCCCCGGAACCCACAGCCGGGTCACAGCATTTGATGTCATACAGAAGCTCCTTCAGCTTCATGCCTTCCCCCGGTGTCACAAGCGTTCGGAGGGCACTGATATCTTCTTCGGCCAAGCCGAGGCTGGCGTCCATATTCAGCAGCGCACTCAGGCGCGCGGGCCACTTCTCACCGTGCAGACGGGGGAGCAAGTATTGCCGCAGCACTTCCTTGCAGATGAAATGAACGACGATGCGCGGCGTGTAGTAGGAACCGGTCGCTTTCCTCTTATCGGGGGCGACGGCGTCCGGGTCGGCGGCCTCAGCGTGCAGGACGATGGACTCGAAAACCTTGCCCAGCATTTCCGGGTCCACGGCAACGTCCTGGTCAAGCGGCGTATCTTCACATACAGTGAAGTTGAACCTTTCCAGCAGCTCGTCAAACACGAACCCGAACGCCGCGTTCCGAATCTTCAACGGTGGGTTTTGCTTGAGGCGGACGACTGTGGGGGCAAACTCATCGTCGTCGAACAAGCCGCCATTCAGGAACGGTATGCCATTCAACCGCGCGCCAGCGCCTGGCGCGGAAGCCAAGGTCCAGAAAAGCTTCTCGACGAACTGTTGGTAATAGGTGAATTGCTCCGTCTGGTCACGGAAGGGATGGAAGTTGGCCAACAAAAAGTTGCGCTGCTGATTGAGCCATCCGCGATTCTGAAGGAAGTATAGAAACAGCAGTCGTTCCAGCAACAGTTGGGCGTGGCTGTACGCTTCCGCTGAACTGAGATGCTGGTAGGTCTCGAGGTCAGCTTTGACGGCATCAAGGGCACTGTCAAAGCGCCTGAAGAACTCGCGGGTAAGTGGTTCCTTGTCGAACGCTTTGCCCCATGATTCGAGCCATGACTTAGGGCTAGCGCCGCCGTCTTCGGGGTACTTGAGCGCTGGCAGGTTATACTCGCAGAGCGTGCGCACGTAACGGTCGCCAGTGCCCCAACTGAAAGTCGCCAGCTTCGCTCTGGGGAATTTCTCGCCGCGAAAATGGCCGAACGTGAAGCGGTCGAATTCATGTGTCGTGCAGATAAAGAGGATATTTTCGTGATCCCATGCAGGCAGATGAGGTGCGCGCAGCCGGTTGGGAACTAACCCGCGAAGCACTTGCCGCAGCGCGGTTCGATATACCTGGCCGTTCGTGAATTCGACCAGGAAGATGCCCCAAGGCTGATTCGTGGTGAAATCACGTACCTGGCGAACAACGCCGCCTTTCAGTCTCCTGGCTGCGGCTTCGCTCACCCGAAGTTCGCTGGCGGACCAGTCGAACGTCACTTCGTCGGGAGCAGCACGGGATTCCAGCGGCCAGCCCAAATCGTCACGTAGCAGTCCCAGAAGACCATCGAGGTTCCGTACTTTGCGAACAGCTTCTTCCAAAGACACGGTATTGATCTCCCTAGCTGAGTTCCATCCATGCCTTGAGGGGGGGGGTGACACCCTGGGGCGCGTTGATGCTCTTGAGGTAGGTGTCCTTGATGCGCTTATCTATTCGAGCGCGGATTTCCGACAGCGTCCGCCGCGCCATCTGGCAACGGCGCGGAGTTTCCGGCGCACAGCGAATCGTCCTTGCAATCTGCGCCGGGGCCTCCACGATCGTTTCCGTGGTCAAGTCGTACAGATACCAACGAGATTCGCCCGCATCAGCCACCCATTCTGCTTCCGGCTTGCCTCCCACGGCGCTCGCCTTGACGACAGGAGCCGGCAGAGCATAACAGAAGAAGACGGCCTTTGCCTCAGGCGTCGGATGCTCTCTGCCGCTGAAAATGCGATTGGGCAGCGTTTCCAGCCGGTTCATCAGTTCCGGGTACGCGTTGAGAAGCCGGTGATACTCAAGGTGCAGCTCTTCCAGCGGCGTCGTGTCACCCTCGTATGTGTGGTAGAAGTCCTTGAGCGCCTCGTAATCGTCCTCGGGCGTGAGGAGCTTTTTGCCTTCGATGCCGAAGACTTTGGAAATGCGGAGCGTCTTGCGGCTGACGACCTTGTAGAGCTTGAGAATTTCGTCCAGGTCTTTCGGCGGCAGGAAATTCCAGAAGGCTACATGGCCGCGAATCGCCTCCTGCTCGGGATGGTCGGCCAAAATGCGCGCCTCGGTGTCGGCGTTCATCCGGCGATCCACGCGGCCGATACGCTGCATGAGCCGCACGGGGTTCCAGTGCAGGTCGTAATTGACCAGGCGCGTGGCGTCTTGCAGGTTCAGTCCTTCGGAGAGAACATCGGTAGAGATCAGCACGCGCGTTTCCTTGCGCCCAGCGTCTTCGAGTTCTACGCTCGACGTGCCGTTGTAGTATGGGGAGAAACGGCGGATGATTTCGCCGCGATCCTGTTTCGTGGCGCTGTCGACCTCATCCACGCCATCAATCCCGGCTGCCTTCAACTCCTTCCGAAGATACCGTGCCGTGGCCATGTATTCAGAGAAGATGATGACCTTCTGCTTTCGGAGAACAGGGTCACCCTTGAGCAGCTTGACGAGGTTCTTGAGCTTGTCGTCACGGCCAGTTTTGAGCTTCCGCAGTTCCTCCAGGAACTCCGCGATCTGGTTCAGATCGTCAATCGTCTCGTTGACGATATCGTCCACCTTGTACTCGTCACGGCTGAGGAACTCGGCGTCCTCGACCATCTCGGCTGGGACGATATCCTCTTCCTCCTCCGGTTCTTCGTCGGCAGCTTCGCCCCACAGTTCAAGCTGGCGCTTTCTGACATAGCCTAGCAGTTCCCCGTATTTGTCCTTCCACCGGTTGAACCGTCGGAGACCTTCTCCTTCCGGCTCGTTCCTTACGATCCAGGCCAGGAGCTTCTGCAACAACGTTTCGCAGGACATCTCGAAGGCTCGGGAAGAACTCTCGAAGCGCTTGAGGAACTGGACTTTAATCAGGCTCACGACTTCCTTTTGACGCCCTTCCCTCATTGGGTCAATGCTCTTGTCCGGCCCGTTGTAGTAGGCCAGAGGGTAATAGACCGCCAGGGAGAAGAGAGGCTTCTCCTTGTCGAACGCCCTCGTGAACTTCAGCAGGAGCGGGCCATAGGTCTTCTTGAGGTCGTACTTGACGACCTGAGGATCCTCGCGCTCCGGGAAAATGGCACGGGCGCTGCTGCCATCCTGCTCCTGACTTTTCTTTACAAAGGAGCGGCTTCGCTGCACTACCAGAGCGCGGAAGAGAGAATCATTCGAGAGAACCCGCGCCGCCTCGACTTGGTTCGTCTCCGGGGCACTGCCGTTGCCGCATCCCTGCAAGACCATGCGTTCAAGATCATTCTCCATCGCCCGGAAGTGGCCAGGCAGGGAGTTGATGCCCAGCGACGCCTTGAAGTAGTCTGGCTGCCGGCGAGAGAACAGCTCGATCATGTGCTGAAGGTCAATCAGGTGGTTATTGATCGGTGTGGCGGTAAGCAGGTAGAGCGGCTTGTCCTGAACCGTGTCGAACAACTGCCAGTAGTGCGACTTGCGTTCACCACCTTCGCCCTTGAGGCCGGGGTTGCGAAAATGGTGCGCCTCGTCAATCACGATGGCATCCGCGCGGTCGCGGACCTCTCTCACCAGAGCGGGGTAGTCGATGTCCTCGCTGGCCTGCCGGAGCAAATCAGTGTGGTTCAGGATCATCAGGCCGCTGTAGCGTCCGAACAGCTCCGGCGCCAGTGTCTTGATAGTGTACTCCCAGACCGGCCTGCGCCCGGACTTCGGCACGATCAGTGCCACGCGCTTCCGCATGCGCTCTACCAGATACTCGATCACCATCAGCCCGATGAACGTCTTGCCCAACCCGACACCGTCGCAAAGGAACGCGCCTCGGTGGGCGGCGGCAATCGCCATGAGGTCCTGGAAGCCGTCTTTCTGGTACTGGTCGAGCTTGGGGTAGGCGCGAGATTTTGTCCGCAGCCACTCATCATCGGTCATGCCATGCCGGTGGAATAGCTCGTGTAGCCCTCGCGCATACACGTCGAAGGGTTTGTATTCTTCGGTATGGCGCTCGATGGTGCGCAGGATTTCCGGCGTCACGTCCTCCGCCGCCTTCCAGTGCTCCTCGTACCACTCCTGCAAAACCGTCACGGGGCGGCCGGTGATCTGGACGTTCAACTCGATGTTCTCGGTGATGCCGGGATAGGTGAGATTGGAGGACCCCACGAGCGCGGCTGAGCCGACGACTTCCAGGCGGGCATTCGTGATGTACGCCTTGGCATGGAACTTTTCCTTGCGGTAGACACGACAGGAAATCTTGCCGGAGCGGATGGCCTCGACGATAGCAGGAACGCCGGACAGAAAATCATTGCCGGCCTTTTCCTTCTCCAAACTCTCGTCCAGGACTTTGCATGCGGCGCGGACGAATGCATCCCGTGTACGCCGGCAGACCTCATCGCCCATCAGAATGCGTATCTGGTCAACCTTCTGCCATTCGTCCTTCAGGGCCAGGAGCGCCCCGATCTCGAAATAGCCCGTGGCGACGTCAATGGACTTGGAAATCTGGCACCAGTCATGGAGGTAGCGGACGACCTTCCAATCCACGTCGCTGTTGTCCACGATGAATAGTTCGCTGCCGGCGGCACTGGTTCGCTTGGGCATGGCGTCCCTTTTCCCCTTGAGCTGCGCCCTGAGCCTCTGACCGCGCCAATGTATCACGCACCCCCGACAGGCGCAAGGAGATTAACGAAGGCGGCCGTGGTGGGCCGACAGGCATGCTGAAGTTGTCCGAAAGTCCGTGGCAGCAGCAGTCGAGCAAGGTAAGACCTGGCTTGTGGCTCTGCTGACAAGAATTCTGGGCGAACTCAGCATTCAGTCGGAGCAATTCGGCTTTTTCAGCCGGAGCCGGTACAATACGCGCTCCGGGAAGCCGGCGGCGCAGAATCAGGATCTGTGCCTTGAGCAACCGGATTGAGGCGTTCTGCCGGGGAGCGAGGAACTGGAAGAGAAGCCAGCTATGCTTTCGCTCGGGATCGACGTCGCCGGGGCACCCGGACAGTCGCTGACACTCGCCCTTATCCGGTGGGGTGCCTCGTTGCAGACGCCAGCGGTCGTTGCCTGGGAGGCCGTGCCGCTCGGAAAACTCGGTTCGGACTATCCGCCGTTCCGGTGGCCGCAGATCGTGAGTGCGGCGGGCCAGGGCACCCTTGCTCTCGTCGCAAAATGCTCGTTTCAAATTGCGGAATACGTATGTCTGTGCCTCCAAGCGGTCTTCGGTCGGCTTGGCGTGCAGGGCAAGAGCCAACATGAAAAGGCCCTATCGGCTGACCGATGTTTGCTTTGATCCCAGCGACCTGAGCGAGCAGTTGCTCTCCTTCGATCTGCTCGCCGGTCGTCATGTTCTCATCAATGAAAGCGGAGGAGAACGTGCGAAATCGTAATGGGCCCCAACTTATTCTTTCGGCCATGCCGCGTCCTGTACGTGAAGGAAAGGCCAGAATCAGTCTGTACTCGCTTCCAGCCACCATTCGGACGAAGCTGAAACTTCTTTGGTTCCGCTTGCAGTCGAACTTTGATCCGCGTTGCCCACGTCGGTTCGTCCTGCGTTTGCACATAACCGAGCATCCCGGCTTCTCTGTGTTCAGGAGCATACTCCCCGGACAAGAAACAGCCAAGGCCATTCTCTCCACAATAATCTGAGTCCGTCGAGTGGTCGCACAGACGCTTCGCTTCAAACTGGAACCGAGGGCGTTTGCCAAGGATTACGCGCTCGAATTCAATGTCCACCCGCTGCCGGTGCTTGCCGAGCCGCCCTCCGAGACTCAACGGCGGGTCATCGTGAATTGTGTAATGACCAACCCATACGGGAGCGGTCACCTCTGCCATCGCCGCGCGCATGGCATCAACGAGTTCCCCCGTGATCGCAGTCTCTTCGCTTGTCTGGTACGTGGGAGGCACAAGGCGATCATAGCCCATGCCGACCAACAAGTGGACGTGACGGCGAAAGCTCGCGGTATAAACCGTGCGTTTGGCCGACTGTCCGAGAGGTCTCATGGCCCTGGAGCGTATCGCCATTCAGCCCCCCGCCCCAGTGAGCGTTTCAGCGATGATCTCATCCGCGTCGGCAAACGCTTGGGTTTTCGTCCAGAGCATGCGCTGCATGGGCTTGAATAGATAGGTTCGCGTGCCCTCATAGATGCGCAAGCTGCGGTCGAAGTAAACCCATTGGCTGTGCCGTGCCTGTAGATTGTGCCGTGTTCTTTCCAATGCGCACACTTCTGAGGCATCCGCCCTAATGACGCGCGGCGGGACGGGGTTCTTCCGGCCTTTGCGCAGTTCCACACAAATCATCGCAGACCGCTCATCATGAAGGGCGACCACACTATGCCGCATGCCTCGTTGGTCGGCAACAAACCCATCGAGGTCTTGCTGCAGCGCAGATAGGTACGACTGCATCACTTGCGTGGACGGCGCTGTTACGGCGTCCTCACTGACCTTGCCTTTGATCAGTTTCATGCGGACGTTCACGAAATCCTCGACAAGAATACGCTCACTCTCATCGAGAGACAGAGCCTGGTAAACTTCCTGATTCAATCTCTCCAGCAACCGTCGGAGTTCGCTCTCTGCATGCGCCCTCTGCCTCGGGTCAGACAGTGGCGGCAAAGAGGAGACATTCCTCGACACCGTTACGAGTGCCGCGTGCAGATCAATCCACCGTTGCAGGTCGCCTACAGACAAGAAATCCAAAGGGACGGGCAGCTGCAGTAGTGCATCCAGAGTAGCTCGATTACTATCCACCCCCCATTCTGGCGACATGAAGAACTGATGGTAGGTCGCAAATTGAGAGCTCAGATACAGCGCCAGCGCCCTGAGCGTTCTGTCTTGCTCCTTCGGCGCGGAGATTCCTTGCTGCCCCGAAGGGACATGGATGAACTCGTCGGCATAGACAGCGAATCTTCTGGAAGCGTCAACAAGGATGTGAGGCGGCTTAGACACCGTTAGCCCTTGCATACCTCCTCGTAACCTTACGTAGGCGCGATCCCGCGGGATGGGTTGAAGTACGTCGGGAGGGAACGCAAAGATTCGACCGCACTCACGTAGGCGAGTGAAGTCCACGGAGGGCTTCCCAACGATGTCCGGGCAAAACACCTTCTCCTCCCTGCTGGAGGCGTGACGCAGTTCAAGGCCCTTGCCACACTGCAAGCCATGAGTCTGGGCGAAATCGTCCAGTGCCGGAAAACGCCGTTTCAACACCTGTAGCAACCTGCCGTCACGATGCGACCCCCACATTGCCAGTTTCCAGGGCAATGCCTCACCACCGGTTATGGTCTTCGTGGCGAGACATCGCAATTCACTGGCATTCACAACAATATTCCATGTTTCTTGCTGTCGACCTGGCCGAGGTGACCGATTGGCCTGCTGGTTTGCCACAAATGGCGCATACGTGACTATGGTCTCCTTCTCCAAGTCCGGGCTCGCGATGCTGTCGCGCAATTGGTAAAAGAATGCGGCAGCAGGCCGTTGTGAACGGCAGGCAAACAGCACATAAACCATGTTGGCGAAGTTGGCTACGCACCAGGTTCGTGTTCGTGTGAACAATCCAGTTCGAAACTGACGTGACTCACTCTTGAAGAGCGTCGTGGCAGGCAGGACGAGTCCAACCACGCCGTCAGGCCTGACATGCGACAACACCTTCCATGCGAACGCTTCAGCCAGCTGATGACCACCCACAGGGAACTCGCTCGCGTGTTCCTGCATCCACTGCCAAGCATTAGAGTTTTCTGTCGTGGCATTGGCACGGGTGAGCGGCAGCCACGGCGGATTGCCCACAATCCAGTCGAAATCCAGTCTCGCCGCCGATCTCGTCCAGACGGAATCAGGGTCGAAAAAGTCAGCCTCAAAGATATTCGCGTCCCGGAGTGCCGGAAGCTTGAACGAAGTGTTCTCCAAGTCCGGCGGGATCACATAATCAAGCAAGGTCAGGATTAGACTCAACTCCGCCACGCCACAGGCATCCCCGTCCCGGTCAACTCCATAAATATGCCCCTGGAGAATCTCCCGAAGCTCGGTAGGCCGAAGTCGAGTCTCGCCTTGGCGCGAACGGCGTCGCTCGATCAAACGCCGATAACACTGGACCAGGAAGGCTCCAGAACCACAGGCTGGGTCGAGAACCTTCATCCCATCCTTGAGTGCATGCTGACTGTCAAGTTTGTCAAGCATGAAGTTGACCAAGGGGATGGGCGTGTAATACGCGCCAGCCTGCCTGCCCCTTGACGCCTCTCCCTCACGCTCTGGCGTGTGCAAGAACTGCTGGTAAATCACGGAGAGTGTTTCTATTGGAATATGGGAGAAGTCATACGCTTCGAAGTCCAGGTGTAGTTGGCCGGAGACCGGCTCATCGCCGGCAAAGGCGCCAGCGACCCCCTGTAGGTGTTCTGACTTAATGGTCCCTCGATCTGAACTGGCCAGAGGGAAGACGGAACCGTTGAGCCAGTCGTCAAGACGCGCGTTGAGATCATGGAACGCCGTAAGCGTGGCGTTTCGACTGAAGACCTGCTTCGACTGAATGTCCCACCTGGCTAGCTTGCGGTCGGAGAGGATGTCTCGATCCTTCAGATATCTCAGGTAGACATACTTCCCAATGAGGGCGTGAGCGACCGGTTTCTCCAGCCCCTTCCGACGGAGCCAGAGATCAAGCTTCTCCAGGTTATCCAACAACTGCCAGTCAACCCGGCTCTCGGCGGTGACCTCGTTTCCCCACAGGCTCCAGACCGATCCGTCATCGATGGAATCAGCACTGAGTCCCCGCAAGTAAGACGCAACTTCATTGAATGCGATGCAGGCACCCAGCACGCCGCGAGCGGCGTCCGACTGCGGTTCCGCAGGTAAAGGCCGATAATAACGGAACCCTGAGCAAAAGTTGATGTGATCAGGGGTCTGGATGAGCAGAAACGGAACCACGTTCTGATTCCAGACCAAGCGGTGAATTCGATCAGTCTCCGCATCCGAACCCGCTTGACACACATAGACAACGGGGACGACCGAGCGTGCTGCATCACCGGAAGGATCACGCAACACGTACACCCCTTGGAGGGCGCAGTCGCTGATCGCCCTACGGAAGATATGGGCGTACTCCACGACCCGTTCCAGATCGTTTCCGTCACGGGACAGGAAGTTCGGAGACCTGAGGTAGCCAAGCGCTTCGAGTGTGCCGGTCACCACCATGCGCTCGTTTCGTTTCCTGGAGGCCATGATGAATCCTGCCCAGTATAGCCTATGGGTCTGACATGTCAACCGTCGTAGCCGGAGAGAAAGGCGCACGCGTCACAGCTTTGCTCGCCGCCGTCATCCTTTCCGTCGTGTCACGAGATACTGACGCCATGGGACCCCAGATGCCGATCACCTTGCCGTGGCCCAGTTGCCTTCACCATCGCCAAGATGCCGACGCGGATCGGCGCGGGCGGCTTCGGCTCCGCCTTCACCGAACGCTCCTTGGGCGAAATCCGTGTCCACTTTGTGTCCACTTTGTATCCACTTTTCTCGCCCGGCTTGGCCTTTCTTGTCCGTTTGCGCCCTCTACGGCACCCAGCTCGAGCGGGCGAGGGCAGGTCGTAAAATACGTAAAGTTGGCGCGCCGCTGGCGGCCTTACCTTCACAGCGCCGCCCGGACCATCGCCAGGATGCCGGCGCGGAGCGGTTCCGGGAGCTTCGGCCAGGCCGCTCCGATCTCCTTGAGCTCCGGCGTCAGGAAATGTGCAGTGGAGGACGAGCAGGCGGCCTTTTCTGTGGGAATTCCAGGATTGGGTACGGTTTGCAAAACCGTCATCCCCGGTTCGAATCCGGGCGCCGCCTCCAAATCTGCGGGCTCGGAATTACCAGGCTGCGCCTGTGATTCCGGGCCTTTTGTGTCCTCCGCCGACTTTGCCTTACCGCTCGCCACCTGTGCCACTACGTGCCTCGAAATGCCCTTTTGGAACCTGAATCAGTCAGTTGGGCAGTCAGTTGACCGTGGCGCTCGGAGTGCCGCGCGAGTTTCTGCACGGCCGTGGGGTTCCCCGTGTGCGTCACCCGGACCGTGCTCCGCCGGTTCAACGCCATCGTGAGCGTGTTCTGGCACGCCACCCGGATCGGGGTGAGCACCCTTTTCCCAAAAGCTTGAACCCTGACGGATTGCAGTGACGCAGGCAGGGTGTTACCATCCTGTTGCGGCTGTATGTCCATACGGAGTTCTCCAATTTTCGAGGCGTCAGTGTTGCCAGGCACATACCAAACCCCTGACTGGAAAACATACCGCATGGACGTGCGGCGGCCGCACGAGTCGCTGGAGCCGATCTCGCAGGAGATTGCCGTCGTGGACGGGGCGCTGCGAATGCTGGCGGAGGCGGGCATCCTCCCGCACACGGGATATGACCAGGACAAGTTTCTCGCTCATCGGGCGGCCGTGCGCGACCTGTTCGAAATCCCCTGGACGGCGATCACTCCACGGATGCACCGGCTGATATGGGCGATCAACGCGATCACCAGACCGGCCAATATGATCGCCGCCGGCGTCTACTGCGGCAACACGTTCATCTCGAACGCGGGAGCGGCGGTCGGACCGGGCGCGTGCTACACGGCGGAGAACCTGCTCGGCATCGAGATCAAGCCCGAGGAGGCCGAGCGCGCCGAGCGGAACATCCGGCGCATTGATCCCTCGGGAGTCGCTCGAATCGTCGCTGCCGACGCGGTGGATGTCGTGCGGGATTTCGAGGGCCGGATCAACCTGCTCTACCTCGACGCGGATGGCACCGGCGACAGGGGCAAGGGAGTTTATCTCGACATCCTTGAAGCCTGCATCGCCCGCATGCCGCCGAGAAGCGTTATTCTCGCCCACAACAGCGTCAACTGCTTCGAGCGGCTGAAGTTCTACCTGGACTTCGTCCGCGACCCGGCGAATTGCCGCGCGAGCGTGAACGTGATCTTCGATCCGGAAGGGTTGGAGGTATCAGTCGTCTAGCCGGTGCAGCCGGCCGGGACGAGCCTGATCGAAGCGCCGTATCCTGTCTTTACTAACCGGTGAGGGTTCGTCTGGATTTTGCCGATCCCTTACTTCTAAGGCCCAGTATCACTGAGACATCCTGTAACCACCACCGACGTACAGGAGTTGCCCTGTCAGCCACCGGGCTTGTTCAGAGGCCAGATAAACAATGACATCCGCAACGTCTTCAGGTCGCCCGACGCGGTGGAGTGGCGTACGGCGCACGATCACCATGCTCCCGACCGTCCGGCCAAGCTCTTGTCAGCCTCCTACTTGACCGTGATCTTCGCCGGGCCCGGGGCGCCGGCCGCGGGCTGGAAGGGTTTGAGATCCAGTTGCACCGTCTCAGCCTGGCCGGTGGGCCAGGCAAGTGCGAAGCTAATGGTATCGCCGTCGCAGGAAGCGGCCTTGACCTCGGGTGGCTCTTCGCGGTCACCCAGGGGGATCAGCAGGTTTACGAGCCGCGCCGCCTTTGCAGGCTGCTTCATCGTCAACGTCAACTGGTAGCCGCGCACTACCGGCAGTTTCTCATTCACCCCTTCGCCGGCGTCAACCGTGCTCGGCCCCATGGCCGGTTCGGTGGCCGCTCCGCCGAGGGTGAGCACTGCCAGCCCGGCCTTGGCCACGCGGGCGACTTGGGCTGCGCCTGCCGGTTTGAACTCGCCGTCGGCGTGACAGATCCAAGTCAACTTGTGCTCCGCCGGCGCCGCCATCTCGTCTACGACCAGCAGCCAGCGTTGGGTCATAAGCACGCTCCGCCGCAGGCTCAGATCGTGAGCCACGCGGTCGTAGACCGCTCCGAACTCGCCCGAGGCAAAGCCGTAATCGTCGGCGAGGTGGACGCGGTCAATTCTGGCCTGGTTGAGCTTCTCATAGGGAAAACCAAGCGCGTTCCAGTACGAGCCGTCCGTGGCCTGGCCCTGGCCGTCAACCAGCAGGGTGTTCTGGTCGCGCGTCCACTTAAGGCTGGTATAGCCGGTGCCGGTGGCGAGATAGGCCTTTTTTGCGTACAGCCAGAAACTGCCGATATCGGCGTGCACGTGGCCGGGGTCCATAGTCCAGTCCTTCATCTGCGCCAGCTTGGCGAGGGCCAGGTGTCCCTCCGGCGGGCCGCAACGGAACAAGCAGCAGGTGGCGTCATCTCCCCAGTCCGAACGCCAGGCGACCACGTCGTGATCGCTGAAGTGAAAGTACGGTTTGATCTCTTCGAGCGGAGTCGGCGGAACAGTCGCATCGAACCACAGGAAGGCCGCCGCCGGATAGCCGTGCTCCGCCTTGCGCGCCTGGTACAGGTCGCCGGTGGCGCGGGCGGGGCCGCTCCTCAAGACCGCTGCCTCGCCCCAGAGCATGGCGAAGCTGTTGGGTAACAGGGCCGGACGCTGCGTGCCGGTCCACCTGCCGACGTCGCCGATATCGAACTCGTACGGCGCGCCCGGCAGGCTGAGGTAAAGGGCGAACTTCCAGCTATCCCGCAGCACCGGCAGGTCGAAGGCTTTCTCGCCGGTGGCCCGGGAGATCAGGTCGGCGTAACGCACGTGCCACTGCAGGGCATAGCTCCAGTAACCGCAACCTTCGTAATAGTAGCCATCTTCGCCGAGGGCATAGCGGCAGCGGCGCATGACGGCATACGCCCGATTCAGCCAGGCCTGAGCTTCGGGCACATCGCCGAGCAGAGCCAGCGCGGCGGTCGTCAGGGCCGTCGCGGGAATGTAGGTGTGATTCTGGTCGAAGGGGAAGGATCTCTTGCGGGTCGCCGGATCGAAGCTGTCGTAAATCGCCTTGGCGTGCCGCGCCAGGCCGTCACGGATGATTATGCGGTCAGCCGGGTCGAGATCATTATAGAGCATGTCGTAGGCCAGGGCGATGTGGTAAAGGTACCACGAGGCCTCCAGGTCGAGGTTCGGGCGGTAGTCGTTGCCCCAGAGCGGCTCGCGCGCATGGGCGATCATCCAGGCGGCGGCGCCGTCGAGATAGCGTTTCTCCCCGGTTACGAGATAGGCCAGAGCGCCGGACTCGACGCGCTCGATACGCCAGTAGGTTCTGCCGCTCGTGACCATATCCGGTGCCGGCGGCGCCGCGGCGACGCCCTTGGCGCTGTCGAGGACCCCCGCCCAGAGCTCCGGCTGCGCCTCAGCCTTCTTCTTGAGCGCTGCCACATCCTCGGCGGCGAACAGGAGCCGGGGGTGCTTCGCCGCATAGCCGGGCACGAGTGGCGCCGCAACAGTCTTCAGGTCGTCGGCCAGCGTCAGCCCCGGCACAACCGCGGGCGCCGGCGCAGCCGGAGCCTGCCCGTAGACCAGATTCCCGGCGACGAGCAGCGCTGTCACCGTCATGACCGGCAGGAGTGTCTTGAGTGCAACGTTCATGTTTGTACGCTCGGCGTTTATGTTGCGCGGAACTTGCCCATGCGCCCACATGACGTCCAGCCATAGAAAGTCGCATTCTGACCACCAAAATCCCGCTTGTCAAGAAGAAGTCGCGCGCGCGCCCCTCGCGCGTCTGATGGGAAAGAGGAGCCGGAGCGGTTTGTCGCAGGTGTGGGATGGCCGGCCATGTTTCCTGCTTCTGAGACCCGGGCCTATTCAGCCCTGGCCGAAGCTGATCGTCCAGCGGGCGCCTGGCTCAAGACGATCATCATGCGTTCGCGCGAGGTCATATCGGTTGACTCACAGGTTCTCCATATTCATGGTTGCGCCCGCCTCAGGCAAAATAGGTGCGGTACTTCTCCAGCGCCACAGCGATGGCCTCGATAATCTCCAGGGGCACCCCGTCGTCAATTTCAGCCTTGAGCCATAGGCCACCTTCGGCCGAGCCGAGGATTTCGACGGCTTCGCGCACGTGGGCATCAATGTCGGCGGGAGTGCAGAAGGGGAAAAGCTGTCGGTCAAGGTCAAGATCAACGCAGACCTTGCCTTTGCAGACACGCGCCAGGTTATCCAGGCCGTTGGCACGGAACTGAGGGTTGATGACGTTGACGCCACATTCGATGAGGTCGGGGATGATCTCGTAGATGTGACCGTCGCTATGCATGTAAACGGGGTGTCCGGCGGCGCGGCAGAGACCGTAAATCTTCGCATAGCAGGGTTTGAGATACTTGCGCCACGTGGCCGGGCTGATGGGCAGGGCATGCTGGGTGCCGAGGTCGTCGCCAAAGAATATCATCTCGCCGGGCTTTTTCTCTGCGAGGGCGATCTGCACCTGCCGCAGGTTGTATTCCAGAACGATGGCGATGAGTTTCTGCAGCTCCGGCGGTTCCTCGGCGAAGTCGAGCATCGCCTCTTCATAGCCGCGCAGGTCGGTCAATCGGAGGAACATGAACCCGTGCGGCAGGCCGATGTCCTCGGTGG
>JBEKCB010000016.1:0-98938 GCA_050015075.1 Candidatus Brocadiia bacterium | reverse complement strand
GGCGCGAACTTCTGCGCGGGCGACTTTTTCACAGGTCCACCTCTGAAACACAACTGCGTGAAACTCTCAATGCCCTTGTCGAATCGGCCGCCTACGCGGCATGAATAGTGCGAAACTATAGACTAGTACGATTTATGGAAGTCGCTCGCAGCGAGTATGGTAAGGGCAGTTACGTAGGCGAAAGCCACTGGACATCGGTTCCAATGCGCTCCGCCACAGTCCAGCAACCGAAGATCATGCATCGCTCCGGCACGGGCAGGACAGGGGCACGTCCGGCACGGAGGTGGGAGGACGCTGTAATGTTGTCCGTAGCCGCCAGCGGTCAAGAGACGTCTTCGGAGACGCTCTTCAAACAAGTCCTGTCGAGCGATTCGTTGCCCGTCGTGCCGGCCGTGGCGGCCGGTGTGCTCGCGCTGAGCCGCGATCCGGACGTGGACTTCTCGCGCCTCGAAGAGATGATCAGCGCGGATCCCGCCCTCGTCGCCAAGCTCCTGCGGATGAGCAACTCCGCCTATTTCGGCTCGCAGAAGAAGGTCACCTCCATCAACGAGGCGGTCGTGCGCATCGGCCTGAAGGTCACGCGCATGACGGTCCTCAGCTTCTGCCTGGAAGCGGACATCAGTCCGAAAGTGCCCAAGAACTTTGAGATTGAACGGTTCTGGCGACACTCATTGACGACAGCGGTCGGCGCGCGCACGGTGGCCGAACGGATCTGGCCGGCGAAGCGCGATGACGCGTTTGCAGCCGGCATCCTGCAGGATATCGGCATGGTCGCGTTGCAATGCGCCCTGCCGGACCGGTACGCAGAAGTCTTCGAAAGGCGCCGCGCGCATCCCGCCAGGCGCATCGAGGAAGTCGAGCAGCGCGTCTTCGGCTTCACTCACGCCAGGGTCGGCGCGGCGCTCCTCCAGAAGTGGGGGATCCCCGAGGAAGTTTACTGGCCGGTCCGCCTCCACCACGACCCGGACAGCGGCACGGTGGCGGGCGCCAGGCCGGAGACCATCCGGCTGGCGCGGGTGCTCAACCTGTGCTCGAAGATATCGCATTTCTTCTACAGCAGGGCCAGGAGAGGCATAGAAGCGGCGATCGCCAGCGAGGCCAGGGAGCATTTCAACCTGACGCAGAAGGCGCTCGACGGCATCCTCGAACAAGTGACCCGCGACGTGCGCCAGACTTGCGAGCTGTTCGACCTTGACCCGCACCTGATCCCGTCGTACGAGCAGGTCCGCCTCATGGCCGCGCAGGAACTGACGAACCTGGCCACCGAACTGGGCAGCCGCGCGATGGCGCTCGAAGAACGGGTCCAAGCGCACGGGGCCGAAGTGCGCCTGTTGAAGGCCGAAGCGGAAGACCTGAAACGGCTCGCCGCCACCGACGAACTGACGCAGCTTCCCAACCGGCGCGACTTCCTCAAGCGCTTCCTCGACGAGATCGTCCGCGCCCGGCGCTATGCGCACTCTCTCGGGTTCCTCATGCTGGACATTGACCACTTCAAGGAGGTCAACGACGCGCACGGCCACCCGGCCGGCGACAAAGTGCTCGCGGGTTTATCCAGGCTCCTTCAGAAGGGGATTCGGCACACGGACGTGGCGGCCCGGATAGGCGGCGAGGAGTTCGTGGTCTTGCTGCCGGAGGCGGACTTGAAGGGGGTCATCGCGGCGGCGGAGAAGTTCCGCCTCGGCATCGCCGAAGCGTCCAAAAGCTGGGCGCCGGGAGTGCCCGGCATCACCATCAGCATCGGGGCGGTGCATGTCCGGTTCGATTCGCCCAACATGGACTGCGGCCCGATCATTGATGAAGCGGACAAGTGCCTCTACCGGGCGAAGGGCGCCGGACGCAACTGCACGCACTCCATCAGCATCTGATCCAAACGGCGGCATAGAGTTCGTAGCCTGATCACCCTGCGCGACATGGGGCGGGTGGCGGAAGCGGGCGCCTTCCGGCCCTGCGAGATCGCGCCGGTGAAGCCCGGATCGCCCCTTGCGAAATTTGCGGAAATTGCCCGCGTGGAGTATACTGACGTTCGGTCGCGTCAGCGAAAGCAGGAAGGCACCGTGATGGTGACCGGCGTTCAAGAGACATCCTCGGAAACGCTCCTCGAACGAGTCCTCGCAAGCGATTCATTGCCCTCCGTGCCGGTCGTGGCCGCCAACGTGCTCACCCTGAGCCGGGATCCGGACGTGGACTTCTCGCGCCTGGAAAAGATGATGAGCGCGGATCCGGCCCTCGTCGCCAAGCTCCTGCGGATGAGCAACTCCGCCTACTTCGGCTCGCGCAAGAAGGTCACCTCCATCAACGAGGCGGTCGTGCGCATCGGCCTGAAGATCACGCGCATGACGGTCCTCAGCTTCAGCCTCGAAGCGGAGATCAGCCCGAAAGTCCCGGAGAGTTTTGAGATTGACCAGTTCTGGCGACACGCGCTAACGACGGCCATCGGCGCGCGCATCCTGGCGGAACGCATCTGGCCGGCCAAGCGCGATGACGCATTTGCGGCCGGCATCCTGCAGGACCTCGGCATGCTCGCGCTGCAATGCGCCGTGCCGGACCGGTATGCCAAAGTCTTCGAAAGCCGCCGCGCGCATCCCACCACGCGCATCGAGGAGGTCGAACAGCGCGTCCTCGGTTTCACTCACGCCCGGGTCGGTTCAGAGCTGCTCCGCACCTGGGGAATCCCCGAAGAAGTTTACGGCCCGATCCGCTTCCACCACGACCCGGACAGCGGCACGGCGCAGGGCGCGAGCCCGGACAGCATCCGGCTGGCGCGGGTGCTTCTGCTTTGCTCGAAGATATCGCATCTCTTCTACAGTAAAGACAGGGGCATCATCCACATCACGATCGCCGGCGAGGCCAGGGAGCAGTTCAACCTGATGCCGGAGGCGCTCGACGGCATCCTCCAGCAAGTGACCCGCGATGTGCGCCAGTTCTGCGATCTCTTCAACCTCGACCCGCGCCAGATCCCCTCGTACGAAGAGGTCCGCCTCAAGGCCGAGCGGGAACTGACGAGCCTGGCCGCCGAACCGGGCGGCCCCGCGCCGGCGCCTGAAGAACGGAGCGAAGAGCACGCGGCCGAGGTGCGCCAGATGAAGGCCGAAGCGGAAGCGCTGAAACGGCCCGCCGGCGACGAACCGGCGGAGCTGCCCAGCCGGCGCGACTTCCTGAAGCGCTTCGTCGGCGAGATCGCCCGCGCCCGGCGCTATGCGCACTCTCTCGGGTTCCTCGTGCTGGACATTGACCACTTCAAGCAAGTCAACGACACTTACGGCCACCCGGCCGGCGACAAAGTGCTCGCGGGCATATCCAGGTTCCTCCAGAAAGAAATTCGGTGCGCGGACATTGCGGCTCGGCTGGGCGGCGAGGAGTTCGTGGTCTGCCTGCCGGAGACGGACTTGAAGGGGGTCATCGTGGTGGCGGAGAAGTTCCGCCTCGGCATCGCCGAAGCGTCGAAGAGCTGGGCGCCGGGATTGCCCGGGATCACGGTCAGCGTCGGGGCGGTGCATGCCCGGTTCGATTCGCCCAGTCTGGACGGCAGCCTCATGATTGACGAAGCGGACAGGTGCCTCTACCAGGCGAAGGTCTCCGGCCGCAACTGCACGCGCTACGCCAGCATCTGAACCCAGGCGGCAGGCGCGGTGTGGATTGCCGTAATTTCACCAGGACGGCACGAAATCTCACCACGACGACACGACGACCACGACGGAACTGCTGTTACAGCAGTCCGTTCTTTTGGTGTTCGTTCTACCTCATTCGTCGTGCCCGTCGTGTCGTCGTGGTGAAAGAGTACGTTAGACGCCGTCGCCGAAGCACGTGCCCACGGAGCGCGCCGTCTGCAGGAGGTGATTGTTCAGCTCGACGAGGCGCTGCTTGCCGGCGATCTGCTCGAGCGGCACCGGAACGATCTCGGTCCCGCGCAGTCCCACCATAAAGCCGGTCCGGCCGCTCAGCGCCAGCTTGCAGGCCTCGCGGCCCAGGCGGCTGGCGAGGATGCGGTCGAACGGCGAGGGCGCCCCGCCGCGCTGCAAGTGGCCCAGGATCGTCGCGCGCGTCTCGATGCCGGTCGCCTCCTCGATGTCGTCGCGCAGCTTGTTGCCGATTCCGCCCAGGCGGACCGGCTCGGCCCCGTCCGCCACGCGCCGCAGCTCCACCACGTGTCCGCCCAGCGGCTTGGCGCCTTCGGCGACGACGAGGATGCTGAACCGCTTGCCGGCCGCGAGCCGCCTCAGGATGTAGTCGCGCACCGCCTCCAGCCGGTACGGAATCTCGGGGATCAGGATGATGTCTCCGCCGCCGGCCACGCCGGTTCCCAGCGCCAGCCAGCCGGCGTTGCGGCCCATGACTTCGAGGATCATCACGCGGTGATGCGCCTGGGCGGTGGTGTGGAGCTTGTCCGCCGCCTCCGCCGCCGTCACCAGCGCGGAATCGAACCCGAACGTCTGGTCCGTGCCGAAGAGGTCGTTGTCAATCGTCTTCGGCACGCCGACGCAGGGAACGCCCAGCTTGCACAACTGGCTCGCGATCGTCAGGCTGCCGTCGCCGCCGATGACCACGAGCGCGTCCGCGCGGATGGAGCGGAACGTGGCGACCACCCGCTGCGAAACATCCTCGTATCGCGCTTCGCCGGCGCCTTCGACCGGGTAGCAGAAGGGATTGGCGCGGTTGCTCGTGCCGAGGATCGTTCCGCCCTGCGCGAGAATGCCGGAGACCGAAAGGTAATCGAGCGGGCGCATCCGCCCGTTGACGAGGCCCTCGAACCCGTCCTCGACGCCGATCACCTCGGCGCCGTGTTCGAGGATCGCCGTCTTCGCCACCGCCCGGATCACCGCATTCAGTCCGGGACAGTCGCCGCCGCCGGTCAGAATCGCCACGCGCTGAGCCATCGTCAATCTCCCGTGGAGTGAAAGTTGCGTTTCGCGCCCGGATTGCGGTTCAATTTCCCGGCTTGCCGCTTTCCCCGGCCTTTTCGCGCCGCGTGTAACCCTCTTCTTCAGCCTGGCGCCGGACGGCGGCTGCCTCGCCGGACTTGCCGGCGGACTCGTACGCCGCCGCCAGCAGCTCGTACGGATTTGCCATGCCCAGCCGCAGCACGAACCTCTTGCCGGCGAGGCCGGCGTCCGGCAGCCGCTCGACGGTCCAGGCGCCCCATTGCATCACCGCCTGCGGGTCCGCCGGCTTCGCGGTCGAGACCAGCAGAAGCCCCATGGCCGCCGGCGGGAGGACGTCCGGCCAGCGCTGCCGCATTTCGCCGAGGCGTTTCAACGCCGTCGCGCGCGACATGTCGCCGACCTCCACCGACCGGCGCACCGCCTCGGTCCGCTCCTCGAGCACATGGAACTTATACGCCTTTTCCAGTTCCGTCGCCACGGCCTTCGAGGCTTCCAGCAGCCCCGCGGCGCCGCCGGCCGAGACGGAAGCCGTCCGGAGCTTCTCGTTCGTCGCCTGGTCGTAGAGCGCGGCTTTCACCCACCAGGCGCCCACGTTCGGCCCTTCGGCCATCTGCGTCACCACGCCCTCAACGCGGAAGTCGGCGTCGGGCCTGGACGCTTCCTTGATCTGCGTCGTCGGCTCGGACGAAACGTAGGAGTCATTCTCATTCGGATTCCGGCGGCCGGAGCCGTCTTTCCGGCCCTGCGTCGGCTGGCCGGTAACGACCGAGTAATCCCAACCCTGGGTGACTTTGTACTGCGGCCGCGAAGCATGCGTCAGCCCGCCGGCCTCCAGCGCCGCCGCGACGGTTTCCGCGGCCAGGAAGCCCTTTTCGGCCGGCAGGTCGGGCGCATCGAAAGTGCAGACGAGCACGATGGGACGATATTCGACCTCGGCCAACTCGGCGGAAAATGCGAGGGTGGAAACCGCGCATGCCAGGAGAGCCGCCGCCGCGCGCAAGGGGAGCCTCGCCAGCTTGTTCATGCCGTTCTCCGCATGGGCGTCACGCCGTCTCGAAGAACCGCTGATCGGTCCCCTTCGGCCCGACGGCCACGCGCAGGCTCCGCAGGCATTGGGGACAGCGCCCTTCGTAGGCCGTTCCGGCCCGGTTGCGATAGACGCGGCTGTAGGCGCCGCAGCAGTGGAACTGCACGCCGATGAACGGCCGGCCTGCGAAATCAGGCGCCCGCGCTTGGGTCGTCGGCATTTTCCTGCACCTGATCGAGGTCGCCGGAACGGAGCAGGTTCGCGGCGGTCTTGTCATAGACGGCGGCCCCGGAAAGCTGCCCCGAGAGCAGCTTTTGCCGCGCCGCCGCGATACGCTCTTCGCTCGAGGACTGCCCTGCGGCGCCGGCGTCGGGACCCAACGCGCCGGCGGCCAGCTTCCGGGCGTCGTCCGAGAATTCGACGCTGTCGGATGCGGCGCCCGAGGCGGTCTGCGGAGCGGGCGGGCGGCCCGCGTTCCGGGATTCGATCGGCCTGGAGTTCTGGGACGCCCCAAGCCCGTTGACAGGGTTCATATTCATCGCGGATTGCTCTGCCTCCATTTTTTACCGGCCCTGAGTTTCAGAACCTCGTCGGCGACCTCGTCCGCGCGTTTCTTGAGCGCGGCTTGCGATTCGCGGTCCATGGCGGTGACCTCGCGCAGCACCCGGGCAAAGGCCGCGCTCTGCGCGCCGGCGTCTTCCGGCGTGACGCCGGCGAGCGCGCTCTTTGCCGACTGCGTCAACCGGCCGACGCCCGTGCCGATGGCGCCCAGGAGCGCCTCGCGCTTGAGCAGAATGGCGCGCAGCACCGGCTCGCCGGCGGTGGGCGCCAGGTGGCGGAAACGCGCCGCCAGCGTGCGCAGTTCGTCCAAGTCCTGCGCGATCTCCTGGGCCGGCGCCGCGTCGGCGGTCTTGTCCGCCTCGGGATTCGCCATAGCCAAAGGCCCGACTTTATCCGGCGACGGTGATTGCGTCAAGCGGTCTCCATTCTGAAGATCGGCTTCATAAAATGGCCGATCAGTTAGTGCTAGTGCCATCGGATATCATGGTCAGGATGCTTTGCATGTAGCTCGACTGTTCGGAGGTTTTGCTCTGGAGCGCCTGCAACTGGGAGTACTCATTCACGTACTGACTCTCCTTGACGGCGGCGGCGGCGTTCATTTGCTTAATGGTCGCGTTCAAGGAGGTAATTTGATTGCTCGTATTAGTGGTTTCGGCGGCCATGATGCCCTTGGTCTGCGTGAAGGGCGTCAGCACCGTGTTCACCTGGTTTGCGATGCCGTTCGTCGAGTTGAAGAGGGCCGCCACGGCCGTGGGGCTCGATGAAAGCATTTGGTCCAGCGTGCCGGTGTCCAGCGAAAGCGTGCCGTCGGACGCCTGGGTGATGCCGATATCGGCGAGGGTCTGCACCTCGGGCGAGCCGGTGTCCGGGACCGCGGCGCTGACGGTCGAGCGAAGAGTCCCGATCAGATTCTCATACATGGGCTGGTACGAGAGCGCGCCGGAGGCGCCGGTGCTGGCGTTGATGGCGGTCTCGCTGTTCAGGTATGCGAGCGCGGTATTGTAATTCGTGACGAAGTTCTGGACATCGGTGTTGATCGCGTCCGAATCGGCGCTGACGATCAGGTTTACGGGGTTGGCGCCGGAAGCCTGCTGGCCGACCAGGTTCAGCGTGACGCCCGGCAGCACGTCGCTGACGGTGTTGGAATCGCGCGTGACGGCCACGCCGTCCACCGTCATCTGGGCGTCCAGGGCCGAGGCGGCGTAGATGTATCCGCCGGTCGTGTCGGTCGCGGCGGACTGGCTGTTGACGCCGAGCGTGGCGAGCAGGGAACTGCCGTTCGCGTCGTCGGACAGGGTCATCGCGTACGTCTCGCCCGTTTGGCCGCTCTGGAGCACGAGCTTGCTCGTGGTGGAGGTGTCCGCGAGGGCCGTGGCTGTGACCCCGTCGGCGCCCGCGCCGGCAAAGGCCGTAGTGATGGCGGATGCAACCGCCGAGAGGACGGCGCTGTCGGTCTCGCCGGCGGTCAACGCCACGGAGACGTCCTGGCTCTGGCCGTTTACAGTGACCGTGAACGACTGATTGCCCGCGCCCAGGGCGCCCACGATGTCCGTGGCGGCGCTCGTGAACCGATTGGAGACGAGGGTGTCCTTCTCGGCCAGTTGCGAGACGCCGATCGAGTGCGAGCCGAGCGCGGCGGCGGAGGTGGCGGTAGCGGTGACGATGCTCGAATCGCTGCTGGATACCGTGCGGGCGGACAGGGGCTGTGTCACCGCGTTGGTCATGGCGGTGGCCGCCGAGCCCAGCGCGGAGAGGTCGCTCTCCACCGTATCGTAGACGGTGTTCAGGTTCTGGAGGTTCGTGACCTTGGCCTGTTCGGCCGTGATCGGCGCGTCCACGGCCTGCATGAGCGTCGAGATCGTGCTGTAGATGCTCGACTGGCTGGACAACGATAACGGACTGGCACCGCTGGTGCTCGCCATAGGCCTGCCTCCTGAAGCGCCTTGAATCGTCAACGCACGGAGCGTTCAATCCGACCATTGGGAATAGCGGCTTCCGTCCGCATCTTCCGCTCCGCTCGCACCCACGCGTCCCGCAATCCGGCCAGGATCGCTTGCACTTCTTCGAACCGGCCCATCCGCGCCTGGCGCAGGCAATAGTTGTAAAGCCGGTAGGAGCCGAGCGAGATCTCGCCGTACTCGAAGTTGAGCGAGCCGATCAGTTGGACGAGCGCCTGGTTCAGCCGCCGCTGATCCTTGCGGGTGCAGCTCACGACGGCCACGTCGTACAGCCGGATCAGAAGTTGGACGGGACTCAATCCCGAGATCTGGTCCTCCAGGTACTGCTTCTTGGCTTGCAATCCGACCGGCATGTCGTTTCTCCATCCCTGGCCGCTCGGTATGGCGGCCGATGTCAGCAGGTACGAGGTGACGAGGACAAGGCCGTCGCCGGCCTCGTCCTCGTCGCCGAACTGCCTTTACGAATTACTGGAACAGCTTGAGCAGAGCGTCCGGCGAGGTGTTCGCCTGGCTCAATGCGGCCGTGGCGGTTTCCTGGAGGATCTGCTCCGTGGAAACCTGCATCTGCACCTGCGCCACGTTGGCGTCCATGATGGAGCCTTGCGCCGCCTGGGTGTTGGTGATCATGGTGCCGAGCAGGTCGCTGGTGAAGTTCAACGCGCTGGAGTACGAACCCACGGCGCCCATGCTCTTGTTGACCAGCACGATCGCGGCGTTGATGTCAGACAGCGCCGTGCTGGCGCCGCCGGTGGCCGTCACGTCCAGGCTTCCCACGCCGAGGCTGGCCGTGCCGAAGTTCTGCGTGATGGCGATGGACATGGTGTCCGTCGTCGCAGCGCCGGTCTGCAGGGACGAGCTGAAGGTGCCGTCAATCAGGTTGACGCCGTTGTACGTGGTTTGAGCCACGACTGCGTCAATCTCCTTCACCTGGTCGTCCATTTCGTTCTTGATCGCGCTGAGCTGGTCGGATCCCAGCGTGCCGTTCGCGGCCTGGGTGGCCTCGGTCTGCATCGTCTGGAGAATGCTCTGGATTTCCTGCTGGCCGCCCTGGGCGATGCCGAGAAGGCTCTGGCCGTCGTTCACGTTCGCGAGCGCCTGCGTCAGGCCGTTCGCCGTGCTCTGCAGGCCGGTGCCGATCTCGTAGTCAGCCGGGTTGTCCGCCGCGCTGTTGACGTTCAAGCCGGTCGCGAGCTTAAGCTCGTTGCTGCTCAGCTGGCTGTTGATGTTGTTCAGCGCGTTCAACGCTTTCAGCGCGTTGACGTTCGTCGCAATCTGTGCAATTGAAGACATGACCTAACTACCTCCTTGTAGAGACTCGAAACGGGATAAGTCGCCCAGGGGCATCCTTGCCCATGGGGTTGCGGCGACAGCTTGCGGGTCCGTCGCCTCGCTCAGAAGATTGCGTTCTGACGAGGCCGCGCTGTTCATCGCTCACTCCTTTCCCCACCAAGGACCATGTACTCATCCGCGAATTCACTTGTCATCGTTCACAGCAATTATCGAAGCCGCCCTGCTCAACTTTAGGCAATTCCGATTTTTCTTTCTGGCCGCTCATGGCGCCCTTTCACACCGAGGGAGTTCGGGGATCGCCGGATAACCCGCCGGCGGCTTTGGCTGCGGCCAGCGCCTCTTCAGGGCGGCCCGCCTTGGCCAGGACGCCGACGAGACGGCGCCGGAGAATCCGGTCGGCCGGACGCCGCTCCAGCAGGCCGCGCAGCCGCTCCGCCGCGTCGTCGAACCGGCCCAGCTTCAGGAGAATAAAGCAGGCGAGGTCCGCCAGGCCGTCATCTTCGGGCGCAAGGGCGGAAGCTTCATTCGCCAGGCGAAGAGCCTCGTCCAGCGCGTTCTCGGCGACGGCGCATTGCGCGAGCGCGGCCAGAGTTTTTGGGCACCTGCCCTTGCGGGCGGCCAGGACGCGCTGGAAGCTCTGCCGCGCCTGCGCCGGCCGGCCGAGCTGCAACTGCCTCACGCCCATTGCGCCCCACACTTCTGCGCGATCCACCGTCACTTCAATCGCCGGCCGCCCGGCCGCGGGTTGATCGAGCAGCCGGTCGGCCGCGATCAGCGCCTGCAGGGCCTGCTCCGCATGTCCGAGTCGCTCGTGCGCGCGGTAGGCCATCAGTTGAGCGGTAACCTGTTTCGGGCAGATGCCCAGGGACTCGGCGCACCGCCGCAGTGCTTCCTGGGGCGCGCCACGGCCCAGCGCGCACTGCGCCAGGTTGTTGAACGCCGCCGCGCGGATATCGTCGGGCAGCCGCTTCGAGATCGGCTCGGAAGGCGCCTGGCCCAGCGCCGCATGGACTTCTTTTTCCGCGCCCGCCGCATCGCCCAGCAGCATCAGCGCCTGGGCCAGGCAGAACCGCACGTAGGCGTCGCGCGGATCCTGCCGCTTCGCGGCCTCGAGCAATCTCAGGTTGCGCTCGTACTTGCGCCGGAGTTGATCCGCGCTGAAGTTGTATCCGAGATGGTCAATGGTAAAATCGGCGCAGGGCCCCTCGCGGGCGCGGACTCGCGCGAACGAGGGCGAAATCTGCTCGTGGATCCGCCCGGAGAAGCTGATTCCCTTGCGATTGCGGAACAGCCGGTGCGCGCGCGTCACTTGCGCGCCGGTGGGTATCTCGCTTCGGATGGGGACAAGGAACGCGTCCTCGGAGGCGTTCCGCCCGATCAGCCGCCGGAGCCGCCCGTGCTCTTCGGGCCGCAGGCGCTCATCGGCATCCATCCAGAGAATCCAGTCGCCCGTCGCCGCGTCGAGCGACACGTTGCGCGCGGCGGAGAAATCCTCCCGCCACTCGTGCCGCAGCAGCAGGCCGCCATGCGCCCGCACGATCTCCGGTGTCGCGTCCGACGAGCCCGTGTCCACCGCGACGATCTCGTCCACGACGCCGCGGACGCTCTCCAGGCAACCGGGGAGCAACCGCTCCTCGTCGCGGACGATCATGCACAACGAGAGTCTCTTGCATGCGGATTCGGTCATAAGAGTTCCCCGTCCTGAATGTTCGTCGCTCAACGCGAGAGCGCCTACGCTCCCGCAGCGGCGGAGGGCTGTCGGCAATGCGCCGGGCAACTGCGCGCGAAATCGCGCAGCGCCTGCGCCATGAACGCGCTTTCCTCCGCCAGCGTGTGGCAGTTCCAGCGGCGCGCCACGGCCCTCTGCCGAGGCGGCAGAGATTCGATGTCCGGCAGCGACTGCCGGAAGGCGGCGACCAGCGGACGCAGCGTCTCGTTCTCCTCCAGCGCGAGAATCCGCTGTTCGAGCCTGGGCGCCGAGCGGGTGGTTCGACGAGCCATCTCGTCGTTCTGCGCCGGGGCCTGCATCACCGCCGCGCTGGCGGTCTCGACGCCCAGCCGGGCGAACTGTTGCAGCCCCGCGAACTCTTCCGCGGCGTCCGCGCACTCGCTGAGCAGCGCTTCGCGGTCGCCGATCGAATACCAGGTGAAGATTTCATCGCCCCACGGTTGCCACTCGCGGCGGGCGCCGCGCGTTTCCTGACCCGCCAGCCGCTGATGGCGAAAACAACTTCTCATCATGAAGCGGAGCAGATCCTTGAGCGTAACCGCCGGCCCGGTAAGAGGATACAGGCCCCACAGCCCATCCGGCATCCAGCACGAACGGGATAGGACGACCTCCGCTTCGCGCAGCGGGCCGGGGACGTCGCGGCCGTCGGAGAGCGCGCACTCCACGGCCGCCAGGACAACGCCGGGCGTCAGCGTTTCCCTGCACGCGAGGCTCGAACACAGTTGTCCGCACTGGCAGGGGAAGCAGGGCATCCTCGGCTCGAGGACGAAATGGCCTTCGCCGTACGGGCCGGTCTCCGTTCCGTTCGACGCGCCGAAAGCCAGGACCAGGCACGGCGTGCCCACCGCGGCGGCGACGTGCGCGGTCGCCGTGTCGTTCGACACCAGCAGCCGGCAGCGCTTGAGCAGGGCGGCGAGTTGGCCGAACGAGGTCCGCCCGGCCATGTTGAGCCAGCCTTTTCCGTCGGGCGAGGCATCGCGCGCGATGCGCTCGATCTCCGCGCGTTCGTCGGCGCTGCCGAAGAAGAGCAAATCATGGCCGGCTCGCCCCGGAGCGCTTGCGCCCCTGAGAAGGCCGCCGGCGAGTCGCGCGAAATGGGCCGCCGGCCAGCGCCGGCCATCCTTGTGCGCGCCGGACTGGATGCCGATCGGCGCGCGGGCCAGGCGGCCGGCGAGCGCCTCTTCGGCGTACCGCTCATCCGCCGCCGTCGCCGCCACAACAAGCGGGTGCCGGGCGGACGAATCTCCTCCGCAGGCATGGACGAAAACGTCCACGCGGTTGAAGACGTTGAGCGACCGCACGTTGCTGCCGGCGAAGAGATGACGCAGCCAGTCGTTTCGCACGCGGTAGCTGCGGTCGCGGCAGAAGACCATCCCCGCGGCATGGCGCGGCCTGAGCAGGTAGGCGACCAGCGCGCTCAACGCGTTGTTCGACAGATTGTAGACCGCGTCGAAGCGCCGCTCCTGAAAGGGCCGCAGGGAATCTTTCAAGTCGCAAAGCCGCTCGACGGTCGCCTGGGCGTCCGCCGATTCCATGTCGAGCGAGTCCAGGGGCGCCAGCGCGCCCGCGACATCCCACTCGATGACCTCGTCAACGTCCGGGTTCCCGCGGAGGCTGTCGCCGAACGGCTTGCAGACGAGCGCGTGGATGCGCGCGCCCGGGAAGCTCTTCCGCAGGGCGGAGAGCGCCGGCGTGCTCTGCAGCACGGCGCCGTGCCGGAACAACTGCATCACCAGGATGTTCTGCATTACAGACTGGTCCCGGGATAGCCCAGGCGGCTCGGACGCGCAAACATTCCGGCCTTGTGCATGAACGCCACCTCGCCGAGGATCAAGCCGAGAATCTCGTCCTCCGTCGGCGGCGTGTTCGGATCGGCCGCGTCCATCAGCGCCGCCAGGATTTCCTCCTGGTTCGAGGCGATGCGCGCCTCCTCGGCTTCAGGCAATCGGACTCCCTGTCTGACCATGTTTCCTCCCTCCAATAGTTACCGGATGCCGGCTACGTTGCGCAGAGGCGCTTGAGCCGCATCTCCGCGATCTCGGCGGCGCGCTCCCAGGTGAAATTCCCGCGGACGTGGGCGCTCAGCCGCGCGGCTCTGGACCGGCGCTCGTCCTCTTTCGTGAACGCCAATCTCATGTGCTCGGCCACGGACTTCACGTCGGGTTCGAGCACCCATCCGTCCACGTCAAATTCGTTCAGCCGCAGCGCCGCACGACGGGTCGTCACGAAATAGCCGGATTCCGGCGGCACAAAGTCGTCGGCCGCGCCGCCGAAGCTCAGGATCGCGGGCAGCCCGCACGCGGCGGCCTCGGCGACCGGCAGGCCGAACCCTTCGCCGCGGTACGGATGGACCAGGCAATGGCACGAGCGGTACAACTGCGCCATCTCCTGCTCGCTGAGGTCGTCGGTCAGGTAGAGCACCTCGGGTGCGGCCGGCTGCTGTTGCAGCCGCGTAATGACATCCGCGGCGCACTGGCCCTTGTAGAACGAGTTCGCGCCCATCTCCTTGATGACCAGGCACACGTCGTCGGTGCGGCCGAAGGCGGAGCAGTAGCCCTTGAGCAGCACGTCAATGCCCTTGCGCCAGATCGTCCCGCCGACGAAGAGGAAGCGAAACTTCTTATCGGTCTTGAGGCTCATCGCCGGGCCTTCGGGCTTGAACACGGTCGTCGTGACGCCATTCGGCACCAGCCAGACCTTCTCCGGCGAGATGCCGCTGGCCACGAAGCTCTCGAAGACGTGCCGCGACGGCACCCATACCTCATCCACCTGGCGATTGATCGGCTCGATCCACGCCGGCGGAATCTTTCCGTACTCCCAGGGCTGGATGATCACGAACTTCTTCGCGCGCGGCGGCCGCGTGAAGTCCGGAGGCCAGCCGTGCCGGATGTACACATCGCAGGGATCGGAATTCTTCGCGCCCATCAGCGACTGGAGCCGGCGCGCCACCTGCGGCGCGCAGACGCCGGCGTGCTGCTCAGGCTCCACCGGCAGCAAGCGCAGGTGGAAGTCCCGGCTGCCCGCGATGCGGCTGCAAAGTTCGCGGTTCACCAGGGCCAGGCTGCTGCGATAGAGCTGGCAGCCTTCCCAGACGATCACTTTTTTCGAGCGCGCGGCCGCGACCGATGCGGCGCCCGGATTGCGCGGCGCGCTTTTCGCGCGTTGCGATGCGTCCTTGAGCCGCTCGATGACGAGCGCCGAGACCGCCTCGCGGCTGTACTTTTCCCGGACGCGGCGCAGCGCGGCGGCGGCTTTCGACTGCGCGAGCGCCGGCTGGTCCTTCGCCAGCCGCATCTGCTTCCGAAGGTCGGCCAGGTCCGGCTCGGCCCACATCTGCCCGGCGAAACCGGGGTTCTCGCGGCAGGCGTCCGCCGACACCGGCGCCGGCTTGCAGCGGACCAGCAGCGCGGTCTCGTCGTCCATGTAATCCATCTGTCCGCCCCAGGCGGTGGCGATGACGGGCAGGCCGGAGGCCATCGCCTCCATCGCCGGAATTCCCCAGCCCTCTCCGCGGCTGGGCATCGCGTAGGCATTGCCGGAGCGGTAGAACCGCGCCATCTCGTCGGCGTGCAGGTCTTCGCCGATGCAGAGCAGCGGCGGCTCAGGCGAGCGCCATTCGTTGCTTTCGTTCACCCACGCGGGGCCCGCGAATGCCCTGGCCCAGCGTTCGAGGTGGCGGATCAGGTCTTTGCGGCCGTTCTCGAACGAACTATGAACGTTCAACACGATGCGCGCGTTTTCCGAAGGCTTGAACTCGGCGAAGAACGCGCGGAAGAGCAGGTCCCAGCCCTTGCGCACGGAGACATCGAAGCAGGCCAGGAACGTGAACCGGCGCTCGTCGGCCCAGGGCAAAGGCTGCACGTGCGCGCCGTAGCGCTCCACGGCCACCGGCGTGGGCAGCACTTTGATCTTGTCGCGGCAGATTCCCCAGCGCGCGAGCGCCTCGACGTTGAACGAACTGCCCACCCAGATTTCATCGGCGCCGGCGAGCTGCGCCACCATCTTCGGCGGAATTCGGTCCGTTTCCCAGAACACCCGGACGACGCGAAAGGCGTTGTGGTCCCGCCCAGGCGGCGGCGACAGCGGGTTCTCAATCGAAATGTGCCGCCCGCTCGGCGGAGCGGGATTCATGATCGAAACGACGTCGGCGCACTCGCCGGCGTTGACCAGGTTGTCGCGGTGGTTCCAGCGCTGATGGTCGAGGCGCACGTCCACACCCTGTTCGCGCATCGCCAGCGCCATGCTGCGGAAATCGTGGGCGTATCCGCATGGATCGAGCGCGGGGCCGCGGATGATGACCGGGAGCACGTCCGCGCGCGGCGGCTTGCAGGCGCGGCCGGAGCTGATCCGCCGTCCCTCCGCGCGGCCGACCAGCGTGCGGCAGCGCTCGCGGATGCGCTCCGCGTATTGCGTGTGGGTCCATTTCGTGCGGATATCCTGCCGGGCGCGCTGCCCTTTCTCGCGGGCGGCATCGCGCTCGTCGCGCACCTGGCGGAGGAGGACCATCAGGTGTTCCATGTCCGGGTCGGCGTAGCGCAGTCCCAGGAACTCGGGGCTGCACTTGACCATTTCCTCGTCCGCCGCGACCAGGCCGCGGATATCAATCAGGTAGCTGTTGGCGTCATTCATGAAATCGAGATGGCCGCTCCAGCGCGTGCCGATGGTCGGCAGGCCCATGGCCATCGCCTCCATGAACGGGATGCCCCAGCCTTCGCCGCGAGTGGGCAGCACGAAGGCGTCGGCGGCGCGGTAGAGCGAAGTCATGTCGCGGTCGCCGAGCGGATCGGTCATCACGAGGATCGGCGCGGCCTGTTCGCGCGAAATGTTCCTTGCGCTGAGGCAGCGCGTGATCTGGTCGTCGGGGCTCATCTCGCCGGCGCCGGCGCGGCCCGTCTTGATCACCAGGCAGACGTCGTCGTGCCGGCTGAACGTCCGCGCGAACGCCTCGACCAGGATCGGCCAGCCCTTGCGCGCCTGCCACTGGAACACGCTCAGGAACATGAATCCCCGGCGCCCGCGGACGGGCAACGGCTGCGTGCGGCTCGGCTCGTACTGCGCCGGGTCCAGGCCGAATCCCACCGGCCAGAGCTTGCGCTCGTCCACGCCGCCCCGCGCGAACTCGCCCACGTTGAACGTGCTGAACAGCCAGATCTCGTCCATGCCGCGGCAGGGCTCGAGCCAGTGCTTCGGAAGGCTCTCGGTCTCGAAGGTGGTCAGGCCGACGTACGCCAGTTGCTGCGGGTGGCACCAGCGCATGCGCCGGTAAATGTCCGGCCCGCCGGCGAACGACGGCTGATGGTGCACGATGAGCACGCCGTCACGGATCTGCTCGGCGAGCGCTGCCTGCAGGTCGCGGAGTTCCGCGGCGTCCAGCGAGCGCAGGTAGGAGTCCACCGTCTCGCCGGTGATCTTGCGCAGCCCGACGCGCACTCCCGCGCGCCGCAGCCAGAGCACGCTCTGCTTGGTCCAATAGCTGTAGCCGCCCGGATGCAGCGCCGGCCCGAGCCAGAGCACGGGCGGATCGGTCTTGACGGGCGCCTTCGAGACCGGGCTCAGCGGCCGCAGGAACGGAAGCGGGGATTCGGAGCCCGGAGCGGAATCGCCGGGCGTTGCGCGTCCGAGGGATTCCAGCGCGCTTTGGACGGCGGCATTGGCCGGCTCAATTTCCAGCGCCATGGCGAGGGCAGTCCTTGCGGAAGCCAGCTCGCCGGCGAGCAGGTTCAGTTTCGCCCGGGCGATCCAGGCGCGGGCGCAGCGCGGCTGCGAGCTGGTCCACTGCAACGCGAGCGCGGCGGCCGGCCCGTGGTTGCCCGAGCGGATGAAGACCTCGAGAAGGTTCTCCAATGCGTCGAGGTTCCGCCTGTCGGCCAGGTACGCCTTCTTGAAGCACTCGGCGGCATCGTCCATCTGTCCGGCCTTGAAGAGCCGGGCGCCGCGATCATTCCAGCCGGCGGACGACGGAAGTTCGGGCGGCGAATCATGGAGCGCTTCACGATCCGTCGTTTCGACTTCGGACTCATTAGTCGCGGGGGCCAAGTTTCTCTCGCTTTTTCATATTGTTCCAGTCGCGCGCGACGGCGGGCAGACTGCCCGGCAGGCTGCGCGCCGCAATCCGGTTCTCTTCGAGAATGCGCTGGTAGACTTCGCCGCGATGAACCGGGACATGGGGCGGCGCCTGGATTCCGAGCTTGACGACGCCGCCTTCGATCGAGGTGACGGTGATGCAGATTTCGTCACCGATGCGGATGGTTTCCTGCGGTTTTCGCGTGAGCACGAGCATGGTAGCCTTCCTTGGCTTGCTCAGCCTCCCTGCACATTGGGGTCGAACGCCCGTCCAAAAGACGTTATTTTGGACGGTGCGATGAGTTCTTCAACGCCTATTGCGCCTTCACTTCCGCTCCGGACGTCACGCAACTCTTGTGCCGCGCTTGCGCATCGCGGTGAAGATTCTCCCGCCGTTCCGACGGTCCGGGACTCGCCGCATCGGCCTTGCGGATGATGATGCCCACGGACGTGCAGGGGAAACCATCGAGACACAGCTTCAAGTGAGCCCTGGCGCGAACCGCCGCGTTGTCCCAGGGCCACGGCGGCACGTCAACGAAGCCGTCCAGGATGTCGTCGCCGGCGCTCAAGTCCAGCGGCGCAACTTTGTGGCCCTGAGAGGTGAGAAAGTTGACCAGTCCCTCGATGTGTCCGCGCTGGAAGAGCACGGTCCCCCAATTGTCAACGGTCGGGCCGTTCTCCAGGTTGAACTCCGTCGTATGGACGGCGACGCCGCCGGGCTTCAGGGTCCGCAGCGAGTTAACGATGAAAGCGAGTCCCTTGGCGATGCTGCCGACGTGCTCGAGCGAGCAGACGCTCCAGCAGAAATCGTACTTGCCGTCCATGTCCCTGGGTATGTCGTTCATATCCACGAACCGGAGAGCGATTCGCGCGAGGGCCGATGGATCGGGGCAGATGTCGAGCCGACGGATTTTCTCGAGACTGCCGGCGTGCTGGGCCGAGTTTGCCCAATTGCGCGCGTTGACATTATCCGGGGGCAGGTCGGTGGCCGTGATGCTTGCGCCGTACTTGACGAACAGGCTTGGAAGCGGCTCTTCCCCGCAGCCGAACCCCAGGCCCTGGCGGCCGGGCTTAAGCTTGCCCGCCGCGTAGAGCGCCTCGGGGACATAGGTCAGCTCCCACAGTTTCCTGTGGTAGACCGGCGCCCATTTGATTTCCTGGCGCCAGAATGCGGACCAGTCGCTTTCGATGTCCGCCTGCGTGCAAAGCTTTGATTTGAGATGGGCCGGCGCCGGCCGGCTGATCGGTTTGCTGAGCCTCTCGCGCGCCAGCCGCTGCCCCAGTTCGTTGCCGAGCTGCTTGATGGAGACAATGGCCAGCTCGTAATCGCGGAACCGCTGGTTGATATAGCCCGCCTGGGGTTTGCCGTTGTTCACCCGGTGGGCCAGCGCGTGCAGCGCCCCGTTGATCCCTTCCAGAGAAAGCCGCTGCTCCAGCGCCTCGATCCGCCTGACGAGTTCGTCGCCCTCCTTCGCCCTTTGCCGCTGCCGGACCCTCTCGGTCAGTTCTTTCCGCACCGTCTCGGCGAACGCGCGCTGAGCCGGATGCAGAATGCGCCGGATACCGAACAGCGCCGCGACGGCCTCGTTCAACAAGCCCTCCCTTGCACAGGCGACGGCCAGAACCACGCCGGCTTTCGCGCGGTCGTAATCGCTCAAAGCCGGTTCGCCGAGAGGCGCTACGGAGAGTTCCATCGCCTCGGCGTTGTCGCCGCTGTCCATGCGGATCCGCGCGAGCCGCGCCTTGATGATCGCCTGCCCGAGGACGTCGTTGCGGGCCACGGCCAGCGCGAGAGCTTCGCGGCAGCTCTTCTCCTGCAGCGCCCTGGGCGACTTCGCCGCCTCGCCCGGACGCGACCGCAGATGCGCCTCCCACTGGCGCGACGCCTCGTCGCGCAGCCGCGTGATGTCCTGGCAGCTCAACGCCGCCGTCCTCATGACGGAAACGCGCGTCGTCAGCGCTTCATACTTGTCCGACATCAGCCGCTTCTCTTCGACCGCCTGTTTCCGGAGTTCCGTTCCCGGGAAGGGCGTGGCAATGGAAAAGCCGGCCGTATCGGGACTGAGTTCCCTGGCGAACGAGATCGTGTCCTGGACCGTCTCGGCCGTCTCGCCCGGCAGGCCGATGATGAACGCACAGAGCGTGGCGATGCCGCGCTCCTTCGTCAGGCGCAGGGCGCGGATGATGTCCTGGCGCGGCAGGTTCTTGCCGGCGGCCTCGCGCACCGCGTCGTTGCCGCTCTCGACGCCGTAGAAAATCTCCCTGACGCCGCACGCCGCCGCCGCATCAAGGAGCGGCTCCGTGACCAACGCGGCGTTGGCGCGGAAATCCACCTTGTACTCCATCCCGAGATCGGCCTTGCGGAGCGCCTCGAACAGTTCGAGCGTCCACGCCGGCTTCGCGTTGAGCGTATCGTCCTGGAAGAACGCCTCCGCGAAACCCAGATCCGCAATGACCTTCAGTTCCTCGATCACGGAGGCGATGGGCCTCGGCTGCCAGCGCCGGCCCCAGACGGCGTTGCTGCAGAAGCTGCAGCGGAACGGGCAGCCGCGCGTGGCCATGATGACGGTCTGCCGGAAGAGGTTGTTGCTGGTGCCCGTATAGTGATGGATGTTCACCAGGTCGCGCGCCGGCAGCGGCAGGGCGCTCAAATCCAGTTCTCCCTGCGCCGGGTTCTCGTGGAAAGCGTCTCCCTGGCGGCTGATCACCTGCGGGACGGTGGCAGGGTCGCGGCCGTCCGCGAGCATGGCGAAGGGCGCCTCGCCGGGTCCGCGGACCACGGCGTCGAGCGCGTCGCACTGCCGCAGATAGTCCTCGCCGAGGATGGTTGCGTGCGTTCCGCCCGCCACGATCCTCGCGCGCGGAAACATCTGCCGCGCGTGGCGCGCCAGGCTGCACGCCTCAGCCGCCTGGCTGGTGGTGCCGCCGATGCCGACCAGGTCGGGATCGAAGGGGATCCGCTTGAGAAGCGCCGGACCGGTCTCCTTCAGCAGTTCGCCATCCAGGACGCGCACGTCGTGCCGGGGTCGCACGACCGCCGCGAGATAGAGCAATCCCAGCGGCGGAAGATGGTCGTTCGCGTCATCGAACTGAAACTTGGGGCCCATCGGGTTGATGAGGGCTATTTTCATGCGAGGGCACTCCTCACTGACGCTGTGGAAGCGGCGGCAGCGCGGCGCTGCGAGGCCGGGACGGCGGCGACGTTCACCATGCGGCCGATGGGGCACTCGTCGCTGATGACGATCTGTGCCGCGAGCTGCTTCTTCTCGTTGACGACCACCGGGGCGCGCAAGTTCGGCCGAAGCGGCGTCCCGTCGGTCGGCAGGGCGACGACGACCCAGCAGGTGGTCTGGTCCCTCGACGCCGCGGCGACGCGCCGCAGGTCGTCGGGCGACAGCGGATACTCGATCGCCAGTTCGTCCGCGCGGAGCACGGGGAACGCCAACTGCGGCTCCTCCAGGCTCTGCAGGGAGAAGAACGGCCTCGCGCCCGTGACGGGGAGCAGGGCATATTTGCGGAACGACTCGAAGCCGAGCAGCGGCGCGACGAAGCACAGGACCTTGTCCTTTGCCACCTCCATGACGCCCAATTGACGGGTTCTGTAGCGCACGGGTTTTCCTTTCGTTCAAAACGGGCCGCGAAGGCGGTGTAAGCCTGTTTTGCGGCCTTGCGTCTTCGCGCTCACGTCAGATAGCTGAAGAGATCGGGTTGCTGCATCTGGCTGGCGCCGGAACTCACCAGCGCCTGGTACGCCGTCTGCGCGGACTGCAACTCAACGCTTATTTGGGCGGTGTTCACGTCCTGGTAGCCGGAGAGAGTGGCCTGGGCATTGGTCAGAGACGTCTGCATCTGGGTACTGAGGGACGTGAGCAGGGACTGGTACGAGCCGACTTCGGCGGTCTGCGTCGTGAAGGAGCTCTGGGCGTTGGTGATCGCGCCGAGGTCGTTGCTCAACGCCGTCTGCTGCGCCTGGCTGCTGAGTCCCTGCGTGTTGTTCAAGTCGTCGCGGAGCTGCTTCACCGCGGTCAGCACATTCATGTAGGCCGCCTGGGCGGTCACGCTCGCGGTCGCCGAGCGGTTCTGGCTCACGGGATACGTGACCTGGGTGTTCGAACCCTCGTAGGTGATATTCTGGATGTCGCCCTGGGCGTCGCGCGTCACCGCGATGGGCGCCGTGCTGGTCTTGGTTCCCGAGAACACGTAGCCGCCCTCGAACTGCGTGTTGGCGTCCTGGACTAGGGACTCCAGGTCCTGGTTCACCTGGGTGCCCAAGGCCTGAAGCTGCGCGGCGGAGTTCGTGCCGTTGGCCCCCGCCGTGGCCGCGGTCTGCACGTCCGAGAGGACGCTGGCGCTGTTGTCCATCGCGGCGCTGGCCGCCTCGGAGACGGATTGCGCGGCGTTGATGACGGAGACGTTCTCGTTGAGGTCGGCGATGTAGGTGTTCGTGCGCATGATCGCAGCGGTGGCGACGGGATCGTCCGAGGGCTGGTTGACCTTCATCCCGGTCGCGAGCTGCTGATTGAGCGTGTTCAGCGTGGACATCGTCTGGTCAAGTCCCTGCAAGAGCAACGCCCCGCGTGTCTGTTCAGTTATTCTCATCAGGCGACTCCGCTAATATATGAAAGGAGTGTCTGCGACAACTGGCCGACCGTGGCCATGTAGTGGGCGCAGTCGGTGTACACCTGCTGGTACTGCAGGATATTGGCCGCTTCCTCGTCCAGGGAGACGCCGGAGATCGCCTGCTCCTGCGTGTTCACGGTGTCCACCATGTTCTGCGCGCTCGTTTGCGTCTCGGTGGCGTTCTCCGCGTCGCTGCCGATGCCGCTGACGACCGTCTGCCAGTACCCCGCCAGGCTGCTTCCGCCGAACGCCGCGGACGCGGCATTCTCCAGATTGGAGATCGCCATGGCGTTGGAGCCGTCGCCCGAGTCGGCGCTCTGGCCCGCCGCGATGGCCGCCGGGTTGTTCACGAGCGCGTCGGCAAGCTGGATGTTCGAGGCGTTCGTCCCCTGGAAGAACGGGTTGATTCCCAGGGAAGCCAGGATGTTCGTCCCCTGGTTCGCGGCAAAGTCGAAGCTGTAGCCGCCGGCAGCGGAGATCGAGAGATCCCCGTCGCTGACCGTGGCGGTGAGATTGCCTCCACCCGCGTTGTTGATAGCCGTCGCGAGATCGTTCAGGCTCTCGGACGAAGGATTGACGGAGATCGTGACGGGCGTCTGCGCGCCGGTCGCGTTGTCCACGACGTTGATCGTGAGCTGGCCCTGGGTAGGCGTCGCCGAAAGCCCCGCCTCCGCCAGCATCGCGTTCGCGTCGCTGACCGAATTCGTGGCGGTCACAGAGGTGGAGGGCCCATTCTCGCTGATGCCCTCGGCGTGCTGCTCGTTGACCATGCTGATGAGGCCCGCGGTGAAGCTGTTGAGTTCCTGGAGATAGCCGGGGATGGTTGTCTGGCTGAGCTGAAGCAACGCGCCGATCGTGCCGCCGGTGATGGAGACGGGACCGGCCTGGTTTCCGTCACCTGCGGTCACGGAGCCGCCAGGACTCGCAGGCGCGTTCAGCGTGAGGCTGGTGGACCCCGATACGAGCGTCGCGCCGCCGACCTGCACCGAGGCGGTGGACTGCTGCGGGCTCGTATTGACGGCGCCCGTAAGCTGGGCCAACTGCGCCATCAGCGAGTCGCGCTGGTCCTCCAGCGACAGGGGAGCGCTCCCGTTGCTCGTGGCGTTCGATGTGAGCTGGTTGTTCTGCGCCAGTTCGGCGGTCAGTTGATTTACCTGGGTGATCGCGCCTGAGAGGTTCTGATCAACGGAACTCTGGACGCTCACGAGTCCGTTCTCCAGATCCTGCAGGCTCTGCGCAAGCTGTTGCGCCGCGTTGAGAAGCGCGCTGCGGGTCGCGGAGTCGGTCGGGTTGGCGGCGACGGCTTGCCAATCGTTGAAGAAGGTGTCGAGCTGCGTGCTGATCCCGTCGCTGGTGCTGCTGGGTTCCTGGAGCAGGGACTGGATTTGGTTCAGGTACTGGCTAAGCGTCGTGGCGGAGGATAGCCCGGCGTTATAGTTTTGCAGCTGGCCTTCGAGGTACATGTCCCGGTCGCGCACGATGGTGTCGGCGTTCACGCCGGTCTCCGTGTTGGCCTCCGGGCCGGTCGGGGCGTTTTCGGCAAGCTGCACCTGGCGGCGGGCGTAACCGGGCGTCGTGGAATTGGTAATGTTCTCGCCCGAGACGGTCAGGGCCGTCTGCGCGGCCAGGATGCCGCTGAGGCCGATGCTCATACTCGCGTCCGCCATAGTCTTCTCCCTATGCCTGGGTATCCAGAGCGCGCACGGAATATTCGGTCCGGCTGCGGGCGCCTCTGGGTCCGTAAGCGCAGATCTTCTCGCCGCCGAACAGGGCGTTCAGCAGGCCCTGCATCAGGTCGAGCGAGTTGTTGACGAGGAAGGCGTTGGCGCGGTTGGCGCGGAGGAGCTGCTCCAGCGTGCGGCACAACGCGGCGCGCTCGCGCGAAAAACGCTGGGCCATTTCCCTGGGCATGGCCGCGCACAGGTCCTCGAGTTTGGCCGCCGCGCCCTGGGGCGCCTTGGCCGGCGCTTTGACGCGCAGCGCCGCGCAGCAGTCGCGGTGCAGGAGTTCGCGTTCGGTGTTGAGGCTGGCGCCCGCGGCGGCCAGGCGTTGCTCGGACTCGATGTCTTTCCGCAGCGCCTCGAGGTCGTTGTGAACGATGTGCAGCCGCTTCCTCTCGGCCAGTTCGAGCAGGCGCTCGTACACCTTGCGCGCGGTCTGAAGGTTGATGAGCAGGCGCTCCAGCGGGTTGTCGGGCATTTTTCTCACTCAGCCGTTTCAGGGTGGATGGATGCCGGCTTCGGTTTGCTCCCGGCCGGACTCGCCGCCGCGGGGCTCTTCTCATAAGTCCCGCCCATGGCGCGGTAGATCAGCTTGTTCAGGCCCATCGCGCCGGATTTCGACATCTCGTGGGCGATGGCGTTGCTGAGCATCTGGTCGAAGGTCTCGCGGCCCGGACACTCTTCAAACAGCTCGGAGTCGCTCTCGGTGGCGCGCATGGTCTGCGTGAACTGGGAGAGCATGACTTCCTGGAAATCGCCGGCCGCCTTCCACAGCCTGGGATCGCGCGGCTTCGCCGGGCCGGTCGGCGCGGCGGCCGCGGCATTGCCGGTCGTGACGGAATTGACTTGTCCCATGCGGATCATCCTCGCCGTGGATCAAATAACCGTCAGTTCACACTGCAAGGCGCCGGCTTCTTTCAGCGCCTGGAAGATGGACACCATGTCGCGCGGCGTAACGCCCAGCAGGTTCAGGGCGCGCGCCACGTCCGCGAGCGTGGCGGAATCGTCAAGGACGTAGATGCCCGCCTTCGGCTCATGGGCGCTGATCTCGGTGGACTTCTCCGTCCGCGTCTCGCCCGAGGCGCCGGGGTTGGGCTGGCTGGTGTTCGTGGTCTCCTTGATCGAGATCGTAAGGTTGCCGTGCGAGATCGCCGCGGCGCTGAGCCGGACGTTTTCTCCGGCGACGATGGTGCCGGTCCGCTCGTTCACCACGACGCGGCCCGGGGAATCGGGCGTGACTCTGACCTCCTCGACCTTGGCCACGAACTCGGCGAGCTTCTCGGCGGACCGGTACTCCTGCGGCACGCACACATGGATCACCGCGGCATCCACCGGCGTGGCCGAACCGGGAAATGCGGCGCAGATGCTCTGGGCGGCGCGGACCGCGGTGACGTAGTCGGGCGCATTCAGGACGATCTGCAGGTCGTCGGTCGGCCGAAGCACGGTGGCAATGCGTTTCTCGAGGATCGCGCCGTCGGGGATCCGGCCGACGGTGGGGTGATTTTTGCTCACCGAGGCCGCCGCGCCCGCCGAGGCAAAGCCGCCGATCAGCAGCGGCCCCTGGGCCGTGCCGTAGACCTGGCCGTCGGCGCCCTGGAGCGGCGTCTGCAGCAGGATGCCGCCCACGAGCGAGGTCGCCGAGCCGAGGCACGAGACCGTCACGTCGAACTTCGACCCTTCCATAATGAACGGCGGCGCTTCGGCGGTCACGATCACCGCCGCCACGTTCTTGGAGGTGACGTTCGTGCTGACCATGGTGACGTGCAGCCGCTGGAGCATGTTCGTCACCAACTGGTCGGCCAGCATCTCGCTGTCGCCGGTGCCGGCCAGTCCGCCCACCAGCCCGATGCCGTAAAGCTGGTTGGACCGGACTTCCTTGATATGCGCGAAGTCCTTCAGGCGAAGGGAGACGGCCGCATCCGCCGCGCCCGCGCCGGCTGACAGGATGAGGATCGCCGCTGCGAACGCGGACAGCCGACGGTTATGACTCAACCATTTCATCAATGTGCCTTCCATTTAGAACGGCCATATATGGTCTACAAACCGTTCGAACCAGCCCCAGCGGTTGGAATTCGCAATGGGGCCGTCCGACTCGTACACGATCTTGGCTTCGGCCACGGCGGTCGAGAGCACGATATTGGTGTTGCTGATGTCCTCGGGCCGGACGATGCCGGAAATGCGGATCAGGACTCTTTCATCCACGGACTTCTTCAGGCGCGAGCCTTCAATCACCAGGTTGCCGTTGGGCAACACTTCCATGACCACCGCCGTGATTTGCGTCGTCATCGAGCCTTGCAGGTTGTAGCTCCCTTTGCCGTCGAGAGTCCTGGTTGAACCGTACTGCACTTGAGGCGTAAGCGTGCCCTTGAAAATCGAAGCGACGTTCCCGGAAACGAGGGACGGCACGTCAACCGCGCTAACCGAGCCCTGCGTCGAGGTGACTTTCGACAGGGAGTTCGCGACGGAATGGCTGACCGTGTCATCTTCCTGCACGCTGATGGTGACCACGTCGCCCAGGCGGAACGCTTTGTTGTCCGAGATGAGACAGGCGCTCCGTTCAGACCAGACGCTATCGGCCTGGCTGACCACCGGCGCGCAAGCCAGCGCAAGGCATGCAATCCATAAACTTCCATGGCGTCTCATGTTCCAACTCCTTATCAAAGCGGCAATTCCACCGTGCCGTTCGCGACGACCTTGCACGTCAGGTCCTTGCCGGAAACGAAGACCTTCACGGGAATCAGGTCGCCCACGTAGCCGTCTTTTTGGGCGATGCCTTTGGTGACGACTTCCATGTGTTCGGACTTCAGGCTGAGCGTGACGTCTTCGCCGCGCCGGATCGCCAGCGGTTCGGCGACCATGGAGGACTCCAGCGCCGCGCCGGCGGGAATCGAGCGCACGGCCACTTTGCCGATCGCCGATTCGGGCACGGGGTCCAGGTAGGTTTGCGGCGGGCTGTCCGGACCCAGGACGATCTCGCGCGTGTCCAGGCAGCTCCGGTCAATCACATCTCCGCGGTTGATCGGCCGCGCCGTCACGAGGATTTTCTGATTGGTGGTGACCATGAACATCAGCGGGATCGTCGCGAGCACCTTGTCGTCCACCTTGACCTTGACGAAAATGCGCAGGCGTCCCCACGGGCGGTCCGCGGAGGCCGCGAACGCGGAAAGGCTGACTTTCTCCGCGCTGCCCGCGACGACGCAGTCGCGCGGCGTCTGCTCCACCTCGATGCGCGTGTCATCGCGTTGCAGCATCGGCAGCGAGGCCAGGTATTCCCGCGCGGCCTGCACGATCTGTTCGCCGGTGACCTTCGTCGTCAGAAGCGTCACCAGGCACGCGGCCGCGCCGCGCCACTGGAACCCCTTGACATCGAAGCCCGCGCTGATGAGGTGCCTGGCAACCTGCTCCTTCGTCACGGAGCGCGAATTCCCGGGCCAGGGCGTTGAGCCCAGCGATACGTTGCCGATATCGTCCGCGAGCGCGGCATCGCCGGACACATCCGCGACCTGGCGCAGGCGGATTTCGGCGGTCTGCAGCACGGCGGCCTCTTTCAGTTCGATCTGGACCGGCTCCGCCGCGCAGGAAACACGGACCGCGACTGCCGCCAGGAGTATTCCGGCGGCCCTGAGGATCCGGCCCGGGCGCGCTTGCGCCCCTGTGTTGGAAAACATGGCAGCCTCCTACTGAACGAGAGCGTTCGATTCCTGCAGCATCTTATCGGCGGTGGTGATGGCCTTGGAGTTGATCTCATAGGCCCGCTGCGCCGTGATGAGGCGCACGAGTTCGGTGACTACGTCCACGTTGGACCCTTCGAGGTATCCCTGCTGGATCGTGCCGACGCCGTTCAGGCCGGGATTCCCGATCGTGGCAGTGCCGGAGGCCACCGTTTGGGCGTAAAGGTTGCCGCCCAGGCTGTTCAGGCCTGGCGGGTTTGCGAAGCCGGCCAGGGTGAGCGTGCCGGCGAGCGTCTGCTGGGTGGAACCGGGCGTGTTGATGTAGACCTGTCCGGCCGAGGATACGGTGACTGAAGTCGCATTGCTCGGGATGCTGATGTTGTCCGCGATCGGAAGTCCGCTGGCAGTGACCAGGCGCCCGTTGCCGTCGAGGCCGAACGAGCCGTCGCGGGTGTAGGCCAGCGTGCCGTCGGGCATCGTGACTCGGAAGAAGCCCAGGCCCTGAATGGCCATGTCCAGGTTGCCGGTGGTCTGGTTGAGGCTGCCCTGCGCAAAGTCGCGCGTGGAGGAGACGATCCGCGCGCCGGAGCCGACGTCCAGGCCGGTCGGGACCTCGTTGTTCTGCGTCGCCTCGGTGCCGGGAAGGACTTGATGCTCGTAGAGCATGTCCTGGAAGTTCAACTCGCTGCCCTTGAACCCGGTGGTGTTCACGTTCGCCAGGTTGTTGGCCACCACGTCAATGTAGGACTGCTGGCACTTCATGCCGGTCGCAGCCGTAAAAAGCGCTTTCATCATCGGCCTGACTCCTAAAAACAAACTCTGAGTTCGCCGTCCTCAACTGCGCGCCCAGGCGTACAGCTTGTTCGCCGAGTCCTCGATGGAGTGAAGACTGCGCGCACACGCCTGGTAGTCGCGGAACGTGGACATCATCTGGACCAGTTCCGTCATGGGATCCACGTTCGACGCTTCGAGACAGCCTTGATGAACGGAGCAGTCGGCCGCCTGTTTCGGACCGGCCGCATCGCCGACATAATTGCTGTTCCCGGCCTGCTGGAGCATGCCGGGCTTGTCGAACGCGACGAGTTTCAATTTCCCGATGGTCGTCGAGTCGGTGTGAAGCTGGCCATCCGAGCCGACCGTGAGCTTGGTCGTGCCCGCCGGGACCTGAATCTGGCCGCTCTCTCCGAGCACCGCGCTGCCGTCCTGCGTGACCAGGACCCCGTTCTCGCTGAGGCGGAACGTCCCGTTGCGCGTGTAGAGGGTGCCTTCCGGAGTCTCGATCGCGAAGAAGCCTTCGCCGTCGAGGCCGAAGTTCATGTCGTTGCCGGTCGGCTGGAGCGGGCCCTGCGACAGGTCCAGCCCGATGCCGGTGACCGTCGGCGTAGTGACGCCCGATTTGCCGCCGCCCTTGTCCATGGCTTCGACGAGCGCGATGTTCCGCTTGAAGCCCGGCGTGAGGACGTTGGCGATGTTCCGCGCGGAGACATCCTGGGCCATGATTTGCGTCTCCATGGCTCCGGCAATCGCCTGGCTGGAACTGCTCATCGGTACGGTTCCTCTTCAAATCGCCGTCAAGGCGTCAAATCTCCCAACCCGCCGTCTCCAACTGCCGCGCGGGTTCCAGTTTCGGCTCTTCGTCGTCCGGTTCATGGACCGGAGACTCCCAGTCCCGCGTTTCCGGCCGCTCCTCGGATCCGGCGCGGGCGAGCATGCGCGAGATGAGGCGCTGCTGCAGGTCCGCGATGAAGCGGCTGAGGTGGTTCTCGGTCCGCGCCGAAAGCGGCTCGAACCGGAGCGAACTCTGCCACGATGCGTTCGACGTGCCGCCCAGCAGGCCCTGGCGGAGCACCCGCGCCGCCAGCGTCAGCGACCAGGGTTTCCTCAACAGCGGGACGCGCACGAACACCAGCGTCCCGGGCGCCATCGGCTTGTCGGTGACGATCGAAGCGCCACCGTTGCTGAGATCGTGCAGCATCGCGACGAACGGCAGTTCCGGTTCGCCGGTGCGGCCAAAGGCGTTTCCGGCCGTCGTCGGTTCGCCCACGCCGAGGCGGACTTCCAGGCGGCAGCGGACGCGCACGTGCTCGCGCTCCTGCACGCGGTTCAATGCAGCGTGGGAAAGCACCAGGCGCCGGTCGCGGTGCGAGGTCTCGCCGCGCGTCACGCGGGCCGTGCACTCGTACCGCGCGTCGTGCGGGCGCCAGAACGACATGGTCGCCGGGCAATCCGCCAGCTCCATTGCGGGCGGCAGCTTCACGTCGGCGGGCAGCGATAATTGCAGGCTTTCCTGCGCGACGTCCAGAACGAAGGACTCGAACGTCGTGTTCGAAGGGCCGAGGCGGACGCGCACCGGCTGGTTCGGTTCGATCTCGTGCGTGTCGCCGATGCGCTGGCGCGCCCGGCGCGTATTGCCGTACTTGCGCCGCAGGGAACTCGTCACGGAACCGGCGAGATACTCGGGCCGCAGGACCGGGTCGTCGCCGGTGGCATCTTCCGCCGCGCGCAGGCAGCGGTCGAACGCCTCGCACGAAGCCAGGATGGCCTCGCGCGTGTCGCCCTCGGGCGAAAAACGGGCGATGCGCCAGAGAGCCATCGCCTCCGGGTGATCGAAGCCGCGCTCGAGGGCCTGCCGGACGAAGCGGTTTCTGCCCGACCAGCGCCGGCGCAGCTTGGCAGCGCACCAGGCGGCGACGGCCGCGCCCCAGACCACGCAGACCGCTGCGCCGATCACGCCTGCGCGGCTCAGCGGGGCGTCTGAGTTCAACACCGGTCCGAGGGTTTGGTGCCAGTCGTTCATGTCTCTCTCATTTCGAGTTCGGGTCTTCCTGCGGTCCCATCAGATGATCTGCGTGAGCTGTTGAATGACCTGGTCGCTCACCGACATCGCTTTCGCGTTGATCTCGTAACTGTTCTGCGCGATGATGAGTTCGCTCAACTGCGTGGCGGTGTCCACGTTGGAGGCTTCGGTGGAGCCGCTGGCGAGCGAGCCGGTGCTGCTGGAGGTGGCCGCGCCGAATACGGGGTCGCCCGAGTTCGCCGTCGCGCCCCAGCAGCCCGAGCCGAGGTCGGTGAGGCCGTTGGGGTTCGCGAACGTCGCCGTCTGGATCTGCGCTATGTTGCTGGTGACGCCGTTGGAGTAGACGCCCTTGATCGTGCCGTCGCTGCCGATGCTGTAGGAACTGAGCGAGCCGGAGGCATAGCCGTTCTGGTTCGTGGCGGACGCCGTGGAATTGCCGCCGAAGAGCGTCAGGCCGTTGAAAGCGCCGGAGGAGCCGAGCGACAGATTGATCGTCTGCGGCGCCGCGCCGGTGTTATAGCTGATCGCGATCTGCTGCGCGCCGCTGCCGCCCGTGACGCTGCTGAACGAGCCGTCGGTGTTGAATCGGATGCCGTTCACCGCAGCCTGGGTCACCGTCCCGGCGCTGTCGCCCAGCGAGGCGGTCATGTTCCAATCGGACTGGTCGCTTCGCGTGAACGTCATCGTCAGGGTGTGCGAATTGCCCAGGCTGTCGTAGATGTCCGAGGTCACCTCGTAAGTCCCGCCGGCCGCGCCGGTGGTAGCGACCGTCAATGCGTTCGCCGTCCAGTCGGTCACGCCGGTGCTAGTTCCGGCGGAGATCGTCAGGGCCAGGCTGGCGGCGCCGGCGGTGTCGGCGGTCAACTTCAGGTTGCCTTGCGCGTCGAGGGAGGCGGTGGCCTGGCCGGCGTAGGCGGTGTTGATCTTGTTGATCAGGTCGCCCAGCGTCGTGCCGTCGTTCGCGGCGCCGTAGGTGAAGTCCACCGGCGTCAAGGCGTTCCCGGTGGCATCGGCGCCGCTGATCACGATCGTGTCGCCGGACTGGTAGGGCGTGCTGGTCGTGCTGAGGGCGCTCAGATCGGTTGAGGTGGTGGCGGCGCCCGTGGCAGTCGTAAACGGGGTGGTGGTCGAGAGCACTTCCGCGGTGGGCACGGACACGCTGTCGCTCAGGTTGCCGGCCAGTGTCAGGGAGCTTGTCGGTTGCGCCGGGACCTGCACATTGTAGGGGATCGTGATCGGGTTGTTATTGATATCCAGAAGCTCGTAGCCGTTCTGGGAATCCACGATCTGATCTTTCGAACTCAAGCTGAAACTGGCGGAGGGAGTGAAAACGGTGCCGTTGCCATCGCTCAGCGCCAGGAACCCAGCCCCGTTCATGGCGAGGTCGAGTGTGTTGCCGGTCTCCGTCAGGGCGCCCTGGCTGAAGTCGCGGCTCACCGTGCCGACATTCACGCCGAGGCCGATCTGCACCGGGTTGGTGCCGCCCATGTTGCCGCTGCCGGCACTGGCTTGCTTCAACGTCTGGCTGATCTCTTCCGAGAAGGTGACGCTCGACGCCTTGAAACCGGCGGTGTCGGCGTTCGCCAGGTTATTGCCGATCACGTCCAGCATGGTCTGGTCAGCCTGCAAGCCGGTCAAACTCGATCCGATGGACGACATGGTTCGCTCCTTTCAGAAACAGTCCCGCCGGCGGCGGGAATAGAATGTCCTTACGATCCCTGCGCGCCGTTCGTCGCGGCCGTTCCCTGAGTGTTGTTCGTTGAACTCGCGCCCTGAGCACCGTTCGCCGCCGTCGGCGCGATCTGCGTGACCGCGCTCAAGGGCACAAACTGGCCGCTGATGAGCACGCCGACCGTCCCGTTCTGAACCTGGGACGCCGTCACCGTGCCGGTCTGCGGCGCGCTGGTCGAGGTCGAGGTGTAAGTCACCTGGTCGCCGATCATTCCGTCCGCCAGGCTCTGCTGGAAACTCGTCTGCAGGTTGGAGAGGTCCTGGACGGTGGTCAACTGCGCGAGGACGGTCGTCATCTGGCTGGGGTCCATCGGCGCGGTCGGGTCCTGGTACTGGAGCTGGGTGACGAACAGATTCAAAAAGGCGCTGGGGTTCAAGCTCAGCCCTGTGCTGCTCGTGGCTGTCGTCGCCATGAGTTCCTCCTCTCAAACAATGAAATCCATAGTCCCGGTCGCGGCCGCCGATCGTCCCGCGAGGGCGGCCGAAGCGCCGACCGGCGCCGCAATGGTCATGTCATCGCCGCTGAGTCGGCTGCCGGCCTGAGACGCCTGCCGGCTGCGCGCGGAATCCTGCCCGCCCTGGCGCGAGGACCCGTCGCCGCGCACGGCCACTTCCAGGCGGTCCAGGTCAATCCCTTCGCCGGCGAGGGCCTGCTTGACGCGCGGAAGAACGCTTTCCAGGCTCTCCCGCGCGGACTGGTTGTCCACCTGGAGACGCCCGTCGAGATGGCCGGCTTTGAGCGTCAGGCGGACGGTCACCGACCCCAGCTCGGACGGTTGAAGACTCAGCGTCAATTCGCTGGCGCCGTCGGGCCGGGTGAGCAGGCGGGTCTGGCGAACGATATTCTCGAGGAAATTCTTCGGCTCGGCCGGCGCGTTGGTCTGCGCGGGCGCGGCCTTCTCCTGCGATGCGCCGACTCCCGCAGCCGCGGAAGCGCCTGCGGCTGAATGCGCGGCGGTGAGCGACTGCCCTTGCGCATCGGCGGTGAAGCCCTGCAATAGCTTGTGAGTACCCGTCGTCGCGTCGTTCATGAGAGCGGAGAACGCGCGGGTGGCGGCGTCCTCCGCCGCACCCGCGATCGTTTTGACGGACGACTGAACGGTGTCCTCGGCGAGGCTCGGGTCCGGCGTTTCCGCGCGCGGCGATCCGGCCGAAGCCGGATTGGCGCTCTGCGCGGCCCGTTCCGGCGCAGCCGGAGCGACGGCCAGGCCGGCCTGGTTCGGCAGCGCCACCGCCTCTGCACGAACCTCGCTTGCCGGCGCAGGGTCGGCGGCAGCGTGCGGCGATGAAACCGGGTCGCTCGGACGCGCCAACTGCTCCGGTGTCTCGGTCGCGGACGACGCAGCGGCTGCCTTTTTCGCGCCGCTCAAGTCGGAGGTGTCCAAAGTCGTCAGTTCAGTTTCCTGGGCGATAGCGGCGGCGACTGCGCGGCGCGCATTCGGAGCGGCCGGCTGAGACGGAGCGGCCTGCGTCGCCGCGGCGGCCGCACTGGGGGCATCCGCGCTGTTGGAGTCCTGCGGCGCAGGCGCCGATTCAATCCAATTGGAGCACGCCGCGACTTCCGCGGTCTGCGCGTCAGTGGCTTGCGTCAACTGAGCCGCTGAATTCGCCGCAGCCGCGCTTTGGGCGTCCGCGTTCTTGGAATCTTTCGTGCCGGGTGCTGACTTGGGGGATGGCGCGCCAGGTTCGTCGGTTGGCTGAGGCGCGTCCGCGGTCGCCGGCGCAACGGTCGCGCTTCGGGCATCCGCGCTGCCGGAGTCCTCCGCCGCGAGCGCTTCCGCCGCCGTTTGCGCGGCGGACTGGACCGGCGGAAGTTGCGGCGTGGCCGCGCCAGACTGAGAAGGGGCGGCGGCGTTAGGTGTGACGGACGCGGCCTGTGGATCCGCGCCCGGTTTCGCGTCGGCGCCGCTCGCGCGCGAGGCCGATCCGCTCTGCCTGAGCGCGGCGAGCGCGGTGGAGAAATTCTCGCCGCCGGAGGCCGCATCGCCGGCCGCGGTCTTCACCGCGGTCGAAGAGTTCTGCGGCGTCTTCGCCTGGGGCGTCTGTCGGAGCATGGTTGCGACGCGGTCCATCAGTCTTCCCTTAGCGTTCCATGTGCGAGTGCGCCGGATCGGCGGAAGCCACGTCGCGCTTGCGCTTGAGCTGTTCGCCGAGCGGCCGCACCACTTGCGCGGCGACGAAGTCGGCGAAGAGCTTCGGCGACATGAGCTGAAGTTCCGGCCCGTAAAGGCGGTCCTTCAAACCGGAATTGCGAAAATAGCATTCGGCCAGGGCGCGCACGTCGCTCTCGTGCGCGTTGAAGAGCGCGTCCGCGGCCCAGATGACGTCGCCGGTGCGCGCGGAGAGCAAGCGGAGTTTCAGTCCGAGGGCCGGCGGGTCGTAAGGTTTGTATTGCGTGACCGTGCCGAAGAGGAAGGCATCGGCCAGGTAGGCTTTCTGCGCGACGATGAGGGACTCGACATCCACTCGCCCGCTCTGCCAGAGGGCGCTTTCGGCGGCGAGGCGCTCGTCGCCCTCGGCCGGGAGCACGGTGTCGCAGCAGAGCGTGCCCTGGATCGCCATCGCGAGGGACGCGGTCGCCATGTGGCCCGCCTCGGGCGCGCATGCCGGCGCCGCGAAAGGCACCACGACGATCCGGCCCGGCGCATTCTCCGCCATCGCCGGGGAAATGTAAGTCGCCACTCGCTGGATCGTTACCCGCGACCGCGGCGACGTGGCGCACCCGGTGCAGAGGGCGCTGAGGAGCAGGCTGATGACCGCGAGTTTATGGATTGACAACGGCGTTACCCCCGGAAACGGGCCCGTTCTGCGAGACCGGCTTTTCCGTCGCGGTGTCCTGAGGAGGTTTCTCCTCCGGGAGCTGCAATGCGCGCTCGACCGGCGACTTGCGCAAGTCCTTGGCGCGCTCGATCTTCAACGCCACAATCGTTTCTTCGCGTTTGACGCCGGCGAGGCGCTCTTCGAGGAGCTGCCGCTTGACGTCGCGGAGCGAGTTCTCCACCTCGAAGCCGGTCTTCTGCACTTCATCGAATTTTGTTTTAAGCAGGTCCAGCTCAGCGGCTTTCGCGGTGAGGGACTCTACCTGGTGGCGCAGACCCTCGTTTTCCGTCTCGGCCTTCTGCCGGGCGGTCTTCTGCTCGGCCAACTCGGCGGCGAGCCCGGCGGACCGTGTCTTCTCCGCTTCGTACGACTGGCTCAGTTCCTGGTAACGCTGCAGCGAAGTCGTCTCGGTGGAGACGCACGGCTCCGGCTGGACGACGGGCTCTTCGAGCTTGGCGGTGCTCACCGGGGCCGGCATTAACTCCGCGCAGCCGGAAAACAGCAACACAGTCAAGGAAATCGCGGCGCTTATGCAGGTTCGCATCGCTATCTGCATCCGGTCATCTCCTGTCTCATATGGAGCGGAAAAGATTTCGAGGCAGCCGCCAGTCTCGCAAAACCTGTGCCGTAACGTTTTGACGCCGGGACAGCCCGGCGCAAGCAAGGGCAATCTGCGAGCGCAGCCACAATGTTCTCTTGGTGAGTCGGCGTCCCGGCGATGGGCGCGCAGTGAAGGGCATGCGTTTTGCTTAAGTGTCCCGGCAATCGCGAATGCCCGGTATCCGACGCGCAGATTTTCGACGGGTTGATGAATTTCTCGACGTTGGGAGTGCCGACGGAAAGACACGAAGAACGCAAAGAGAGGCCATATGGGCGAGAAATCTGAAAACGAATCCGAAGTTCTTCCGCCAAGCCGCGAAGCCGCGGAGAAAGATGAAGCGGGCGGAGAGCCTGAAACCCCGGCAGGCGGCAGCGCCACGGTTCCAGGCTCGTGGCGGCTTATGCTCGCCATTGGCTCATGGCGGCTTCTGTTCGCCGCCGCAGCGCTCCTGATCCTGGCGATCGCAGCGGCCTCGGCGAGCCTTGCGCTGTACTGGTCATCCCGGTCCGCCTCTCGCGGAGAGCAGAGAGCCGCTTTCGAGGATTTGCGGCAGTCGCTCGGGCGGATGGAACGGCAGATCGCGACTTCCGAAGCGCGCGGCGCGAGCACTTCCGCCGCCGGAGATCGCTCGCCACGCCCGGCGCCCGAGAGTTCCGGCCTTCTCGACGCGGCGAACCTGCGCTATCGCGAGGGACAATTCCAGGAAGCCGCGACTTCGTTCCGCACGGCGATGGAAATGGACCTGGTCGGGTCATTCACCGACGAAACGCATTATCGTTACGCGCAGTCCCTGCTGAAGACCGGCAAGTTCGACGGCGCGCTGGCCGAATTCCAAACTGTCGAGACCAGTTTCCCCGGCAGCCCTTATTTTGCGTCGGCGGCGATGGAAACGGCGCAGTTGCTTTTCCAGAAAAAGAGCTACGCCCAGGCGCGCCGCGTGCTTTACGAGCTGATGGCCGCGCGGGACCGCTTGAGCCCGGCGGATAAGCCCGGCGTGGAGCGGGCCTATTTCTTCGTGGCGCGATGCTACGAGGCCGAAGCGGAGTCGCTGGATGCGCCGCTTCACCCGTCCCTTCCGACGCCGCCCAACGGCCGGTCCGCCGACCCGGTTGCTTCGCCTGCGAAGGCCGGAAGTGAAACACCGCTGCATAACGCAAGCACTAGGACTGAAGGGAAATGACCATGTTCTCCCGAAGAACGCCCGGAATTCGCCCACTGGTATTCCGCGCGCCGCATTTCGCATTCTGCCTTTTGATCGTCGCTGCATTCAGCGCCTTCGGCGCCGCAGCCTCGGCCGCGGACGAAAAACCCGGCGGCGCCGCGGCGCCCGACAGCGGCCCTGCGGACCTCAACGTGCAATTGGAGGTGGAGACCGGCCGGCTGGAGCAGTTGAAGCAGCAGTTGCACCAGATGGAGAAATACTTGAAGGAAGGTATGCAGCGGCGGCAGGACCTCTCCCGCGACGGCACCGACGCCGCTCCGCGCGAGCGGTCGCTGGCCAACGTGCCGGCTTCGGTGGTGTCGGAGAACCTTCGCGTCGAGCGCGTCGAGGCGGATAACGGCCTGATTTACACGATTTCAGCGCGGAACGTTTCCCTGCTGCAGGTTCTCGAAGCCGTGTCGAAGACCTCCGGGCTTCCGCTGGAGACGCGCCAGGTCCCGCAGGAGCGCCTGCTGAACCGGCTGTGGATGGACCTGAACGGCGTGGAAATGTCGGAGTTGCTGCGGATCGCCGCGGGGACGCAGTCGCTGGACGCGATGACCGACGGCGATGGAATCGTGGTCGCGCCGCTGACCGCACTGAGCGACCGGCCTGTCGAGAAGCGCCTGCGGGAACTGGCCGTGGAGGCGTATCAACAGGCGCTCTTCAAGTACCCGGCGAGCGCCGAGGCGCCGGCCGCGTACCTGGGCATCGCGCGGCATTATGCCGCCAATAACTTTCCCACGGCCGCCATCCAGACGGCGCAGAATATTCTGGACCGCTGGCAGAAGACTTCCTCCGCGGACGGCCCGGCGCCGCGCGACTCCGTGAACGGCGCCGCGAACGTGGTCGAATCCGCGTTGCTGCTGATCGGGAATTGCTACGAGGCGCTGCGGGAATACGAGACGGCGCGCAAGACCTACTATCGTTATGCCGACCTCTTCCCCGGCGCGGAGCAGGCGCCGGCGGTCATGGTGATGATCGCCGAGACCTGGATCAAGGAGCACAAGTCCGACGAGGCGATGCCGGTGCTCGAGGAGACCATCCGGCAATGGCCGAAGAGCGACTCGGCCCCCTTCGCGCGGATGCGGCTGGCGGAGTGCCTGGAGCAGCAGGAGCACTACGACCAGGCGGTGGCCCAACTCGAAATCATCGAGCAGAATTACGCTTCGTTCCCGCGGCGGGACGAGCTCAACCTGGCCATGGCCGATTGCCAGATGAAGCTCAAGCAGTTCGGTCCCGCGCGCGTGCGGCTCAAGGAGGTCTACGAGAAATCGGCCGACGCAGCCCTGGCCGAGCGCGCGCTCTATGCGCTGGGCGATTCGCAGTTGGCGGAAGGGAATACCGTCGCGGCGCTGGAGGTCTATCGCGGCGCCGTGAGCCGGTTCCCGGAAGGGACGATGTTGCGGCTGGCGCCGGTCCGGATGGCCCAGGCGTATCTTCAAATGGGGCTCTACGTCAGGGCCGAGGACGTGTTGAAGCTGATGCCGGCCTCCTCGCCCGCGCCCGCCGAGATGGAGCCCATCCTCATCAGCCTGGCCCGGAATTATCTCCAGAACGGCCAGTACGAGCGCGTGCTCGCGCTGATGGCTGAACCGCGCTGGCCGTACAAGTACGACGCGGATCCGCAGGTGCTGCTCCTGGCCGCCCAGGCCGCTTTCGGCTCCGGCCTCGTGGAACCCGCGCTGGAGAAGGCCACGGCGGTCGCCGCCATGGCGAAGGACGACGAGACCCGCGCGCAAGCCTGCCGCCTGGTCGGCGACTGCCGCAGCCTGATGAAAGAACCCGTTCGCGCCGCCATGGCTTACGGAGGGAAGACTGAATGAGACCCATGAAATCGTTGACCCGATTGATGCGTCTGGGAACGGCGGCGGCCGTCTGCCTGATCGCTGCGTGGCCCGTTCGCGCCGACGAAGCGGCGAAAGATCCGCCCGCCGCAATCCAGGCGGCTCAACCTCAGCCCGCCAAGGCGGTGGAATCCGCGCCCGCCGCGCCGGCGGCCGCCCAAGCTCCGAAGCCGCTCGAAGTTGCTCCGGCCCCGGCCCCCGCGCGCGCCGAACAGCCGGTCCCGGGCGACGCACTGGAGAAAGATCTCGAGCAAGAGACCTCCAAGCTGCAGAAAATGGAAGCGGAGCTCAAGGCCGTGGAATCCCTGCCGCTTCCCTCGGCGGCGGCTCCCGTAGTCAAAGTCCCGGTGGTGAAACCGGCGCCGGATCCGAAAGAAGTCCCGAAAGAGCCGGCCAAAGGCCTGGAAGAGGAATACGCAAACGCCCTTTACGCGATGGGCAAATACGACCTGGCGCGGGCCGCGTACCAGCGGATCATCGAGTCCAAGCCCAAGGCGGACATCCTGGCGTGGTCACGGTTTCAGGTTGGGAACTGCGCCCGGCACAGCAACGATCTTCAGGCCGCCGGCGCGGCCTACGAAGCGCTGATGACGGCCTCGCCGACCAGTCCCTGGACCGACGAAGCCACGTGGTGGGCGGGCGAAATCAAATGGTGGATCCTCTGGGGCCAGAGCACGAAGTAGAAGACGCCGCACGAAGGCCGCCGTACTCCGCACTCCCTGGCACTCTGCACTCCGCAGTCTGTAGTTCCGGCACGCGTTTTGCGTTTTCATGAACGTGCACCTGAGACCAGCCAAATCTGTTGAGGAAGTCAACGTTTTGAGGATTTTTTCATCAACCGACCGTTTCGCACAGGCCGCGCGTGAAAAAAGGAGTGGAATTCGATGATTGGCGACAATGATCTCGCGATTCCCGAAAAAATGATGGACCTTTACGCGGCGCAGCAGAGAATCACCGCCCACAACACCGCCAACGCCGGGGTCAAGGATTACCACAAGCTGCACGTCAGTTTCAGCGCGGAACTCCGGGAGGCGATCGAGAGCGGCGACCCCCAAAAAATCCGAAATGTCCAGTTGCATGTCGAAAAGGCCCGGCAGCCCGGCGTGGACACCGAGGTGGAAGCCGCCGGCGGCGCGAAGAACGAACTCAACTTCAACGCTTTCGCCGAAATTGCAGCTTATCGCCTTCGGATGCTGCGCACGGCCGTGACCTCCAAGTAAAGCCGAATAAGGGAGATAGCGATGCCAGATAATGATCCGATGGGGGCCCTGGACATCAGCGCCTCCGGCCTGAGCGCGCAGCGGATGCGCATGAATGTCATCGCGAGCAACATCGCCAACGCCAACAGCCTCGTCACCCCCGAAGGCGGACCGTATCGCCGCCGCGAGGTGACGTTCTCCACCGTCCTCAAGAACGCCGCGGCGGATGGCATGCCCGGCGAGAACCTCGGCGGCGTGTCCGTGGCCTCCGTCACGGTCAGCAAGGCGCCGCCGAAAACGATCTACGACCCGGAGCACCCCATGGCGGACAAGAAGGGATTTGTTCAGGTGCCGGACGTGGACGTGACCAAGGAAATGGTGGATATGGTCTCCGCGCAACGCGAGTACGAAGCCAACCTCTCCGCGATGAAGGCGTACCGCGAAATGATCCGCAGTTCCCTCACGATCCTGAGACAGTAGGAGGAACGCCATGTCGCTCGCCCCGATCCAGCCGTTGCAGCCCGCACAGGCCGTGACCCAGATCCAGCCTCTGAAACCGGCCGCCTCCGGCGCCGGCGATTTCGGACAGGTCGTCGGCAATCTGCTCCAGGATGTCAACCAGTCCCAGAACCAGGCCGCCGACGCGGTCGCCCAACTGGCCGCGGGCAAGACCGACAACGTCCATCAAGTCATGATCGCCCTCGGCAAAGCCGAAGTCTCCTTCAATTACATGCTCGAAGTCCGCAACCGGCTGCTCGACGCGTACAAGCAAGTGATGCAGATGCCGATCTGAGCGGACAGCTTCTTTTAGCTTAGAGAGAACCCATGGGCAGCCTAATCAAGCAAGTGACGGCCATCTGGAACAAGCTGGGGATCAACCAGAAGGTGAGCCTGCTCCTCGTCGCCCTCGGTGTCATCGCGGGCGGGGTGGTGCTGGTTTGCGTCGCGCGGCAGCCTTCCTACGAGTTGCTCTACTCCGACCTGGAAGAGAAAGACATGGCCCAGGTCGTCGGATACCTGAAGGACTCGAAGGTGCCCTACCAGATCACGGCGGGCGGCAAGGCGCTGATGGTCCCCGAAGGGCAGAAGTACGACCTGCGCATCGCCCTCGCCAACAAGGGCTTGATGACGGGCAACCGCGTCGGGCTCGAGCTTTGGGAAGGGCCCGGCTGGGGCACCAGCCCGCTCGCGGAGCAGATGATGAAGCGCCGCGCCATCCAGGGCGAACTGGCCCGCACGATCATGCACATCGAACAGATCGCCTGGGCGGATGTCCAGATCGCCCAGGCCGAGGCGAGCCTCTTCGCCGAGGACCAGCGCCAGACCACCGCGGCGATCACCTTGAAACTCCATCCGGGCCAGTCGCTGAGCGCCATCCAGGTCGGCGGCATCGCCCGGCTGGTCGCCGCCAGCGTCGAGGGACTCGACCTGAAAAACGTGACGGTCATTGACGAGCAGGGCAACCTACTGAGCTCGCCCCACAACGACGCGGACAGCGCCGAGGCCGCGGACCTGCAGGCCTTCCGCCGGAACTGCGAAGAGCAGCTCGCCCAGAAGGCCCAGGTCATGCTCGACCGCGCCCTCGGGCCGGGCAAGTCGGTCGTGAAGATCAGCGCGATCGTTGACATGGACCGCATCACGGAGACCAAAGAGCAGGTTGACGCCGCGAACCGCGTGGCGCGCACGGAGAAGACCACCTCCAAGACCTCCACCGCGGCGGGCGAAGGCGCCGCGGCCGCGGCAGGCGGCGGAATGTCCGAAGAAACTAACGAGACCAACTACGACGTGCCCAAGACCGTCCGCACCACGCAGATGGCCGCCGGCACGATCAAGCACCTCGACGTCGCGGTCATCATTGATCCGTCCACCACCGACAAGGACGGAAAAGACACCGCTTTGACCCCGCAGCAGATCGAGGACCTGGGCATGGTCGTCAAGCGCGCCGTGGGATTCGAAGAGACCGGCGCCACGCGCAAGGACTCGTTTCAACTGACCGCCATGGCCTTCCACAAAGAGCCCAAGGCGGACGATGCCGCCGCGCCGGCCCCGGAAAAAGGATCAGCGAAAATAGCCCAGGTCGCCAAGCAGGCGGTTCCCGTGCTGGCGGCCCTCATTTTCGTCGTCTTCGCCGGGCTGTCGCTGCGCAAAATCCTGCGCTCCGTCCCGAAGCCGGGCGCTTCCGCGCCTGAGACCGGCAGAGAAGCCCTCATCGCGCCGGAATTCTACGGCGGCGCAACCGGCGGCGACGGTCACGTTCAGTTGCGCAACCGAGTCAAGGACGTCATGGCCAAGGATCCGGAGGCGGCCGCGCGGCTCCTCCAGCGATGGATCAGCGAGCCCAGAAGTTGACGGCGGAACGCCGATAACGGCTTTGTAAGGAATGGACATCGTGGAACTCTCAGGCGGACAAAAGGCGGCGACCGTGCTGCTGTCGGTGGATTCGGAGACCGCCGCGGCGGTGCTGAAGAACCTTTCGGAAAGCGACCTGGCCGCGGTCACGCGCGAGATGCACGGCCTTGGCGACGTGCAGCCGCAGATCGCCTCGGCCGTTCTGCACGAATTCGCGCTCCGCTCGAACGAATCGTCCAGCGGCATCGCGGCCAACCCGTTGGTCCTTCGCGAGCGCCTCGAGCTGGCCGTCGGACATGACGGCGCGCGGCACCTGCTCCAGGAGATCGGCGCCGACACGTCCACCGAGAAAATCTTCCAGCCGCTGCGCTCGCTGCCCGCCGAGGAACTCTACAAGCTGCTCGCCGACGAGCACCCGCAGACCATCTCCGTCATCCTGACGCACGTGGACCCCAAGCTCGCCGCGCCCACGCTGGCCCTCTTCAGTCCCGACATGCAGACCGACGTCATCCGGCGCATGGCGGTCAGCCAGCAGACCGACGGCAACATTCTCAAGAAACTCGGCGACCTCATCCGCAACAAGGGCGCCGTGGACGCCTCGCGCGACAAGGGCTCCAGCGGCACCGAAAAGAAATTCAAGCGCGTCGCGGAACTCATCAACCTGCTCGGCCCCGCCGCTGAAGAGAAGATCCTGAAGGAACTCTCCGGCGAGTCCCCCGAGATGGTCAAGCGCATCCGCGACATGATGTTCACTTTCGAGGACCTCCTCACCCTCAACGACGCGGGCATGCGCAAGGTGCTGATGTCCGTGGACACGCAGATCCTGGCCATGGCGCTGAAGACCGCTTCGGAGCCGTTGAAGCAGAAGATCTTCGCGAACCTCTCCCGGCGCGCCGCCGAGACCGTGACTGAAGAACTCGAATTGCTCGGCCCCAAGCCGCGCTCGCAGGTCAAGGCCGCGCAGCAGCAGATCGTGGACATCGTACGGAAGCTGGGCTCCACCGGCGAAGTCAACCTGCGCGGCGGCAGCTCCGAGGAGGACCCGCTCGTATGAAGCGAAGCACTATCCTCCAGATCAGCGAATGCGAAATGCCCGACGAGCCGGCCGCGGCGCATTCGGAAAGCGGAGACCGGAAATCGGAGGTCGTTTGCCACGTCCTCGAACCGCTCGGTTCCGCGCTTGACTATTCGAGCGAGGATCCCGGCGAAAGCGGCAGCGAGAAAATCCGGCGGGAAGCCTATCAGAAGGGGCTCGAAGACGGCCTGCGCCAGGCCGAGCAGCGCAAGACATTCCAGGCCGCCAACGCCCTGGCCGGCGCGGTCGAACAACTGCAGGCGCAGTTCTCCCCGGCGGCCGAACAGACGCGTCGCGCGGAGATTCTCGAACTGAGCCTGGCCATCGCGCGGCGCGTGGTCATGGGCGAAATGAAAACGAACCCCGCCATCGTCGGCGAGATGGTCAACGCCCTGCTGGCCGAAGCCGAAGGCCGCAAGGTCTTCGCCGTGCGCCTGCATCCGGACGACCTCGAGCGCCTCAAGCAGTCGCCGGGCGCCGCCGAACGCCTCGAGAAAGCCAAGATTGCGTTGCAGGCCTCGCAGGAGATCAAGCCCGGCGGCGTCATCCTCGAAACCGGCTTCGGCAAACTCGACGCGCGGCTGGAAACGCGCCTCGACGAGATGACCGCGGCGCTGCTGGGAAATCAAAAGTCGGAAGCCGCCGCGGCCCGCTCCGAAACCGCTGATCAGTCGGCCGGCGGAAACCTGGAATCGGAACCAGCGTCATGAGCATTCAACAGGAATACATCGCCCGGATCGAGCGCACCCGGCCGTACCGCTGGCTGGGGCGCGTCAGCAAGATCATCGGGCTGGTGGTCGAATCGAACGGGCCGGCGGCCTCCGTCGGCGAGATGGTCGAGATCCGCTCGCTCGACGGCAGCCGCGTGGTCACGGCCGAAGTCGTCGGCTTCCGCGACGACCGCACGCTGCTGATGCCGCTCTCCGAAATGAGCGGCATCGCGTACGGCGACGAAGTCGTCTCGCGCGGCCGCCTGTTCAGCCTGGGCGTTTCCGAGAACCTACTCGGCCGCGTGGTGGATGGACTGGGAAATCCGATTGACGGGCGCGGGCCGATCCTCTCCTCGCAGGAGCGCTTGGTGCACGGCCATGCGCCTTGCCCGATGGACCGTCCGTGCATCGTCGAGCCGCTGCCGATCGGCGTGCGCGCGATTGACGGCCTGCTCACCTGCGGCAAAGGGCAGCGCATCGGCATCTTCGGCGGCAGCGGCGTGGGCAAGAGCATGCTCCTGGGCGCCATCGCCAAGCACACCAAGGCCTCCGTCAACGTCATTGCGCTGGTCGGCGAGCGCGGCCGCGAAGTGCGGGACTTCCTGCAGCACAACCTGCAGGACGCCCTGGAACATTCCGTGGTGGTGGCCGCGACGTCGGACCAGCCGGCGCTGGTGCGGATGAAGGGCGCCTTCGTGGCGACCACGATCGCGGAGTATTTCCGCGACCTGGGCCATGACGTGATGCTCATTATGGATTCCGTCACGCGGGTCGCCACGGCCATGCGCGAGGTGGGCCTGGCGATCGGCGAGCCGCCGACGACGCGCGGCTACACGCCTTCGGTCTTCGCCATGCTGCCCAAGCTGCTCGAACGCGCCGGCCGCAACCGCAAAGGCAGCATCACCGGCTTCTACGCCGTGCTCGTCGAAGGCGACGACACCAACGAGCCGCTTTCCGACCAGGTGCGCTCGATCCTCGACGGGCACATCGTCCTCTCGCGCAAGCTCGCCTCGCGCGGGTTCTACCCGGCCATTGACATTCACGAGAGCGTCAGCCGCACCATGCCGGACATCGTGACCAAGGAACACCTGGGCGCGGCGCAGCGGTTCAAGGCGATCACCTACACGTACCGCGAGGCCGAGGACATGGTCAACATCGGCGCCTATAAGAAAGGCTCGAGCGCCGACATTGACCAGGCCATCGCCTTCTGCCCGCGCGCGAACGAGTATCGCCGGCAGACCGTCAACGAGTGCTCGCACGACATGCAGCGCGACGTGCAGCGCCTCGTCGAACTGGTGCAGGAACCGGCCCCGAATCTCAAGGGAGCAAATCTGACATGAAGCGATTCCAGTTCCGCCATCAGACCCTGCTCGACGTCGCGGCGCAGCGCGAACGCAGCGTGCAGATCGAACTCGCCCGGGCCCAGGCGGCCGAGACGGAAGCGCGCCGGCAGCTCGAGCAGACGATGCGTCTCTGGGCGGAATGGGAAGGGCGGATCCGCGAGAGCCAGAAAGGCCGGATCGAGCCGCGCCTGCTGAGGGAACTGCTGCACGCCACGGAAACGCTGCGGCAGCGCGCCGGCCGCGAACGCGAACTGCTCCGCGCCGCCGAGCGGCAGGCCGAGGCCGTCCGCGAGCGCCTCAAAGAAGCCGCGACCGCACGCAAGTCCTACGAGCGGCTCCGCGAGCGCCTGCACGCGGAGTACCAGACGGAAGATACGCGGCAGCAGGTCCAGGTCGCCGACGACACGGCGTCCGTCCGCGTGGCAACCGCCAGAACCGGGGCGACAACCCAGGACGTCTCGGCGCACCACGACCGGCATGACGCTTCCAGGGAACGCTCGCGGCATGCCACGACCGACCTCCGGCAGTCCCAATCCGGCCTTACTACAGGAGTCTCAGCATGATCCAGATGCTATTCGGCACATGGCGGCGACGCATCATCACCGTGCTCGCCTGCGTTCTGGCGTTCTTCGTCAGCCTGACCGCCGCGCTGACGGTGGCCGTCACGCACTCTCCGGCCGCCGCGCCGGCCGTCGCGCGCCTGCCGGTCATCGGGCCGATGGCCGTGTCCATCGCCACCTGGCGCCACGGCGGCTCCCTTGAGCCCAAGCCCGTGGAGGAAGTGAAGGAAGACGTCCCGACTTACCGCGACATGAAGCCGCTCTCCGGCGCGGAGATCGCGCAGTTGATCGAGGACCTCAAAGGCGAGCGGCAACTCTGCGTCGAGCGGGCGCAGGAGCTCGACCGCGAGAAGAAACGCGTGGACTTGAGCCGCGCGGAGATCGCCAAGGAGCGCGAGCAGTTGCTGGCGCTGCGCGAGAAGGTCGTCTCGCAATGGGAAGAGATCAAGAAAGCCCGCGAGGGCATGGACCGGCAGGTCACCGAAATTCAGACGCTCGAGGCCAAGAACCTCAAACAGCTCGCCGCATCCTACGAGGCGATGAAACCGGAACGCGCCGTGCTGATCGTCAAGAAACTCGACGAGCAGACCGCCGCGAAGACGCTCTTCCTCATGCGCGAGCGCGCGGCCGGCAAGATCATCGAGCAACTCGACCAGGATACCGCCGCCAAGCTGACCGAACGGATGGCGCTGATGAAGCCGGTGACGGAGTAAGCCGGATGGCCGGACGCCGTTTGCAGAATGGACTTTTTGAGGGAAGAGAATCATGGACATCGCGACGATAGGCGGCATCTTCCTCGGACTGACGCTGATCCTGGTCTCGCTCGTCATGGGACCCGGAGTGGGGATCTTCATTGACATCCCCGGCATCCTGATCTGCGTCGGCGGCACCATGACCTCGACGATGATCCACTTCCCGCTGAGCCGCTTCGTCGGCATGTTCTCGGTGGTGAAGAAGACATTCCTGTACAAACTCCCTTCGCCGACGGAGGAGATCGCGCGGATGGTCAAGCTCGCGCGCGTCGCGCGGTCGGAGGGACTGCTCGCGCTGGAAAATTCGCTCGACGAGGTCAAGGACCCGTTCGTCCAGAAAGCGATCCAACTGGTCGTGGACGGCACGGATGCCACCGTTCTTAACGAGGTGCTGACGACCGAGGTCGAGCAACTGCGCCAGCGCCACATGGTCGGCAAGAGCGTGCTCGACCATATGGGCGCGATGTTTCCCTCTTTCGGCATGATCGCGACGCTGATCGGGCTGGTGGGCATGATGTCGAACATGAAGGATGCCTCGGCGATCGGCGAGGGCATGGCCACGGCGCTCGTCGCCACGTTCTACGGCTCGCTGCTGGCCAACCTGGTCTGCATCCCGCTCGCCGGAAAGCTCGAACTGCGCAGCAAGCAGGAGACGCTCTCGCGGCAACTGGTGATCGAAGGCATCTCGGCGATTCAGGCCGGCCTCAACCCGCGCCTGGTCGAAGAGAAACTCAAGTCGTTCATCGAGCCGAAGCAGCGCGCCAGCCTGCGCCTGGAACATGCCAAGAAGGCGGCGTAGTCAATCCGGACCGCGAATGAAAGGTGAAGAAACCGGATGAGCAAAAAGATCGTGATGGGCAAGTCGCATCCGCCCCTGGTCCCGCATTGGATGGTGACGTTCTCCGACATGCGCGTGGTGCTGCTGTGCTTCTTCGTCCTGCTGGCCGGGTTCTCGGGAACCGGCAAGGGCACTTACGGCAAGGGGCCGGGCTTGCTCGGTGGAGGCGCGGGCGTGGCGGGAACATCGCTCATTGACAACGACAGCGTCATTGCGCACCCCGATACCGCCGGCGGCCGTGTCCAGATGAGCGGATATGAGACTCTCTCCGGCGACCAAACGGGGAACCTGAACACCGTCTATCAAGGGCTCGACGTGCGGGTGCGCGCCTCGGTCCTTTCGAATGCGCTGCAGTACAAGCTGACGGAGAAGGGATTTGAAATCGAGGTCCTCTGCGGCACGCTCTTCGAGGACAACTCCGCCGAGCTCAAGGGCGGGGCCGAGGATAACCGGATACTGAACGTCATCGCCGATGCCTGCCGCAGCCTGCCGCACCAGGTGCGCGTTCAGGCGTACGCCGACGACCTGTTCGTGCCGGACGAGAACTTCGGAAACGAGGAATCCCTGGCGCTCAAGCGTGCCTCCGTCGTCTGCAACTTCCTGCACGCCAAAGCGCGGCTGCCGATGGAGCAACTCTCCGTCGCAACCACGGTGCTGCCGCATGCCGCGGCGTGGACGCCGGACCGGCGCTCGCAGGTGACGATTACCGTGCTCCCGATTTCAAGGAAGAATGCGCTGTGAGCCGAGGAATTAAAATCCATGAGCACGAACCGCATGGCGCGCCGCGCTGGTACGTGGGCTTTTCGACCCTGACGACGATCCTGATGACTTTCTTCATCATTTTAACGGTGAACGGGGCGAGCATGAGTTCGGCGCGCAATCTCGGCTACGCCGGTCCCGGCAGCGGGCTGTTCAGGCAGGGATTCACCGACCATGGCACGCCCGGCCTGTTGCGCGGCGCACGGCGCGTGGCCGACTTCTTCGCCTGGGGCGACAAGTTCCTCCCGGAAGATACGCCGGAAGGGCAGGGCGAGGTCTACACCGGCCGGCTGATCGAAATGCCCGATCGCGACCTGAAGCAGGCGCTGAGCCACCTGGTGAAGTCCGTCAACGACGTCGTCCTGCCGCTGCCGCTGAGCCTGCCCGCCGGTCTCGAGACGGGGCGCCCGGAGCCGCTCAACGAGCCGGCTCGCGCCCAACTGGCTGCGGCCGCGCGCCTGATTCGCCAAACCGACCACACCGTCATGGTGTGCGCGACGCTGCCGGTGGAAAACTCCGCCCAGCCGCCGGACGAAGTGCTGCGCCGCGCCGCCGAGTGGGCGCTGTTGATCGGGCGACACCTGGCGGTGACCGAGAAAATTCCGGCTGATCGTCTCGTGGCGATCGGCCGCGTCGCCATGCCCGATCCCAAGGGCAGGGCCGCCGAAGCTTCCGTGACGCTCGTCATGCGTCCCAAGGTTGTCTACGGCACGTCGCCGCTTCCGGAGGCCGAGCCGCTGCGCAAGAAACCGGTGACACAGTACGAAGTGGTCCGCTAGAAATGGAGTCCAGGCATGGCTGAGAACAACGAGAAAAAGAACGACGCTCCGCAGGCCGAGGCGACCGCGGAAAAACCGGCCCGCGCGCCCGCAGCCGCCGGGGAAGCCAAGACGCCGGGCGAGAAAACGGCCAAGGCGGGTCCCTCGCCGCTGCTGGGGGTGGCCCTGCTGGTCGGAATGGTCATCGGCTCCGCGAGCGCGGCGCTGGTGGTGGCCTCGCTGCTCCTGCGCAACGCGCCTGCTCCTGCCGAGGCTGAAACAACCAAGCCGGCCGAAAAGACCGCTGCCGGCGAGAAGGAACAGAAACCTTGCGAGTACACGATAGACAACCCGCTGGTCGTCAACGTCTACCAGACCCAGGAACGCCGCTACCTTTCCGTCAAACCGGTGTTCGTCCTGACGGGAGCCGCGATGCTGGAGAAGGTCAAGACCAATCAGGCGGAACTGCAACACATCCTCATCGGAATCCTCAAAGGCAAGACGCTCGATCAACTCGACGACCCGGACGCGGGCAACGTGCTCGGCCGGGAGATCCAGGAGACGGCCAACACCAAACTCGATCTGGACCAGGGCATCACGCGCGTGTATTTCACCCAGTTCGTGGTTCAGTAAACCGGCTTCAGTTGGAATTGCAGGGTAAAGAAATGACCGAGACGACCCAGGAAGTGAAGACCGAAGTCCAGGCGCCGGCGGGCGGTTCGGCCGCCGGCAACCCGTCCGCCGCAGTTTCCACCGCCGCCCAGGCCGCGGAGGATAAGCCTGCGAAGGCGGATCGGCCGTCGGCCTTGAAGAAGGCTGTCCGCGCGTACGACTTCCGCCGGCCGAAGTACCTCTCCGCCGAGCAGATGAAGAACCTCAACCGCATCCACTCCGGCGTGGCCGACCTGATCCAGGAACGGCTGACCCGTTTCGTGGGCGCCGACGTGGACGTGCGGATGGAGAGCAGCGAGGAACTCGCGTTCGGGCTCCTGGCCGAGAGCATTCCCGAACACACCTACACGGTGCTGCTCGACCTGGCGCCGCTGCAGGACCGAGGACTGCTGATGCTCGACTCGCAGCTATGCCTGGCCTTCGTGGACCGGATCCTCGGCGGCCGCTCCAAGACGCCGCCGGCGCCGCGCCCGCTCACCTCGATTGACCAGGCCGCCGCGGAAGGGGTGATTGAGGTGATCCTCCGTTGTTTCCGAGAAGGATGGAAAGACTTCTGCCCTGTGAAGATGGCGGCGGTGGACCGCCGGCCGGAGTTCGACCAGGTGCAGTTCGTCAGCACCGGCGAGCCGGTGCTCACCGCGGCGCTCGTGCTGAAGGGCGACTTGGGCGAGGGACGGATTCAGCTTTGCGTCCCCGTCGGCGGCCTGAAGGCGATGGTCGGCGGCGACTCCACCCGCATGGCTGTGCGCCCGGGCCCCGAGAAGGCCGCCGCCATCCGCGCCGCGCTGAACTTCACGCTCGAGCAAGCCAGCCTGCCGATCACGATCACGGTCGGCGTCGCCGAGGTGCCGCTGCGCAACCTGCTGAAGCTCGGCGCGGGCGACATCGTCCGCCTCGACCAGCCGGCCGAAGGGCCCGTGCTCCTCTCCATCGGCGGAAGGCCGGCATTCCTGGCGCGGATGGGACTTCGCGGCCGCGTCAAGGCTGTGCAGATCGTGGAACGGTTGGAAAAGTCATCCACAGACGGCTGACAGGTCATTTTCATGGAGGAACAGGCGATGGCATCGGAAACCGCAGGACAACCTCAGAGCGCGAATGACACGGCGGCCGCCGCTCCGAAGACGGCGCCCGCAGCGCCCGGCTATGAGCGCCCCAAGGCGGCCGTGCGGCCGCACGACCTGGCGCCGTTGAGTCCCGCCTCGGCGGCGGGCGAGGCCGGGAATATGGACCTGCTCATGGACGTGTCGGTGCCGGTCGTCGCGCAACTCGGATCCACGGAAATGCGAATCCGCGAAATCCTCCGGCTGACGCCCGGCTCGGTGGTCGCGCTCGACAAGCTAGCCGGCGAGCCGGTGGACCTTTTCGTCCGCGGCCAACTCTTCGCCCAGGGCGAAGTGGTCATCGTGGACGAAAGTTTCGGAATCCGCGTGACGAAGATCGTAAGCCGCAACGACAACGAGAAATAAGGCGATTGCCGATTTATCCGCCGATTCGCCGGCGAAGAACAACGGAAGGAGCGCCGAAAGTGAAACGCATCGCTGCCGAGTGCCGATGGCTGCCTGTCGCGATGACGGTCGCCGTGTTGCTGTGCGCCGGGGCGGTCGCCGCGGCAGATCCCGGGACGGCCTCGACCGTGGCCGCGACCGCCGGCTCCGCCGCGGACACGGCGTCCAGTTCCGCCGCGGTCCCGGCCGCCAAGCCGGAGACGTCGTTCATGGACGCGCCCGAAGGCGCTGCCGATACGACCGGCTCGGCGGTGCCCCACGTGGGCGTCACGCTGGCGCGCCTGGTCGGCGCCCTGGTGCTCATCGGCGCGCTGCTGCTCGGCGGCCTGGTCCTCTTCAAGCGCCTCGCCGGCCGCACGCTGAAGTTCGCTCGCGGCGGAACCGAGAAACCGCTGCGCATCGTGGAGAAAATCTCGCTCGGCGCCAAGACTCATCTCTGCCTCCTGAACGCCTGCGGGCGTTACCTGGTGATCGGCGTCACGGAGAAAGAGATCAACGTCCTCATGGAAGTCACGCTTCCCGGCGATGAAAGCGCGCCGAGGGATTTCGCCGCCCTGCTGGCGGGCGCTGCAACGGCCGACGCAGCCGCCGGGACGCAGAAGAGGAGCGCCAACTGAGATGATGATCCTGCCTTCGAAACCTGCGGGTCGGCGGAGGTCCCTGCTGCGGCTGGATGCCGCGAAACGCCTGTGCGGCGCGCTGTTGATTCTGGCGGCGCTGGCGGCGGCGCCGTGCGGCGCGCAGACCGCGCCGGCCACCGCGACTACGGTCCCGGCAGCGGCGGCGCCGGCGGACGTCAAGTTCAATCTGAACCTGAACACGGGCACCGGCAGCGCGCAGCTTTCGGACTTGATGAAAATCGTTCTGGTCCTGTCCGTCCTGACGCTCGTCCCGTCGTTGCTGCTCACGATGACGGCGTTCACGCGGATTGTCATCGTTTTGTCGTTCGTCCGTCGCGCGCTGGCGGTGCAGGGTCTGCCGCCGAACCAGATCCTCATCGGCATCTCGCTGTTCCTGACGCTCTTCGTCATGGCCCCGGTGTTCAGCAAGATCAACGAAGTCGCGATTCAGCCCGACGTCCGGGGCGAAATCACGGACATGCAGGCGTTCGAGAAAGCCCTGGGACCGCTGCGCGAGTTCATGTTCAAGCAGACCCGGAATAAGGACCTGGCGCTTTTCCTGCGCGTGGCCAAGATGGCGAAGCCCCGGACGCGCGACGATGTGCCCACGCACGTCCTGCTGCCGGCTTTTGCGCTGAGCGAAATCAAGACCTCTTTCCAGATGGGCTTCATCATTTATCTGCCCATGCTGGTCGTGGATATGGTCGTCGCCACGCTGCTGACCTCGATGGGCATGTTCATGCTGCCGCCGGCGACGGTCTCGGTTCCCTTGAAGATATTGCTATTCGTGCTCGTGGACGGCTGGCATCTGGTGATCGGCTCACTCGCGCAGAGCTTCTCGTAGGACAGGCCCATGAACGAACAGACGATTATGCAACTCGGGCGCGACACGCTGGCCGTCACGGCGATGCTCACGGCGCCGCTGCTGCTGGTGGCGGTCGTCGTCGGCCTTCTGGTCAGCGTGGTTCAGACGATCACGAGCGTTCAGGAGCAGACGCTGACCTTCGTCGCGAAGGTGGGCGCCGTCCTGATCACCCTGGCGCTGCTGATGCCCTGGATGCTCCAGACGATCTGCCAGTACACCACAACGCTCCTGTCGAACCTGGCGAAACTTTCCATGTGAGCGCCGTCCCGCCCGGACGCGGGGATGGCGCAAAGGAACGGCCTCGTGAACGACTTGCTGGGTATGGCGCTCAACCTGCCGGTCTTTGTGCTGGTGCTGTGCCGTGCGAGCGGCATCATGCTGACCGCGCCGATCCTCAGCAGCGTCGAGATTCCCGACCGGGTGAAGGTGGGCCTGACATGCCTGTTGTCGCTGATCATGTATCCGCTCGCGGCGCAGCACGCGGGCGTCCTGCCGGCGGGCGTGCTCGGCTACGCGCCGCTGGTTCTGCGGGAACTCGGTCTCGGCCTGCTCATGGGATTCGCCGGCGGCCTGGTGCTGGGCGCGATGCGCGCCGCAGGCAGCCTGGCGGCGCAGACGATCGGGCTGGGCATGAGCGACGTGTCGCTGCCCGACGAAGAGGACACCGCCGACGAGATTTCCACCTTCTTCGACATCTTCTGTCTGCTCGTCTTCCTGGCGGTGGACGGCCACCACTGGTTCATCCAGGCGCTGGCGATCAGTTATCGCGATATCCCGCTGGGCCAGGTGCATTTCTCGCCCGCGATCGCCGCGGCCATGCAGACCAGTTTCTCCAACCTGTTCCTCTACGCCTTGCGCGGCGTCGCGCCGCTGATGGGAATCATGTTCCTGGTGAACGTGATGCTCGCGCTGATGGCCAAGGCCGTGCCGCAGATGAACATCCTGGTCGTCGGGTATCCGGTCAAGGTGTTCGTCGGCGTGCTGGCCCTGGCGCTGACGTTCCCGCTGACCTGGCCGGTGATGCACGACGCCTTCAGCGATCTGCACACGCAACTGATCGCCCTGTCGCGCGCTTTGTGAACGGATGAGGCATGGACAATAAGACCGAACCCGCAACACCGCGCCGGCGCAGTGAGGCCCGCAAGAAGGGCAAGGTGGCGCGGAGCGCGGAGATCGAGCACGCCGCCGTGCTGCTCGGATCCATGCTGATCCTCTGGGCGGCCGGCCCCAGCCTGATGGAAGCGCTGATGGGCGTCTACCGCCGCAGTTTCGGCGGGCTGGTCCATCCGGAATTCAACGTCAGCTCCGCGACGCAGTTGCTCACCGGTATCATGATCAGCGTCCTGGTCCCCGTGGCGCCCGTCCTGATCTGCATGGCCGCGGTCTCGGCCTTCGCCGGCTATGGGCAGGTCGGCCTGCAGATTACGGGCGACGTGTTGGAAATCAACCTCGAAAGACTCGACCCGATCAACGGCATGACGCGGCTTTTCTCATTACGCTCCGTCACGCACTTGATCGTATCGTCCTTGAAGATTATCGCCATTCTCGGCATCGGGTACCTGACGATCCGCTCGCACCTTCCGGGCATTCTCGGCCTGCACCATGCCACGCCGGCGATCATGTTCAGCACGCTGTGCATGGCGACGCTGGACCTTGGCCTGCGGGTGGGGATTCTGCTCGCGCTCATCGCCGCGGCCGACTACGGTTATCAGCGCTGGCAGTACGAGCGCGACCTGCGCATGAGCAAGGACGAGGTGAAGGAGGAGCAGAAGCTCCTGGAAGGAAACCCCGAGGTCGAGGCGCGCATCCGGCGCATGCAGATCACCCTGTCGCGAAGCCGCATGCTCCGCAACGTGAAAAAGGCCGACGTGGTCGTCCGCAACCCGACGCACTACGCCGTGGCGCTGAAGTACGACCCGGCCAAGGCCTCCGCTCCCATCGTCCTGGCGAAGGGCGCCGATTACCTGGCGTTGCGCATCGTCGAGCTGGCCCGCGAACACCGCGTCCACACGGTCCGCGACGCGCCGCTGGCCCAGGCGCTCTACAAGACGGTTGAAGTGGGTGAAGTGATCCCGGAGAAACTGTACCGCGCCGTGGCCCGGCTGCTGCTGCACGTGTACAAGCTGCGCGGACAGAATCCGCCGGGCGCGCGCTGAGGACGGTTTGGACAACGCTCTTTCTGCGGAGGTGAACGATGACGCCTGAGATGAACATGGGAAGGCTGGCGCGGAACAGCGACGTGGTGCTGGCCCTCGGCGTGGTCGGCGTGCTGCTCGTGTTGATCGTGCCGATTCCCACCTTCATGGTGGACGTGCTGCTGAGCCTGAACATCGCGGTTTCCTTGCTGCTGCTGATGGTGGCCCTGAGCGCCTCGAAGGCGCTGGAGTTCTCGACCTTCCCCTCTCTGCTGCTTTTCACCACGCTGTTCCGCCTGGCGCTGAACGTGGCCTCCACGCGGCTGGTGCTGCTGAACGGCTACGCCGGCCAGGTCATCAATGCGTTCGGTCACTTCGTCGTCGGCGGCAATATGGTGGTCGGGCTGGTGGTGTTCCTGATCCTGTGCGTCATCCAGTTCGTCGTCATCATCAAGGGCTCGGGCCGCATTTCGGAAGTGGCGGCGCGGTTCACGCTGGACGCGATGCCGGGCAAGCAGATGGCGATTGACGCCGATTTGAACGCGGGCCTGATCAACGAACACCAGGCCCGCGACCGCCGCCAGAAGATCGCGCAGGAGGCGGAGTTCTACGGCGCGATGGACGGCGCGAGCAAGTTCGTCCGCGGCGACGCGGTGGCCGGCATGATCATCATCGCCGTCAACCTGATCGGCGGCATCATCATGGGCAAGCTCCGCGGCATGGCCATCGGCGACGCGGTCCAGACCTATTCGATCCTGACGGTCGGCGACGGCCTGGTGACGCAGATCCCGTCGCTCATCATCGCGACGACGTCGGGCATCATCACGACGAAGGCTTCCTCCTCGACGAACCTCGCGCGCGACGTGGGCAGCGAACTGCTGACGCACCCGCGCGCGCTCGCCATCGGCGCAGGCATCATGGCGCTGTTCGGGCTCATCCCCGGCCTGCCGACGGCGCCTTTCCTGGTCATTGCCGCCCTCTTCATGGGCCTTTCCTGGGCGATGCGCCGCTCCGCCGAGGAGGCCGCCAAGCCGCAGCCCAAGGCCGCCGCCCAGGCGAAGGCGATGGACGAGAACGCCGAGCTGCATAAGGCCCTGCGCGTAGACCGCATGTCCATCGAAGTCGGATATCAACTTATCCCGCTGCTGGACCCGAGCCAGAACGACGAGATGCTCCGCAAGATCCGCGCGGTGCGCAAGCAGATGGCGCAGAAGCTCGGCATCATCGTGCCGCCGATCCGCATCCACGACAACCTGCAGGTGAAGCCGAACGAGTACCTCGTCCGCCTCCGCGGCAACGAGCTGGCGCGCGGCACGCTGCTGGCCAACAACCTGCTGGCGATTGATTCCGGCATGGTCCAGAAGCCCGTCAAGGGCCAGGAGACGCGCGAGCCGGCGTTCGGCCTGCCCGCGCTCTGGATTGCGCCCTCGCAGAAAGACGAGGCCGAGGCCGCCGGCTACACCGTGGCCGACCCGCGCTCGGTCCTCATCACGCACCTCACCGAAATCATTCGCAAGCAGGCGCCGGAAATCCTCAGCCGCGATGACGTCAAGACGCTGGTGGACGGCCTGAAAGAGGTCTATCCGACCGTGATCGAGGAACTCACGCCGGCCGTCATCGGGCTCGGCGGCGTGCAGAAAGTCCTGCAAAACCTGCTCGCCGAGGGAATTCCGATCACCGATCTCGGCGGCATACTCGAAGCGATCGCCGACCATGCCGCCACGACCAAGGACCCGGTGCAGCTCACCGAGCTGGTGCGCAAGTCCATCGCGCGGACGATCTGTGCGACGGTCGAGAGCCGCGGCAACGTCGGCGCCATCACGCTCGACCCGTCGCTGGAACGGCTCATCGCGCAGTGCATCCACGAAGGCGGCAGCGGCGCAGCGGTCATTCTCGAACCGAGCCGTGCGGAACAACTGATCCACAAGGTCGCCGCCGCGGTCCGCGACACGGTCGCCGGCGGGTTCGAGGCGGTCTTGCTGACTTCCAGCCCCATCCGCCGGCACGTCCGGCGCATGGTGCAGCACGCGGTCCCCGAGTTGCCGGTGCTGGCGTACGACGAACTGGTCCCGGCAATGCGGCTTGAGGGACGCGCGACGGTGACGCTCGACGAGTGACGCGAAAGCAGGGCTTGGCCACTTGAGGTGACCGTATGAATCTGGAACTGATTCCGCCGGTGTTCGCGATCCTTTTGTCGGTCGCGGCGTTCGCCGTCGCGTGGATGGTTGGCTTGGCTTCGGACGTGCCGGCCCACGCCATAGCGCTTCGTGCGACGGCCGCCGCAGCGGTGTTCTGGCTGCTCGGGCTCGTCGCGGGAAAGTTCTTCCTCAACTGCGTGTACTCGGCCGTCGGCGAGCAAATGGCTCAGCGGCAGGTCAAGAATCAGCAAGGCGGAAACGGCAACGGCGCTTCCGCGCGGCGGCCGAAGGCTTGAGTGCGAAACGAATCCCCCTGAGTCTGCGGAGGTGAACGATGGGCTCGAAAGCAGCGACTCACGCGCAGCACGCCGCGCTCCCGAGAGATAAAGCGCACGCGGACGCCCCGCATCTCTCCTCCGCAGGCGATCGCAAGAGCGCCGCCGGCGAGAGCGGCGTCGAAAGCCTCGTGGAGCGCAATGTGCCGCTGGTCAAGTACGTGCTCAGTAAAGTCGCGCGCAACCTGCCGCCGCACGTGGACCGCGACGACCTGCTCGCGGCCGGCTTGCTGGGGCTCACCGAGGCCGCGCAGAGGTTCGACGCCGGCCGGAAAGTTCCGTTTCACAGCTACGCGATCCCGCGCATCTGGGGCGCGATGCTCGACGAACTGCGCCGCTATGACTGGCTCTCCTCGGACCTGCGCGGCCAGGTGAAGCGCCTCCGGAAGAGCGTGGACGACGCGCGGCAAACGGGCCAGGCGGCAACCACGGAGGAACTGGCCGAGGGTCTCCACGTGTCGGCGGATCGCCTGACGTGGCTGCTCGCGCTGTCGAAGGCGGATCACCGGAGTTCGAGCGAAGGGGAGACGCTGAACGCGGAAGTCAGCCTTCTCTCCTCCGAACTGGGCCTGCGCGCGCCTCGGAATCCGTATGAGCAGGCCGAATTCACCGACCAGAAACGCGTCCTGGCCGAGGCGATCCGCAACTTGCCGGAGCGCGAAGGCCAGGTCATCGTCCTGCGCTATCACGAGAACCTGATGCTGCAGGAGATCGGCAAGGTGCTCGACGTGACCGCGTCGCGCGCGTGCCAGCTCCATACGCAGGCCCTTCAGCGGCTCAAGCGCACCCTGAGCCGCGCGGGGCTTGGTGCGCCCTGAGCGGAGTTTGAGAGGTTGCCATGGACGGCGACATTTCGATCCCGAGGAACCTTCAGACCGACCGCATAGTCGCGGCGGCGGCGAAACGCGAGCGAGGTTCCGGTAACCCGCGCCGCTTCGAGGCGCAGCTCTCGAAGGAGCAGAAATCTTCCGAGGATCCCGATCAAAAGGCTGAGGCCGACGAACCGGCCGATGCCAAGGACGAGACGCAACCCGAAGCCTCCGCTTCCTCCGCCGCGGCCGACGACGACGGACTCCTGGACTTCGAAGCCTGAGCCCGGCGATCATTGCGCTTTAGGCGCTCCGCTGCGGAATTCCCCGCCCTTCGCTAAAGTTCATTGCCTTCTCCACGAATATCCCATTAACCGGTTGCCGCTATCTCCGGTGAGGCAACGACGGTGACCGGACAGGATGTGGAGACTTCATAACGAAAAGGTGGCCGGAATCATGCTGCAGCTTCCCAGATCGGCATCGGAGCGCAAAAACGGACTCTGGCAAATCCTGGTGGTGGATCATGAGGCGGACACTGCAGAGCATTGCATCTCGGCCCTGAAGGAGGCCGGTTACGCCGTGCGCGCGGCCCAGTCGGGCGCCGAGGCGCTCGAACTGATGCGCGAGCGCGCGTCCGACCTCGTCCTGACCGAGATGGCCATGCCGCGGATGGACGGCATGCAGCTCCTGGCGAACCTCAAGGAGATGTATCCGGACACCTGCGTGGTGGTGATGTCCTCCGGCGGGACGATCGGCGACGCCATGGAGGCCATGCGTCGCGGCGCCGCCGATTTTATCCCTCTGCCGTTCGAGGCGCGCGCGCTGCAGCGCACTGTCGCGTGCTGCCTCGGGGCGGTCAACACTCAGCGTTGCGGCGTTTTCCTGAACGAGACCTCGGCCCTGCTCGACCTGGCGCGGAACCTGTCGAAAACCACCGACCCGCACGCCTTGCCGCAGAAGGCCCTCGAACTGGCCTGCCGAAACTTCGGTGCGGACAGCGGCATCCTCTTCCACTATGAGCCGGCGCAGGAGACTCTCTTCGTCACAGCGCATTCCGGCCGCTCCCTGACGCGGCGGTGCCGCACCGATTCGCTGATCGAGCAGTGCCTGGAAGCCGTCCGCCGGAAGGCCGTCCTTCTCGATGCCGATGTCCCGTCCGGCGACTGCTACGCCTTCATGCCGCTGTTCGTGTCCGACCGCCCGCTCGGCGCGCTGTGCCTGCGCCGTGTGGACGGGCCCGGGTTCCAGGAGAATTCCATCGAGCTGATGGAGATGTTCGCCGCGCACCTGGCGGTGACCCTCGAGAGCGCCCGGCTCTACGAGACGGCCGCCGAACAGGTGGCCGAGCTGGAGGAATTGGTCACGGTCAGCCGCAGCCTTTCGCTCAACGCAGACCGCGACCGCATGTGCCGGCAGCTCCTCACCAGCGCGGCGCGTCTGACCGCCGCCGAGATCTGCGCCGTGCTGCTGCTGACGGAGAAGGATGCCGAACTCCGGACCGCGCCGGACGTTCCCGTGGGTTCGCCGATTCTCGAAGCGATCCAGGGCAAGATGGCGGCGTCGCTGGACAGGGGCGACGCCGCCGGGACAGGAGCGCTTCCGTCCCCGGCGCTGACGCCCGGCCGCTTCGCCTTTGAGACGCACCGCGCGCTGGTCTCCTGCCTCAGCGCGCCGCTGACCGCCGGCGAAAAGCCGTTCGGTCTGCTCGCGGTGTTCTCCTCCAGGCCGCACGCCTTCTCCGCCGAGGACGCGCGGAGGCTCTCCGCCCTGGCCGAAGGCGCTTCCGCGGCCGCCGACAACGCCGAGGCGCTCTCGCGAATCTCGCGCACGTACCAGGAGACCCTGGAATTCTTCGCCGGCATGGTGGACGCGCGCAGCCCGGACACGCACGGCCATTCGCGGCAGGTCCGCACCTACGCCGGCGAACTTGCGCGCACCCTGAACATCGCCTCGAGGGACGTCTTCGTCGTCGAGGACGCAGCCCTGCTGCACGACGTGGGCAAGATCTGCATCCCGGACACGCTGCTCTGCAAGCCCGGCCCGTTGACCGTGGAGGAGTCCGGGATCGTCGCGGCGCACCCGGTGATCGGCGCGAGCATGTTCGCCCGCACCGTTCACCTGCGCGAACTCGCCCCGATTGTCCGCCATCACCATGAGCGCTTCGACGGCCAGGGATATCCCGACCGCCTTTGCGGCGAGGCGATCCCGCTCGGGGCGCGAATTGTGGCCATTTGCGACATGTTCGACGCGCTGGTTTCCCATCGCATCTACCGCGCGGCGATGGATTTCGCCGCGGCGCGCAGCATGATGGCCGAGGGGGCCGGATCGCGCTGCGACCCGGCGCTGGTCAGCGCGTTCCTGGACCTGAGCCTGGAGAAGATGACCGAGCACTGACCCGGGCGCCGCGTTCCTCCGGCGATAATCTTTCTTGACGGTTGACGGCGGCGGCGGTATATTGACGCCCGCGACGACGTCCATGTCCGGATCATCAGGAAGCGGGCCGTCGAATGGCGGACGACGCGGCCGTTACGATCGAGACCCTTCAAGGCCAGAACGCGCTCCTTCGTCAAATCCTCGAAGGCGCGATGGACTCCATCCTGACGGTGGACGAGCGCGGCCGGACGGCGCTCATCAACGCCACCGCTTCGCGCGCTTTCGGATACTCCCCCGACGAGTTTCTCCAGTTGACTGCGACCGCGCTTTTTCCTCCGAAGGGACCCGAGGGCGCGGAGCAGGAGGTGGTCAAGGCGCTCGCGAGCCGGAAGACCTGGTTCGGCGAAGGCCTCGCCCGGCGGAAGGACGGCTCCACCTTCCCGGCGCTGCTGCTCCTCTCGTGCGCGGAGTTCGGCCAGGTTACCGGCCAGGTCGAGCAGCCGGGGGACAGTCGCGGCGGAGCCGGCGTATATTCCATCCTCCACGTCCGCGACATGGCCGAGCAGCAGCGGCTGGTGGACCGGCTGAAGTACCTTTCGATTACCGATGACCTGACCGGCATCTACAACGTCCGTTACTTCTGGGCGCGGCTGCGGTACGAATACGTCCGAAGCGTCCGTTACGCGCAGCCGCTCGCCTGCCTCATGGCGGACCTGGACCGGTTCAAGGACGTGAATGACAAGTACGGCCACCGCACGGGCGACGAGGTCTTGCAGCGGGTGGCCAAGACGATGTTCTCCACCGTGCGCGAAGTGGACATCCTGGCGCGATACGGCGGCGAGGAGTTCGGCATCATCCTGCCGAATACCGGCGCGGCCGGCGCGCTCAAGTGCGCCGAGAACGTCCGCAACGCCGTGGCCGCCGCCGGCTTCCGCAACGACCAGGCGGAAATCCGCGTCACCCTCAGCATCGGGGCGGCGGTCCTGACGCCGGAGGTTCGGAGCGAGGAACAACTGGCCGTCCGCGCCGATGAAGGGCTCATTTGCGCCAAGCGGCAGGGCCGCAACCGGGTCTGCCTATGGTCCCCCGCCGCGTCCGAAGCCGCCATTCTCTCTCCGCCGGCTCTTACCACGAAAGGCACGAAGGACACGAAGAAAGACGAGGAGTTTTAGTACATTTCAACTCCGTTCGTCGTGACCGTCGTGCCCGTTGTGTCGTCGTGGTGAAGTCGTCTCGTGGTACCTGTGGCCGTGCTCGCGGCGGAAGGCGGCGTAGGTCTTGCGATCCAGCCGCAGGTTGCTCCGGTAGGAGAAGTTGGCCACCGTGGTGACGAACGGCTTGCGCCATCGCACCAGGTTGCCCCATATCCGGGCCAGGATGTGGCTGACGGAATAGAATTTCTCGCCGCAGCGGAGCATCTCGTCAATGCTCTGGTCCAGCGACAAATGGGTGTAACGGGCCATCGGGAAGGTCAACGTGTAGTATTGCCAGTCGTGCGGAAAGTCGCCGAGGGTAATGCGGTCTTCGGCCTTCATCTTGTCCCACAGGCGAGTGCCGGGCAGGGGCGTCAGGAACAGGACATTGACGTTGTCCACGCCGTACTGGGCGGCCACCTCGGCGATACGGTTGCCGATGCCCGGTTGATCGACGTCCAGACCGATGATGAAGGACCCCACGATCTGTATCTTGTGCCGCTGAATGCGCCGCACCGACGCGGCAAAATCTCGGCCGCGCAACAGGTTGAACTTCTTCCCGAGTTCCCGCAGCCCTTCCGGCGACAAGGTCTCGAAGCCGATGAACACGCCTCTGCAGCCCGCTTTCGCCGCGAGGGCCAGCATTTCCTCGTCGTCGGCAAAATTGATCGTCGCCTGCGCAATCCATTCCTTGCGCAGGTCCGCCCGGATCATGGCGCGGAACAGGTCCTTGGCCCGCGCAATGTGATCGGCGCTGATGCCGATGAGATTGTCATCCACCACCAGGACGCGTTTCTCGCGGATCGTCTGGAACTCGCGGATCACGTCGGCGATGGGGCGCTGGCGGTAATGGGTGCCGTTGAACGCCGAGACGCTGCAGAAGTTGCAGTTGAGCGGGCAGCCGCGGGTGGTCTGGATCGCGCCGAGGGCGTATCCGGCCTCCAGGAGGTCGTGCCGCGCGGGCGCGATCCCGGCGATGTCGGCCAGTCCGCCCTCATACCGGCGCTGGAGCGCGCCGCGCCGGACATCCTCCAGGACCTGCCCCCAGACTTTTTCCGCTTCGCCCGTAACGACCGAGTCCACGCGCTCGAGGGCTTCATCGAGACACATCGTGGCGTGAATGCCGCCCATGACGACCGGCACGCCCAGGCGCCGGAAATGCGCGGCCAGCTCGTACGCGCGGCAGGCCTGCGAGGTGAACGCCGTAATGCCCACCAGGTCCGGGCGCGGCAGCGCATCGTAGTCCGGCGCGCCGAGGTTCTCGTCGAGGATAGTGACCTCCCAGTCCGGCGGAGTCAGCCCGGCGAGGGTCATCAGGCTCAGCGGCTTCCAAACGCGATACCGGTTCCAGCGGCTCTCCCGCAGGTGGACGATACTCACCAGCGGATTGGACGGATTGATGAGCAACAGGCGCATGGGATGTTTTTCCGTTGGGATTTGTATGAAGTTGTGTGAAGAAGGCGGCTCGCGAGGGCTTCTTGCCCTCTGTAAACATTGTACCTTAGGACGGGTTGAAGAACAACGCACACGGAGCGAAAGGGCTTGGCACGTCCGCCCCGTCATCAGTTGGGCACGGCCCCGACTCTAACGGCGGACAGACGGATTATGAGTCCGCCGCCCACTCTACGGAAGGCATTGTAAACAAAGGCGATTCCGCAAGCAAGGAAAACGTCTTGGCGTCCTGCTTGGCGTTTCTTTCCGAGAAATCGCCTGACCTGGCGGACGTGGTGAGGGCCTGGCCCAAGCTCCCGGAACCGCTCCGCGCGGGCATTCTGGCGATGGTGAGGGCGACGAAGGGAACCTGACGTGCTCACCCTCTGTCGGGGGCGGGCTGGCGACACTGGCCGGCCGGGGTTGGAGAATTTTCTTAGGTTCTTTCAGGAGGGGAAAATCTCTTGACTGTCTGGGCCGCCACCAAACAAAAACGTTTTATTTATGCTGGAAAATAATCTGATTCGCCGGTTGCAGCGGGCAGAGGCGGGGCATAGAATGGCGGGCGCAATTCGGGCAAGGGGAGAAAGGCGGGTGGCGGCATGATCGGGTTCAATTGCGAGTCCTGCGGGGCGAGAGTGAAAGCGCCGCCGAGTCTGGCGGGCAAGACAGGGAAGTGCCCGAAATGTGGAACGTTGAACCGCGTGCCGCCGCAGGAACGGCCGGCCGCGTCTGAACCAGAGGCCGTTGCGGAATCGAACCAACCCAAGGACGGGAAGATAATCGGCGGCCATTACGCCGATTTCGAGGCGGCTTGGCGGCCGAACCGGTCGGTTCGACCGCCGCAGGGACGACGGGATTCGCCGCCGCGACGGTCGCTGGCTTCCTTCGTTTGGGGCTGGGGTCTCATCGTCCTGGGAATAATCGCCTTCTTCCTCTCCGTCGACGAGGTGTCCCACACTGCCGGGGCGGTAGCCAGGGTCCAGCAACAATGGAAAGCCGCGACGGACAAAATCCTTGAAGCTACGGAAGTCGCCCAACAGAAGGCGCGGGCTGATTACAATGCGACGCCGATTGATTCTTCCCGATTGCAGGTCCTCTCTGATGCCTATACTGCCGCGACGAACGCCCGGTGGTCTGCCTATGAATCCCAATTGGACGCCATTGCGAAAAAATATGGGCCGCTTGAGGCACAAATCGAAAAAACCGGCGCGCACATCACATTGGCGCTTCGGGTAGGCGCGGGTCTTTGCGCTCTGGCCGGCCTAATCATTTTGTCCTACTGGCTCGCAACCGGCGGAATGCGAACAAGTGGTGTTCGGTTGGACTGAGTTCATTCCTTGCACCTATAAATAGCGCACGGGGCGGCGACCGGATTGCAACCGGGGCCGCAACTCGCACGGGCTGCCGCCCCCTCTTCTTCATGCGAGGTTGCGAAAGGGAGGCGCAACATGAAGGGGCTTATGAGTGTTGTCCTGTTCCTTTTCTTGGCGTCGGGCTCGGCCATTGCCGCTGATGCGCCGGAGCCGGCCCCATCTGCCGCCCCAGGGCCGGTTCAAGGTTCTGCCGCGTCCACGACCAGAGCGCACGATGCGTCGGCAGAACTGGCAGCGTTGCGGACAGAGAATGAGACCTTGCGGACAGAGAATGAGATGCTGAAAATCACGGTACGCGGCCAGCTCAAGACAATCACGGCGCTCAATAAGCAGATTGCCGACTTGAAAGCTTCCAACGCAGCGGCGCTGGCGCGTTCGCAAGCGCCTGCCAGCCCGGTTGACGATATAAAAAAGGCCATTGCGGAGCACCGCCTGATTAAGGGCATGACGGTTGCCGATGCGGAAAGTGCCCTGGGTGTCAAGCTCAAACAGATGCAGGATAGCTCAGATGGCACTATCTACATTGCTATTATCACAGATAAGGCCAAGCCCAATCCGAACACAGGGGCTCAGGTTTTCGGCACAGAGTACAATATTTACGTCCGTGAGGGCGTTATATCGTCCTGGCAATCAGAGCGATATTTTATAGGCAATGATGGAAGGTCGTATACTATCGGTACAGATGGCGTCGCGCGCCCTAACCGGTAGGTCCGTACTTTATTCAGGCAACATCGGGCCGGCCCGCGACAGCGGGCCAAGCGGACCGGGCATCGGCGAGCGTGCATGCTTCCGCAACCTAAAGGTCACGAAGTTGGTCTGATGGTGGCGCAAGCATAATCTGAGAGAAGTAGCTATGTCCGGTGCAATCAAAAAGAGGCTTGCGTATCACAAGGACAAAATTCTCGCCTCGTTTGAAAAAGGCATACACGGGTGGATAGCGCGTCTGCTACTAATCGGGCTGGGAATAACCCTCTTGTTTGTCGCTCGCTGGATTACCCCCTTTGTGACCAAAGACTACGGGCTTACATGGCGGCAGGTTTTCACCCTACTTGCCGCTGTGTTGGCTGGCCTGTTTGCCATGCTCATTCTCTTGTGGGTTGTACGGCTAGTGCTGCAACCGTATAGGCGTTACCGACAAGATTCATTTGGCGGTATGCGATTTCGGTGGAGCTACCATTGGATAAAGCCAAAGATAGTTAACTTACAGGCGATATGTCCCGGCTGCGGGAGCATCCTTGACGGCTTATATGAACATGCGCCGAGGATTCCCATAGGTGTGCCGAATACAACGTACCTCGACTGCGAAAGCCCAGCCTGCCGGTTCAAATATGAACTTTCCGGGTGCCGGGTCAAATATGAACTTTCAGGGCTTCCCTTTGAGGTTCGAGAACGAACCATCAAGATTATCGCTACGAACATCAACAACGGGTCGTGGCGTAAGCGTATTGGTTAGTGATGCGGCCCCCGTCATAGAAAAACCGGGGACAGGCACCCATTTTAAGAATTCTTGATTGGATTACGAAACATTTGTGATCTGCTGAGCTCTTTTCCGCTTTCCCGGCATTGACAAGTGCGCGGCGAAAGCACCTTGGCAGCATCTGCTCTATTCGTCATTCTACAATCCAGCTCCTCCAAGGCTTCGGCGGACAAGTCGGCAACCAAGCATGCTGTCAAATTCAACCGGCCGAAAAAAGCGCACTCAAACCGCTGCGAAGCGCACCGAAGCGCACTCAAGCCGCTCCCAACCGCACTGAACCCGCTTCGAAGCGCACTGACTTTTCCCCGTCCGCTCGGCGACGAAAATCCCATGTTATAATACATGGCGATTTTTTTGAAAAAGAAAAGTGTCTCACGCGAAGGCTCAAAGACGAAGGACCGGAAACGACGTGTCTCTCGCAAAGGCGCAAAGAGACAAAGGCCTCCACCACGGAATACACGGAGCACACCGAATGATTTACCTAAATAGCTTCAGTATCTTCCGTGTATTCCGTGGTTGCAATATCAGTTGGCGTTCTTGGCGCCCCCGTTTACGAAATCCGGGGGCAGGCTTTTGCGGCTTTGCGTGAAACCCGTTGTTACGTAGTACGAGGATTGCGCGCGCGAAACGATTTGAAAAAACGAACCCAGCGTGTAGTAACGCCCATTAGCGAAAGGGGTTATATGCCTTGCGGTCGTTCCGGCGGAAGTTGCCGTCCGTTGCGGCTTTGCGTGAACCCGTCGTTGACGGAAAGGAGGGTTGTGCGCGGAAGGCGATTTGAAAAAACGAACCCAGCGTGTAGTAAAGGTTGATCTGAAAACGCTTTATGCGCTAGCTGCCAATCCCGCGAAAGGCCTTCGGCCGTGAGCTCAGGGCCGAACGGCTGGAACCCGGACCCGCGCGCCGAAATCCTGGATTCCCGCCGATTATAGGGAGCTAAAATAGCCAGCTATCCCATTCGTCGCACTGCGCGGCCGACGTGCATTGCCGGCAGGGGACAGCCCCGTCAGGGTTCATCATCCCTTGCGATTCGAGTTCTCTATCATCTTGGCCCGGTAGTGTTCGACTTCCCAATTCAGGATGAACTCCACCTCGCGCGGGCCGAGCGGCTGCAGGTCTCCTGCGGCCAGGAGCGATGAGGCGACGGCGGATGCGAAGAGTTCCTGCGATGCGGCGATCTTCTTTTCGTTCTCGCCCGCGACCCAGATCCCTTTCGCGCCGAGCGACAGGATCCGCGGCACGGTCTTGTTGTCGCGGCGGAAGCTTTCGACCGCCGCGCGGAGTTTTTCCTCGCTCGCGGGCTCTTCCACGACGCAGACCCTCGGTCCGGAGAACACCACGTGATCGGGCGTGAGCGCGCCGGAGAAGATGGCCGAATGCGCGCGCGGGTCTATGGTCTGCCCGGAGAATGCGAATCGGCGCGCTTGCATCGCCGCGCCGGCGGCCTCTCCGACAATACGTCCGACCATCTGCGCGACCGGGTCCGCCTCCGATGCGGCTTTCTTCGAGAACGCGCTTTCAATTTTGTCAATGACCGACGCGTGCAGTCGAAGGGCGTCGACGGCGGATTCCGCCGAGCAGATGAGGCCGTGATTCTGCAAGAGAATGACCCTGGGCAACGCGCCATTGCGGCGGCGGTATTCGTCAATCAGCTCGCGCACGCGGAATGCGAGCATGACGCCCGGGTCGGCGTACGGGACCCACAGGGGCTGCTCTTCGTCCTTGCGCCACAGGCTCTCCAGCAGTTCCTTTGAGCGGCGATGACAGGTCAATGCGTTGACCGCCGGCGGATGGCTGTGGATGACGACCTTGCCGAGGAGCGCGTGGAGCGGGGCTTCGACCGACGGCCGCGCGCCGGCGGGGGCGATTACGCTCTCGTTCAGCATCCGCAGGACTTCGGCCTCGCGCTCGGAAGACGGCGCGGTGAGCAGGCGGCGCTGGTCGAAGATCTGCATTACCTTGGCCGTGTCCACGAGCGCCCAGCCGCGGCGCGCGTCCATGCCGGCGAGCGGTGTGCCGCTGGCCTTGATGAACATGAGAGTCCCGTCCGCCGTTTTGACGGAGGTATTCCCGCCGCCGGCCTGGACGAACCGCGTATTCGCGCCCACCGCGTGCGACACGTGCAGGAGTTCCTCGAGCGCGCGCGAATGGCTCGCCGGGAGCGCCGCCCGCGCCCTGGGCGCAAGCACGGTTCGCTCGTGCCGGCGCACTTCCTCGAGAAGGCCCCGTTCCGTCGGCACATTGCTCATGAGGCATACGTGTTCCCACACGGCGCCCAGCGGCAGCATCGCGGCCTCTTCGAGCAGCATCAGCCGTCCCGTGAAATCGCCGTCCGCCTCGTGCTTGCGCAGGAGGGCGGCCGGTTCGCAGAGCGCGCGAAGGAGCGCCTTCTGCGTCGCCCGCGCGCCGATCGCCCACGCGCCGATGCGGTTGATGGAGGCGTCGAAGAAGTCGGTCGCGATCTTGACCCGCGGCAGGAAGCCGCCGCGCACGATCTCGGACATGAGCCGGTTCAGCGGGTCGTCGGTGACGACGACGTGGTCGCTGTCCCAGCGCACGCCGCGGCTGACGTGCAGCAGGAGGCCTTCGAGGTAGAGCATCAGCGACGAAATCTTGTCGCCCACGTCTTCCGTCGGGTGGAAATGCCCCATGTCCAGGCACATGAGCAGGTTCTTTGAGAGGGCATAACCCAGGTAGAACTCCTGCGAACCGGCGACGTAGCTTTCGCTGGCGAGGCCGAAGAGCTTGCCCTCCACGGCGTCGAGGCACTCACTGCGCGAAATCGGCTCGGCCAGGATCCGGTCGAGTGAGTCTTTGAGCAATCGCCGATGGATGGCGCGGTCAGCCGGCATGTCTTTGTAGCCGTCGGGGATCCAGATGTTATTGACGGACGGGCTCCCGAGCGCCCGGCCCATAGCCGCCGCGATCTTGCGGCACGCGATCGCGTGATTGATCCAGAACGTGCGGACCGCCTCGTCGCGGCTCGCGAGGGTGAACCCGCTGGCGGCCTTGGGATGCGAGAAGAAAGTGGGGTTCATGTCGAGACCCGACGTATGTGCGCGCGCCCAGTCAATCCAGCGGCTGAAGTGCGCGGGTTCAAGTTGATCGCGCTCGACCCGCACGCCGCCGGTCTCGGCATACATGGCGTGGAGATTGACGCGATTCTTGCCGGGGAGCAGCCTCAGCGCCTCCTCGAGGTCGGCCCGAAGCTCGTCGCCGCCGGAAGCTCGCCCCATGTAGTTGCCGGTGGCCAGGATGCCGCCCGAAAGCACGGAGTCGCCCTCGAAGCCGGCGACGTCGTCACCTTGCCAGCAGTGCAAAGAAATCGGCGTGGCGAGCAGCACGCGGATGGCTTCGTCGGTGTCGACCCCGAGCGCGCCGTACCGCTCGCGCGCCAGGGCATACGCAGTTTCGCTTGAGGTTCCCATGACCGCAATTCCCTTACTTGCTGATTTCAGAGGATCACGCCGGCCAGGCGGCTCGGCCGCACAGTGCGGAAGCAAAATATTACTCGCATTCGCGCGACGCGTCAAGCATCCGTGCGCCACAAGTCCGTTGAAAAAGCGTGGCCGTTCACAGCGTGCCCGTCAAGGCATATGAAGCAGCGCCTGACGGCGCCACTACGAGCGGCCGGAAACGAAAGAGGCAACGACCGCCCCGATGGACGGTCGTTGCCTGCTTGCGATTCGACTAAGGCCGGCCGGCGTCTTTCGTTTCGGCGACGAGGCCGGCGGGCCTGCGGATTATTGGTGCTCCCAGGTGACCGAGAAGGTCTCGCCGGTTGATCCTAACTTCGAAGGCGCGGCCTTGGTGACGGCCTTGCTGGTCTCCATGGTCAGCTCGTCGTCCGGCCACGCGCTGATCGGTCCGGTGACGCCCTGGAGCGTGGCCTCGCAACCGGAGAAAGAGATGGCTCCAAAATCGCTCAGCGGCAGCACGCTGTTCTCCGACGGAGCCTCCATGACCCATTCCGCCGACTGCAGTTCCGCGCCCTGAATTTGCTCATCAATCGAGAAAGTGACGTCCTTGGTGACGTTGGTGAGCGTCAGTTGGAAAGTCTGGACGACCTCGGTGGTCTCCCGGCCCCAGGAATCCTTGCGCCAGTGCTCCCGGCCGTGGCCGCGCCAGCCCCAGGGATCCCCGACCACGACAGTCTCGCTGCCGAGATATTCAACCTGGGCGGTGATCGTGTCCCCTTGATCTACGGGGAAGCCCACGATCTCGTAGGCGTAGTTCGGATACAGCTCGAACCACGCGTAGTAACTTGCCGCGCGCCCCGTCCAGTCCTGCTCCGTGCCGATTTGCTCGACGGTGTTGTCCGAGTACCCGTCAATCCCGACCCAGGCGGAGGAATACGTGTCCTTGGTGGGGGCGCTTGCTTTAACGCCCGGCACGATCCAGCTTCCGACGACGTAGCTCACGGCGTTCGATGCGGGCTTCGACAGGTTCGTCTCGACGGCGTACCCGCTCCAGTTGAGGCTGGTGCCGTCGCGGAGGTGCAAGTGAGGCGCCTGGACGTGATGCACTGCGCTCGAGGGAATCGCTCTCAGATAGAATTGGCCGTGCGCGACGACGCCGGCCGGCGCCGGCCCGCGGAGCATGCATAGCCCAAGCACAACGATCCCCGCCATACCCCGAACGATAAACTTCATGGCTCTTACTCCTCCTGTGTTTCTGAGGTCGCGCCTGAAAATTTTGCGACCATTGAGCCCGCCGCGCGACCGACGGAGGCCAAACCCCGCTTGAGCAATTTTACGCAGCTAAAGCCGGTATGTCAATAAAGTTTATGGCAGCGGCGATATTCCGGAAGGTTCCCCGCAGTCGGACCGCAGAAAGTCTCTCGTGCTATCTCCGCCGGCATGAACGAAAGCAATACTCGTGCCATAGGTCTGCAAATGGGACCGATTCGGGCGCCGACGGAGGCGGCTCGCAGGCGAATCCGCGGGTTTTGCAGGGATTGGACTGAAATCGCCTTCCTCGAAATAGCGTAAGCGCAAGTCTGACAACCCGGCATTGCTTCAGCCGAGGCATAGCCCGTGTAGCAAATCCAGGCGGTAAACGGCCTGAAAAGACGCCAGGAGTGTCTGCCTCACACCGCAGCGTTGACTTCGCCAAAGCTCTTCTGCGCCCAATGCACGGCGTGCCAATAGACCGCCGGAATGTCGGACTCGTCGAGCCCCAGGGCGCGGGCCATTTCGGTCAAATGATTCCAGTCCCCTTTCTCGTAAGCCAGGACGTAGTCAAAGACGGCGCGCAGGCGGTTGGGCTTTCCAGTGAGCGCGTCCTTGATCTCATCGGACAGGGGCAGGTCCTTGAGGATCTCTTCCAGCGGGCGGTCCAGGATCGCATCAATCACGGAGAACATTCCCAGGAGGAAGAGTTCCTGCGACCGCTGCTTCATGCCGAGCATCGGGGCGAGGGACTCACAGAACCTCCCGCGGATGAGCGCCTGGACGACGAGTTCGTCGGGCTTGTCGCTGCCCATACTGGCCATAACGACGAGCGAGGCCCATTGTTTGAATTCCCGCGCCCCGAGCAGCGTTATGGCATGCATGATGGAGCTGACCTTGTTGCTCAAGCCGAAATATGCGGAGTTGATGTAACGCAACAGCTTGAAAGAGAGCGCCATGTCGCGCTTGATAATCGCTTCCAAGTGATGGAAGTTGACGCCGGGCAACTGAATCTCCTGGAGCATCTGCAGGTAGTTGAGCTTGAAGCCCGGCACATCCCGGGATGAGACGATCACAGGCTTGCTGAAGAAGTACCCCTGAAAATAACTGTATCCCAGACCGCTCGCCTCCTTGAAGACTTCGTGCGTCTCGACTTTCTCGGCCAGGAAACGGACGTTCGGGCCTGTGAACCGCGACAGGACCTGCCGGCGTTCCTCCGCCGAAGTGGACAGGAAATCCACCTTGACGATGTCCGCCAGGTTCATGAGGTCGGCGTACTGCTCTCCGTAGACGAAGTCATCCAGGACGATCATGTAGCCGGCCTTCTTGAGTCTGCTGCAGGCGCCGACGACCTCCCGGTCCGGCTCGATGGTCTCCAGGATCTCCGCCGCGGTCAGATCCCTGGGCAGAAGGCTGATATAGTCGTTGAGCAGGATGTTGCGCGTGACGTTGATGAAGACGAGCTTGCCCCCGCTGATGGCCTCCATGCTGAGGATCAGAGTGCCGTCGGTCATGACTTTGGCGCTGGCTTGATCAGGTTCCGCGTGTTTGAAGACGTTCTCGGGCCCGGAGCGGAAGAGGAGTTCGTAGCCGTAGACCTTCTGCTGCACGTCGAAGATGGGCTGCCGGGCGATGAAGACCCTGGACAGGGATACACCTGCGCCCTTTGCTGTGTTTGCAACGCTGGCGGCGCTGGCGACACCGGCTGCGCCGGCACTGCCCGGCGCAGTTGTTGCGGCAAGACTGCCCATGGCGTCCCACCTGAAACTTCCGCGGTATGGCAACAAACTCCATAGGGATTATCGTAAGAAAGGGCGCGTTCTTTAGCTCGAGGCGGCAGAAGGGATGCGGGTTGGGCTTATGTGTTATTTACGGGACAGGGCGCTAGTGCTTCCTTGCGGAAATAGGCGTCCTATTTCCGCAAGGAAGCATGACCGCAATAAGCCGCGTCGTTACGCCGAGCGCATTAGCCGCGCCGACGGCTGCGCGGCTGGTGCATCAATAGAAAATGCGCGCCGAGCGCGCATTTTCTTAGGAGTTACACGTTCCGTTGGGCCGTGTTTAGTTGCGAAAATTGGTACGCCAATTTACGGAACTAAACACTAGATGGTGGCGTAGCGCGTGCAATTTCGTCCGTCCCGCTTTGCCTGGTACATGCACTTATCCGCCTGATCGAGGATAATACCCTCGTCGAAGGAGTGCGAGCTGTATCGGGAGTGGACCACGCCCACGCTGACGGTGATGCCGGGCACTCTCTGGGTCCATCCCTTTGACGACGTGGCAATGCCGAAACGCAGCTTTTCGGCGGCGGCGATTGCGCCGTCGAGGTCCGTCTCGGGCAGCATCACCACGAACTCGTCCCCGCCCACGCGGGCAGCCACGTCCGACTTGCGGCTTTCGGCTTGCAGGAAACCGCCCAGGTGCTTCAGCACTTCGTCACCGGCCGCGTGACCGTAGGTGTCGTTGACCGACTTGAAGTCGTCAATGTCCACCATCACGAGCGCCAGCTCGTGCTCATGGCGGCGACTGCGCACGATCTCGGCCATGAACCTCTTCAGAAACTCCCGGCGATTGAGCAAAAGGGTCAGGTCGTCAAGAGAGATGAGTCTTCTCAGTTCATCGCTTTCCTGCTTGAGCTGGCGCAACTCCTCGGTGCGCTGGTCGGCGAGGTTCTCGGCCGAGCGCGCCTCTTGGCCTAGTTCGGCGGCCAGCCGGGCCACTTCGTGAGTGGCCCGCAGCCGGATCTGCTCATAAGCGGGCATCGAGCGCGGGTCAACCTGGAACAGCTCGCACGTGCTCCGCACGACCTTTTCGATCTTCCCGAACATCAGCTCGACGGCTTCCGGCTCCAGCCCGAAGTATCGCTGCGCCGTGTCTATGACCCGTTTATACGTAATGCCCTTGGTTTTGCCTTGGAAGAGCGCGGCCACCAGGGTGCCCAAGACGAGCGTCCGCGCCACCTGGACCAAATCGGGCGAAAGGCCGTCCGCCATCGCCTGGTCCAGGCCGTGGTGGTAGCGGATCGGCGCGTAGACCTCTTCGGGCAGGTTCCACTGCCGCAGGAGCCGGCTGCCCACTTCCGTGTGTGTCACGCCCAGCAACCGCTTCTCGAGGTCGTGGATCTCCACCGTGGGATGCAGCCGGTGTTCGGCCAGGACTTTTGCGTACTCCTCCGGCAGCGCGCACTGGAGAGCCACCATCCCGATATCCTGGAGGATTCCGGCGGAAAAACACTCGTCGCGCTGGGCCGGGCAGACGGTCTCCGCAATGACGCGGGCGGCGCTGGCGGTCGTCAGCGAGTAGCGCCAGAAACGATCGACCTTGAACTCCTCGGGCATCTTGCCGCTGATTTCAGTCTCCAGGCTGAACCCGAGGACCGCGATGCGCGTTACCTTCAACCCCATTCGCACGACCGCCGCGTTGACCGAGAAAACCTTCTGATGGCTGGCGAAAAACGCGGAGTTGGCCATCTGCAAAAGCTTGGCCACGAGCGCCGCATCGGCCGAGGTCATTTCCCCCAGCTTCGCAAAATCCACATCCGGGTCTTTGCAGAGCGTCAGGATGTTGGCCGCTACAACCGGAACCGACGGCAGCGTTTTGCTGCTGCAGACCTTTTCCAGCAACGCGCGCGCCTCAGGCGTTTCCGGATTCACTTCGTGGCTTGCCATTCTTGCGACCCCTCCTGCTCGCCTCCGAACTTGCCAGGCCAGCGACCGGTGCGGATTCCCACGGCGACGGGATTATGCCACAATCAAAGGTTCTGCTGCAACAGTGGCAAACGCCGGAGCGAGCGCCGCGGTCTCCTGCGACCGAACATCACGAAATCTTGAGCCGTTTGCTTAGGATTGCGCCTGAACCACTGCGTAGGTGTTGTCGAGGATATAGCGCAATTCCCGCTCCCGGACGCACAAGGGCAGGAACAGGTAAATGATGTGCCCAAGCGGCCGCAGGACCAGGTTTCTCTTCAGTCCCTCGTGGTAGATTTTCAGCCCGATGCGCTCCCGCGCGCCGAACGGCTCCTTCGTGCGGCGATCCTTGACCAGCTCGATCGCCCCAATCAATCCGATCTGCCGGACGTCCCCGACGATCGGCAGCGATCGAAACCGCAGCAGCCCGTCGTGGAATTGCGGCAGCAGCGCGCGCACCCGCGCGAGAGTGTTCTCCTCCTCGAAGACGCGCAGGCTCGCCAGCGCGGCGGCGCAGGCGATGGGATTCGCCGTGTACGTGTGCCCATGATAAAAGGTTTTATGTTGCGCATAGTCGGCATAGAACGCCCGGTAGACGCGCTCCGTCGTCAGCGTTGCGCCCAGGGGCAGCGCGCCGGAGGTGATGCCCTTGGCTAGGCAGATGAAGTCCGGCTGGACGTGCGCATGCTCGCAGGCGAACATCTTCCCGGTGCGGCCGAAGCCCGTGGCGACCTCATCCAGGATGAGGTGCACTCCATGCTTTGCCGCCAGCTTTCCCACCCGGTCGAGGTACTTCGGCGGGTAGATGATCATCCCGCCCGCCGCCATGACCAGCGGCTCGAGGATGATTCCGGCGATTTCCCGGCCGTGCTTCCCAAGGAGCTGTTCCAGCGGGCGCGCGCACTCGGTCGCGCAGTTCCCCGGTTCCCGGCCTTCCGGGCAGCGATAGCAGTACGGCGAGGGTATCTTGTGCGTCGGGAACAGGAGCGGCGCGAACCGCTCGTTGAACAGGCTGGCCCCGCTGACGCTCATCGCGCCGACTGTGTCGCCGTGGTAGGCCCGGTCCAGCGCGACGAACCGCCGCTTCTCCGGCTTGCCGACGTTCTGCCAGTATTGGAAGGACATCTTCAGCGCGACCTCGACGGCGGTCGAGCCGTTGTCGGAAAAGAAGAGCTTCGTCAGCCGGCGCGGCGCCAGGGCGGTGAGCTTCTCCGCCAGGAGAATGGCCGGCCTGTGCGTGAACCCGGCGAAGAGGACGTGGTCGAGCGAGGCGGCCTGCCTGCGGATCGCCTCGCGGACGCGCGGATGGTTGTGTCCGTGCACGTTGCACCACCAGCTTGAGATGGTGTCGTAATACCACTGTCCGCCGGCGCCGTAGAGCTTGAGGCCGCGGGCCTTTTCGATGAGGACCGGCGGCAGGCGCCGGCAGTCCTTCATCTGCGTGTACGGGTGCCAGTTATGCTTCAGGTCTCTTGTGATCCAGTCGTTCATAGGCGGCCAGCACCTTCTCCGCTATAGGCGCAAAGCGCTTTATCAGCGTGCCCGGACGCCGCGTCCGGGGCAGCGCACCGAGAGCGCGTTGCCCGCTCAGGGACTCGATGACTTTCGGATTGTCGCGCAGGACGCGCGCGTTTCCCGCGCCGGCAAAATTGTTAAAGACGACGCCCAGCAGCTTCATCTTCCGCGCCTTCAGCGCTTCCAGGCTGAGCAACGTGTGATTGATCGCGCCTAGCCGGTTGCCGGCCACCAGCAGGACCGGCAGGTCAAGTTCCTGCGCCAGGTCAACCAGCAGTCGCTTGCGGCTGAAGGGAACCATCAGGCCGCCGGTGCCCTCGACGATCACGAAATCGAAATGCTGCGACAGGCGCAGGAAAGCGCGGCGGATCCTGCACGCGGTGATCCGCGCGCCGCCCAGTTCTGCGGCGAGGTGCGGCGACACCGGCGCCGCGAGCGCCACAGGAACCATCGCGCGCAGGAAGCCCCGGAACTCGCTTCGACTGCGGCCCATCCAGCGCAGGTGCGCGTCCAGGTCGCTCGCGCCGCCTGTCTGGACCCATTTCTGAGTCGCCACGCGGTATCCGCGCAGGGCCAGACTGCGCGCCAGCAGGCCGGTGACCACGGTCTTGCCTACGCCGGTGTCCGTCCCGGCCACGAAGATTGCGCTCATCGTTCCGCCAGGAAAAGGAATGCCTGATACGTCGCCTCGACGCGGCCGAACTCCGCCTGGAAGAGCTTCTCCACCCGTCCGAGCAGCCCGGGCTGCGCGAGCGAACCGCCCGGCAACCCGCCGCCGCGCGCGCCGGTGCGCTTGATTTTCTCCAGCAGGGCGCGGAGCGAAGGGTACTCTTCGTGGATAGTCGCGTCGCGGACGGTCACCCGGCCGAAAGAGGCGCGGAGCATCTCGGCGATGCGCTCCTTCTCCAGGAACGTCCTCGAGCGGACCAGGTTGCCTTCCGCGCGGCCGAGGGCCAGGCGCAGGCAATGGTCCAGCTCGCGGAACGTCTCCGGGCCGAAGATGGAGAAGGCGAGCAGCCCGCCGTCGTTGAGGGCGTTGCGGCACCGCTTCAGCGCAGCCGCCAGGTCCTCGAACCACTGCAGGGCCGCGTTCGAGGTGACCAGGTCGAACCGCTCGTCCAGGACCAGCGTCTCAGCGTCGGCGACGAGGAACTCGATCGCCTCATCCCGCAGTTTCTCCCGTGCGACCTCGATCATGCGCGGGGAGATGTCGCAGGCCTTCAGGTGCGCCGTCGGGTACCGCTCCCGGAGCAGGCGCGTGTAGTAGCCTGTGCCGCAGCCGATCTCAAAGATGCTCTCGCGCGCGCCGGGCAATTCCGCGAGCAGCGCGTCGGCGACCTTGAACTGGACATTCGCATACCGGTCGTAAAGCGGCGCGGAGCGCGAGAAGTCGCGGACCATCTTCGCCTTATCCAAGGAGGGCATGGAACACCTTCTTGAACTCCGGGTTCAGGAATGCCGCATGGCCCGCGCTCTCCATGCAGACCAGCCGCATGCCCGGCAGTCGCTCCTTCATCGCCAGCATCTCCCCGACCGGCGCGATCCGGTCCTCGCGCCCGTGGATGAACCGGGCCTTCGCATCAGCCGGCGACGCGGAGACGAGATAGTCGAGCCCGGCCAGCAGCGTCTCCAACTCCATCTGGTCCAGGTAGCTCTGGAGCAACTCCCGCTCGAACCAGTCGCGCGCCTCGCGCTCGCCGGGAGAGAAGCACGCCTCGTAGAACCGGCGCAGATACGCGGCCTTATTTCGCGCCAGCCGTGCCTTGATTCCCTCGATGACCTCCGCGTCATAACGTTCCCGCATGCCAATGGCGAAGAGCGCGCCCTCCATCACCCGCTCCGGATGCGCGCGGGCGAACTCCAGCGCCAGGTATCCTCCCAGCGACCAGCCCAGCACGGCGACGCGGTCGAGCCGATGTCTCCGCAGCGCGGAGAGAAGGCTCTCCTGGAAATCGCGGGGCGAAAAAGACACCGCCGCGAGATAATTGAACTCCAGGTCCAGCGGCCTGAAGATCCGGTGATCGGTCGCCCAGCCGGGGACCAGGAGGAGCGTCTCCGCGAACCCGCGGCGCGGAAAAAACTCAAATTCCGATGTCGGACATGTCATCGGCAAGCTTCCGCAGGGCATCCCACGTGTGCAGGGCCGTCAGCGAGAACCGCAGGCGCGCCTGGCCCGGCGGCACGGTCGGCGGACGCACCGCCACGACCCAGTAGCCTTTCTCCTGCAGCGCCTTCGCGAACGAGAGCGCGCGGCGATTCTCGCCGAGGATGACCGGCACGATCTGAGAAACGCCGACGGCAGCGAATCCTCGCTCCCGGAGCAGTTCGCGGAACCGGCTGGAACGGTCCAGGACCGTTTCGCGCCGCCAGGGCTCCTCGGCCACGAGGTCGAGGCTGACGCGGTTGCACGCGATGACCGCCGGCGGCAATGCCGTGGAGTAGATGAAGCTCCGGCAGGTGTTGACCAGGTATTCCACGATCGGCCGCGATGTCGCCAGGTAAGCGCCGAAGCTCCCGAGCGCCTTGCTGAAAGTCCCCAGGACCAGCTCGATCCGCCCTGCCAGCCCGTCCGCCTCGACCACGCCCGAGCCGGTCGCGCCGAAGACGCCGGTCGCGTGCGCCTCGTCCACGAGCATCCGGCAGCCGTGGCGCTCCTTCAGCTCAACGAGTTCGCGCAGCGGCGCGCGGTCGCCGTCCATGCTGAAGATCGTTTCCGTCGCGATCAGCGCGCTCTTGAACTTGGCGCGCTCCTTCTTCAGGAGCGATTCGAGGTGCGCCGGATCGTTGTGCCGGAACCGGAAGAGCCGCGCGCCGGAGAGGCGGATGCCGTCCAGGATGCTGGCATGGCTGGCGCGGTCGCAGAAGGCGGCGTCTCCGCGGCCCAGCAGCGCGCTGAAGATGCCGACGTTGGCCTGGTAGCCGGAGTTGAAGACCAGCGCGCTTTCCGTGGATTTGAATTCCGCGACGCGCTCTTCGAGGCAGTGGAAGATGTCGAGGTCGCCGCCCATCAGACGCGAGGCGCACGCGCCCGTGCCGAACTCTTCGAGGGCCTGCGTTGCCGCCTGCGCCATTCGCGGATGGCCCGCCAGGCCCAGGTAGTCGTTCGAGGAAAGGTCCAGGTACTCCCGCGCGCCGACGCGCACCCGGCCCTCGCGGCGCGCGGAGATCGGCCGCAGCTCGCGCAGCAGGCCCTCGCGGCGCCGCGCGCTCAGAAATTCCTCTATCGCCGCCATGCCTTCTTCACTTCCTCGAGCAGTCCGCGGTCCTCCTGCGCCTCCCGGCCGCGCAAGGTCAGGTAGCCGCCGATCAGCATCCCGTTGGCGCCGGCCATGAACGCCATCGCCTGGAAGTCCTTCAGCACGGATTCGCGCCCGGCGGCGATCTTGATGATCCGGTCGCGCAGGATGCACCGGAACAGCGCGATGGTGCGGATCGCGTCCACACAGGAGATGGGCGCCAGGCTCTCGAACGGCGTGCCGGGGATGCGCACGAGGAGGTTGATCGGCACCGAGGTGACGCCGAGCTCTTTCAGCAGGAGCGCCATCTCGATGCGGTCGGCCCAGCTCTCGCCCAGGCCGATGATGCCGCCGCTGCAGACTTCGAGCCCGGCGCGCTGCGCGGCGCGGATCGTCTCGATCCGCTCCTCGAAACGGTGCGTGGTGACGACGCGCGAGTAGAAGGCGGGCGACGTCTCGATGTTGTGATGGTAACGCGAGAGGCCCGCCTGCTTCAGGAGCGTGAGGCTTTCCTCGCTGAGCCGGCCGAGCGAGGCGCACATGGCGATGCCCACGGTCGAGGTGATCTCCGAGACGGCCTCTGCGATGCGGGCGATCTCCTCGCCGGTGAGCCGGTTGCCGCTGGTCACGATGTCGAACCGCGCGGCGCCGATCTCTTTGGCCTGGCGCGCCGCCTGCAGCATCTCGGCCCGGCTCTTGAGCGGGTACGCGGCCGCGCCGGTGGCGTGGCGGGCCGACTGCGCGCAGAACTTGCAGTCCTCGCCGCATCGGCCCGACTTGGCGTTCATGATGTTGCAGAGTTCGATGCCGTCGCCGGCCTCGTTGTGCCGCACCGCGTCGGCCCGGCTGAGCAGTTCGGCCAGCGGCAAAGCCAGCAGCGCCTCGATCTCTCCTCGGTTCATCCCGCCCTCGCTCACAAAGGAACGCCTGGAAAGCCTTCCCATGTTACGGCCTTACCGCGCGGCGCGCAAGCGGGCTGCGGACGTGCAATGCCGTTGCACGCGAACCGGAACTTTGGAGCCAAAACCTGGCACGGAATTCGCAACATCAGCAAGCTGGATCAAGTTACGTGCAACTGAGTTCATGGAAAGTGACTTCCGTATGCGCATCAAGGCAGACAGCCCTATACGTAAGCCACTGGTATTATTTATCTTGAGACTGTGATCGGCGTGATCTTTGCGCTGTCGGCCAACGTGGCCGGAAGTTGCATCCGGACAAGGCAAACGTGCCGAACTATGACACGTGAGAATAAGATGCATCAGATTGCAACGGAATTGTACTTGTTCACTGAGCGTGAAGTGTGATCGGCCTGATAACTTTAGAGTAAGAGGGTGCCATGCACACACAAGATTGCAGGAAACGTCGCGGACGAGCCTTTTCGCTGGTTGAGCTTCTGGTCGTGCTCGGTGTGATCGCCGCGGTGTCGGCGCTCTCGGCGGGGGTCATTGTCCGCGCCCGACAGGTGTCGCGCGGCATGACGTGCGCGAACAACCTGCGCCAGATCGCAACCGGATTGCTGACGTACTACACGGAGTACGAGCAAACGCCGTCGTTCGCCTTGACAACGCTGCCGACGCTGCTGTCCAACGTGATCTCCGAGCCGGAGGTGTTCGTCTGCCCGTCCTCGCCATATCCGACCACCGACAGCTACTCGCAGTATTATGTGCCGCGCGAGCCGACGACGGCCACCGGCTTCCTCCTCGGCTGCCCGAACCATACCGTGGAGAATTCGACCTTCGGCGCCTTCGGCGCGGGATTGACCCTGAAGGGCAAGACCGAGCCGGTCCTCTGGAATAATCAGCCTGTCGCGGCCGGAAGCCAGGTTACCGGCGGCACGCTGGCCTTCGCCGACGGGACCACCGTCACCATTAACTCCGGAGTGAACGTGGTCGTGCTGGTCTCGTTCGATGAAGGACAGGGCCGGATCTACAGCGCGGTGAAAATTCCGATCGGCTCGCTGGGCACCATTGAGGTGAAGGCGGCGCATGGGACGCACTTCGACGTGGCCACGCCGGCCTGCACCGCCGGTGTGCGCGGCACGCAGTTCACCGTCACCACCTCGAAGTCCTCCGGCGAATACGAGACGAACGTCGCTGTGACGGAAGGCACGGTCTGGGTGGACACGGTCTGGCCGGGGCCGAGCACCATGGCGCTTCCGGCGGGCAGCTCGCACACCTTCACCATGACGCAGCCCGCAACGCAGCCGAACCCGGGCCCGATCGTGGTGACCGGGCCGAACATCGGCGACGGCTACGTCACCTGGACGCTGCAGAACGTCAGCCAACAGGCGTTCACGATCAACCGGATTTCGTTGAGCGGGCCCGGCGACAACACGTTGAGCGTGATCACGGTCAACGGCAGCTTGATCTACGCCAGCTGTTTCCCGGTGCCGGTCAACACGACCATTTCTTCCTCCTGGCTGGGATCTTCATCGCTGCGCACCATCAGCCCCGGGCAGGAGGTGACACTGCTGGTGCAGGTGGCGGTCCAGACGGAAGGATCGAACTACTCGCTGAGCGTGGAGTAACGGCGGACGATAGACGATAGATGATGGACGATGGACGGTGGACGATGGACGAGAGGCGAGCCTCTTCCATCGTCCATCGTCTGTCATCTATCGTCCGTAATCCGCCAAGGCCTGAAGCACGGCTTGCGGCAGGACCGGGGCCGAGGCGCGTTTGCTGAGCGCCTTGATGAAGGTCTCCGCCAACTCGGGGTCGAACTGGGCGCCGCTGCAACGCGCGATCTCGTCCAATCCCTCTTCCAGGCTCTTCGCCTTGTGGTAGTAACGCTTCGAGGTCATCGCATCGAAGGCGTCCGCCACGCAGATGATGCGCGCGTGCAGCGGGATGTCCGTGCCGGCGAGTTGGTCCGGGTAACCCTTGCCGTCGAATCGCTCATGATGATGGCGGATGCCCGGCCGGAGCGGCCGGAGTTCTTCGAGCGGCGCCAGGATGGCCTCGCCGCGCGCCGGGTGAGTGCGGACCACGTCGAACTCCTCCACCGTGAGCCGGCCCGGCTTGTGCAGGATCTTGTCCGGGATCGCGATTTTTCCGATGTCGTGCAGCACGGCGCCCATTTTGACGCTCTCCACGTCCTGCGGAGGCAGGTTCATCGCGCGGGCGAGCTGCTCGCTGTAGCCGAGCACGCGCTCGGAATGGCCGCGCGTGTACGGGTCCTTCGCGTCCACCGCGTTGGCCAGCGCGAGTGTGGCGCTCATGAAGATGCCGCGCATCCCTTCGTAGAGCGAGGCGTTCTCCAGCCCGATCATCGTCTGCTGCGCCATAACGGCGACCAGGCGCAGGTCGGCCGGCGTGAAGCGCTCTCCGGAGGAAGCCTCTGTTGAGAACTTGCCGTAGAGATGCACCGCGCCCATGACCTGGCCGTTGAATGAGAGCGGCATGGCCAGCAGCGTGTTCGGAACGGGTGCGGCATTGAAGGCCAGATCGCGCGCGGGATCGCAACTGGCGAAGGCGCCTCCGCCCTGGAAAAGGCGCTCATTGACCCGGTCGGCGAACCCGGATGTCGGGAGCGCCCCGTCACCGATGAGCGACGCGATGCGTGTCAGTCCCTGGCCCGGCTGCCGCGAAATGAACAATGCTCCTTGCCGGGCGCCGACCGCCTGCGCGATGGTCTGCAGGAGCACCTGCGGCGTCTGGCCGGGCAGCACGAACGACTGGCTCACGTCCGGCCGCTTGCCGGTGACGATCGAGGGCATGCCCGAGGACGAGACGAGCGTTTCGCTGAGCTGGCGGAGGATCTCCATCGCGCGCGCGTCCTGCACCAGCTCGTGACTGGCGCGGCGCAGCGATCGGACCATGCCGACGGCCAGCGAACCGACGACCGCCGCCGTCAGCGGCAGCGGCTCAAGCACGCGACCGTACCGCACGATCGCGAAAAAGAAGAACGCCCAGATGAACGCCAGCAGACACAGATGCGCGCCGAATCCGAGCACCGCGTGGCGCGGGTAAAACAGGAACGCGCCGCTCAAGCCGAGCATCAGCACCAGCAGGAAAGTCCACGCCTTCGGAGCGGGGATCAGGCCGCGGCCGTCCAGGATCTGCTGCGTGATCTCCGACAGAAGGATCACGCCGAACTTCCGGCCGCGGGCCGTCTCCCACGTGTCCGCATAGCCGCCGCCCACGATGACCTGCCCGATGAACACAATCTTGCCGCGCACCTGCTCGGGCTTGAAAAGCCCGTTCTCGACGTTCAGAAAGGAGATGTAGTTCTCTTCGAAGTAATCGGGCGTATCCGGCAGATCCACCAGGAACGCGTCGGAGCCGTCCGGCTGCGTCTCGAGCGGAAGATGGACGTCGCCGATCCGCAGCACATTTTGCTCGGCCCGCACGTCTTCCGGCTTAACCCCGAAATGGCGCGCCGCCAGCGCCACCGGCATGAAGAGGAAACGGTCGGCCAGCGTGTGTCTCTCCCACGGCACGCGGCGAACCTGCCCATCCGAGTCCGCGATGACGTTGACGTGGGCTTCGCTAATCGCGCCCTGGACCAGGCGGCTGTTGCTGCGGGTGACCTTGACGCGCGGTTTGTCCTCCGCAAAACAAAGCCCGAGATAGACGTTGCCTGCCTGCTGCGCCGCCTGCCTCAGGACGTCGTCGGCGGCGGGATCATCCGCTTCCGGGAACCACATGTCCAGCGCAATGGACTCCGCTCCGGCCGCGCTCAACTCCTGGATCGCTTTCGCATAGCGCGTTCGCGGCCAGGGAAGCTGGCCGAACCGGCTCAGCGACGCGTCGTCAATGCCCACCACCACGACGTTCGGACAGGGCGGAACGGCCCTCGCCCTGGCTCCCAGATTCATCGCGTCCAGTTGCAGCCAGTCGAAGGCGTTCAGCGACCAGACCGCCAGGACCAGAGCGGCGATTGCCAGCCCGGCCGCCAGCCGCCGAACCAAATCGTCCATCCGCCAGAGCTGCCTGAGGAACGTCGCGCCGCGAAGAACGCGAAGGCCGCGCAGCAGGGATTTGAAAGCGTTGACGATCATCGCCGTTCTTCGTCCTGAAATATCCCGGGACATCGGTTACGCAGCTTCAGCAGCCGCCTCGAAGAAAACCGTGGCGGAGCCATGCGACATTGGGAGCGCCACCGGTCCGCCGCGGACCGGATGCAGCGCAATTCAAGCTAATCCGGGCGTTCCACCGCTTCCGACACTGCTATTATCGTGGATTTTCGCGGTTTCCTGAGCGCGAATAGCGGGTCAGGCGGGGTTCGCCGGCTTGCGGAGGATGGCGCGCACTTCATCGTCGGTGAGGTCGTGGAAGTCCTCGTAGAACGAGGCGACCGCGAAGGGCGGGTGCGCCTGCTCGATGAGGCAGCAGAGATCGTCGAAGTACGGCTCGACCGCGCGCAGCGAATCGTGCGGCGAGACGGGCACGCAGAGCGTCATGCGGCTCGGCCCGCACGCCTTGACCATCCGCGCGGCGGCGATCATGGTGAAGCCCGTGGCGAGGCCGTCATCTACGAGGTAGACGCACTTCCCGCGCACCTCCGGCGGGCGGTCGCGGCCGGTGTACTCCCTGGCGCGGCGGCGCACCTCGGCGAGCACTTCCTTTACGATCGCAGCAATGCGCTCGGGCGAAAGGTCGAGTTCACGGACGAGCGGCTCGTTGAGAACCACCTGGCCGCCGAGCGCCACGGCGCCGAACCCGGCTTCGGGGGAATGCGGCATCGGGAGTTTCCGGACGAGCATCAGTTCGAGCGGCGCCCCGAGCGCCTCTGCCAGCGGCGCAGCCACCGCTACGCCGCCTCGCGGCACCGCCAGCACGACTGAATCGGCGCCCGGAAGAGGCGGCATCGCCCGCGACAGCGCGCGCCCGGCGTCGGCCCGATCCCGAAACGCAGCGAACGGCCGCGTCACTTTGCGTAAAACGGTCCGCATCGGAATGGATCACCAGGAAAACGCGAGGACGCGAAAAACGGCGACAAATATTGCCGCAAAGAGGCGCAAGGGGAACGGCTTAACGGAACATCACGTCGCCCTTGTTTCCTGCGCTTCTTTGCGGCAATTCGAGCCGTCAGGTTCTTCTGCGTTTCTCTCTGCGGCGCGCCGCGTTTACTTCAGCGCGACCACCGACGCCGGCTGCAAAAGACGCAGCGCCAGGCTCTCGGAAACGGTGAGTTCGTAGTCGCGCCCGGCGGGTCCGACGAACCCGGCCATCAGGTCCTGCCCGAGGACGATGGAGGAATATTGGACGCCCCAGGCCAGCAGCACGCCGCCGGCGCGGATGGCCGCCGCCTTGGAGACGCCTTCCGACGCGATCAGGCGCAGGTGCTCGAGTTCCGTGCCGGCGCCCTGCGGATAGCGGCGCAGCAGCAGGTTGTAGCGGTCCGGGGCCAGCGCCAGGGCGTACGGGCCATGGAAGCCGGCGGCGTCGAGCTTGGTCACCGCCTCGATGATGTCGGTCGCCGCCGTCCCGACCTGCGCCCAGTCCTTGAGCTTCGCCGAATGGACCCCCTTCGCCGTCAGCAATCCTTCCACGCCGAAATCCTTCGCCCCGTTGAAGAGCAGCGCGTCTTCCTGGAACGCCACGGAGATCGCCGCGCGGGCCGCTTCGCCCAGGTCGAGCAGCATGCCGCGTTCCTCGAACGCCGCGATGTCGCGCGCGGCCAGCCTGAACCCGCTGGCGATGTTGACCACCGGCGGCGGCACCGCTCCGGTCATGATCGCGCTGCCGGGCGTCAGTTGCTCCGCAGCCGGCGCGTCGCGGACCGGCAGCGACTTTAAGCCGAGGCCGTACGGGCCTTCGACCGGCAGCACGCGCCGCGCGCCCAGTTGGCTCTTGGCCGCCCCGACGACGGCGGCGTCAATCGCCGCCCAGACCTTGTCGCTGAACGGCGCATCGCCGCGATTGAGAAGTTCTGTGGCCATGGTCCGTCTCCTCTAAAAATGAACTCGCTGACGACCGCTCTCGACGTTCGCGCCGTAGCGGCGGCGCGTCAAGACTTCAGGCTCCCGACCGAGGGCGGCGCGCTCTCGGCTGCGGGCTGGCCCTTGACCTTCGAGGCCAGTTCATTCACCTCGGCGGCGCCCTGGGCGAGATAGTTCGCCTCGTCCGGGAGCAGGATATTGAGCAGCCGCTGGAACTCGCCTTTGTGGACGCGTTCCTCGTCGGCGATCTCATTGAGCAGCGCCTTCGCGAGCGGGTCGTCCGTCGCGTCGGCCACCGACTGGTATTGATGCACCGCTTCCTCCTCCGCCGAGAGCGCCATGCGGATCGCGCGGGTGAGTTCGCGCGGCGTCAGTTTGCGCCCCGGCACTACGCCGGTGAACGGATTGACGAATTCAGGCATTGCACACCTCCCTCACTGAAGATATCCCGCGCCTGCGCGTCAGTTGATCATCGTTTCGGCGGAACTGGGGGCAATCCGTCAGAAAGATCCCATCGCGTTCAGCGCCGTTTCCGGCGCCACGCCGATTCCCCAAGTCGCCCCGCCCAAATGCCCGACGGGCGTTCACTGCCCACAGTTCCAATATAGAGAGGGACGGCGGCGGAAGTCAAGGGCCGAAACGGCGAAACTGGACGAAATTCCGGGAAGGGCTCCCATCACTCGAAGAGCGCGTCCACGAACCGGTCCGGGTCGAACGGCTCGATGTCCTCGGCCTTTTCGCCGAGGCCGACGAACTTGACGGGCAGGTCAATCTGGTCGCGCATGCCGACGACGATGCCGCCCTTGGCGGTGCCGTCGAGCTTCGCGAGAAAGATGCCGGTCAGCTTGATGGATTCGTGGAAGAGCTTCGCCTGCTGCACGGCGTTCTGGCCGGTGGTGGCGTCGAGGACGAGCAGCACCTCGTGCGGCGCGCCGGGCAGGCGGCGGCGGATCACGGTCTCGATCTTCGCCAGCTCGCGCATCAGGTGGTCTTTGGTGTGCAGGCGGCCGGCGGTATCCACGATCAGCAGGTCCATCTTCCGCGCGACGGCCGCCTCGATCGCGTCGAACGCCACTGCGGCCGGGTCGCCGCCGTGCTGGTGCTTGACCAGGTCCACGCCGACGCGCTGGCTCCAGATCTCGAGCTGCTCGACCGCCGCGGCGCGATAGGTGTCGCCGGCGGCGATCAGCACGCGCTTCTTCTGCCCGGTGTAGAAATGGGCCAGCTTCGCGATGGAGGTGGTCTTGCCCACGCCGTTGACGCCGGCGACCAGCCAGACCGTCGGCCCGGACTCGCTCCAGTGGAGCGAGGTGTCCCAGCCACGCAGCGAGGACTTGATGTCCTCCTTGAGGAACGCGATCGCGTCCTCGGGGTTTTTGAACTTGCCGGCGCGGAAGGCTTCCTGGACGTCGCGCGCCATGCGCTCCGCGGAGCGCGGGCCGACGTCGCCGGCGATCAGGGCGTCGGACAATTCGTCAATCGCCGCGGCGTCGAGCTTGCGGCCGAGGGTGAGGACGGAGCGGATGCTCGAGGAGAACTTGGCGCGCGTCTTGGTCAGGCCCGCCTTCAGCCGGCCGAAGAACGAGGTCTTGCCTTCACCCATGTCGCGGCTCCCGCCAGGTTGCGGCGCGCGCGCGGAGCGCCTCGACCTGGTCCTCATGGAGCCGCACTTTGCCGATGAGAATGCGGCCGTTGCAATCTCCGTGGCAGTCCGAGCCGGCGCCGGCGAGCAGGCCATACTGCGCGGCGAGCTTGAGGTAATGGAGTTCCTGCGAGGCGGAGTGGTCCGGGCAATACGCCTCGAGCGCGTCCAGGCCGGCCTGGGCGAGCGCGGGGATTTCGCCGTCGCGCAGGGTCTTGCCGGGATGCGCCATGATCGCCAGGCCGCCGGCGCGATGGATCAGCGCAATGACCTCGGCGGCGGGCACGCCCGAGCGCGGCACGAAGGCCGGAGTGCCGGGCCTGAGCCAGCGCTTGAACGCCGTGCGGACGGACCGCACGCGGCCGGTCTGGACCAGCGCGCGCGCCAGGTGCAGGCGCGTCACGTTGCCCGGCGCTGCGAGATTGAGCACGTCTTCGGTCCGCAGGGTCACGCCGATGCGGTTGAGCTTCTCGATCATCTCCATCACGCGCTGCTTGCGCTGCGCGCGGTTTCGCAGGAGCCCTTCCCGGAGCGCGGCGGATTCAACGTCGAGGAAGAGGCCGACGAGATGGATTTCCTCGTCGCCCTCATCGGAAACCGGCACGCCGAATTCCGCGCCGGCGATCACCCCGAGGCCGGTGTCGCGGGCGGCACGGCGGGTCGGCTCGACGCCGTCCACCGAATCGTGATCGGTCAGGGCGATCGTGAGCAGGTCGCGCTCGCGCGCCGCAGCGACGAGCGTCTCGGGCGTGTAGACGCCGTCGCTGTACACGGTGTGGAGGTGCAGGTCGGCGCCGTGGGGCTTCCGGACGGTCATTTCTTCTTCCCATCGGTCGCGCCGGCCGGCCCATGGGCCACGCGGCCGGCGCCGGGGCGGGCGCGCGCCATGACGCGGTCGAGGATGCCGTTGACGAAGGCGCCGGACTCGGCGGTGCTGAATTTCTGGGCGATGCGGATCGCCTCGTCAATCGCCACCTTGGGCGGGACGTCCGGCCGGTGGAGGAGTTCGTACGCGCCGAGGCGGAGGATCGCGCGGTCCACCGCCGCCATGCGCCCGAGGTCGTAATGCTCGGCCGAAGCGCCGAGGCTTGCATCAATCTCCTCGCTGTGCTCCGCGCAGCCGTGGAACAGCTCCTCCGCCAGTGCGATCACCTCGGCGTCCTCGGAGGAACCTCGGAGGAAGTCCGGCAACTCCTTGAGAAAGGGGGCGCCGCGAACGTCCCACTGGTAGAGCGCCTGGACAGCCAGAATTCTTCCCGCAGTCCTTTTTCGCATGATTATGGCTCAAAAAGATGAACGAATGACGATAGACGATGGACGATGGTTCTTGCCACGCGAGAGCGCGGAGGCATTTACTTCTTCGCCGGGGCTTTGGGCAGCTTTCCGAAGAGGTTGGCCATTTCGATGGCGGAGGCGGCCGCATCGGCGCCCTTGTTGCCGGCCTTGGTGCCGGCGCGCTCGACGGCCTGCTCGATCGTGTCGGCGGTGATGACGCCGAAGATCGTCGGAACGCCGGAGGCCATGGCGACCTGCGCCACGCCTTTGGAGACCTCGGCGGCGATGTAATCGAAGTGCGGCGTCTGGCCGCGGATCACCGCGCCCAGGCAGACCACCGCGTCGTACCGGTGCGTCTGCGCGATGCGCAGGGCGGTGACCGGGATCTCGAACGAGCCCGGCACCCAGACGACGTCAATGTCCTTCGCCGCGACGCCGTGCCGCTCGAGACAATCCTGTGCGCCGGAGAGCAGCCGCGAGGTGATGAATTCGTTGAAGCGGCTGATCACGATCGCGAAGTTTTTCCCCTGGCCGAGGAGTTCGCCCTGGATCACGTTGCCCATGGTTCATGCCTTCTTGAAGGGCTCGAATGGTTTCTCAATGGTCCACGATTATATCAACCGTTCGGCGGGGCTGTCAAAGAGACGAGGGACGACGGCCTTTGTGCTCTTCGCGGTGAAATATGACTTATGCCGCCGTCCTAATCCAGGTTCAGCAGCCGCGCGGCGTTTCCGCCCATGATCTTCTCGTGCGCGGGACGGGAGATCTTGCCGGTGGCGCCGGCATCGCGCATGAAGTCCACCAGCGGCGTCTTGTCGCTCGGCCTGCAGATGTCGAGGCCGAAGCAGAGGCGGTCCTGGAATTCCTCCAGGAACCGGCAGCCCCACTCGGGATCGCGGCTGACGGCGTTGAAGCCGCTGCCGGCGGAGAGATCGCCCCAGAGGTTCGGATACTCGCGCAGCAGCCGCGGCACGGCGCCGCCGGGCAGGACTTTTCCCGGCGGATAGCCGCTGCGCTCCTGCTCGCTCACCGGCCCGACTTCGGACCAGAACGCCTGGGAGTGGCCGACGAGCTGGAGCTTCGGGAATTTCTTCAGCGCGTGTTCGAGGCCGCCCAGGCCCGGTTCGCTGATCAGGCCGTACGTGCGGAACTCCCGCGCCCCCACGTGGAAGATCACCGGGAAACCGACCCGCTCGCACGCCGACAGGAGCTGATGCACGCGCGGATCGTCCCACCAGAGGTTCGCCACCAGCTCGCCCAGCCCTCGCGCGCCGCAGCTCTTGTAATACTCGAGGATGGGCGTGAAGTCGGTCTCCGGGCTGTTGTACTGGAGCCGCGGGTCCACGCTGCAGAACTTGATGAACCGGCCGGGGAACTGGTCGCACGCCTCGAACACTTCCTCGTTGGATTGCTGGAAATGGAGCGCCTCCGGCGATGCGAGCGGCAGCGCGACCATGCGGTCAATGCCGCAGCGGTCCTGGATCTGCACCAGCTCGGCCGCCGTCGCGGCCGTCTCGCCCTTGCTGTCCAGGAAACCGCGTCGCAGGACGACGTGCGTGTGGATGTCGGTCACTTTCACGTGCAGGCTCCTTCCAGTCCGGGAATACTATAGCACGAAAATCCATGCGCCGCCGCAAAGGCCTCAGCCGTGCGGGGTGAGCAGCAGCTTGAGCGCGGCCAGCGCAGCGAGGAGCAGCACGGCGCGGTTGAACCACTTCTGCGGAATCAGGCGGAAGGTCAAAAGCCCGATCACCGCGCCGATGAGGATGATGGGCGCGGTCTCGAGGTCGAACACGAGCGACCGCGCCGTGATGAGGCCGAGCCCGGCGCTGAACGGCACTTTCGCGACGTTGCCGATCAGGTAGTACCACGCGCCGGTCCCCATGAATTCGCGCTTCTCCAGGCCCATGCTCAGGAGGTACACCGTCGCGATCGGCCCGCCGAGGTTGCCGACCATCGTCGTGAATCCCGCAAGCGTGCCCATGAGGGCGGAGAACCACCAGACATGCGGCAGGCGCTCCTCGAGCCACTCGCCGCCGCGCTCGCGCACGAGTTGAAAGACAATCAGCGCCAGGATCAGCCAGCCCATCACGTGCCCGAGGGCGTCGCTGGACGTGTATTTCAGCGTGATCGTCCCCAGCACCAGCCCGGGCAGGACCCAGGGGAGGATTCTCGCCAGGACGCGCCATTGCGCGTGCTGCCGGTACCAGGCCACTGCGAAGAGGTCGCCGAAGATGAGCATCGGCAGCAGCGCGCCGGTGGAGGCTTTGGCCGGGAAGACGCCCGCCATGAGCGGCACGATCAGCACGCCGAGCCCGACCATTCCGGTCTTCGAAAAGCCGGTCAGGAAGGCGGCGGCCGCGCCCTGAATGATCTGGCTGACGGTCAGTTCCATGCCGCATATCTATGACAGAACCGGCCGTCGGGGTCAAACAAGCCTGCCAGTCGCGGCAGCGCGTCCATCATCGCTTCGCCAGCGCCAGGACTTCACAGGCCTTCGCCCAGGCGCGGACAGGGTCGTCGCAAGTCTCCGTGACGCCGGTCTGCCCTTCCCACGCCCAGATGTAGAGCGCGTCAGGTTTCTCATGGATGAGGACCTTGCCTTGCTGAAGCACGCGCTCCTCGCATCCTCGTCTGACGTCCCAGCACTGCAACCACTCATGATGCCGCCTTCGATGCGTGCGGCAGGTCGCTGCCATTCTCCGCACCAATGGAACCATCTCCTCCACGTTCCGGTCATTGTTGGTCCAATAGATGTCCGTCCCCAGGCTGTCCAGGCCCGGCAGGGCCGCCATCGTCTCCCACAGCGCTTCATCGCACGGCATGACGCAGCAGAGCGTCTCCAGGCTGGGATGAGCGGTCTTGCAGTAATCGCAGATTGTGCGTACGTATTCGATGCAGCAGCGCCGGCGGAACTCCTCCTGGCGGTCTCGCGGAGCGCGCGCGAGGTCGGCGCCGTACCAGTCTTCGAAGCGCCGCCGGCAGGACTTGCAGAAACAGTTCCGCAGCGGAGTGGGTTCGTCCACGAAGTACCCCTCGAACCCGCTGTCCGCAACCGCGTCAATCATTTCCTTGACCCTGCCCACGCACGCGGGATTGACGTAGCATCCCTGCGGCAGGTGAGCGCCATCGAGCGTCACCTGGAATCCCTCGGGATGGTCCAGAAGGAACTGGCTCGACCGTCCTCCGCCGAACAGATTCAGCGCGCCCCAGAAAACCGCCAGCGGCCGCAGTCCGTGGTCTTTCGCGATCCGGGGTGTAAAACACATTTTCCCGGTGAAGTATGCGAAGTCATTCTCCTGGATGGCCAGGAGCACGTCGTCAATCCCGAGCTTTGCCATGTCCTGAATATCGGTTGCGAGATGCCTTGGGCTGTGGCAACCCATGTACGACACTCCGGTCTTCATCGGCGGGTCCCCTTGCCTTGCGATTCAGCCGGTTCCTTCGCGGGCGCTTTCGGCTCCGGAGATTCGGGCAGGTTCAGCAGCCAGCGTTCGCGGAGGCGGCGGACCAGGGTGCGCCATTTTGCCTCCTGCTCGGGGGTGAGGATTTTCGCGACCTCCTCGTTCGTTTTCTTCAGCCGCTCGAGGATGCGCGGGCGGACTTCGCTGCGGATGAGGGCGAAGTCTGCGTTCTGCTCGGTGAGGATCTTCCGGACCTGCTCGAATTGGTCATCGGTCAGATTGAGGCGGCTCTTCAGCCACCGCGCGCCGCGCTCGGGATGGCCTTCCGGGTGCAGGATCGCATGGCGCACGATGCGGACGGCGGCGATGGCGGTTGCGCCCGCGCCGCAGACGATGCCGCACAGGAATACGGCGACGAGCAGCAGCGCGGTCAGCCACTGGCGCTTGCGGCGCGGCGGCGGCACTGCGGATGCGGCCGGTTGAACGATTTCTGATTCGCTCATAGCGCTCCCCAGTTCGAAAGGTCCGAAAACCAGCTCGTCCACGGCGCGGCCAGTTCGGCCCATGCGGCGTATCCGACGACGGCGGCGAGGACGGCCGCGCAGCCGGCGAGGGCGGAAGCCGCCCATATCCAGGCGCCCGGCCCGGTCGGCGCCTCGGCGTCCGTGTGCCGGAGTCGCGCCAGCACGGCCGGCGTCACATCCGGTTCCGGTGATCGTTCTTCCCGGGCGCGGACCGCCCAGCGCTCGAATTGTTTCAGTTCATCCATGCCGGGCCTCCTTCATCCTTCCCACAAGTCTCTGCGCGCGAGCAGCGCCTTCTTCAGCCGGGCCCGCGCGCGCCACAACTGGACTTTCACCATCGCGACGCTCCATCCGCTGAGCTCGGCGATCTCCGCGACGGAACGCTCCTCCAGATACATCAGCGTCAGCACCAGCCGGTCGCGCGGCGACAGTTCGGCCAGGACCAGGTGCACCAGTTCGCCGGCCTCCCGCGCGTCGTGGCCGGCGGGGCCGTCGGCCGGCAGGCGCGCCGCCTGCTCGTCGAGGGATCGCTCCCGGCGCGCGCGTTTCGACTGCCGCCAGTACGCGTAGCCGGTGCGGACCGCGATTTTCCGCAGCCAGTGCAGAAACGGCGCGGCGCCGCGATAGCTCCGCAGACTGGTGTACGCGTTCACGAAGACGTCCTGCACGAGTTCCGCGTGCCGGTCCGGGTCGCGTGTGAAACGCCACATCTGCTGCGCGATCGGCCCGCGGTACCGTTCGATCAGGCGCGCGTAGGCGTCGCCGTCGCCCGACCGCGCCCGCTCGACTTCTTCCATGTCCGGGAATTGCAGGACGGCGGCGGGCGCGAGGTCCGTCGGGTCGGTTTCCCGCGCTCTCAATGTCCGCGCCTCCCGGTTCCACGCCGTGCGACTCTGTGCGCCCGCCGCCCAATAGTATAGGCGGAAAGCCGCTCCAATGGAACGGCTTCCCGCCCGCGGCTCCGGTGCGCAGGTCCCGGCGGCGATCATCATGGGTTCGCCAGGCCGTCGAGCGCATCGGTGACCGACCGGCTGACCTGGTCGAGCGCCTGGTCCACCTGCCTGCACTGGTCCGGCGTGAGGACGGCGCGGATTTCCAGCCGGATCTTCGCCCGCAGAATGGAGGCGTCGGCGATGGCGTCGCCCATCTCCCGGGCCGCCGCGCGGATGGCCGCCTCGTTGACGGCGCCGGCGCGGACCGCATCGAGCAGCGCTTCATGCTTGGCGTGCAGCGCTTGCAGCGCGCCGACGATCTCCGCTTTGTGCGACTTGAGGATCGCGCCGATCTGCGCCTTCTGGTCCGGCGTCAGGTTCAGCCCCTTGAACGTCTCGCCGAGCTGGCGGAGGTTGCCGAAGAACAGCCGGCGCAGCGGATGTTGCGCCGGTTCCGCCGTCTGGCCGGCCGGCGCGGGCGGTGCTTGGTCAGCGGCCCACGCCGCGGTCCCCACGAACGTCCCGGCAAACATCAGCGCCGCGACCGCGCACCCGACAATTGATTCCCTGTTCATCACCACACCCTCCGAAAGGTTGATTTCTCATGCCTGGCAGGCCGATGCACACCATCGCTGTCCCTTTGATAGTGGCCCGGCGTAGCAGGGCGGTTACACGGCGAACCGCGCGACCGGGTGCGTGCCTAGGCGGAAAAGTTCTTGACGGGGGCGCCCGCTCTCGCCAGAATATGATGTTTGATGTCTGACCGTCGTGTGGGGCGAGAGGCATCAGGACGCGCCAATCAGGAGTCGGTATGCGCAACCTTGCCGAAGTTGTGGCCGAATCCCCAACAGAGGGCGCGCTGCTGCCCGAACGGCGAAAGGTCGTGCCCGCGAATCCCTTCGTCCGGTTTGAAAGAACGGAGATCGAGCAGTCCATCTCCGAACGCTTCGAGAAACAAGTCAGCAAATACCCGGAGCGAATGGCGGTCAAGAGCAAAGACTGTCAGTTGACGTACGACGAGTTGAACCGGGCGGCGAACCGCCTTGCGCGCGCGATCCTGGCGCTCCGCGGCGAACGGGAGGAGCAGATTGCCCTGCTCTTCGAACACGGCGCGGCTACGGTGATCGGCATGATGAGCGTCCTGAAGGCCGGCAAATGCTACGTGACGGTGGACCCATCGTACCCAAGAGCGCGAATCCAATATGTTCTGGAGGATTCGCAGCCTTCGGTCATCGTGACCAACAGCAGGAACCGAGCGCTGGCCGGCGAACTGGCGGGCGCCGGGACGACGATCATGAACATAGACGAGGTGGACGCGGGAGTGTCCGAAGCCGATCTCAAGCTTCGCATATCACCCGGTTCCCGGTATGCGATCTATTACACTTCGGGCACGACGGGGCAGCCGAAAGGAGTGATCTACGCCCACCGAAATGCGCTTCATCACGCGATGAATCAGACCAACGCCTATCACACTTGCGCGGAAGACCGCATCTGCCTTACGTCGTCGCAATGTTTTGCGGCGTCGGCGACCGACACCTTCGCGGCGCTTCTCAATGGCGGGTGCCTGATGCCGTACGACGTGAACGCCGATGGCTTGAAAAATCTGGCCGAATGGCTGGCCGGCCAGGAGATTACGATCTTCGATCCGGTTCCCACCCTGTTTCGCAACTTCATCGCCTGCCTGCCCAAAGGCCGGAGATTCCCCAAGGTCCGCTTGATCCTGCTGGGCAGCGAGACGATCTACAAGCGGGATATCCAGCTTTACAAGGAACATTTTTCCGAGCGTTGCCTGTTGCGCTTCGGTTACGGCGTCACGGAGGCCAACGGGTGGCCGGCGTTGATGCTCATTGATCAGCGGACGGAGATCGCCGGCAACATCGCCCCCGCCGGCTATGCCATGTCCGACGACGAGATATGGATCCTCGATGAGAACAGGAACCGGGTCGGCTGCAACGAGGTGGGCGAAATCGCCGTGAGGAGCCGATATCTTTCTCCCGGATACTGGAGGAAGCCGGAACTCACCGAAGCTGTTTTCCTGCCGGATCCGGAAGGAGGAGACGCCCGGATCTACCTGACCGGCGATCTGGGGCGCCTGGCCCCGGACGGACGCCTCGAACACCTCGGACGCAAAGACTTGCAGGTGAAAGTCAGAGGTCTCAGAATTGAACTGGTGGAGATTGAAGCGGCGCTGCTGGACATTCCGGAGGTCCAGGAGACCGCTGTCGTCGCGCGCGAGGACGCACATGGCGACAAACGACTGGTCGCCTATGTGGTGGCCCGACAAGAGACTCCGCCGCCTGTCGGGAGATTGCGCGCGGCTTTGCTGAAATCGCTGCCGGCCCACATGGCGCCGTCCACGTTCGTGTTCCTGGATTCGTTGCCGACGACGCCCAGCGGAAAGGTGGATCGCCTGGCGCTTCCCGAGCCTCCGGCCGCGCGGCCCCTGTTGGACGGTGAGTGCACGGCGCCCCGGAACCCAGTGGAAGAGCGGCTGACCCGGCTGTGGGAAGACATTCTCGGCGTACAACCGATCGGGGTGCAGGACGACTTCTTCGAACTGGGCGGGCATTCCCTTTCGGCGGCGCGGCTATTCGCGCGGATTGAAGAAGTTTTCGGAAAAAGCCTGCCGCTCCCACTGCTGCTGCAAGCGCCCACGATCGAGCAACTCGCCCCGGCTCTTGAACAGGGTAACTGGGACCAGCCCGGGGCCTTCCTGATGGAGATTCAGCCGAAGGGTTCACAACTCCCGCTTTTCTGCGTACACACGATCAACGCGCGCATCTTCCTGCAACTGGCTCGCCGCCTGGGACCGGAACAACCCTGCTACGGGCTGCACCTGTTCGGCCTGGCCCCTGCGCGGAAGCCGCGCGTCAGTATCGAGCAGTTGGCGTCCCTCTATCTCGAAGAGGTGCGAAAGGTCCAGCCCGAGGGGCCGTATTTCCTGTGCGGATTGTGCGCAGGCGGGGCGGTGGCCTTCGAGATGGCGCAACAACTCAAGGGGCAGGGCGACGAGGTTGCCTTCCTGGCTCTGTTGGATACCTTCAGCACAAGACCGCGCCGGTTCGGCTACGACGCCTCCCGCGCCCTTGACGCAATGCGGGAGTGGTCGAACCGCGAGCTTTTCCGCCCCGCCGGCGAATTCATCGCGCACCAGCTTCGGCGGAGCGCAAAACATGCGCGCAACCTTTCGCAGCTCTCGCTTGACGGCCAGATGGCATATATCCGGCAGTTGGCCGCGAGGCGGGCCGCGCGCATTCAGGCCGCCTCCCGTCTCACCGGACGCGCGGAATTCGAGAGACGACAGAACAAGTACCTGCAGCAGTTGAATCGCTACACCGTGGCCCTGTTGCATGCCAGCGGAAACGCCAGCCGGCGCTACAAGCCAAGGCCCTACCCGGGCCGCCTGATCCTCTTCCTGGCGAGCGAGACCACTGAGGCTCCGAAATATGGAGCGAGGTTGGCCTGGCGCGAACTCGCCGCGGGCGGCGCAGAGGCGCACACGGTCTCGGGGATGCACGAGCACATGCTGCGCGAGCCGAACGTGCGCATCCTCGCGAGATATTTCAAGGCCCACCTCGAAGAAGCGCGAAGGTACTCGCGCGGCACGAGAGCATGAGGACGCACTAATTCAGGAGTCGGTATGCGCAATGTTCCCGAAGCTGTCGCCGAATCCTCGGCCAAGGGTGCGCGTCTCCCCGAACGACGAGAGGTCGTCCCCGTGAATCCCTTCGTCCCGTTTGAAAGGAAGGAGATCGAGCAGTCCATCTCTCAGCGCTTCGAGAAGCAAGTCGGAAAACACCGGGCGCGAATGGCGGTCAAGAGCAGCAGTTGCACGTTGACCTATGACGAGTTGAACCGGGCTGCCAATCGCGTTGCGCGCGCGATCCTGGCGCTCCGCGGCGAAGGGGAAGAGCAGATTGCGCTGCTCTTCGAACACGGCGCGGGCGCGGTCATCGGCCTGATGGGCGTCCTGAAAGCCGGCAAATGCTGCGTGCCGGTGGACCCATTGTATCCCAGGGCGCGAATCCAATACATCCTGGCGGATTCGCAGTCTTCGGTCATCGTGACCAACAGCAGGAACCGCGCCCTGGCCGGCGAACTGGCGGGCGCGGAGGTGGCGATCGCTAACCTAGACGAGATGGATGCGGGGATTTCCGACGCCAATCTCGATCTTTCCATATCGCCCGGTTCCCCGAACGCGATCTACTACACTTCCGGCTCAACGGGCCAACCCAAGGGGGTGATCCGTGTCAATCGAAATACGCTTCATGACATCATGAATCAGACCAACGCCTATCACATTTGCCCGGAGGATCGCATCTGCCTCACGGCGTCGCAATGTTATGCGGCATCGGGGACGGACACATTCGGAGCGCTCCTCAACGGTGCGTGCCTGTTGCCGTTCGACCTGAAGGCTGAAGGTTTGGGAAACCTGGCCGAATGGCTGGACGGCCAGGAAATTACGATTTCCCATCTGGTTCCCACCGTGTTTCGCAACTTTGCAACCTGCCTGCCCAAGGACCGCAGATTCCCAAAGCTTCGCTTGCTCCTCTTCGGCGGCGAAACGGTCTGCAAGCGGGATATCCAGCTTTGCAAGGAACACTTCTCCGAGCATTGCCTTGTGCGGTGCGGTTTCAGCGTGACGGAGACCCAGGGCGCGGCGACGTTGCTGCTTATTGATCAGCGGACGGAGATCGCCGGAAGCATCGTCCCCGCCGGATATGGCGTGCAGGACAAAGAGATATGGATACTCGATGAGAACAGGAACCGGATCGGCTGCAATGAGGCGGGTGAAATCGCCGTGAGGAGCCGGTATCTTTCTCCCGGATACTGGAAGAAGCCGGAACTGACTCGCGCTTCTTTCCTGCCGGACCCGGCGGGAGGAGACGTCCGAATCTACCTGACCGGTGACCTGGGGCGTCTGTCCCCGGACGGATGCCTCGAACATCTCGGACGCAAGGACATGCAGGTCAAAGTCAGGGGCATCAAGATTGAACTGATGGAGGTTGAAGCGGTCCTGCTGGACATCCCGGAAGTCAAGGAGTCCGCCGTCGTCGCACGCGAGGATGCACGCGGCGACAAACGGCTGGTCGCCTATGTCGTCGCGGCCCAGGGAGAGCGTTTCCCATCCGTCGGGCGGTTGCGCGCGGCCTTGATGAAATCGCTGCCCGCCCAGGCGGTGCCTTCCGCGTTCGTGTTCCTGGATTCATTGCCGACGACGCCCAACGGAAAGGTGGACCGCCTGGCGCTTCCCGAGCCTCCGCCCGAGCGGCCGCCGTTGGACAGCGTGTGCCTGGCGCCGCGGAACGCGGTGGAAGAGCGGCTGGCCCGGATATGGGGAAACGTTCTCGGCGTGGAACCGATCGGGGTGCAGGACAA
>JBEKCB010000015.1:0-101234 GCA_050015075.1 Candidatus Brocadiia bacterium | reverse complement strand
CACGCCCTACTACATTTCGCCGGAGCAGGCGCAGGGATACCAGAACGTGGACTGCCGGTCCGATATCTACTCGCTCGGCGCCACGCTCTACCGCGCGCTGGCCGGCTGCCCGGCCTTCGACGCGCCGACCCGCGCGGAGATTCTCGAGAAGCACGTCCACGCGCCGCTCCCCTGGCCGAAGGACCACAACCCGGCGCTGAGCGACACGATCTGCTACATCATCGCCAAGATGATGATGAAGAAGCCGGAGGAGCGCTACCAGACGCCCGACGAACTCGCCGAAGACCTCGAACGCCTGAAGCGCGGCGAGCCGCCCAAGACCGCCACGATGGACCTGGGCATTTCGCCCTCGAAGCTCACCGAAAAGGAACGCGCCGCAGTCGCCATGACCTCCGCACGCATCCGCCGGAAGCGGGAAGCCATCGAGCAGCTCAAAGAGGTGCGCGCGTTGATCGCCCACGTCGCCGCCGAGCAGGCCATCGCGCCGCACGCCGTCGTCCGCCTGCTGCGCGGCAGCGGCAACCTCGACGAGGCGAAGCCCGAAACCTTTATGAAATACGGCATCATCCTGCTGGCCGAACGCCGCTACTATCAGGCGCGGCGGGAATTCCACCAGGCTGCCAAGCTCGGCGGCAACGTCGCCGCGTACCTGGACAAACTCGACGCGCTCGGCACGCCGCCCGGAATGGCCTATGTGCCCGGCGGCGAATTCATCTCCGGCCCGCCGCAGGCGCCGCAGAAACTGGAGCTGCCGGCCTTCTACATGGACATCAACCTCGTGACCAACCGGAAGTACTTCGATTTCATGCACGCCACCGGCGCGGCAGCCCCGAGCTACTGGGGCGGGCGCAACGTCCCCGAGGGCGCCGACAAATACCCGGTGGTGGACGTCTCCTGGGACGAGGCGTGCGCCTATGCCCAGTGGGCCGGCAAGCGTCTGCCCACCTCGGCCGAGTGGCAGAAGGCCGCGCGCGGCGCCGACGGCCGGCCGTATCCGTGGGGAAAAAATTTCAACCCGCTGCACTGCAACACCAGCGAATCCGGCATCGGCAGCCTGACTGAGGCCGGACGCTACCCGAACGGCATATCGCCTTACGGCTGCTGCGACATGATCGGCAACGTCCTCCAGTGGTGCCAGGACAGCAGCCCGACCTCAGCGGACGGGCCGGATAACCGGGCCGCGTGCGGAGTCTCCTACGAAGAGCCGGGCGCGACGAACGGCGGCTGGCGCGTGGAGTTCCGGAAACGCGACGGCCGAAGCCGCGCCACCGGCTTCCGTTGCGCGGCGGATGTCTGATTTTTCTTGAACGGCGCGAAAAAGCGGGTACAATGAGTATGAATCGTCCGGGATAATCAGGCCCGGTCCGGGACATGGACTGAGGAGACCATGCCTTTTACTCTACTAGTGGTGGCGGGCGAGCGAGAGGGTGAGAGTTTTCCGATCCCCGAAGACCGCGCCTTCACCATCGGCCGCGACGCCTGCAACGACATCCGGCTCCACGACCGCAAACTCTCGCGCATCCACTGCCAGATCGAAGTCATCGGCGGGCAATGCCAGATCACCGACCTCAACAGCACCAACGGCACCATCGTCCGCGAAGAGCCCATCGTCGCGGAGACCGACCTCGCCCCCGGCGACGAGGTCGTCATCGGCACCAACCGCCTGCGCCTCATCGAACTGACGCCGGACAAGGCCAAAGCTCCGAAGCCGAAACCGGAGAAACGGGCCCCGCCGGAAGAGGAACCCGGCGAAGGCGCCACGCGTTGCGAGGAATGCGGCCGGGCTATCCCGTTCCAGGACCTCGCCTCCGGAAACGTCCGGACCGTCGGGGCGCGGCATTATTGTTCCAACTGCGCCGTGTCGTTCGACCAGCCGACCACGAGCACAGCGCCGCCTCCCCAGCCGCTTCCGACCGCGATGCTCGAACGTTTCCGGCCCGGCAAGGAACTGGCCGGCGTCCGCGTGGTCAGCCTGATCGGCGAAGGCCGCCTCGGCCCGCTGTTCAAGGGCGAGCAGATTACCATCGGAAGGCTCGTCGCGCTCAAAGTCCTCAACGTGCCCGACGCGCAGTGGACCCAGCGGTATCTCCAGGCCGTGTACGTCAGCGGGCAGCTCGTGCACTCGAACATCGTACTCATCTTCGACATCGGGCAGGAGGAGAACCTCTCCTACGTCGTGCGCGAATACGTGGACGGCCTCTCCGTGCAGGAGCGGCTGGCCGACCGCGAGCCGGTGCCGATGGCCGAAGCGCACGGCATCATCTCGCAGGTGGTGTACGCGCTCGAACACGCGGCGGAACGGCACGTCTTTCACGGGTCGCTCTCGCCGCGCAAGATACTCCTCGGCCCGCGCGGCAGCGTCAAAGTCTCCGGGTTCGGCCTGCCGCTGACGCCGCCGCCCCGATCGAGCGTTGCGAGCCACAACTGGCACGCCCTGCCCTACACCGCGCCGGAGCGAGTGCGCGACGTCGAGTCGCCGAATTTCGCCGGCGACGTCTACTCGGTGGTGGCGGTGCTCTATCACTTGCTCAGCGGCCGTCCGCCCTTCGGCGGCAGCACGCGCGAGAAGATGGAGCAGCGCATCCTGAACCAGCCGCCGAAGCCGCTAAGGGATTTCGTCGCGGACATCCCCGCCGGCGCGCAGAAGATCATTGACCGAGGCCTTTCCAAGGACCCGCGCGCGCGATACCAGGTGCCGCGGGAACTCCTCTTCGATCTCGAGGAGAACCTGAAACGCACGTCGTGAGCGCCGCGGCCCTTCACCACGGAGTGCACGAAGAAGGACTATTGAGCGTTTCGTAAGCAATTGTAAACCACGACGGCGCCACGGGCACGACGAACATCAAGAGAACGAATGTTGTGGCAGTTATTCCGTCGTGCTCGTTGTGTCGTCGTGGTGGAAAAGTGCGTTCGTGTGCTTCGTGGTGGAAAAGCGCTCGTCACCTGAACGGCTCCGCGCCGATCCGCCTTAGCCGGACCTCGTCAATCGTCGCGATGCCGCTGCTACCGGCCAGGACCAGGGCGACCTCCGCCACTGACAATTTGACAACCAGGATTCTGATTATCAAAATCCGATATTTGATGGCCGCCCGTCATGTGGGTGGCGGCCGTCTGGGGAATTCCGGATGAAACCGCCAATCGTGGAAGGCGATCTGCTCGACCAGAACGTTGACGTTATCGTCAACGCCTGGAACCGTAACATTATTCCGTGGTGGCTTCTCATCCCGCAGGGGGTTTCAGCGGCGATTAAGCGGAAAGCTGGCTATGTTCCCTTTCGTGAACTCAGCAAGCATGGCCCCATCCCATTGGGCGGCGCGGTCCTGACTTCCGCTGGGCGGCTTTCATACAAGGGAATCATACATGTCGCCGGCATCAATCTACTCTGGTTTGCCACGGACAAGGCGATAAGGGCGTCGGTGCGTTCGGCAATGCAGATTGTCAGCGAACGCGGGTTTCGCTCGGTCGCCTTTCCAGTCATCGGTTCAGGCTCGGGAAGCCGGCGCCGCGACACGGCGCTTGCACTCATGCTCGACGAGTTTAGCTCCATACATTCTCTCGCCAGCGTTATCATCGTTTTGTACCGCAAGAAGCAGCGACAATAGCGGGTGTCAACGATTGCCAATCGCAGGATGACTGGGCAAAATCGTTGGACGCTGATCACCTGAACGGCTCCGCGCCGATCCGCCTTAGCCGGACCTCGTCAATCGTCGCGATGCCGCTGCCGCCGGCCAGGAACAGGGCGACCTCCGCCACCTCGTCCGGGTCCATGTATTCCGAAACGTCCACGTCCTTCCGCCCGCGCACCAGCGCGGTGTTCACGCCGCCGGGCGAGATGGCGTGGACGCGCACGCCCGTGCCGCGCGTCTCCTCGGCCAGCACCTTCGTCAGTCCGAGCAGCGCGTGCTTGGAGGCGCAATACGCCGACTGCGCGGCGTAGCCCCGGTGCGATGCCGTCGAGCAGATGTTGATCACCCGGCCCGAGTTGCGGCGCAGCATCCCCGGCAGCACCTCGAGCGTCAGCGCCGCCGCGCCGAGCACGTTCACCTCGAAGAGCCGCTGCCATTCCTCCGCCGTCGTCTCCGCGAACGGCTTGTGGAGGAAAAGGGCGGCGTTGTTGACCAGGATGTCAATCTCGCCGAGCCGTCCGAGCGCGGTCCGCACGGCCGCGGCCACCGACTCCGCGCGCGAGACATCCGCCTCGATCGCCACCACGGTCCCCGGCCGCGCCGCCGCGGCGACGGCCTCGAGCTCGGCGCGCGTCCTCGAAATCGCCGCCACGCGCGCGCCCGCGGCGGCGAACCGCAGCGCTATGCTCCGGCCGATCCCGCGGCCGGCGCCGCTCACCAACGCCACTTTGCCTTGCAACATGGGGACCTCCATTTTCGGAGCGCAGAGCGCAGAATGCACTCAACCTGATCGTTGACACCGGACGAAACACGGCGCTATCATGGGCGCTTCGGATGATACACGCACGGGATGGCTCGCGCAAGCCGGCGTCCGGAGGCCGCATTCGTGTTTGGAAAGCTCGACCGATACCTGGCGCGCAGTTTCATCGAGCCGTTCCTGGTGACCGCTTTGGTCATCACGGGACTCTACATCGTCGCCGACGCGTTTGACAGCCTGCCCAAATACCTGCGGCAGGCGAGCAGCATCGTCGAGGCGCTCTCGCGCATCGCGCAGATCTACGCGCTGCGCATCCCGTACTTTCTCGCGCCGGTCATACCGGTCGCCTCGCTCATCGGCGCCGCCTTCGGCCTGTCGCAGTTGACCGCCCAGAACGAGATCAACGCCATGCGGGCCAGCGGCCTGAGCTACTGGCGGATCCTCAGCCCGATCTACGCCATGGCCGCCCTGGCGGCGCTCGTGGCCGTGGGCAACCGAGAGCTCATCGTCCCGCGGGTTGAGCAAATGGCCGCGCCGGAAGTCGAGGCTTGGACCGGCAGCGAGAAAAGCAGCCACGAGGACGAGCTCGTCGTGGACGAAATCGAGAAGGAACAGACAAGGTTCACGCTGTACTACGACGCGGCCCGGCATCGCGTGACGAAGCTCTGGGTCCTCCAGACCCTGCCGGGCGGCGCGACGATCTCCTTCACCGCCGGGCGCGCGGCGCCGGTCCGTGACGGTTGGCTGCTCTACGACGTCAAGGGCGAAGGCCCCGCGGTGCGCGAACGCCTCTGGCGCACGAGCCTGAAGCCGCGCGACCTGGAAACGGCGCTCCTGCCGATGGAGGATCGTCCGCTCTCGGTCCTCCACCACGAGATCGCTCACCCGGAGACCGCGGACGCTCAACGCATGGCCAGCCTGCGGCTCTTCTATGCCGCGCGGCTCACGTACCCGTTCACCGGGCTGGTCCTGATCGCGCTGGGGGTGCCGTTCGTGATCGGGCATGAGAAAATCCAGCGCAGCCGCATGCTGGGCATCGGCATCTGCGTGGTGATCTGCATCATCTTTTACACCGTCCAGCACATCTCGATGGACCTCGGCCAGCACGGCCGGCTTCCGCCGGAGGTCGCCGCCTGGCTGCCCATCGTCCTCTTCGGCGCGGTCGGCCTGTATCTTCTGGAAGCGGTGCATGACTGAGGCCGGTTCAGTCGCTTCAGGACCCTCGGCCGCCGTCACGCCTCCAGCCGCTCGAACGCCCGCACGCCCAGCCACAGCGGCACGATCACCGCGACCACCCCGACGGCCACGGCGAGCAGCATGCCCGGCAGCGCCAGCCGCTGCAGGAACTCCGCCTCGGGGCGCATTCGGCTGAGGTGGTACGGCACCACCATCAGCACGATGACGAGGGCCACGAAGGCCACGCTCAGCACCAGGTTGAGCGTGCCGCCGAAACCGCTGACGATCTTCGACGGGTTGTCCTCGCGCAGGTTCGGATAGAGCGCGCCGATGCCCACCGCCAGCGCGGACAACCCGGTGGAGATGATCAGCACCGCAATCGCATGCAGCACCGCCACCGGCGCCGGCTCGCGCAGGATCAGGTCGCTCAGGCCCATCAGCGCCTCGCTGATCACGAACGATCCGACGAACGCGAACCAGAACTTGCTGTACAGCAGGTTCTTCCGCTCGATCGGCAGCAGGCCGAGGATCCAGAACTTCCGCCCTTCCAGGCTCAGCAGCGGAAAGATGAACCGGCTCGTGAATGTGCTCAGCGTCAGGCAGGTCGCGACGAGATTCAGCACGCTGATGAAGTTCTGCCAGTATGGCAGGTTCAAGTCATAGTGCATGTTGCGCATGTTGGCGAAGTAGATGCTCAGCAGGCCGAAAAAAATCAGCACCTGCGACCACTGGACCGGGTCCCGCACGAAGATCTTCACGTCCTTTACCACCAGCAGGCGCAGCTCGGGATCCATTCCCGGCAGCGTGCGTTCCATCAGTCGGTAGAACCCGCCGGCCCAGTGTCCGCGGCGTTTCCTCGCCCGGAATTGCGCGCGGTAATACGCCGCACGGTAGAACCACCGGCTCAGGTGCAGGGCGACCATCGCCGAGAAAAGCGCCGTGCTCAGCAGCAGCAGAAATCGGAAGAGCGCCGCGCCCAGCTCGCCTCGCTTCAATTGGATAATGCCGTCCCCGATCCAGAAACTCGGCAGCAGCGGCGAGGTGCTCAGGCTGAGCCGGCCCAGCACGTCGCGGATCCACCGCTCGGCCGCGTAGCGCCCGCCGGCCTCATGGAAGCGAAGGAACTCCGCCGCCCACCCGATCGCCACCGGCACGGCGACGATCGCCAGCAGGAGCACCAGCACTTTCCGCATCGAGCGCGGCAGGAACCGCGCGATGAGCAGCGTCGCGCCGCCGCCCGCCGCCGCCGGGATCATCGCGAACACTGCGAAGAACGCCGCCGCGCCCGGATAGAAGTACCACGGCGACCGCCCGCTCACCCCGTACGCCACGATCAGCGGCAACGCGAGGAAGAGGAACGCCCACGAACTGAAGAGCAGCGTCTCGGAGACTTTGTAGGCGAAGACCTGCCACGGGAAGAACGGGCGCGCGAAGAGGAAAGCGGTTTCCTCGGACCGGAAGAGCGACCCATACGCGATGATCGCATTGCTGAAGGTGAGCATGATGAAGAGCGACAGGAAAAACACCGCGAACAGGATCTGCACGATGGTGTCGCTGAAATCCTCCAGCGGCGGCGTGCCGAGAGAACGGAACCCGTCGTGAAAAACGAAGAACAGCCCGCCCCAGAGCACCATCACAAAGAACAGGATCACGAAGATTTTCAGTTTCGATTGCTGCCGGAGGACGCGCAGGCTGTTCTGAAGCGTCTTCGCACGGACCCAGGCCAGCGTGGTCAGGCGCGCCGCCACGGTCATTCCTCCCCGGCCGTCAGGCGCAGGAAAGACTCTTCCAGCCCCTTCGCGCCGCCCGAGGCGCGCCGCAATTCGTCGAGCGTCCCGACGGCGACCATCCGCCCGCTATCAATGATCCCGACGCGCCCGGCCAGTTCCTCGGCCACGTTGAGCGTGTGAGTGCTCATGAAGATCGTCGCACCGGCCCGCGACAGGCCGTGCAGCAGATCCTTCACCACGCGCACGCTGCGCGGATCGAGCCCCACCATCGGCTCGTCCACGACGATCACCTTCGGATCGTGCACGATCGCGGAGGCGATGACCACGCGCTGCTTCATGCCGTGCGAATATCCTTCGGCCAGGTCGTCGAGATAGTCGCTCAGAGAGAGCAAGTCGGAAAGTTCCTCGATCTTGCGCCGCGCCTGCGCCGGCTCGATCCGGTGCATCCGCGCCACGAACTCCAGGAACTCGCGGCCGGTCAATTTGTCGTAGAGATACGGCTGGTCCGGGATGTGGCTGAGCAGCGCCTTCGCGGCGGCGGCATTTTTCTGGATGTCCAGCCCGCATATCCGCACGGTCCCTTCGTCGGCGTGCAGCAGTCCCACGATCATCTTGATCGTCGTGGTCTTCCCCGCGCCGTTGGGGCCGACGAAAGCGAAAAACTCGCCGCTCTGCACCGTCAGGCTCAGGTGGTCCACCGCGACCTTCTCGCCGAAACGCTTGGTGATGTTCTCGATCTCGATCATGGTTTGTCGCCGCGCTCCGTTTCCGCCGAGGGCTTCTCGCGCACGAGCGTGAAGCCGAGGAATTTCTGCTGGAGCACCTCGCCCTCGCTGTTCGCCCAGACCGTCGTCTCGTAGGTCCCGTATTTAATGCCGATCACGAAGACGTTCTGCGCGACGCCTTCCGTCTCGATCCGCTCGGTGCGGAGGACGGTGGCCGTGCCGTTCTGGATGCCGTAGCTGCCCAGGCCGAGGGTATTGACCGGCCAGCTTTCGCCGACGCGCAGTTTGGCCGGCATGGAGGTCGGCGCGAAAAGGCCCGACAGGACCTGGCGCGGGTCGAACGGCACCGACATGCTTTGCGCACGGTTGCCCTGCCGGATCTTCAGTCTCAGCGTGTCTTCGGCCGCGAGGCCGTCCACGATGACCAGCGGCTCGGACCGCGACTGCGAAAATGCCTCCATACGGAAACCGGCCAGCCGCGCCTCGACGATGGTGGCCTCGAACTTGATGGAGAAATGGGCTCCGCCGCCGCCCATCATCAGGAGTTGCGCGGCGAGGGAGTTCAGTGCGAGGTCGGTGTGATTGGTCAAGCGAAGCTCATCGCCCATCTTTGACATGCCGCTGACGGTCTGGCCGATGCGCGTGCCGCCGAGGTAGATGCCCATCTGCTCGACGCGCGGCTTCGCGGCGAGCGCTTCGAGATAGGCGTAGTTCGGCGCGCGGGCGGCCTCGCGCTCGGCGAGGTACGCCGGCAGCACGTCCCACTTGGCCAGGAGCGTCATCATCGCCATCCAGAAGAGCGTGATGACGACGGTCAGGATTTTGCCGAGCAAAGTATCGCCTTGAAAAAGGAAGGATGAAGGCGGAAAGATGGAGACACCGTCGCTCCATCCCTCTTCCGCCTTCAGGCTTATCCGTCTCCGCCGCGCCCGTCTTTCGGCTCGGAATCGCCGAACACGCGCAGCCAGTAGGCCGCGTCGTCGCCGGCGGTGCCTTCGTACTTCTCGATCGGCTCGTCGCGGGGAATGGAGCTTTCCTTCAGCGCGGCCTCGACCTCATCGAGGAACGCCGTCGCTTCGGTCACGGTCGCGCCGTAGCGCATGACAAAGCGGCGGATGGCGGCGTCGGAAGTGACCACCACGACCGCGCGCGGATTCGCCTCGTGCGAGATCGCCGCCTTGATGTCCGAATCGGCGTCGGACTGCGCCTCCGAGAAAATGACTTCCATCCCGCGCGCCATCTGCCGCCGCGGCAGGCGCGCCGCCTCCGGGCCGCCGTCGAAGAAGACCACCACCCGGTCCGACCGGACCGAGCGGAATTTCGCCAGCAGCGCCAGCAGCGCCTCGCGCGCCGCCTCCGTCTGCTTCATGTCGAAGCCGGGCAGCTTGCGCGAGGCGGCGAAGATCACGTTGTAGCCGTCAATGAACAGCGTCACGGCAGCGCACCTCTCCATTCACGATCGTCGCGGCGACGCGCCCCTGCAACCTCTGCCCGGCGAACGGGCAGTTGCGGCTGCGCGAGCGGAAATTCTCCGGGTCCACGGTCCACGTCGCCGACGGATCGAACAGCGTCACGTCGCCGGGCCGGCCCGGGCGCATGGTTCCGGCCTTGAGCCCGAAAGCCTCGGCGGGCGCGGTGCTCATGCGCTCGACCATCTGTTCGGGGCTCAGGAACCCCTCGAGCACCAAATGCGTCCAGATCACCGCCGCGGCGGTCTCCATGCCGATCACGCCGAAAGGCGCGGTGCGGAAGCCGGCGGCCTTCGCCTCCTTCGTGTGAGGCGCGTGGTCGGTGGCAATGATGCCCAGAATGCCGTCGCTCACGCCGCGGAGCAGCTCGCGCCGGTCGCGTTCGGACCGCAGTGGCGGGTTCATCTTGAAGTCCGCCCCGCCGTCCGCCGCGTGCTCGTCCGTCAGCACCAGGTGATGAGGCGTGACCTCGGCGGTGACGTCCACGCCCCGCGCCCTGGCGTCGCGCAGGACATTCATCGAAAGCGCGCCGCTGATGTGCTGGAGGTGGAGCGCCGCGCCGGTCTGCTCGCAGAGGAGCACGTCGCGCTCGACCATTTCCGATTCCGCCTCGGCCGGGATTCCGGGCAGCTTCGCGCGCTCGGAGGCCGCGCCGAGGTGCATCACGCCGCCGGCGGCGCGCGACGCGACCTCGCAATGCTCCGCGATGCGCTCTCCCAGCGCCGCGCACTGCTCCATCGCCGAACGGATAAGGTCCGCGTCCTGAACGCCATTCCCGTCGTCGGTGAAGCCGAACGCGCCGGCCTCCTTGAGCGCGGCGAAGTCCACCAGCGCCTTGCCCTTCCGGCCGACGGTGATTGCGGCCAGCGCGTAGACATGCGGTCCGCGCAGCGCGGCCGCCTTGCCCAGCACCGTCCGCAGGCGCTCCGGCGTGTCGAGCGCTGGCGTAGTGTTCGGCATGCAGATGATTGAGGTATATCCGCCTGCCAGCGCGGCGGCGCAGCCCGTCTCCAACGTCTCGGCCGCTTCGTTCCCGGGCTCGCGCAGATGGACGTGCACGTCCACCAGCCCCGGCATCACGAGCAGCCCGGTCGCGTCGAGCGTCTCATCGGCGCGCGCCGGCTGCAGCCCTTCCGCCGCGAAACGGCCGTCCACGATCCAGACATCGCGCACCTCGTCCAGGTATCGAGCCGGATCAATCACGCGCCCGTTGCGGATGAGCAATGTGGACATGGATCGTCGCCTGTCGTCCCCGGAAACTTCGATATTCAAAATGCGGTGTCCGTCGTTCGCCGCCGGACCATCTACTTTCCGCGCGCGGCCTCGCCGCGGATCGCCTTGTCCTTGGACGCGACGGCATCCCTGGCCTCGATCCGCATCGAGCGCAGTCGTGCGGCGAGCGCGGCGTCGCCCAGCGCCAGGATCTGCGCCGCAAGAATCGCCGCGTTGCGCGCGCCGGCTTTGCCGATCGCGACCGTGGCCACCGGAACTCCCGCCGGCATCTGCACCGTCGAGAGCAGCGCATCGAGCCCGCCGAGCGCCCAACCTTCGAGCGGCACGCCGATGACCGGCAGCGTGACATGCGAGGCGAGCACGCCGGCCAGGTGCGCCGCGCCGCCGGCCGCCGCGATGATCACGCGGATGCCCGACCGCTCGGCCCCGCGCGCGAACGCCGCCGCCTCGTCGGGCGTCCGGTGCGCCGAGATCACCCGCACCTCGCTCGGCACTTTCAGCTTGTTCAGCAGCGCCACCGTTTCTTTCATCACCGGCCAGTCCGAATCGCTGCCCAGCACCACCGCCACGACCGGCTTTTTCCTGGTCATTTCCGGCCCTCGCCTGTCATTCGCTCCGTGAACAAAGCCGCGCCTATCCTATCGGGCGGCGCGGCCCGCGTCAACATGCGGCCGGGTCGCATTTCCATTGACGCTGCGTCTCGACCTTTGCTAGACTCGGAATCGAATACAGTTGACGTCTCCCGTTTTGATCAAGGTCGTGATATGGCGACGCCGATCAACCTGGCCGTGCTGCTTTCCGGCAGCGGGCGGACGCTGCAGAACTTCATTGACCGCATCCGAGCGGGGACGCTGGACGCGCGGATCAGCGTGGTCATCAGCAGCCGCGCCGACGCGTACGGACTCGAACGCGCGCGGCAGAACGGCATTCCGTCGGTCATCATCTCGTCGCGCAAACATCCCGGTTTCAAGACCCTGGGTCGAACGCTCGAAGCGGAGTTGGACAAATGGCCGGTGGACCTGATCACGCTGGCCGGGTTCATGTGCCTGGTCGCCATACCGGACAAATTCATCGGCCGCGCAATGAACATCCATCCCGCGCTCATACCGGCATTCTGCGGGAAAGCAATGTACGGCCACTTCGTGCACGAGGCCGTGATCGAATCCGGCTGCAAGATCACCGGCTGCACGGTGCATTTCGCCGATAACGAATACGATCACGGCCCGATCATCCTCCAGAAGCCCGTGCCGGTGCAGGACGACGACACGCCGAACAGCCTGGCCGACCGCGTTTTCCAGCAGGAGTGCGAGGCGTATCCGGAGGCGATCCAGTTGTTCGCGGAGGGCCGCCTGCGCATCGAAGGACGCCGTGTCCGAATACTCGCCCGATGACCAGGCCAGCAGCCGAGTGCACTGAAACATGTCAACCATGCGCGCGCTGGTGAAGTCCCGCGCGGAGCCGGGGATCTGGATCGAAGAGGTCCCGGTTCCGGCGCCGGGGATCAACGACGTGCTCATCCGGGTCCACAAGACCGCGATCTGCGGGACCGACGTGCACATCTTCAACTGGGACCCGTGGGCGCAGAAGCACGTCAGGATTCCCACCGTCATCGGGCACGAATTCGCCGGGACGATCGAGGCGGTCGGCGGCAATGTACACGACTTCAAGAAAGGCGACGTCGTCAGCGGCGAAGGACACATCGTCTGCGGCCTCTGCCGAAACTGCCTCGCCGGGCGGCGGCACCTGTGCGCGCATCCGGCCGGGATCGGCATCGAGCGCGACGGCGCGTTCGCCGAATTCCTCTGCATCCCCCAGAGCAACGTCTGGTACGCGCACCCTTCGATCCCGATGGACATCCTGGCCTTCTTCGATCCGCTCGGAAACGCGACGCACACCGCCCTTTCGTTCGACCTCGTCGGCGAGGACGTGCTGATCACCGGCGCCGGGCCGATCGGGCTCATGGCTGCGGCGATCGCGAAGCACGTCGGCGCGCGGCACGTAGTGGTGACCGACGTCAATCCGTACCGCCTCGCCCTCGCGCGCCGGATGGGCGTGACACTGGCGCTCGACGCGCGGACGCAGACGGTCGAGGATGCGCAGAAACAGCTCGGCATGCGCGAGGGATTCGACGTCGGCATGGAGATGTCCGGCAACCCATCGGCATTCCGCTCGATGCTCGCCAACATGTGCCACGGCGGCCGGATCGCCCTGCTCGGCATTCAGCCGGGCGACAGCGCGATTGACTGGAACTCCGTCATTTTCCGCTCGCTCGTCATCAAGGGCATTTACGGCCGCGAGATGTTCGAGACCTGGTACAAGATGACCTCGATGCTCCAGAGTGGGCTGGACGTCCGCCCGGTCCTCACGCACAAATTCCCCATCGCGGAATACCAGAAGGGGTTCGAGATCATGCGGTCGGGGAATTGCGGCAAGGTCGTCATCGAGTGGGATTAATGAGGGCTGATATGCTGGGGAAGATGAAGGCGTTTCTCGACAAGACGCTCGCGGAGATCCAGGCGTCGGGTCTCTACAAAGAGGAACGGATTCTCGCGGGGCCGCAGGGCGCATGGATCACGCTGCAGGGCGGGCGCAAAGTCCTGAACCTCTGCGCCAACAACTATCTCGGGCTTTCCGGACATCCGGAGATCGTCGCCGCGGCAAAGCGCGGGCTCGACGAATGGGGCAACGGGCTCTCGTCGGTGCGGTTCATCTGCGGGACGCAGGCGCTTCACAAGGAACTCGAGCGGCGCGTCTCGCGGTTCCTCGGCACGGAGGACACGATCCTCTATTCCTCCTGCTTCGACGCGAACGGCGGGCTCTTCGAGGCGCTGCTCTCCGAAGAGGACGCGGTCATCAGCGACCAGTTGAACCACGCGAGCATCATTGACGGAATCCGCCTGTGCAAGGCGCAGCGGTTCCGCTTCAAGAACTCCGACATGGGCGATCTCGAAGCGCAACTGAAGGCGGCCGCCTCCGCGCGGTTCCGGATGATCGCGACTGACGGCGTGTTCTCGATGGACGGGACGGTCGCGAACCTCTCCGGTCTCTGCGACCGGGCCGAGAAATACGACGCGCTCGTGATGGTGGACGACTCGCACGCGGTCGGCGTCCTCGGGAAGACCGGGCGCGGCACGCACGAGCATTGCGGCGTGATGGGGCGCGTGGACGTGCTGACCGGCACATTCGGCAAGGCGCTGGGCGGCGCGTCGGGCGGCTATGCGAGCGGGCGAAGGGAAATCGTCGCGCTCCTGCGGCAGCGCTCGCGGCCGTACCTTTTCTCGAACACGCTGGCGCCGGGCGTCGCGGCGGCGTCGCTGAAAGCGCTCGACCTCGTCGAGTCCTCGACGGCGCTCGTGGACAAGCTCCGCCGCAACACGCGGCACTTCCGCGAGCGCATGGCGCAGATCGGCTTCGCGATTGCGCCCGGCGAGAATCCGATCGTCCCGGTCATGCTCGGCGACGCGCGGCTGGCCGCCCGAATGGCCGCGCGGATGCTCGAGGAAGGCGTCTACGTGATCGGTTTTTCCTATCCCGTCGTCCCGCGCGACGCGGCGCGCATCCGCATCCAGATTTCCGCCGCGCTGGAGATTGCGGACCTCGACTTCGCACTGGACAAGCTCGCGAAAGTCGGCGCCGAACTCGGCGTAATCTCGCGCAAACCCTCGTAGGAACAACAGCGGTTTTGCCGCACAGAGGCGCAGGAGATGCGAGTAAGGCGTTCCCTCTTGTGCCGCCCGCCGGCCGGACTATATAATCCGCCCGCGCACCCAAGGAGACACGATGGCGGTTGTCGCGGGGATTGACGAGGCCGGATACGGGCCGCTGCTCGGGCCACTGGTGGTTTCAGCGACGGCGTTCCGCGTGCCGGACGATGCAGCGCGCGCCGATCTCTGGGAATGGTTCGGCTCCTCCGTCACGCGCCAGGCGGCGCGGCGGAGCGGACGCGTCCAGGTGGCCGACAGCAAGGCGATGCACAAGGGCGGGAACGGCGTGCGCGCGCTCGAGGAGAACCTGCTCCCGTTCCTCAACTTGCTCTGGCCGCAGTCGAAGAGCGTGTGGGAACTCGCGGGCCACTGCCGGAATTCCGGCCTGCCGCACGTCAGCGGCTATCCCTGGTATCGCGAACGCGATCTCGGTCTGCCGCGTGTCGCGAACGCCGAACGCGCGTCCGAACGTTGCCGCGGCCTGCGCGCGGGCCTGGCCGCCGCGGGCGCCGCGCTCTGCGATATGCGCGTCGAGACGCTCGACGTGGCCGAGTTCAACCGCGAGGTGCGGCGCGACGGCTCCAAGGCGGTGCCGCTCGCGCGCCGCGTGGCCGCGCTGACGCAGCAGCTCGTCGAGGCGTTCGGCCCGGAAGGGCTGACGCTCTTCGTGGACCGGCAAGGCGGCCGGAAGTCATACTCCGCCCTGCTGCGCGCGGTCCTTCCCAAGGACCGGATCGAGGTCGTCGAGGAGAGCGCGCTGAGTTCGGAGTACGCGGTTTCGAGCGGCGCGCGGCGCGTCCGCATCCGGTTCGAGGCGCGGGCGGATTCGCTCTACCTGCCGGTGGCGCTGGCCTCGATGCTGAGCAAGTACACGCGCGAACTGCACATGGAGATGCTCAACGATTTCTGGCGCGAGCGCGTCGCAGGCCTGGTCCCGACGGCCGGGTATTACCAGGATGGCCTGCGCTTCCTGGCGGAAATCGAGCTGGCGCGCGCCAAGGAAGGGATCGGGCTGGAGATGCTCCGACGCTGCTGGTGATCGAGGAGTGCGATTACGAGGGCTGTAACGATTGTTTGCGGAGCCGAGATGCGGAACATCAAGCTGACGATCGAGTATGAAGGCACGGCGTACCTCGGCTGGCAGCGGCAGCCGCAGGGGATGACGATCCAGCAGGCGCTGGAGGAAGCGCTCGGCCAGATCACCGGCGAGATGCCGCAGGTAACCGGCGCCAGCCGCACGGACACGGGCGTCCACGCGCGCGGGCAGGTGGCGAACTTCAAGACCGACTCCGCGATCCCGGTCGAGCGCATCCAGAGCGCGCTGAATGCGCTGCTGCCGCTGGACATCGCGATCGTCGCCGCCGAGGAAGTCCCGGAGGACTTCAACGCGCGCTTCTCGGCGCGGTCGAAGCTCTATCACTACACGATCTGGAACCAACGCGTGAGGCCCGTTCTGGACCGCCGGTTCTGCTGGCACGTGCGCTGGCCGGTCGAGCTGGAGCCGCTGCGCGCGGCGTCGCAGTGCCTGATCGGAGAGCACGACTTCGCCGCGTTCCGGTCCGCCCACGCGCAGTCCGAGACGACCGTGCGCGTCATCGAGCGCGCGGACTGGGAGCTGAACGTCCCGCGGCTGACGTTCGCCGTCGAGGCGAACGGGTTCCTCTACAACATGGTGCGCGCGCTGGTCGGGACGCTGCTGGAAGTCGGGCGCGGGAAGATCACGCCGGCGGAATTCCGCCGCGTCCTCGAATCCGGCGAACGCGCGCAGGCCGGCCGGACCGCGCCCGCGCGCGGCCTGTGCCTGACGCGCATCCGCTACGACGCGCCCGCGCCGATCAGCTCACCGTGAACTCGGTCTCTTCATGATGGTGGCGGATCGTCTCGTGGACCGGGCAGCGTTCCGCGGCGCGCAGGATGCCTTCCTTGCGCGATTCCCAACCGCCGGCGGGGAACTTGATCGCCACCTTGAAATGCCCCAGCCGCGTCGGCTGGTCCAGCTTGTCGTAGGTCAGATCCACGCTCATGCCGGTCGCGTCAATCTTCATGTCCCGGCAATACGCGACGACCAGCACGCTGACGCACGAAGCCAGCGACGTCGCCAGCAGTTCCGTCGGAGTCATCCCGCGCTCCTTGCCGCCCATCGCCGCGGGCACGTCAGTCCTGAGCGTTTGGTTTCCCGACTTCGCCTCGAAAAGCATGTCGCCCTTGAACTGCACGTTCACGCTCGCCATCGTCAGCCTCCTGGACAAGAGAATGGATACGAACTTCATTTACGTTACGTCTTCGCCGCGGCCGGCGTCAAGGCGTTCGCGCAAGAGGCCCGTTGCCTGAAAGGCCGGTCTGCTCTATAATGAACGCGGCTCAAAAAGCAGGAGAGTCCATGGAAACCGGCAGATTCGACAGCGTCCATCTTCCTTCGCCGCCGGGAGTGGAGTTCGCCGTGACTGAGCAAGGCGCGCGGGTCCGCGCGCGCGCCGGCTCCGTCAGTCCGCTGGCAACCCTCATCTTTATCCTCTCGGCGCTCTGGACGGGCTTCTGGGGCTTGTATTGTCCCGAGAAGCAGATCGAAGCCGTGCGCGCCGGCACGCCGCACGATTCCATCCCGGCGCTCTTCATCGTCTTCACCGTCACCTCGCTCGCCGGAGTGTACTGCGCGGGACTCACCCTCTGGACGATGATCGGGCACGTGACCCTCACGATCCGAAACGACAAACTGCTGCTGGGAAATCCCTGGCTGTTCGGCCTGCGGGCCCGGCGCTTCGACCTGGGCAAAGTCCAGGCCTTCTCCTGCGCGGATAAGGACTGCGGCCTCGAGGCGGACGCGAAAAGCTGCTGCTGCTCGTGGTCGTCGGTGGACTACAAGCTGAACCTCGAAACCGACGGCCGGCGCGTCTCCATCTTCACGCATCTCCCGCGCGAGGCGAAGGACTGGCTCCGCGACCGCCTGAACGCCGTCCTGGCCCAGAAGCGGTTGCCGCGCGATTGACGCCATTGTGACGGTGAAATGCGGGTCCTCTTTCTGATAGACAATCTGCGGCCGGGCGGCGCTCAGAAGGCGCTGCTGGCGATGGTGCGGGCTCTGCGCGCCGCGCAGGCCGACCCGCGCGTCTGGTGCCTCGGCGGCAGCTCGGAGTTCGAGGAGAAATTCCGCGCGGCCGGCGTGCCCGTCCTCGGAAAGCCCGGCTCCGCGCTCGCCGCGCTTCGCGAACCGCTCGCGCTCCGACGCTACCTGAAGCGCGAGAGGATCGAGCTGGTGCAGACGCTCCTGTTTCATTCCGACGTCGCCGGGCGTATCGCCGGCCGGCTCGCACGCTGGTCCGACGAGGGCAAGCGCCGGCCGGTGATCGTCAGCTCGGTCCGCGCGAGCAACCTGCACAACCGCGGCTGGCAGTACCGGCTCGCGCGCTGGACGGCGCCGCTGGCGGACGCCTTCACGCCGGTCTCGCGGCGCACGCTGGAATTCGCCGCGCGGACGGAAGGCGTCGCCGCCGAGCGCGCGACGGTCATTCCGAACGGGATTGATTTCGCGGAATGGGAATCGCTCCCGGACGCGGCGGTCGCGCGCGCGAAGCTCGCCCTGCCGGCCGACGCGTTCGTGGTCTGCACGCTCAGCCGGCTGCACGAGCAGAAAGGGATGGAATTCCTGCTCGCGGCTGCGCGGACGGTTGCGGAGAAGGCGCCGTCCGCCGCGTTCCTGGTCGCTGGATACGGCCCGCTGCGCGAACAATTGGAAGCGCAGGCGCGGCGGCTCGGCGTGGACGCGCGCGTGCGGTTCCTGGGCTATCGAAAGGATGTCGCGCTGATCCTGGCGGCGTCGGACGTCTTCGCGCTGCCGAGTCTGTGGGAAGGAATGTCCAATGCCGTCCTCGAAGCGATGGCCGCGGGCAAACCGGTCGTCGCGACGGCGGTGGACGGCGCCGTGGATCAGATTCTGCCGGGCGAGACCGGCCTGCTGGTCCCGCCGGCCGACGCGGACGCCCTGGCGCGCGCGCTCCTCGACTTCGCGCGCGACCCGCGCAAGGCACAGGAGATGGGCATCAAGGGCCGCGAGAGAGTCCGCCGCGAGTTCTCGCTCAGCCGCATGACCGATGCGTATATCGAGCTTTACCGGGGTCTCCTGGCGGACACCGGCAAACGGGAGCGTTGAATGTCGAATCTCTGGCGCATGGTTCGGACCGGTTGGACGATACTGCGCAAGCCGCTCGTGGTGCCGACGCGGCCGCTGCACTTCCAGCTCGAGCCGGTCATCGGCTGCAACCTTCGCTGCCGGATGTGCCAGGTGCCGGATTATCCGCCCGAGCGGGCCGCGAAGATGACGCTCGACCACTTCCGGGACATCTTCGACCAGATCCGGCCGCTCCGCGTGGCGCTCAGCGGCGCGGGCGAGCCCTTCCTCAACCCGGACCTGCTCGCCATGGTCCGCCACGCGAAAGCCGGCGGCGCGGCGGTGCTGACGACGACGAACTTCACGCTCTGCGCCGGCAAGGCCGATGAGGTCGTGGACTCCGGGCTGAACCTCATCAAGGTCTCGCTCGACGCCGCGCGGCCGGTGACCTACGCGAAGATCCGCGGACGCGATTTCTTCAACCGCATCATTCTCAACATCGAGGAACTGCAGCGTGTGAAAGCCCAGAAGCGCTCCGCGACGCCGTTCCTGCGGCTGCAGTTCGTCCTCCAGTCGGAGAACATTGGCGAGATCGTCGAGATGGTGGCCCTGGCGCACCGGCTGAAGGCGGATTCGATGTACTTCCAGCCGCTCGAGACGCTCTCCGTGCCGGACCGCAAAGAGGAATTGTCGCGCGGGGTGGAGTTCGAGTCCCTGCGCCGGCAGCTCGAGGCGGCGCGCGACCGGGCGGCGGAGCTGAAGGTGGGCACCAACGCCGGCGTGCTCCTGCGCAGCCTGCCGAATTACTTTCGCAAGTACGAGGCCGGCATCCCGGAGACGCCGCCGCAGCGTATCTGCCTGCTGCCCTGGTTCAGCCTGTACATCGCCGTCAACGGCGACGTGCGCCCATGCTGCTCGTTCGCCGAGGGAAACGTCTGCAATCTCGGCAACCTCTTCGAGCAGAGCTTCGCGGAAATCTGGAACAACGAAAAGTACCGGGCGCTGCGGCAGCAGGCGCTGGACCGCAAGCTCACCTACTTCATCTGCCGCAACTGCGTTCCGAACCGCCTGCGCGATTTCCTCAGCCTCTCCGCCGTGCTGCCCGGCTTCATGCGGCCTTGTCCCAGCGTTCCGGAGTAACCCGCTTGAACCGCCAAGACAGGGGACAGATGATCAGAAATCGGGAGATTTGGAAATTGGGAGATTGGGGATCGGTAAAACCATCGAGCTTGATTTCTCAATCTTCTAATCTCCCAATCTCCAAGCCGCATGGTCCGAGCGCTTTTCTGGGTGTCTTGGTGACTTGGTGGTAAAAGAAACTCGCCGGGAAATGAGCACAGGTTGGCTTGTGGCGGCGCTGGCCGCTGCCGCGGCGCTGCGGTTTGCGGCGCTGGGACAGAAGCCGCTCTGGTGCGACGAGCTGGCCTCGCTGCAGCGGCTGAGCCTCTCGTTCTCCGCGCATATTCAGGCGATGAAGGGCAACCATCCGCTCTATGAGTTGCTGCTGCGGCTGTGGATGCCGCCGGACGGGTCGGACTCGTGGATGCGGATTCCCTCCGCTGCGCTCGGCGTGGCGGCGGTCTGGATGACGTGGCTGCTCGTGCGCGGATTGGGCCGGCGCTGCGGGCTCGTCGCCGTGTGGCTGATGGCGCTCTCGCCGCTGCACGTGATGTACAGCCGCATCGCCCGGCCGTATTCGCTCGCCTGCACGCTCGCGCTTGCGAGCACGCTGGCCCTGGTCTGGGCGATCCGGCGGCGGAGCGTCCTGTCCTTTGCGGCGTACGCCGTTGCGACCGCGCTGCTGGTGTACGCCAACCTCTTCGCCGTGAGCCTGTGGGCGGCGCAGGTGATTTTTCTGGTCCGGTTCCACCGGCGGCGACTGCGGCGGCTTGCGCCGTGGGTCGTCGCGAACCTCGCCGTCGCCGTGCTGATCGCGCCGTGGATGTGGTACAGCGCGCGTGGCGCGGTGACGTGGGGCGCCCAAACGCAATACACGGCGCAGCAACTCGGCGGCTGGGCCAAGGCCTGCTACCTGCCGCTGACGCTCTGCCTCGGCGAGACGGTGAACCCGCTGAATTTTCCGGTCGTACTCCCGGCGCTCATCGCGTTCGGCCTGGCGGCGGCGAGCGGAATCGTGTCGGTCTTCGCCCGTCGTAGAAGCCTGGCTGCACTGCTCTTCATCCAGGTCGCGGCGGTGTTCGCAGCGTCGCTCGCCTTCTCCGCGCTCGGGGCGAAGCACCTGACCATCCTGCTGCCGGCGTGGTGCGGGCTGATCGCCATCGGCCTGATCAGCCTCCGAGCAAAATGGCTCGGTCGGCTCTGCGGCATCCTGATTCTGGCGACGACGATCGCGTCGCAGGTCAACTATTTCACGAATCGTCAGTTCGCCGATGCCGACATGGTCACGCCCTGGCGGGAAATCGCCGCGACCGTTGAAGCCTCGGAACGATCGGCGGATGCGCTGATTATCGGCTACCATCCCGACCGAGGCGTGTATGACATTTTCCGGCGCTACTACCGTGGCAAGCTCACTCCGGAGTACCTGGACTTCTCCGACTGGCAAGCGCAACTGACGCGGGAACTCAGAGGGCACAGAGGCGCCTGGATTCTCCTCCACGACAGCGACCCATATGATAAAATTGAGGCATGGATTAATTTTCAACGTTGCGGTTTTTCCTTGACGCCGTTCCAGATGCGCGAGCACACGCTGGCGCGGCTGAAGGCGGGTTTCATCTTCGGCGCGCCGGATGATATGAAACGAATATTTGAAACGCCGCTCTACCGGCTATACTACGTGATAGGGCCGCAATAGTGAGGGAGGGCAGCGAAATGGGACAGGAAGCGCGCCAACCGCATGAAGCGGTCCTTTACCAGAAGGCGGCGGAGAACTTCTGCGACTGTTTCCTCTGCTCGCATCGCTGCCACATCAAGCCGGGCCAGCGGGGAGTCTGCCGAGTGCGCGAGAACCGCGCGGGGACGCTCTACACGCTCGTTTACGGCAAGCTGATCGCCGCGCACGTGGACCCGATCGAGAAGAAACCGCTCTATCACTTCCTGCCCGGCACGAGCAGTTTCTCCATCGCGACGATCGGATGCAATTTCCAGTGCGACTTCTGCCAGAACTGGCAAATCTCGCAGGCCGCCCGACAGAGCGAGATCGCGGGCGAATTCACCACGCCGGAGGAGGTCGTCGCGACGGCGAAGTCGCGGCGCTGCCCGAGCATCTCATACACGTACACTGAGCCGACGATCTATTTCGAGTACGCCGCCGATTGCGCGCGGCTGGCGAAGGCCGAAGGACGCCGCAACGTTTTCGTGACGAACGGCTACCAGACGCCCGAGACGATCGAGAAGATGGCCGGGCTGATTGACGCGGCCAACGTGGACCTCAAGGCGTTCAACGACAAGTTCTACCGCGAGCGCTGCAAGGCGCGCCTGGAACCGGTTTGCCGGGCGATCCGGCTGATGCACGAGGCCGGCATCCACGTCGAGGTCACCACGCTGCTCATCCCGAAGTTCAACGACGACGAGGGCGAACTGCAGCGGCTGGCGGAGTTCCTCGCGAGCGTGAGCGTGGAAATCCCGTGGCATGTATCGCGGTATCATCCCGACTACCAGTTCGACCGCGCGCCCGTCACGCCGGAAGCGACGATCCTGCACGCGCTCGCCATGGGCCGCAAGGCCGGCCTGAAATATCTCTACGCCGGGAACATCGCCGGCGACGACTTCGAGAACACGCTTTGCCCCAACTGCAAATCGGTGGTCATCCGGCGGTCCGGCTTCTCCGCGCAGCCGGTCGGACTGGCCGGGTCGAAGTGCAAACAATGCGGCGACACCTTGCCCATCGTCACGTGAACAACAGCGACAGCATTTTCAACCACAGATGAACACAGATGTACACAGATACGAAGAACGACAAAAAACAAGAACGGCCTGCCCGCAAAAAATCCGTATTCGTGTTTATCTGTGTACATCTGTGTTCATCTGTGGTTTAAATTCTTCCGTAGTTCGGACTTCTTCGTTTTGGAGTGATCCATGCTTCCGGTAGTCCTGAAGAACCTCAGCAAGAAGTATGACAACGTGGCCGCGGTCCGGGACGTTTCGCTGGAGATCGCGAAGGGCGAGTTCTTTTTTCTGCTCGGGCCTTCCGGCTGCGGCAAGACGACACTGCTGCGCATGATCGCGGGGTTCGTGGAGCCGGACGCGGGCCAAATCCGGTTCGGCGACCGGCTCATGAACGCCGTCCCCGCGCATCGCCGCAACACCGGTATGGTCTTCCAGAACTACGCGCTATGGCCGCACATGAGCGTGCGGGAGAACGTCGCCTACGGACTCGAGCTGCGGCGCATCCCGCGCGAGGAACTTCGCCGGCGCGTCGGCCGCGTGATCGAGCTCGTGCGGCTCGAAGGGCTCGAGGAGCGCCGCCCGAACCAGCTCTCCGGCGGGCAGCAGCAGCGCGTGGCGCTCGCGCGGGCGCTGGTGATCGAGCCGGACGTGCTGCTGCTCGACGAGCCGCTGAGCAACCTCGACGCGAAGTTGCGCCTGGAGATGCGCCAGGAGCTTCGGCGCATCCACGCCGAGACGGGCATCACCACCGTCTACGTCACGCACGACCAGAAGGAGGCGCTCTCGCTCGCGGGCCGGCTGGCGGTGATGCGCGACGGCGAGGTCCGGCAGGCCGGAACGCCGCGCGAGATTTACACGCGCCCGGCGGACCGGTTCGTCGCCGAGTTCGTCGGCCAGGCGAACGTGCTCCTCGGCGAGGCGCGCCCCGCCGCCGACGAGACGCTCATCGCCACGCCCTACGGAAAAATCCGCGCTCGCGGGCGCGCCAGCGGCAAGGTCACCTGCTGCATCCGGCCCGAGGCGCTGACGCTCGGCCCCAGCCCGAACGCCGCCAACCGCCTGCGCGGCCTGGTGAAAGAGGTCATGTACCTCGGCGACCAGGAGCAGGTGGTCGTGCGCCTCAGCGCGCCGTCGGCCCCCGAGGAGGAGATCAACCTGCTGCTCCATCACCCGACCGCCTGCGTCGCCACGCCCGGCGAAACCGTCGAGGCGTGCTTCGGTCTCGACGACGTGATCCTGGTGCCGGAAGAATCGCCGGCTGCAAAAGCCGGACGATGAAGGTCTCGCCGTCGCGCCCCGATCTTATTTCGCGGTCGCCTTTTCCAATGCCGCCTGAAGCTTTGGCACGGTGTTCGAGATGAAAAGCAGTTTCTGGGCCTGATCGGCGGTCAGATTGGGCGTGGACCGGGTTTTTTCGACAAAGGCCGCGAGGTTCTCGACACTGTCCTTCGCTGCCTGCGGATTACTCCTGGCGTATTTCACAAAGTCCACCCTGCCGAGCGCCTGCGCAATCTCGTATTCCTGGTTCAGGTGGTAATCCAGCTTGGCTGCGCTCTGCACCTCGGGCTTCGGCTTAATAAAATTCGGCCCGCGACGGACCCTGACGACGGTGAAGATCAGGATGAGCAACAAGATGCCAGCAGCGATGTAACCATAGCGCGGGTTCTTCCGAAGCCACCCGATGCCCGCGGCGCCGATCTTCAGCAGCGGGTCCTCTTTGTCGGATTCCTTTTCCGGCGCCTTCTTTACCATTTCGCCCGGCGCCTTCCTTTCCGCGGCCGGCGTTTCCTTATCCTTGGGCTTCTCTTCTTCAGGCTTATAGATTTTCCCGGTGATGTCGAAGTAGAGCCGCGGGTTAAATTCCCCGAGCATCGTGTCGTACGCGGTGCCGCTGCGGCACCGGCGGAACGTGACGCGCCGCTTGAAATCCTCCCAGGGCTCGCGCTCGACCACCTCGCCTGTGTCCGCCAGCGCGACGGTGGCGTAGGACTTCCGGTCCGCGTCCTTCTTCACCGCGATGAGCTTGTACTGCCGGCCGTAGGTCACGCCGTCCGACGACCGCAGTTCGACTCTGCCCGCGCGGATTTCCGAGAGCGGAGGCAGTTGCACCTTGATCTCGGCCTGGTCTGCAGTCTGGAGCGGGTAAATATTGAACTCGAGGCCCCGCGTGAGGTTCTTGTGGAACGCTTCGTAGGCGTCGAAGGGCATGATCTTCGCCACTCGCCCGTCTACGATGAAACGCACGCCCTCGGCGCCTGCTTCGAGGATACAGGAGCGCATCTTCACCGGCTCGGCGTCGGGCTTGTCCGGCTGGACGTCAGCTTTTTCCTGTTCCATCCGCCCTGCGCTCATTTCTTCCCGAGCAGTGCCCTGGCCCTGGCGACCACGTTCTCGACCGTGAAACCGAACCGCTTGAAGACGTCCTTGTACGCACCCGACACGCCGAAACCGTTCTGCCAGATGCCGTCGCTCTTCGCGCCGAGGTAGCGGTCCCAGCCCTGGCGAACTCCCGCCTCGATGACCAGCCGCGCCGGTCCGGTGGGAAGAACTTTGGCCTTGTACGCCGCGTCCTGCTCTTCGAAGAGCTCCCAGCTCGGCATGCTCACGACACGCGCGCGGATGCCCTCGGCCGCAAGCTTCGCCTGCGCCTGCAGCGCCAGCGTAACCTCGGACCCGCTGGCGATCAGCAGCAGTTCGGGCGCACCGGCGGCGGCTTCAGAGAGGATGTACGCGCCGCGCGGCACGCCGGCCGCGACCGGATATTTTGCCGCGTCGAGCGTCGGTAGTTTCTGCCGGGTCAGCGCGAGCACCGTTGGACCGTTGCGGCGTTCGAGCGCCACCTTCCAGGCCGCGGCCGTCTCGTTCGCGTCGGCAGGCCGGATGACCGTCAGACCGGGGATCACGCGGAACGAGGCCAGGTGCTCCACCGGCTGGTGCGTCGGCCCGTCCTCGCCGACGCCGATGGAATCGTGCGTGAACACGTAAATCACCGGCAGCTTCGAGATGGCCGCGACGCGGATCGTCGGGCGCATGTAGTCCGCGAACACCATGAACGTCGCGCCGAACGGGATGAATCCGCCGTGCAGCGCCAGGCCGTTGAGGATGGCCCCCATCGCGTGCTCGCGCACGCCGAAGTGCATGTTCATCCCGCCGAAATTCCCCGGCCCGATGTGCCCGAAGTCCTTCAGGATCGTCTTGGTGGAGGGCGCGAGGTCGGCCGAGCCGCCGACCAGACGGCCCTCGAACATCTTCGCGACCGCGTTCATCACCTTGCCGCCCGCGTCGCGCGTCGCCATTTCCTCCGGGGCCGCGAAGACCGGCACCGACTTCTCCCAGCCGTCCGGCAACCGGCCGCTCATCATCATCGTGAACCGCTCTGCGAGTTCCGGGAACTGCTTGCGATATGCCTCGAACCTGCGGGTCCACGCCGTCTCCGCCTCGCGCCCGCGGTCGAGCGCCTTGCGGTAATTCGCCAGCGCCTCGTCGGGGATGCGGAACGCCGGCGTGCAATCCCACTCGTAGTAATTCTTCGTGAGGCCGGCATGGTCCTCGCTCATCGGCTCGCCATGGACCTTGGCGGTGTTCGCCTCGGGCGCGCCGAACCCAATCGTGCTGTGCGCCCAGATCAGCGTGGGCCGGTCCGACTCCTCCACGCCCTGCCGCAGCGCCTTCTCAACGGCCGCGATGTCGTTCAGATCGGCTACCTTCAATACGCGCCAGCCGTACGCCTCGAAACGCGCGCCGACGTCCTCCTTGAACGCCAGCTCCTGCGTGCGCCCCTCGATGCTGATGCCGTTGTCGTCATACAGCACGACGAGCTTGCCCAGTTGCAGGAAGCCGGCGAGCGAAGCGGCCTCGGAGGAGACGCCTTCCATCATGTCGCCGTCGGAGCACATCACGAACGTGCGGTGGTTGACGATCTCGTGTCCGGGCCGATTGAAAACCGCGGCGAGGTGCCGCTCGGCGATGGCCATGCCGACCGCGTTCGAAATGCCCTGGCCGAGCGGCCCGGCGGTCGCCTCGACGCCCGGCGTCAGGCCCGCCTCCGGGTGGCCGGGGCAGAGGCTGTCCATCTGCCGGAACCGCTTGAGCTGTTCGAGCGGCAGGTCGTATCCGGCCAGGTGGAGCAGGCCGTAGAGCATCGCGCAGGCGTGGCCGGAGGACAGGACGAAACGGTCGCGGTCGGCCCAGTGAGGATTCGCGGGATAGTGCTTGAGGAACCGGTCCCAGATCACGTACGCCGCCGGCGCGGCGCCGAGCGGCATTCCCGGGTGGCCCGACTTCGCCGTCTGGACCATGTCGAGCGCCAGCATCCGCAGGGTGGTTATGGACAAGCGGTCAATTCGCGCGTCAGGCATCTCCATCTCCTCAATGCCAGAAATGAAAACAACGATGTCCAAGGGCTGAAAAGTGGAAATTTACCATATCAGAATCCCGCTGCCAAATCGAGTTGCGGAGCGCGGCGCGCTCATGACATGAAAAACCGTCGCGTTTATGGTATCGTTTGCCCACGCGTTTTACTGTTCAATGAGGGGAGGCCATGAAAAAAGCGCTGATTACGGGAATTACGGGGCAGGATGGCTCCTACCTGGCGGAACTGCTTCTCGAGAAGGGGTACGAGGTCCACGGCATTGTCCGCCGGGTGGCGATGGAGGACCCGCAACACCGGCTGTTGCGCCTTCAACAGTTCAAAGACCGCCTGCACCTGCACGCCGCCTCGCTGGAAAGCTATGCGAGCGTCTTCTCCGTGATTGACACGGTGCGCCCGGACGAGTGCTACCACCTGGCGGCCCAGAGCTTCGTCAGCTACAGTTTCGATGACGAGTTCTCGACGCTCGACATCAACATCCACGGCACGCAGTACGTGCTGGCCGCCTTGCACCGGTTGAAGCCGGACTGCCGGTTCTACTTCGCGGGCTCGAGCGAGATGTTCGGCAAGGTGCATGAGACGCCGCAACGGGAAACCACGCCCTTCCATCCGCGGTCGCCGTACGGCATCAGCAAGTGCACCGGATACTACCTGACGCTCAACTACCGCGAGGCCTACGGGATGCACGCCAGCAGCGGCATCCTCTTCAACCACGAGTCGCCGCGCCGCGGCTATGAGTTCGTCAGCCGCAAGATCACCTCCGGCGTCGCCCGGATCGCCGCCGGACACAAGGAGAAGATCCGGCTGGGCAACCTGGAGGCGCAGCGCGACTGGGGGTTTGCCGGCGATTACGTTCGCGCGATGTGGCTGATGCTCCAGCAACCGAAAGCCGACGACTATGTGATCGCCACCGGCGAAACGCGCAGCGTGCGCGAACTGCTGAACGCAGCGTTCGCCTGCGTCGGCCTGAAGCCGGAGGCCCACTTCGAGACCGATCCGCAGTTCTACCGGCCCGCCGAAGTGGAACTGCTTATCGGCGACGCGGCGAAGGCGCAGCGGGTCCTGGGCTGGAAACCAACTGTCCGATTCGAGGAACTCGTGGCTATGATGGTCAAATCGGACCTGGCCCGAGAGCGTGAAAGACGTCCTTGAGCCAGGCGCATCCTCGGATCGCCCCGCTCGTCTTGCCCAGTCCGCCCCGCTGGCTGTATAATCCAGCGGTGGTCGTGGCTCCTCGCCGAATTCCCGTGGCTGCTTTGCGAATCGGGGCTTCGCTGCGAAGCAACCGTCGCTGAGAACGGCGCTCCCGCTTTCCGAATTGGACCCGAACAGAATGGTTGCGTGGCGAAAGACGTTCTACTCGATGTGCGCGGCGCAGTTCATCTCGATGGCGGGCTTCGCGTTCGTCATGCCGTTCCTGCCGTTCTACATCGTCCAGGACCTGGGCGTTCCCAAGGACCAGGCGGTCCAATGGGCCAGCATCCTCATGGCGGCCATCGGACTGCCGATGGCGATTTTCGCGCTCGTCTGGGGCCACCTGGCGGACCGCTACGGGCGGAAGATCATGGTGCTGCGCGCGATGGTCGCCGGCGCGGTGATCGTCGCGCTCATGGGGTTGGCCCAGAACGTGCACCAACTGTTGATCCTGCGCATCATCCAGGGGACGCTGACGGGCACGGTGGCGGCGGGCATGGCGCTGATCGCCAGCGAGACCCCGACGGAGCGTTCGGCCTACGCGCTCGGCGTGATGCAGGCCTCCGTCATCGCCGGCGCCTCGTTCGGCCCGCTGATGGGCGGACACGCCGCGGTGCTCTTCGGGTTCCGCCCCACGTTCTACGTCGCCGGCGGCCTGATCGGCGCCGGCGCATTGATCGTCCATTACGGCGTGAAGGAAACTTTTACGCCCGCCGTGCGCGGCGAGACCGCCAAGACCGGCACGTATCGCGACCTGTTCTCCATCGGCGGCTTTCTCACCCTGATGCTGGTCCTGTTCCTGATCAACTTCGGCACCGTCGCGCCGGCGCCGGTGTTTCCGTATTTCGTGAAGGAACTCTCGGGCAAGCCCTACGACGAGGCGGCCGCCGTCACCGGGCAGATCATGTTCGTGGTCGGTTTCGCGGACATGACTTCAGCATGGTACCTGGGCCAGTTGGCGGACCAATGGGGACACAAGCGGATGCTGGTGGTCTGCACGCTGTTGTCAGGGATACTCTCGCTGCCCTTCTACTTCGCGAGGACCATCACCCATCTCTACATCCTGCGGATCATTTTCGGACTGGCGATCGGCGGCGTGATGCCGAGCCTCTACGCGATCATCCGCCGGATCACGCCCGAGCGCGACATCGGCAAGGCCTTCGGCGTCATCGCATTCATCGGCAGCGCCGCGTTCTGCTTCGGCCCGCTCGGCGGCGGCTATCTCTCCATCCTCATGGGCACACCTGAGAAGCCGTACTACGTCGCGCCGTTCCTCATGTGCGGCGTGGCGTTGATCCTGATCTCTCTGCTGGCCGCTTGGCGCGTGAAGTCGGCGCCGCTCTCCGGCGGAGTGCCGGCCGTCGAAAAATTGACGGCCGAGCGCCCGTAACGTCACCTGCGCGCAAGGAGCATCTTCGCTTGCGTCTCGCCGCCGTTGAGGATGTGGAGCAGCGGCGACGGGCGGTCGGCGCCCTCGACGTAACGCGGCCGGCCCGCCCAGGGCGTCGCCGAGAGCACATTCGCCAGGTCCATCCAGTACTCCAGCCGCGCGGGCGACAGGCCCCAGGTCATGTGAAAGTGGTTGGCCGGCGCGTACTGTTTGTACTCGCCCATCGTCGCGTACCTGGGCACGACGAACGTGTGCGGCCAGTCCGGCGTGGAGGTCCTGCAGACCGCTTCGGAAAGCTTCTCGGGCAATTCGGCCGTGACGGCCTCGTCCCACGAGAGCGAGAACATCCCGTTCGCGGCGGAGTACGCCAGGCGGCCGGCGATGCCCTCGATGCCCGCCGGCGTGACGAACGTGACGGAGTTGCCCATGCCGGGGAAATAAGCCGCGTCCACCGGCGGCATGGCGACCTTCGACATGATCTCGTCCACCGACGCGCCCGGACTCGCCGCCCAATCGAACGACGCGCTGCCGGAATTATCTCCGTCCACGAACCCTTTCTGCTCCCAGAGCGTGCACCCGTTCAGGCCGCCGATGCCGAGTTTTTCGGCCAGCGCGCGGATTTCCCACGCCTCCCAGACCTTGCGGAAGTCCATGAACAGGGGCGGGTTCCCGCCGGTCAGGCGCGTGAAGAAGAGCATCGTCAGGAGCCCCTGCACGTCCGCCTCGGTCGCGTACGGAATCGGCGCGCGGCGGCCGGTGTGGTCGAACGTAGAATTGAAGAGCGACTCCATTACGTCGGCGCATGGCAGCGGAATGCCGCGGCGGTCCGAGCCCCATTCCAACTGGCCCATGAAGCCGCCGCCGACGGCGTTCAAGTCGCGCATCACGTCGCGCGTGATCAGGTACATCGCCAGGCACTGGTTGAAGCGCTCGCTGGCGGGCTTGCCGCGAATGGCCAGGCGCTTGCCGAGATGGCCATCCACCCACGCCCGCAGCGCGCGCAGCTCGGCGGCCTTGTACGACTTCTTCTGGAGCATGTCCGCCAGCAGCTTCATGTCGAGGCGGGTGATCTCGATCCCGAACGTGTTGCGCGTGGCGATCACGTGCGCGAGCGCCGTCTCCATCCCCATCGAGTCGTGTCCCCAGATCACCACGCGGCGGCCTTTGAGCGACTGCGCCGCGAGCGCCGCATAGGCCCAGTCCACCAGCGCCTTCTTCGTGCCCTCGCTCATCTGCGGGTTCGGGCCGACGTCCGGCCAGTTGCCGACGTTAATGTGCACGAGGCGCCCGTACTGGCTGAGCGCGCCGCTGGCCGCGTGCGTGAAGACCACGCCCGGCTTCGGGCCGCTGTTGCCGCAGGTCAGGTTCAGCGGCAGGTCGCGCGGGAACTGCTGGACGAGGGAGATCAAGCCCAACTGCGGGAACGCCCAGGTGTCCGGAGCGCAGATGATCGCCTGCACGCCCGCCTCGTGGAACTGCTGCGCTACGATGTCCGCCCCGCGCTCGTCGTCCACGAGCACCGGGCTCCAGACGACGCGCGCCGCCGCGCCGCCGGGCATCTTCACCTCCGCAGCGACAGCCTCCGCGACCATGCCGACGATATTGCGCGACCGGGTCCGCGACGCCTCGTCCACGCGCGGATCGCACGTCGCAAACACACCGAACGTCATCGGAGCGCGCGCAAGGGTGTCCGTCTCGTGCAGGCGAATGCTCCTGGCCATGGTTCTCCCTTTAAGAAATCCCAATGCGTCATCAGTTTATTCCTCGGTCGCCCAGGCCGTCAAGAACAGCTTGGCCTTGCAAACGGCGCGCGAATGACGGAAACTACGCGTCAGAGACCATGATGGATAACCCTGAAGAGAATATCGTGCTCGTCGTCCCGGCTCGATGCGCCGGCCAGAACCTTCGCGTCTTTCTCGGCGACGCGCTGCCGCTGGAGCCGGAGGAGTTCGTCCGGCATCTCATCGTCTCCGGGAACGTTGCGGTGAACGGCGAGACCTCGGACCCGAAGCGCGTGCTGCGCGCGGGCGAGAACGTGACCGTCGCCGGCCGCGCCGCCGCGCGCCGGAAGTTCCAAACCGAGGTTATCCGCGCGCCGGTGCTCTATGAGGATGAGCAGGTCGTCGTCCTCAACAAGCCCGCCGGCTGCACGGTCGTGCGCGAGCGGCATTCCGAGGCGTGCCCGTTCCAGAACGGTGTGCTCGAGCACGTGCGGCGGTCGCCGACTTACGCCGCGATCGCGCAGCGCGAATCGTACCGTCCGCGCGCGGTGCACCGGCTCGACCGCGACACGACCGGCGCGGTGATCTTCGTCAAATCGCGCGAGGCGGAACTGCATCTCTCGCGCCAGTTCCGGGAGCGCACGATCAAGAAGGAGTACCTGGCCATTCTCCATGGCGAGATGCTCACCGAGACCGGCTCGGTGGAAGTGCCGCTCGCGGCGCATGAGCATGAGCTCGAGCGAGTGTTCGTGGACGAGCGCCATGGCAAGTCGGCGGTCACGCCCTACGAGGTTGTCGAGAGGTTCCGCGGCTTCACGCTCGTCCGCGCGCTGCCGCAGACGGGCCGGCGGCACCAGGTCCGAATCCACTTCTCGCACATCGGTTACCCGATCGCGGCCGACCGTGTTTACGGCGGCGGGAGCACTGTGCTGCTCTCGGCGTTCAAGCGAGGCTACCGGGCGAAGCGCGGCCAGGAAGAGACGCCGCTCCTGGCGCGCCCGGCGCTGCACGCGAGCGCGCTGACGTTCTTACCCGTGGCGGCGGCGACGTCGATCCGCGTCGAGGCGCCGCTGGCGCGCGATTTTCAGGTGTTGCTCAAAATGCTGCGCAAGTACGCCACCGGCGGCGCGCGGCCTGAACAATGGGAGTCGGAGGAGTGAGCGCTTTCTTAATGGGTATTTGCAAGGAGGAGGGCACACGATGAGGTCGCTACCGGGAGTAAGCAAGTTCGTTCTCTGGACCGCTGTCATTCTCTTCGCCTCTGCCGCGCAGGCGGGCGAATTTCCGCTTCGCGACGGCGATATCGTCGCTATGGCCGGCGACAGTATCACCGCGCAGCATCTGCACTCGAACTACATCGAGGCGTACTGCGTCACGCGGTTCCCGAAATGGAACCTCCAGTTCCGCAACGCCGGCGTCGGCGGCGACACCGTGCCGCGCGTTCTGGCGCGCCTGGACACCGACGTGCTCTGCTGGAAGCCGACCGTGGTGACAATCGAGCTCGGTATGAATGACGCAGGAGGCGGGCCGCAAAGAGTCGAGCCTTACATCAAGCAGATGGAGACGCTCATTGATCGGATCAAAGCCGCGGGCGCGCGCCCGATCTTTCTCACGGCGAGCCCGGTCAACGATGGGACGACGTCCGCAGACCTTAAGGGACACGACCTGACGCTCGACAAGATGGCAACGGCTATCGTCGAGCTGGCGGCAAGACAGAAACTCGCCTGCGCGGACCAGTTCCACGCGCTGCTCGACCTCTGGGGCAATAATCTGAAGTCGCCCAACGTCATTCCGCTCGGCGGGGATGGCGTCCATCCCGGACCGGTCGGCCAGCTGACGATGGCCTATGCGTGCCTCGTTGGACTCGATGCGCCGGGGCTCGTCTCGAGCGTATTGGTTGACACAGGGAACGGCGGCAAGGTCGCCGCCTCAAACTGTACGGTCAAGGACCTTAAAATAGACGAAACGGGGATTTCTTTCGAGCGGACCGACGATTGCCTTCCGATGCCGATCCCGAAGGAGGCCCGCGACGCGCTGAAGCTCGTCCCGCTCTCGGCAAAACTCAATCAGTATCTGCTGTCCGTTCAATTCGATAAGACGCGGATAGTGTCTGAGAAGTGGGACGTTTCGATTGACGGCAAGAAGGTCGCGACGATCAGCAAGGATGATCTCCAGCCCCCGAACGCCTGGAACATGAGCGAGCTGACCGAAGGGCCGATTGCCGAGCAGTGCCAGGCTGTCCTCACTCTGATCCAGAAGAAGGAAGCGGCGGTATCCGCCTACCGCGACGTGGCCAATTGGAAGGCTCCCGCGTGGCTCGACGACCCGGCGCTGTACGTTGCAGGCAAAAAGAAGGCCGAACTGGACCGGCTGATGAAGAAAGCGATCGAGGCGACCGCGGAGGTCAACGCCGCAGTGCAGCCGAAGCCGCATCATTTCGAGATCGCGCCGGCGAAGTGATCGCATTTCTTTCTCGCCAAAAGTGGACACAGAGACAAAGGACGGCCTGATGGAAAACGCAACGCAACTGGTAGAGGCGCTCAATCAGCCTGACCGCGCCGGGCGGCTGCGCGCGCTGGCGGAACTCAAGGCGCTGGCGGACGCGGGCGCCATCCGCACCGAGCCGCCGCGGCCCTGGGTGAACATGCATTGCCATAGCTTCCACTCCTACAACGCGCACGGCTTTTCGCCCAGTCGCATCGCCTGGGAGGCGTACCAGCGCGGGCTGGCTGCGGCGGGCGTGGTGGATTTCGACGTGCTCGACGGGCTCGACGAGACGCTCGCCGCCGGCGACGCGCTCCGCTCGAAGCTCACGGTGGGCATCGAGACGCGCGTGTACATCCAGCACTTCGCCCGCGAGGAGATCAACTCCCCGAACGAGCCGGGCATCTCCTATTTCATGGGACAGGGCTTCGTACAGACGCCGCCGGCCGGCTCGCCCGCAGCGCGGACGCTGCAGCGCTTGAAGGACTGCTCCGTCGTCCGGAACCGCGCGGTGATGGAAAACGTCAACCGCTTCCTCGGCGACGTGGCAGTGGACTACACGCGCGACGTGCTGCCGCTGACCGCCTCCGGCAACGCGACCGAGCGCCACCTGCTGCTGGCCTATGATCTCCAGGCGCAGAAGGTCATGCCCGATCGCGCCCGCCGCGCGAAATTCTGGGCCGAGAAAATCCAGATGCCGGAACCGGAACTCGCGGCGCTGATGGACGACCCGGTCCGTTTCCGGGACACACTCCGCAAGCGCCTGATGAAGTACGGCGGCCCCGGCTACGCGCCGCCCGACCCGAAGAATTTCCCCATGCTGGCGGAAGTCGTCGAGATGATCCGCGCGTGCGGCGCCATGCCGATCTCCACCTGGCTCGACGGCCTCTCCACCGCCGAGCAGAATACCGGGGCGCTGCTGGACTACTACTCGTCCGCCGGGCAGGCCGGCGTCAATTTCATCCCGGACCGCAACTGGAACCTGCGCGACCCGGCGGAGAAAGCGCTCAAACTGGCGAAGCTCAACGAGGCCGTCGCTGCGGCGCGCGAGCGCCATCTGGTCATCTGCGTCGGCACGGAGATGAACAGCGCCTCGCAACCGCTGGTGGACCACTTCGACGCCCCCGAGATGAAGCCGCACGCGCCGGCCTTCCTCGAGGGCGCGCATATCCTCTGGGGCCACTCGCTGCTGCTGCGTCACGGCGGCTTCGGCTATCTGAGCCCGCAGGCGGAAGCGGCGTTCGGCCGCGACGCGGTGCGGAAGAACGCGTTCTTCCGCGAGGTCGGCGAGCAGCCCGTCCCGCACGGGAATCGCCTGCCGGCGCTGCGGGCGGCGTCGCGAGCGGGAGACTGCAAGGCCGTGCTGCGGGCGCTCCAGCCGGACCGATGACGGAAGCTCCGGGACCGAAGCGCCGTTGCCCGGTCGCACTTGCTTTTCCCCGCCCGTGCCCTTAGAATCGCGCGGGTGAAAAGAATGGAAATAGCTCCCCAAAACCCCCGAAGACCGCTGAGCCAGAACATCCGCATCACGTGCCAGACCTGCGGCGTGGACCTTGCCGCCGATGCCCGTGACGCGGGGAAGCGCTCGAAGTGCCCGGAGTGCGGGAACAGCATCATGATCCCAGACCGCGGCATCCGCACGTCGCGCGAGGAACCTCCGCCGCTACGCCGCCCGCCGGCGCCGCCGCCCAAGCCGGAGCCGCGCGATTCGTTCCGGCTCCAGGACGAGGTTCCGGCCGGCGCTGAGACCGGCGCCGCGGTTCCGCCGGCGCGATCGCGCGCCCGGGAAGCGCCCTCCGCTCCGCGCGGGGCGGCGCCGAGGCCCGCCGAAGGACATCGCATGCGCGCGCGAATCGCCGGCTGGCTCCGGCGCGCCGTCATCGTCGTCCTGGCGCTCGCGGTCATCAAAGTCTTCGAGGCGTGCTTCGCCTCGATCCTCGTCGGCGCGCCGAGTGACCTGCACGCGGCCATCTTCTGGTTCCGCGACGCGATCCACGGGATTCCCATCGCGCTCCACCAGCTCTATGTGCCGCGGCCGGTCGAGATCGGATTTCTCACGCCGCTCGAGCGCTTCATGCTCGGCCTGGCGATGCTCCTCTTCGCCACGCGGCTGGTCATCCGGACGAAACTGCTCGACGCGGTGTACGTGACTTCGGTCCGCTGGCAGGAGCGCACGATCAGCGGCTTGGTGCTGCATTCCTTTGCGCTGGTGGTTCAGGCCGGGTTGCTGGCCTGGGCGGCTTCGGCTGCGCGGACCCCGGCGGCGAGCGACGGCCTGGCGTGCGGGCTGATCGTCCTGACGCTCTGGGCGAGCGCGCTCTGGCTGACCTCGCTGCACCTGGTCGCGGGGAGCGAGTACCGGGAACTGACGAAATGGATGATCAACGACCTGACGTTCGGCCTTCTGATTTTCCTGGTGGTGCTCTGGCCGGGACTGACGCGGGAATGGTCGCGCGCGGGCGCTACGGCAGTTCTGTTCCTGGCGAACTCGGCGGTCGGGCTGCACGTGGGCGTATCGTTCGTCTTCGCGCGGCGGCCGAGCCGCTGGTGGTGGCACAAGCCCCTGTCGTTCGTGATCAGCCTGGTGTTGCTCGTGGCGATCGCACTGCTGCTGGCGTGCACGCGATAGGCAGCCGACGCGCGAATCAGCCCCCATTTCGGCGGCGATCAACGCTGGAGGGTGATCGCCTCGACCGGGCAGGCGTCCGCTGCCGCGCGGCAGGTCTCTTCCTCGGCCGCGGGCACGACGTCCACTTTCACCCGGGAGATCGCTTCTACCATTTCAAAAACTTCGGGGCAGATATCCGCACACTCGCCGCAGCCCGTGCAGATATCGGCATCTACAATCGCCTTCATACTTCTCCCCTCAGCGGACCGGCTGCGACCGCGCGCTGAGCGACCGCGCTCCGTAGGCGCGCGCCACCGCCGGCATTTCCTTCGCGCTAAGCAGGCTCCGCAGGACTTTGGCTCGCCGCTCGCGCCATTCCACGAAGTCCAGGAGCAGCGTCCGGTGCGCCTGGTCAAGCGGTCCGGCCGCATTCTCCATAATGTGGAGTTTTCCCCCGCGCTTCTCGGCAATCAGGCGCCCGTCGGAAAACAGTTGTTTTCCGTTCGTGCGCAGGGCGGCTGCTTCCAGTTGTCCCCCGTCGAGGAATGCCCGAAGCACATCCCTTTCGTTCATCCGCTTGACCTCCCCATTCGAAGCGTCAAGTCCGTGCGCGCGAGCGGCCCGCCCCAACGGTCGCTCGCGCGCATTCCTGACTTGCCCCGGCAGTTGCCGTCCTCTATGGATGCTTGCGTGACCACAGCAACGTCCCGGCAGAACCCGCATCGGATGGAAAGGCCGCGCTCCCCTTTTCAACCCACGCCATCCGTTGCAGCCCGGCGCTCTGCTCGCTCCGTCGATTCCGCAAGCACCTGCGAACGGTCAGGCGCCCCGCCCTGCCTGTTCGCATTCCCTTCCGACCATATCCCCCGGCAGCTCCGCGCCCTCCCGGACTTGATCTCTCAAGAGTGCGCTTTCGCGAAGCCCCCGCAACGTGCGGCCTATGCGCCGCTTTCCCTCAGAGCCCGCAGAAGCTGGCTGGCCACGCATTCTTCCGCCGGCCCCTTCTCGACGCGGCCCCAGACTTCCGAATTCTCCCCGGCATCCAGCGCGCCCTCGGACTTCTTCTGGCAGGACACGCAGAGCCGCGCGGAAGGCGCCGCTTTCAGGCGCGCGGCCGGGATCAGCTCTCCGCACACGTCGCAGACGCCGTACGTGCCGTCCACGATCCTGCGGAGCGCGTCCTCGATATCGGCCACTTCGCTCGAACGGATCTCGGCCACGGAGAGGGCCAGCTCAGTCTCGGACACCTCCCGCGCCGTATCGGCCTCATCGCCCAACTCCTCGCTGCACCGCGTCGCGAGCCAGCGCTGCAGCTCGATCTGGTTGAGCAGCTTCCTGCCGCGGCTGATGAGCCGCTTCTCAGCCTCGGTGAACCGCCGCCGCCTGCGCATCGCCCGTCTGACCGTTTTGGCCGCCTGGCACGTCGCCATGATGCCTGACCTCCCCCCAAAAGCCGCCCCGGTGACTTGTCGCTTCTGATCCGCCGGCGCCATTCGCCCGCTCGATCACTTTCACCTTCGGGCATTAAACACGGAGTGCCACGCGCGAACAATCGGGGTGGGGCCGCAAGATACGGTGGTGGAAATCTCGCCGTGGAATATCGGGAAAACCCCGATACGTTATTGCCGGTTGACGATTGCCGAATGCCGAATGAAGAACGGGGTCGGGCTTCGCCCGCATTAAGCGCGCTGCCGCGCGCCATTGGCCGTTGCCTTGCTTTCAATCGGCAACCGGCCATCGGCAATTATTTGGACTGCGCCCATTGGATGGCGTGCTGAAGCAGGTCGGTGGCGTTGTCGAGTTTGAGCTTAATCTTGATGTGCTCGCGGTAGGTCTCGACCGTCTTGACGCTCAGGTGGAGTTTCTCCGCGATCCGGCGCGTGCCGACGCCCTGCCCGATGAGTTCGAAAACCTGCAGTTCGCGGTCGCTCAGCAGGTCCACCGGCGAGGCCGTCGCCGCCGCGCCCCCGACGAGCTTGTGGAGGATCCGCGCGGACATCTTCTCGCTCAGGTACACCTCGCCGCCCAGCACGCGCCGCAGGGCGATGACGACTTTCTCGGAGGCCTCGTCCTTCATCACGTAACCGCGCGCGCCCGAGCGCAAAAGGCGCTCGGCGTAGGTGGATTCATCGTGCATCGAGAGCACCAGCACGGGCAGATTCGGGTGGCGCACCTTGAGGTCCTTGACGAGGTCGAGCCCGCTGCCCTCCTTGAGCGTGAGGTCCACGACGGCGACATCGGGCTTCAGGGCGGCGATGGAGCGCAGCGCCGCGGGCGCGCCTTCCGCCTCGCCGCAGACGGCCATGTCCCCTTCCTGGTTGATCAACTCCGAGAGCGCCTGCCGGACGAGCGGATGATCGTCCACGAGGAAGACCTGCTTCTTCGCCTTCTTGCCGCCGCTGCTCTTCGTCGGCATCGTTTCGCGCCTCACTATTCGCTGGAGGGGTCGGTGCCACGACCGTCCGCCGTTGGACCACTGTCTTGTCTCAAGCAACAGCCGGTCGGGCGGCTGCGCCGGACACAATTCTAGCCATTTGCCGTCCGTTGTCAAATGGCCGCTGGGTCATGGATCAGGTTACTGCCGCTTTCGGCGATCTCACGTAGCACCGCACAATCGTGCCTCGCGGCGGCACGCTGCGGATATCCAGGAAGGCGCCGATCGCATCGGCGCGGTATCGCATCGTCCGCAGGCCCAGGCCGTTGCTCTCGTCGGTGCGTTCCGGCATGCCGACGCCGTCGTCCTTGATGCGGACGCTGATGCCGTCGGGTCCGCCGCTGAGCGAGACGGTGATCGTGCCGGCGCGGCTGTGTTTGACGGCGTTATTGACCGCCTCCTGCGTGATGTAGAAAAGGTGCGTGGCCACCGCGCTGTCGGCGACCGACGCGGGCGTCTCGCAGCGGAACTCGCAGGGAATGCCGAAGATTTTCTCGGTGCTCACGGCCAGTTCGCGGAGCGCGTCCGCCAGGCCGTCCTCGGTAAGTTCCACCGGACAGAGTCCACGCGCGAGCGCGCGCGACTGCGTCGCGGCCTGATTGGCCAGGTCCATGATGGTATGGGCCTCTTCGGCCGCGCGCGCATCACGCGCGGCGAGCCGCTGTTGCAGCGCGCGGCTCAGCAAAGCGATGCCGGCGAGCTGCTGGCCGAGACCGTCGTGCAGGTCCTGTCCGATCCGCCGCCGCTCGGCACCGGCGGCGACCAGGATCTCCTGCTCGAGCCGCTTGTGCTCGGTGATGTCGCGCGCCTCGACGATCAGAAACGCCGCCTTGCCGTCGGCCTGGACGACCGGCTTGACCGAGAAGTCGGCGATGATGGCGGATTCTCCTTCGCCCTGGAGTTTCGTCTCATAGCGCACGAAGCGGCCCAGCGCGGCGGCGGCGACGGCCTCCTTCAACTGCTTCTGCGCCGCGGGCATAGCCCACCACCACCGCCCGTCCCACAGCGGCCGGCCCAGCACGTCGTGCAACGAAATGTTCGCGAAGCTCAGCGCCGGCTCGTTGACTTCGAGCACCGTCCCGTCCGGCTTCAAGAGCGCGATGAACTGGAACACCTGGTCGAAGATGGCGCGGAATTTCTGTTCGCTTTCCCGCAGCCGCTCCTCGACGCCGAAGCGATAGACCGCCTCGGCGATGAGCGGCGCGGCGGATTCGAGGGAATCCATGCACGGCCGGTTCAGCTTACCCGGCGCGATGTCGGCAAAGTGCAGCGCGCCGATCGTGGTCCCGCGATAGCGGAGCGGAATGACGGCCAGGGAGGCGAAGCCGGCCCGCGGGCACGCGCCGCGGTACCTCTCCTGCTGCTCTGGCGCAAGGCCGCTGACGAACTTGAACGTGTCGTTGCAGCAGAAGGCGCCTTTCCGCGTCATCATGGGATCGTCCGCCGTCACCGGTTTCCCGAGAACGACGCGCGTGCAGACGCAGCCGTCCGTGTGCACGCAGAGCGGTCCTTCGCGCTTCACGAAGTCCTCGCCGAAGCCGACCGAACTCTCGTACGGGATTTCGCCGCGGTCGTTCAACAGCCGGAGCCCCACGTTGCGGCAACCGGAAACTTCGGAGAGAATCTTGACGACGGAATCCAGGTACGGCTTCCGGGCCGTCTCTTTGACGAAGGGCTCCAGGAGCGCGTTCGCGGTCTTCAGGCGCTCCTCGGCTTCCTTCCGGTCGGTGATGTCCAGCGCGGCGCCCAGGATCTGCTTCGGCGAGCCGCCCTGCGCCCGCGCAAACAGCGCCTCGCGGACCAGCAGCCAGCGCCATTGGCCGTCCGCTCGTTTCGCGCGGTATTCATACTCGATGACGTCGCTCTCATCCGCCGTGGCAAACCGCTCGCGGGCCACGCGGACGCTGTCCCGGTCATCTGTGTGGATCCGCTCCTCCAGAAAGCTGAGGCCCGGTTTGCTGAGATGCTCCATCGTGTAGCCCATAAACTCGGCGGCACGGCGGTTCGCATAGATGATATGCCGCCGCGCAAAGTCGAAGATGTAGACGATATCCGGCGTCGTGTCGGCGATCTGCTGGATGATGCGTTGGCTCTCGCGCAGGCGCTGGGTGGACTCGAGGAGTTCGCGCGTTCGCTCCCGGACGCGCACCTCCAGTTCGTCGCGCGAGCGCAGGACCTCATTTTCCAGCCGCTTGCGGTCGGTGACGTCGTGGCCGTAAAGGGTGACGTAGCCGCGGTCGGAAATCGGCGCGAAGACCAGGGAAAACACGCGCTCGCCGCAGTCAAGCTCGGTCTCCCTGCCCAGGCCGGAGTCCAGGACTTCCTGGACGATCCGATGCACCGGTTTGGGCGTAGCGCGGCCGACGCCGCTTCCCCAGCAAGCTAGAATGGGGCTCGCGGTCTTGTTTCCGTACAGGATCGTGCCGTCCTTCGACACGCGCATCACCGGGCCGGGATTCTCATCGGGGAAGAGGGCCAGGCTCCGCAGTTCATCTTCCATGCGCGCGTGCGCTTCGCGCATGCGCAGCGAGGTGATTCCGAAGGCCAGGTCGTCGGCAAGGTCATACAGCAGGTCCGTCTCATCCTCCGAGAACGCATCCGGCATTCTCTCGTAGATCGTAATCGCGCCGAAAGCTTTTCCGCCGGCCATCAGCGGGAGGACGAGCGACGAACCATAACCCCGTTTCACCGCCTCCGCGCGCCAGGGAGCGAAAGCGGGATCCGTAAGCATGTTCCGGCACGAACCGGGTTTGCCCGTGCGGATGGCCGTTCCGGTGGGACCGCGGCCGCGCTCCGTGTCGGCCCAGGTCAGCTTCAGCGTCTCGAGATACCCGGCCTCGAACCCGGAATACGCCACAGGCCGGACGGTCTTGGCCGCGTCGTCCTCGGCGAACCCGATCCAGACCATCGCATGGCCGCAGTCCTCGACGACGATCCGGCAGACCTCCTGCAGATAGTCCGCTTCATTCGCCGCGCGCATCATCGCCCGGGCGCTGCGGCTGTGCGCCTTGAGCGTGCGGTTGAGCGTCCGAAGGTCCGCATCCCTGCCCTTACGCTCGGCGATCTCCGCGCGCACCGTCTCGTTGGCGGCTTTCAACTGCGAGACGCGTGCCTCGACCTGAATCTCCAACTCGTCGCGCGAGCGGCCCCGCTCCTCTTCCGCGCCGCGCCGGCCGATAAAGCCCGCCAGCATCGCGGCCAGCACGCCCAACAGCTCGCGCTCTTCCTTGAGGAACGGACCTTCGTCGCGCGCAGGCTCTTCCGCGAGGTAGCCGACCTGAATCGAACCGGCGACTCGTCCGCCGGCGAGGATGTCCTGCGTCTGCATCCACGCCGACTCCGCATAATTCTTCGTCTTGAACTCCTGCGCGCCGAGCACGATTCGCGCGCAGGCGACTTCCGGATATTGCCACGCGTCCGGCAGCGCCTGGACCATCTCCCGGGAAGCCGTCTCCAGGGAAATATCCTCGCGGCCGAACAGTTCGGAAACCAGGCGCAGGCAGCGGAGTTCCTTCACGCGCTTTTGCCGGTCATGCTCCGCCGTCAGCGGCGCAGCGGCCGTTTCCAGCTCGTGCAGCCGCCGGCGCAACCGCTCCGGGTTCAGCGAAAGTTCACTGTTGCTCATGGCCTGGTCCGACATCGCGCGCGAGTCCTGTTCATCCTCGGTTATCGTCTCGAAACCTTTGTCACACTTCTTCCATCAGCAGCACGACACCCTGCCGCTTCCTTTCCGGGTCCAGCCGCAGCGTGCAGGTCATATGGCACTTGATCGTCTTGCCCCGGCGATTCGTGGCGGTCATCACCACGTCGCCTGCGCCGTCCTTTTCGGCCAGGAAGCTGCGAATCCGCCGTTGCGTCTCTTTCATCGGCAGGCCGATATCCAGATCGAAGAGGCTCTTGCCGACGACTTCATTCGAGCGCAGGCCCCAGAGGTCCTCGGCCCGGTCATTCCAGAGCGTGACCTTGAAGTCGGCGTCCACGACCACGACGCCGACGCGCACGCTGGCGAGGATGGATTGCAGAAAGGCGCCGGCCCGGGCGGCTTCTTCGCTGCGCCGGCGCACCAACTCGTTCATTTTCTGCACTTCCTCGTTGGTGGACTGCAACTCCTCGTTCACCGTTTCCATTTCCTGGTTGGCGGATTGGAGTTCCTCATTGGTCGTCTGCAGTTCCTCGACGGTGGACTGAAGTTCCTCGTTGGTGGTTTCGAGTTCCTCGTTGGCCGACTGGATTTCCTCGTAGGCGGTCTCGCGTTCCTGTTTGTCGCCCTGAAGTTCGGCCCGCAACTGGTGCAGCCGCGTCACGTCCTGGAAGACGATGCTGACTCCGAGGGCCTGTCCGGTCTCGCCGTGGAGCGGGGAGACTTTCACGTCGAGGAACTGCTCGACGCCGTCCGGGCCGGCGCGCTGCACGTCGGAAACCGAGACGGGTTTGCGGTCCGCGTAGGCCTTGTCCATCATCGTGCGCAGGTCCACGGGCCGATAGGAAAGCTGGAGCTGGTGGAAGGGGCGGCCCACGTCCTGGGAATTCAGGCCGAACATCTTCCGCGCCGGGTCGTTGGCGAGCGCCAGGCGGCCTTCGCGGTCCACCGCGATCAGCGCTTCGCCGCCGGTATTGATGACCCATTCCAGCAGCGGATCGCGCCCGCGCGGCGGCATGAGCGGCTCCGGCGCCGCCACCGCCGCGGCGATCTCCGCGACCTCGCGAACGCCGCCCTTCACCGCCTTCGCGAAGATGCGATGCTTCAGGCTCACCGGCGTGAAAAGCTCGTTCTGCGCCAGCACCGCCTCTGCGCGGCCCAGGAAGAGAAAGCCGGTGTCCTTCAACCCGAAGTGGAACTGCGCCAGCACCCGCGCCTGCGCCTCGCTGTTGAAATACATCAGCGTGTTGCGGCAGAGGATCAGGTCCAGGTGCGAGATGGGCGCGTCGTGGCACACGTCGTGCCTGCCGAAGACCACCGCGTTGCGCATGTCGCTCCGGAGGGTAAAGGAATCGCCCGCCTGCTCGAAATATTTCTCGAGCAGCGCCGGCGGGACCGACGCGACGGCCTTCGCGGTGAAGGTGGCGCGCCGCGCCGCGCGGAGGGCTTCCTGGTCCATATCCGTGGCGTAGATTTTAACGCGGTGATGGAATTCCGCCTCGCCGAGCGCCTCGGCCAGCACCATCGCAAGCGTGTACGGCTCCTCGCCGGAGGCGCAGCCGGGGCTCCACACGCGGATGCTCTGCGCCGGCTTGCCGGCCGCCAGGACCTTCGGGATGACTTCCGCGCACAGGAAATCCCACGCCGGCGGGTCCCGGAAGAAGGCCGTGACGTTGATCAGGATGGTGTTGAAGAGCAGCGTGAATTCCTCCGCGTGCGCGTCGAGGTAGTCGCGATATTGGCGCAGAGTCTTGATCCGCGCGTCCGCCATCCGCTTGCGGATCCGGCGATCGAGACTGGGCCGCTTGTAGCCGGTAAAATCGAAGCCCCGGTCGTCCCGGATGTACTCCAGCAGCATCTCCAGGTCCCGCGCGCCTTCACCCTTGCCCATGTTGTTTCTCTCTCATGACGAGGGCCACGAGGTTCGGCCCGATCTCGTCCAGCGCCCGGACGGAATCCACGCATTCGGTCAGGACTGCGGCGCCGGGCATCCCCGGGAATTCCGCCGTCTTCGGGTCCTGCGCGATCACCGCGCCGCCCATCTTCTTGATCGCCTTCACGCCCATGCTGCCGTCGCTGCCGGTGCCGCTCAGGATCACGGCGATGGCGCGCCGCTTGAAGCTCGCCGCCACCGATTCCAGCAGCAGGTCGGCCGACGGCCGCAGGAAATGCACCAACTCCGACCGCGAGAGCGAGAGCGTGCCGTCGCTGTTGACCAGCAGGTGCCGGTCGGGCGGCGCCGTATAGATGACGCCGGACGCAACCGGCTCGCCATCCTCCGCTTCCTTGACGCGCAGCGGCGTGTGGCGGCTGAGGATGTCGGCCAGCATGCTGCGATGCTTCGGGTCCAGGTGCTGGACGATGACGACCGCCGCGGGAAAGTCGGCCGGCAGCGATCCCACCACAGCCATCAACGCGTGCAGCCCGCCCGCCGACGCGCCGATGGCCACGATGTCGAACGCGGCCCTGCGCTTTGCCCGGGAGGCATCGCCGCGCGCACGCTGGCCCATCGCCTGCCTCCAGCCTAGAAAGTGAACTCGACGAAAACACCCCACCTGCCGCGATTTCGCCCGAAGCCCCCTCATCAGTGATTATGCGCTATCGGCGAGGCACGGTCAAGGCAAAAAGATTGCGGCCCGCGGTCACCCGACGAGTTCGCGCACCTTGGCGAGGAGCTGCTCGGGCGTGGCGGGCTTGGTGAGGAAAGCGTCCACGCGCATGGCGGCCAGGTCCTCCGCCGTGCGCGGCTGGAAATCGTATCCGCGCCGGCCGGCGACGCCGGTCATGATGATCACCGGCACGGCGCGGAACCGCGCGTCGTCGCGGAGCTGTTTGACGAACAGGAACCCGGCGTCGAGGGTCTTCATCATGAGGTCGCTGATGACGAGGGCGGGCATCTCGACGGCCATCTGCTTGAGCGCCTCCTCCGGCTCGGCGACGCAGGCGACGCGGTAGCCGCCGGCCTGCAGCACGTGGCGGCAGATCTCCAGGAAGTCGAGATCGTCGTCCACGACCATCACGAACGCCGGGGGGCTACGCGAGTCCATAAACCTGCCTCGGAGCGAGGTATTCGGGAAACTTGTCGAGCAAGGCCAGCCGCGCCGCGAAACACAGGTGGCACTCGTCAACATATTCACCGGGCAAGTCGAGACCGTATTCCTCGACCAGGCGGATCGGCCCCCCGCGAAGCAGCGGCCCGCAAATGGGATGACGCTGCGGATCGTAGTCCTTCACGACGGCGGATAGCGGCTTCTCCCGGAAATTGCCGATGCTGAGACCCTGGCAGATGTGAACGTTTCCGTATGCGTCGAGATGGACCCTGGCCGGCTCCGACAAATTCTCGTAGGGACACCGCGCGAGTCCCGCGCGGCGCCGCGTCGGCAATCCCTTGGCGAATTTTTCAACCGCCCTTCCGCGCATTTTGATCCCGCCGCTGATTTCGGGCGTTCCCTTTTCCTGGCTGCCCGCCGAGCATTTCACGACTTCCGGCTTTGCTTTGCGCAAGGCGGAACTGGGCATCCCCAGTTGCTGCGCCGCGGCCAGGGCATTTTTGGCGGGGCTTTCGACAATGGCGCCGTGATGAAGTTCGTCATCGCTGATGGTCAGGTCGGAAACGCCGAGTTCTAAAAGAGGCTTGAGCCACAGCTTGGCATCTTCCACGCTGGTCGCCCAATAACCGTTCGTGACGATGCCGGCCTTGAATCCTCTTTCCCTCGCCTGCCGAATGCCCTCGATCATGAGCGCGTAGAACAGGAACGGCTCTCCGCCCTCGAAGTAGATGTCTTTGATCGTGCCGAGTTTCTGAGACTCATCAAGCACGCCCGTGATTTGCCCGATGGTCATGGTGCCTCGGGCACTCGGCGCGGAGTAGAGGAAGCAGTGATCGCACGCGAGGGTGCACTTGTAAGACAGAAGCAGGTGAAACGCGGACAGCATGGGATAAACCTCTCGTCGGCAAATCCGGCCAGTGCGTATTCCGCGCCCGCTTAGACTTTCGCCCTCGCGGTATATTCCGTGTGCAGCAGGTGGTGCGACTTTTCGCTGAGCGGCGCACCGAGGAATTCGCGGTAGATCTGCTGGACCTCCGGATTCTCATGCGACTTGCGCAGTTTCTTGCCTTCGTCTTCCTTGTAGATCGCCGCGATGCGCGCCTTCCGCACTGCGTTCGTCGTCAACCGCGGCTGTCCGCCGCCGCCGATGCAGCCGCCCGGACAGGTCATGATTTCGACGAAGTGATACGCGCCCTCTCCGGACTTGATGCGCTCGATAACCTTCCGCGCGTTCGACAGCCCGTGCGCCACCGCGACGCTCAGCGTGACGCCTTCCAGGAACGACCACGCCGGCAGCGCGCCGGTGATCTGGAACGACGCGGCCTTCACGCCCTCGAGTCCCTCGATCGGCTTCACGTGCAGGTTCTCGAACGGCAGCGGCCGCCCGGTGGCGATCTCGTACGCCGTCCGCAGCGCCGCCTCCATCACGCCGCCGGTGTTCGCGAAGATATCCGCCGCGCCCGAAGACACTCCCAGCGGCGAATCCATCTTTCCGTCCGGCAGCGAGGCGAAATCAATCCCGGCCTGCCGGATCATCCGCCCGAGCTCGCGCGTGGTCAGCACCACGTCCACGTCGCGCACGCCGCTGCCGTCCATCTCCGGACGCCGCGCCTCGAACTTCTTCGCGGTGCACGGCATGACCGAGACGACGGTGATCTCCTCCGCCTTCCGGCCGATCTTCTGCGCGTAGTACGTCTTCGCGAGCGCGCCGAACATCTGCTGCGGCGATTTGCACGTCGAGAGGTTCGGCAGCATCTCCGGATAGAAATGCTCCAGGTACTTGATCCAGCCGGGCGAACAGCTCGTGAACATCGGCAGCGCGACCGGCTTCTTCTCGACCAGGGCCTGCTTGAGGCGCGTGAGCAACTCGGTGCCTTCCTCCATGATCGTCAGGTCGGCGGCGAAGTTGGTGTCGAAGACCGCGTCGAAGCCGAGCCGCCGCAGCGCGCTGACCATCTTGCCGGTCACGAGCGTGCCGGGCGGATAGCCGAAGCACTCTCCGAGCGCCGCGCGGATCGCCGGGGCGGTCTGAACGACGACGTGCTTTTTCGGGTCGTCCAGCGCGGCCCAGACCTCGTCAATGTCCTCTCGCTCGGTGATCGCGCCGACCGGGCAAACCGCGCCGCACTGGCCGCACTGCACGCAGACGACGTCCTTCAGCTCGCTGCAGAACGCCGGGCCGACGACGGTCTTGAACCCGCGGTACTGCGGCTGCAGCGCGCCGACGCCCTGGATCTCGTTGCAGACGGTGATGCAGCGCCGGCAGAGCACGCACTTCGACGTGTCGCGCTTGAGCGCGGGCGTGCTGGAATCCACAATCTTGCGGCTCTTGTCGCCGGCGTAGGTCACCTGGCGGATGCCGAGCTCGCGCGCGAGCGACTGGAGCTCGCAATTCTCGCTGCGGTCGCAGGTCTGGCAGTCGCCGTCGTGGTCCGAGAGGAGCATCTCGACGACCATGCGGCGCGCCTCGCGGACGCGGCGGGAGTTGGTCTGAACTTTCATCCCGTTCGCCGCCGGCGCCACGCACGAGGCGATGAGCGTCTTGGCGCCCTCGACCTCGACGACGCAGACGCGGCACGCGCCGATCGCCTGGACGTTCTCCAGGTAGCACAGCGTCGGCACCATGATGCCCGCCTTGTGCGCGGCATCGAGGATAGTCGTCCCGTCGGGGACTTCGACCGGGATCTGGTCAATCGTCAGTGATGGCATGCCGCACGACTCCTTATTCTTTGGCCCGGTAATCGCATCGCAGGCACCGCTTCGCTTCGCGCAGCGCGTCCTGCGGGCCGAACGGCTGCTCCACCTCGCTGAAGTTCTGCCGGCGGCGGGCGACGGGGATCAACTGCATCTGCGCGCGCGGATATTGCACCGGGTCGGCCTCCGGGTCGAACGCCGTCCCGACGTCGCGCTCGACGCGCCAGAACGCGTGCTTCGCGCCGGTGAGCATCTCGTCCATCCCGACGGCGGCGCTCTCGCCGCTGCCGACCGCCTCGGCCACCGACGACGGGCCCGTGGCGGCGTCGCCGCCGGCGAAAATCCACGGCACCGAGGTCTGCCCGTTCACCGGGTTGATCTCGATGAACTTGCTCCGGGTCAGCTTCAGGTCCACGCCGTTGCGCAGGCTGTCCGCGTCCACCGCCTGGCCGATGGCCACGATCACCTGGTCGGCCTCTTCGACGAACTCGCCGCTGCTCATCTCGATCGGGCGGCGGCGGCCGCTGCGGTCGAAATCGCCGAGCACCATGGCGCTGCACTTGACGCCGGCGACATGGCCGTCTTTCCCGAGAATCTCCACCGGCGCAGCGAGTACCTTGAGGACGACGCCCTCGTGCTCGGCTTCGTCAATCTCCTCGGCGTAAGCGGGCATCTCGTCGCGGCTGCGGCGATAGAGGATCGTCGCCGACTCGGCGCCGAGGCGGATCGCCGTCCGCGCCGCATCCACCGCCGCGTTCCCGCCGCCGACCACGGCCACCTTGCGCCCGACGTGCGCCGAGCCGCGGATGTTGTACTCGCGCAGGAAACCGATCGCGTCGGTCACGCCTTCCAGCTCTTCGCCGGGCACGCCCAGGTTCGTCCCCTGCGGCGCGCCGACGCCGAGGAACACCGCCTCGTATCCCTCGTTGCGGAGGCTCGTGAGCGAGAAGTCCTTCCCGAGCCGCACTCCGGTCTGGATGTCCACGCCGAGCCGCTCGATCATCCGCACCTCGCGCGCCAGCTCCTCGCGCGGCAGCCGGTACGCCGGGATCGTCTGCACGAGCATGCCGCCGGGTCGCTGCTCGGCCTCGAACACGTTCGGCCGATAGCCCATCCGCGCGAGGAAATACGCGCAGCTCAGCCCGGCCGGGCCGGCGCCGACGATGGCGATCTTGCGCTTGGCGTTCTTTTCGTCGTCGCGGATTTCGGGAAGCTGGATCGTGACTTCCTGCTCGACGAGGTAGCGCTTCAGCCCGCGGATGGAGAGCGCGTCGTCGAGCGTGGAGCGGCGGCACTTGTCCTCGCAGGTGTGGAAGCAGACGCGTGCGCAGACGGAGGCGAAGGGGTTGCGCTCGCGGTGCAGGCCGAGCGCCTCGGAGTAGCGCTTCTCGCCGATGAGCGACACGAAGCCGGGCACGTCCACCGCCGCCGGGCAGGCATTCTGGCACGGCGCGCGCACGAGCGCGGGGCAGACGCCCGCCGGGCAGCGCTTGTCGCGGATGTGCGCGACGTACTCGTCGCGGAAATGGCGGATCGTCGAGAGCACGGGGTTCGGCGCCGTCTGGCCCAGGCCGCAGAGCGCGGTGTCCTTGATCTTGCCGCCCAGGTCTATCAGCCGCTCGATGTCGCTTTCCTGGCCTTTGCCCTCGCAGATGCGGTTGACGATCTCGAGCATGCGCTTGGTGCCGATGCGGCACGGCACGCACTTGCCGCACGATTCGTCCTGGACGAAATCGAGGAAGAACCGCGCCACGTCCACCATGCAACTGTCCTCGTCCATCACGATCAGGCCGCCGGAGCCCATGATCGCGCCGAGCTCGGTGAGCGTCTCGTAGTCCACCGGCACGTTGAGATGCTCCTTCGGGATACAGCCGCCGGACGGCCCGCCCATCTGCGCGGCCTTGAACTTCTTGCCGCCGGGGATGCCGCCGCCGATGTCGTAGATGATCTCGCCGAGCGGCGTGCCGATCGGGACCTCGACCAGCCCGGTGTTGTTCACCTTGCCGGCCAGCGCGAAGACCTTCGTGCCCTTGCTCTTCGCCGAGCCGATCGCGGTGTACCAGGCCACGCCCTTCGTCAGGATCAGCGGCACGTTCGAGTACGTCTCGACGTTGTTCAACAGGCTCGGCTTGCCCCAGAGTCCCTTGACCGCCGGGAACGGCGGACGCGGACGCGGCTCGCCGCGCTTGCCCTCGATGGAGGTCATCAGCGCGGTCTCCTCGCCGCAGACGAACGCGCCGGAGCCCATGCGGATCTCCACGTCGAACTCGAAGCTGGTCCCGAGGATGTTCTTGCCGAGCAGGCCGTACTCGCGCGCCTGGACGAGCGCCTTGCCGAACCGCTCGACGGCCAGCGGATACTCCGCCCGGATGTACGCATAGCCTTGGGACGAGCCGATGGCGTAGCCGGCGATCGCCATGCCCTCGATCACGCTGTGCGGGTCGCCTTCGAGGATGCTCCGGTCCATGAACGCGCCCGGGTCGCCTTCGTCGCCGTTGCAGAGGACGAATTTCGTCGTGCCGGCGGACTTGCGAGTCAGTTCCCATTTCAGGCCGGTCGGGAATCCCGCGCCGCCGCGGCCGCGCAGGCCGGAGCGCTTGACCAAGTCAATGACCTCTTCCGGCTTCATCGCCGTCAGCGCCTTCGACAGCGCCTGGTATCCGTCGTTGGCGATATACTCCTCGATCTTCAGCGGGTCTATCACGCCGCAGTTGCGCAGGATGTTCTTGACCTGCTTGCGGAAGAAGCCGATATCCTGCAGCGCGGGCACGCTGCGGCCCTTGACGGCATCCTTGTAGACGAGCCGCTCGACGACGCGGCCCTTCAGGAGGTGCTCCGAGACGATCACGCCGGCGTCTTCCGGCTTGATGCCCTGGTAGAACACGCCGTCCGGATGGACGACCGCCACCGGGCCGACCGCGCACGGGCCCAGGCAGCCGGTGCCGATCACGCGCACTTCCTCGGCCAGTCCGTGCTGGCGCAGCGATTCCTCGAGCGCCGACTTGATCTCCAGCGCCCCGGAGGCGACGCAGCCCGCGCCGGTGCACACCAGGATGTGGCTTCTAACGCTCTTCATGACTTCCAGCCTTCCATTCTTGCTGCGAAAGGAAATTCGGAAATTAGGAGTTTAGGAGATTGGGGGATTGGGTTGCGCAAGCCTCCGAATGTCCCAATCTCCTAATCACCCAATCTCCCAATCGCCTAGAGGTCAGCTCTGAATCAGATACCGCGCCACGGGTCTGCCGCCGACGATGTGCTCGCGGATGATCTCGCGCGTCCTGTGCTTGTCGAGCTTTCCGTAGACGAACTTCTTGCCGGAATTGTCCAGCAGCGTCATCATCGGCTCCTGGTCGCAGAGGCCCAGGCAACCGGTCTGGCGGAGCGTGACGCGCCCGGCAACGTCCGGGCTGGCAAGGAACTCTGCGAGCACGTCGCGCGCGCCCGCAGCGATGCCGCACGTGCCCATGTGGACGGTCGCCACGATCTCCTTCGCCCCGCTGCGGAGGTCCACGTCGCCCTGCGCCTTCGCCTTCAGCGCGTTCAGGTCCGCAACGCTCGCGATCTTCCGGGCCATGTCTGGCTCCCTTAGCGAATTGTTTTCTCTTCGACGTTCGTCCGCGGCTTGACCTCGGTCCTGTCGCCGTCGCGATAAGGTTCCAGCAGATCGTTCAGCTTGTTCGGCTTCACGCGCTGGTGGACTTCTTCGTCAATCATCACCGCCGGCGCCAGGCCGCAGGCGCCGAAGCAGCGGGCGACCTCGAGGGTGAACTGGCGGTCCGGCGTCGTCTGGCCGACGTCGATCCCGAGCTTCTGCTTCATCGCGTCGAGCACGCGCCGCCCGCCGCGGACGTAGCACGCCGTCCCGAGGCACACGCGCACGAGGTGCTTGCCGCGCGGCACGGTCGAGAAGAACGAATAGAAAGTCACCACGCCGGCGACCTCGCTGTAGGTCTTGTCCAGGCGCAGGCTGATCCGCTTCAGGGCCGATTCCGGCAGGTAGCCGCCGAAAATGCCCTGCGCGATTTGCAGCACCGGGATCAACGCGCCGGGCCGATCGCGGTATTCCTTCAGCACGTCGTCCAGCCGCGCCAGAAGCTGCTCTTCCGTGGCTTCCGCGCCGCAGGCGCAGGCGACAGTTTGCTCGCTCATCTTCTCTCCTTCGATGCTCCCAGAGGCACGGGCAGGAAACATTGATGTTAGCACAAAACCCCGGCTTGCGCAATCCCTTTCCGCACTGCGTCCGCCAGCGCGCCGGCGCGTGAAAGCCCGTCCGGCCCCGACGCGGAAAACGCTCGATTTCCCCGGCTGAAACGCACTTCCCGGCGCCGTTTTCCGGCCGAGAGCAGGCAGCGGATCTCCAGTCGTGGATTGGCCGCTGCGACTGTCGCCAGGGTGGTGGCGAGATCGCCCAGCGGTGCGCGGTCCACGTGGTCGAGCTGCATCGTCGCTTCGACGGACAAGCCGCCCAGCCGCGACTTTCGCAGCGCCAATTTTCCGGAGGCGCGCTCGGCCGCCGCAGCGAAAAGGCTCAGCCCGAGTCCGGTGCGCTTGCCGCGCTTCGTCGTGAAGAACGGATCGGTGGCGACCTTCGCCGGCACCGCGAGCCCCGGCCCATTGTCGGCAACGACGATCCTGAGCCGGTTGCGCGCCGAATCCTGCCGCACCGTCACCGAGATCACCGATGCGCCGGCGCGAATGGAGTTCTCCATCAGGTCCAGCACGTGCAGCGACAAATCCCGCATTCGCGACCTCCGGAGAGGATATCGTAATCACACGGCTGTTCGCCGTAGCGCGAGGACCAACTCGTCGAAAACCGGGCGGCGCAGTTCCAGCGCGGTCCAGACCGAGCCGATCTGGAGGAGATCGTGGCTGTCGGACGAACGCAGCACCGGCAATCCATACGTCGCGGGCTTCGCGACGGGCGGAAACATCGGGCTCTCGAAAATCTCGACCGCGTCGAATCCCGCGTCTTCCGGGAACAGGCCCAACTGGCTGATCACGCTGAAGGACGGCCGGTTCAGATGCGCGGCGATGACCAGGCCGCCGTGCCGGTGAATGAGATGCACCGTCTCGGACAGCGTGAATCGCGAGGCCGCCGCCAGCATCTTCGGCTCCATACCGATCACGCGCCCGGCTGAGTCCATCAGCCTTTGCTCGATGCGGTCCGGACGCGGCTTCCGGGATTTCAAGTTCGGCAGCGTCGCCGCCACTTCCGCGCCCGCCGCGCAGGCCGATGGCGCGTCCGGGAAGAGCCCGACGACGTGCGCTTCCTCGGACGACATAATTTCCATCCCCGCGATCACCGCCAGCGAGTTCCCCGCCGCCTGCTGCGTCGCCTCCACGTTTCCGGCGCTGTTGTGGTCGCAGATTGCAATCATCGTCAGCCCGCATTCAACCGCGGCCGCGACGATCGCCGGAGGCGTCATCTCCGGCGCCGCGCACGGCGAGAGTGCGGTATGAATGTGCAGGTCGGCCCTGATTTCCATCGGACTCTTTTCACGACGATTGACCGGGCGGCCGGCGGTGAAACTGCATCTATTTTGAAGCCGCGCCCGTCACGCCCAGCTCCACGAGCTTGCCGACGACGTGGAACGCGGGCTCGCGCGAAAGGTAGAGCGGCATGCGCTCCTCGACGGCTCTTTTTCGCACGGCCTCGTCGGGCGTCCGCCCGTGCGCGAAGATCACGCCGGCGACTTCCGCGTTCAGGCAGACCGCCAGGACGTTCATGTGCACCTGCACCGTCACCAGCACGCCGCCCTGCGGCGCATTGGCCAGCACGTCGCTCAGCAGGTCCGACACATACCCGCGCGTCACGTCCGCCTCCGCCTCGGATTTCAGTTCCGGCGTCAGGCATTCCAGGTCAAGCCTGCGCGCGATCTCTTTGAGTTTCACTTTTTCCTCCATCGCGGATCGGGCATAACACCGTTCAATCCATTCGCCCAGGAATGCCAATTTCGGTCAGTGTGTACTTTCGCTGACCGTTTTCGTCCTTCGTCTCAAACACTATATACTTTCCGCGCGCGCAGGCAACGGAGTCGCCGTCATGCGATTCCGATGCGTATGTCGTTCCATCAATCAGGTCCAACACGCGCAGGTTCTTCATTTCGCCATCCGCGATCAGCACGGTGCCGAAGGATGGGCCGGGTGCGAGCGCGATGGCATTGTCCAACGCGAACACTCTGTCTTCGATGCTGTCCCAAAAGCAGGCTGAACTTATCACCGGCTTCTTAGAAGCAGGACTTGGTGGGATAAACCTCACAAGGTTGGAGAACTGGTTGCGAATCGCTGCAAACAAGCCCTCCGGACAGTAACATTCGTTACAACAGAGAAAACGTTCATTAGCCGCATAGAACGGCTCCGGATAAATCGGAGACATACCTGCCATACCTCGGCGCCAGTGCAGGCTCTTTAGGGTCTTCGCTTGAACGAGGTCCACGAGGAATAATTGATTTTGAACGACGCCAAAAGCATAGGAAAAGCAAAAAATGATAGCGCGGTCTTTGCGGGATGCTCCGCACACAGGTCCCGCGGCGGAGAACTTCTCCACGGCGCCGCCGAATATGGGGACGACCGTAACTTCAGTTTGAAACGCATTGCGATTCACCAACAGGTTTTCACCCCGATCGTCGCAGACAAAGGAATAATAGGGTCCGACCTCAACCGAGAGCAACGCGTGACTTCCGATGTTGTAGATTAACACTTTTGATGAGGCGCCTCCCTCGAGCGGATCGGTGGCGTGAACATACTTTCCGTCCGGCGTAAAGTGCTCGGTTCTCGGCTGCCTGTAAGTGTTTCCGCTATCGAAATCATGAACAAAGACAGCCGTCCACTGATGAGGGAAGGGCAATTTGACATTCTCGCCGGTTTCCAGGTCGAACAGAAATGTATTCCAGACAAGATTGTCCGCAGTCGGTATCATAATGGAAGTGCCTGGCACTTCAAACGTTGAAAGGCTTGGCTCCCATTCCTCCATCCCATAGAGAAGGCTCCGGCCATCCGGGCTTAAAGACATGTCGAGCCCACTGTCCGGATTACAGTCCACGAAAATAACTCGCTCGTTGCCGATAGCAAGCGGCAGCGGCGGCACTTTCGTGACCAAGGCCGCCCAGATGCTGAATACCAACGGCGGAAGAAACATCAGCACCGTGAGAGCAATGGTTTGTCGGCCTTTTCCTCGCCGGCTCTTGCCGGCTGCCACTCCCATTTGGTGCAACGCTTCATCGCGTTGTGCCTGGTCCGTCATGCCGCCCTCAATTCACGCGGATCGGCTTCGCCCACGTGGTGCGCGGCTGGCCGCCATTTTCCGTTCGTTTTCACTTTTTCGTCAGCGTTCGGCAATCGGAAATTGAACAGGCGGTCCTTCCGAGGACCACGTCTTCCGCCAGCGCGTCGCAGGTCGGCGCTCCGCAGAGGGCGCAGTCTTTGCCGGGAAGTGTCCGCCGGAGTCTCTCGATCTCCGAGAGCTTCGCCATCGCCTTCGCCATGTCCTCGTCAAGGCGCAGCCCGGCGCGCGCGGTGAACGGCTTCTCCCGCCGCACGGCCCTGGCCTCCTCCGCGGCGGTCCCTGAACGAGCGCGATGCCTCGAAATAAACGCATCCTCCTTCAGCAGCGGCGAGCCGAAGCAGCCCTGCTCGCAGGCAAAGAGTTCAAGCACGCGCACGTCCGGCAGCAGCCCGTTCTCGACCTCTTCCAGCACGCGCACCACGTGGCGGATGCCGGTCACCTCGAGCACCCCTTCCTTCGTACTCGTCCTCGTCGTCGTCCTCGTCTTCGACGTCGTCCTCGAATTGCCGTTCTTCAGTTCCAACGACGCCGATGAACTTTCCGCTCCGCGCTTCGCCGCGACCAGCGGCATGACTTTCTGGGCCAGAAGCGCCGGCGGGATGATATCCGCTTCCAGGCGCTCCGTCGCCGGACGCAAGAGAAGCGCGGCGCGTTCGGCCGGGCAGGAGGCGACCATGACGGATTTCCCCTCCGCAGCCCAATCGCGGCAGGCGGCTTCGATCGGCGAGAGGAACGGCGCCAGGTTGCGGATGAGCGACGGGAAACGCATCTCGATCAGGTTGACCACCGCCAGGCACGCGGGCGAAATGACCGGCAGCGCCTTCGAATGCGCCGCGTACTGCTCCGTCGCGCGGCGCAGCGCTTCGTGCCATGGGCCGAGTTCGCGCACCTCGGCGAAACCCAGCTCCGTCAGCGCCCGCCGCACGCTCTCCGGCCCGATTCCCGCGCCGAACTGGTACAGGAATGAGGACGGGATCAGGAGCGAGCGCCCTTTCGGATCGGGCAACTCCGCAGCGGCGCTCATCGCCAGCGCGCCGGACGCGCACGCGGCGATGCACTCGGCGCAGTTGATGCAGAGATGTTCGAGGATCGCCGGCGCATTTGTGCCGCGCCGCACGCGCAGCGCCTGAGTCGGGCAGACGCGCAGGCAGCGCAGACAGCCGGTGCAGCGCTCCGGCGAAATCCTCATGCCGTTCCCGGCCGCGGCGGCGACCGCGTGCGCTTTCAGATGCACCGTGAATCGCAGCCGCGTGCCCTGGCCGACGGTGGACTCGAGCACGAAACGGTCGCTGCTCTTCCTGATGTTCGGCAACCCCATTCCCGCGCCGAAGCCCAGCTCGCGCGCCGCCGCCGGCGCGGTGGAGAAGCCCTCCTTCATCGCCTGCGCTATGTCGGGGATTCCGGGGCCGTCGTCGTCCACCTCAACGTCAATCTGTCCCGGCCCGATGGTCACGCGCATCTCGCCGCGCAAGGCGTGAATGACGACGTTCGTCTCCGCCTCGTACGCCGCGATAATCGTGCGGCGGATGGCCGCCGGCTCGACGCCGATGCGCTTGAGCACCGCCTTCAGGTCGCTCGAAGCGGCGCCCGCGTTGGCATAATCGCCGCCGGAAATCCGGTACGAGCAGCTCTTCATTTTCGCGTTTTTCTCATCTGAGAAAACTCAAGAAAGGCTAATCCGCTTCTTCGCACAACTCTTCGAGGAGACAGGCGCGGAGCAGTCCGGCGGTCTCTTCGCGGCCGGACTCCGAGATCATCAGTACAATGCCGCGCCGCAAGGCCGCTTCGAGCAGCGGCGCGTCCGGAGCGATTCCGTCGAGCAGGCAGATCCCGGGCGCGTCCATCAATTCCGCCACACGCGCCAGGTGCATGTTGACCAGGCCGGTGACGAGCAGGGTCTCATCGGAGCCGGAATTGAGCAGGTCGCTGATCCGGTCGGAGACGTGAAAGCGCTCGACCTGCGCCTCGTCGGCCCTCTCAACGTTGGCGACGATCTGCGCGCCGAGCTTGTCGGCCAGTTCAGAGAGTTTCATTGCCGGCTCACTTACACGGATCCAGGCCTCGCAGCCTCCTGCGGCTCTCGGCGGCCGTGAGGCCCTTCGCACACTTCATTATACCGCGCAGGACGACACGATGCATCAGCAAGCGCGCCCGGGCCGCGAACGATTGCGGCGTGAGGTCATTGCGGCCGTCGCGCTCGTGAGGTACAATGCCTGCGGAGGAATCTACCCATGGCAAGTGTATTCAGCAAAATCAGCGGCACAATGGCGGCGTGGGCTGTCGGCATAACACTGATCGCCGTGCAGGTCGCCGGTGCGGAAGGTCCGGGAACGCAGGCGCCGCAATTGAACCGGACGGACCTCACACCGGCGGCGCTCCGTCAGGCGGCGGCGCTCATTGAGAAGTACGTGCAGCCGATCGCCGAGCAGGAGCCGACGCCCCAACAGAAGCGCGCCCTTGACTCGGCGATGACCCTGCTCAAGTCGGAGCAGGCGATGAAGGGGCAAAGCGCTATCGAGCGGTTTCTTGAGATCGGCCCGGCGGCGCTGGGCGAACTTCGCCGGCTGGCCGCGACCGCGCCGGCGGAGACCGCGACCGGCGAGGGACTGACCGCCGACGCATATGCTGCGACGATGGCGCTGATCATCATCCATCGGATCGAGAAGGCGCAACGCCAGCCGGTCCTCGACGAGTTGCTCTCCCTCGGCGACGACGCGCGCGCGGTCCTTTCCCTGAAGCTCAGCGAGAACGAAGCCAAGGCAACGGCGGCCGCGGCGCGTATCGAAGCCGCGACCGAAGCCTTGATCAAGGCCTCGGCCAACACCACCCTTGACGCGCCTCCCGTGGCCCGGCAGCGCAAAGCGCTGGCGCAGGCGCAGGCAGCGGAGAAGCGGGTCCTGGCACGCCGCGACCTGCTGACGGAGCTCAGGCGCCTGATGGCGCCCAAACCACCTGTGCAGCAGCCCGCTCCATCGGAAGAGCAGCCGCAGCCGGCCACGCCGCCGGCGAATGTGCTGGATGTCCAACCGATTTCGCCGCCGACCGGCTCGCCGCCGCTCGGCCAGCCGCAGACCGGCCCGCCCTCCTCCTACGCGCCGCAGCAGAATACCTGGCAGTACAGCTCGGACTGGCTGCCGGCCAGCGACGGATGGTTTTCTGTGCCGCAGTTGATCTACGTTCCCACGGTCATCATGGTCACGCCGCGAACCTCCAGACCGACGCCGCCAGAGAAGCACTGATTGCTGGAGATCGCGCCAGGTAAGTGCAGCCCGCCGCGACTCTACCCTTCACTTGCGCCTCGTTTCTGTCAATTTGACAGCCCGCACTCTCCGAATTACCTGTCAGAATGGCAGCAGCAGGCTTCTCCTCCAAATAGGTAACTGGCTTTGCAGACAGGGTTTACGTTCGTAGGCGTTCTCGGCATAGCTATTGCTATATGGTAGCTCAAGCAGGGTTCTAGGCGGACGCTTTCTTTCTGTGCGCGTTCCGCCAGTAGGTACCGCGGCTGTCTTGAAAAAACGAACCCAATTTATCGTAAGGCCAGGCACGACATAGTCTTGAGGCATACTTATCGTAACATGCAGTTATGCAATGACTTAAAGCTTAGTTGTCTCGGTTAGACTAACAAAGGAGGCCTTGGAATGGCAAAATCGGTTATCTTCAATGAAGATTCCTTAAGCGCGCTGCGACGCGGGGTCGAGAAGCTGGCCGCGGCAGTGAAGGTGACGCTCGGCCCGAAAGGCCGCAACGTGGTGCTCGATAAGAGTTGGGGCAGCCCGACGGTCACCAAGGACGGCGTGAGCGTGGCCGAGGAGATCGAGCTGACTGAGCCGACGGAGAACATGGGCGCGCAACTGGTCAAGGAAGCCGCTTCCAAGACGAGCGACGTGGCCGGCGATGGGACGACGACGGCAACGGTCCTCGCCGAGGCGATCTTCCTCGAAGGTCTGAAGAATGTGACCGCCGGGTCCGATCCGATCAAGATTCAGATCGGCCTGCAGAAGGCGTGCGACGCAGTGGTCGCCGAGTTGAAGAAGATGAGCCGCCCGGTAAAGCAGAAGGCGGAGATCGCGCAGATCGGCACCATCGCCGCGAATAACGAATCCGAAGTCGGCGAGATGATCGCCGAGGCGATGGACAAGGTCGGCAAGGACGGCGTGATCCAGGTAGAAGAGGGCAAGGGAATCTCGACGACGGTCGAGGTCGTCGAAGGAATGCAGTTCGACCGCGGCTACCTCAGCCCGCACTTCGTGACGAATCCGGAGGAGATGACCTGCGAACTGGAGAAGCCGTACATCCTCATCCACGAGGAAAAGATCAGCGTGGCCAAGGACCTGATTCCGCTGATGGAGCGCTGCGTACGCGAGAACCGCCCGCTCCTGATTATCGCTGAGGAGGTCGAAGGCGAGGCGTTGGCGACGCTGGTGGTCAACAAGATGCGCGGCACGCTCAAGTGCTGCGCGGTGAAGGCGCCCGGCTACGGCGACCGCCGCAAGGCGATGATGGACGATATCGCGATCCTGACCGGCGGACGGGCGATTTTCAAGGATCTCGGCGTGAAGCTCGAGACGATCGAGACGGCCGATCTCGGCCGCGCGGAGAAGGTGACGATAGACGCCGATAACACGACGATCCTCAAAGGCGCCGGCAGCAAGACAGCGGTCGTCGGACGTACGGAACAGATCCGCCGCGAGATCGCGGCGACGACTTCCGATTACGACCGCGAGAAGCTCCAGGAGCGCCTGGCCAAGCTGGCCGGCGGCGTGGCGCAGATCAATGTCGGCGCGGCGACCGAGACGGAGATGAAGGAGAAGAAGGCGCGCGTCGAGGACGCGCTCCATGCGACGCGGGCCGCGATCGAGGAGGGAATTATCCCCGGCGGCGGCGTGGCGCTGCTCCGCGCGAGCCGCGCGCTGGATTCCGTCAAGGCCGACGGCGATGAGACCGTCGGTGTGCAGATCATTCGCCGTGTGCTCACGATGCCCGCCGCAACGATCGCCAATAACGCCGGCGTCGAGGGCGCCGTGGTGGTCAAGAAGATTCAGGACTCGAAGGACGACGCGTTCGGCTTCGACGCCGAGAAGGAGAAGTACTGCAACCTCTTCGATGCCGGCATTGTGGACCCGACGAAGGTCGCCCGCAGCGCCTTGCAGAACGCCGTCAGCGTCGCCGGCCTGTTGCTGACGACCGGCTGCCTCGTGACGGACATCCCCGAGAAGAAGCCCGAAATGCCCGGCGGCCACGGACATGGCGGCATGGGCGGAATGGGTGGGATGGGCGGTATGGGCGGCATGGGTGGAATGGGCGGCATGGGAATGGGCATGTGACCGGGAGGCGGAAGGAAGATTGATGGGTGACGAAGCAAGTTCTTCATGGCCCGTCAGCCGCACCGGATATTTCTTTCAGAATGGAGGCGACCGATGAATATTCACCCGCTGGATGACCGCATCGTTGTCGAGCCGATGGAAGCCGAAGAGAAGACCGCCGGCGGAATCCTCATCCCGGACACCGCCAAGGAAAAACCCCAGAAGGGCAAAGTCGTCGCCGTCGGCCCCGGCAAGCTGCTCGATGACGGCAAGCGCGCCACCCCTTCCGTCAAGAAGGGCGACATCGTCCTCTACGCCAAGTACGGCGGCAGCGATGTCAAGGTCGGCGAGAAGGAATACCTGATCATGCGCGAATCCGACGTTCTCGCGAAGGTCGAATAGAAGCGCGAGTTGCGAATGATGATCGCGGATGCACTTTCCCAATCATCATTCAGCTTGCTCACCTAAAAGGAGATAGCAATGGCGGTCAAGCAACTGATGTACGGCGAGGACGGCCGGAAGAAGCTCCTCAAGGGCGTCCGGCAGATGGCCGAAACCGTCAAGGTGACGCTCGGCCCCACCGGTCATAACGTCATCTTCGAACGCTCCTTCGGTTCGCCCCGCGTCACCAAAGACGGCGTCACCGTCGCGAAGGAAGTCGAGCTCAAAGACCCCTTCGAGAACATGGGCGCCAAGCTCATCAAAGAAGTCGCCTCGCGCACCAGCGACAAGGCCGGCGACGGCACCACCACCGCGACCGTCCTGGCCGAGTCCATCGTCGAGGAAGGATTCAAACTCGTCGCCGCCGGCGCCAACCCGCTCGCTCTCAAGCGCGGCGTGGATAAAGCCGTCGCCGCCGCCGTCGAGAGCATGGAAAAATTCAGCCGCCCCGTCAAGGGCGCGGATGACATCGCCAAGGTCGGCGCCATCTCGGCCAACAACGACGCCTCCATCGGCAAGCTCCTCGCCGACGCCATGGATAAAGTCGGCAAGGACGGCGTCATCACCGTCGAAGAGGGCAAGGGCATCGAGACCGCCCTCGAAGTCGTCGAGGGCATGCAGTTCGACCGCGGCTTCATCAGCCCCTACTTCATCAACAAGCCGCAGACCCGCGAAGCCGTCCTCGAGGACTGCCTCATCCTCATCCACGAAAAGAAGCTCGGCAACCTGCGCGAAATGCTCCCGCTCCTCGAAAAAGTCGCCTCCTCCGGCAAGCCGCTCCTGATCATCGCCGAGGACGTCGAGAGCGAAGCCCTTGCCGCGCTCGTCATCAACAAACTCCGCGGCGTCCTCAACTGCTGCGCCGTCAAAGCCCCCGGCTTCGGCGATCGCCGCAAAGCCATGCTCCAGGACATGGCCGTCCTCACCGGCGGCCAGTGCTTCACCGAGGACCTCGGCGTCAAGCTCGAGAACATCGCGCTCTCCGACCTCGGTAAAGCCGGCAAAGTCACCGTGGACAAGGACAACACTACTCTGATCCAGGGCGCCGGAAAGAAATCCGCCATCCAGGACCGCATCGCCCAGATCAAGAAGCAGGCCGACACCACGACCAGCGATTACGACCGCGAAAAGCTCCAGGAGCGGCTCGCCAAGCTCTCCGGCGGAGTGGCCATCGTCCGGGTCGGCGCCGCCACGGAAGCGGCCATGCTCGAGAAGAAAGCCCGCGTCGAGGACGCCCTTCACGCCACCCGCGCAGCCGTCGAGGAAGGCATCGTCGCCGGCGGCGGCCTGGCGTACCTGCGCGCCATCCCTGCCGTCGAAGCCATCCGCGAGAAACTTCGCGGCGACGAAAAGGCCGGTGTGGACATCATCGCCCGCGCCCTCGAAGCGCCCATCCGCCAGATCGCCAAAAATTCCGGCGTGGACGGCTCCGTCGTCGCCGCCGAGGTCAAGGAGAAGCCGCCGACCGTCGGCTTCGACGCCAACGTCGGCGAGTACGTGGACATGATCAAGGCCGGCATCATAGACCCGACCAAGGTCTGCAAACAGGCCCTTCAGAACGCCGCCAGCCTCGCCGGCCTGCTGCTCACGACCGAGACCATCGTCACCGAGATCAAGGAAGAGGAAGACAAAGAAGCCGCGCCCGCCGAGGGCGTCGTGCGATAGAAGACGGTTCGTAGTGGCGCCGTAAGGCGCTAGCCGTAATGCTTGAAAAACTGCCGGCGTTCGCCCCGTAGCGAACGCCGGCAGTTTCGTTTCCGGGCGCCTTTCGTGCGGGCGCTTATGGGTGCTCCGGAGCTACACCAATGCGATACGATGTCCCATCCATCTCATTAAGGACTGAGGTACCCTTCGGAAAGCTTATATAAAACATATCGTCCTTAGGTGTGAAGCCTGCCTGTAGCGACTTCACTTTGAGATGCTGGCTAATGGTTTCAAGAGCTTTGTGCTGCGCATCAACCCACTCAAACAGCTTCAGAACTCCTTCCGTCGGAAACCAGGTCCCTTTTCGAATTTCTCTAAGTTCGGTCGTCTCAATTGTTGAGAACGGCCGTGCAGGAGGGTTCACCATGTAGGTGTCAATGGCGGTGACACAGTAGCCCTTCTCAGGGTCAAGCCGAAAGCGAACCATGACGTTCGCATCTGCGAAGTGGATCGTGTCGACTTCGACAAACCTTCTGTCGGCCGAGTCCGTCGTCTCTCGAATCTCCTTCATCTTTGATTTCTCGAGGTATTCGCTCAAGCGCATCCAATCAATCCAATATCCCGCAAGCCTGTCCGGCGAAAGGAGAGGAACCTGCTGCGTCTTCGCGCTGATGCGCCCGTTTTGCCCGTAGGCTGGCTCTTTGGGCATGACGTCATACCACTTGAAGGCGCTGCCATCATAGCCACACACCGACTCCCGGAGCCTGCCTGAGGTGAACTCGGTAGTCATTTCAAGACGATAACGCCCTGTAGAATCTCTAACTATCCGACCACGCTGTTGCGCCAAAACGAGCTGCGCGTCGTCCATTTGCCCCCAATATTCCGGATTCAATTCCTTAAACGCTTCCAGATATTGGTACTCCACTGTCCAGTCGGCCTTGAGCGTTGAAACAACCTCCTCGTTATGGCGGACAACTGCCTTAATGAACTCCATTGATGGGATTCTGTCGCTGATGGGCATCCCGGCGTCCCGACCGCTGTCATTCTTTACACACGCGGCGGTCACGACCATTAAAGCCATCGCCAATATGAATATGCATGTCTTCATTACGCGTGACAACCACAACATACAATTCTCCTCCTTCGCGCATGTTGCCAACGCGCAATCTATCCTCGCGTGGAGGGCTTGTCAAGGAGCGTTCCGCGGTGTCCGCAGACAGGTGTATACGAGCGCTGGCGGGATGTTGAACAAGACGAAATCGGAATGCAGTCTGGTGAAGTGCTTTCTTAGATAACGCTTTGCGTTGAAGCCTTTGAGCAGGGTCAGTGTGTGCATGTATTGGATGAAATGGCCGTTGTCTTTCAGGACAGGCAGCACCGAATGGCGGAGCAGGCCGTCGAAATCCATGCAGGAACATGGAAGCGTCGAGACGATGCAATCTACGCCTTTTTCGAGAATGCCGAATACGTCGGCCAGAACTTTCGGGCAGTTGAAGACGTCCTCGTTGACGAGGAACACGTTCTCCCCTTTCGTGCTTGCCTTCAAGTGGCCGTGCAGGCGCGGGTTTTTCTCGAAGGATATGAAGATCGTCCCGGGTCGCTTGCGCCTGATGATCTCGCGCGTGACGGCGCCGCTGGCGGAGCCGAACTCGACGATGACTTTCGCCGTGGCGAACGGCGCCATCCGGAGCAGAGAGTTCACGCAGCTCCTCGAGTCCGGCACGACGGAGCCGATCTCTTTGAAGTTACGGCAGTATTCCCGGAAAAAGCGCAACGATTTTCTCAAGCAGTCCTCCTGTTTCCCAATCACCTAACTTCCAGAAACTCCCGCACCGCGCCGACCAACTGCGCCTGGTCCTTGAACACTCGCGTTCGGGCGGGCAGCGAGTCGCGGAATGTCTTGCCATAGCCCTTCGTGACCAGGCGCGGGTCGCACACGATCACCACGCCCCGGTCGGTGCGAGTGCGGATGAGGCGGCCGAAACCTTGCTTGAGCCGGATCACGGCGTCCGGCACCATGTAGTCGTTGAAGTCGTTCCGTCCTTTGCGTTTGAGCGCCTCGCAGCGCGCGGAGACGAGCGGGTCGGTGTGCACGCGGAACGGCAGCTTGGCGACGATGAGGCAACTGAGCGCTTCGCCCGGCACGTCCACGCCTTCCCAGAAACTCTGCGTGCCGAGCAGCACCGATGAGGTCTCGCGGCTGAAACGCGTAATCAGCCTGGACCGCTCGCCGTCCACTCCCTGCGCCATGACTCGGATGCCGCTGCGCGCCAGCGCGGATTTGATCGCCGGATACGCCTCGCGGAGCATGGCGTGCGAGGTGAAGAGCACCAGCCCGCGGCCGCGCGTCGCGGTCAGGATGTCCGCCGCCAGCGCGCTGAACGGGCGGACGAAGTCCGGGCCGTCCGTCCTCGGCTCCGGCAGGAACGACGGCACGGCCAGGAGCGCCTGGCGCTCGAAGTCGAAGGAGGTGCCGAGGTCGGCCACGCGCAGGCGCGTCGAGACCGCGCCGCGCATGCCGAGCCGGTCGCGCATGAAATCGAAATTCCCTGCGACGGTCAAGGTCGCCGACGTCAAGACCGCCGTCCGCACCCGCGAGAAGATCGTCGCTTCCATCAGCGCGGCGATATCGAGCGGCGCGGCGTTGAACGACGCGCCGGCGCGGCCCGGCTCGCGCTCGATCCAGTACACGGCGTCCTCGTCGTTCGCCTTGAGGACCTTGTCGAGGTGTTCGAGCATCTCTCGCAGCAGCGACGCCTGCGCGGCGATCTCCACGGCCACTTCTCTGAGCGTGGCGAACGGCTCGCGGTCGGCCTTCGCGTCGGCGGCCTCGGCGCACGGCTTCGCCAGCCCCTCCAGCGCCTTGGCGAGCGGCTCTACGACATCCGCGAAGGCCTGCGCGGAGCGAGCCAGTTGCGGCCAGTCATCCGGCCGGCGATCGGCGTCATACCGGAGCCGCTCGACGCGCTGGCCGGACTCGTCGAGGAGCAGCGCCAGGCCGCCGAAGAGCGATTCGGCCGCGCTGCGCGCCTCGGGGAACGCCTCGATGGAAAGCCGGACCACCTCGGCCAGCCGGTCGGCCTGGCCCGCGGGCAATTCCGCCGCGGCGAGCGAAAGCTGGTGCTGCAGGTTCGCGAACAGACCGCGGCCGGCGCCGTCGCGCTGGGCGCGGAAGAGGCGATTGAGCACGCGCGAGAGTTGCCACGGCGCCACGCGGATCGTCGCGGCGTCGGTCGCGATGTTTTCGAGGTTATGCGCTTCGTCGAAGACGATGCAGCGGAACGGCGGAAGCGCGACGCTGGCATCGCCCGCTTCCCAGAAGACGGTCGAGTGGTTCGCGACGACCACGTCCGATTGGAGCGCGCGCGCCCGCGCCCTGCGCACGAAGCAGTTGCGCGCGAAGCGGCACCGCGGCCCGAGGCATTCGTCGCGCTGCGTCGCCATCCGCGCCCACAGTTCCGACTCCATGCCGCCCTTGAGGCCGGAGAGTTCGGCCACGTCGCCGGTCTCCGTCTCCGCCAGCCAGGAGATGGCCGGAAGGATTTCGACGCGCTCGCCGTCGGAGAGTTCCCGCTCCGCCGCGCCAAGGAGCATGAGCAATTTCCGGACGCAGAGATAGTTCGCCCGCCCCTTGATGAGCGCGTACCGGAAATTCCCGCCGAGCGCCTTTTCGAGGAACGGCAGATCCTTCTCGAAGAGCTGGGACTGCAGGTTCTTCGTGTTGGTGGAGATCACGACCGGGTCGCGGTTCTGCGCCGCCCACAGGATCGCGGGCGCCAGGTACGCGAGCGATTTGCCGGTGCCGGTGCCGGCCTCGACCATGACGACGAGTCCCTCGTTGAACGCCTCGCACACCTCGCGCACCATCCGGAGCTGCTCCGGCCGATGCTCGTACGCGGCGAAGCCCTGCGCGAGCGCGCCCTGCGGCGAGAAGACGCCGCAGACCCGCTCCACGTCGAGCAGCGACGGCGGCTCGACCGGCGGCTCGCGGGTGGTCCAGCGCGGACCAGATTCAGTGGGCAGGAGGTCGCGGAGCGTCTTCGCCCGCGCGCCGAATCCGCCCTTGAGCGCGAGCTTTGCGGCCTCTTCGATCAGCGGGCGCAGCGGGTGTTGCGTCGGCGCGAGCAGGCGGCGCATTTCGTCGAGCGCCGCCAGCGGTTTCTTCTTCAGGTCGGCGACCAGCCGGGCGAACAGTTCCGCCGCCGCGAGCGCGCGCGCGGGCGCGTCGGGCCCGCCGACTTTCAGGCCGTAGTGCGCGGCCAGCGCCGGAAGATCGCGCGACGGCTCCCTCGGCAGCACCACGCGCGCCAGCAGCGCGCCATCGAGCAGCTTGCCGAGGGCGAACAGGGTTTGCAGCGTGGCGGACTCTTCCGCGGACGGGGCATCCGATTTGAAACAAACGAGCGTCTCGCCCGGCGCCGGAGCGTCGAGCCGCGCCGGACGTGCGACCTCGCGCCGGCCCTCGTCCGCGGCCCGGACCAGAACCGGGTCAGTTTCAGGAGAGCGGTCCCACTCGATGATGGAGAACATCGCGTTCCTCAATGGAGTTCCGGGCGAAGACAGGTGTGAGCCTAGCACTCCGGCGTTCAGCGTGTCAACGCGCCCATTCGCCTTGCCGTTTGGGAGAGCGACCGATATAATCCGGTGTGTTCCCAGGTGCAAGAGGAGGCGCTGTCTTGCGGAAGATTCTGGTCACCGGCGGCTGCGGGTTCATCGGCTCGAATTTCGTCCTTCATCTCCTCCGGACGCGGAAGGACCTCCAGGTCGTCAACCTGGACAAGCTCACGTACGCGGGGAACCTGGTGAACCTCTCCGAGATCGAAGGCGACCCGCGCCACCGGTTCGTCCACGGCGACATCTGCGACGAGGCGCTCGTCGCTCGGCTGCTCGCCGACGGCGTGGATTCGGTCGTCAATTTCGCCGCAGAGACGCACGTGGACCGGAGCATCCAGGACTCGGCGCCGTTCATCCTGACCAACGTCGGCGGGACGCACGCGCTGCTGGTCGCCGCCCGCAAGTGCAAGGTCCGCAAGTTCATCCAGGTCGGGACGGACGAGGTCTATGGCTCGCTCGGCCCGTCGGGCCTGTTCACGGAGGATTCGCCGCTCCAGCCGAACAATCCCTATTCGGCCAGCAAGGCCGGCGCCGACCTGCTCGTCCGCGCGTTCCAGCGGACCTACGGCATGGACGCGACGATCACGCGCTGCACGAACAACTACGGCCCGTTCCAGTTTCCGGAGAAGGCGATCCCGGTCTTCATCGGCAACGCGCTGGCGGACCGCCCGATCCCGGTTTACGGCGACGGCCTGCACGTGCGCGACTGGCTGTTCGTCGAGGACCATTGCCGCGCGATCGAGGCGGTGATGGAGCGCGGCCGCGCGGGCGAAGTGTACAACGTCGGCGGCGCCAACGAACTGCCGAACATCGAACTGGCGCGCCTGATCCTGCGCGAGTTGAAAAAGCCGGAGTCGCTCATCCAGTTCGTGAAGGACCGGCCCGGGCATGACCGGCGGTATGCGCTCGACTCCTCGAAGCTCTCGCGCGAGCTGGGCTGGAAGCCGCTCGTCTCCCTCGCCGAAGGCATTCCCCGGACCGTGCGCTGGTACTGCGAGCACCAGGATTGGCTGCGCCGAGTGCAGACCGGCGAGTACCAGGAGTACTACCGCAAGCACTACCACGAACGCCACGGATTGCAGGAATAAGGGATGGCGGCACTCGGAAATGCGGCGGTCCTCGGCGGCCGCGGGATGCTCGGAGTGGACCTGGTCGAGGCGTGCCGCAAGGCCGACGCGTTCGCCGAGGTGCTCGCGGCGGACCTGCCGGAAGTGGACATCACCGACGAACGCTCGCTGCGCCGCGCCCTGGCCGGGCTGAAGCCGGCGGTGATTTTCAACTGCGCGGCGATGACCGACGTGGACGGGTGCGAGTCCAAGCGCGACCTGGCCTTCGCCTTGAACGCCACGGCCGCCGGGCTCGTGGCCGACGCGGCCGCGTCGCTCGGCGCCCTGCTGATCCACGTGAGCACGGATTTCGTGTTCGACGGGCGGAAGGGCGCACCGTACGCCGAGGACGATCCGCCCGCGCCGCTTTCGGTCTACGGCCGGTCGAAGCTCGCGGGCGAGCGGCTGGTGGCCGAACGCGCGGGGAAGTGGATCGTCGCGCGCACGGCGTGGCTCTACGGCCGGACGCGGATGAACTTCGTGGACCGCATGCTGCAACTCGGATCGAAGAAGGAGGAACTCTCCGTCGTGACGGACCAGGTCGGCTCGCCGACGTGGACGCGCGACCTGGCCGCCGCGCTGATCGCGCTGGCGCGTTCCGGCGAAACGGGGATTTTCCACGCGGCCAACAGCGGCGCGTGTTCGCGGTATGAACAGGTGAAGCTGATGTTCGAGTGCGCCGGGCTGCGGACGCGGTTGCGGCCGGTGGATTCCTCGGCCTTTCCCCGCGTCGCCGCCGTCCCGGCCTGTTCGCCGCTGAGCGTGGAGAAACTGCGGCGCAGGACCGGCCACATCATGCGCCCGTGGGCGGAGGCGCTGAGCCAATACGTGCGGACGGAGTCACCCATCGCGGCCGGCCGCGGGACGATGCAGTGAGAAGATGAATTCCCCGATTCCATTATGCCCCAAGTGCGGCAAGGAAGCGTCCGGCGGCGCAAGGTTCTGCGTCTCCTGCGGCGCCGCGCTTGAAGCGCCCGCCGCAGCGCCCGCTGCGCGGCCTTGCGCTATCCCGCCGCCGGACCGATCGCATCTCCAGGGCCCCTGTACGGTGCTATACGCCGGCGGCGGTGAAATGGACGTCCGCCGCGTCGGGCGCCTCGTGGCTGAGGCGGTCAAGCGGCCTCTGCCGGACGTGACGAGGGAACTGCGCAACTCCCGAGGGTTCATCGCAAAGGGACTGCCCGCGCCGATCGCCGTCGCGCTCGCAGAAAAGGCCGAGCGCGAACTTTCCGCGCCGGTGCTGGTCCTCGCCGACGCGGACTGCGCCGCGCTTCCGCCGGTCATGCGGATACGCGACATCATGGTGGCCGCCGAAGGGATCCGCTGCGAGGCGTACGCGTGGGACCGGACGGAGCGCATCGCGGCCCGTTGGGATGAAGTCTTCCTCATTTCCTGCGGCCGTCTCGAGATCGAGCGCGCCGTCGAAGCGGCCGACGAATTGATCTCGGAGGCGCGCGGCCGGACGACGGCGCTGGTCATGGAAAAGCGGCACGAATTCCTGATTGACGTGGTCCTGATCGAGCCTTGGCGCCTGCTGCGGCTCGATCAGAACGCCGCCGCGTTCTCGATGACGGAGATGCGGCGCGAACCGGAGGATACGGTGGGCCCGCTCTATCGCTGCGCGTTCAACCTGCGCCACCTCGCGCAAGGCGTTCCGATGAACCGGGGCGTGGAACTCCTCGCCGCCGGCGGATCGGACGTCGTCTGGGAGCCGCTGACGTTTCTCAACAAGCGCGACTTCGAGACCTACACCTCCTGGCTGGTGCAACTGCTGAGGTACGGGCGGCCGATCCCGGCGTGAGCCGGATCAAGGCGCGGGGACGGTCTCGATGTAGAACTGGCCGGCGTTGCCGATCTTGAAAATATAGAGCTTGTCCGGGACGAGGCTCGCGTACAAGTCGTTGCCGTAGACGGCCTGGACGCCGGCCGACTTCAGGCGGTCCGGGTCGTTGGAGAGCTTCCAGATTTCGGTCCAGAACAGCTTGCGGTCGCGGAGCGAGAGTTTCGCGAGCAGTTCGTCGTAGCGCTTCGGCTCGGCGCCGGCGGCTTCGATGGGAAAAGCCGACTCAGGCGTCATCTTCTCGCCGTAGATGCGCCGCCAGAGATACAGCGCCCGCCCCTTGCCGTCAGCGACGTAGCGATTGTCGAACTTCACGATCAGAGCATCAAAATGAACGATGTCGCCTTCGATGTCGCAGTCCCGTGTGAGGATTTGTCTGGATGGGTCGTCGCGCGCCGTCTCGATGAAGCGCACGCGGGTCAGCAGCCGCCCGTCCTTGCGCTCCCGCCCGATAACCCGCGCCAGGCCGATCTGGCTCTCGGCGGTCAGGTTGGCGATGGCGGTTTTGAGCTGGCGATTCTCCGTCAGCAGATCGAAGATCGTCCGGCTCGCCAGCCACACGCCGCGGCCGATGATGCCGAGGACGATCAGGACGCACAGCACCATCAGCCACAGGAACGTCCGACGCGCCAGCCGACCGGCCATGTCCGCCTCCGCTTAATCCGGGACCGCCACAATCCTAGACCAGCTCCGGCGGCAATGCAAATCAAGCGCCGTAAATCGGGCCCGGCGGCCCGGAATCGCTGGGCGGGGACCGCTCGGACGCGCCGCAAGCCCGGACGGCTCTTGACGTGCTGATTGACAGGGCCGCGTGCCGCTGTTATCATAATCCGTCATCGGGAATCGGAGCCAGGCATCTCGCGGCGGCAAAGCGCACGATTCCCGCTGCAAAGGGAGAGCGCTGAATGGAAAAACAAAATGCCTTGATCATGGCGGCCCAGGTCGGCGACGTGGCGGTCGTCAATTTCCTGACCTCGCAAGTGCTCGACGAGTTCAACGTGCAGCAACTCGGCCAGGAGTTGAACGAGCTGGTGGACAAGCAGGGCATGATCCGGCTCGTGATCAATTTTTCGAAGATCAAATTCCTCAGCAGCGCCGTGCTCGGCAAGATGATCTCCCTCAACAAAAAAATCACCGCGCAGAAAGGTCAGATGGCCTTCTGCAACATCAACCCGGACATCATGCAGGTCTTCAAAATCACGCGCCTGGACAAGCTGATCGCCATTTACGAAGACGAGGACGAGGCGGTCAAAGGCGTCGGCAAGCCCGGCCTCTTCGGAAGGTACCGCTAAGCGCGTCCCGCTGACGGCGCAGAGAGCACGGTAACGCCGGGGGGCGTCGCAGTCTTTTCAACTTCACCCTGTCGCTACGAGACCCTTTCCGCATCCGCCGACCAGGCGATTGCGGGCGTTCATAAGAGAAGGACGGCACATGATCATCGGGGTTCCGAAAGAGATCAAGACGGATGAGTACCGCGTCGCGATGACGCCGGCCGGAGTCAATCAGTTGAAGGCCCACGGCCATCGCGTCCGCGTGCAGGCGGGCGCCGGCGTCGGCAGCGGCATTTCCGACTCGGAGTACCGCCGCGCAGGTGCGGAGATCGTCCAGCCGGCCGCGCAGATTTTCAAGACCGCGGATATGATCGTGAAAGTGAAGGAGCCGCAGCCCTCCGAGTGCCGGCTGCTGCGGCCCGGGCAGCTCGTCTTCACCTATTTTCACCTGGCGGCGGATAAGCCGTTGACGCTGGCGCTGATGAAATCGGGCGCCACGGCGATCGCGTACGAGACGATCGAGCCGGAGTCGGGCGGCCTGCCGCTGCTCACGCCGATGAGCGAAGTCGCCGGCCGCATGGCGATCCAGGAAGGCGCGAAGTACCTGGAACGCCCGATGTCGGGCCGCGGCGTGCTCCTCGCCGGCGTGCCCGGAGTCGAGTCCGCGGACGTGCTGATCCTGGGCGGCGGCATCGTCGGCGCCAATGCCGCGCGGATCGCCGCCGGCATGGGCGCGCGCGTGACGGTCCTCGACGTGAACCTCGACCGCATGCGCTACCTCGACGACGTCCTGCCGCCGAACGTCCGGACGCTCATGTCCGATTCGCATTCCGTGAACGCCTGCATCCGGACCGCCGACCTGGTCATCGGCGCCGTGCTCATCGCCGGAGCGCGCACGCCCGTGCTCGTCCGCCGCAAGCACTTGAAAACCATGAAGCCGCGCGCGGTGATGGTGGACGTGGCGATTGACCAGGGCGGATGCTTCGAGACCAGCCGGCCCACCACGCACAGCAAGCCGGCGTACCTGGTGGACGACATCGTCCATTACTGCGTCGCCAACATGCCCGGCGCGGTCAGCCGCACCTCGACTTATGCCCTGACCAACGTGACGCTGCCGTACGCCGTCCAGATCGCCGACCGCGGCATCGCGACGGCCGCGCAGGAGGACATCGCGATCCGGCGCGGGGTCAACGTGATCGGCGGGAAGCTCGTCTGTCGCGCTGTGGCGGAGGCGTTCGGACTCCCATGCGACACGTTCTGACCGGCAAGGCTTGGCGCGCGCGCACCGTCGCTCTGTTCCTCACCGTCTGCGTCGCCGCGGCGGCGTTCGGTTGGGGAGACGAAACGCACCGCGCGGTCTCCCGCGGCGCGGCGGTTATCCTGCCCGACGAAGTCCGCCCGTTCTTCCTGGTCAACAGCGATTTCATCGCGCGACACAGCACCGACCCGGACTACATCCCCAACCGGACCGCCGCGCAGCGCGCCGAGCATTTTCTGGACATAGACACGTACGGCGAGCCCCCGTTCAAAGACCTGCCGCATGACCGCGCCGAGCTGGAGAAGAAGGTCGGCGCGGCGACCGTCGTCGCGCACGGCCTGCTGCCCTGGACGGTCAACCGGGAGTTCGAGCGGCTGGTGAAGGCGTTCCGCGAGCGCGATTGGGTCGAGACGCGCATGGCCGCCGCGTATCTTTCCCACTTCGTCGCCGATACGACCATGCCGCTGCACGCAACGCACAATTATGACGGCCAGTTGACCGGCAACAACGGCATCCACCGCCGCATCGAGGTGGAGATGGTCGCCCGCTTCCACAACGTCTCCATGATCGCGCCCAGCGGCATCACCGCGGTCGGCGACCCGGTCGAGTGGACTTTTCAGCAGCTCGAGCGCAGCCTGAGCTTCTGTCCGGCGTTCCTGAAAGCCGACACGGAGGCGCGGCGCGCGGCGCCCCTGGACAGCGAAGTCTATTATCTCAAGCTGAACGAAGGCGCGGGCGAAATCGTGGAGGCGCGCACGCGCGACGCGGCGAATGCGGTCGCCGGGTTCTGGCTGGCCGCATGGCAGAAGGCCGGCCGGCCCGCCCTGCCGCCGCAGCGCGAAATCGTCGTCCTCGTGGTCCAGTCGGCGCCGGTTGCGGAGGAGTCGCGGGCGTCGCGGCATTTCCACGGCCTGATCTATCCCGCGTCGGAGATCGCCAGGATCGCCGCCGCAGCCACGCCGTTCGACGCGGTGACCGTCGCTCACGCCGGCGTCCCGTACAAGGCGCCGCGCCAATCCCTGCACTTCATTCCGGCGCTGGATGCGCACGGTGAAGCGCCGCCGGATTGGGAGAGCGACGATCTCGGCAGAATCGGCGACGCGATTCACACCATCAGCTACAGCTTCGAGCAGTTCCCCGGCTCGCAACGCGTCGTGATTCTCCTGTGCTACGGCTGGAAGGCCGATGAGAGCCTGCCGGCGGCCGTCGCCCACTTGAAAGCCGCTCACGCGCGGTGCGGCGTCTTCACGATCGGGACGTTCCCCGAAATTCCGTCCGTGAAGCAGTTCGCCGAGGACAGCGGCGCGGCGTTCCACGATCTCGGCGATAGCGAAGACATCGCGGACCTCGTCGCAAAAGGATCGGCGCCGCTGCTCGCCCCGGTTGACGACCGGTAGGCGCTGTTATATACTCGCGTGTCCGAATACTCACGATTCTCGGGGCCAGGACTTGCCATGAGCGATCTCAGCCCGATCAGTGAAATCCTGGATGAACTGCGCGCCGGGCGGATGATCGTCCTCGTGGACGACGCCAAGCGCGAGAACGAAGGCGACCTGACCCTGGCGGCCGAGAAGGCCACGCCGCAGGCGATCAACTTCATGCTCAAAGAGGGCCGCGGGCTGGTCTGCCTCACCTTGACGCCGGAGAAGGCCGACCAACTCAACCTGCCGTTTCAGACTTCCGACAACACGTCCACCTTCGGGACCGGCTTCACGGTCACGATTGACGCCAAAAAAAACGTGACGACCGGCGTTTCGGCGGCGGACCGCGCCGCGACGGTCCTGACCGTCGCGTCGGACGACTGCCGTCCGGAAGACCTCGCCAGGCCGGGGCACATCTTTCCGATCCGCGCGCGCAAGGGCGGCTGCCTCGTCCGGCCGGGCCAGACCGAAGGCTCGGTGGACCTGTGCCGGCTGGCCGGCCTGAAGCCGGCGGGCGTGATCTGCGAGATCATGAACGAGGACGGCACCATGGCGCGCGCGCCGCAACTGCATGAGTTCTGCCGCAAGCACGGCCTGAAGATGTGCGCGGTCGAGGACGTGATCCGTTATCGGCGCGGCACGGAGCGCCTCGTCGAGCACCGCGTCTCCTGCCGCCTGCCGACCGTCTCCGGCGAGTTCATCTGCCACACGTACGGCACCACCGTGGACAAAGACCTGCACCTGGCCCTCTGCAAAGGCGACATCCGCCCGCGCCAGGACGGTTCTTCACATGTCCACGAAGAGCCGGTCCTCGTGCGCGTGCACTCCGAATGCCTCACCGGCGACGCGCTCGGCTCGGTGCGGTGCGACTGCCGGCAGCAAGTGCAGGAGAGCATGCGCATGGTGCAGCAGGCCGGCCAGGGCGTGGTGCTCTACATGCACCAGGAAGGACGCGGCATCGGCCTCGAGAACAAGCTCCGGGCCTACGCGCTGCAGGACACGGGGCTCGACACCGTCGAGGCGAATGAGAAGCTGGGCTTCTACGCGGACGAGCGCGACTACGGCATCGGCGCGCAGATCCTGGCGGACCTCGGCCTCCGCCGCCTGCGCCTCCTGACGAACAACCCGAAGAAGTACAGCGCTCTCGCCGGCTACGGACTGGAGATCGTGGAGCGAGTCCCCATCGTCATTCCGTCCAACCCGGAAAACGAGAGATACCTTCGGACGAAGAAGGAGAAGTTGGGACATATGCTGTAACGGCCGGAAGGAGGACCGCATGGCAAAGTTACGCATTGTTGCGAAGGACGCCAACGTCTCGATGACGGCGACGCTCAACGAGTCGGAGACCGCGAAGAAGCTCCTCAAGATTCTGCCGATCGAGTCGCACGCGCAAACCTGGGGCGAAGAGGTCTACTTCGAGACGCCGCTCCATGCGCCGGAGCAGGACCCGCACGCCGAAGTGCCCTCCGGCACGATCGCCTACTGGCCGCCGGGACACGCCTTCTGCATCTTCTTCGGCCAGGAGCCTTACAGCCCGGTCAACGTGCTCGGCGCGCTCGACGGCGAGGCAAAGCTCTTCGCCCGCGTCAAATCGGGAGAGAAGATTCGCCTGGAGCACGTCGAGGAAGGAAAGCCGAAGGCGAAGAAGTAATCGGCCGCATTCAGAATTCAGATTCTTATGAGCCTTCCGCCGGCGGCTTCGGCTCTTTCCCGGGCTCAGGCGCAGGCTTGGACTTCGGGCCTTCCTTTGCGGGTTCTTCGCCCAGCCGCGTTTCGAGCTTCTGCACTTCGCGCTCGGCGGCGCGCAGGGCGTGGCGCAGGATCTGCTTGGCGCGGTCGAAGCCGATCCGGCCTTCTCGGACCATCTGGCTGGCGACCTGGCCCACCGCCTCGCCCGCGGCGCCGGCAGAAACCGCCACGTTGCGCGCGTGCAGGCTCATGTGTCCCTTCTGGATGCCCTCGGTCACCAGGCTGCGCAGCGCCGCCAGGTTCTGCACGAGCCCGACGGCTGCGGCGACCTCGCCGAGTTCCTGCGCGGTCGTCACGCCGAGGATTTTCAGCGCGACCTTCGCGACCGGATGCACCTTCGTCGCCCCGCCGATCAGGCCGACCGCCATCGGCACCTCGATCTCGCCGATGAGCTTCCCGTCCTCCGCGCGGGACCACTTCGTCAGCGGCTCGTATCGCCCGTTGCGCGCCGCGTAGGCATGCGCGCCGGCCTCGATCGCGCGCCAGTCGTTCCCGGTGGCGATCATCAGCGCGTCAATCCCGTTCATCACGCCCTTGTTGTGCGTCGCCGCGCGGTACGGGTCGGCCAGCGCGAACGCGTAGGCGTTCAGGATGCCCTCGACGACCTCTTCGCCCTTCCAGCCGTGCTCGTCGAACGCCGACGGGGCAACCTCGAGCCGCGCGCGCGCGAGGCGGCGGTCCGCCAGGTTGCTGACGATGCGCAGCAGCACCTTGCCGCCGGTGAGCCCTTCGAGGAAAAGCGACAGCGCCTCGGCCATCGTGTTCACGGCGTTCGCCCCCATCGCGTTGCGCACGTCCACCAGCAGATGCACGATGACCATCGGCCCGCGCACGGTCTGCAGGACGCGCACCTGGATGTCCCTGGCCCCGCCGCCGACTTCCTTGAGCACTGGGTCCTGCTCGTTGGCGATCTCCAGGATCCGCTCGCGGGCCTGGAGGATGCGCGCGCGGGCCGCCTCCGGATCCGGCGCGCCGACGATCTGGATCTGGCCGATCATGACCGGGTCGGTGGAGCTGACCGTGATGCGGCCGTGCTCGCGGACGAGCTTGGCGACGTGGCTCGCGGCCGCGACCACGGACGATTCCTCCACGGCCATGGGGATGAGGTAATCGCGCCCCTGAATCTGGAAGTTCACCGCCACGCCGAACGGCAGGCCGAAGACGCCGACCACGTTCTCGACCATTTGGTCGGCCAGCGCCGGCGAGAGCGCTTCGTGCCGGAGATGGTACTGCTCCTCGCGCGTCAGCTCGATGAGGCCCGAGAGTTTCTCGATCCTTTCCTCGACCCCCAGCTTGTAGAAGCCGGGCAGGCGCGAGGAGCGGCCGTTATGTTGCTCGTTCACGTGAATTCCTCCAAAGCCCTCGCCAGTTCGCCCATTCGAGCAGAGGGCCGGAAATGACGACGGGCGCCGCACGAAGCGCATCGAGGTCGCGGCAGCCGGTCAGGAACATGGCGGCGCGGAGGCCGTCGAAGACGGAATCGAGCCAGCGCTCGGCCGCCCCGACTCCGCCGCGGTCGAGCGCGCGGAGCAGCGGCAGCGCCGCCGAGCCCAGCGTCGCGCCGAGCGCAAGCGATTTGGCCAGGTCGAACCCGGTCCGCAGTCCGCCCGAGGCGATCACGCGGAGTTTCAGCCGGCGGACCTCCAGGAGCGATGCCGCGGTCGGGATGCCCCACTCTTCGAGTTCCTCCAGCCCGGCGGCGGCTGAGCGGTTCCGCAGGTTCTCCACGCGCACCCACGAAGTTCCGCCCGCGCCGGCCACGTCGAGCGTCCGAACGCCGAGCCGGGCCAGGCGCGCGGCGGTCTCGCGCGACACGCCGCAACCGGTCTCTTTGACCACCAACCGGTCGCCGAGCGCTCGGCAGAGGCGGCCGATCACGGCGGAAGAACGCTGCGGCGCGGCATCGCCGCCGCGCTGCACCAGCTCCATCGCCGAGTTCAGGTGCAGGCAAATCCCGTCCGCGCCGATCCGCGCGACCAGGCGCTCAACCTCGCCGGGCTTCATGCTCGCCGCCTGCGACAGGCCGATGTTGCCCAGCAGCAGGATGTCCGGCGCGACGTCGCGAAGCTGGTAGGTCCTCGTGAGCGAATCGTCGGCGATCATCGCGCGCTGGCTGCCCAGCGCCAGGCCGATCCCTTTCCGCGCGGCGAGCTGCGCCAGGCGCCGATTGACGCTCAGCGACTCGGGAGTCCCGCCGGTCATCGCGCCGATCAGGAACGGCCTCGAGAGCTTTCGCCCCAGGAACTCGATCGAGGTATCCAGGTCCTCCGCTGAAAACGCGGGCAGCGCCTGGTGGACGAGTTCCACGTGTTCCAGCCAGGTCCGTTTCCGCCGGAACTCGACCGGCTGTCGCCGGCAGATTTCAAGGTGCTCGCGCTTTCGCCGGCGGATGGCGGTGGAATCGGACATGCGGACAGCGCCCTTATGATGGTTGCCAGCAGATGGATGACTGGCGATTTTACACTGTTTCGGCCGCAAGCGCCAATCATCCGCCGGCGATCGCCTCTTCGCCGGTCAACCCTGCTTCTCGGGCGGCTGCTTGGGCGCGAACTCCTGTTCGGCGTGTTTGACGAGTTCCTGCGTCTGCTCAGCGAGCCGATCAACCCGGCGCCCGATCCGGGAGAGCATGAGCAGCGCGACCAGCACCGTCCCGATGAGCACAATGCCGAGTGCGAGTATGGCCGCTGTCAGGGTAATCTCCTTCCTGGGTTCTCCGCGTCTCAGGCCTGCGCGACGGCGATCTCGAACCGGCCGTCCTTCTCGATGGCACAGACGCCGGTCACGGCGTTGGTCATTTCGGCGAATACGCCGCCGCGGAAAATGAACTCGGCGCCTTCACGCGCGTCGGCGGCGTCGAACTCGCCGCGCTGCGCCCGCGAGACGCGGTTGGTCTCATACGTGGAGACGAAGAAGCACTCGCCCGGCTCCAGCTTGAGCCGGCACACGTCGAGCCCGTCCTCGCGGACCACGCCCAGGTATCCGGCGTCGCCGCCCGCAGTCACCGCCGCAGCGATACGCGGCGTATTGTACGAGTCTTTCTCGTAGTCGAGCGCCAGCAGACTCAAGGTGAACGCGTCGCGCGGCGGCATGCCCGCGGCGATCTTCTCCGTGATCGCGTCCGTCTGCGACCCGTTCGTCGCCACCGCGGTCCGACCGGCGATCCGCAAGCAATTGTACGCGATGTACGGGCTCTTGAAAACGTCGCCCTCCGAGCCTTTCTTCGGCACGATGACGACGGCGTTGTCCTTGATCTGCGCCTCGCGATTCGGATACGAGCGCGAGGAGACGCGGTACAGCGCAGCCAGTTGACCCTTGCGATTCCTGCCGACGGCCACGATTCGTCCTACGTACATGTGGAGTCTCCTTTCTTCGCCCTTCGGAATTGTACAAGTTTCCGCCGCAAATGCAATGCGGAAACTTGCGGCCGGCGTCCGTGGCGGCCGCGCCGCGCCTAAACGACACCCCCCAGCCGCCGATAATTATACAAGGGAAAACGGACCCTTCTCGGAGATAGACGATGTTCGTCGTCTGGGCACTTCTGGCGGCGGCCGGCGCGGGCGCCGCCTTCTGGATTGGTCGGAGTACGACCCGGTCGGCCGCGTCACCCGGGCCGGCGGAATCATCGGCCCACGCGGTCCAGACGCACAGCGTCGCCGACCGAGACGCCAACCATCTCGGCACGGTGCTCGAGAGCCTGGCCGAGGGCCTCGTCTGCACGGACCGGGCCGGACGCGTGACTCTGATGAACGGCGTCGCCGAACAGTTGACCGGGTTCTCCAGCAGGGAAGCGCTGGGCCGGCCGTTCCCGGAGGTCTTCAACGCGGTCTCCGAGGAAACGCGCCAGCCGGCGGAGAACATCGCCGAGAAAGCGCTGCGCGAGGGAAGGCCGTGCACGTTCTCGAGCTTCACGGCGCTGGTCTCCAAGGAGGGCGTCGAGCGCCCGATTGCCATGACCGCTTCTCCGATGCCCGGCGCCGACGGCACGCCGGACGGCGTGGTGGTGTCGTTCGAGGATGTGACGGAAGGCCGCAAGCTGCGCCTGGAGTCGCGCCGATTCAGCCTGATGATCGAGCAGGCCGCGCAGGGCATCGCGGCGACCGATATGAACGGCAATATCACGTTCGCCAACGCGACGATGGCGGCGCTTCACGGCTACCAGCCGACCGAGCTGATCGGCAAGCACCTCAAGACGCTCTACGCCTCTGGCCAGGTCACCACGCAGGAGGCGTTCCTGGAACTCGTCCGGCTCAACGGCTACCACACCGGCGAGGTGATGCACGTCCGCAAGGACGGTGCCACGTTCCGCGCCGAGCTGAAGGTCTCGATGCTCAAGGAAGGCCGGAGCCAGCCGATCGGCATGGTCGTGTTCGTGCTCGACGTGACGCAGCGGAAACTCGCCGAGGTCGAGCTGAAAGCGGCGAAGGAACTCGCCGAGGCCGCCAGCCGTTCGAAGAGCGAATTCCTCGCGAACATGAGCCACGAGATCCGCACGCCGATGAACGGCGTGATCGGCATGACCGAACTGGTGCTCGACACGACGCTTACCCGCGAGCAGCGCGAGTACCTCGAAGCGCTCAAGGGGTCCGCCGACTCGCTGCTGACGCTGCTCAACGACATCCTCGACATCTCGAAGATCGAGGCCGGCCGCCTGGAGCTCGAGCCGATCGAGTTCAGCCTGCGCAGCAGCATCAGCGAAACGCTCAAAACGCTCGCCGTCCGCGCGCACGCGAAGGGCCTCGAACTGATCTACCACGTCGAGCCGAACGTGCCCGACTCGCTCATCGGCGACGCCGGCCGACTGCGGCAGATCGTGGTCAACCTCGTCGGCAACGCCATCAAGTTCACCGAGCGCGGCGAGGTTGCTCTCCACGTGAACCTGGAACTGCGGCGCGACGGAGACGTGCGCCTGCTGTTCGACGTCTCCGACACCGGCATCGGCATCCCGGCGGTCAAACAGGCGCGCATCTTCGGCGCCTTCTTCCAGGCGGACAGCTCGACGACGCGCAAGTACGGCGGCACCGGGCTGGGCCTGGCGATTTCCTCGCGGCTCGTCACGATGATGGACGGTCGCATCTGGGTCGAAAGCCCTTCGCCGCTGCGCTCGCCGATGGGCGGGCCGGGCACCGTGTTCCATTTCAGCCTCCGGTTCGCGCTCGGCTCCGCTCCGAGCGCCGCCCCGCCCATGACGCTGCCGAATCTCGAGAACCTGCCCGTGCTCGTCGCCGACGACAATGCGACGAACCGCCGCCTGCTGGCCGACATGCTCAAGGGCTGGCGCATGAACCTGCGCTTCGCCGACGGCGGCCGCACGGCGCTCGATATGATGAAGGAGGCGAAAAACGCCCGCGCGCCCTTCGGCCTGGTGATCCTCGACGCGAACATGCCCGGCATGGACGGATTCGTCATCGCGGAGAAGATCAAGGAGGAGCCCGCGCTCGCCAACGCGACGATCATGATGCTGACCTCGGTCGGCATCCGCGGCGACGCCGCCCGCTGCAGCAAGCTGGGGGTTGCGGCGTACCTCGTCAAGCCGATCACCCAATCCGACCTGCTCGACGCGATCGTGCGCGTGCTCGGCTCAGCGCAGGCGCCGCAGGATCACGTGCGCCTCGTGACGCGCCATTCCCTACGCGAGGAGAAAAGCGGCGCCGGCCTGCGGCTCCTGCTCGCCGAGGACAATCCCGTCAACCAGATGCTGGCCGTCCGCCTGCTCGAAAAGCGCGGCTACTCGATCCAGGTCGCCGAAAACGGCAGGAAGGCGCTCGACATCCTCGAGAAGGCCGCGCCCGGCGAGTTCGCGGTGGTGCTGATGGACGTGCAGATGCCGAACATGGACGGCTACGAGGCGACGGCCGAACTCCGCAAGCGCGAGGCGAAGACCGGCTGCCACACGCCCATCGTCGCCCTGACCGCGCATGCGATGAAGGGCGACCGCGAACGCTGCCTGGCCGCGGGCATGGATGACTACGTCTCGAAGCCGATCCATGCCAAGGACCTTTTCGCGGTGATTGATCGGCTCACGGCGAACGACCGGACTCCCGCGCCGGCCCCGGTGCGCGCCGAGCCGCCGCCCGAACGGCCGCAGAACGGCGCGCTCGACAAGGACGAGATCCTCTCGCGTGTGGACGGCGACATCGCGCTGCTCCGGGAACTCCACGGCATCTTCGACAGCGAGTGTCCCAAGCTGCTCACGCGGGTGCGCGAGGCGATGACCGAACGCAACGGCGACGCTCTCGGCAAGGCCGCGCACACGATCAAGGGCATGCTCGCGAACCTGGGCGCGAAATCAGCCGCCGAGGCGGCGCTGCGCCTGGAAAAAATGCGCGCCGGGGACGACCTTTCGCGCGCCGACGAGGCCTATGCCGTTTTGGAGAAGGAGATCGAACGCTTCTCCCGCGCCCTGGCGGCTATGCTGGAGGCAGCCGTCCCGTGAAAGTGCTCGTGGTGGACGACGACCCGGTCTGCCGCCGGCTGCTCCAGGCCTCGCTCCTGAAACGCGGCTGCGAGGTGGTGACCGCGCGCGACGGAGAGGAAGCGTACGCGCTCGCCCGCGATCACAAGCCGGACGTCGTCATCACCGACGTCGTCATGCCGCGGCTCGATGGTTTCGCACTCTGCCGCCGGATCAAGGCCGACGCCGAACTGCGCCGCGCGCCGGTGATCCTGCTGACGGCCCTTTCCGATTCCGGCGACGTGATCGGCGCGCTCCAGTCCGGCGCCGACGGGTTCATCACGAAGCCGTACGACAAGGATTTCCTCGCCGCCTGCATGGAGAGCCTGACCGCGCGCGCCGGACATCCGGGCGAAGACCGCGCGGACGGGCAGATCGAGATCGCCGTCGGCGCGCAGAAGTTCATGCTCAAGCCCGATGCGCGCCAGATCACGCAACTGCTCCTCTCGACCTACGACAACGCGCTCCAGAAGAACCTGGAACTGGCGCGCGCGAACCTGGCGCTGATCCGGATGGAGGAAGGCCTGCGCGCGGCGAACGACTCGCTCAAGGAAAAGCAGAACAACCTCGACCGCGACCTCGAAGCCGCCGCGGGCATTCAGCGCAGCCTGCTGCCGCGCGAGGGGCTCGACGCTCGCGCGCTCCGCGCGGCGTGGAAGTTCCAGCCGTGCGAGCAGATCGGCGGCGACATTTTCAACATGATGCGGCTCGATGCCTCGCACTACGCCTTCTACATCCTCGACGTCAGCGGGCACGGCGTGCCGTCGGCGCTGGTGACGGTCTCCGTCTCGCAGATGCTGCGCCCCGACTCCGGAACCGTGCTCCGACGCGGCGCCAACGGCACCGGACATGAGATCGTCCCACCCGCGGAGGTCCTGGCGCATCTCGACCGCGAGTACCCGATCGAGCGCTTCGACAAGTTTTTCACCGTCGTGTACATGGTGGTGGACGTCCGCGAAGGCACGGCGCATTACAGCAGCGCGGGCCATCCGCCGCCGCTGCTGGTCGGCGCAGACGGCAGTTTCACGCGGCTGGAGAAGGGCGGCCCGATCATCGGCCAGGGCAGCGGGCTGCCGTTCGAGGAAGGCCGGCAGCCGCTCAAGCCCGGCGACCGGATCATCCTCACGACCGACGGCGTGATCGAACATCGCAACGAGGAAGGCGAACAGTTCGGCAACGTCCGCCTGCAGCGCGCGCTGACCCGGCTCACCGGCGTGCCCATCGAGGCGATGCTCGACGGCGTGATGGAGAATGTGATGTCGTTCGGGAAGGGAGCGCCGGAGGATGACATCAGTCTGCTGGGGATCGAATACCGCGGGTGATTTGGAGATTGGGAAATTGGGAAATTAGAAAATTCGGTCGCAGGAAAACCGCCAGGCCCAATCTCCTAATCTCCCAATCACCTAATCTCCGCTTCCAATTCCGCAAGGCTCGCCCGCAATTTCGCGACTTCCTCTTCGAGTTCCCTGCACCGCGTCCTTTCCCGCGCGACGACCGGAGCCGGGGCGCGCTCGAGGAAGTTCGGCTCGGAGAGTTTGCGCAGCAGGCCGGCTACGTAGTTCTCCTTCTGCTCGATTTTCTTCTGCAGCCGGTCGCGTTCCTCGTCAATATCCAGCACGCCTTTCAGCGGCACGAAGACCTGGATTTGCCCGACGACGTCCGTCGCGGAGCCGGCCGGCTTTTCGAGGGCCACGCCGATCTCGATGCGCTCCAGGTAGCCGAGCTGTTTCAGGATGCGCTCGTGCCGCCGCAGCCGCTCCGCCGCGCGCTCGTCGGGGACCGAGGCCACGACCTCGAGCGGTTTGCGCTCGGCCACGCCGAGCTTGCTGCGGATGTTCCGCACGGCGCGGATGATATCCTGCAGGAGCGCGAAGGTCTCCTCGACTTCCGCGTCGCGATACGCCGGCTCGGCCGCCGGCCAGGGCGCGAGCATGATCGTCTCCGGGAACGCCGCGCCCGGCCAGCCGAGGTCCCGTTCCGCGATGAGCGCGCGCAGCAACTGCCAGGCCTCTTCCGACAGGTGCGGCATGAACGGATGCAGCAGCCGCAGCGTGGTGTCGAGCACGTGCGCGAGCACGTTGCGGACCGGCGACGGGGTTGAGGACTCCGTCAGCCGCGGCTTGATGATCTCGAGATACCAGTCGCAAAACTCGCGCCAGGCGAATTCGTATGTCGCGCGCACCGCCTCGTTGAACTGGAACTTCTCCAGTGCGCCGGTCGCCGTCGCGACCACCGCCTGCAGCCGGCTCAGGATCCATCGGTCCTCGATCTCCAGCCGGGCGGGCAGGTCCGCGGGCGCGCCGCGGCCTGCGGCCAGGTGGGTCAATGAGAACCGCGAAGCGTTCCAGATTTTGTTCGCGAAGTTGCGCCCCATCTCGAACTTTTCGGTGCTGAGCTTCACGTCCTGTCCCTCGACGGTGAGAATGACCAGCGTGAAGCGCATCGCGTCGGCGCCGTACTGCTCGATGACGTCCAGCGGGTCAATGCCGTTGCCGAGCGACTTGCTCATGCGGCGCCCCTGCTCGTCGAGGATCGTGCCGTGGATGTACACGTCGTCGAACGGCACCTCGTGGACCATCTCCAGGCCCATGGTGACCATGCGGGCGACCCACAGGTAGATGATGTCGCGCGCGGTCACCAGTACGGACGTCGGGTAATAGGTCCTCAAGAGCGGCGTGACCTCGGGCCAGCCGAGGACGCCGAACGGCCAGAGGTCGGAACTGAACCAGGTGTCGAGCACGTCCGGGTCCTGGCGGATGTCCTTCGAGCGGCAATGGCCGCAGCAGTCGGGGTCGGCGCGGCTGACGGTGACCTGGCCGCATGCGCCGCAGTACCAGGCCGGGATGCGGTGCCCCCACCAGAGCTGGCGCGAGATGCACCAGTCGCGGACGTTCTCGAGCCAGGATTCGTACACCTTCTGCCAGCGCTTCGGATGGAGCTGCACCTTGCCTTCGGCGGCGGCCTTCAGGGCGGCATCGGCCAGCGGGCGCATCTTCACGAACCACTGGTCGGAGAGATACGGTTCCAGGACCGTCCGGCAGCGATAGCAGTGCCCGACGGAGTGGGTGTAAGGCTGCGTGGCGTCGAGGAGTTTCTTCTCGCGCAATTCCTCCAGCAGCGCCTCGCGGCACTCGTACCGGTCCATGCCCTGGTACTCGCCGGCGTTCTCGTTCATCGAGCCGTCGTCGTTCATGACGTTGATTCGCGCCAGGTTGTGGCGCAGGCCCATCTGGAAGTCGGCCGGGTCATGCGCCGGGGTGACTTTGACCGCGCCGGTCCCGAACTCCGGGTCCACGAAGTCGTCGGCGATGACCGGGATCTCGCGCCCGACGATCGGCAGGACCAGCGTCTGGCCGATGAACTCCTTGAAGCGCTCGTCGCGCGGGTTCACCGCGACGGCCGTGTCGCCGAGCATCGTCTCCGGCCGCGTCGTCGCCACCGTCACGTGCAGCCGCGGCTCGTTCTTGAACGGGTACTTGATGAACCACAGGAAGCCCTGGTGCTCTTCGTGCTCGACCTCGTCGTCGGAGAGCGCGGTGCAGCAGCGCGGGCACCAGTTGATCAGGTACTTCCCGCGGTAGATCAGCCGGCGCTCGTAGAGCGTGACGAAGGCCTCGCGCACGGCGCGGGAGAAGCCCTCGTCCATCGTGAACCGGATGCGCTCCCAGTCGCACGAGCACCCGACTTTCTTGAGCTGCGCGATGATGCGCGAGCCGTACTCCTCGCGCCACTGCCAGACGCGCTCGACGAACTTCTCCCGGCCGAGGTCCTGGCGCCGGAGGTTCTGCTTGGCCAGTTCTTTCTCGACGACGTTCTGCGTGGCGATCCCGGCGTGGTCGGTGCCGGCCATCCAGAGGACGTTCTGCCCCTGCATGCGGCGCCATCGGGCGAGGATATCCTGGATGGTGTTGTTGAGCGCGTGGCCCATGTGCAGCACGCCGGTGACGTTCGGCGGCGGGATCACGATGCAGAAGGGTACGCCGCCCGCCTCCGGCCGGGCGTGGAAATAGCCGCGGCTTTCCCAGTGGCTGTACCACTTCGCCTCGACAGGCTTCGGATCGTACCGCGTCGCGAGCGACGATGCCTCTTCCGCCATGATGTCGGTTCCTGAAAAGTCGGCCGTGAGGAGCGCGACTATCCCGCCTTCTCTTCGTCGCGCGTGAGCTTGTACACCACGCTGTCCACGAGCGCCTGCCAGCTCGCCTCGATCAGGTTTTCGGAGACGCCCACCGTTCCCCACATCGCATCGCGGTCGCGCGATTGGATCACCACGCGGACGCGCGCGGCCGTGCTGGCGCTCGGGTTGATGACGCGCACCTTGTAGTCGGTGAGCTGCATCTCGCGCAGCGACGGATAGAACCGCTCGAGCGCCTTGCGCAGCGCGCGGTCGAGCGCGTTCACGGGGCCGTCGCCCTCGCTGGCGCACAGTTCCTCGACCTCGCCGACGCGGATCTTAATGGTCGCCTCGGTGATCGCCTCGGGCGAGAAGACGCGCTTCTCGACGATGACGCGGAAGCCCTCGAAATCGAAGAAACGCTTCTCCTTCCCGAGCATCCGCCGCACGAGCAGCGCGAAGGACGCCTCGGCGGCCTCGAACTGGTAGCCGACGTTCTCGAGGCTCTGGAGCTGCTTGAGCGCCTGGCGCATGATTTTCGGATCGTGCGTCAGCTTGTGCATCGCCATCTTCTCGAGCAGGCTGGCCGAACCGGAGAGTTCGCTCAGCAGCAGCCGGCGCTCGTTGCCGACCTCTTCCGGCCCGATGTGCTCGTACGTCGCCGGGTTCTTGCGCACCGCGTCCACGTGCAGCCCGCCCTTGTGCGCGAAGGCGGCGCGGCCGACGAACGGCTGCGAGACCGCCAGCGGCATGTTCGCCACGTCGTAGATGAAACGCGAGGTCTCCGTCAGCAGCGTCAGGTTCTCGCCGGGCAGGCAACGCCGCAGGAGCTTCAGTTGCAGGTTGGGGATCACCTGGCAGAGGTCGGCGTTGCCGGTGCGCTCGCCGAGGCCGTTGATGGTCCCCTGCACGTGCGTGGCGCCCGCCTCGACCGCCGTGACGCTGTTCGCCACCGCCATGCCCGAGTCGTTGTGGCCGTGGAAGCCGATGCGCCCGCCGATCTCCTTGACGGTCGCCGCCGTCGCCGCCAGCACGTGGCTCGGCAGCGACCCGCCGTTCGTATCGCACAGCACGATGACATCGGCGCCGGCCTCCCGCGCCGCCTGGACCGCGCACAACGCGTACCGCTGGTTGTGCCGGTAGCCGTCGAAAAAATGCTCCGCGTCGAAGATCACTTCCAGGCCGTTCGACTTCAGGTACCGCACGGTATCGGCGATCATCGCCGTGTTCTCTTCGAGCGACGTGCGGAGGACGTCGCGGACGTGGAGGTCCCAGCTCTTGCCCACGACCGCCACCGCCTTCGTCCCGGCGGCGAGCAGCGCGGCCAGGCCGGGATCTTCCTCGACCGTCAACTTCGCGCGCCGCGTGGAGCCGAACGCGACCACGCGCGCCGTCTTCAGCGGCCGCTTTTTGATCTGCTTGAAAAAGGCGATGTCCTTCTCGTTGCTGAACGGAAAGCCGCCCTCGACGTAGGCGACGCCGAGTTCGTCCAGCTTGAGGGCGATGGCGATCTTGTCCTCGACGGTGAAGTTGATCCCTTCGCCCTGCGCGCCGTCGCGCAACGTGGCATCATAGATGGCGATTTCAGGCATGCCTGAAGCCCGTGATTCGAAACAGGGACGAGAAGAAAACCCCAGCACACTGACGGAAACTTATCACCCCGGCGCGGAAGTGTCAAGTCTTTCTCGGCTGCGGATTTCGGATCGCGGGCTGCGGATTGAAAAAGCCCGTAGAATAGACTCGAAATCTATGCAAATATGGACTTGACACGCGCCAAACAATGCGCTAGAATTCTTTAAGTCTTTAGGGGCGTTGCTTCGCGGGCAACCGTACAGTGAGTTGGGGCGATGCTGATAACCGTGACCTTGTTAGAGCCAATATGCTAACGGATTTCCCCCGGCAGCTCCGGCCGTGCCCCACTTCCAGGCGGTCAAACTGTCTGGTTGGGCCGGAGCTGCCACCCCCTTGTTTTCATTCTTGAGCGCGATCGCCCCGGGCGCGGTCAGCCTTTCGAGGAACCCATGAAGAAGCGTGGACTGCTCCGCATGAAGATCCGCAGGACCAAGGCCAACCACGGCCAGAAACCGACCCTTCACCGCCGGCGGCCGAAGCTCAAGACCGGGCCGAAGCGGTAAAGCACCGCTCAGGGCCGCCGCAGCAGTGCGCGCACCGGCGAGCCGTCGCAGCCCTTGATGCGCAGCGGCAGGCAGATCAGTTCGTAGCGCCCGGCCTCGATTCCGGCCAGGCAAAGCCCCTCGACGACCACCTTGCCCGCTTCGAGCACCGCCAGGTGGGCGCCGGGATTCGGCGCGTGGTATGGATCAATCGAAAGCCCGTCCACGCCGATCAGCACCGCGCCCTGCTCGACCAGCCATTTCGCCGCCGACGTCTCAACGGCGACGTAATCCGTGAAGAACTCGTTCCGCGAGGCCACCCGCTCCGAATTGTCCGTCCGGAACAGCACGCGCGGCGCCGCCGGCACGTCGAGGCCGGTCACCTGGCGCAGCGAGATGGATTTCAGGCCCCGGCAATCCGCCACCTGGTACGGCCCGATGAGGAATTCGAGCGGCGTCTCATCCACGCCCGCGCTGCCAGGCAGAAAATGCCGCGGCGCGTCCATGTGCGTGCCCGTGTGGCTGCCCATGCGCAGCAAGGAAACCGTCGAGCGGTCGCCTTTCTCCGGAAATTTGTAAAGCTCGACCGAGACGGGCGGGTCGGAAGGCCAATGCGCCATGCCGGTAACGATCGGCACGCTCACGTCCAGAAAAGCATTTTCCATGAGCGCCCCTTCGCTTGAAAAATGGGCCGGACAGGGCTATCATAACGTGCGATTGCGCCGTGGAGCAAGAAGGCATAGCAGCGGTTCCTGCCGCACGAAGAAGAGCGGAGGGTGAATGGCATCGGTCCGGAGCGGAGGCCGCCGAAAGACGGCGGTCGCGGTAAAAGATCCCGCCGAGGTCGTGCGCGTCTGCGCGCGGCTGGCGGACGACAAGAAGGCCGAGGACATCATCGTCCTGGACCTGCGCGGACTGATGTACGTCACGGACTTCTTCGTCATCGCCAGCGGCGGCAACCCGCGCCAGCTCCACGCGATCCAGTCGGCGATCCACCAGGAGATGTCGCAGCGCGGCGTGCGCCCGATCGGCCAGGAAGGCACCGGGCAGGACCGTTGGGTGCTGATGGACTACGGCGACTTCGTCGTGCATCTTTTCGATCCCGACTCGCGGCGCCTCTACGACCTCGAATTGCTCTGGGGCGACGCGCCTCGTTTCGAGTGGCAGACCCCGCCCAAAAAGCGAAGCCGGGCGAAAACGCCCAAGCCGCCGCAGGCGGAATAGGAGAAGCGCGATGGCGATCAAGTGCGCGGAATGCAATGCGGACACCTACGAGGTTGTGGATTCGGAAACCGACGTCAAGGGCAAGGCGTTCGTCCTGCTCGAGTGCCGCAAATGCAAGCGCAGCGTCATCGTCCCGCGCGAGCAGTGGGAAACGCCTGCGAGCGGCAAGAAAAAAGGAAATTAGGAGATTGGGAAATTAGGAGATTAGACGCCTCAATTTCCCCGATCTCCCAATCTCCCAATCGCCTGCATCCGCTTGTTCTTTTCGGCAGCCCCGCAGTGAACCGCCGGAGCTAGAACCGTGGATCACGACGTCATCTGCGGTCTGACGCTCCTTGGCCCGCTGACCGTCTGCGTGATTCTCCTCGTGAAGGGCCGCGCCTGGCTGAGCTGGCTCGCGGAGACCGAATCCTGCGCCCCGGCCGAATCCGCCCTCCTTCGCCAAGGCTGCGGTGGGCAAGCCCGCCGCGCGAAAATCGCCGGGCTCGTCCTCATCGCGCTCGCCGCGCTCGCCACGATCCCGGGTCTCGGCTCGACCACCTTCTTCGACCGCGACGAAGGCTATTACGCCGAATGCGCCCGCGAGATGGCCGCCGGCGGCAACCTGTTCGTGCCCACCTTCTCCGGCAAGCCCTGGATGGAGAAACCGCCGCTGACGTACTGGGCGATGGCCGCCTGCATGAAGCTGCTCGGCGGCAACGAGTTCGCCGCGCGGTTGCCTTCGGCGCTGGCCGGGCTGCTGGCGATCTGGCTCACCTTCCGCCTGGCGGCGCGCATGTATTCGCCGAAAGTCGGCGTAATCGCCGGCGCGATGCTCGGCACCTCGGCCCTCTTCGGGGTCGTCACGCGGCTCGCGCTGCTCGACACCACGCTGCTCTGCTGCGTCCTGCTCTCGATGAACGGGCTGTGGGAGTTCGTCGCCTCGGGAAGCCGCGCCGGACTCTGGCTCTTCTACCTCGGCTGCGGAGCCGGCATGCTGGCGAAAGGGCCGCTCGGGATCGCGCTGCCGATCATCGCGCTGATCGGGTTCGTCGCGCTCGAGCGCCGCTGGCGGATGCTGCTGGAGATGCGCGCGCTGACCGGCGCGCTGATCGTCTGCGTCGTCGTCGGGCTCTGGGTGATCCCAGCGAACTGGCTGACCGGCGGGAGCTATGTGTATGAACTCGTCTGGGAGAGCACGATCCAGCCGATCTTCACGCCGCTGCAGGGACACGGCGGCGCGGACCTCGGCGAGTACCTGGCGACGCTGCCGGTGTACGTGCCGGGGCTGATCGTCGGCTTTCTGCCCTGGTGCGCGTTCCTGCTGCCCGCCGCGCGGTGCAGGGCCTGCGCGGTCCATCGGAAAGACCGCCGCACGCGGTTCCTCGCCGGCTGGGCGCTCGCCCAGTTGCTCGTCTTCAGCCTGATTCGAACGAAACTGCCGCATCACATCCTGCCGATCCTGCCGCCGGTGGCGATCCTGTGCGGCGTCTTTCTCTCCGAGCTGATTTCGGGCGAGAACGAACTGTCCGGCGCGTGGGACCATGTCACTTCGGGCATTCCGCTCTTTCTTCTGCTGCTGGCCGGGGTCGCGATACTGTTCCTCCCGGCCGCCGCGCAATTTGAAGGACAGGCGGTCTGGTTTCTGCCGGCCGGGCTTGTGCTGATCTCCGTGGCGCTATGGGCCATGAGCGCCCTGCCGCAGCAGCGCTACGACCGCGTCTTCATCGCGTTCACCGCCGGAATGGTCCTCTGCCTCGGCCTGTTCTGGCAGGTCGGCCTGCCGCGATTCGAGCAGGGCAAATCCGCGCGGCGCCTGGCGGATTTCCTGAAAAACCGCTACGGCGCTGCGGGCCTGGAAAGACTGCGCCTCGGCCGGCTCGGATACCGCGAAGTCTCAGTCGTCTTCTATCTCGGGCGCCCGGTCCAGGAGATTGACGGCAACCGCTCGCTCAAACCGTTCCTGCAGGACCCGTCGCCCGCCGCGGCCATCGTGCCGGAGAAGGACCTCCGCAAGGCCATCGCGTCCGGCCTCGACGTGCCCTACCGGACGATCTGGGATGAGAACGTCTGGATCCCCGAGAAGAGCGAGTGGCAGGAAGTGGTGATCCTGACCAACGAAGCGGCCGGCGGTTTCCGGTGAACTCCGAAAACCAGGCCCGCAATTTGCGTCCCGCCCTCGCGCGAGGTACAATCTTACTGGTAAGTTCCACGAAGGGAGCAAGCGATGGCGACAATGGCTACAACGCGAATGTCCTCCAAGGGGCAAGTGGTGATCCCGGAGGCGGTGCGAAAACGGCTGCGGCTGGAAGCGGGAACGCAGTTTGTCGTTGTCGGAAAAAATGACGTCGTTATCCTGAAGACGGTCCAAAGGCCGTCCATGCGCGATTTCGACGCGCTCATCACCGAGGCTCGCCGGCAGGCGCGCGCCGCGGGGATGCGGCGTTCCGAAATCACCCATGCATTGGCCCGAGTGAGGAATCGGAAGTGAGGATCCGTATTTTCCCCCGAATTCCCAATGTCATTCCCGCGAAAGCGGGAATCCAGTCGTTAGCCGCCCGCCGATGGCAAGGGTTGGCTGCACAGCGCTTGCGTCCCAGTCCATGAGCCGAGTTCGGGGACGGCGCCTTCAACTGATCTCCGCATCCAAGTCTCTCCAAGTTGGGTTCTGTCTCTCGATCAGGGCAATCTTCCACGCGCGGTTCCATTTCTTCAATTGTTTCTCCCGCTGAATGGCGCTGTTCATGTCCTCATGAGGCTCGGCATAGACCAACGTACGCACGCCGTATCTGCGGGTGAATCCTGCGGCTAAGCCGTTCTTATGTTCCCATACACGCCGCGCCAAATCGTTGGTGATTCCAATATAGAGTGTGCCATTTCGCTTGCTTGCAAGGATGTAGACTGCCGGTTTCTTATTCATGGATCAGTTCACACTGGAATACCGCACGATGATCTGGGCCGCGAGTCAGCATCGCTGGATTCCCGCTTTCGCGGGAATGACAACGAAACCCAGTGTGCCGCAAATCATCTGTTCTGAGCCCAGGTCTCTTAGGGTTTCTCTCGGGCGCTACTCCGCGAACACGACGCCCTTCTTGTCGCGGCGGACTTCGCCGATGAGCCAGGCGGTTTCGCCCTGGCGCTTGAGGAGGCTGAGGATGACGTCGGCGTTGAACTCCGGGACAATCAGGACCAGGCCGACGCCCATGTTGAAGACGCGGTACATCTCCTCCTCTTCGACGTGCCCGACGCGGCTGAGCACCTGGAAGACCGGCGGCACCGGCCAGGAGTTCTTGACGATCCGCGCCTGGCAGCGCTTCGGCAGCAGCCGCTCGATGTTATCGCGCAGCCCGCCGCCGGTGATGTTCGCGATGCCGTGCAGGACGTGCTTGACCTTGTAGTGCGCCAGCAGGCGGGCGACGGTTGCGGCATAGATCTTCGTCGGCCGCAGAAGCTCCTCGCCGAGCGGGCAGCCGAACTCCGCGACCGGGTCGCCCACGGACATTTTCCCCTCGTCGAAGAACGCCTTGCGGACGAGCGTGTAGCCGTTGCTGTGGAGCCCGCTGGAGGCGACGCCGATGAGGACGTCCCTCGGCCGGATGAGCCCGCCGTTGATGATCCGGCCGCGCTCGACGACGCCGGTGGCGAAGCCGGCGAGGTCGTACTCGCCCGGTGCGTAGAAGCCGGCCATCTCGGCGGTCTCTCCGCCGAGCAGCGCGCAGTTCGACTGCACGCAGCCCTCGGCGATACCCTTGAGAATCTCCTTCAGCTTCGCCGGCTCGATTTTGCTCGTGGCGATGTAGTCGAGGAAATACAGCGGCTCCGCGCCGACGGTGATGAGATCGTTCACGCTCATCGCCACCAGGTCGATGCCGACCGTGTCGTGCTTGTCCATCAGGAAGGCGATTTTGAGCTTGGTGCCGACGCCGTCGGTGCAGGCGGCCAGGACCGGCTCGCGGTAGCGCTTCGCCAGCAGCCCCATTTTGTCGAGCGCGAAAAGCCCGGCGAAGCCGTCGGGCAGGTCAATCACGCGCGGGCCGTACGTCCGCCGCATGATCGCGGGGATCGAGTCGGTGAACGTGCCCTTCGTCTCGATGTCCACGCCGGCGTCTTTGTAGGTCAGAGCGCGCGCCATCTTACCCCTCGCAATCGGCCTTCTTTCATCGTCCTCGTCGTCGTCCTCGTCCTCGTCCTCGTCCTCGAACGGCCGTTAGTACGACCGAGGACGAGGACGACGACGAGGACGAGTACGATTGATCGGCATCGCGTTTTTTCATTGTCCTCGCATTCCTGCTCGTCCTCGAACGGCCGTCAGTACGACCGAGGACGAGGACGACGAGGACGAGTACGATTGATCCGGCGGCACGCGCCTATGTCTTTTCGGCGCCGACTTCCAGGCTGAACTTCCCGTCCTCGGCGCACGGCGGCACGGCGTACTCGCCGGTGAAGCAGGCCGCGCAGTAGTTCTCCTTCGGCGGCTTCACGCAACTGAGCATGCCGTCCACGCTGAGGTAGCCGAGCGAGTCGAGCTTGAGGAACCGCCGGATTTCCTCGAGCGGGCTCCGCGCAGCGATCAGCTCGCGCTTGGCCTGGAAATCAATCCCGTAGTAGCACGGGTGGCAATGCGGCGGGCAGGTGACCCGCATGTGGAGTTCGCGCGCGCCGGCGTCGCGGAGCTGCGCGAGCTTCGCGCGCGAGGTGGTGCCGCGCACGATGGAGTCGTCCACCACGATCACGCGCTTGCCGCGCACGACTTCCTCGACGGGCGAGAGCTTGATGGCCACGCCGATGGAGCGCTGCGCCTGGCTCGCCTGGATGAACGTCCGCCCGATGTAGTGGTTGCGGATGAAGCCGTAATCGAGCGGGATGCCGCTTTCGCGCGAATAGCCGATCGCGGCGGAGTTGCCGCCGTCGGGGATCGGCACCACGACATCCGCCTCGACCGGGTGCTCGCGCGCGAGTTGCGCACCGAGTTTCTTGCGCACCTCGTGGACGTTCTGGCCGAAGACCATGCTGTCGGGCCGCGCGAAGTAGATCAGCTCGAAGATGCAGTGCTGCGGCCGGATTTCGGAGCGCGGCGCGAAGCGATGGCTTTCGAGATCGCCGTCGGTGATGCGGATCATCTCGCCCGGCTCGATGTCGCGCACGTACCGCGCGCCGATCTGGCGCAGCGCGCAGGTCTCCGAGGCCACCGCGTAGGCGCCCTTCAGTTCGCCGAGGCTCAGCGGCCGGTAGCCGTGCGGGTCGCGCGCCGCGATCATCTCGCGCGGCGTCAGGATCAGCAGCGAGTACGATCCCTTCAGCGCGTTGAGGCATTCGCCGAGGTGTTCGCCGGCCGAGACGCCGGACTTCGCGATGACGTGGACGATGACTTCCGTATCGGTCGTGGTCTGAAACACGCCGCCGTGGCGCTCGTAGTCGCGCCGCAGTTCCGAGGTGTTGACCAGGTTCCCGTTGTGCGCGAGGGCGATCGGCCCGCCGGAATAGGCGGCGACGAACGGCTGCGCGTTCTCCAGGCGGCTGCCGCCGGTGGTCGAGTAGCGCACGTGCCCGATGGCGACGCGGTTCTTCAGCCCCGCGAGGACTTCCGGCGTGAGCGCGTCGCTGACGAGGCCCATCGCGCGATGCGAAACGATTTCCGTCCCGTTCGTCGAGGCGATCCCGCAGCTCTCCTCGCCGCGGTGCTGAAGCGAGTAGAGGCCCAGGAACGTGTTGTACACCGCGTCCTCGTGGCCGTAGATTCCGAAGAGGCCGCACGCTTCTCTCGGTCGGCCGGTCGGGTCGTGTTGGTCGGACATGCGCGATTCCTGCCGGGAAGGAAAAAAGTTGCGCAGACGAAACCACACGCCACTCGCCGCGCAACTCCTATCCTGCTATTATATCAGTAACCGGAAACCTGTCAAGGAGAGGCCGATGCCATTCGCCAGGACGCCGACCGACGCATGGATTCGCTCGGGCAGACTCTACGTCCTTCTCACGCAGGCGCACTGCCGCGTTCCGATCCTCGACGCCGCGCGCGCGGTGGTCCGCGGCGGCGCCGACGTGGTTCAACTCCGCCAGAAGGATTCCAGCGACCGCAAGACGCTCCAGCTGGCGCTGGAGTTGCGGCGGATCACCGGAGACGCCGGCGTCGGCATGATCGTCAACGACCGGCCGGACCTCGCGCGGCTTTCCGAGGCGGACGGAGTCCATCTCGGCCAGGATGACCTGCCGCCCGCGGCCGCGCGGAAGCTGCTGGCCGCCGGCCAGGTCATGGGCGTCTCGACGCATTCCGTGGAGCAGGCTCAAGCGGCCGTCGCGGACGGCGCCGCGTATATCGGCGTCGGCCCGCTTTTTCCGACCGAGACGCGCGGATACAAGAACGGTCTGGGCATCGAGTTTCTCCAGTCGGTCGGCTCGTCGGTCGCTGTGCCGATCGTCGCCGTCGGCGGAATCACTCTGGAGAACGTGCCCGGAATCCTGGCCGCCATGGGCGATCGCCCGGTGATGCTCGCGATCTGCTCCGCCATCCTCTTGGCCGAGGACATCGAAGAAGCCACCGCCGCGTTCAAACGGGCCATGACGCACGGCGGCTGAGCGGAGACCGGCAACGCATAGTCTGGCCGCAGAACGGGCGGGCGAGCAGCCGAGCGCAGGGGGTCGCCTGGAGGGCGGTCACGTGACGAATTCCGAGGAAGCGATGTTAGGCTTCATGCGGACACTGATCGCAGTCATCCTCACAGCGGGACTTGCGCTGACGCTGGGTTGCGAAACTGAACGGGGCCCCGCAACAGTTGAATGGCGTGGCTACACGCTTCAGGAAGCGCGCTCTTTAGCGGACTTGCCAACGGTCATCCAGTCCGGGTTGGGAGCAGGCCGACCGGGTCTGGACGGAGTCGCCGACCGCGGCCGTCCCTTCAATATGACCGACGTGGTCAACGCCAGTCTGCCAATGCGTCGCTTTATTGTGGCGGGAAGGCAGGGCGATACTTGGCTCGTAGCGCTGGAGCACGGTGGTATAGGCTACGGTGTCGAAGTGTTCCTATTCTCAGCGCTTGATGCGACGCCGAAGCAGACGTGGATTCTATTGGACCGTCCCAGGACTCTGACTGCGGTTATTCAAAGTCTCGCAAAGGAGTACCGGAAGGTTCCGGGGGCACACGACTTATTTCTGCAACAACCCGATCGTCCGAAATAGTTCCGGAGACGCACGACCTAATCTTGAGTGGCCCGTTCGTCTCGCTTCTCGTCTTTTCTGCCCATAGGCTTCGGTCGGCTAAAACACTTCACCCGCTCTAAGTGTGGCCTGCCATGAGCGAGCGAAGCGAGTCGAATGGTGGGCGATACTGGACTCGAACCAGTGACCTCATGGGTGTGATCCATGCGCTCTAGCCAACTGAGCTAATCGCCCGTTCGAAGCTCGATTATATCCCGCCTCGCGGAGACAGTCAATCCGCCCGCCGCGCAACTCCGCCGCCTCGGCAGCCGTCCCGGCCGGGTTGACCGTAAAGCGCGCTGCGGGTAGAATGTTATGCCTTGTGGCCGCAACACCCAGGAGTCCCTTTGTTCTTTGCCAGGAGACGAACATGGCCGGAAAAACCTTCAGCATGGTCCCCCGGAAAGTTCCGAAGGTCCGCACGAAATATCGCAGGATCGTGACCGCGATCCCGGTCCCGCAATCGCTTCCGATCCTGAAGCAGCTCCGCAAGTACGAGCCCCTCAGCATGACCGGCCAGCCGCTCGTCGTCTGGGACCGCGCGGAGGGTTGCCAGGTGCGCGACAAGTGGGGCAACACGTGGCTCGACTGGAGCAGCGGCGTGGTCGCGACGAACGCCGGGCACGGCCGCAAGGAGATCGTGAACGCCATCGTCAAGCAGGCCCGCAAGCCGCTGCTCCACAACTACTGCTTCCCGAGTGAGCTGCGCGCGAACCTGGTGAAGCGGCTGATCGAGATCAGCCCGGCGAAACTCCAGAAGGCGTTCATCCTCACCACCGGCGGCGAGACGACCGAATGCGCCATCAAGCTCATGCGCACGCACGGCCTGGCGGCGGGCGGCAAGAAGAAGATCGGCATCATTTCCTTCGAGCGCGCGTTCCACGGCCGCACGCTCGGCTCGCAGCAGATCGGCGGCAGCCCGGCCCTCAAGTCATGGATCGTCAACCTCGATCCGTGCATCTGGCAGGTGCCTTTCCCGGACGGCTTCTGGACGACGGACACCTCGTTCGATTTCTTCCTCGCGTCGCTCAAGAAACAGAACATCACGCCGGACCGCGTCGCCGGCGTCATCCTCGAGACCTTCCAGGGCGGCGGCGCGAGCTTTGCGCCGAAGGAGTACATGCAGAAACTCGCCGCCTGGTGCGCGAAGCACAACATCGTCCTCACCTGCGACGAAGTCCAGGCCGCCTTCGGCCGCACGGGCAAGCTCTTCTGCTACGAGCACTACGGCATCGTGCCCGACCTCGTCTGTTTCGGCAAGGGCATTTCCAGCTCGCTGCCGATCAGCGCCATCATCGGCCGGAAGGACCTGATGGACCAGTATCCCGCCGGCTCGATGACGAGCACGCACACGGGCAGCCCGGTCTGCGTCGCGGCGGCGCTGGCGAATATTGACATCATCATGAAGGAAAAACTCTGGATCAACGCCGAGCGGATGGGCAAGCTGCTGATGAGGGGCCTGATCGGCATCCAGAAAAAGTTCCCCGAGCGCATCGGCGTGGTCCACGGCAGAGGACTGGTGTACGGGGTCCACGTGGTCAAGCCGGGCGGGAAGAAAGTCGCGGACTATGATTTCGCGTTCGACGTGGTCGAGCGCTGCGTGGAGAAAGGGCTGCTGATGTTCAGCCCCGTCGGCTACGCGACGATCAAGATCGCCCCGCCGCTCATCGTCAGCCGCGAGCAGATCCTGGAAGGTTGCAGCGTGCTGGAGGAGGCGTTCCGGGAAATCGTGGCCGAGAGAAAATAAGCGCGCTGAGCGGAATGCCCAAATCCGAATATCCAATGTCCAAGGCAGGATCCTCACTCGCCCCTTGGAAATTGGAAATCGGCTTTTGGAAATTCGGCTTGCCGCTCCTTGCGCTTTACCTGTGCATCGCCGCGGCCGGCTGGAACCGGCAACCCGTCCAGGATGAGACGCGCTACCTCGGCTTCGCGGACAACCTCACCCGCGGGTTCTACTCGCCGTCCGGCGCGGTGCAGCTTTGGAGCGGGCCGGGCTATCCGCTGCTCCTGGCGCCCTTTCGCGCGATCGGCTTCGGGCCGGGCGCGCTCCGCCTGCTGAACGCGCCGCTGCTCCTCGCGGCGGTCTGGTGCTTCCTCCGTTTCCTGCGCAACCATCTCCCGGACCGCGCCGCCCTGCTCGGCGCCGGCGCGCTGGCTCTTTATTTCCCGGTCTGGAAATTTCTTCCCTCGCTGATGACCGAAGCGCTGACGCTGTGCCTGGTCTGCCTGCTGCTGTGGGCCTGGTCCGAAATCCTCCGGCGCGAGCGCGTCTCCTGGGGCTGGCTTGCGGCGGCGGGAATCGCCTTCGCCTGGCTCGCCCTGACGCGCTCGATCTTCGGATACGTCCTCTTCGCGTGCCTCGCCATCTACCTCATTTGCGCGGCGCTGACGCGGTCTCAATCCGCGCGGCGGCTGCTCCTGGCGCATCTGCTCGCGGCCGCCCTCTGCCTTCCGTGGCTGGCGTACACTCACGTGCGGACGGGCAGGCTCTTCTGCTGGGCCACGGCCGGCGGAATGTCGTTCTACTGGATGACCAGCAACGGCGACGGCGAATGGGGCGATTGGCAGGGATTCAACGAAGTGCGCGACACGGCCGGACTCGCGCCGCATCGCGAATTCTTCGAGCGGCTCAACCTGATGAACGAACTCCAGCGCGACGACGCCCTCAAGGCGCGGGCGCGGGAGAACCTCGCCGCGCATCCGGCGGCTTACCTGCGGAACATCGGCGCGAACCTCTCGCGGATGTTCTTCTCGTTCCCCTACACGCACACCGAGCAGAAACTGAGCACGCTCTTCTACGCGCTGCCGAACAGCTTTCTCCTGGCGTTCACCACGCTGGCGCTCGTGCGCCTCGCGCGCCGCGCGCGTACGGGATGGGGTGCCCTTTATCCTTACCTGCTCTTCGCCGGAGCCGCATTCGCCGGCACCGCCCTCCTGAGCGCGTATCCGCGCATGCTCTTCCCGTTCGTGCCGATCATGCTCTTCCTGATCGCGCGCGACGCGCAGCCACAGAAATGAAAAATACACGACAAAAACTTTCTTGCCACGGATTTCACGGGTTTACACGGATTACCGGCGACGGCTTGTGAGGGCAAAACGGCTTACTCCGTCGTTTTTCTTTAATCCGTGGCAGAAGTTTTCGTCGTTATACTCAGCGGCTTGGACAAACAGCAATGAGATTTGAGAGTCTCTTTAACAAGCGCGAAATTCGGAGCCTGTCGCGGCTGGACAGCCCGGCGCGGATACAGGCGTTCCTCGCCGACCTGCCTTACAGCGCGGACGACTTCTATCGCAGCCCGCGGCGGGTCCTGAAGGACCGCCAGGCGCACTGCTTCGACGGCGCGCTGTTCGGCGCGGCGGCGCTTCGGCGGCTGGGATATCCGCCGCTGGTCCTGGAGATGCACGCGAAGCACGACGACTGCCACCTCATCGCGCTCTTCCGGCAACACGGCTGCTGGGGCGCGGTCGCGAAGTCCAACTTCGCCGGACTGCGCTTCCGCGAGCCGGTCTACCGGACGCTGCGCGAACTGGTGATGTCGTACTTCGAATCGTTCTACAACGTCGAGCGGCAGAAAACCCTGCGCAGCTACACGCGGCCGCTCAACCTGGCGGCGTTCGACAAGGACGACTGGATGCGCAGCGACGAGCATCTGGAGGCGATCGCGAATCGCCTGGACGAAGTCCGCGCCTTCCGGGTCGTCACGCCGCCGATGGTCGCGGGCCTTTCCCCGGTGGACGCGCGTTCCTACAAAGCCGGGCTGATGGGCGCGAATCGAGCCGGCCTCTGGCGCCCGCCGCGCGAGGATAAGTAGCGCGGGCGCAATCGGTTGCGACTCGCCGGGTTCGTTTTTTCATGTCGCCACCTGCGCGGGTTCTTCCCGATCAGCGACATCCGGCGACTGCCCGGGCGCGGGCGACAGGCCTTCGTCTGGCAAAGCGCATTCCACTTCGCGTCCTTCCGCTGCCTCGGCCTGAACCGTGATCTCAGACTCGGCTGGCGGCGTGCCTTCGTTCGTAGTGGCGCCGTCAGGCGCTACGTCCGCCGCTTTCTGCGATGCGTTTTCGGGCGAACTGCAAGCATCTCCCGCATCCGTCTGAACCGTCACGTCGGCCACGACCGGCGGCGAGACTTCCTCGCCATCGCGACGCCGCTGCATGCGCTCGATCTCGTGCAGGAGTTTCAGGAACTGGTTCGTCAGGCGCGCGTCGTACAACTCAATGAGGCTGACCATGCGCTCGAACACGTCCTCCCGGAACGCTACGCCCC
>JBEKCB010000014.1:0-103241 GCA_050015075.1 Candidatus Brocadiia bacterium | reverse complement strand
GTCGGCAGGTTGAAGCTCGGCGTGAGGATGGACTCGGCGGCGATGGCCGATCCGCCGCTGATGACCGTGCCGGCGGTCATCGAGGCCGGCGTTCCGGTGACCATCACGCCGGTCGTCTTCAGGAGCAGGGCATTCTCGGCGACGGAATCAATGGTGCCGCTGATCGCGTTCACGCCGTCGCTCGCGAACACCTGCATGCCGGCGAGGAAGCCCGTGCCGAGGGCCACGTTGATCGTATACGCGGTGCTGTACGCGATCGAGGCCACGGTGTTCTGGACGGCGGCGCCGGTGTACTTGCCCTTGAAGTCGAAGTCAATCCACACCGGTTCGCCGGCAACGTGGCGGAGGATCGCGTTGCCCATGCAGCCGTACAAGGTCCGCGCGGTGCCATCGAGCATGAACTTCTGCGTCAGCGTCTCGAGCGTGGTGCTCGGGATGTTCGGCTGGCCGTTCTGGACGCGCGCGAACGTGCCGCCGCTGCTGTTGCCCAGGCCGCAGGCGGCCAGGTAGAGCGCGGCGACGCGCGGCGTGGTCGTCTCGGCGCTCAGCGGCATCCGGAAGCGGATCCGCGCCGTCCGCACGCCGAAGATGCCCGCCAGCTTGCCCATGCTGCCGGGCCGTTCGTAGCTCGTCTTCACGGTGAGGAATTCGAACTCCAGGTTCGAGACGCGGTCCACCGCGTCCGTTGCCAGCAACGTCTCCGGCGTTCCGGGCGTGCCCTCCGCCTTGGCGGCGAGCAACCGAAGTTTCCGATACAGCGCCATGACAAGCCCTCCAGAAAAAAGTGTCAGGTCTGCGAATAGGCATCGCCCTGGCGATGCTCGAACTTGATGTCGAAAACCAGCATGCGGCCGTCGCAGGACTTGTCCGGCGACGTGATCGGAATATCCTCTTCCACATCCACGTAGAACACCGGGTTCGTGAACGGCCGGGTCAGATCGGTCATCTCGCCGATGATCTGCGCCACACCATCGCTCAGGCTCATGTCAATGGGCGTTGGCGCTGACTCGGAGACGCGCCGCCAGAAATAGATTGCGATCCGGCGATGCCAGGCGATGAAGCCCTCGGTCGGCCAGGACTTCGAGTCGGCGTTCAGCGGATCGTAAGTCACGCCGTCCATCAGCATCACGTCCGCCTGCTTATCCTGTCGCGTCTGCTGCGCACCGTAACGGAGCTGCCGCGTCAGGAGCGAGAGCGTCCCGGCGGTGATGAGCGGGCTGATCCGCGCGATGACGGACTGCACGACCTGCTCGAGGACCGCCGTGTTCGCGGCCCGGACGATGGCGAAGCCCAGGCTCGAGGGAAGCGAGTTCGAGCCGTCGATCGCGCTGACGCTGACGACGATGAACCAGTAGCGCAGCCCGGTCGTAAGGCCGCTTTGCACGAGCGGCCCGGGCCCCGTGCACGTGCCGCCGGCAGTCCATCCCGCCGCGCCATCGAGCTGGTAATAGAGTTGGTTCGTCACGCCGGCGTCGCTGCCGATCGTCGCGGTGACGGAAACGCCGTCATCGTTCGCGGCGACGGACAGAGTCGGCGTGGTCGGCGCGCTCATGTCGCGCCTCCGGTCAGAGAGGCCAGGACCTTCTTCGTCTCCACGTCGAGCGTCTCCATCGCAGCAGCGCGGCCGGCTTCCTCGATCTCCGGCTCTGCGGAGATCCGCTCGATGACGTCCGTCACGGCATCTGTCCGCGCTCGGACGATGCCCTTCATTTTCGATCCCATGTGAGCCGGGTCGCGGCGGAAGACGCTTTCCTGGCTGCCTGGCATTGTGGCGACGAAGGTGTGCGGAAACAGGTACGAGCCTCCGGGCAGGTCCACGCGCACGCCGCCTGCTTCCTGCGTATACGGAAAGCGGCCCAATGGCCAGCCGATTTTTCCGGCGCGCGCGCGGGACCATGGCTCCGCGACCGTCGCGCGTTTGCCCCAGACCCGCTCCTTGATTACCTTGGCGCCGATTCCCGTCCTTTCGCTCGCGCGGCGAGCCATGAGATCGCGGGCGGTCGCCATGCCGGCGTTGAGCGCCTTCTCCAGCACCTTGGCCGCGGCGCCGTCCACGCCGGCAAGCAGGTTCTCGACCTGCTCGCTTGTGCTGAGGGCAATCGCACAGTCAAGGGAGAGCATATCCAGCACCGAAGATCTCCAGGATGAACATGCCGGGCCGAGACTTGTTCCAGTGCCCGATGTCATGGGCGAGCAGCGTGCCGCCTGGGACGTCGGCGAAAATCAGCTTCCACGTGCCGCCGTCGAATTCCGCAAAGGTCGCCGTCGTCTCGCAGCCCTCGGGGAAATGCGCGACGAAGAGCGGCTGAAGCTGTCCGGGCTCTTCGGAGCGCATCTCGTCATGCCGAACGAGGGCGAGATTGAATGATCGCTTCGTGCCGTCCGGCAGCAGGAATCCGCCTGGCTCGCCGAGTCCGGATTCGGGATCGGCGATTTCCTCGGCGGCTTCCCTGAGAATCTCCTCGAGCGACATGCCGACTTCCTTACCAAGCCGGGCGATCCGTTTATGGCGGACCGCCCGGCCGGGGAAAAGCTGCGCTGGCTTACGAGGCCACCAGCGGAACGGTGTACCACTGCGTCGCGCTCGTGGCGATCAGGATGACCGGGGCGACCGTGGCGGTGCTGAACGCGCCGTGGGAGCCGATGGCGTTGATCGAGGCCGCCGCATCGGGGTAGATCGGCAGCGCATTGCTCACGGTGCTCTTGACGATGACCATGGTGCCCGGCTGCGGCGCTGTCGGCAGAACCACGCCCTTCGTGCCGTCCGCGGCGCTGACGACGTTGAAGCCAGCGTACAGCTTGCCAGCGTCGGCGACAGTGCTGCCCGCCGCCGCGACAGCCGAAACAGCCATCAGGCCGGAACAAACGCTGTCCCACTGCGTGGCGCTTTCGGCAATAAGGATGGCTGTGCTGAGCGGCGGAACGATAAACGCACCGTGCGAAGCGACCGCGTCAATCGTGGCGGCACCATCCGGGTAGACCGGCAGCGGATAAGCGGTCGTGTTCTTGATGACGACCAGAGTTCCGGCGGTCGGCGTGGCGGGCAACGAGACGACCTTTGTGCCGTCCGCTTGGCTGACGACGTTGACCCCGGCGGCGAGGCCGCCGCCCGTGCCGTAATTGGTTCCGGCGGCGTTGACGGCCGAGACCGGCAGCACGCCGAATCCCACGCTGCCGGAGGCGTTGGCGATGGCCTCCACCTGCACGCGCACGCTCGTATCCGACGTCAATGCGGCGGTTTCGACCTTGCCGAGATAGGTGTTGCCGCTCGCGGTGCCGGTGGCGACGAAATTCGTGTTGTCCCAGTACGCCAGCGATCCGGCGGCCATGCCGCCATCGCTCGCGGCCTTCACGAAATCGAAGCTGCCCTCGATGACCAGCGAGCCACGGACGCCGGCGGGAAGCGGCACGGTCGCAATCGCGGCCAAGCCGCCCAGGATGACGACGCCGCCGAACGGGACGCCGTTTCCGACGCCGTTGCCGCAGTAGTTCGTGCCGGCATCGGGAATGAAATCAACGGTGTGTCCGCCGTGAATGTACCGAGCCCATAACGGTTGCGGCGCCGCAACTGCGGCAGTCGGTCCGTAGTCCATGTCCTGCTCCTTTCAATCCAGCCGCCTGGGTGCTGTTCCCGCCACAAGGCGGGAAATCGTTCGCCCCACCGGCGCGGCACAAACTCAGTCGTGAACTCAACCTCCATGCGAACGTGCGCGCCGGATCCCGCTGCAAGAGCAGCGGGATCCGGTGGCAGAAAAGTTTATGCCGTGTTCTTCACGATGGAACGCGGCTCGGCGAGGTTCGCGCCGAAGTCAATGAAACCCCTGAACGCAATTCCCAACCGGTCGAACTGCATCTCGTCGCGCTCGACAATGGGCATCTCCTGCCCGTTGAGGAACCCGCACTCGATCGGATAGGCAGGCTGCTGCGGTCCGGCGCAGAGATACCAGGTGGTGTTGCTGCCGGCATTGGCCGTGCTCAGCCCCTTGATCACCTCGTTGATCTGCGCGGCGGTCAGGCTCGAGAGCCATTGCGAGCACACCGGGCGGAAGCGACCGGCCAGCGTGTTCTTGACCGGAACGCCCCTGGCGTTGCCGCCCGTGGAGAGGCTCGGGATCAGGTCCGTGGACTGCCAGAGCTGGCGGGCCAGGTTGATGAGGCCGGGCGGGACCAGCAGGATTTCCGGCTGGACGCCGGAGGGCAGGCCGTAAGGATCGGTCTGCGCCAGCATCGCGGCCTCGGCGGCTTCCAGCGTCGTCAGGGACAGCGCCGCGCTGGTCAGCAGGTTCGGCTGCATCAGGTTGCCCGCCGTGGTGATGGCGCTGGACGTGAAGAAGGCCGTCGCGCGGTCGCTCTGGAGCGCGGCAATGAGCAGGCCGTAGATGAACTTCGCGACGCGGACGCCGGCGCCGCGGCCGAAGAGCGTCGGCAGCGTGGACATGGCCGAGAGGTCGTCGTTCACGATGTCCTTGCGCGTGATGGCGAACATGATGGCCTTCGTGCTCGCCTGGATCTGATAGGACTGCTCGCTGATCTTTCCGGCCTGAATCTCGCCGGCCGGGCCGAGGTCCGTGAACTCCAGAGAGCCGGTCAGACGAACGCGGTAATGCGGCTTGAAGTCCTGCACCGGCCCGCGTTTGGTGAACTTCTGCCAGGCAGTCGTGGCCATGCCGGGAACATCAATCGCGTCCGGGTCCACGGCGTTGTACGAGTCCAATAAGAACTTGTTCATCAGGTTGCTGAGGATCGTCGGCAGGCTCAGGGTGCTGAACTCCGCGACGATGGCCTTGTACGCCTCATCGTTGTTGTGCGGCAGGCTGATGCCGGCGAAGCTCGCCACGAGCCGCATGAGTCCCATCGGGCCGAGTCCGGAGCCGAACCGCGCCATGGTCCGGTCGGCCATTTCCACCGCGCGCTGGCCGTAGGCCGGGTTCTTGGCCAGGCGCTCGGCGGGGTAGCCAGCGGAGATCAGCCCGCACGCCTCGATGACGGCCGCAAGGTCGTTGCTGATGCGACCCGTTGCCGCGATGTGCCGGCCGCCGCGGCTCGGCGGAACCGCCTGGAGCTGGAGGCCGTCGTTCGGCATGTCGCCGGAAATGACCGCCGGAGCGCCTTCGGTCTGCGACGCTGCGCGCGAGGCCCTCAGCGTGGCGACCTCGACGGCATCCTTCGTCCTCGCCTCGTCCCAACCCTCGGTGATGGCCTGTGCGGCGATCTCCGGGCGATCCTTGGCCGCGGCGCGAACGGCGGCGATCCGCAACTCTTCCTTGGCCGTCTCGCCGCGGAGCACGGTGAAGTCCGGAGCGGCCGGCTTCGGCTCTTCGGCCGGCTTGGCGGGAGCCGATCCCGCATGCGCGGCGGCGATCCGGCCGAACTCGGCCTCGAACTTCGTCTTCTGTTCGGGCGTGAGCTTGCCGGCGTCCAGCGAATACGTCGCGGTGAGCCAGGCGCTGAATTCCATGGCTTGTCCTTTCGCGGCTTCAGCCGCAATTTTGGCCGTCGTGCGGGTGTCCGCGCCGAGCGGCACGAGGGCGATGTGATCACACGTCGCCGCACGCGCGACGACGACCGGACCCGACACCGTCCGGCCATTGACTTTTGCTTTTTGTCCCGGCTGAACGAACTCGAGGAGCGTAGGCTGCGCGTTGATGGAGGCCTGGAACTTGAAGCCGTTCCTCGCGTGCGTCTTCGCCTGCTGGCAAAGAGCCGACTCGCCGGTGACCAGCCCGCAGCAGGCGATTTCGCCCGTCTCGGCGTTCACCGAGAAATCGTCGGTCTGTCCGAAGAGCTGCTCCATCTGCGTGTCCACGTCGTCCCACGGCTTGTTGTGGCCGATGTAGACCGGCAGCCGCGCGCCGGCCGCCTTGAGTCCGGCACCGTCCACGACGACGGGAAACTGGTAGCCGTTCAGCTTCATGGGTCCGCCGTTGTAGGCTGTCATCGTGAAGCGCGGTTTCGGCGGGGCCCCGTCCTTGTCCGGCTTCATCACGTCGGTGGAGTTCTTGTTCGCGCCGGGCGGGACGGCGGTCTTGTCGCCGGCGGCCGCGTCGGGCGTGTCGAGCTTCGCGGAGGGATTCGGATCGGTCGCCGGCGGCGCATCGGCGGCCTGCGCGGTGATCGAGAATGCGGCGTCGAAGGTCGCCGAGATCGGTTGCTCGCCTTCCCCAGAGGCGGCGCTGATCGGCGGCGCGGATTGCGGAGCCTGGGTTCCGCGGCCGAGGAGCCATGCGAACTGGCGCTGCGCCTGCGCGCGTTCCCGATCCGCGCGGCGCATCGTTCCGGATCCCGGAAGCTCGCGGGTCCTTTCCCTCTTCCGCGACGCGAGCGTGCACATGAACGCGGCGGCCAGCGCTTCCTCGGAAGGCTTCTTCTTCATTACCGTCTCCCGGAATGACCTGAGTTGCGCGCCGGAAAAAGAAAAAGGCCGAACCCGCTGTGCACAGGTTCAGCCTTTGTCAGTCCGCTTTTTGGCGTCCCGCTTCAGCGGCCGCATCCACGGGACACGCGCAAATTGTCTTTCAGGTCTACCTCACTAATTCGCCCTCTGCAATGCGCCTTGCGCCGGACGCTTGACGGCGACTGCCGGTTTGCGCGCGGGCGTTTTGCCGGCCTCGCCGCCTTCGTCCGCGCCGGCGTCTACCGGATCCGTGCCGCGCGTGGCGAAGATGCTGTTGCGGACCATCGTCTTGAGTTCTTCGACCGTGCAGCCGAGCGCGCGGGCCTGCGCGACGAACGCGCGGTTCCAGTTCCGGCCCTTGGCCTCGTACTCGGCCGGGATCGTCGTCAGGCCATCTTTCATGGCGGTAGATTTCGCGGCCGAAAGCTTGAACGGATCTCCCATCTCGTTGCTGTCCCAGTACCAGGAATGTTCAACGCTGGTCCCGAGCGTGCGAAGGATCTGCGGCAGATAGGGCTTGCCGTAGTCGCCGTGGCCCTCGCGGAGCCGCACGCCCTCGGCGATAAAATCCCCGAATAGGTTGTCGAGGATCAGCCCGTTGGCTTCCGCGCGCTCGATCTCCCGCGGGCGGAAGTAGATTTTATGATCGAGCTGCCCACTGGCGAAACTGGAGTCAGACGAATCCGCGAGCACGACGTTGCGGGGAACGCCCTCGCATCGCCCGATCTCAGAGGCAACTTCCCGCTTGAATCCGCTGTACTCCTGCGTCGGCTGTTCGGGCCGCATTTGCTTGGCGCTATACCCGGCCGGCAGCGCGGCCATCATCCGCCGATGCATCTGCACGGCGGAAAACGCCTTGGCCTCGGTGACGCCCTCGCTCGTATTCCCGTCCTCGTCCACGAACATCGCGCCGGCCTGCGTTTCCAAAAGCACCGCATAGTCTGCCGCTGTTTCAGCGGCATCGAGGGTGGCCTGGGTGTAGCGCCGCAGCGTGGCGTAGAGCGGCAGCGCCGGCAGGAATTCGGGAAGCCCGCGATGCTGCCCGGGCCGGTCCTGCCGGAACCAATGGATGACGAGGCTGGCGTCCCATACGTCGTATTCCCACGGCATGCCGACGTAGCCGGTCGCGTAGGACCAGTAGCCGGGATGGATGCGCAGGATGTGGTAGGAAACCGGGTTGCCGTAGTCATCGAACCGGATCCCGTCCACGGACGGCGAGAGAAGTAGCGAGATGTCCACGAAGCGGACCTGGTCGGCCTCGATCACGCGAAGGTCGAGCTTCACCGGATGTTTCAGTTTTGGGTTTGTGATCTTGCAGGCGAAGGTTTCCCCGTCAGTCCGGCGTGCCTTTCGCATGGTGCGAAGTTTGCCCGGAAGGTCAATGGCCTGCGCCCACGCGGCGAACTTGGCCTCGATGTCCTCGCGTTCGTCCTCGGTCAGCCGTTCGTCGTCTATGTGCAGGCGCGGCCCGGTCCCGACAAAATCATTGGCGATGGTTTCGCCGACGCCCTTGCAGTAGCAGTTATTCGCATCTTCGTACCGGCCCCGGTTGCGGAGTGTGTAGCGGATCATGGGGTTGGCGGCGGCGTCGGCGGCCAGGCCATCGGCCATCGCCCAGTGCGCGCGGTCGTCGTCGGTCGTGATCGCGGAATCGAAGCGGGCGGAAATTCGCGGAGCTGGAGCGCCGGCCATTTCGTCCAGGGCGGGTTTCGTGCGGACTCCGAGCTGCCGCATCATCTCGCCCCAGTTGGCGGCGCCGACCCCCATGGCCATTACCGAGCGCAGCTCGGCGTCCTCGCGGTCCCATTCGGCACGCCGCTGATTGAGCCGCCGGTCGAGCATCTCGGCGAGGGTCTTCGCCGCGCGGCGACGCACTCGCGCCGCCTTGCGGCCGTTCCACCAGCGACGAAGAGTCGAGAATCCGAACATCATCCGCCCCATTCCCAAGGACGCAAGTCGGGACCGGCGGGAAGAATGGCGCCGTGCGGTTTCAGCTTGGTGATGGAAACGCCGGCCATACCGCCGCGGGATCGCGCGCGGGTGGCCATGAGGAACTTCGTCGCTTCGATCTGCTCGGTCAGCGGCCGGCGCCGCACCGTCACGTCGCCCGCGGTGACGCTCTCGGGTTTCTCCGCGGCGTGCTTCAGAGCTTTGACGAGGTCGCCCATTTCACCTTCCCATGCGCGCGCCCTTTGCCAGGAGCAGGCTTCTGCTTCGATGCAGGGATTATCGTTCAGGACATGATCAGATGCAAGGAAGGTTCTTCACTCGTCGAGGCGAAATGAATAGATTATCTTGGAATGACGGGCGCAAAATTTACAGATTACGTACTCGATTCGACCGTATGTCGAGACATGTTTTGGCCTGGCCGCCCCACAGCGACATCGCCACGTGGCCCGTTCCGCCTCACGGACGGCCTGGCGTTCCTCGCGTCGCTTCTTCGCTCTCTGGTGTCCGTTCACAGTTGCCCGGGGATCTATTTCTCGTCCGTTCTCCAGCCGGTTCCGCAGTTGTCGCACACCCGCCATCGCCCACTCTGTCCCGGCCCGTCGCGCGTCGCGTCCACGTGCGAGCGCATGCACCAGCACTTCGGGCAGCGGACGCCCACCGGAGGACCGTCTCCGCGCGCCATTTCCTCGAGCGAGAGGCGGACGCGCCTGGCCGGCTCCTTGGCGGTCTTGCTCATGTTGCTCCTGCCATTTCTGCAAGGCTCTTCACCTGGCGCTTCGCCGGACCGCCGGATGACCGCTGAGCCGCTTTCGCCTGGACCGGCGGCTTGCAGCCGCGCATCGAGGCGCCGACCGCGCACAGGACCAGGCAGTCCCACCAGTGGTTGTCGGGCCGATGCGGCATCTGCTTGTACTCGTTGACGACCCGGCCGTGAGCGAAGACCTCGGTGAAGTACTCGGAGGCGGCGACCTGTTCCGCGAACGCTTCATGGTCGCCGGCAGTCACCGGCGTCCCGTAGAGCGTCAAGGCGCCGCGCGTGCCCGGAGCGACGGACAATGCGCGATGGACGAAGCTCTTCCAGGCGTTGGTGTCAATGCACACGTGCGGGTACTCGCGCGTGCCGCGGACGCTGGGGACGTACCAGTCGTCGCCGAACTTCCATCCGCGCTTACGCTGGAAGGAGGCGATCGGCTTGTTCGTTGCGCGCAGGGCCATGCCCTTCGAGGCCTGCATGATCGGGCTGGCGAGCTTCCGGCGCACGTTGTAGACGAGCGTCGGTTTGTAGCCGCTGTCCACGAGCATCTGCTCGATGGACATCGAAGCCACGGATCCGCCGGCGTGTTTCTCGAACTCATGCTTGAGCATGACGCCGCACAGGCGCTCGAGGCCGGACTGAATCACGCCGTCCTTGTCCTGGCCGGGGAACTCGCGCGAGAGCGGGCGTGGCGGACTGGCCTGCAGGAACCAGCGCACCGGCTGCTCGGGGAGCGTGCCGTACTGAATGACCTGGCCGGTGAAGTCGTCTTCCCAGGCGCACACGACCCAGTAGAGAAGCTCGTCGTGGACGTCGACTCCGGCGGTGATGACCGTCGCATCCGCAGGCACGTGGCACATCGGAAGGCCGCTGACCCGCTGGATCACCTGCGCCGGCGTGATCCTTGCGCCGGCCATTTGTGCCGAGATCGGCTGTTGCTGCATCTCGGCGGCGAAGAGGATCGGGTTGCGAATGTGCCGGTCCATGGCGTGCTGAACCGGCGAAAGGTCGGCGGGATATTTCCGCTGCTGCCAGGAGACCATGGCGTCCGCGTCCATGCAGTCGGCGCGAATCGGGCAGGGCAGGCAAGGGCGCGGCCGGTCGAGGATCCCCTCGCACTCCGGAAGGCACCGATGCGCCGCATAGAACTCCGTCGCGTCATCAGTTCGCCCGCTTCGCAGCAGGTCGGCATAGCGGTCCCAGTGGTCCGCGTGAGGAATGTCGGCGGGCGTCGCGCTCATGTGGACGGGAAACTTGACGAGCATCGGCGAACGGATTCCGTTCCATCGCGGGTCCTTCAGGACCGTATCGCCGACATCGCCGTTCTCGATCACCGTCACGGCCATCAGAGCGGCGAGCGGGACGCCAGGCGGCCCCATTTCGAGGACCGCGCCGCCCAGCAACTTCAGCCGATCGTCGGTCTGAAACGCCGAATGCGCGCTCTCGTCCGTCTGCGGATCGTCTATGAACACCAGGTCGGGCCGGAGCTGCGTGCCATCGGCCAGCACGCGCACCTGGCCGCGGATGCCGGAACCCTCGAGGCCGGTCGCCGTGACCATGCTGCCGGCGCACCGGCTTCCGGGAATGTTCGGGAGGACGATTTCATTCACGCTCCAGGCCATGCGCGTCGGCTCCCGCCTGAATGTCTGCCCGCGCTGCCGGCCAGCGATGCGTTCCAGCTTGCGAACGGGATAACAGACCTCCGGGAAATCCGCCGCGAGCAGTGGATTGGTTTCCACGATGGTCTGCAAATCCTGAATGATCGCCCCCGACTTCGGCGCCGTGGCGGCGAGAACGCAGACCCATCGCCTGAAGCCGAAGAGGCTCGCCCACAACGTTCCCGCCTTGATGAGAGAGGTCTTGCCGCCGCCGCGCGGCATGGCCACGCCGAACATATCGCCGTAGCGCACGACGGCCTCGATGCGACGCATGACCTCCAGGTGTGTTGCCGACCAGGGCCAGTGGTCTCCGCGGACCGTGAACATCTTCAGGAGGTAGCTCTCGATGAACGCCTGGAGCAAAGCGCCGCAGCGCGCTTTGCGCATCGGATTTACGACCGCCGGCATCTCGCCGATATCGCGGCCCGCCTCCGACTTGGCGGCCATGCGCGCCCGGGCGTCCGCCCTGTGACGCTCATAGTTTGCCGGACTTCTTGCCTTCTTCATTCGCACTGGTCATCAACTCCACGATCCGTTGGACGGCCAACCGCGCCAACTCACTCACCGGAACGTCCGGGCCTCCGAGGTTCAGGGCGGCAAGATGCGCTCGAGCCGCGGCCAACTCTCGGCTTGCGCCATCGTCGTGGGGCGGCGGTTTTCCGTCGCTGCCATCGCCATCGCGCCCGCGAAGACCCGTCAGTGAATTCAGCTCTCGCTGAATCGAAAAAGCGCCAGCGGTGTCACCGGCTGACAACGCCTTCGCGTAGAGCATGCGGAGACGACTGACTGCCAGACCGAGCTCTTCCTCCTGGCTCCATTTTGAGTCGCGCGAAATCTGTTTCTTCGCCTGACGCATGAGACGACCGGCCTGCGCTTCCGACAGACCGAGGCCGCGGTCACTGACGGCCCACGACATGATCGCTGACGACGTTTTTCCATTCACCAGGAGCGCCGCGATTTTCTGTACGTTCAGCGACCGTTTTGTGGCAAACAAAGTCTGTGAATCTTGCCGCCGCCCACGCACACCTTCAAGCCCGAAGTCTCGCCCAGGAGTACCTACAGATTGTCGCTTTTTGCAGCGTCGCCTCATGATGCAATCCCTTCCAGCGCTCGCTTCGCGTCGTCATAGTGCGCCGGCGTGTAGTGCTTCTGACATCGCCTCATCACCCACACCGCCGCCTGCCGTCCATCCCGCGGCCTGGACTTCGCGTGGTAGACGTCCATGACATGACCGACGACGATCAACGGATTGAACGCCTCCAGCGTCCCTCTCTTGGACGCCAGCGCATTCGTCCATTCAGCGGCCGCCTTTCCCTTCCGTTCGACAAACCAGTCGACCACAATACTCCACACCCGTTTCCAGTTCGTTCCTGTCGTTTCACCCTTCACCGGCTCACGAGGAGTTTTCATCTCACCTTTCGTTTCCTCCCGCGCCCTTAAAGACGTCCGTTTAACAGAAGGTGATTTAACGTTAACTGGTGATGTGGTGATAGGTGATATCACAGTGCCCGTGTGACACGGGCGTGACACCGCGCGCTCCTCACGGTGCGCACGTTGACGATCTCTAGCCTGGGCGCGCTCTTTGAGCTTCCTCGTCAGCCGCCGACATCGCAGCGTGACGTAACCGTGACAAAGCGTGACAGAGCCAATGTCCCTCAACGCAATCACGCGAACGGTCTCCCGCGCCTCGGCGACCGGACAGCCCCAGACGTTCGCCCAACCCTCCATCGTGTCCCGCCTCCGGTCCGTGTCGTGCAGCCACATCTGGCAGAGCGCATCATGCCAGCGATCGCGGACCACAGGTCCGGCTCCCCGCAGCGCGCCGTCGACCATCCACTCCTTGAACCAGAAGTCGACCACGAACTGCTTTCCGCCATTCTCCGCCTTCGCGCTCATCGTTCATCCTTCTGCGCCGGTCCCGTCGAATCCAGCCGTCCGCGCCCACACTGAGCCATCCCTTGCGCGAAAGATCAACTCCTTTTTCGCTCGATCACTGCGACTCCACGCCAGGAATCTCTCGGCACGCCAGCACCTTCTCCAGAACGCCAAGCCCCTCTGTTTGCTTCTTGAAGAAAAAGGGGACGCTGGCCTTTTTGCATTGCCTGTAGAGATCGTCCGCCCATACGTTGTGCATCGGGCGCGCGCCGGGGCCGGTCTCTGCGCCGCAGATTACCCAGTCCAGACCGCGCGGAGGCGTCCCACCATCTGCGTGAACGAGGACCGGCCAAGGCCGCGGCATCGGATCGCCGATGTAGCGCTTCAGCGTGATCGGCCCGAGCATCGGCTCGATAGAAACAAAGAGGACCGACGCATGCTGATGCGTGAGCAGTATCGGTATGCGCTCGTCAGCCCTCTGCTGATTCTCCGCGGTCACACCGAGCCAGACGTTTGACGGCCACACCCACTCCTCCAGCCGTCGCGGGCGCTTGGTGAGGATCTGGAACGTGTGCTGCGGTGCCGCCTTGATCGTACCGATTACGTCGCGTATGGCCATGTCCGGGACGTTGTCGTGCATCAGGTCGGCCATTGAGCACACGAATATCCGGCGAGGCTTTTTCCAACTTAGTGGTTCTACCATGCGGTCGTCGTGGACCGTCACTGCGAAGGGATATGCTTTCGGGTAGCCGTACCTGCCGGCGAGGCGCTGCGCCATCCGCTGCGCGTAGCAATGTTCGCAGCCCTCGCTGACCGGAGAGCAGCCGGTGATGGGATTCCAAGCCGCCTCAGTCCATTCGATCTTTGTCTTGCCGCTCATGCCTTCCCCTCCTCTTTCATGCGCTTCCCGCACGCCGCCGGGTCCGACCAGGCGAACCGCCAGTCGTGCCAGTCACTCTTATCCACATGGACGCCGTTGTCGTATAGCATCGCCGCCGGCATGATCCCCAGCCGCGCGACACGCCGGCAGCGCTCGTCCGCCGCGCGAATCGTGTCCGCCGATCTCCCGCAACGCTCGTTCTTCGGCCAACCGCAGAGCACGTAGGCACGAATGCGGTGCTTGCCCGAAATCAAACCGGCAGCCCTCAACTTCCGAGCGGCCTCGACAAGGGGCTCCCAGTCGTCCGCAGTGTCATAGGCCAGGAACGCGACATCCGGCATCCGCCGCGCAAGCAGCTCGACGTGCCAGTCCTCGAGCCGTCGCGCCTCCAACCCGCCGGTCAGCCGTGCGCGTTGCTTCTGCCGGCCGAGCATCGCAAAGACGTCCTCGATGTGCCGCCGGGAGCACGCGAGCAGGTTGTCGTCCAGCACGTTGAATCCGTCCATGATCGGCAGTTCGCGGACCGGCCCTTCGCGCTTCCACGCCTCGCAGAACCAGCAGCGGTTGGGGCAGCCGCGCGAAGTGATCGTGTACCCGCGCTTGATGAACTGCCCCGGCGTAAATCCCTCGGACCGCCGGCCGAGCGCCGGACCGCCGAGCGTTACCGGCGCGCGCTTCTCCCAAGCCGACGCCAGCTTTTCCGCCTCCTCCATATCCCAGGTGAACGCGACGCTGATGTAAACGCGGTCCACGTCCGGCGTGTAGAGGTCGGGATACCCGACGAAGGCCAGATCGTCGGTCGGCGTGGCTGTCGTCCATCGCGGAAAAACGCGGGCGATCCTCACGCCTTCGCCTCCGCAAAAAGCCGCGCCTGTCCGCCCGGCTCAATCGCCCGACTCCGCAGCAGCCGGTCGCGGGTCGCCTCAAGATCGGAAATCGTCCCGTGAATCTCCCCCGCGCGATGCTTCAGAGCGGCCAAACACTCATCGAGCTTTAGCGGGTCTTCAGTCCAGAGGTAGCCTTTATCGCCCGCGACAATCGGCTCGCCGGAGTGGCGCAGCTCGTGGATCGCCTCCTCGACCTCGCGCGTCGAGAGGCCGGTCACCTGGGCGATGTCGCCTTTAGTGTGCGGGCCGAGATGCTTCCAGCGCGTCAGGTATTCCAGTACCGCAGCGCGAGGATCAATGTTCGGTTCGGTCATGGTTTGCACTCCTTCATCGCCCGTTCCAGCGGCCTGCCGCAGAGGTCAACGTGCTGCGTCTGCTTTCCGGGATTGGATATCTTGACCATCTTGACGCCGAGATGAAGGGCCGTGAGAAGCAAACGGCCGGCATCCTGATCAAGCAGATGTCCCCACGGCTCGCCGTCCTTGAAGCAGCGAGGTTTCGGATTCGGCCAGCAGCCCTTCCAGACGTGCAGGGCCTGACCGCCGGACTTGGCATACTCGATCCCCTGGAGAATCTCGCGCGAGGAAAAACGCTTCATCCGCCACGGCTTCGCGGTCATGGCCTCTCCCATTCCCAAATTCCCTGATGCCCCGAACACGGGATCGGCGGATCGAACCGCTCGATGTCATCGCGAAGGATCAGGCCCCAGCGCGCCGTCCTCACACAGTCGCATAGCGCCTTAGCCGAATCCGCCGCGCCGAGTGGCCGATGGTTCAAGCAAAATGCCGTCCCGAGGACAACGCTCTTCGGCCAAGCGAGCTCACTCCGCAGTCGCCGCAGTCCATCGGCAAAGGTCGCGCCGAGGGCGGCCGGAAGATTGCCATGTGTCACCTCGCAAATCATCTCCGCTGCGTCGAAATCGAACTGCTTTCCGGCATGGATTGCGAACCGGCATCCTTTCAGGCTGGCAAAGCGGGCGTGTGTGCGAGACTCGATGGGCTTGAGGCGCATGATCACCAGCGATGCCCACGGCTGCCACAACGTGATCGCGTCCATGTCATCCCTCCATCAAATGCGGACTCGCCGAGATCATCCCGCGCCCGACGATCAGTTCCAGCGTCCGAAGCCGGCCGAGCGCATTCCCGAAAGCGCCGCCGTCCGGCGCGTAGTGCGACTCCGTCGCCTCGGCGATGTCCTGCTTCGTAAGCTGCTGCGGATAGCGGCAGGTGAGGACCTGGAGCACTTCCCGCTCCGCCTTCCCGAGCTGCGCCATCCAGTACGCGATCAGGTCGTGTCCGGTCGGAAGCGGTGCCGGCGCGGATCCCAATGCCGCGACGCCCTCGGCCGTCGCTTCGAGCATCTCGCCGTTGCGGACGACGAGTCCGCCGGAGACCAGCGACCCGATGGCATTGCAGAATGCGCCGCCGCCGACCGAATAGCCGGCCATGACGGCCACTTGGACCTTCCGCTTCGCGCCGTGCTGCGCGAGGACGCTCAGGATCATGCGCTGCGCGCGCCCGAGCTTGCCGCAGTCGCCGGCGGGGCCGCTGAAATGAGGCTGCGCCGGTGTTCGGGATGGCCGGAGATCGGCGACCCGGGCAGCAGGCGGCGCCGCCGGCGGGTGCGATTTCGCACGCGGAAAGATCGCAACGCCGCGCATAGCCACTTTGCAGTCCGCGAGGGTTATTGCGCGTTCTAGCGCGATGAGCAGGGGCGTCGCTTCTTGAATCGCGTTCTTGCAATCCTGTAGCATGGCACGGTCCTTCGTCGTCCAGACCGGCACTTCAACCCGCTCGACTTTCGCTGGCGCCGCTGCTGGCAGCGTCTTGAGCTGCCTCTCCAGTTCCGCAACGCGCCGCTTCAGGACGTTCGGATCGTTTGCCTTCGCCTTCTCCGCCATACCCTTGATCTTCTCGCCCAAGGCTGCAACATCAACCTTCGTGATCCGCTTCGGCTCGCGGACCGCCTGCCCCGGCTTCGGCGTCGCCCCGCTGTCGAACGTCTTGCGCTGTCGCACCTGGACGCGCGAAAACAGATCCATCAGCGGCGACCAGAACCACGCCGTGCCGGTCGGCAGCCCGGGCAGGCTTTCCATCATCCCCTGCGCCTCGTCGGGATCCGCGTGGACGTTGATCCACTCCATGACCGCTTTCATGTCGAGCGGGTGCGAGAGCCGCATCGCCACGAGCATCTCGACCTGGGTGAGTACCTGCTTCGCCAGGTCCGCCGGCCGCTGCGTGATCAGCGTGCAGCCGATGCCCTTCTTCCGCCCGCGCTTGACGACATCCTCCACGGCGCCCACCATCTGCGCCTCGTCGCCGAAAGGCCGCTGCGGGCAAACGTCGTCCGCCTCGTCAATGAACAGGTGGACCGGCTCGCGGTTCAGGCGGTAGAGCGACTCCAGGAACGGCGTCACGAACCGGCGCATCTGTCCCTTTCGGAAGAGCGATACGTCCACCACGGCCGAGAAGCGGTTCTCCACGATGGCCGCGGCGAGCATTTCGCCCGCCGCCTCCTCGAGCGGGATATCGCCATGATCTCCGCCGATCACCAGCACCGGGAATCCGTCGCTCGCGCCATCCGCCGAGGACCGCAGTCCGTACCATCCGCCGGTCGGGTCAAGGACGACCACCTGCTGCTTCGCGGCCAGCAGCTCCTCGGCCACGACCGAGGCCGTGTACGACTTCCCCGCGCCGCGGCGGGCGAGGATCGCCACGGTCTGCGTAACGATGTCCAAGGGAAGCGTGAACGCGCGCCCGTCAGCGGTTTTTCCGACGTGCAGCATTTCGCCAATCTCCTACGCCGCGAGCGCCGCTTCCGCCAGCGCCTCGGCCGTGTGATGCGGCACCGCGTTCCCGATCTGCTTCACCACGTCGCTCTTCGTCCCGAGGAACTGGTAATCCTTCGGGAATCCCATCGCCGCCGCCAGCTCATGCGGCTCGAGCATCCGGAAGAGGATGTCCAGGTACACCGGCTCGACCAGCCCGAAGCGGTCCTTCGTCGTCACGGTGTGCAGCGGCTCGCCGATCGGCGCGGTCTTCCCGGTCCCGAAGTACTTGACCAGGAACGGCTGAACAAGATGCCCGACCCCATGCGAAGCGATCACGGTCGGCATCGGTTTATCCACGCTCTGCGCGACGTTCTTTCCCGTCCATCCCAGGTGCGGCAGGATGAACGGCGCAGGACCGGAGTAATCAGCGTGAACGAGGAACGGCTCGATCAGACCGAACTCGCCACGATGCGCGCAGGTAACCGTCGGAAGCGGGCCGTCAACGGAATGGGTCCGCGAAGCATGATCGTTCGCGTGCGTTATGTTCATCAAGAACGGCTCGCAAAGCCCGATGTGCTGCCCGTTCGCCGTCACCGTCGGCGCAGGACGATCCACGCTTCGCGTCTCGTTCGTCCCGTACAGCATGACCAGGAACGGCTCGGCAGCCGCGCCGCCGAACTTCCGCAGGCCTGCGGCGATCCGCTCGATGGTCCGCGCCTTCAGCGGCCGCTCACGGTTGAAGATGCTGCGCCCCTTGATCGTCCAGTCAATGATCTCGCGCGCCGTGTGCCACGGCTGCAGGCCCGCGCCGTGCGTCGCCGCCGGCCACTCGATGTGCCCGTTCCCGCGCCTGGCGCGGATGAACAGCCGCTTCCGGGACGTCGGGTCGCCGAAGTCCGCGCAGTTCAGCACGCGCCACTCCACGCGGTAGTTCAGCGACTCCAGCGCCTTCACCCATGCCCGGAACGTCTCGCCCTTGCGCGCGGCGATCGGCCGGCGGTTCGCGCCGACCGGGCCCCAGGTCTCGAACTCGCGCACGTTCTCCACCAGGATGTCGTCAATCCGCAACTCGGTCGCCCACCGGCAGACTTCCCACGCGCCCGCGCGCCGCTGGTCGCTGACGGGCATCCCGCCGCGCGCGATGCTGTGATGCGTGCACTCCGGCGAGGCGCAGAGCAGGTCGAGCCGGCCGCCGGGAATACTGCGCTTGGGGCTGACCGCCTCGACGGGCCAGCAGAGCTGGCGCGCGAGCGGATGGTTCAGCGTGTGCGTGCTGATCGCTACGGCCCAGTGATTGATCGCCAGCAACCCGAGCGGAAAGCCCAACTGCCGGCAGGCCTCGATCACGCCGCCGCTCATCCCGCCGGCCCCGCAAAACAGGTCTGCGACTTCGATCCGTTTCATGTGCCTGCGCCTTTCTCAACCGGGGCCCGGGCCCCGTCCGTCGGTTCGTAGTTCATCAGCAGCATCTCCGTCTCGTACTTCGCCTCCGTGCCGGGAACCGTCTTCTGCTGGTTCTTCCGCACGCGGAAGGTCGCGCGATGCCAGCGGTCTTCCGGGTACAGCTCCGCCAGCTTCGGGTGCGGGTAGTAGCTGACGACGGCCTTGCCCTTGATGCGCGCCAGGTGATCCGCCAGTTCGTAATGCCGCCACTCCGGAAACATCCCGCCGTCGTAGTACCCTTCGGTCCCGAAGTACGGCGGATCGAGGTAGAAGACCGTCCTGGGCGAATCCCACCAGTCGAGGATGTAGGGGAAATCCTTGTCCTCGATGTAGACGCCGCGCAGGCGTTCTGTGAACCGGTCCAGCTCGTCAATCTTGTTGTGGAGCGTCGCCGCATCGCCGCCGCCCTGGTGCCGCGAGCCGAGCGATCGGCGCCAGCGACCGCGCGTGTTGCCCGCGAAACGAAACCCGTTCTCCGCCGGCCGGTATCCGCCAAAGCACATCCGCGCACGCGCCCACAACACCCAGGCGCGCAGCACATCGTCCTTCGGCAGCGGCCGCTCGCACATCTCCGCATAGACCTTCCGGGAATAGGGCGTCACAAAGAGCCGCTGCATCAACCGGTCAGTCTTGCCCGGATCCTGCAGGACGCGGAAGAAGTTCACGATCTCGCCATCGCAGTCGTTGAGGACCTCGACCTTCGAGCGCTCCTTGGCGAAAAGCACCGCGCCGGACCCGCCGAACACTTCCACGTAGACTTCATGCGGCGGCATCAGGGCGATGATCCTTGGCGCCAGCCTCCACTTCCCGCCGATGTACGGAAACGCGCACGGCAGCCTTCGGCCGTTCGAGTTCATGCTTTCCTCAGCGCCCAGGTCAAGACCGCAACCGCGTCACTCTCGTCCAGGCTCGTCAGCTTCGGAATCTTCCATCGCTTCCGCATGACATCGCGCACCTCTTCCTTCTCCGCGTCGCCGCGTCCGGTCACCAGCTTCTTCAGTTGGCTCGGATAGATGAACGCCGTGCGCGCCTCCATTCGGTACGCCCACTCCTCCAGCCTGGTCACAAGCCCGAAATGGATCAGCATCGCATTCGTGCTCGCGCCGCGCGGGGTGAACTCGTAGGCCACGAGCTGCGGTTCGTGCCACTGCTTCATGTCCGCGAGCCACGTCCTGAAACAGGTAAAGAAGCGCCCGGGAGAGTCCACGTACCGCGCCGGATTCTCCCAGGCGCCCGAACTGAGACGGCCTTCCTTGAGAGAGGCCCATCCGCAGACAGAGGCCAGGTCAAAGGCCAGGATGCTAAGATGAGTGGACCTGGGGAGAATCGAACTCCCGTCCGGTCGTGCTTCAGCCGGTGCGTCTACGCGCGTGTCCCGATGATTGAGGCTCGTCGGGCAAGCCTTGCCTCCACCAGCCGGTTTCGCTCCAGGGGATTTCAGCCCTTTTGCGCGTGGCTGGCCACGACGCCCGGCCAGCCGGAATTCCTTCGGAGCAGCTTTCAACCGGCAAGCCAGCCCGTCTCTCCGGGCCGTCGCCTGCGTCTGGTCCCTACTGCCGGCTACGCGGGCTTCCTCGCCGGGTTCAGGGCGACCGTTTAGGCCGCTTGCCGATATTCGGCAGCACTTAGTCTTGTGGCCGCATTGTTGACGGGGCCGAGCGGCCGTCCCCGGCGCGCAGCATCCGACCTCATTCACTCCGTCGAATCCTTTCAGGCCCATGCTCACTATCCTGCCGCCTGCGCTCTCTGGCTGTCGCCGGCCGCCTGGCTCTTGCCATCCGGCTCAGCCGCCTTCGCCGGCTCGCGGCCATCCGCCTTCTTCACAACGCCCTCGGAGACCTTGCGGCAGCCCGCGCGGAACGCCTTCAGGTCCGCCGCGCCGACGCTCTCGAGCACGAAGTTAGCGAGGCTGACCGCCGTGTCAATCCGCTCGAGTTCCGCCTTCTGGGATTCCTGGCGCGACTGCTCCAGGGTCCCGAACAGCATGCCGGCGCGCGGAGACTCCAGTCCGCCCTTGGCGATGTTCGCATCGAGAACCTCCTTCACCTTCTCGATGCGCTTGAGGATTGCCTTCGTGCAGCCCTTGAGCAGGGCGCACTTGCATCCGAGGCTCGCGGCCGCATGCGTGAAATCGCGGGCCTCCACCTTGATCTCGGCCGCCAGCTTCGGCGGACCGCCCGGCGCTTTCTTCGCCGGCTTCTTCGCCTTCGCCATACACGCCTCCTTTCCAAAGAAACCCGTCCGGCACGCGCCGGAGCGTTTACTTCTTCACGATCTCATACCGCGTCGTCGCCTTGTCGCCCTGGTCGCTTGACGACGAGAACTCCCACGCCCCGGCCCGCAGAAGCTCCTCGAGGGGAATTGCCAAGCCGCGCGACCGGACATTGTGGAGGTATTCCAGACCGGCACGCTCGTCCGCGAAGTCGTAGGTTGTCGTCACGCGAATTCTCTTTTCCGCTCGGTCGCTTGTCGAGACCTTTTTCCTTCAGCATCTCGGCCACATCGTCCATGTGCAGGCAATCGCACATGCACGCGACCACGACGCCGGTGCTGATCGGCGCGATGCTGCCATTGCAGTAGTCATTGCCAGTCGTCGCGTTGTGAAGGATTCCGACTGCCACGATTTTCCCGCCGTCATAGCCAAGACTGACAACCGTGTCGCCGTTTCTCACTTCGCGCCCATTTCTATAGTGCACGACACCCTCCTTTTTCGCCGCTTATACCGTCCGCAGCGGCACGCGGGAGGAATCCCGCTGTCCAATGCCGCGCGGAACAGCTTACGGCGCAGTTTCGACTTCCTCTGGATCGAAGTCGCTCCGATCCGCCCTCTCGGCCCGGCCGACGAAATTTTCCCGCTGAGGTGCCGGCAGCGCCGGGATGTATGGCAGCGGATTCATGGAGCGATCCGCCATGATCCGCTGACAGGTCTTTTCGTCGGTCGGCGTCATGGCGTAGATCGCCGATGGCCCGACGAATCGCGTGAATGCCAGGCCGCCGTTGCCATCCGCGACGTCCACCTGGAGAAAAGCAAACGACCCGACAGGTTTTGATGTCACATGCCCCGCAAAAGAAATGTGCCCGAACATCTCGACGTAAGCCCACATGTCCAGATCCGGCTTGATTTCCACCATGCGCCTTCCTCCCAAGAACCTTTTTCGTGACGTCAGGAAAATGGTCTACCGCTGATCCAGCAGCAGCTCGTGAACGAGTTCCTTCAACTTGCCGTCCCCAACTTCCTGCCAGGCGTCCGCGTGCTTGTCGTCGTACTTGATCTCCAGCGAAGCGCAGGCCCGGGCAAATCGGAGGGTGCTGATCGTATCGTCCGCCAGGGCCTCTTTGACCGCGCCGATCGCGGCATCGCGGCTGAACTTCTCTTCCTTCGGCCCGCGCCTGTTCTTCTCGTCGCGCTGCTTCCGATAGTCGAGGATCATCGTCAGCGCGTCCGCGGCCGTCAGTTGACTGACGCGCTCGACCTTGCGCTTCGCAAGCTCTTTCAGCCAGTCGGCCTTTGTCATGATCTGAGGGACCAGCGCCTTGAGTTCCTCGATCTGATCTTTTCCGATCATCGCCGGCGGCGGTTTGGGGCCCTTCGGCGGCTTCGAGCCCTCGAGCAGATCGTCTCCCGGGGCCGCCGGGGTAGTGCGCGCTCCTTCTTTGGAGCTTCCCCCGGCGGCTTCTCGCTCTTTAGGGCGATCCATCGGCGCCAGCGGAGCGGCCGGCTTCAGCAATTCGTCCTCGCCTTCCGGCGGCTTCTCGACCTTCGCGTCCGCCGTCTCCGGCGAGAATTCCAGATTGATATCGGCGGCGTCCTTCGCCGATTCCGTTCCTGGAGGCGCCATGAGCGCCTTGTACTTCGTCTCGATGATCTGGATCTGGTCCTTGTGCGCCAGCGCGTACTGCATCCGCGTCAGCGCCATCCGTTCGATGTCCTCCATCGAGGGCGCGCGCAGCTCGAGCTTCACCGCGTAGACCGTCGTCGCGCGGCCCTGCGGCGTCACCTGTTTCGGCTCGACCACCATCCAGAGCGGCATCCCGATCAGCACGCCATAGGTCAGTCGCAGCGTCTCCAGCATCCCGCTGTAGAGCTGCTGCCCGCTGATCTCGCCCGTCGTGCGGAACTCATAGACGCCGCCCCATTTCGCCTCGTGCGCCGAGATCACGCAATTGAAGACGCTGTGCTCCTTGAAGAATGCGCCGCCCTCCTGGGACTTCAACTCGCGCAGCTTCTCATCCCACGGCTCGACCTTCGGCTCGGCCAGGCGCGCGCCGGTCTTCAGGTCATTGAACCAGGTCACCGTCTGCCGATCGCTCCGCGCGATGCAGACCTTGCCCTGGTACGCGACGAAGGCCGTCTGCATGACGACCTCCGGATCATTCGAGAGCAGCCGGATCGGGATCTGCCGCAGCTTGCCGTCCTCGTCGCCGTACTCCTCGGTCAGTTCCTTCATCAGCTTCACGTCCGGCTTGAAATTGCCGGCCGCGTCTTTCTGCATCGTCGTGACGACGAAGTAGTCGTACTTCAGCGGCTGCCGGTAGGTCTTGCCCTTGGCGCTGACCTTTTCCTCGCCCTTGCCGCCGATCTTGATCTTGCCGAGCGGCGTCAGCTTCGCGGTGAAGAATCGTTCAAGGCCCATCGTCGGCTCCTTACTGAGTCGGATCGGTGAACCGGAAAGCGCTCCGGCGCATTTCCTGCGGCTCGATGCCGTCGAAATAGGCCGGCCACACGCCGGACTTCTTGCACTGGATGTAGGTCGCGAGCGCAAAGCGATACGCCGCCCGGCCCTCGCGCAGCTCCGGCTCGTCCAGCTCGCGCACCGCCACGTCGTGCGGCGGTCGCTTGTCCACCACGACGTGAATGAACCGGCGCTTGCGCGGCGCGAGAATGTCCAGCGCGTCCAGGTACATCGCGGCTTGGGCGTGGTAGGAGAATTTCTCGCAGGCCTTCCCGAAGCCGGCCAACGAGGCATCGCGGTCCGTCTTGAGGTCCAGGACCGTTGACCAGTTCTCCCACGAGATCAGCTTGTCGATCCGGGCCTTGCACGCGACCTCGCCGGCGCGGACGAATCCTTTGCCCGGCGATTCCGGCTGGCAGGCGATCTCACCCGTCTCCCGGTTCTTCCAGACCGGGATGCTGAAGAGGACGGTGACTTCGGTGCGGCCAGGCGCGCCGAGGAGCTTTGAGGCAAGAGGGTGGGCCAGGAGGGCGTCGCGCATAGCCAGCGTCTCGTCGTATTTGTCCGGAAGCAGCCGCGCCTGGGTCGGATGGTCCTCGGCCCACTTCAAAGCGCCGGCTTTACCCTCGTTCGTCCGCAGGTCGAACTTCGGAATCCTCGCGTATTCCTCCTCGAACCGCTCTGGCTCCAGGACCGCCGCATGCGTGGCGTGTCCCAGGCGAAGCGCCACGGAGTCCTCCGCCTTCTCCGGGTGCGTCATGAGATAGTAAACGCGCGAGGGCGTCTCGTGGAGGAACTGCCGCAGCATCGTGGAGTTCGCGCCCTTGAGGCGCAGGCAGTAATCGGTGAAGGGAATCCCGTCGTACATTCCGGGCTTCGTCGGAAGCACAACAGCCTTGGGCGCGGTCGCCTTCGGCTTGCGTTTGTGAACTTTCATCTCTCGCTTTCCTTTCACTGAGGCGCCGGCAGTTCGAGCCGTTCGATCCTCGGCAGACTGACTCCGACGATCCCCTGCATGTCGCCGTACATTCCGGCCACCCCGCCGACCACGCGCTGGATCTGCTTCTCGCGTTTGGCCCATACCCGCTCGGCCGCGCGCTTCTCCTGCTCGAGGTCGTCACGCATGAGGATGAAGGACTCGATCATCGCCTCGACCCGCTGCTTGAACTCCGTCCCGGTCAGGTAGTTGTAGAGCATGTCCATCTTGTCGTTCTTCCCCACCGCGGCGAGCCGGCCAAGCGCCACCTGGACAAGTCCCGTCCGGAGCGCGCTGGCCAGTCCGATCAGCGACGCGAAGTCCGTCACCCAAACGCCCTCGACCTGGCCGATGTGCGTGATGCCCTTCGGCAGGACGGCCGTGGCGAGAACCCCGATCTCGGCCTTTGCCGCGCGCTGGTCGTCCTTGAGCTTGGCGATCCACCCATCCGTCCAGTTCCGCGTGTTCTTGAACTCCCACGCGATCATGCCGCAGTACTGCCCCTGCTGCGTGTTGACACGCTGGAGCACATCGGCGCCCTTGATGCCCTTCCCGACCGGCTCGATCTGGTCAAACGGGAACGCGCCGGCGAGCAGCTCCTCGAGCTGAAGCTCGACCGCTTCGCCCTGGGTCTGCTGCGAACCCTGCTCGAGCTTCCGCTTCAGGACGTCCACCTGCATCTTCAGGTCGGAAAGCTGCTTGTCCTTTTCGAGGTCCTTCAGTTGGCGCTCGTCTTCCATCTTCCGCGCGACTTCTTCCCGGATCGAGGACCGCTCGGTGTCCAGGCGGCGAGCGATCTCCAGGTCAACCTCGGCCAAACGGTCCGTCAGGGACCGCTCGCGCTGGATGAGGTCCATCTCCTTGCGGCGCGTCTCCGCGATCTGCTCGTCTCTCTGCATGAGCTGATCGCGCAGCGTGGCCATCTCCTCGTTGATGCCTTCTCTTGCTTTCGCGCGAGCCTCTTGCTGGGCCTCCTGGAGCTGCTCCGCGTAATCGCGTTTCAACGCGCGCTCGCGGTCGGAGGCCTGCGCCTCAAACTGCCGGCGCAGCGTGGCCTCGATGTTCGAGGTCAGCGCCTTAGTCAGCGGAATGGACTTCCCGCACCCCGGACACACAACGGTCTGCTCGGACTCAGCCATGTGCCTTACCTTTCCTAACCCCGATCTCGTCCAGGTCGCTCTGAATCCAATTCGACTTCTCGCGCTGTATCTCGATGACGTAATTGACTCCGAAGCACTCAAACGGCTTGTCCTCGCGCAGCGCGTTGAGCAGTTTCACCACCTGCTCCGAACTCAGCGAGATGCTGATCCGTCGAGGATGTTCATTCACGCTCATGCGCTGGCCCATCCCTCTGTCGCATCCATCGAGGCCCCACACCACTCGCATCCCACGCCGCGACCGTGCAGCTTCGGGCCGTGGCACTTCGGGCAGACGATCTTCGGCAACTCCTGCACGTCAAGGATCGTTAAGAGGTCATCGAGCCATTGATGCGGGACGGCCGTGGGAGCGCACCTTTTGGCGGATTCCACCATCGCCCCGATCATCGCGCACCGCTCGTTCGCCCGGATCAGGTTCGCCCGCAGAATCCGCCGCTCGTCCTCCGCCGTGATGGCCTCCTGTGTCAGCCCCGCGATGCTCTCCTGGTCAATCTGCCGCAGCTCTCGGAGCTTCTCGTTCTCGAGCTTGAGATGAATTCCCTCGGCCACCAGGTTGTCAATCCGGTCCTCTAAGGTGGGCAGCGTTCCCGCCGCCTCCTTCAGCTTCGCGCTGAGCTGACCAACGAAGGCCCTGCAATCCTCAGACCGTTCCGGCTGTGCCTCGTCCGTCTCCGCTTTCGCCGTCACTGCTTCGTTCATGCGACTGCTCCTCCTGAATTTCTCCGAGCACTGCCGGCAGCGGACTGAGCAGCGCGTCCACGTGCTCTTCCCACGCCAGCCGCGTCCACGGCACGAATCCGATCTCGACCTTCTCCAGCCGCCGGTCTCGCTTCATGGCCGGACCTCAACCCGCCGGCGCCCTGGCCGATAATTACATTGGGCCTTGACTGCGCGATTCGCGGTGCTACAATGCCCATCATCGGTCACGGACAGACGAGGACGACATCCCGAAAAAGAGCGCGCCCGAACTCCCGCCTTGGCAGGCCGCAGGCAGGCGCGTGCCGCGGCGGCGTCGGCGGAAGTTCGGGCGCTCGTAAGGAGCGCGGCAGCGGACTGCGGGTGAACAGTCACGGACACCGAGGCCGTAGAGCGTGATGCTCTGGAGGGTCTTGCAACCCGCTGCGCGCGCTCGGAATTCTGAAGCATTGTCTCGACCTCAATTCTCCGTGACTGCGTGGAAAGGTATCATAGTCACGTAACTCTGTCAAGAGAAAAATTACATGAATTTGTAACCATGGAGAAAACCCCTTGAATTACGGGGCGTTTCGGGAAAAGCTATCGGCGCTCGCAGTTCACTTCGGCGGCAAAAAGCGCCTCGCTGAGGCTATGGGATGGAAGATTCAGACGCTCTCGCAGTACCTCCACGGGAGCGCGAAGCCAGGCCGCGCCGTACTGGAAAGACTCGCAAAGCTATCTGGAGATTCTCTCGCATCGTGGCACGGAGAAGAAGAGCAGGTTCACGATCCGGGCAGATTCCCGGTCTTCAACGCCGGCGGCGGCCAGCATTGGATCGTTGCCGATGGCGAAGCGCCATACCACGAGAAGAAGCCTGACAATCTCGTCGGCTTCCGTGTGCGCGGCGACTCCATGGAACCGATCGCACGGGACGGCCAGATCGTGTTGGTCGAAAAGGGGGATACCGTCCGCGACGGCGACTTGGCCATCGTGGAACTCACGGACGGAACCCGCACATTCAAGCGCGTGCATCGCAAGGGCAGACAGGTTATACTTCAGCCGGTGAACCCGTCGCACAATGCCGACGTAGTGCCGGCGGACGAGGTTCAGCGAATGACGCGCGTCTGGGGCGTGAAATTTTGAAGGAGGCATATCATGGGGCGTCTCGCTCTTGCGATGGCTCTTCTGTTCTCGCTCTCCGTTGCCGTGCTCGCGCGGGATCCGGTAGATATTGTCACGACGACGGACGGGCAGGCCTTCAAAAACGTCACGGTCCTGAAGGTCAAGGGCGATAAGGCGCTCGTGAATTGTGCAGATGGAGGCGCCTGGATTCCATTGGCTTCCCTCTCGGATGAAACGCGGAAGGCTTTGGGTTTACGGACGCGCGCTGAGCAGACTGCCTTTGAGACCGCGCAGGCGCAAAAGGGACTTATCAAAGTGGGCGATGAGTGGATCACGCCGGAGGAGAAGAAGGCCCGTGAAGACAAAGCGCTCGCGGATCAGAAGGCAGAAAAGGAACGCTTGGCCCGCGAAGCAGAGATCGCGCGTCAGCGGGCGGCCTTCGAGGCGCGATTGACCGAGCTGGTCCCGGACTGGCGGGAGATCGCCGCCAAGCCAGGCTTCAATGAATGGCTGAAGGGCAGAACGCCTGATTCTTCCATAGCAAAGACAAACATCACCTACGCGATGGTTCTGGAGGAGGCAGTGAAAAACGGAAACGCCGGGCGCGCTGCTTGGGTCTACCGGGAATGGCGTTCCAACGAATTAGGCCTCATACAAGCGGGGCAAACGGGCGTTCCCGCCAGAGGCGGTTACTAATGGGGCGCTCGCTCCGCGCCGCGCTCTATCTTCGTGTCAGCACCACGCGCCAGGCCGAAGAAGGCGTCTCGCTCGACTTACAGGAAGAGCGCTGCCAATTATGGGCGAAAGCGCGCGCTGCGCAGGTCGTGGACGTCTATCGTGACGAGGGACTGAGCGGCAAGAACACGCAGCGCCCCGCCTACCAGCGCATGCTCGCCGACCTCCGCGCCGGGAAGTTCGACGTCCTGGTCGCCCTGAAAATAGACCGCCTCAGCCGTTCCGTCGCCGACTTCTGCCAGCTCGTCCAGGAAGCCGAAGCGCACGGCGTGGACGTCGTCGCCGTCACTCAGGAAATTGACACCACGACTCCCGCCGGCAGGCTGCTCCGCAACCTCCTCGCCTCCTTCGGCCAGTTCGAGCGCGAGATGATCGCCGAGCGTGTGAGCGAGACAATGCAGTCCGCCGCCAGGAAGGGCCGATACTGCGGCGGTCGCATTCCCTTCGGCTATCGGCAGAAGCAGGGCGGCGGCCTCGAGCCGAACCCGGACACGCGCGCAATCGTCAGCGATCTCTTCCGTCTCTACGCTTCCGGAAAGAGCGCCACGGACCTGGTGCGGCACCTGCGCGAGTCAGGCCGCCCGCTCAGCCACACGACTGTGATCCGCATTCTCCGCAACCCCATCTATCTCGGTAAGCAGCAGTGGGCCGGAGAAGTACTCGCCGGCAGTCACATGCCGATCGTGGATCAGCGCCTCTACGACCGAGTCCAGCCGATCCTCGAGCGGAACGCCGCGCTCGCCGGCGGCCAGCGCCGAACGCACAAGGAGCATTACGAGTACCTCCTCGACGGTCTGATCTTCTGCGGGATCTGCGGCAAGCACCTGACGACGTGGACCGCACGCGGCAAAATGGGCAAGCGGTACTTCTATTACGGTTGCACCGGCAACCGCCGCGGCGGGACCTGCAAGAGCAAGCCCTTCAATGCCCAGGAGCTTGACCGCTTCATGGCCGAGAAGGTTGCCGAGAGACTCGCGGATCCGTCATCTCTCCACGCGGCCATGGCCGCTCAGAAGAAGACGGCCGCTGCCGACCTCAAACGCCTGGCGGCCGACAAGCGGAGTGCCGAGGCCTCCGCCTCGAACGCGCAGCAGCGCATGAACAATCTCATGGCCCTGGCCGCTGACGGAGAGTGGGGCCCGGGCGACGCCGCCGACCTGCGGGCCGAGATGGCGAAGAAGCGCGCGACGCGCGAGGACGCCGAGCGCCGGCTCGCCGTCATCAGCCAGGAGATGCGCGCCGCCGAAGCGCGAGCCGGCGTGGAGCGAAACGCCGAGGAGCTGGGCGCGGAGATACAGAAGGTCCTGGGGTCAAGCGATCATCCGCGCCGGCGCCGGCTGCTGCGGTCAGCGCTGCGGAAGGTGACCGTGAACGCGGACAGCGTGGAGGTACTGTTGTATTTTGGAACGCCCGAAAACAGTTCTGGCAAACCCGGCCCTTCCGAGTTTGCCAGAACGTCGATTGGTGGAGGATAGGGGAGTTGAACCCCTGGCCTCTAGAATGCCATTCTAGCGCTCTCCCAACTGAGCTAATCCCCCGACGCATTACAATATAGCACCGTTTGCGCAGGACGTCAATCCGCAGCATGCGCCGGCGCTTGTCGCGCGGCTCCTCTATCGGAACCGCCCTGAATCGCGGCTGAGCGCGTCGATGAAATCCGAGTCCAGCCGCCCGCCGAGTCTCTCGCACGCCTGCGCGTCGGCCCAGGCCGCATCGTACTCCTTCGCGTCATAGTGCGCCTCGGCCCGACTCTGGTAAGCCTCGGCGTCATCCGGCTTCAGCCGGATCACCGCGTCGAAGTCCTTGATGGCGTCCGCCACGCGGCCGGCGGCGACGCGCAGGTTCGCTCGCTCAAAGTAAATGTCCGAGTCCTTCGGGCTCATCGCAATGGCCGTGTCGTAGTTGCGGAGCGCCTCGTCAATCCGGCCGATGCGTTGCAACGCTCGGGCCAGCTTGCAGTAAGTCTCGGCGTAGTTCCATTTCAGCCCGATCGCTTTGCTGTAGGCGGCGGCAGCCCCGGCGTCATTGCCGCTCTTGGCGTACGCCTCCCCGAGGTTGTAATAGGCCATCGCGAATTCCGGGTCCAGCTCGACGGCGCGGAGGCAGTCCTGAATGGCCTTGTCGTACTGCTCCAGGTGGATGCTGGCGGCGGCGCGGTTATTGTAGGCCATGGGAAAGTTCCCGCGCAGCTCGATGGCCATGTTGTAGTCGTCCACCGCTTCCTTGAACTGCCCTTCCTTGGCGTACCACAGCCCGCGGTTGTTGTAAGGCTCGGGGAAATTCGACCGCAGCCGGATCGCCTCGTCGCAGCAGCGGCGCACCTCGTCGTATTTGTCCGCATTGATCAGCGCATTGGCGAGATTGTTCCACGCGCGCGGGTTCTCGCTTCGCTTGTTGACCGTGTCCTGCCAGAGCGAGATGTCGGACTGGTACTGCGCGTTGCGCTGCCAGGTCAGGACCGCGAGCACCGCGGCGGCGGAGATCGCCGGCACGAGCGTCAGCAACCCGGCCGAGAGCGCGCGCTCCGCTCCGGTCTCGCCGAGGCGGCGCGCCAGCCATTCGCCGGCCAGGAAGATTGCGACGACCGACGCCGCCGCGACGGCGGCCAGCGGCAGATACATCCGGTGCTCGAACGCCAGGTCCTTGATCGGCATGAAGCTCGAGCTCGGGGCGAGGATCAGGAAGAACCACGCGCCCATGAATCCCCACGTCGGCCGCCGCGCGAGCGCCAGGACGGTGAGCGCGAGGAGGGCGCCGATCACGATCGCGTCGGGCAGGATGTCCGCCAGCTTCTCCGCCACCGGCCAGTCGTAATCCAGGCAGAGGCCGGTCGGCCAGAATGCCAGCGCGAGGTAATGGAGAATCACTCCCGGCTGGCTCTGCGCGTACTGACGCGGCGTGACACTCGCGAGGTTGAACCCGGCCGAGACCGCGTGCGCGCCGAACGCCTCGGCGATCGAGCGCCAGAGAACCGGCAACGTCGGTACCAGGGCAAGGTAAAGTCCCCATCGTCGCCGCAGCGTCTCGCGGAACGATCCGGTGATGAAGATGCGGTCATAGAGCAGCAGGATCAGCGGCGCGGAGACCATGACCGCTTTGCAACCCATTCCCAGTGCGCAGGACGCCACTGCGGCTATTGCCCACCCGATCGGTCGCGACGAGGATGCCGATCTGATAAGACAATATAGCGCAAGGAGATAGAACAGTCCCATCAACGACTCCGCGCGCTGGATAACGTACGTCACGGACTCGGTTTGCAGCGGATGGAGCGTCCAAAGCAACGCGGTGCAAAATGCGAGCGCAGTCGCGTTCCCTTCGCTGAACCGCCCGGCGAGGCGCGGCATCGTCAGCGTCCGGCGCATGACGGCGAAGAGTGCGAGACCCGCTAGCAGATGGACGGCCAGGTTAAAGACGTGGTAGCCCTTCACGCCGGGGCCGCCGAGCGTATAGTTGAGCGCGAGCGTCACTTCGACCACCGGCCTCGGTCCGGCCAGGATCGGCCGGATCGGCCGCAGGTGCTTCGCGGTCGGCTTATCCACGGTCACCGTATCGTCGAAGGTGAATGGTCCGTGGAAGCTGTCGCTGTAAGCGGCCAGTCCCGCGAGGACCAGCACCGCGCAGGCGATCACCGCCGCCCAGGGAAATTGTCGCCGCTCGAGAAGGCTCTCAGTTGCGATATCGGGTCCCTCGCTACTTCGCGTGCACTGCGGCCTGGTTCAGCGCCCGGATGAATTCCGGATCCGGGTCCGGCTTGCCGCCGAGGCGCTGAAACTCCTTCACGTCCGCCAGCGCCTTGTCGAATTGGTTGAGCCGGGCGTACATCACGGCCCGGTTGAAGTACGGCTCGGCGTCGGAGGGCTTCAACTCGACGGCCTTGTTGAAATCGCGGATCGCGTCGGCCACGCGGTTTGCCTCGCCGTAAATTCTGCCGCGGTTGTTGTAGGCCTCGGAGAAGCGCGGGTTCAGCTCAATCGCCTTGTCAAGATCAGCGAGCGCTTGCAGCGGGCGGCCGGCGTCCGTCAGCGCCTGGCCTCGCCCATTGTAAGCCTCGGCGAAGTCCGGCTTCAATTCGACAGCGCTCGTGAAGTCGCCGACCGCCCGGTCGGGGCGTCTCAGGAGCGCATAAGCGGACCCGCGGTTGAAATAGGAAACGGCCGACCGCGGCCGCAGCTCGATCGCGCGGTCGAAATCGCGGACCGCCTCGCGAAGCTCATTAAGGCTGGCGTGCGCCTTGCCCCGATTGTAAACGGCGTCGAAGCTGTTCGGATCCAACTCGATGGCCTGGTTGAAGTTGCGTATCGCCTCGGCGAAGCGGCGGGTCTGGAAATAAATACTCCCGCGAATAAACCAGGCCCTGGCGAACGCCGGTTCCATCGCAATCGCAGTGTCGCAATCGCGCATCGCTTCATCGCCCCGGCGCAGGCGCAGGTAAGCCGTGGCGCGGCTGCTGTAGTGCCACGACCATCCCGGCTGCAGCTTGATGGCCCGGGTCAGGCAGCGGACGGCCTCGTCGCAGTCCCCGGCGCTCAGGTATGCATCGCCGAGGCTCGTCCAGGCGCGCGCGTTGTCCTTGCGTTTATCGGTCGTGTCCTTCCAGATCGTGATCGCGCTGCGGTAATCCCGATTGCGGAGGAACGTCAGTGCGCCGAACGTCCCGGCGATCGCGACGACCAGGGCGATCGCGATCGCGCTGCCCGCGCGCCCGAGCGCTGCTTCCGGTTCATGTGCGCGGCGCGCCAGCCGCTCGATGAGCAGATACGCCGCGACGGTTGCCGGCACAATCAGCGCCGCCAGCGGCAGGTACATCCGGTGCTCGAACGCCAGGTCGCGGATCGGCATGATGCTCGACGTGGGCGCCAGGACCAGAAAGAACCACGCGCCGGCGAATCCCCACATCGGCCGCCTCGCGAGCGCCCAGGCCGTGGCCGCGAGGAGCCCGCCGATGACGACGGCGCCGGGAGCGATATCCCGGATTCCCTTTGCGATCGCCCAGTCGTAGTCCAGGCATAGGCCCACCGGCAGGAACGCCAGTCTCAGATAGTGAAGGATGACGCCGAGTTCGCTTCGGGCATATTCCAGCGGCGTGGCCTGTGGAAGGTTGAAGCCGGCCGAGACCGCGTGCGCGCCGAACGCCTCGCCGACTGAGCGTCCGAGAACCAGCCATGTCGCGGCCAGCCCGAGGTAAAGTCCCCATCGCCGACGCAGCGTTTCGCCGAAGGACCCGGTGAAGAAAATTCGGTCGTAGAGAAGCACGATCAGTGGCGCGGAAACCATCACTTCCTTGCTGGCCATTCCCAGCAGGCAGCAAGCGACCGCCGCGGCGTGCCATCCGCCGGGTCGTGTCGAGGACCCAGTACGGATAAAACAATACAGCGTCAGGAGATAGAACAACCCAATCAGCGACTCCGACCGCTGGACGATGTACGTCACCGCCTGCGTCTGAAGCGGGTGGAGCAGCCAGAGGAGCGCGGCGCAGAACGCAATCGCCGCGGCGGCCTTCGCGTCGAACCGGCCGTTCAGCGCCGGAAGCGTCAGCGTCCTGCGGACGATCCCGAAGAGCGTGAGCGCGGCGAGGAGATGAACGGCCACATTAAAAATATGGTAGCCCAATTCGCCCGGCCCGCCGATGGAATAGCAGAGCGCCAGGGTGAACTGCACCACCGGCCGCTGTGCGGCCAGCACAGGCCGGATCGGCCAGAGCGTCTTCGCGCTCGGCTCATCCAGGAAGGTGGCGTCGTCGAAGATGAACGGGCCGCGGAAACTGTCGCTGTAAGCGGCGAGCCCGGCGAGGACCAGCGCCAGGCACGCCGCCGCGGTCCAGGCGGAGCGCCGTTCCTGGCGCGGGAAACGGATGGGAATCGAGGCGGCCTTATCGCTCATGGCAGGCACGGATTCTACGTCCGCACCGGATGACTGTCAAAGCATCTGTCGCGCGGCGGCGACGGACTGCCTTGACAGGTCGCGCGCGACCGGATATTTTCCACTGGCTTGGGCTCGCGTCATCTACCACCCGGCCACAAGGGCGCCATGCGGTTGACCGATTCAAGGGAGTTCTGGGCGCGCGCGGTCCGGCGGAGCGGCGGCCCTCCGGCGGCGCTGCTGGCGCTGTTGGCGCCGGCCGCGCTCATCTACGGTTTCGCGATGCGGCTTCGAAGAGAAGCATATCGCGAAGGGACTTTTCGAGTCCGGAAACTCGACGCGCCGGTGATCAGCGTCGGGAACGTCACCGTCGGCGGCACCGGCAAGACGCCGATGGTCCAATGGATCGCGCGCTGGTGCCTGCGCAACGGCCGCAAGCCGGCGATCCTCAGCCGCGGATATCGCGGGCGCGAAGGCGGCGCGGCGGAGAGGAAGAACGACGAAGCGCTGCTGCTCGACCGGGAACTGCCGCAGGCGCCGCACTACGCCGACCCGGACCGCGTCGCGGCCGGCCGGAAGGCGATCGCGGCGGGCGCGGACTGCCTGCTGCTCGACGACGGGTTTCAGCACCTGCGGGTCCATCGCGATTTGAACCTGGTGCTGCTGGACGCGCTGGACCCGTTCGGCGGCGGGCGCGTGCTGCCCGCCGGCGCCCTGCGCGAGCCGCTCGATTGCCTGCGGGACGCCGACGCGATCGTGCTGACGCGCGCCGACGCGCTCGGCCGCACGGCGCTGGAGAAGGTCCGCCAACAGGTCCGGGCGCTCGCACCGGGCAAGCCGATCATCGAGGCGGCGCATCGCCCCGTGGCGCTGACGCTCGCGACCGGCGCCGAGGCCGAGCCGGTCGAATGGCTCTCCGGCCGCAGGGTCTATGTCTTCTGCGGCCTCGGCAACCCGGACGGGTTCCTGCACACGGTCTCGAAACTCGGTGCGGAGATCGCCGGGGCGCATTTTTTTCCGGACCACTTCGCCTACTGGGCGCGCGACGTGGCCGCGCTGGCGGAGGAATGCGTGAGCGAGCGAGCCGACTGCGCCCTGACGACGGAGAAGGACGCGGTCAAGTTCGGCGCGTGGCCGGGCATGGCGCCGCTGCGCGCCCTGAAAGTGGAGATCGAGCTGACCGCCGGCCAGGCGCAGCTCGAGAGCATGCTGAAGGCGGTTTGGTCTTGAAAAAAATAACCTGGTGGCAGCGTCCGAGGTACTTCGCCGAATATCTGGGCGGCAAAATCTTTATGGCCGTCGCGCAGAGCCTGCCGCTGCCGGCGGCCATGAAGTTCGGCGAGTGGTGCGGCCGCCGGATGATCTTCTGGTCGCGGCGGAGTTTCCGCACCGGCGTGGACAACCTCCTCCAGGCATTCCCGGACATGTCGCCCGCCGAGGCGGAGGCGCGGGCGACGCGCGTCTACGAGCACTTCGGCCGGGCCACTGTGGAGGTGGCGCTCGGCGACCGGCTGCTCGGGCCTTCCACGTTCGACGACCACATCGTCCTCCTGGGCGAAAACCATTTGCGCGACGTGATGGCCGCGGGCAAGGGCGCGATTTTCGTCACCGCGCACCTGGGGCCGTGGGAAATATTCGGGCTGCTGGCGCGCCACTACGGCGTCTCGTGGACCAGCGTTTACCGGCCGATGAAGAACCCGTACATTGACCGGTCCATGTGGCGGTACCGGGCCGCGCACGGCCAAACGCTCATTCCGAAGTACGGCGCCGCACCGGCGCTCTTGCGCGTCCTCCGGCGCGGAGGATATATTGCCCTTCTGGTGGACCAGCACGCGAAGGACGAGGGCCTCTGGGTGCCGTTCTTCGGGCGGCCGGCCTCGACGACGCCGGCGCCGGCGCTCCTGGCGATGAGGACCGGCGCGCCGATCGTCACCGGCTATGCGCGGCGGCTGCCCGGGCTGTATCGCTTCGAGGTCCTCTGCGACGAGCCGCTGTTCGTCCGGCCTGCGGGCGACCGCCCGGCCGCCGTGCGGAACGCCACGATCGAGGTCAACCGCCGGCTCGAGAGCTACGTCCGGCAGTTCCCGGATCAATGGCTCTGGATGCACCGCCGCTGGCGCAGGCCGCCGGCGGAGGTCTTGGAGAAAGGGAAAGCGGATGTCGGATCACCTCGTTCGGCTGGTTGAGACGGCCGGGACTCCGCACGTGCTGGTCGTCGGCGACCTGATGCTCGACCGCTACGTCTGGGGCGAGACGCGGCGCATTTCCGGCGAAGGGCCGATTCCCATCCTGGAAGTCATGACCGAGGAAAGCCGTCCCGGCGGCGCGGGGAACGTGGTCTCGGACCTGGCGCGTCTCGGCGCGCAGGTCACCGTGTGCGGCGTCATCGGCGCGGAGGACAAAGACGGCGAACTGATCGTGCGGGAATTCAAGAAGCTGAACGCGCGATGCGACGGCGTCCTGACGGTGTCCGACCGGCCGACCACGGTGAAGACGCGGTTCATCGGCTACGTGCAGAGCGCACACCGCGGAGTCCAGCAGATGCTGCGGGTGGACCGCGAGTGCCGACTGCCCATCACGCAGGAGACCGAGGAAAAGCTCCTGGCCTTCATCCAGGTGGTCCTGCCGCTGCAGCAATGCGTCGTGCTGACCGACTACGACAAGGGGCTGCTGACCGACCGCCTCCTGAAGTGCACCACCGAGTGGGCCGCCAAGGCGGGCATCCCGGTCGTCACCGATCCGAAGCTGGCGCGCCCGTATTCGGTCTATCGCGGCAGCACGCTCCTGAAGCCGAACCGCAACGAGGCGCAGGCGGCGACCGGCATCGCCATCCGCGACGACGAGAGCCTGCGCCGCGCGGCCGACGCCCTCCTCAAGATGGCCGACCTGCGTTACGTGCTGATCTCGCTCGACCGCGACGGACTCTACCTCGCCGGCCCGGGCATCGAGGGCCTGAGAATTCCGTCGCGGCCGAAGGGCGACGTGGTGGACATCTCCGGCGCCGGCGACGTCATCGTGAGCGTCATGGCCTGGCTGCTCGGCTGCGGCGCCGACGTGCGCGACGCGGCGATGCTGGCCAACGTCGCCGCCGGCGTCGAGGTCACCAAGATCGGTGCCGTGCCCGTCTCGCGCGACGAAATATGCAACGAACTCCTCGGCGGCGGGCCGCAGTTCAAGATCCACACCGTCGAGGCCGCCGCCGACGCCGCGCGCGAAGTGCATCGCCGCAACGGCAAGGTCGTCTGGACGAACGGCTGCTTCGACATCTTGCACATGGGCCACTACGAATATCTCAGGTTCTCGCGCCAGCAGGGGGATTTTCTCATCGTCGGGCTCAACAGCGACGACTCCGTCCGGCGGCTCAAGGGCCCGAACCGGCCGATCACTGGCGAGGCGGAGCGCGCGCGGCTCCTGGCGGCGCTCGACGTCGTGGACGGCCTGGTGATCTTCGAGGAGGACACGCCGCTCGAGGCGATCAAGGCCATCCGCCCGGACGTTATCGTCAAGGGCGGCGACTACCGCGAGGACCAGGTCGTCGGCTGGGAAGTCGTCAAGTCCTACGGCGGCAAAGTCGTCATCGCGCCGTACATCGAGGGCCTCAGCACCACGGACATCGTCAAGAAGATCGTGGAGCGGTACGGAAAGACGCCATAGGTTTTGCCATCGTACTCGTCCTCGTCGTCGTCCTCGTCCTCGGTCGTTAAAACTCGTTCGAGGACGACGACGAGGACGAGGACGATTGGGAAAGGAGTCCACACATGGGCGACGTCGAACGGCAGATTCGGCGCAGCATCGAGGTCAAGCAGGCGTTCCTCGCCTCCGGCGGCGAGAAGATTGTCGAGAAAATGGCCGCGGCGGTGCTGAAAGCGCTGCGCAAGGGGAAGCGCGTCTATATCTGCGGCAACGGAGGTTCCGCCGCGGACAGCCAGCACATCGCCGGGGAACTCGTCGGGCGCTTCATGATGGAGCGCGCGCCGCTGCCGTGCGTGGCGCTGACGACCGACACCTCGATCCTGACCTGCCTGGCCAACGACTACTCGTTCGACAGCGTTTTCGAGCGCCAGGTGAACGCGCACGTCCGCAAGGGCGACGTGCTCCTTGCGCTGAGCACCAGCGGCAACTCGCCGAACGTCCTGCTCGCCGTCGCCGCGGCGAAGAAGCGCGGCGCGGTGACGATCGGGTTCTCCGGCCGCGGCGGCGGCAAGCTCCTGAAGGCCGCCGACCTCTGCCTGGTCGCCCCCGACGACCAATCGGCGCGCATCCAGGAACTCCACATCACCTGCGGGCACGTGCTCTGCGATCTCGTGGAGAAGCGGTATTTTGCCAAATAGGCACGCGAAGAAAGCGGTGTTCCTCGACCGCGACAATACCGTCATCGTGGACATGGAGTTCTCCACCGACTTGGCCGAACTGCGGCCGCTTCCGGGCGTGTTCAAGGCGCTGCGGCGGCTTCAGGAAGCGGGCTATCTGCTCATCGTTGTCACCAACCAGTCCGGCGTGGCGCGCGGGCGGTTCAGCGAGGAGAGCCTGCGCGCCTTCCACGAGCATTTCCTGCGGCGGTGCGAACGGAATCGAGTGCGGCTCGCCGGCATCTATTACTGCCCGCACTATGCCGAGGGATCGCTGGCGGAGTACTCGATCGCGTGCGATTGCCGCAAGCCCCAGCCGGGCCTGCTGCTGCGCGCGGCGCGCGAGCACGGCGTGGACCTGGAGCAATCATGGATGGTCGGCGACCGCCCCGCCGACATCGGCGCCGGCCGGGCTGCAGGATGCCGGACCATTCGAGTAGGAAACGCGGAGTGGACCGAGTCCGATCCTCGGGCCGATTTCGAGACGCCCGACCTCGCCGGCGCGGCGGAGATCATTCTGAGGAAGGATGAAGGATGAAAGATGAAGGATGAAGACGGTCTTCCGCCTTCATCCTTCATCCTTGCCGTCACTTCCCCTTCAGCAACTTCATTTCGATCATCTTCTCGGCGATCTGGATGGCGTTCGTCGCAGCGCCTTTGCGGATGTTGTCCGAGACGCACCAGAGGTCGAGCGTGTTCGCGCGCGACGGGTCCTCGCGGATGCGGCCGACGAAGACTTCGTCGCGTCCGGCCGCGTCGAGCGGCATCGGGTAGCGGCTCTTCGCCGGATCGTCCACGACGATCACGCCGGGCGACGCGGCGAGGATTTCCCGCGCGCGGTCGGCCGAAAGTTTCCCCTCGAACTCGACGTTGATCGCCTCCGAATGCGCCAGCGCCACCGGCACCCGCGAGCAGGTGGCCGTCACGGCCAGGTCCGGCTCGGAGAGGATTTTCCGCGTCTCGCGGATCATCTTGATTTCCTCTCCGTAATAGCCCGGATAGATGTCCCTCAGCGTGCTCACCTGCGGGATCACGTTTCCGAAGATCGGGTGGGGGTACTGCTCGGGCCGCGCGGGCTTCCCGGCGGGCACGTCGCGCACCTGGCGCTCGAGTTCCGCGATGGCGGCGCTGCCGGTGCCCGAGACGGACTGGAACGTGGTCACCACCACGCGCCGGATGCGCACCGCGCGGTGGAGCGGCGCCAGCGCCACCACCATCTGGATGGTGCTGCAGTTCGGGTTGCTGATCAGTCCCTGGCTCTGGCGCAATGCCTCGGGGTTGACTTCCGGGATCACCAGCGGCACGCGGGGATCCATGCGGAAATCGTCGCCGTTGTCAATCACCACGCAGCCGCGCTTGACCGCTTCCCAGCCGTAAAGCTGCGAGGCGCCCTTGGCGCCCTCGGTGCCGGCGAACAGCGCGATGTCCGCCCCGTCGAACGCCTCCGCCGACGCGGGCACCACCGGGTAATCCACGCCGTCCACCGTCTCCGTCCGCGCCGTGCGGGCGAGCACTTTGACGCTGGAGACCGGGAAATGCCGCTCGCGCAGGACCTGCAGAATGCGCGTTCCGACCAGCCCGATGCCCACGACCACCACAGAATACTTCTTCATCGCTTTGGCCCATCTCCAAGAGAATACGTGAGGATAAGTCCTTCTATAATAGAGCAAACTCGGCTCAGGTTTCAACCGGCGGGCGGGGCGCCGCGGTCCATCGCTGCGTTGGCGAGGGCGTCGGCGCGGGAGTTCATTTCGCGCGGGACGTGCTCCGCCTTCCAGGAGGCGAACTCCTCGAGCAGCCGCCGCGCGCGAAGCGCCAGCGGCATCAGGCTGCGGCTCTTGACCTTGTACTGGCCGCCGAGCTGGCGCACGAGCAGTTGGCTGTCGGCGCGGATGAGCAAGTCGCGCGCGCCGAGTTCGCGCGCCGCCTGCAGCGCCGCGATGAGCGCGCGGTACTCCGCCTCGTTACACGTGGCCCGGCCGATGAATTCCGAGAGTTCGCGCACGACGTGGCCGGCGTCGTCGAGGAGGACGGCCCCGAAGCCGGCGGGTCCCGGATTGCCGCGTGAGCCGCCGTCGGTACAGAGGATCAGCCGCCCCGGCTTCGGCGGACGGCTGCCCTTTTCATCGCAGGCGGAAGGGCCGGCGCCGCGCCGCGCCGGAGGAGTTTTTCCGCCCGGCTCCGTCGGCGCGCTCAACCGCCGGAAAAGATCCACGACGTCCTCCTGCGTCAGGCCGGGATGATCTTCCAGCAGGCCTTCCAGGTCGAGATGGCGGTAGATGGAGCGGAGCAGTTCGCGGTCGGATGACGGCGGCAAGGTCACTTTCCTTCCGGCGGAGGCTGCGGCGTGGCCGGGGCGCCTTCGAGCACGCGCTGCTGGAGCTGCAGCTCGCGCTCGTCGAGACCGGCGCCGGCGGCTTCGGCTTCCGGGAGCGGCTCGAGCTTGAGCGTCACGGGATGCTCGTCAAGGACCGTGCCGGGCCAGAGTGTTTCGTAGAAGAGGTCGAACGGAATCTGTTCGAACCAGGGCGGCTTCACCGGCACCAGCGCGCGCAGCCGGCGATGGCGCGGGGCGCTCATGACGACCTCGAACGTGCCGTAGGTCTCGAAGTGAATCTTCGCCGGGGCGACGCCGACTTCGTTGCCGTTGACGACCACCGTTGCGCCGGGCGGATCGGAGCGCAGGAGCAGCGTGCGCTCGACGCAGCCGGTGAGCAGCGCCGCGATGGCCAGACCTGAGAGCAGAACGCGTTGCGGCTTCACGGTTTTTCCTCAATGTTGGGAGATTGGGAAATTGGGAGATTGGGAAATTGGTGGACGGAAACGCGCCACGCGCCAAGTCCCATTTTCCCCATCACCTAATCTCCCAATTTTCTAATCACCCAACCACCGCCCCGTCAAATCTCCAAAATGCGGACGCCGAGCGTCTCGGTATCGAGGATCGCCACGGTGCTCTTGCCGGTCAGCCAGCCGCCGCATTCGCCCGGGTTCAGGCGCACCGGGCTGCCGCCGCGGCGCTCGCCGGGGACGACGTGGTGCGAATGGCCGAAGATCACGACCTCGGCGCGCCGGAGCAGTTCCGGCGCTTTCTGCAGCGCCGCCTCGTCGTGCGTCAGCAGGATGCGCCGTCCGCCGAGTTGCAGTTCGCAGGGCGGCTCGGCCACCGCCGGCCAGAGCGCGCGGATGCCGGCCTTCTCGCCGTCATTGTTCCCGAAGCAGCCGTAAAGCGCGCCCTTGAATTTCAGCAGTTCCTTGATGGAGAACGGCGCGACGAAGTCTCCGGCGTGGATGACGGCCTCCGCGCCCTCGGCCTCGAAACGCGCCAGCGCGCGGCGGATCGCGGGCAGATTGTCGTGCGAATCCGACATCACGCCGATCTTCATGGCCCTTGCCTCCGGGAACCGCCGCGCCGCGCAACCCACAGATTCTATCGGAGGCGCGGCCTGCGCGCAAGTTCGGTTGACAGGCGCAGTGCAAAGTGCGTAATATCGCCTCGTTTTAGACAAGGAGAATCGCCATGAATCGCAAAATCCGCGTCACGGTCTGGAACGAGTTCCGCCACGAGCGCGAGGCAAAGCACCCGGCGCGCGAGGTCTATCCGCACGGCATGCACGCCGTCATCGCGAAGGCGCTGTCCGCCTCGCCGGACTTCGAGGCGCGCACGGCGACGCTCGATGAGCCGGAGCACGGGCTGACGAAGGACGCGCTGGAGACGACCGACGTGCTGATCTGGTGGGGCCACGCGGCGCACGGCGAGGTAAGGGACGAGGTCGTCGAGCGCGTCCACCAGCGCGTCGTCCTCGGCGGCATGGGGCTCATCGTGCTGCACTCCGGGCACTTCAGCAAGATTTTCAGGAAGCTGATGGGCACGACCTGCGACCTGCGCTGGCGCGAGATGGGCGAGAAGGAGCGCATCTGGGTCGTCGAGCCGAACCATCCGATCGCCGCCGGCCTGCCGCCGCATTTCGAGATCCCGCACACGGAGATGTACGGCGAGCGGTTCGACATCCCCGCGCCCGACGCGCTCGTGTTCGTGAGCTGGTTCCAGGGCGGCGACGTCTTCCGCAGCGGCTGCTGCTTCAACCGCGGCATCGGGCGGATCTTCTATTTCCGCCCCGGCCACGAGACGTTCCCGATCTATTCTCAGCCGGAAGTGCAGCGCGTGATCGCCAACGCCTGCCGATGGGCCGCGCCGGGCGATTGCCCGCCGACCCGGTTCGGCCAGGCCGTGACGCCGCTGGAGAAATTCTGAGGGCGTGCATCCGCCGGCAAGGCGCTCGAGAATAAGTTGCGTACGCTCTGGTCATTCCGAGCGGAGCGAGGAATCTCGTACGCACCGCGCCGGCAACCGTTCAGGGCGTGAGATGCTTCGCTGCGCTCAGCATGACAGGGGCTCGAATTATGCGTGTTGCTTACGGGACGATAGGCTGGGCAGTTCATCAAAACGACTGAAGGGAGATAGAGAGTATGGACGCGATCCGCGTGGCGATCATCGGCACCGGCGGAATGGCCAACCACCATGCGATGTCTTTCAAGAAGGAATCGGACGTGCACATCGTCGCCTGCTGCGACGTGGTCCCGAAGACCGCGGAGGCGTTCGCGGCCAAGCACGCGGTCCCGGCGGTGTACTCGGACTACCGCGAACTGCTCGCGAAGGAATCGCTCGACGCCGTCTCGGTGGTCACCAGCGACGCCGCGCACTGCGAGGTCTCCCTGGCCGCGTTCCGGAAAGGGCTGCACGTCCTGTGCGAGAAGCCGATTGCGACCTCGTCCGCCGAAGCCGCGCGCATGCTCCGCGCCGCGCGCGCCTCGGGGAAAATCCACATGATCAACTTCTCGTACCGTTCCCTTCCGGCGCTCGAGCGCGCCCGGCAACTGGTGGTGGACGGGGAACTGGGCAAGGTCCGGCACGTCGAGGCCAGCTACCTGCAATGCTGGCTCGCCAACGACATCTGGGGCGACTGGCATAACTCGTCCGCGTGGCTCTGGCGGATGAGCCGCAGCCACAGCGGCGGCACGCTCGCGGACATCGGCTGCCACATCCTGGACTTCACCACGTACGTCGTCGGCGACATCGCGTCGCTGCACTGCTCGATGAAGAGCTTCCCCAAGGGCGTGCCGCGGGACACGTGGAAAGGCTATAAGCTCGACGCGGACGACAGCTTCTTCACCACCGCCGAGTTCACCTCCGGCGCCCTGGGCGTCATCCACGCCACGCGCTGGGCCACCGGCCACGCGAACTGCCTGCGCCTGCGCGTCTTCGGCGACCGCGGCGGCCTGGTGCTGGACACCGACTCCGGCGGCAACAAGCTTCAGGTCTGCCTGGAGAAATTCCACGCGCGCAACCTGCTCTGGAACGAGCTGCCGGCGAAGGTGCCGGAGACCACGGTGTTCACGCGTTTCATCCGCTCCATCCGCTCCGGCACGCCTGAGGCGCCGACGTTCGAGGACGGCGTCCGCGCCCGCGCGTACCAGGATGCCTGCATCGCCTCGGCCGAGACCGGCAAGCCGGTGCGCATCCGGTAACCGGCCGCGCCGGCCGGGTTCTCCTGCACCGGAGGCGCTGGCGAGGGCCGGCGCGGGCTGAAAATGATGAAATTCGAAGCCCCGAAGATCGGCGCGGTGCGACTGCAGAAAATCTCGGTTTGGGCCGGCCCGGCGCTGATCGCGGCGACCATGGCCGTGATGACCTGGTGGACTTGGGGCACGTGGCCGGACCCGCTGATAGACTTCGGGCGGGAGTTGTACTTCCCCTGGCAGATCGCCGCCGGCAAGGTGCTGTACCGCGACCTCGCCTCGATCTTCGGTCCGCTGTCGCCCTATTTCAACGCCCTGATGTTCCGCCTGTTCGGCGTGAGTCTGCTGGCGCTGGTGCTGACCAACCTGGCGCTGCTGGGCGTTCTGCTGGCGCTGCTTTACAGCATTTTGAGGCGCATGGGCAGCCGGCTTGGAGCGACGGTCGGATGCCTGGTCGCATTGCTGGTGTTCGCCTTCGGCCGGTATGAGCGCATAGCCGATTATAACTTCGTCTGCCCCTATACGCATTCGGCGACGCACGGCCTGATCCTGGGCGTGGCGGCGATCTACTTCATGGCGCGTTATCACCGGCGGCCGTCGCCGGCGTGGGCGTCGGCGGCGGGGCTGGCTCTCGGCCTGGCGTTCCTGACCAAGACCGAGATGTTTGCGGGCGCGGCTCTGGCTGTGGCGACAGGACTTCTCCTCGCTGCCTGGGCGCATGGGTTCACCGCGGGGCGGCTGGCGCGGACGGCGGGAACTATCGCCGGGTGCGCGGCGCTGCCGGCGCTCGCCGCGTGGGCGCTCCTCTGCCTGGCCATGCCGCCGCACGAAGCCCTTCGCGGAATGCTCGGATCCTGGTGGTACGTCTTCAACTCCCGGATCACCAGCCTGCCGTTCTACAGGCTGGTCATGGGCACGAACGATGCAGCCGGCAACCTGGTCATCATGCTGCGATCGGCAGCCGGGTACGCGGAGATGCTCATCCCCGGCGCGATGCTGATGCTGGCCTGCCGGCGAGCCGGCCGGTACCGCTGGGTACTCGCCGCGGTTCTGTTCGTTGCTGCGGCAATCTTGATGCTGTGGAAATACAACCAGGTCTTCTGGTACTGGACCGCGCGCCCCTGGCCGCTGTTCATGGTCATCCTTGCGGCGGCCGCCCTCGTGGGGTTTATCAGAAGCCGCCGCTCTCCTGACCGCGGCGCGCAGGCGGCCCTGGCCGCAATGACCGCAGTCTTTGCCCTGGCGCTGCTGTCCAGGATACTTCTCGACAGCCGAATAAATCAGTACGGTTTCGTGCTCGCATTGCCCGCAGGCCTCGTCATGGTCGTGGCCCTGCTGGACTGGGCGCCCCGGGCGTTGGACCGCATGGGCGGCTTCGGAAGCGGGTTTCGCCCGCTGGCCCTGACGCTGATTGCGACCGCCGCCTGTTGGCACGTCAGCTTCACCCGCGATGTCCTTTCGCACTGCACAAACGAGGTCGGCGCGGGCGCCGATGCGTTCCGTACTCTGCCGAACGAAGGGGAACCCGTCAGCCTCGCCCTGAAGATGATTGAGGAGAATGCGGGGCGCTCGCAGACGCTGGCCGTGCTGCCCGAAGGCGTCCTCATGAACTACCTCGCGCGCCGACCCAACCCTGCGCCTTACACGACCTACCTGGGCGTGGAGCTGGAAGCCTTCGGCGATGAACAGATGACGGAGTCCTACAAGCGCCATCCGCCCGATTTCATTTTGCTCGTCCACCGCGACACGACGGAGTACGGCAAGCAATTCTTCGGCAAGGACTACGGCGAGGAGCTTTACCGATGGATTATGAGCCACTACCGGCCGGTTGGACAGATTGGAAAGATACCGCTGCAGCGAACGCGGCAGTTCGGCATGCTCCTGCTGCGGCGTGGCGAGGTGAGCGGCGACGTTAAATGAGCGTCGGACAGTGGATCGCGGCGATGCTTGATCAACCGGAGCGCGCGGATTTGAGCGCGGCGATCAGCGCCAGGATGTCCTCCGGCGGCTCGGCCGTCAAGGTCATCGCCGCGCCGGTGGCCGGGTGGCTGAAGCGGATCGAGCGCGCGTGGAGCGCCTGCCGCGCGATCAGCGGCGTTTCGGTGGTTCCCTCTGCGGGCCTTCCCTTTCGCAGAATCTCCGAAGGGTACAGCGCTTCGCCGCCGCCGTAGAGCGCGTCGGCGACCACCGGATGGCGGACGGCGCTCAGGTGGACGCGGATCTGGTGCGTGCGCCCGGTCAGCGGCTCGACGCGCACCAGCGTGAAGCGCTCGAACCGCTCCTCGACGAAGAACCGCGAGACCGCCGGCCGCGCGCCGGTCGCGCCTGCGTCGAGGCGCACGCGCATCCTCTCGCGCAGGCGCGGGTCGCGGCCGATGGGGAAGGAAATCTCGCCGCTGTCGTGCTCCATCGCGCCCCGTACCACCGCCACGTACTCCTTCCGCACGAGCCGGTCCTTGAACTGCGCCGCGAGCGCGGCGTGAGCGGCGTTGGTCTTCGCGCAGAGGATCACGCCGGAGGTGTCGCGGTCGAGCCGGTGCACGATCCCCGGCCGCAGCGGGCCGTTCAGGTTCGACACATGCTCCCGGCAATGGTAGAGCAGGGCGTTGGCCAGCGTCCCGCGCGCGTGCCCGCGCGACGGATGGACGACGAGGTCCGGCGGCTTGTTCACCGCCAGGAAATGCTCGTCCTCGTAGAGGATCGCCAGTGGGATGGGCTCCGGTTCGAGGTGGTCTTCGACGAGGACGGGAATGGCGACTCGGATCGCGTCGCCAGCCTTCACCAGGCAACTCGGCTTGACCGTCCGCCCGCCCACCGTGACGCGGCCCTCGCGGATGGCGCGCTGGAGGAACGAGCGCGAGTAATCCTGAAACGCCAGGCTGAGGAACTTGTCGAGCCGGAGCCGCTCGTGCTCCGGTCCTGCCGTCAGCTCCTCGACGATCAACTCGGATGGCTCGCTCATGCCGCAATCGTACGGCCCCGCTGCGGGCGCGTCAAGAATTCCCGCGCCGGAAAAAGAGGGCGGCCGCTTGACAAGTCAGAAAAAATATGGTATAGTTCGATTCGCGGTGTAAAGCCGCGTGAGAAGTCGCAACGCGCCGGTGGATAAGAACATAAAGCTCAGAAGGCGATTTGAAAAAACGAACCCAGCGTGTAGTAAGCCCTTGTGCTGACATATCTTATGCAGCAAGCCGGTCAGCTAATCCTAAGTATAATTATGCCAATTACTTACGATCATCCATTGCGCGGCGCAGGACCTGGACTACGTGAACGGGCGGCGCGGGCAGGTGCTGCGCCAGCAGGAGCATGCAGCCGGGGCAGGCCGTCGCGACGACCTCGGCGCCGCTTTCGCGGATGGAGCGGACTTTGCGCGCGGCAATTTTCGCGGCGATGTCGGGATGGAACAGGCTGAACGCGCCGCCGCCTCCGCAGCAGCGCTCCGCGCCGGGCATCTCGACGTAGCTCGCGCATCGGCGCAGCAGGTCGCGCGGCTGCTGTGCGATCTGTTGTCCCCACCGCAGTTGGCATGGATCGTGATACGCTACCTTCTGCGCCAGCGGCGTCAGCGGCCCGAGCTCCGCGCCGGCGAGGAACTCCACGGCGTCCAGCACGCGGAACTTTCCGCCGGTCCAATCCGTCGAGAGCAGCCTCGGGTATGTGGACTTCAACGTGTGGCCGCAGGCGGCGCAGGGCGTGAGGACGATTTCCGCGCCGCTTTCGGCCAGCGCGCGGCGGTTGACTTCGGCCACGCGGCGCGCGGCGGCGACCTCGCCGAAATTCAGCAGCGGCGCGCTGCAGCAGGTCTGGCCCTGCGGCAGGACCGGCTCGTATCCGATCCGCTCGAGCACGGCGGCGAGGTCGGCCGCGACTTCCGGGTAGGCCGCGTTGATGAGGCAGCCGGTGAAGATGGCGACGCGCCCCTTGGACGGTTTCGAAGGCGCCTTCCGCGCGGGCATTTCCCGGAACTGCCTCCGCGCGGTTTTCGGCGCGAGCCGCGGGAGCCTCGCCCCGCGCGCCAGGAAGAGCGGCAGGTGCCGTACCGGCGGGCGTTGCGTCGCGGGCAGAAGCCCCTGGATTTTTGCGCCGAGGCGGAGCGCCGCCTCGAAAAGCCGCGGCCGCGGCAGCAGGTGCCGAAGCGCGAAGCGCGCCAGCCGCGGCGCGCCGATATCCCTGGCCATTCCCTGGCGCACGGCCTGAAGGATCAGTTCATGCGCGACGCCGCTCGGGCAATCCGCGTCGCAGCGCAGGCAGTCCAGGCATTTCGTGAAACTCTCCTGCAAGCGCTGCGTGTAGCCGATGCGGCCGTCGAGCAGCGCCTCGGCCAGGCTGATCCGGCCGCGCGCGACGCCGGCCTCGTCGCCGGTCTCGATGAACACGGGGCAGATGGAGCGGCACTGGCCGCACTTGGCGCAGCGGTCCATCTCCGCGCGCAGCGACGCGGCAAGTTCGGAGTTGAAAGCCGGAGCGACGTTATTCTGCGGCATGAGCTTCAGCCTGGAACGGGGCGGGAAGAAACCGGAATGTCCGCACAATCCATGCTATTCCACTGCGCGTCCGGTTGTCAAATCTCACGGCGTCAGATAAAGCGCCGCGCCTGCTGCGCGGCTGGCCTCGATGGTTTCGCGATACGGCGTGTCGCACTCGTCCACGAACCCGATCTGGTAGTTCTCCTCGTCGAACACGCGGCCGGTGACCGGCTCGTCCTGGTACTGGAACCAGTGGCAGCCGACGAACTGCGGGTGGGCGACCGCGCCCAGGACGTAATCCTTGTAGGCCTTCGCCCGCGCCGCCTGATCCGTCACCGGCACGAGGCCGGTGTGGAACATCCCGCGGTCGAGCGCGCCGAAGTGGAACTCGCCGATGATCAGCGGCACGTCGGCGCCGCCGTTGAACTGGAAATCGGCCACGCTGCGGCGGTAGAGGTTGTAGCTGACCACGTCGCAGTGCTTCGCGGCGGCCGCGGCGGCGCGGTCGTTCACCCACGCGAACCGGCAGCCCAGGTAAAGCTGGTTCGGCGCGACCGCTTTGACGGTGTCGCGCACGGTGCGGAAATACTGCTCCGCGGCCTTCGAGTAGAAGGCGGCGAGGTCCTCCTTCGCTTTCCGCAGGTCCGGGGCGTCGCGGCTTTCGAGCAGCGCGTCCCAGGAGGCGTGCGCCGCGTCCCAGGCCTGGTTCAACTTTGCGATGTCTCCGTATTTCGCCTGGAGGTCGGCGATGAAGGCCTTCTTCGCCGCCTGCTCCGGCGGCGATTTCAGCGCGGCGACCGCGAGCGAGACATCGTCGCCCCACGACATTTCATTGTCCGAGAAATAGCCGATGCACCACGCGTCGCCGGCGCTCTTGCCGCGCTTGCCTTCCATATCGCGCCGCAGCACGGCGGCGAAGCTCGCGTCGAACACGTCCGGGAACTTGCTCCAGTAACCCTCGCTGCCTTCAATCATCTTCGACCCGCGGCTGCCGATGGAATCGGTGTAGGGCGTGAGGCGCATCAGGAACGTGCGCTCGTCCGACCAGTTGGCGATGGTGTTGAGGCCCCAGCTCCGCAGCCGCTGGTGAGCGATCCGGGAATTGACCTCGCGCCAATCCGGGCCGTATTTGCGCAGGAGGTTCGCGCAGGCGAAAGAGAAAGTCTGCGGCGAGCGCCCCTGATAATGGCCCATGAGCGCGCTGCCGTGCGAGAGGAACTGCGCGAACTCCGGCTGCTTGCCGGGGAAGTCCGCGAACCAGTTCTCGCGTTCCTCAATCGCCGTGGCGTCCAGCGGGCGCACGCAGTCAATGCCGTGCGAGAAGAACAGGCGGCCGTCCGGGTCCACGAGCCACCACTTGCCGCCGACCTTCTCGGTGCGGAAGAAACCGGTGGCCTTGAGTTGCGGGCCGGTCAGCGACCCGCCGTACCGGTCCCAGTCCTTCGGGCCGGGCTGCGCGGCGAGTTCCTTCGCCTCCTGCGCGCGCCGGGCCGCGAGTTCGGCGAGCGAGTGCGTCTTGCCGGGCCAGTCCTTGTGCAGGTACTGGCCGAACGTGTCTATGAACGGGAAAAACGGATCGGCGTCCGTCACCCACGCGGTCGGCGGCGTGTAGGCGCCGGTGGCGCGGATGTCGGCGACCTCGAACAGGTGGTCTGCCTCCGGCTTGGCCACGAAGATCAGCAGTTGCGTGATGTTCTTCGGGTCAATCGTGCCCTTGCCGCCGGCCGCGACCGGATAGCCTCTCATGCCGAAGAGTTTTCCGCCGAGCGTATCGTCCGCCGCGCGCGGCAGCGGCACCTTCAATGTGCCGGTCTGGCCGGGGCTGAGCGTCAGCGAACCGGTGACGCAATGGCTCGTGCCGTCGGCGCCCGGGTTATCCACACGGCAATGGACCGTGACAGGGGCGGCGCCCGCGTTCCTGACTTCGAGCGCGACTTGGCCGAACGGCGAAAGGTCCCAGTGTCCGCCCGGCGCCGGCAGAGCGATGCCCGGCCAGGGCTGCCGGTGGCCGGTGGCCACGCGCAGGGCCGGCGCCGCGCCGAGTTCGGCCGGGGCCACGGTCGCGTCGGTCGTGGATACTTTTGCCGGGTCGAAATTGATGGCGAAGTCGAAAGGCGCCGTGTCGCCGGCGGAAGCCGTGGCCGCCATGGCCAGGCAAGGCAGATAGATCATGCTGGGGCACAGGGAGCGCCATTTCATCGGTCGCATGGTTTCACCGGGAATTTTCCATTGGGCCGTCCTCCTAAGAAAATGCGCGCCCGTCGCGCATTTTCCATTAATGCACCAGCCGCGCAGCCGTTGGCGCGGCTAATGTGCTCCGAAGCGCAGTCGGCTGTCAAGCGTGAAGTTATACGGTCGAGCCGCCGCCGTCAAGCACTTTTTCAGTTACGCGGCCTGCATGAAACGGCGACACGCGTCCTGATAGCGCCGGGCCACCTCGCGCGGGTCCATGCCCGGCGCCACGTCGGCCATGACCGTGGCGAAGCCGTCGAAGCCGACTTCGCGCAGGACGCGGAATATCTTCGGAAAGTCAAGGCCCTCCGGATCGCCCGGCAGGGCGCGGAGATAGTCTCGTCCGTTCACCTGCACGCGCATTGCCGCGGGGTCCGCGTCGGCGGCGGGCCTGAAGTTCTGAATCGAAACGGAGAAGATGCAGTCGCGCAGCGGCCGGATGGCCTCGGCATATCGCTCATTCCCGTCGAAGCGCAGGTGGTTGGCTTCATAGGCCAGGCCGACGTTCGGACGGCCGATGCGTTCCAGCGTCTCGAGGGTGTGCGGCACGTTGTCCGTCAGCGTGCCGTTGTGAAGCTGCGTAATGAGGCGCAGCCCTCGGCGCGCCGCCTCGTCGGCGAACCGTTGCGCCCAGGCGATGTCATCGGTCCGCGAAACGGCGAAGCGCGTGAACCGGCAGCCGCACCGCCGATGCACGTCCAGCATGCGCACGGCGCGTTCGAAGGCCGGCTCGCCCACGATCCCCTCGACGGCGCCGAAGCTCCATGCCAGCCCCAGCGTCTTCAGCAGCGCGGCGGTTTCGTCCAGTTTGGCCGAGGGAGTTTCCAGCGGCAATTGCGGGTATCGAATCTCCACACCGTCATACCCGCAGGATCGGGCGAACTTCAGGAATGCGTCCAGGTCCAGCGTGTAACCGGCCGGGGTTTCGAACAGCCGTCCAGACAAGGCCAGCTTCATCCGTTCCTCCTTTATGATGACGTGAGATTATTATACGGTCCGACGGCCGCTATCATATAGTATGGCGCCTTACTTTCTATTCAGTTTGGAGTTATGATATCATACCTGAAACGATTTTCGCTGGAGATGATGCCGTGCCGCGCGACGAGAAATATTCGCTGAGCTATCTGCGCACGCTGGAGGCGGAGAGCATCCACATCTTCCGCGAGGTCGCGGCGGAGTTCGAACGCCCGGTGCTGCTCTATTCCGTGGGGAAGGACTCCTCGGTGATGGTCCGCCTGGCGCAGAAGGCCTTCTATCCCGGCCGCATTCCGTTCCCGCTCCTCCACGTGGATACCGGGCTGAAGTTCCCGGAGATGTACGAGTTCCGCGACCGGTTCTGCCGGGAGATCGGCGCGGACCTGCACGTGTTCAAATACGAACAGGCCGTCCGGCAGGGCGCCAATCCCTGGGACTGGGGCACGATCAAGTGCTGCGCGCAGTTGAAGACGCAGGCGCTGCTCGAGGCGCTCCGGCAAGGCCGGCACGACGCCGCCTTCGGTGGGGCGCGGCGCGACGAGGAACGCTCCCGCGCCAAGGAGCGCGTCTACTCTTTCCGCGACGCCTACGGCCAATGGGACCCCAAGAACCAGCGGCCCGAACTGTGGAACCTGTTCAACGGGCGCATCAACAAGGGCGAGAGCATCCGCGTCTTCCCCATCTCGAACTGGACCGAGATCGACGTCTGGCTCTACATCCACCTCGAGCAGATCCCCGTCGTGCCGATGTACTTCGCGGCGGAGCGCGAGATGGTCGTGCGCGAGGAACAGCTCATCCCCGTCGGCGAGGCCACGCGCCTGAACCCCGGCGAAAAGCCGCAGAAGGTGATGTGCCGCTTCCGCACCCTCGGCTGCTATCCCTGCACCGGCGCGGTGCCCTCCACCGCAAAGACCGTGCCCGAGATCATCCACGAACTCCAGACCGCCCGGCACTCCGAGCGGATCACCCGCCTCATTGACCACGACATGGACGCCTCCATGGAGCAGAAGAAGCGAGAGGGGTACTTCTGACATGGACCTCGATCGCCTGCTCCGGCAATACGAACAGACCGAACTGCTCCGGTTCACCACGGTGGGCAGCGTGGACGACGGCAAGAGCACGTTGATCGGCCGCCTGCTCTACGAGAGCGAGTCGCTCTACCAGGACCACATCTCCTCCGTGCGCAAGGCCTCCGAGAAGAAGGGGACCGAGATTGACTTCTCCTTCTTCACCGACGGCCTGAAAGCCGAGCGCGAGCAGGGGATCACCATTGACGTGGCGTACCGGTGCTTCGCCACGGCGCGGCGGCGGTTCATCATCGCCGACGTGCCCGGCCACGAGCAGTACACGCGAAACATGGTCACCGGCGCGAGCACCGCGCAACTGGCGGTCATCCTGATTGACGCGCAGAAGGGCATCCTGCAGCAGTCCAAGCGCCACGCGTTCATCGCCTCGCTGCTCGGCGTGCAGCACGTGGTGGCGGCCGTGAACAAGATGGACCTGGTCGGCTACGACCGCTCCGTATTCGACCGCATCTGCGACGACTTCCGCGCGTTCGCGCCCAAGCTGGCGCTGAAGGACATCGTCTTCATCCCGCTGAGCGCGCTGGCCGGCGACAACGTGGTCGAGCGCAGCGCGAACATGCCGTGGTACGACGGCACCACGCTGCTCAACCACCTGGAGACGGTGCTCATCGCCGGCGACCAGAACCTGATAGACTTTCGGTTCCCGGTGCAGTACGTCCTGCGGCCCGACGCGAACTTCCGCGGCTACGCCGGCCAGATCGTCGGAGGCGTCGCGCGCGTCGGCGACGAGGTGGCCGTCCTTCCCTCCGGCCTCCACAGCCGCATCACGCGCATCGTCACGCGCGACGGCGACCTGCCTTACGCCTTCCCGCCGATGTCCGTCACTTTCTGCCTGGAACACGACCGCGACATCAGCCGCGGCGACATGCTCGTCCACCCGGCCAACCGGCCGCGCATGGATCAACGCATCGAGGCGATGCTGGTCTGGATGGACACGCGCCCGCTGCAGGTCGGCCGCGCGTACCAGCTCAAGCACACCACTCGCGTCCTGCCCGCGCACGTCGCCTCGCTCCATTACCGCATAGACCCGAACGACCTGCACCGGCAGGTGGCGCCGGATCTGGGTCTGAACGAAATCGGCCGCGTCGAGATCGAGACTCATCAGCCGCTGATGTACGACGAATACGCCCGCAACCGCCGCACCGGCGGGTTCATTCTCATTGATCCGCAGACCAACGGGACCGTCGGAGCGGGGATGATCATCGAGCGCGCGCTGCACCGGAGCGCGACCGCCGGCGCGGAAGAACGTGCGCCCGTCAGCCGGAACATCGTCGCGCACAACGGGCAGGTCGCCACCGCCGACCGCGCGCGCCTGCTCGGCCAGAAGGCGGTGACGCTGTGGATGACCGGCCTGAGCGGATCGGGCAAGTCCTCGCTGGCGTACGCCCTGGAAAAGCGCCTCTTCGACGACGGCCGCCTGTGCTATGTCATTGACGGCGACAACGTTCGCCATGGGCTGAACCGCGACCTCGGCTTCGCGCCGGAGGACCGCGCCGAAAACCTGCGGCGCGTCGCGGAAGTGGCGCGCCTGTTCAACGACGCCGGCGTCATCGTCATCACCTCCTTCATCTCGCCGTACGAGCGCAACCGCGAGGACGCGCGGCGCATCATCGGCGCGGAGCGGTTCATCGAGGTCTTCGTTGACGCGCCGATCGCCGTCTGCGAAGAGCGCGACCCGAAGGGCCTCTATCGCAAGGCGCGCGCCGGCGAGATCGCCGACTTCACCGGCCTCTCCGCATCCTACGAAGCGCCCGCCGCCCCCGATATCCATCTGCCCACCAGCCAGTGGTCTTTTGACGTCTGCGTGGATCACCTCCGCGCGCAACTGGCCGAGCGCGGAATTTGCTGACCGACGGGAGCGGATTATCCTCGATGCGCTCCGCCTGATTGCAGGGCCGGAGCTGTTGACGTTCCGCACCGCACAGGAGTATAGTAACGCGCTCGACGGCCGATTTTTTCAACCCAGGAGGGAAATCCCGTGAAGGATCAGCGGAAAGCGAAAACCCCGGTTCGCAAGGATCAAAAGAAAGCGAAAGGCCCGATCCGCGTAGGCCTGGTCGGCATGAGCGGCATCGGCAAGACGCACGCGGCGAGCTACAAGCAGGACCCACTCGCGAAGCTGGTGGCGGTGTGCGACGTGGTGAAGGAACGGGCCGACGCGGCGGCCGCGGCGAATGGAGTGAAGGCCTACTACAGCCTGAAGGACCTGCTGGCGAACGAGGACCTGGACGTCGTAGACGTGACGACCGGCGGATACGAGAACGGGAGCTGGCATTTCGAGCCGGCGATGCAGGCGCTCGCCGCGGGCAAGCACGTGCTCTGCGAAAAGCCCCTGTCGAACGACATCGGCGAGGCGCGCGAGATGGTCCGCTACGCCGCGGAGAAGAAGCTCTACCTCGGTTGCAACTTGAACCACTATTTCACCGAGACGGCCGACTGCGCGAAGAAGTACATGCGCGAGGGCAAGATCGGCGAGACGATCTACCTGCTGTTCAAGATGGGTTTCCACGGCGGCGAGGAGACGTACTCTTTCAAGGACACGCCGCGCTTCAACCAGCCGTACGCGCACATGAAGGCGTTCCTGACGCACCCCTTCAGCGTGATGCGGCACTTCTGCGGCGACATCACGCACGTGCAGTCGTTCAGCACGAAGCCGGGCTTCCGCAAGAGCAAGGGCGACCTGCTGGTGTCGGTGAACAGCGTGCACGTCGCCTTCGCCAACGGGACGGTGGGCTACCTGCTGAGCCAGCGCGGCGATGCGACCTGGGGCCTGGGCGGCTGGTGGAGCTGCGAGGTGGCCGGGAGCAAGGGCACGTTCTGCATCGAGAACTGCGTGGAGAAGCTGACGTACTGGCCCGCGCCGAAACCCGGCCAGTCGTTCCCCCTGGGACAAGGCCCGACGCCGGAAGTCATGGACACGGGCATCAAGGACTTCGGCGCGACGTTCCCGCGCCGGATCCACGCGTTCCTGGAGGACCTGACCAACGAGACGCCGCGCGAAGCCCTGCGGGCGTCCGGCCGCGACGCGCTGGCGACGCTGGAGTACATTTGGGCGGTGATCGAGTCCTACGAGAACGGCGGCGCGCTCGTGCGGCCCAAGCCGCTGCCGCCCATTCACGGCGACCCCACGGTTGAGAAGATTTGATGAAGGGACCGGCGATGATCAAACTTGGCGTGAATTCGGTATTGTACGGCGGGCACGACCTGGCGACGGCGTTTCAGCATATCGCGTGGGCCGGCTACGACGGGATCGAGCTCTCGGCCATCAAGGGCCTGTGCGAGCACTTGGAGCTGGACAACTGGCGGTCGCAGAAGGCGGCGATCCAGGGCCTGGCGGCGGAGCACAAGCTGGCATTGCTGAGCATGGAGGTGGCCTCGCTGGATGAGGACCGGCTGACGAAGGCGTTCGAGGCGGGCCAGGGGATCGGCGTGCCGGTGATCAATGTCGGGCCCGGCGGCAAGTCCGGCGTCGAGGAGGACCTCGCGCGCCAGATTGACGTGCTCGCCCAGAGGGCCGAGAAGGCCGCGCGCTACGGCGTGACGCTCTGCTGCAAGGCGCACGTGGGCCAGTCCATCTTCAACACGCCCACGACGAAGCGAGCGATGGAGAAGATCAAGTCCCCCGCGTTCGGGATTGACATGGACCCGAGCCACATCTACCGGGCGAAAGAGGACCCGGCGCAGGCGCTGCCGGCGGTGCTGGCGCGCATGCGGCACATTCACATCCGCGACTGCAAGGGGATGGGGCCCGGCCCCGGCGAGCCGTGCGACCAGGCCTGCGGACGCGGCGACATTGACCTGCGCGGGTATTTCAAGGCGATGGTCTCGGGCCGGTACGACGGGCCGGTGTGCCTGGAGGTCATCGGTGCGGCCAAGTACGAGCTGCCGCGCCGGGACATCATCGCCGCGGAGAGCTACGGATACATGAACGCCTGCCTCAAGGCGCTGGGCGCGAGGTAACTGGATATGGGAACGGTTCGCCTCGGCATCCTGGGATTCGCCCACGGCCACGTGGGCATGTACTGCGAGAGATGGCGCCAGCAGCCGCAGCTCGGAGCGCAGGTCGTCGCCGGCTGGGACCACGACGCCGGGCGCGCGGCGAAGGAATGCGAGCGCCATCAGGTTGCGCGCGCGGCGACGGCCGAGGAGTTGCTCTCCCGCAAGGACGTGGATGCGGTCGTGATCGCCGCGGAGACGTCGCTGCACGCGGAACTGGTGGAGAAGGCCGCGGCGGCGGGCAAGCCGATTGCGCTGCAGAAGCCGCTATCGCTGACGCTGGCCGAAGCGGACCGCATCCTTGCGGCGGTGGGCCGGAGCAAGGTCCCCTTTACGCTGGCCTGGCAGATGCGCGTGGACCCGCACAACGTGAAGGTGAAGCGGCTGCTGGCCGAGGGCCGGTTCGGCAAGGTCTACATGGTGCGGCGGCGGCATTGCCTGAACACGCAACGGTGGAAGGACTTCGACCGCACCTGGCACGTCCGGCCGGAGTTCAACCGCGACATCTTCGCCGATGACGCGGCGCACGCGATGGACTTCATCTACTGGCTGACGGGCATGCCTCGGACGGTCATGGCGGAGATGGGAACGCTCCTCAATCCGCGCATCCCCAACGACAACGCCATCGCCGTGTTCCGGTACGCCGACGGCCGTTTTGCGGAAGTTTCGTGCAGCTTTGCGGCGGTGGCGGGCGAGAACACGCTCGAGGTGGTCTGCCAGAACGGGACGATCATCGGCAATTACGGCGACCTGGTGAGCGTTGCGCCGCCGCGACCGGCGGGCGGAATCCAATTGAAGTGGCGGCTGGACGACGACGCCGGATGGACGGTGAGCGATATCCCGGATATTAACGGGCAGGGCGAACGGATCGCCGGACTGGCCGGCCCGCTGGCGGAGTTCCTGTCCGGCCGGCGCCCGCCGATCGCCACGGCGGCGGAAGGGCGCGACGTGCTGCGCATGGTGCTGGCCTGTTACGAATCCGCGGCCTCGGGGACGCGAGTGACGATAACGCCGGATTAAAGGACAAGGAGAGCGACCCACATGGCACGCAAGACGAACCTGCTCCTGATCGGGATCGACAGCATCCGCGCCGACCACATGAGCACATACGGTTATCCCCGCCTGACGACGCCGCACATGGACAAGTTCATGTCGGGCGGCGCGGTCTTCGAGAACGTCTTCAGCCCGCACATCCCGACGACGCCGGGCTATACCTCCATGTTCACCGGCCTGGACACCTTCGGCATGGACGTGGTGGCGCTGCGGCACCAGGGCGGGCTGTTGAAGAAACTGCAAACGATGGCGGAAATCCTGGGCAAGGAAGGCTATGCGACGTCGTGCGTCGGCTTCAGCGGCAACGTGGCGTCGCGCGGATTCCAGAAGTATCTCGACTTCGAAGGCTGGGGCTCGTGGCAACAGGGGCGCAGCCACAAGGCGGAGAATTTGAACGCGGCGGCGCTCCCGGAGCTGAAGCGCCTGGCCGCGGGCAAGAAGCCGTTCTTCCTCTTCCTGCGCCACATGGACCCGCATGCGCCGTACCTGCCGCCGCAGCCGTTCGACCGGATGTTCTATCAAGGCGACGAATTCGACAAGCGGAACCACTCGCTCGACCCGGTCATGAAGTTCAAGCCGTTCTGCGACTTCCACGCCAGTTGGTTCCCGCCGGGCTGCACGGACAAGGAATACGTCATCGCGCAGTACGACGGAGCGCTGGCGTACATGGACGCGTGCATCGCCCAAATTTTCACCAGCTTGAAGACGCTGGGGCTGGAAGAGGACACGCTGGTGGTGATAGACGCCGACCACGGCGAGACGCTGTACGACCACGAGTGCTTTTTCGACCACCACGGCCTCTACGACGTCACGCTGCACATCCCGCTGGCATTCGTCCTGCCCGGCAAGGTCCCGGCGGGCCGGCGGTTCGGCGACTGCTGCCAGATGAAGGACGTCACGCCGACGATCCTCGATCTCATGGGCATCCAGACGCGGATCAAGTTCGACGGCCGCAGCCTGGTCCCGCTGATGGAGGGCCACGAGCGCACGCCGGAGCCGGAGTTCTACATCACCGAGTGCACCTGGATGCGCAAGCACGGCTGGCGCACGCCGGAGTGGAAGCTGATCCACGCGCTCGAGCCGGACTTCCACTTCAAGCCCGAGGTGGAACTGTACAACCTGATCACCGATCCGCAGGAGAACCGGAACGTGGCCAAGTCCGAGCCGGCCGTCGTGAAGATGCTCGAAGAGCGAATGAAGGCGCACATCGCCCGCCGCGAGAAGGAAACCGGGCGCACGAACCCCATCTACACGAACCTGAACTGGCACACGGACTGGCACAAGAAGGGCGCCGGGACGTTCAAGACCTCCCGGCAGGCCTACAACACTCTGCACATCGGATCGCCCAACGCCGCCAAGCAAGTCCAGCAGAGGGAACTCCTGACTCAGCGCGGCGCGAAACAGCTTTAGACAGCCGATTATGTTGATCACGATCATCGGCCGCGGACATTCGGGAACCCGGGCGATTTCCCATACGCTCTACGCCAGCGGCGTCTTCATGGGCGACATGATCAACGACTCCGGCGACATGCTGCCGCCAGAGGATATGTACCAAGCGTGCCGCATCATGGCCCGGCACGTGGTGTGGAAAGGCGGGCTGGAATGGGATTTCAGCACGTTGCACACGATGCCGATCCCCAAAAACTTCCAGGCGCTGATCCGCTCGTATCTGAAGCCGGTCCTGGACGACAAGTCCGCGGCGCGCGGGTGGAAGCTCCCTGAGACGGTGCTGGCGTATCCGTGGATCGCGCGGATGTTCCCGGAGATCAAGTACATCTTCTGGATCCGCGATCCGCGCGACTGCATCATCGGCGGGCACGTGACCGATGACCTGGCCGACTTCGGCATCCGGTATCCGAAGACGGACGATCTCAGGCTCCGGCGCGCCATCTCGTGGAAGTACCAGTACGACATCGTCAAGGCCACGCCGAGGCCCGCGAACTGGATCGAGGTGCGTTTCGAGGACTTCGTCCTCCGCCAGAAGAGGATGCTTTCCCGCTTGGAGGAATTCCTGGGCATTGACCTGGCCAGGATCATCGTCCGGCGCGACGCGGTCGGGCGGTGGAAGCAGGACAAGGGCGTGAACTACTTCGATTTCTTCGCGCCGGCGATGGCCGAATACCGCTACCCGGCGCCGAAACCTGCGCGCCAGAGAGGAGCCGTGCGCTGATGCTCAAAGTTTGCGTCATCGGGATGGGCCCGATCGGCAACCGCCATGCGAACATGTACAAGGCGGACCCGCTCGCTGAACTCGCGGGCGTCTGCGACATCCGCCGCGATCGCGCCGAGGCCGCAGGCCTGCGGCTGGGCGTGCCGTGGTTCGAGAGCGCGCCCGCGATGCTCGCCGCGGTGAAGCCGGACCTCTGCAGCGTGGCCACCGGCGGTTACGAATACGGCAGCGACCACTTCGCGCCGACGATGCAGGCCCTCGACGCCGGCTGTCACGTGCTGTGCGAAAAGCCGATCAGCAACGACATCGCGCAGGCGGAAGCCATGGTCGCGAAGGCGCGCGAAAAGCGCCTCTGCTTCGGCATTGACATGAACCACCGCTTCACGCCCGCCGCCGTCCTGGCCAAAAAATGGCTCGACGAGGGCCGCCTCGGCCACCTGCTCTTCGTCAACATGAGCATGTGGATCAAGAACCCCGCGGAGAGTTCGCCCTGGTTCCACATCAAGGCGCTGCACCCGCACACGGTGGACACCATGCGGCATTTCTGCGGCGACATCGTGGAGGTGCACTGCTTCGCCACCAAGGCGCCGGGGCGCACCATCTGGACCACGGCGCAGTTCAACCTGCGCTTCGCCAACGGCGTCGTCGGATCGCTCACCGGCAGCTACGACATCGAGCGCGGCCACCCGATGGAGCGGTGCGAGGTCGCCGGCACGGGGGGCCGTTTCGTCATCGAGGACATGTGGCGGGAAGCGACGCTCTACCCCGCCGGCAACCTCGAGAAGACAGTCTTCACGAACCCGGTCTTCGGCGGCATGCGCGACTTTGAGGACACCTTCCGCAACCGCATTCACGCGTTCCTGGAACAGGTCGCGAACCGCGTCCCGCCCGAGAAGATTGACGGCTCCGGCGCGGACGGGCTGGCGGCGCAGAAAGTGCTGGCCGCCGCGATCGAGTCCATCCAAACCGGCAAAGTCGTCGCCGTGCGCTGAGCAGGTGTGCATGAAGAGCCATCGTTACATCGGCCACGGGCTCGCGATAGCCGCAGCGCTGCTCCTGGCCGCGCTCGCGCGCGCGGACGAATCGTTAGTGCTGTGCGATTTCCAGGACGACGCGGCGCTGAAAGCGTGGGACTTCAACGCCGGCACGCCGCGGCTGGTCCAGGAACCTGCGATCCCCGGCCGGAAGGCGTTGGAGATCGCGTTCGATCCCGCCGGGCCGTATCAAGCGGCGTACATGAGCTGGCGGCGCGTACGCGGCGATTGGTCCGGCTACGACGCGCTGATCCTCGACGTATTCAATCCCGCCTCCGAGCCGGTCGAGGGATCCTTCCTCGTGGCCGACCGGGCGTGGGCGGACCGGGGCGGCACGTACTGGAACCGCCACAACGCGACCACGATGCTCGCGCCGGGCCGCACGCGCTGGGTGATCTCCGTCGGCGGCCTCTATCGCGGCGAGGCCGGCAGCCGCAACAACGATATCAAGCGGAACATCGACGTCAACAGTATCGTCCGGGTGGACTTCGGGTTCGGGGCGAAGGGCGCAACCGGGCGCATCGTGCTCGAGAGCTTGCGCCTGGTGAAGGTCAGCCGGCCCGCCGGCATCTGGGCTTTCGATTTCGGCCCGCCCGACCAGAGCGTGATGCCCGGCTGGACGCCGGTCTCGAACGAGACGCGCTACTCCAAGGAACGCGGCTTCGGCTGGGGACCGGCCGGCGGCACGCCGTGGGACGGCGCGGCGCGCGACACGACATTCGGCCCGGCGCTCATCCGCAATTTCTGCGAGGCGGGCGGCTATAATTTCCACGTGGACGTTCCGCCCGGCCGCTACCGCGTGATGGTCATCTACGAAAACTCAGGCTACTGGTCCGGCGAGCAGGCGCAGCACCGCGAGCGCCGAATCCTCGCCAACGGCCGCGAGGCGTGGAGCGAGAAACGCCCCGACGGCCCCGCGCACGCGCTCTACCGTTTCGAGGAGGTGGAGCCGGTCGGCGCGGACATCTGGGACATGTACATGGCCGCGGAACTCGCCCGGCCGGCGCTCTTCGAGGCGGAAGCCGCCGCGGACGGGATCACGTTCCGCTTCGAGGCCGACCGCGTCTGGGGCAGCAAGGTCTCAGCGCTGGCGCTCCACGCCGCGGACGACGCGAAGTCCGAGCAGTGGCTGCGCGAGCAGCTCGACGAGCTTGCCCGCGAATTCCGCAGCATGGCCGTCTGCCTCGACCGGCCCGCGGCCGCCTTCGATGTCCCGCCGGACTGGGCGAAGCTGGGCCTCGTGGCGTGGCCGGTGCTGATCGAAGATGAGGTAACGCCGAACTCCACGCCCGTCTTCGCCGAGGTTTCGGCGGGCAAGCCCGCGCCGGCGCCGAAGAGTCCGGGCGATATCGCGCTGACGCGCCTTGCCGCGCGCGGCGAGCACGAGTCGTTCTGCCTGGCGCTCCGCCCGCTTCGCGACCTGGGCGAATGCCGGCTGGAACTGGAGCCGCTGACAGGCCCGGCGGCGCTGCCCGCTCAGGTCCAGGTCGTCTGGTATAACACCAGCCGCGGATTCGGAAACATCGCGTATCGCGTGAAGCCGCACACGCTGCGTATCCAGGATGCAGTGGCGCTGCCGAAGGACGTCACGCGCGAGCTGATCGCCACCGTCCGCGTCCCCGAAGACGCGCCCGCCGGCGTGTACTCCGGCGCGCTGGTGCTCAAGGACGCGCAAGGGAACGCGCTGCTGCGGGCGCCGTTGAGGCTCGACGTGCGCCCCGTCACGCTCGACCGCCGGACCGATTTTCTCATGGGCTTCTTCGGCCTCACGCCGCCGGAGCTGATTCCCGAGGAGCGCAGGTGGGACGTGCTGGAAGAGACGCTCGCGATGCTGCGCGACCACGGCATGAACGCGGTCTCCGGCGGCCCCGACTGGCGGCTCAAGGGCTGGAGCGGCGACGAGCCGGTGATTGACTTCGGCGAGATGGACCGCTTCTTTGCGCTCCTGCGCAAGTACGGCTTTGACAAGCCGCTCAACGGCTACGGCGGCGCGCGGTTCCTGGACTTGCACGAGGGCTACGAAAAAGGCGCGGCCGGCGCCAAGGTCGAGAAGGAGAGCGGCCTGGCGTATCCCGAGGCGCTGATGCGCGCCTGGCGCGCCGTGGACGCGCATGCCCGCGCGGCGCAATGGCCCACGATCCTCTACGCGATGTGCGACGAGACGCGAGTCCGCGACGTGGCCGAACGCGAGCTCGATTTCATGCGGATGATGGCCAAAGTCAGCGCCGCCTTCCCCGCGACCGTCCGCACCAGCGGCAGCTACAGCGTCTCATTCAGGCAGCGCCCGGACGATCCGAGCGATCTGCTCCACTGGCACCAGCGGTTCTTCGAGGCGCTCGATATCAGCAGCCTCAACGAGCATGACGAGACGGTGATGGCCGAAGCGCAGCGTCTGGGAAAGGAAGTGCAGATCTACAACCAGGGCACGTCGCGCTACTCGTTCGGCTTGTATCAATGGAGCGAGTACCGCAAGGGCGTCCGCGCGCGCTGGCAGTGGCACTTGAACATCCTGCACGGCTACCAGTTCTTCGACCTCGACGGCCGCGAGCCGGACACGGCCATGATCTGCTACGGCCGCAAGGCGATCTATCCGACCATCGAGTTCGAGCGCTGCCGCCAGGGCGCGGAGGACTTCTATCTCTATCAGACGCTCTGGAGCCGGATCGGGGAAGCGCGCCGCGCCGGCGGGAATTTACCCGCCGCCGATGCCGCCACGGCGCTGCTGGAGAATGCCGTCTCGGGAATCCGCCTGGACCAGACGCAGCCGCCGCCCGGTTACGACGCGGAGGCGCTCAAGGCGAAGGTGATTTCGGCAATCGAGAACCTGGAGCCGGTCGGGCGAAAGTAGCCGGCCGGTTACGCTTCAAGAGCGCACTTTGCCCGTGCGCCCACTGCTCTGCGCGCCCCTGGCGCAGTCCGCACTTATCTGTGTCCGCCACCCCCGTGGCCGCCGCCTCCGTGGAAACCGCCACTGAAGCCTCCGTGGAAACCGCCACCGTAGTAGCCACCGCGGAAACCGCCATAGTACCTGCCGTAACCGCCATAATACCCATACCAAGGCCACCACCCAAAGCCGATACCGTAATAGGGCGATCCGTAGCCGTAACCATAGTACGGCGCATAATTATAGCCATAGCCGTAATAAGGATAGCTATAGTCATAGGAAGGCGCCGGCTGGGCGTATTGGTACGGATATTGGTACTGGTACGGATACTGCGATGCGCCGACCTGCGACGGTTGCTGAGCAGAAGCCACCGGAGCCTGCGAAATATTGGCCTGCGGAGGCGCTGCGTTTGCAGCCTCACCCGACCCGTTGTCTATGGCCACTACTTTCGCCAGCTCGACTTTGAGCGGCCCACCTGCCAGGTTAGCGTTCAGGTCGCTGGTGGCGGGTTTATACTTCATCTTCAGTTCGGCTCCGTTCAGCCGAACGTCCGCCCACTCCTGCTGAGCGTCAAACCGCGCCGATACCATGCTGCTCGATGGTATCTTGATCAGGCCGTATTGCGTGTCGAGGTCAACGACGAAGGAAACCGCTCCGTTCAGCAGGCTGCCGTCCGACAGCACGATCTTGAAACCGGCGGCGTTCTGCTGATCGGCCGCCCTCGCCATTGCCCATCCGAGAACTAGCGGAAAGAGAAGAACCAGGAATATCACTGGAAATTTATTGCGCATGGCTCGCCCTCCTTCATCTACACACCCTATCTTTATCTATAATAAGTATATCCTGTTAATGGCGGCGGTCAAGCTCAATAACGCGCCCGAGCATGCGTGAAAGGGGCGGTTCACGGCCGCATCGAGGCCGGCGGCCTTGACAACGGCGCAGCATCATCGGAAAATGCCGTAGTGACATAAGATGCGGGAAGGCGCCTTACCTAAAGGACGCAACGTGGCCGAAGCGAATCAGCCTGACGTACTGGGGCACTTGCCGGAAGAGCTGGGCGAGAAAATCCGGTCCGAGGCCGCTCCCGAGATTATAGAGGTCGCGGCGAGGTTTGACCTCGACGACCACGGCCGATATGCCGAAGGTTATCTCGTCCTCACGGAAAAGCGGCTCGGCGTATTCCGGCCCCGCGACGGCGAATGGGTCGGGGAATGGCGCCCGCTCAGCAGCGTGGCCTCCGCGCTCATCGTCGAGGGCGTCGGCATGAGCGTACTGCGGCTGATCGCGAACGACGCCATCGTGGCCGAGTACCGCTTCACCCTGCGCCATGCCCGTGAAGTCGCCAAGCTCCACCGCCGGATGGAACGCCACATGGGCGGAAAGGGCGAGTCCGAGGCGCCTGCGGAAGGCCCGAAAGCCGACGAGAAAAAGGTGCGCTGCGAGAAGTGCGACCGTGTCATCCCGCCTTGGAGCGAGGTCTGCCCCGCCTGCACCAGCCGGCGCCAGGTGCTGAGCCGCCTGCTCGACTACGTTAAACCGTACCGGGCGCGCGCCATCGGCGGCTTTGTGCTGGCGATCCTCGTGACCGCCGCCGGGTTGTTCCGACCTTGGCTGACCAAACCGATGCTCGATGACGGCCTGGGCCTCAAGGGTGGCAGCAAAGGCGCGGATTATCACCTCCTGCTCATTTACATTTTAGTCATGGCGGGCCTGATGCTGTTCAGCGCCGTCGCCGGCGCCTTCCGCGAGCGACTGATGGCCGTCCTCGGCGCGAGCATCGCCCGCGACCTGCGCGACCGCGCTTACGAACATCTGCACAAGCTCAGCCTGAGCTTCTTTTCCAAGAAACCCACCGGGTCGCTCGTGACGCGCGTCACCAGCGACACCGACCGTATCTGGGACTTCGTGGCATGGACCGTCATTGAGGCGGTGGTCTCGGTTCTGACCATCGTGGGCATCGGCGTGTTCATGTTTCTCATGAACTGGAAACTGGCCATCATCGTCCTGCTGCCGGTCCCGATCATGTTCGCCCTGACGACCGTCTTTCACAAGAAACTCCACAAAGGGTTCGACCGCCTGTTCCACCGTTGGAGCCTGCTGACGGCGGTGGTGTCCGACGCGTTGCCGGGTGTGCGCGTGATCAAGGCCTTCAGCCAGGAGCGCAACGAAGTCCGTCGCTTCACCGGCAGGAGCGGGGACTACTACGACAAAGAAGTCGAGATGATCGGCGTCTGGACGCTCTACGGTCCGCTGATGGAATTGTGCACGCAGGTCGGCTCGCTCCTCGTCTGGATCGTCGGCGGGTATTGGACGGTGAAAGGGCAGATGACCGTCGGCACGCTGATGGCGTACACCGGGTACATGTGGATGTTCTACGGCCCGATCCACGGCATCGCTCACATGGATCGCATGCTCAATCGCGCCGCCACCAGCGTCCAGCGGATTTTCGAGATTTTGGACACCGCGCCGGCCATCTTCTCAAAAGCCGGCGCACTGCCGATCCGGAAGATTGAGGGGCGCATCGAGCTTCGCAACGTCAGCTTCAGTTACGACGGCATCCGCAAGGTGCTCAAGAACATTGACCTGACGATCCAGCCCGGAGAGATGGTCGGCCTGGCCGGTCCCAGCGGCGGCGGCAAGACCACCATGGTCAACGTCATCTGCCGATTCTATGACGTGCTCGAAGGCCAGATTCTGATTGACGGCGTGGACATCCGCGACTACGACGTCGAACAGTTGCGCCGGTGCACGGGGGTCGTTCTGCAGGAGCCGTTCCTGTTCTACGGCACCGTGGCCCGGAACATCGCCTACGGCAACCCGGAGGCCACGCTCGATGACATCATCGCGGCCGCCAGGGCCGCCAACGCGCACGATTTCATCGTCGGCTTCCCGGACGGCTACGACACGATGGTGGGCGAGCGCGGTCAGACCCTTTCCGGCGGCGAGCGGCAGCGGATCAGCATCGCCCGCGCCATCCTGCACGATCCGGCGATCCTCATCCTCGACGAGGCCACCAGTTCCGTGGATACGGAGGCGGAAAGGCAGATTCAGGAAGCGCTGGACCGCCTGACGGCGCGGAGGACCACCATCGCGATTGCGCACCGGCTTTCGACTCTGCGGCGCACGAGCCGGCTCATCATTCTCGACAAGGGCGAAATCGCGGAGCAAGGCTCCCACGAGGAACTGTCGCACAAGGAAGGCGGGATCTACGCGAAGTTGCTGAAGACGCAGGTCGAGCTGCAGTCCGTTATGGCCATCGGAGCATAAAGCGCGGCGGATGCGGACCTGCGCCTCTTGGCGGCTTAGAAGTAATTCTGCATGCACTTCTGTCCGGCAGCATCCAGCGCGTTCAGGTCGGCCAGCTCATACGTATTTCCATCCGCATCGCGGAAGAGGGCGCGCGTACTGGACAGGACGCGCACGTCGTCGCGGCTGCGGACTTGAAACGTGACCATGCCGCGGTCGGTCTCGGCGGTGAAGGAGGTCACGCCGAATTCCTCCTTGCAGTCCGCCACGCGCAGAATCTTCGGCGCGAACATCTTCTCCCTCAGTTCCCGCAGCAGAACCGTTTTGCTCGCCTCGTCCAGGTCGTCGGCGGAGTTCAGCAGCGCGATCTCTTTTCCGTCCTTGTCCCGAATGGAGATGTACGTCTCCGGCACCGACCACGGAAAGCATCGGGCCACCTTCGCCTCAACGTAAGGCTGCTCGCGTCCCCTCACGCGCACGACCAGGTGCCCGATCTTGTTCCATGTGATGCTTTCGATGGGACATTCCTTCGGCATTCCGCGCTCCGTTTTTCACACTCTATGATCGAGACCGCTAACACCGGCACGGCTGTGACCAGTGTACGACTTGACAACGAACGCTTCAAGCCTACAATCTAATGTTCGAGCGTTGACTGTTCGCGAAGGTCGGTCAAATGACGAGTCCCGGGTTATGTGGATCGGAGCGCCGGATAATGAAAGCTCACGTGCGCCCAGTCGAGGTAAAACGATGGGTCGCTGCCGCGGTGCTGTTCGTCAGCGCGGCATGCGGTCTCTGCCAAGCAGAATCCTCGGTCGAATTGCCGAAGGGAGTGAAGGCGGTCTGGGACCTCGCCAAGGCGTATCGTGAAGCCACGCCGACGCGCGAGCGTATCTGCATTAACGGCCTGTGGCGCTGGAAGCCGGCCCGGGATTTCGCAGGCCCGCCGCCCGAGGGCGATTGGGGTTACTTCAAAGTGCCCGGGTTCTGGCCGGGGCTTCAGCAGTGGGACCAGGAAGACTGCCAGACCTGCTTCGCTCATCCGGCGTGGAAGGACATCAAGCTGGAGAAGATCACCGCCGCCTGGTACCAGCGGGAAATCACCATTCCAGGCGAATGGGCCGGGCGCCGGATTGCGCTGTCCGCCGATTACGTCAATTCCACGGCCGCGGTCTACGTAGACGGCAAGGCGGCCGGCGAGATACGGTTCCCGGGCGGCGATGTGGATCTCACCGCGCAGTGCCGCCCCGGCGACACATGCACGCTCAGCCTGCTCGTCATCGCACTGCCGCTGAAGGCGGTCATGATGTCGCACAGCGACACCTACGCGCCCAAAGAAGTCGAGGGCAGCGTGCAGCGGCGCGGCCTGTGCGGCGATGTCTGGCTGTTCGCCACGCCGGCGGGGCCGCGCATCGCGGACGTGAAGGTGGATACCTCGGTGCGTCGCTGGGAGATCTCGTTCGAGGCAGCGCTGAAGGGACTCGCCGCGGGTCAGCAGTATTCGCTGAAAGCTGAGGTCGCCGACCACGGCCGGCCCGTCCAGGAGTTCACAGGCAAGCCATTCACCGCGGACGACCTGAAGGATGGGCGCATCGCCTTTGCCGAGAGCTGGAAGCCGGAGAAGCTGTGGGACACCCACACCCCTCAGAACACGTACCAGGTCAGCCTCTCGCTTCTCGACTCCGCCGGAAACGCGCTGGATGCCGCCGTCCCGGTCCAGTTCGGCTTCCGCGAGTTCTGGATCAGCGGGCGGGACTTCTACCTGAACGGCAGCCGCATCTTCCTCTCCGTGGTCCCGTGCGACAGCACGGCGCTCGGCGCGGTCGCGGCGAGCTACGAAGGCACCAAGGAAATCCTGCTGCGCCTGAAGAGCTTCGGCATCAACTTCGTCTACGGCCACAACTACGGCTGCGAGCCGGGCACGCACGTCAGCTATGCGGAGGTGCTGCGCGCAGCCGACGACGTGGGGATGCTCTTCGCGCTTCCGCAGCCGCACTTCGCCCAGTACGACTGGAAGGACCCGGACGCCGACCGCAATAACGGCTATGCCCGGCACGCCGAGTTCTACGTGCGCGTCGCCCAGAACCATCCCTCGGTCGTCGCCTATGCCATGAGCCACAACTCCCTCGGCTACGTGGAGGATATGAATCCGGACATGATTGACGGCATTCAGGATCCTCGGAAGGAACCGTGGGCGAAGGCCGGCGCCGAGCACGCGCTGCGGGCGCAGGCGATCGTGAACCGGCTCGACCCGGAGCGCATCGTCTACCACCACTCCTCCGGCAACCTCGGCACGATGCACACGAACAACTTCTACCCCAACTTCGTTCCGATCCAGGAACTCGACGACTGGTTCGAGCACTGGGCCACCGTCGGCGTCAAGCCGCTCTTCCTGACCGAGTTCGCCGCGCCGGGCGGCTGGGACTTCGCCATGTACCGCGGCTGGTACCGGGGCGCGCGCGAATGGGGCAGCGCCGCGGTTCCCTGGGAGCTGTGCCTGGCGGAGTGGAATTCGCAGTTCTTCGGGGCTGAGGCTTTTCGGATCAGCGAGGTGGAGAAACGGTGCCTGCGCTGGGAGAGCCTGAAGTTTCGCGCCGGCGCTCTGTGGCATCGGTGGGACTACCCCTACCAGATCGGCACGCAGGCGTTCGCGGAGCAGTACCCGGCAATGGCCATGTACATCACGGACAACTGGCGCGCGTTTCGCACCTGGGGGATGTCGGCGTTCGGCCCCTGGGAATGCGACGGCTACTGGAAACTGCGCGACGGCGTTGACCAGGGCCGCAGGGAATTCAAGGTGGACTGGGATCGCCTCCAGCGGCCGGGGTTCAGCCCGGACTACATTGACGCGCAGGATGTGAACATGGCGACGGCCTTCGAGCGTTCCGACTGGATCCCCACGCCGGCGGCCCAGGCCGTGATGCGCAACAACATGCCGCTGCTGGCCTACATCGGCGGCGGGCCGACGGTTTTCATCAGCAAGGACCACAATTTCCGGCCGGGCGAGACCGTCGCCAAGCAGCTCATCATCATCAACGACTCGCGCGAGCCGGTGACGTGCGACTGCGCTTGGTCGCTGGGCCTGCCGCAACCGCTGGTCGGCGCGAAACAGGTCGCCGTGGAGATCGGAGAGCAGGCGCGCATGCCGCTTCGCTTCGAACTTCCGGCTGAAGTGGCGCCCGGCCCGTACGAGTTGACCGCGACAGTCAAGTTCAGCACCGGAGAGAGCCAGCAGGATTCCTTCGCGGTCAACGTCATGCCGGCCGCGAGAACTTTGTCCAATCACTCCAAGATAGCGCTCTTCGACCCCAAGGGCGAGACCGGAAAACTGCTGGACGGGATGGGCGCATCGTACCAGTCCGTGGATGCGCAGGCCGACCTCAGCGGATACGACCTCCTAGTCATAGGCAAGAGCGCCCTGACCGTGGACGGACCGGCCCCTGACCTCGCGCGCGTGCGCGATGGCCTGCGGGTCGTCGTCTTCGAGCAGAGCTCGGAGGCCCTGCAGAAGCGGCTCGGGTTCCGCACGACGGAGTACGGGCTCAGGCAGGTCTTCAAGCGCGTGCCGGACCGCCCGCTGCTCTCAGGAATCGAGGCGGAGAACTTTCGCGACTGGCGCGGCGAGGCGACACTCCTGCCGCCGCGCCTGGACTACCGGATCGGCCCGGCCTACCAGTCCGATACGCCGGTGGTCCAGTGGTGCGGGATTGACGTGCCGCGCATCTGGCGATGCGGCTGTCGCGGCAACGTCGCCTCGGTCCTGATCGAGAAGCCCGCCCGCGGCGACTTCCTGCCGATCCTGGACGGCGGCTACAGCCTGCAGTACAGCCCGCTGATGGAGTACCGCGAGGGCAAAGGGATGGTCCTCTTCTGCCAGATGGACGTGAGCGGGCGCACCGAGAGCGACCCGGCCGCCGAGGCGCTGGCGGCGAACATCGTGCAGTACGCGTCCACCTGGAAACCGGCCGCTCGCCGGGAAGCGCTCTACGTCGGCGGTCCGGCGGGAAAGCGCCACCTGGAGCGCGCCGGCATCGCCCTGAGTTCCTACGAGGGAGGCAGTCTCTCGCCCGACCGGGTACTCGTCGTCGGGACCGGCGGCGGAAAAGAGCTCGCCGCACACGCCTCAGCCATCGCCGAGTTCCTGAAGGCGGGCGGCAACCTGCTGGCTCTCGGGCTCGACGCGCAGGAGGCAAATTCGTTTCTGCCGACGCCGATCCGCACGAACCGGCAGGAGCACATCGCCGCATTCTTCGAGCCGTTCGGCGCGGATTCCCTTCTCGCCGGGGTCAGCCCGGCGGACGTCCATGACCGCGGCGCGCTGCGGCTGCCTCTCGTAACGGCGGGGGCCGCGCCGTTCGGCGACGGCGTGCTGGCGAAAGCGCAGGACATGAATGTCATCTTCTGCCAGCTCCTGCCGTACGAAATCACCCGCGCGGAAGGAGCGGTCACGTCATTCCAGGTGGATGCCGGCGGCGCGGCGGACGGGAAGCCGAGCGCGCTGGTGACCCTGGGCACGACGTCCGAGGCGGGCGGGCAGTTCGGCCAGCGCCTGAAGGCGGCGCCGGAGGTCGGTAAGGCGTACACGTTTGCCGTCCGGATCAAAGGCGTGGCCGGTCCGGTTACGGCGCACCTGGAGGTGGAGCGCGCCGGCAGCCCCTGGGACCGCGCTGCGAAGGGTCCGGACGTCGTGATCCCGGAGAACGAATGGACGGACCTGCACGTCACGTTCACGTGCGAGAAGCCGTTCCCGGAGAGTTGGCAGGCATACGTCGCTTGCGCGCAGGACGGCGGCCGGTTCAGGGCCGACCTGTTCCGGCTTTACGAAGGGGAATACGTCGCGCCGAAGCCGCCCGCCGAAGGAGCGGCGGCCCAGGCCCATGCGGCGCCGCGGAACCTCTGCGCCAACCCGAGCTTCGAGAAGGGCTCCGAACCCTACTATTTCCAATTCGTCGAGCAATACAATCTCAGGCGCACGTACCGGCGCGCCTCGTTCCTGCTGACGCGCATCTTGGCCGACATGGGCGTCGCCGGCTCCACGCCGCTCCTGGCGCGCTTCGGCAGTCCCGCCGCGCCCGACAAAACGGAGAAGCGGTGGCTCGACGGCCTTTACCTGGACCAGCCCGAGGCGTGGGACGACCCGTATCGTTTCTTCTGCTGGTGACGGCCGCGGGCTTCGTGTAAGCGCCGGCGCTACCCCCGGCGTTTTTCGCTTGCCTGCTCCTCGCGTTTGAGGATGACGATGGCGACGAGGTTGCGTCCGGCGAGGCTGCGGAGGAAGGCGGTCAGCGAGGCTTCGGCTTCCTTGCGATTGAGCTTATACCTGTCGGCGAGGCAGGCGACCATCTCGCGGACGTTCCTCCGGCCGTCGCACAGGTCCCAGACGAAGGAGCCGACCTCGTCCAACTCGACCTTCGCCTCGCCGGCGCGCGGGGGCGCGCCGAGCCACCGGGCGATGCGCTCGACGAAGACGGCGGCATGGAAGGGCGCATAGAGCGTGACAACGCCCTCGGCATTCCGTTCGACGCGCAGTTGCCGGTTCGGGACGACGACCGCAGCGAATGAGTCCTCGCGGGTAAGTTGCGGGCTTTTCTTTTTCCAGAAGGCGAGCATCGGTCTCCTTCCGAACGCCGAGCGTCTTTTCAAGGCTCATGACAGAGGAACGATTCCGCGAACGCGGCAAAATCGGGAACTTTCTCTTCTCGTCCGAACCACCGGGCGATATAAAGCGCGTTCGAGGGCTCGCAATGCCAGGCCAGGCCGCGCGCAACGCGGCGGCGGCGGAGCATTCTCCGCGCGAGCGACCGTTCGCGGCCGCTGACGGCGACGGCGGCGTGCTCTCCGCGCTTCGTTTCGGTAAAGGCCGGCGGGCAGGGCGGCGACTGGCTCGTGGAATCCTTTTTCAGCCAGTCGAGAAGGCTCATTTTCTTGAGGACGGTTTCCGCAAGGCCGACCCGCGCGGCCAGTGCGCGGGCGCGCTTGCCGAAGAACTCCAGTTCGACGCGCCCGGCGCGGATGCTGTGGCGGAGCAGGATGTAGTCCTCCGGGACTTCGAACCGGAGACCGTAGAGCGACCACGGCGTCTTCCCGTCGCGCGCGTGGTCGCGGTACGAGCCGAAGAGGCGCGCGATGACGGGCTGGAGCGACTCATCGCTGCGGTAGAAAACGCGCAGGAGCGCCACGCGCCCGCAGTGGCGGCAACGCGCGGCCATGTGCATGGCGTTCGGGTCGCCGCGCGTGATGAAGAATTCCGTCTCCATGTGCGCCGGCTCGGCGAGGCGCACATTGCGTTGCACCTGTCGTTCGCCCGCGGCGCCGACCAAACCGGCCTTTTTCAGGTAGCGGTCCGCCACCGAACGGACGGACTTGCCGGGACTGCCCGACTCCCACTTCGCCTCGACGCGCGGCATGTCCGCGTCATCCAGGCGGAAGTAGCCTTTCCGGCGGTCGCCGGTGACGGATCCCAGTTCCCAGGCGCGAGGCGTCTCGATCTGAATGCCCTGCCAGGCGAAGGGCGACCAGTCCGATATCATGAAGGACTCCGGCGGGTGATGTGTCTACTGCCCGTCAATCTTGCCGACGGTGATTTTGAGGTCCGCGCGCTTTTCCAGCCGCTCGATGGCGCCGTCGCGGATCCAGGCGACGCGGTCGCAGAGGTTGAGCATCTTATGGTCGTGCGTGGCGGAGATGACGGTCACGTTCAGTTCCATGCTGAGGTTTTTGAGGAGATTGATGATCTCCTCGCCGGTCTTGAGGTCGAGGTTGGCGGTGGGTTCGTCGGCGAGGACGATGGCGGGGTCATTGGCCATGGCGCGGGCGATGGCGACGCGCTGCTGCTGGCCGCCGGACATGCGGCCGGGGCGGTGGAAGATGCGGTCGGCGAGGCCGACCCTGCGGAGGATCGCCGCGCCCTTGTCGCGCGCGGTGTCCGCATCTATGTTCGCGAAGAGCATCGGCATCGTCACGTTCTCCAGCGCCGTCAAGGTAGGCAGCAGGTTGTAAGCCTGGAAGATGTAGCCGATCTTGCGGCAGCGCATCCACGCCAGTTCGTACGCGTCGAGCTGCGCGATGTCCACGTCGTCCAGGAACACCATCCCGCTCGTCGGCTTGTCGAGGCCGCCGATCATGTTGAAGAGGGTGCTCTTGCCGGAGCCGGAGGGGCCCATGATCGCCAGGTACTCGCCGCGGTAGATGTCCAGACTCACACCGCGCAGCGCGTGGACGGTTTCCTTGCCGCGGACGAAGTCCTTCACCACGTCAATGGCGCGGACGACGATGTCGTGGCCCGGCGGCTTGACGGCGGGCGCCGGAGCGGCGGCGGTCTGCCCGGACATTTATTCCTCCACCCGCAAGGCTTCGACCGGGCGCATCCGGGATGCGACGAGCGCCGGATAGCCCGCGCCGATCAGACACAGGACGACGCCTGCCACGAAGGCGAATCCCACGTACGTCATGACGGACCCGAACGTCAGGTACTCGATGGAGTACCGGCCGAACTGCGCCGCGCCGGCGATGACGCAGATGAGCAGGCCGACCACAATTCCCATGAGCGACCCCGCGCCGCCGATCATGGCCGACTCGATGAGGAACAGCTTGACCACGGTGCCGTTCTCCGCGCCGAGGCATTTCATCGTGCCGATCTCGCGGAAGCGCTCGGTGACCGACATGAGCATGGCGTTGGCGATGCCGACCGTGCAGGTCAGCAGCGCCATGGCCACCAGCCAGCGGTCGAGCGGGCTGCCCTTGGCGGTGGCTTCGACGTCGATCCCGGCGGCGCGCAGCAGCGTGTAGATTTCGTCCGACTTGCTCCCCGCGAGGCGCTGGACGAGGTCGTTGCTCACGCCGCTGTAACTGAGGTAGGCGATCGCGAGGACGACGGAGAGCAGCGTCACCAGCGAGCGCGCCAGGCGCACGCGCAGACCCGCCCACGCCAACTGGAAGAGGGTCTTCGTCGGCAGGTGCGCGGCCTCGGCCGTCAGCGTCGCCATCAGTTCTTCGGGCGTCTCGGTCATGTGATGCTTCCGACCTGAATCTTGAGGTCCTCGCGGTTGACCAGCCGGTCAATTCTGCCGCCGACGACCCAGACGACGCGGTCCGACACGGAAAGCATTTTGTGGTCATGCGTGGTGGAGATGATCGTGACGTTGTCTTCCTTGCTCATGACCGAGAGCATGCGGATGATCTCCTCGCCGGTCTTGAGGTCGAGGTTGCCGGTGGGTTCGTCGGCGAGGATGATGGCCGGCTCGTTGACGAAGGCGCGGGCGATGGCGACGCGCTGCTGCTGCCCGCCGGAAAGTTCGTCCGGACGGTGGTGGTGGCGGTCGCCGAGGCCGACTCGGTCGAGTTGTGCGCCGGCGCGGCTGCGCGCCTCGGCCTGCGGCCGGCCCAGGAGCAGCGAGGGCAGCGCCACGTTGTCCAGGGCGGTCAGGACGGGAATGAGGTTGTAGCTCTGAAAAATGTAGCCGATTTTGCGGCAGCGCAGGCGGGCGACGATGTGGCTGGGCAGCGTGCCCAGCGGGTGGCCCAGGAGCGTGACGCTGCCGCGCGTCGGCGCGTCAAGCCCTCCGATCATGTTGAAGAGCGTCGTCTTGCCGGAACCGGAGGGGCCCATGATCGAGACAAACTCGGCGCGCCCGACCTGCAGGGTGATTCCCTGCAGCGCGCGGACGATCTCGCCGCCGATCCGGAACTCCCGGTGAACGTCCCGAACGTCCACGACGATTTCAGCGCTTGTGCCGGTCATCAGCAGAACACATCCTCGGAAATTCCCATGGCGACGACTATCCTACGGATAGTACTTGTTAATGTCTATCGAGATCTTGTTCAAGTGCATCGTGACGGCGATGAGCGACCAGGTGAAAGCCGCCACGAACTCTCCGAAAATCAGCCCGATGAACGCCGGGCGGAGCCGGGCGAACATGTGCCGACCGCCGTACCTGACCGCCAGTTTCTTGCAGCACCAGCCGAGAAAAAAGGAGAACCAAAGCTGCGCGATCAGCGGGTTGGCCAGCATCACCAGGCCGATCGGGTGCAGCCACCAGAAGAACTTGCGGCGCAGGCCGATGCTCAGCAGGACCCAGCCGGCGCCGATGAGGTAGAAAATCCAGTTGTGCTGCCCGGAACCGGCGGCGCCGCCGCTGACCATCAACTGGGTGTTGTCGAACAGGCTCTGCGGCCCGACCGTGAAGAACCACGGTTCCGCCCGGTTCGCGCCCACGCCGTACACGATGTACAGAATGGCGACGAACGACACCGCGACCGTCGCCAGGCTCGCCGCAATCACGATCGTGTGAAACCATCGGCGCGCGGCGCGCGTCTCGTCCTGCATCTTGAAGCTGTTCATCACCGCCGGGGCCATGAACGTCTTGATGTCCAGGAACAGCACCGAATAAATCGGCATGAGCGGCGCCAGGACGGCCTTCGGCACCGCCTCCGTCGCACCGAACGACTTGATCAAATGGAACGGACCTACGTGGATGTGGAACCAATAGATGCCGCCCTCCGCCACGACGCGCATCAGCCCTACGGTCACCAGCACGATGACCGCCAGGAAGCCCGCACTCCAGTACCACGGCACGTGGCACCACGCCAGCCAGCCGATGGCCACCGCGCTCGACACCAGGAAGAGCAAACCGCCCCAGCCCATGCTGGCCGGCAGCTTCACCGCCCAGCCCGCGGCGCCGAGCCGCCGCCCCTGCGCCGCGGCCGCCTGCCGGAGAGCGCCTGCGCGTTCGATCACCAGCTTGACGAGCGCCGCCGCGGAGTAGGCCAGCAGTCCGCCTGCACCCAGGCTGGAGACGAAGTGGTTCTCCCACAGCCAGTTGCTCGGGAAGGACTCCATCGTCGCCCCGGCGGCCGTCCAGAAAGCTATCAGGAACAGGAGCATGCCGATCAGGTAGTAGATCCAGATGCTCGCGGAAATCTCCAGCGGTATGAGAAAGCTGATCCCGATGGCCGTAAAGATGATCAGGAAGCGGAAGCCGAATTCCGACTCGTCCGCAATGCCCTTGAAAACGGAGTTGGCCAGCATTTGCCGGAGCTGGTCCTGCTTGATGCCGAGGGTCAACGGGTTCAAGCCGCGGACCAATTCCGCCTGGCAGATGCCATTGTAGCTCAGGAGCAGCAGGACAAAGAGAAAGCCGATCCAGAACAGGCCGCTGTGCAGTGTGGAGGAAAGAGTGCCGGAGGCGGCGCCCTCGTCGTTCAGAAGGTCCTCGGGAAGCCGCGCCAGGGGAAATATCAGCTTCTCGCGCCGCGCCCAGGAGTCGTACAGCAGCATCGCCAGGCTGTAGAACATGCCATAGAGTGCGAAGACGAAAATCATCCACAGCGCCAGCGGTTTGACCCACAACGACCACGGGATCTTTCGCCACAGCCCTTCGGCCGAGGGGAAGCCTTCCCGGTACTCCTTGATGCGCGCCATGTCGGTAATGTACAGGGCCCGGTTCAGGTGCGGGATCACGTCTTGATTCCAGCCGCTCTGCGGCGTGGCGTACTCCGAGTTGAACGGCGTGACGATCAGCGGCACCAACTGGTCCACCAGGCCGAACGAGCTGATGCCGGCGGAGACGCAGAGCGCCGCGAAGAGCGTCATCATTTCGCCGCGGTTGAACGGCTCCATCAGGCGGGTCAGGCGAAGCAGGGGGTTCAGCACGAGCGACAACAACATCAGGAAGGCGAAGGCGATGATCGAGATCTGGGTGGCGATGAGGAAGACCCCCGTCGCGCCGTTCTCAAAGCGGAGGTTCAGCGCGGCCTGGACGCCGCACAGGACGATCGCCAGCGGCAGCACGATCCACCAACGGATGCGCAGCGTCGGCCGCTCTAACTGCTGCATCTCCTCAAGCTGCGCCGCGTCAATGCGTTTGTAAGGCGGTGTCTCTGCCATGCCGGCCAAAAATCAATATAAGAGCGATGAGATAGATTTTGCGATCAGGGCGATGCCTACGGCCGCCATCGCCATCAGGCCGATGCCGCAGAGGAAGCCCGCCAGAACCACCGGCGCCATCTGGCGCCACCGAGTCACGCCGAATTTCTTCATGAAGAAATAACGTCCGATCAGCGCGCCGATGAACTCCGGCAGGACGTGGCCGGGCGTCATCGCGCCCATCCCGCGCACGAGGCCGAACATCAGCAGCGTCGGCAGGCTCAACAGCCACAGGCCGATGTACGTCACCAGGCCGAACCCCAGCCCGATGGCGACGTACGACGGGACCAGCGCGTCGAGGAACTTCGAGCCGCCGCTCATGGTCGCCGTGTACGTCAGGCAACTGTTCAGCGCGTACAACCGCCACATTTCCTGCGTGAAGGGATATTGCTCCGACGGGATCGGCCCCAGCCGCCAGATGAACTCCGAGAAGAGGAAGCTGGCGATGATCACGACGGGGATCGTCACCAGTTCCGTCTTGATCAGGCTCGTCATCTTCGTGCCGGTCAGCTCGACGACGCGGAACGACTGCAAGCCCTGTCCGTAGTCCACCAGCGGGATCGGCGCGAACCAGATCGCCACGCCTTTGTAGCCGGAGAGGATGAACGCCGACTCGCGCACGAGCGGGATCGAGACGGCCTGGCCGACCAGCCCCTCGAGCTTGGCCGAGACGTAGCTGATCAGCGGCGTATAGACGAAGGCGAAGATGACGAAGAAGATCCACGGAAAACCGTCAATCAGCCAGGCACACAAGGCGATGTAGCCGAAGGTGGAGATGATGTAGATGGCCAGCGAAATCCAGATGGGGATGTCGCCGCGCAGGCGGTTGTATCGGAGGGCGTCCGCCAGCGCCGACGGCGGGCGGGCCGCGCCGGGCTGGATCGGCCGGCCGATGGCCATCTTCCGCAACAGCGGGAACACGACCGAGGCCAGGCTGATGAAGAATATCGCAAAGGTCAATCCGATGCCGAAAGAAAGGTAGAAGTCAATCTGGTTGCTGTAAATCGTGTCCACCAGCCCCATATTCATCTGCCACGTGGGCAGCCTGCCGTAATGCTGCAGGATCGGGTTGGCGATGAAGGTGAGGACCACGCCGATGAACCCGCCGATCACCGCCCAGAAGGGCAGGACCATGCCGACGATCACAATGGACAGGTCGAAGACCAGGTTGACCGGTGTGGCGTGCAGGACGTTCTGCGTCGTGATGGTCAGGTCGAGCCACGGGTTCGGAAGCAACTGGTACGGCGTGCCCAGGATCGAGCCGGTCAGCGACGGGATGCCGACGTAAACGAACCCGAAGAGCGCGCCCAGCATGGCGCCGATGGCGAACGTCGTCAGGCGCCAGCGGTTGCGGTTCTCCTTGTCCTCGGCCAGCACCAGCACGCCCTGCGCGGACACCGGCGCCATGGGGAAAGGCAGCTTCTCGTAGTGCGCCGTCAACCGGTAAAGGACATAGCCGAGCCCGAACCCGTTCACGCGCGAGATAAGCAACTGGATGGCGATCAGCACCACGGGCGCCAGCCAGATACGGCTGAAGAACGTGTTGCCGGTCTGCCGGATCTGTTCGGCCGAGGGCGTGACCCAGGCGGGGATCAGCGGCGCCACGCCCATCGCCTGCGCCTCCGGCGACTGCGCCAGGTACTGGTTCCAGAGCAGCCCCTGGAACGGGCTGGAGAGAGCGACGCCCGTCATGTAGAAGAGGATGAAGATTTCCTGCTCTTTGAGGCTCTTGAGCGAACGGCGGGCGACCTCCGAGAAGAGGATGACGGTCACCCACCGCGCCGCCGGCCCGAGACCGCCGCCCATGAAGAGCGACAGGTACATGGACCCCGGCAGCATGAAGAGCCCCAGGAAGATCGCGCCGAGGACCGTCTTGCCGCTGAACCCGTCCTCGAAATGGTCCGGGACGGGCATAATGTCCCGGTACTCTTCCAGCTCCTTGTCGCCTTGTCCGAAACGGGGACTCACCGGACCGCGTTCTCCAGCACGGGGAATTCACGAGCTTCGGCGAACATCGCCTCGCCTTGCCTGCGGAACTGCTCCTGGTTGACGCTCGATTGAGACCGCCAGCTCAGCAGCCGCGCGCGCAACGATTCCAGGAACGGCTCGTTCACCGTCAGCCAGCTCTTTTTGTCGCCCTTCAGCCGGGTAAGCACGACGGCGACCACGTATGCCCGCACCCGCGGCCGGTAATAACCGTAGACCTCCATCCGCTGGTTGACGCCCAGGTCGAAGGGCACGGGCGTGACGCTGTACGTCATCGCCAGCACCTTGCGGGCGTCCACGTCGTGCACGAACCCGAACCGCGCGTCCTGCGTCAGGAACCGGCCCGAAGACGCCTCGCTGTTCAGATCCATGAACGCTTGCAGGTACGCCAGCACGCCCGGCAACTGCTGTACGCTGTAGCTGAAAGGGAAGTCCAGATGCAGCTCGTCGCCGACCGGCGGCGGGAGCTTCCACCGGCGCTGGCCCGAGGGCACCGCCGCGCGCGTGGCGATATACGCCGGGTACAGCGTCGAGACGACGACGGTCACGATCGCCGCGAAGATGACCAGCATCACCGCCATCGAGGAATAGTTCAGGTTCACGCCCGGCAGCCAGTGGAAGTGCACGATCGCCTGCGCCAGACCCTGGCCGATCAGGTATCCCGCCACCGAGCCGATCATCCCGAAGACCACGGCTTCGGCCACGAAAAAGACGAAGACGTGCGTCGGGTTGAGTCCGATGCTGTTGTACACCGCGATCTCTTTGCGCCGCTCCATCACGGTGCCGAGCATCGTGTTCAGAATGATGGTCGCCGCCAGGCAGATGGGGATGATGACCTTGCCGGCCCCGCCGATCGTAGTGCCGACCGGCGCGCCGAGGGAATACTGGTGGGACTGGAGGGAAACGCCGTCCGGCGTGGTGATCGGCGCGCGGATGGACACGTAGGTCAGTATGCCCGTGGCGTCAACGAAGTGGTTCGCCGCAGCCCAGGCCGAAGCGGCGTCCTCCGTCTTCAGTGCGATGGAGCGGTAGGAGGTGTCCGGCAGTTCGCGCGCGAAGTCCACAGGCACGAACGCAACCTCCTGCGAGCGCAGCGACTGCGCGGACGGCGCGGGCCCGGCCATCGCGTCCTCCTCGCTCACGATCATTGCGCCCGTCTCCGACACCGTGTGGGTGATGAGGTCGGGCATGCTCTTCAGCGGCAGCAGCATCAGCCGCGCGAGGTCGCCGATCGCCGCCAGCTTCGCATCGTCCAGCAGCCCCACGAGGCGGACCTTGCGGTTGCGCAAATCCAGCGTCCGCTCGACGAACGGCTCCTTCGCGATGCCCAGGTACGAAGCGGTTTCCGCCGACAGAACCATCTCCGCCGCGCTGTCGCTGCTGAACCACCGGCCCGCCACCAGCGGCATGGGCGTGATGAAACCGTTCTCCGTCATCTGCACTCCGACCACCGCGTCGAGGCTGATGGTTTTGTCGGGGTGGGCCGGGTCGGTGACCGGCTGAAGGAGATAGCCACCGTACGAATCCAGGCGCTGCGTCCACGTCCGCAGCACCACCGTGCCGTACGGCTTGAGGAGTCCGACGACGCTGAGCGCGGTGCTCGGCGAGATGGGCGCCATGCCCGGCTTGGCGAACAGGACGCCGTTGTACGGCACGTTCGCCTCGGTCTTGCGGCGGTAGGGCACGAGCGACTGGCCGACGCTGATGACCGACAACATCGTGAAGGTCACCAGCACGATCGTGGCGGCGGTCAGCGTCGTGCGGATGAACCGCCGCCGCATGTTGTTGACCCCGACGGAGAACGCCACCCCGGCGAGCATCTTGCGCGAGCTTTCCGACGACTCCACGCCCTGCGCTTCCTCGACCAGTTTCTGCAAGCCCGCGTCGAACCGCGTATAGAGGATCAGCATGACGAAGATGGCCAGCCCCACCATAATGAAGGCCAGCAGCACCATCATCGGTGTCTGCGACAGGCTGAACGCCGGGTGCAGCAACGCCAGGCTCAGCGCCATGATGGTGAAGATGACCAGGAACGAAGCGATCTGCGCGCGGATGTCCGTCCACGGCGTGACCAGCCGCGTCAGGAACAGGCAGAACGGGATCACGAGCGCCAGGAAAACCGCGACGGCCTTGATGAGGTCCGTCGTCGTGGTGCGGACCATCAGATAAGAGCGCAAGGCGGTGCTGAGCGCCTCGACGGAGGTGCTGAAGAAGCTCCCTTGCCGGCCCTCCGCGCGCTGCGCTTCAGCCCTCTTGACCAGGTCCACCGCCTGCGCGTACAGCTCGTCGGCGGCAAGGCTGCTGACGCCTTTGCCCTCGATCCGCTGCGACCGCACGCCGTTGAGCGACTGGATGTCCTTCGCCGCCGTGTAAGTGATCGTCCTGAGACGCGGGTCGCCCGGCAGGTAGCCCACGCCATCCGGCCGCTCGGGCGTTGAGTTGATCAGCAGGAAGTCCGTCGAGATGACCTTGATCGGAATCCCCTCGTCGGTGAAAACGCAGCCGATGCCTTCGTCGCCGGGAATGGGAACGAACTTGGTGCGGTCCTCCTTGATCCCGGCGATGCCGTAGTGCTCCGGGCTGGATTCCTGAACGGCGTCGAGCAGGATCATGTGCTGCGTAGGCGAGCGCGTGGACGGATTATTCAGCCCCACCAGATCCGTCTGGATGCAGTCGAACAGGAGCGCCAGGTGGTCGTCCCAGACCCAGTCGCTCCCGGGATTGGCCAGGGCCGGCGACATGCGCCGCAGCCCCGCGCCGGCGTCAATGGCTCCGTTGATCTGCGCGAAATCCGGAGAGAAGCCGTAAGCCTCGATGGCGAAAGGCCAGGGCGCCGCGCGGAATATCGCCGTGCCTTGCCGGTCCGTCAGCGCCAATTGGCAAATCGCCACCTGGCCTTCGACGGGCAGCAGCGTCTGGACGAGCTCGCCCGGATAGGCGACCACCGCCGCGTCGCGCACGCGCTCGCTGGGGATCTCCACCGAGAACGGGTCCATGCGGCGCAGGTTGTAGCGATACGTGAGCACGTTGAAGTTCTGGACGCGCTCCGGCCGCGTCGCCTGCGGAAACTCCGGATGCTCAAGCAGCTCGACCAGAAACCGGTTCGCGAAGTCCAGCATGCTCCCCACGCGCGCGGCGTCCAGATTCTGGAGCCTGTCGCCTGGAGTGAACAGCAGGTCGCGCGTGTCGCCGACGGTCGTCAGCGTCACGCTCGGCAGGACCAGGCCCGCGCCGCTCGAGGCGGCCATGGCGAACTTGTCGCCCAGGTGGCTCCGCCAGTCGCTGCCGCTGTTCTGGATCGTGTCGGCGAAATGCAGGTCCCCGCCGGGCACTTTGGAGGCCAGTTCCACCGAGAGGCGCGCCAGCGGCGCGACCGTCGTAGACCATTCGGTGGAAAACCCCCAGATGTCCTGCAGGTCCGATCCCTGATAGAAGAACCCCATCCGGTCGTTGCCGAAGGTCAGGTCCAGGCTCAGGTACAGGTGCGTCGTCTTGCCCGCCAGCGCACGCCCCAGGCGCGCGTTGGCCTCGATCTGGTCCAGTTGCGACCGGGCGTCCTCCGCCCGCTCCCGGTACTTCCGCTGCAGCGCCTGCATCACCGCGACCAGTTCCGCCTGGTGCTCGGGGCTGAGCGCCTCGAAGGTCGCGCTGCTGCGCCATTTCTGGAAGACGCCCATCATCGCAACCAGGTCGCCGAGCCGGCCGCCTTGTCCGTCCTTCCCGCATAGGGTTTCCTTTTCCGCCTCCAGCGCCTCGCGTACGGATTGCGATAACTGCCCGGCTTTAAGCTGATCGGCGATCTGCGATATGCGGCGGTTCGTCTTGTTCCGCTGATAGCTCAATTCGTCAACGATCGGCGTTTTCAACTGCAGGGCTTGCCCCGTCTCCATGGACGAGTCCTGCCGCAACCGCCCGACCTGCGCAGCGGAAGTATCGGCGTAAACCTTGGCGTAGAACTCCGCTTCCTTCCGATCCTTTTCGCGTTGCTCCAGTTCGTCCGCCAGCGCGCCTGCATCAGGGTAGGTGGAGCCGAGGAAGAACTGCTCGCCGCGCATGGCGTTGCAGTGGTCGCTGACGGCGGAGAAAACGAGCGTGCATTGCGGTTTGTAGCGGGTGTAGTGGTCGAGCAGGCGGAAAAGGAGGGCGAGGTTGCAGATGCTCTGCGCGCCGGGAGTGGCCGCCGGGACGATGCTGGCGGCGTCCTTGTACGCTTGGATGTGAACGACTTTATCGGCCTGACCGGCGCCGGGGATGATGACCCAGTCGTCCGCCGCCATGACGTTCGCCCAGCGGTTCGGCTGGGTCTGCACGATGCGGACGGCGAGCGTCTTCTGCGCCTGGAGCGCGCTCCGGAGCGCCGCCCCGTCGCCGGGCGCCACATAGAAGCGCGGGACCGAAAGCGGGGCCACGTAAAGTTTTTCGGCCGCCTGGCGGGTGTTGTCCCGCTCGCCGCCCACGAAAATCAGCACCTGCGCCCCGAGTTCCAGCGCCGTGACCCACGCGCGGTGGCTGTCCATGTCGAGCAGGACCGCCGCGTTCATCGGCGAGGAGGACTCGATGTCCTTCAGCGTACCGCGACCCATGTCCGCCAGGTTCCCCGACCACTGCCCGCCAGGCAGGTTGCCCGGGTGCGCCGTGTTGGGGGCCAGAGTTTGGAGAGGAAAGCTGGTTCCGTCAGGCAGGCGAATTTCGGCCTTGCCGGGGATGAAGGCGGCGGTGGGAAAGTTGATGGTCCCGCACTCGAAGCCGGTGGCCTTGAACCGTTCGGCCACGTACTTGTCCAGCGCTTCGCGATTCGGCGATCCCATGTTGCGGGTCGGCGCGACACGCAGGAGCGCCTCAACGTCCTTCAGAGCATTTTCATCGGCCCGCAACGCAGGCTGCGGTTTGACGTCCGTCGGACCGATCTCGGCGGCCTGGAGCGCCGCGCAGAACAGGACGAACCCCGTCGCCGCCAATGGGAACAATCGTCTCATCAATCGTGCCGGGTCCTTTTCTTAAACCGTCGGCGGGTCGGACTTGCGTCGCAGCGCAAATCGCCTAGGGAGTTCCTACCAAAGCCCGCGCCGTGTGTCAATCCTGCCGCCGATTTTCCGCCGCCTGCATTGCGCGGCGCGCTTTGAAGCGGGAGGAGCGCGCGTTTTCCGGCGGGCCGGAGTTGGCAGGTTGCGACGGGTGAGGCCCGTTCGTCTTGCGCCATTCAGTCCTGCACGGCCCCGTCCACATGGCGCGCCAGCGGCGGCAGATTCGTGCCGTCGGGCAGCAGGTACGGCGTGCCGCCGAAGTTGACCGTCACGACGACGCCGTTGGCGAACCGCGTCCGCTGGACGGCGTGGTCGGCGGTCAGCCACTCGTGCGAAAGCATCTCGGCATACCCTGTCGCCCGCGCCACCGGTGCTGTGGCCTTGTAGCTCTGCACAAAACGGTCGCGGTTCGCCTCCCAGCTTTTTCGACTGAACATGAACATCGGTGGCGTGCCATAGAGGGCGTTCCAGAGGTCGCGCCGGTCCCACAGCGTCGGGAGTTTATTGTTGTAGTCGCCCCAATACCATTGCGCCACGACGCAGTCGTGGTAAACAAGCTCCCACAGCGGGAGACGATAGACGTGGCCGGTCTGGAATTTGGCGACCAGATCCGGCACCTCATCCCAGACGCGCATCATATCCCGCCCCGCGTCCGGGACGCGGTAGGGGCCGAGACTCAACATGCCCTCGAAATAGTGCACGTAGGGGACAGCCGCGTCGTGGCCGGTCTCGCTGCCGCACACCAGGCCGCAGTCCCCGGAGACGTAACGCAACAGTTCCATCTTGTATTGCTTGCTCTCGGTACGCGTCATCGGATGCCGCGGGTCGTAGCATTCGCGCCACGGGCTCGCGGTGGTCGTGTCAATGAACCGGCAGCGGTAGGGGTGAGTGGCCAGCTCGGGCGGAATGCGCCTCCTGGCGTAGGCCAGCGCCTGCCGGTCGCAGAGGACGCCGCAAGGGATCATTGAGCCGTCTTTTGCCTCGACCTGCCACCCGCGCACCCACTCGCCGTCGCTGCCGATCAGGAGGTCGCCGTTTTTCCACGCGTCACTGGTCCAGTCGGGATGGAGCCACCGGAGTTTCGCGAAGTTCTCAGGGTTCATCGCGTCCTGGTAAATGTCGTACCGGCTGGTGAGCACGCCCAGGTCGTTCAGGGCCTTGAGATCGTCGGGCGGACACTGATTGCTCCAGAGGATGCGCCGGATGCCGTGCGACTGCATGTCGCGGCAGATCGCGGGAGCGTCCGCGTCCCAGCACCAGACGTTCACGGCGCCGACGAGGAGGTCCACTGCGGGCAGCGCCAAGCGCTTCTCGCCCAACGTCTTGAACAGCCCCGTCTTCTTCGCAAATTCGCGGTAGCGCTTGGCCATGGCCACGTAACCGCCGCGGTCGAGGACGACGTACCGGATGACTCGCTCCGGGCCGAATCGCCCTTTCTGCGGCTGCCACTCCTGGCTAAGCCCGAGCAGGCCGTCCCGGCGCGGGATGCGCACAGCGGCGTCGTCGGGCGTTTCCACGATGGCCATCCAGCCCGCCTCGCCGTCCGTAGCGCCGTACCACGGCATGCAGAGTCCATGTCCGCCGTAGAGGTAATATTCCATCGGTGGAAGGGACGAATCGTCGGCGGGGTAACTGATCCCCTCGTTGACGGGAAGGATCAGAAGCTGGCCTTTGGCGGAGGCGAATGGAGCCGGCCAGAGGAGCGGCCCTTCCATCGCGCCTTCGGCCTTGAGCGTGACGACACATTCAGGCCGGTCCTCATCCAGCCGGATCGTTGCGGCGATCTCACGCATCGCCGCCGCGTCGAGGAGGCGGACTTCCAGGCCGCCGGCCACCGCCTTCGCGTCCAGGACAACCAGGGGACTCTCGTCGCCGCGCGGCAACCAAGAGCGGTCCGCGCGTCGGTCCTTTATGCCGATTGCGCCGTCGGCGGTGTGGAGCGTGACTTCGAAGACATCGTTCCGAACGGTCAGCAGGGCGGGCAGGTCCTTGTTGCGGAGCGTGCTCAAATCGCCCTGCCGAGTCAGGACGACGTCGTCTAGCCAGACGGTGGCGGGGCCATAGCCGATGAGGCGGCACTGGATCGAGGCGACGCTGTTGGGGATGATGAAGCGGGTGCGGAGCGGAAGCCAGCCCTTGGTTTGGCGCTCTGTCCGTCCGCCGTAGTCCCAACTCAGAACCTGGCCGCCCGCGTCGCGAGTGACGACGCCCAGCGTCGCGCTTCCATTTCCTTGCAGGCGAACCCATGCAGACAGTTCGAAAATCTCGCCGGGCTTGACGTCGAGCTGCAGAGTCTGCGCCAGGCTCCAGTCCTTGTCGCCCGCATGCTCGATGCGGATGGCCTGCAGCCCGCTGTGTCGCTCGCCGGCGTCCAGAGCGGCCTTTCCGGCCCCGGGATCCCGCGTCCAGAGCGCGCTCCAGCCTTCGGTCCCTGCCTTGAAGTCCCCGTTCACGACAAGGTTCTTGTCCGTTGCGGCAACCCGATCGGCCGCCGGCGCCGCCATACGTCCTGAGCATAGCGCCATACAACTAAGCACCATCACGGCGCGACGGATGTTCACGGAAACGTCGCTTTCCAGATCAACCGCCGACTGAAAGGAGAATTACGACCGAAAGATTATTTTATCACCGGCGAAATCCGCAGCGTGACGGTCGCCGTGGCAACTTTCGCGGTGAGCGCGATGCCGAGGCGGACCGGCTTCCGTTTGGAGTCAACATTTTCGTCAATCGTTTCCTGCTTGAATTCAAACGCGCGGCCCTGCGTGTCAATGGTCACACGCACCGCGTCTTCACCGTCGGCGATTTCCAGTTCGTTCGCGCTGACGTGGCGGATCGTTCCCCAGGTGATGAGCGCGGACTCAAAAGTTTCCGGCGACGCAAGTTTTATTTCATCGCGCACTTCGAGCGACGGCGAATCTCCCCGTGAAAAAAGAAACGTGCGTTGAAGCTTCTGCAAATCCGCCACCGGATAGGCCGAGCGGTAGTCGAGCGTGAGCGTGTCGGCCGCCTCGGTGAAAATCTGGGCAAGCACCACGCCGCGCGCCTCGGCGCCCGCCCGCTGCAACTGCCCCGCGATCCGCGGCACTGCGTGACCGAAGGAGTTCAGCACCTTGCTGTCGAAGCGATGCGCGCTGAACGTGCGCGCGGTGTAAACTTCGCCGCCCGGATCGCAGATGACCATCGTCTTCCCGGCCACGACGCTGAAGCTGCCCACGTCGGTGTGGCCGTGGTTGACGCCGTTGTTACCCCCTTTGATGGCGACGGCGAACGGGACTTTCGCACCGGGCCCGGGACGGCAGATCAGCACGCCGCCGTCGGGGAACCAGCTTCGCCAGGGAACTTCGCCGAGGTTCTCTTCGGAACGAATTTGCGGAAGGTCCGCCGGCAGAAATCCCCACGTCATCTGTTCATAAAGGGTGCCGCCCAGCTTTGCGTCGCGCCAGCGCGCGAAGTTCGAACCGAAACGCCGGTACAGGTAACTCATCAGGATGCCCGACGGCTGGTCGCCGGGGTCGCTGTCCGCGATGGTCGTGTAGACGCCGCCGAGAATGTCCGAGCGGAGGCCGAACAGCGCGGGCTGCACGGCCTGCGGCCTGGCCAGCAAATCAACTTTGCCGCCGGTGGCCTGGCGGACGTTCTCGGCCAGCAACGCGAACTTCGTGAAACCGTAGTTCCAATAACCCAGACCTTCCACGCAATAACCGTCAGGCGTGAAACCGCCGGCCAGGTAGTGGCCGATGAGTTTCTCCGCAACGGCGATGAACCACGCGCGTTCCTCCGCCGAATCCAATGTCTGCAGCGCCGTCCCGGTGACGTCGTTGAGACAGACGGCGTTCCAGTTATTCCCGGCGCGCATCCACCAGAATTCCTTGCTGGTTCCGTTCACGGCGGCGTGATACGGCGCGAAGATGCGGCGCTCCAGATTTTCACGGATCAATTTCCGTGTCGCATCCGACAGCCGATCGCCGAGCAGATAACTCGCCGTGGCCAGTTCGACGCCGAGACCCGCCGAGCCCAGATCAATTTCAACCGTCTCGCCGCGAAAATTTTTCAAGTCTCCGTCATGCGCGGGCAATACCCACGTCCGTTCGGCGCAGAGCGCCGCGATGGTCTGCTCCAGCGGCGCCAGAAAACGGCCTTTGTTTTCAAGGCACTCGGCCAGGGTGAAAACCTGAATTCGTATGCGGCGGTTGTAGGCGACATTCTGCCAGCGCTCGCGGTCGCCGTTCTTGGAAAATTCCAGATACAAGGAGTCCGGCTGTTCCGGTAACGGCTGGGCGGCGCGTCTGACCGCGTTCGCGATCACGTCCTTCGCCTCCGGGTGGCGAGTGTCGAGAGCTTCCCACGCGGCGCGGTTGCTGATCGGCTGGCCGGGACCCGCAGCATGCTCCGGCAACGTCGCGGCGATTTCGCGGATGCGGCCGGCGTCGAGCGGTTCCTCTGCGCGCGCGGCGCCGCGGGAAGCGACGAGAAGAACGGGCAGCAATAACATTTGCGCCGGGCGTCCCCAAAAGCTTTTCATCCAAGGGATCCTTGTTTTCTGAAACAGATACCTGCCATGCCGTCAAAGGGAGGCAGCTTTCGAACGTGAGATTATAGGGTCGGATGGCCGCTGTCAAGCGGGGTTACACGATTCTGCAGGGAATTACGGCATCCTCATTATTAGCGTAGACTGCGCATAAGCGATGATATCCGTCCGCGATGATGACTTTTCCATTGGCTGCATCTCTCACCAATAGAAGAGGCGATAACTTGCGCCCCGACTCTATTCTCTGCTGATCTTTTGCGACATGAGAATTGCCGGTCCCGAGCAATGATAAACCGGATGCTCTGAAGATGTCCTTTGCTTTGAATTCTGATATCGGCGCGCGTTTCAATTTATTAACATAGGCAGCAGCCGTCTTAGCATCGTAGAGCAAGGACAAGTACGACAGCGTTGCAGGATAGTCTTGTTCTTCCGGCTCGCTGAGCCACTTGATTCCGTCTTTCTTCGACATTGTTAACCTCACTTAGTTAGGCGCGTCTCAAATCCATTGGACTGTGTCCTCCGAAGGACGGTCGGCCTTCAAACATGAGACTATACCGTTGAATCGCCGCTGTCAAGCAGCTTCCCGGCGGACGGGTTCCTTGATTCCGCCGGGCGAAGGAGTATGATACGGCTGACGCGCGAGGGGCCATGACAGCATCAGGAGATGATGAGAGAAACACTATGCAACAGGACCTCGGGACAGTTGTCTTGAAGACCGGAGAGCGCGTGGAAGCCGCGGTCATCGCAGCGCCGGATGCCGCGTGGGCGGATCGGCTCAAGGGATTCCTGGCGCATAAGGGCGAACTATGGAACTGGGGAAACGCGGAAAACCTGACCAAACTGACTGGCGTGGAGACCTTCTTCTACGTTCTGCATCGTGATGGCGTCCCTTTCTCGAACATCATGACATCCGAGGTGAAGGGCGTCGGTCATTTCGGCCACGTTTTCACCCGTCCTGAAGATCGCCGCAAAGGCGCATGCGACAAGTTAATGACACTCCAGATGGAGCATTTTCGCGTGCGCGGCGGACGCGCGCTGTTTCTCGGCACAGGATTCGGGTCTCCGGCATACCGCATTTATGCTTGCCACGGGTTTCAGGGGATCGAGGACAAGAGCGGCTACATGGAGTACTACGCCGCCACACGCGAAGAGTTCGAGGCTTCCTGGTTTGCGCGGGCGGATACTGAAATAGAACCGCTGACTATGGCGCACTGGCCGGTTCTCGCGCCCTTGCTCGTCGGCGACTTCCAGGGCCAGGTTCGCTGCGCCCGGTTAGGCCTCATTGGGCGCAATCCCGGGGAAGGTTATATCTTGAAGGCGCTTTACGAAAACCGGCATCCGGTTGAAGGGAAAGAACCGAGCGCGCTGGTCCTGCGGAGCAGGCAAAGCGGCGCGGGCGTCGGCTTCGCCACGTGCGGCAGTCACCCCATCTGGGCGGAGTTGCGCTTGGTGGACCTCTTCTGTCATCCCGATTTCTGGGATCGGGCAGGCGACCTGCTGGATTCACTGCCATTGCCGCCGGGCGGCCATTTCATAGCGTACGCGGATGTCGGCTGGACGGGGAAGGACCATGTGCTGCGGCGCGCCGGGTTCCGACAGACGACGGTGCTTGCGCGGCGGGCGCCGCAGACTTCAGCGAAGACGGCATTTGTTGATGTGGCGGTCTACGAGAAGGAACCCTGAGTGACGGACCGTCGAAATGTTGACAGCGGCAATTCGACTGTATAATCTCATGCCTGGAAACTGACCGTCGGGCGGAATTACTTCGAGGAGAGTGCGATGAAGCTTGCGCGCTGGAGCTCTTTCTGCCTGGTTGTATTGTCGGCGATCTCGTTGAATGCCCGCGCGGCGCTAGGGTCCGTGTACGTGGTGGACCAGGCGGCGCCCGGCGCGGCCGACACGAACACGGGCGCGGAAGAGAATCCCTTCAAGACGGTTCAGCGCGCGGCCGACGTGGTCAAGCCGGGCGACACTGTCTATGTTATGGCGGGCCGGTACGACGAGCGGGTCAAGGTCAAGACCGGCGGCTCGGAGGGGAAGCCGATCACGTTCCAGGCCATGCCGCGGCGATCGGCCATCGTGAGCGGGTTCGACCTGGCGGCCAGTTACATCCGCGTGGCGGGCTTCGAGATCACGGAAGAGAAGGCCGAGACTGCCGTGCAACTGAACGGAAGTTACTGCGAGGTGTTGGACAACTATGTCCACGCCATGATGGAGGCTGTCAACGGGACCGTGGGCGTGGTTAAAGCCGACGGCAACCGGGACTACTCGGCGGTGGCGCACAACCGGATCGCCTATAACAAGGTCTATCACAGCGACTATGGTTTCGTGATGGGCGGGAATGATTGGATGGTGGAGAACAACGAGGTGTGCCGGCTGTGGATGTACCTCCCGGGCCGCAACTTCGACGACTGCGACTACTCGCGGTTCTTCGGCAAGGGCTGTGTGGAGCGATACAACTACTTCCACGGCACCACCCAGAAGGAAATCAAGGTCGCCCACGTGGACGGCATTCAGACGTTCACGGACAACGGCGAAATCGCGCTGGACGCGCTTATCGAATACAACATGATCTGCGATTACCATGAAGGCTGCATGGTGGATGGCGCTCCGCGCATCGGCAACGTGCGGAACTGGACCTTCCGGGGCGACATCTATTGTCCCAACTCGCCGACGATGCACGGAGGCTGGGGCCCGGACGTTTGCGTGACGCCCAACGTGACGGTCGAGAATTGCACTGTCTCCCAGGTGGGGTGGGCCTGCGTCGGCCTGCGGGGCAAGGAGTCAACCAACGGACATATCCTCAACAACATTCTCTGCGACGCGCCGAGGGCCGTTGACGATCGCATGGACTTTCCCGCGCCCTCCAACCCGGTAGTGGAATATAACCTGACGAACAACACCTGGGCGCTCACCGCCCCGACGAATATCAACGGCAAGGACCCGCTCCTTGTGGATCCCAAGAATCGGGATTTCCGCCTGCGCAAGGGCAGCCCGGCCATCGGCGCGGGCAAGGGCGGCGTGACGCTCGGGGCCTTGGAATGGCCCAACGTCTGGTACGTGGACCCGCGTCACCCGGCGGCGGCGGACGAGCCGGCGTGGGGCTATCCGGCCGTGCCGCTGGCGACGGCCTCCAAGGCATGCGCGATAGCCCAGGCGGGCGAGACGATCATGCTCCGCGGCGGCGTGTACCGCGAGACGCTTCGTCCGGCCAGCGACAGGGTGACGATCCGGGCGATGAAGGATGAGAAGGTGATGATCAGCGGGGCGGACGAAGTCGCCGGTTGGACTCGCGGCGAAGGCGGATCATGGTGGGCGCCGCTGACCGCCGAGCCGAAGAAACTGCTCCGCGACGGCCGGCCGTGGACTGAGTTCACCTTCGATGCGGCGGCCAAACGGATCATGGTGAAGACCGGCGGCGACCCGCGGCTGCACCTCTTCGAGACGATGGTGCGGGAGAGCGGGATTGACCTGGCCGGCCGAAAGGGAGTCAAGGTCGAGGGCGTCACGGTGGTTGACACCTTGGGCGAGGCGATGCCCGGCGCGAAGTAGGCATGAATATCCGATCTCTGATACACGCCGCGCGAGCGGCCATTGACCCAAAGGAGGAGAACGCATGAAGAAGATGATCGGGCTGTGCGTCGCCGGGCTCATGCTGGCGGCTCTCTGCCAGGCACAGACCACGCCCCCGGCCATGACGCTCACGAAAATGGACGCGGCGAAGCAAAAGGACTGGCTCGCCCGCTGGGATAAGGAGCTGCTCAGCGACACCAAGGCCTTCCGCGAGTGCGATCACGACGTGGGCGAGGACATTGCCTTCGGGATGACGCCTGCCATGGACGCCTTCTATTACGGTTACGTGGCCACGAAGAATCCCAAGTACGTGGACATGCTGGTGGACTGGGCGGATTCCCTGATCAAGCGCGCCGTGAAGGAGCCCGACGGCTACGTCGGCTGGCCCTCGAAGGGAGCGGCCGGCACTCCGGTGGACAACCTGGATGACTACAATGCCGACAGCATGCTCAGCGACGCCATGGTGTTCCGCCCGATCGTCCTGATGGCCAATCAGATGATCAAGGACCCCGCGCTGAAGCGGAAGTACGGCGCGAAAGGCGAGAGCTACCTCAAGCTCACCGAACAGCTCTATGCGAAGTGGGTGGAGCGCGGCGGCTGGCGGGAGACCCAGGACGGCGGGATGATCTCCATGGAACTGCCGTACGGGATGGATGCGACCCACCAGAAGTGGATTGATTTCGACACCCGGAACGACCCCGGGCACGGATTCTCTCACCCTGACAACAAGGCCAACGAGGTCGCCCGATGGATGCTCGCGATGTGGGACGTGACGGGCAAGCCGGAATTCAAGGACCGCGCTGAGAGATGGTTCAAGGTACAAAAGAGCCGGATGACGCTGAACAGCGATGGCACGTACGCGATTTGGAACTACTGGCAACCGGCCGGGCCGTGGGATTACAAGAACGACGGCACCCCCAAACTCTGGATCGGCACCCATCCCAACGGCGGGTATTACACGGGTGACACCCGGGCCATCGCCGCCGCCTATGAGCATGGTCTAATTTTCACCAAGGCGGACATTGATGCCCTGATCGCCACCGCCAAGACCAGTTGGGTCGAAGGTGATCCCGGCAGTCCGGGGGCCGGAATGACGATCTCGGTCCAGGCGACCGGCGGCACGGCGAAACAGATCAACGCCTGCTTCCCGAATTCGAAGACCTCGGAGCCGGCTTCCGCGGGCGCGGGGGCGTTGAACGGCACGGTGGTCAGCGTGCAGTGGGACGTGAAAGCGAACAAGGGCAAGATTGTCGTCCAGCCCAAGGACGCGCAGGCGGCCCAGGTGACGCTGGACACCGACAAGGACACGAAGGTCCAGGTCCTGCGGATGTGGACCGCGCTGGTCCCATATGATGTCGAGATCCAGAAGAATTTCGAGGCGACCGCGACTCCGGACACCTGGTTTGGTTTTTCCACCGTGCCCTACTATCTCATGCTCCAGTCGGAGTTGCGCGGCCGATAGGGCGTTGCCGTAGAATGAAACGCGGGCGTACCGCCGAGGAGGCGATGCCGGTGCATTCCAGTCGGGCTGAGCGCCCTGCGGCGCTTCGTGTCGGCATTGACATCGGCGGCACGTTCACTGACTTTGTGGTTTTCGATCCCGCGAGCGGCAGCGTGGAGACGTTCAAACTCCTGACCACGCCGCAGGACCCTTCTCAAGCCGTGTTGGAGGGGCTTGCGGCGATCCGCGGCCGCTGCGCCGCTTCGGCCGAACTCCGCATCGTCCACGGATCCACCGTCGCCACCAACGCCTTGCTCGAACGCAAAGGCGCAGTCACCGCCCTGGTTGCGACGCGAGGCTTCCGCGATGTCCTTCAAATCGGCCGGCAGAATCGCCCTTCGCTTTACGACTTCTTCGCCGATCCTCTGCCCACGCTTGTCCCGAAAGAGCTCCGCTTTGAAGTGGATGAACGGGTGGACAAAGATGGCAACGTGCTGACGCCGCTCGACGTGAAGGCGCTCGAGCCGCTCATTGCCGCCCTGAAGGCCCGCAACGCCGCATCGGTCGCGGTGAGCCTGCTGTTCTCGTTCGCCCGGCCCGAGCATGAGCGCCTGGTGGCGGCGCGCTTGCGAGAGGCCGGCTTCAGGGTCTCCTCCTCGCACGAAATTCTGCCTGAGTATCGCGAGTACGAGCGGACGAGCACAACGGTGGTCAACGCGTATGTCTCGCCGATCCTCGACAGTTACCTCGGCCGCCTGGAGCGGGCGACCGGCGGCTCGACGGACGGCGGCGTTGCTTTTCGCGTCATGCAATCGAACGGAGGTCACATCAGCCTGGACGAGGCCCGACGCAGCGGCGTGCGTTGCATCCTCTCCGGGCCGGCCGGCGGCGTTGTAGGCGCCTGCCATGTGGCCCGCCTGCGGCCGATCCCTTCGTTGGCCGGGCCCGCGCGGAACGACGGGCGGATAGGCATCCTGACCTTCGACATGGGCGGCACCTCCACCGATGTCTCTCTGGTGGACGAAGCTCCCGTGGTAACCAGCGAATCCGTTGTGGGCGGTTGCCCCATCCGCATACCGGTCCTGGACATCCATTCCATCGGCGCCGGCGGCGGGTCCATTGCCTCCGTGGATGCCGGAGGCGCATTGCGCGTCGGGCCGGAGAGCGCGGCGGCGGACCCTGGACCGGCCTGTTACGGCCGCGGCGATTTGCCGACCGTTACCGACGCGAACTTGGTCCTCGGCCGGCTGGCGGCCGACCAGTTCCTGGGCGGGAAGATGCCGCTGGATGAGGGCCGCGCGTTGCGGGCGCTGAGGCGGATCGGGGAGGCGTTGCACCTCGACCCGATCCGGACCGCGCTGGGGATGATCGAGGTGGTCAATGCGCACATGGAAAGGGCGCTGCGCGTGATTTCCGTCGAGCGCGGCCACGATCCGCGCGACTACAGCCTGCTCTCCTTCGGCGGCGCGGGCGGGCTGCACGCCGCCGACTTGGCACGCCGGCTGAATATTTCCACCGTGATCGTTCCGCCTCTGGCTTCCACCCTGTCGGCTTTCGGCATGCTGGCTGCTGATGTCGTGAAGGATTACACGCAAACCGTCATGCTCCCGGGCGACTCGCCGCCGGCGGCGGTGGCCTCTGCACTCGAACCGCTGGTCGAGCGCGGAAGGAGCGATGTCCTCGCCGACCGCGTGGCCCCTGGAGACATCCTCATCCAACGACTATTGGATATGCGATACGTCGGCCAGTCCTACGAGTTGACCGTGCCTTGGCCCGCCGACGGCGAGACCGATTTCGATCCCGGCGAGGCGTTCCACCGCCTCCATGAGCACACCTACGGGTACGCGCGGCGGGATGGGGCGTCGGAAATTGTCAACGTGCGCGTCCGCGCGACCGGGCGGGTGATTCCGCCGCCTCTGGCGCCGTCCGAGATGGAAGGACCGGACCCGCGCCGCGCGATCATCGGCGCACGGCCCGTGGTACTGAGTTCGGGTGCAGCGGAAGTCCCATTCTTCCGGTACGAATCCTTGCGGCCGGGCAACGTCATCGAAGGCCCCGCGATCATCGTGCGCGCCGACACGACCATCCTCGTCTCCGCGGGAGACCGGACCAAGGTGGATGCCTATCACAACTTGATCCTGACCGTCGGCAATTCCGACTCGGAAAGGGCGTGACGCCAGTGGCCGATCCGATTCGCCTGGAAGTGTTCAAGCATCGGCTGACCTCCATCGCCGAAGAGATGGGCGTGGTGCTGCGCCGGGCCAGTTACTCGCCCAATATCAAAGAGCGCCGGGACTACTCGTGTGCGCTCTTTGACGGCCAGGGCAGAATGGCGGCCCAGGCGGCGCACATCCCCGTGCATCTCGGGTCCATGCCGCTCTCGGTGGGCGCCGCCATTGACGCCTTCCGGACTTCCGGCGGGCTCGTGCGCGGAGACGCCATCCTCATGAATGACCCCTTTCGCGGCGGCACGCACCTGCCCGATATTACCCTCGTCACGCCGGTGTTCGCGTCGAACTCACCCTCAGGAGCCGAGGAGCCGTTCGGGTTCGTCGCCTGCCGGGCGCACCATGCGGACGTCGGGGGAATGACGCCCGGATCCATGCCGGTCGCGCGTGAAATCTACCAGGAAGGCTTGATCATCCCGCCGCTGAAACTGTTCAGCGCCGGGCGGCTCAATCAAGGCGTACTGGATCTGATCCTGGCCAACGTGCGCACCCCCGACGAGCGTTCCGGCGATCTCTGGGCGCAGGTGGCTGCGAACCAGCGCGGCGCCGCCCGGCTGCAGGAGATGGTCGCCCGGTATGGGACGGACGAAGTCGCTCTCTACATGGCCGAACTTCTGGCCTATACGGAGCGGCTGACACGCGCACTCCTCGCCGGGCTGCCCGGCGGCACGTACCGCTATGCGGATGCGTTGGACGACAACGGAGTCTCCCCTGAGCCGGTGGACATCCGGGTCGCCGTTACGATCGAGGGCGATCACGCGACCGTGGACTTCACCGGCTCCGCGTCGCAGCAACCGACCGGCGTGAACGCCGTGTACGCTATCACGCTCTCCGCCGTCAGCTACGTATTCCGCTGCCTGCTCCGCCTGGACGCGCCGAACAACTCCGGGTGTCTGGCGCCGATCGAGGCGGTCGCGCCGCCGCGCAGCGTCGTGAACGCGCAGCCGCCCGCGCCCGTTGCAGCGGGGAACGTGGAAACCTCGCAGCGAATTGTCGACGTCCTCCTGGGCGCGATGGCGCAGGCTTGCCCGGAGCGCGTGCCGGCCGCCAGCCAGGGAACGATGAATAACATCAGCATCGGCGGATTCGACGGCCGCCGCAGCGGGAAACCGCCGCGCGCTTTCACGTATTATGAGACGATCGGCGGAGGCATGGGCGCCCGTCCCACCGCGCCGGGGCTGTCGGCCGTGCATACGCACATGACCAATACGCTCAACACGCCCGCCGAAGCGATCGAATATGCCTATCCCCTGCGCGTGCTGCGCTACGAAATCCGGCGGGGTTCGGGCGGCAGAGGCCGCTTCCGCGGCGGCGACGGCCTTCGCAGAGACATTCAAACGCTAAGCCAGGAGGGTGAGACGCAGGTTACCCTGATTAGCGACAGACGCTTACGAGGGCCGTACGGTCTGCAAGGAGGTGAATGCGGCATGCGCGGAGAAAATGTCCTGATCCGAGCAGGCGTGGAGACGGCATTGCCAGGCAAGGGAAGCTTTTATCTGAATCCGGGGGATATCCTCAGCATACGCACCCCCGGCGGCGGAGGCTTTGGAAAACCCGACTGAGCGGTTCAATTGTTAAAGTGGAGGTCAGTATGAAGTTGAACATCGGCGTCTTTGTGGACTGTCTCCGGCGTCCCATTCCTGAAGGCCTGCGCCTGGCCGCCGAGATGAAAGTGCAAAGCTTTCAAGTATTCGTCACTAAAGGAGAAATGCTCGCGGCGAACATGAACCGGCAGGCGCGCGCGGATTTCGTCAAGCAGTACAAGGACTTAGGTCTGGAGTTAAGCGCCACGTGCGGCGACTTCGGCCTCAATTTCGGCGATGACGCGGCGCTCAAGGCCAAGGAGGCGATGCTCCGGGAGGCCGTCATCCAAACGGCGGAACTGGAAAGCGCAATCATGACGACGCACATCGGGTCGCTGGGCGATGATCCTTCCGGCGCGAGGGAAAAGATCATTGTGACGAACCTCAAACGATTGGGAGATTTTGCCGCGAGCCACGGTGTGACGCTGGCGACCGAGACGGGGCTTGAATCCGGTACGACGCTTCGGAGGATTCTGGAAAGAGCGGAGACTAAGGGGCTCGGCGTGAATTATGATCCCGCCAACCTTGTTATGAACGGGATTGATTATCTCGCCGCCGTTCGCGAATTGTTCCCGCTCATCGTTCATACCCATGCCAAAGACGGCGTGCGCCGTGAGGGCAAGGGCCGGGAAATGCCGCTGGGGGAAGGCGACGTCAACTTCCCGGTGTATGTGGGGCTCTTGACAAGCCTGGGCTACAACGGGGCCTACACGATTGAACGCGAGGTGGGAGAAGACGTGGTCGGGGACACCCGCAGGGCGGTTTCTTTTCTCAGGCGCTTGAAGCCCGTTCCACCTAATGAGGCCTCGAAGGCGAAGGGGACGAAGTGAATACCCTCAAGGTCGGCGTGATTGGGCTGGGAATCGGCCAGTCGCACATTGAGAAGTATAAACAATTGGCCGCCGTCGAGTTGGTCGCCGTGGCGGATGCGAACGCGGAGCGTTTGGCCTCAAATGCCGATGCGCGCGTGAGGCGCTATTCGTCATACGAGGAACTCTGCGACGACCCCGACATTGACGCTGTGAGTATCTGTCTGCCCACTTTCCTTCATGAACCGGCGGCCGTCCGCGCGTTCAAAAAAGGGAAACACGTGCTGTGTGAAAAACCCCTGGCGCATACGGCAGCCGCGGGCGAAAGGATCGTCGCGGCGGCGCGCGCAAGCGGAAAAAAATTCATGATGAACCTCCACCTGCGTTTCACGCCGGCGTCAACGTATATTCACGCACTCCTGGAATCCGGCGAGCTGGGCGAAGTGTACTACTCGTTCAGCTCATACCTTCGTCAGCCGCGGGGCATCCCGACCGGCATCGGCGGGTGGTTCTATAAGAAAGCCCAATCCGGAGGGGGCGCGCTGCTGGACAACGGGGTGCACCTTATTGACCAGCAGTGGTATCTCATGGGGTGCCCGAAGCCGGCGGAGGCCATGGGGCAGACGTACAACAAGTTCGGATCCGAACTCATCGGCAAAGAGTTCGATGTCGAGGACTTCGCCACCGGGATGATCCGCTTCGAGAACGGCGCCGCGCTCCTTTTTGAGAATGCGTGGGCATCGGTTGTCCAGGAGCCGACACACCTGCTCCGCGTGCTGGGCACTAAGATGGGGGCGACGGCACAACCGTTTATCGTTACCCGGAGGCATGGCGGAGATTGCGAACAGGTAAAGCCGGAGGCGATCAAGACCGAGAATCCCGTTGAGCATTTTGTCAGGTGCATCCGCGAGGACCAGAATCCAATCGTCACCCCGGAACAAGGATGGACCCTCCTCAAGATGATCGAAGCGCTTTACCGATCCGCTGCAAGCGGTAAGTCTCAACGCATCCGGGCAACCTTAACCTAACAGGAAGAACGCGGGTTCCACAATCATGATTGTCAGCAAAGACGAGATTATCAATGGATTAAGAAAACTGGGCTTGGGCAATGGGGACCTGGTGACCCTGCACAGTTCCTTGAAGAGTCTTGGCCATGTCGAGGGCGGCGGCCAGACCGTGATCCGGGCCTTGCTCGAGACCATCGGCCCAGAAGGGACGATCCTGATGCCGGCCTTTTCCTTTCCGCTTAAGTCGGAGGACGAACCGATATTCGATGTGCGCGAGACGCCTTCTTGCGTCGGATTGATCACCGAAGTGTTCCGGCGGGAATACGCTACGCATCGCAGCATCCACCTAAGTCATTCGTATTCAGCGGCCGGCCCACTGGCTGCGGAACTCACGGTTCATCGCCTGGACATCACACCTTGCGGGGAAGACTCACCGCTGGGCAAGTTCATGCGTCGCAGTGGAAAGATTCTTTTGCTCGGCGTCGGCTATAACTCCTGCACCGCTTTCCATGTGGTGGAAGAGCGGCTGAAGGCGCCGTATATGACATTCCAGGAACATCCGAAAGCGAAATACCGCATCAACGAGGAAGTGTTTCCCTTGCCGTCCAAAATACTTAGGAGGACATTTTCATACGATTTCACCATCATGGAGAATGAATTTCGCGTTCAAGGCGTTATCCGAGAGGGGAAAATCGGAGGGGCGACCGCCACCATGCTGGCCGGCAGAAGTTTTGCAGAGTGTGTCGAGGCACGACTCAAGAACGATCCCGGCTGTTTTTTCAGAGGCTTTAATCGATAAGGGGCTATCGTCCAAGGACGTACGCAAGAAACACGCCGTACATCAACCCGCCAAGGAGCAGCGGCCAGGGACTGAGCGACTTGCGGAGCTTGACCCAGCCGAGAATGAACAAGCCCATCGCCAGCGCGATCAGCGCCGAGAGCATCGTTGCGCCGCGCAGTTCCCATCGCGTGAAGATCATGCCGAACACCACCGGAAAACAGCTCTGGAAGACCATGGCCCCGGTCATGTTCCCGAGCGCGAGCGCATCCTTCTTCCGCCGCACCCAGAGGATCGAGTTGAGCTTTTCCGGCAGTTCCGTGCCGATGGGCGTGAGGATGATGGAGACGAGCAGCGTCGCGACATCCAGGTGTTCCGCAATCCGCTCCACCGAGCCGATGAAAATATGCGCCCCGACGAGCATCAGCGCCAGCGATCCGACCACCTGCGTCACGACCCATGCGGGCCGGTGCGGGACCTTGAACACCCGCGTCAGCCAGAGCAGGTCGGGCAGCTCCAGCGCCTCGCCGTCCGCGCTGATCGTTCTCTTAAGATAGATAGCGTATGATCCCAGCAGCGCCAGCGCGATGACCACGCGCAGAGCGTGGATTGGGATGAAGGTGGTCAGCACTGCCGTGCCGTAGAGGATGATGAAGAACGTCAGGTCGCGCGCGACCGCGCGCGGCGCTACACGGATCTCCATCGTCCGCCGGCCGAGAAGCGAGAACGCGATGATCGCCGCACCTGTCAGGAAAAGCCCAAGCGTGGCGAGCATGAACGGCGCGCCCGCGATGGCGCCAATGCCGACATCCATCGCCCTTGAATCGTGAAAAACGAGGATCGCGATGATCGGAATGACCGTCTCCGGCAGCGCCGTCCCCACGGCCGCCAGGACACTTCCGACAGCGCTCTGGTGCATCTTCAGCCGATGCCCGAGAAGCTCGATCCCATTGGTGAACAGTATGCTCGCCAGCAGGATCATGAACAGGCTCGCGAGCCACAACAGTGCGTCCACGAACACAGGCCGCCCTCCGTTTAGCGCGCCGGATGCGAACGCCTATCGGGGTGGAAAATGAAGTGCTCGATCCGAAATTCCGGCCCCGGATGAAGGAAATGCCTTCCGGCGCTGCGTAGTATACCAGCGGCGGATTCCAGATGCCATGCGCCGGTATTGCGGGCGGTATCAGGTCAAATGGAGACGGGTTGCATCGCGGCGGCCACAAGTGCGCTACGGAGCGAACGATCATTGAAGCATCTGGCCCGATTGATCCTGCGGCGCGCGCCACGGACTCGTCGTATCCGGCGCTGTCGGCGGGGTTGCGGAAGCGGCGGGCAATTCGCCCTTGACCCCAACCGCACGCAGAGAGGTCACGGCGTGCGCGAACTCCTGCTCGCCCGGCCGCACCGGACCGGTGACGAGCTCGGGCAAATTGTAAAGCTTGACGAATGAATCGTAGAAGGCAGGGTCCTCCTGGGGCATCACGAACGGCTTATGAGCCTTGCCGGCGTCATCTATGTAGCTGAAGTACGGCCGGCTCAACATGCCTGTCCCCCGTTTGCTGCTGAAGACCAGCCATCGGCTGTTGCTCGACCAGCAGTGCCACGACTCCGCCTGGTCGCTGTTGCACTCCATGCGGCCATAGCGCCCGCTCTTGAGATCCATGAGGTACAGGTCACTGTTGGATTGCCAGACGGGGTACGTGCTGTAGTCGGCCATGCAGAAGACCAGGAAGCGGCCGTCCGGCGAGAATCTCGGCTCCGTGATGCTCAAGCCGGTGTCCTTGGAGGAAAGGACCGTCTCAACATCGCCCCACGCGCGGGTCTCAATGTCGAATCCGATCCGCAGCAGGTCGTATTTCACCTTCTCGTAATCCGCGGGCGGGTACTTATCGGTGCTGGTCCACGGCCTCGGCGCTCGACAGAAGTACAGGTAGCGGCCGTCTGCCGACCAGGCCGGCCAGGTATCCATTTGGCCCGGCGGGGCAATCTTCGGGATGCTCGTCATCGTGTTGGTATCAACCGAGTACAACTCCAGGTACGAATCCATGTCTACGCAGTCGCGGACCTCCGTGCGCGCGCGGTGGAAAAACTGCCGCACCTTGTTGACGGAGAAGGCGACCACCCGCCCGCTCGGATGCCAGGAGGCGAATCCGCCGGCCCCCGCGTTGGAATTCGTCCGCGTATCCACTTTGGTCAATACCCCTTTGCGCTCCAGCAGCATGCCCTGGTTGGGTCCGCGCACCTGGAGGAGCATGTTATCGCTCTTGTTGTTCAGGAAGGTGTGGCAATTCATGCAGTGGCCTGCGCCGAAATCTTTGTTGTCAAGGAGGATGGACTCGTCGTAGTCCTGAAGATTCCGCTGGCAGATGCTCATTGAAAAGTAGAAGTTATACAGGGGGTGAATAAGCCGGTAGACCAGAAATCCGTCAATCTCCTCTTTCGCGATGGTGTTGGAAACGCTCTCGAACCTCTGCCACCGCCCGCCGCGAGGCTTGGCATACACGTCAAAGTGAAGTTCCTCCCCGCGATTCGCCGCCAGGAGTTTTTT